>JAHDWA010000102.1 GCA_023382535.1 Anaerolineae bacterium | reverse complement strand
CCGCTTGATGATCCGTCGTCTGGCCGCTACCTGACCTTTTCAGACAGGCTCTAAGACCTTTAGGCTCTGAAACGAAATCCGGACAATTATTTATTGAACGTCTGCGGCCAACAGCAGCTTGATGGGCGCATCAATCCTCGGGGCAATGGGCCGCCCTTCCAGCACTTTGATCAGGTTTTCCACGGCCAGCCAGGCCATCTCCCGCGGGAACTGGGCGACGGTGCCGGTGAGGCGGCCATCGGAAACGGCCTGGGTGGCTTCGGGGATGGCATCGGTGCCGATGAGGATGAGACCTTCCATGCCGGCGGCTTCGACGGCTTCGGCGCCGCCGAGAGCCATGGTGTCGTTGGCGAAGTAGATGCCCATCAGGTCAGGATTGGCCTGGAGGATGTTGGTGGTGACAGCGTTGGCTTTGGCCCGATCCCAGTCGGCGGGCTGGTTGGCCACGATTTCCAGGGCGCCGCTGGCTTCGATGGTTTCGACAAAGCCATCGCGGCGAGCGGTGCCGGAGGAGTTGCCGGCGATGCCTTCGATGACGGCGACCTGGGAGCCTGCGGGCAGGTTGTCGAGCATGTACTGGGCGGCGAGGACACCGGCATAGTAGTTGTTGGAGGCGATGCGGGTGTTGATGGCGATGCCGGCATCTTTGGCCACGTCTTCGGGGATGAGTTCATCCACGTTGACGATAGGGATACCCATTTCTGAGGCTTTGGCCAGGGCCGGGTTGAGGTTGTTGGGGCTGATGGGCGAGACGGCGATGCCGTCATAGCCCTTGGCCAGGGCTGACTCGACCAGGTCGAGTTGAGCCGCCGTATCCGCCTCTGTCGGCACCGACACTACGTCTATCGTTTGCCCGTAGGCTTCAGCCACCTCGGCATAACCCTCGGCCATAATCTGCCAGTGCTCGTTGATAAGCGTTTTTTCCACGGCCAGAATCTTGTAGGCTTGGGGCTGGACCGGTGGTTCGGGTGCTGCCCCCGCGTCCACATCGGCCTTCAAGAGCAGCTTGATGGGTGCGTCAACTCTCGGCGCGACGGGCCGGTCGTTCAAAATCTTCAGCAGGGTTTCGACCGCCAGGCTGGCCATTTCGAAGGGATATTGGGCGACGGTGCCGGTGAGGCGGCCATCGGAAACGGCCTGGGTGGCTTCGGGGATGGCATCGGTGCCGATGAGGATGAGACCTTCCATGCCGGCGGCTTCGACGGCTTCGGCGCCGCCGAGAGCCATGGTGTCGTTGGCGAAGTAGATGCCCATCAGGTCAGGATTGGCCTGGAGGATGTTGGTGGTGACAGCGTTGGCTTTGGCCCGATCCCAGTCGGCGGGCTGGTTGGCCACGATTTCCAGGGCGCCGCTGGCTTCGATGGTTTCGACAAAGCCATCGCGGCGAGCGGTGCCGGAGGAGTTGCCGGCGATGCCTTCGATGACGGCGACCTGGGAGCCTGCGGGCAGGTTGTCGAGCATGTACTGGGCGGCGAGGACACCGGCATAGTAGTTGTTGGAGGCGATGCGGGTGTTGATGGCGATGCCGGCATCTTTGGCCACGTCTTCGGGGATGAGTTCATCCACGTTGACGATAGGGATACCCATTTCTGAGGCTTTGGCCAGGGCCGGGTTGAGGTTGTTGGGGCTGATGGGCGAGACGGCGATGCCGTCATAGCCCTTGGCCAGGGCTGACTCGACCAGGTCGAGTTGAGCCGCCGTATCCGCCTCTGTCGGCACCGACACTACGTCTATGGCCACGTTGTAGCGCTTGGCCGCCCATTCGTAGCCTTTTTGCATAATCTGCCAGTGCTCGTTGATGAGCGTTTTTTCCACGGCCAGAATCTTGAAGGCCGGGGCCATCGCCTCCTCAGTGGCCTCGGCGGTGGCCTCCTGAGCTTGAGCCGGGGTGACCGGCGCGGCAACGGGAGTCAACCCGATCAAGGCTGAAATGGCTAAGGCCAGTACAATCACCAGATAGACTCGATATTTAATTGGACTCATCTTGAACCTCCTCGCTGAAATTGATAGGTGTTTGAGATAAAGTGAACCAACTGTTTTTGTGATCCTTCTTGGTTGCTTCTAATCACCTCCTTCGAAAATAGTAGCCAGTAAGCAGTGAACAGAGTTGAGCACTGATTACTGATTACTTTTCATTCTTGGTGGTGTGCCACAGGCACGGAATACCCCTCCGGAATTAACGCTTGCGCAGCTTATCAATCGCGACAGCCAACACAATCACGGCTCCAATGACCAACTGCTGATAATACGATTGAATGTTGAGCAAATTCAAGCCATTACGCAGCACCCCCATCAACAGCGCCCCGATAATGGTGCCAAAGATAGTGCCTTCCCCGCCGCTCAAACTGGTCCCGCCCATAACGGTAGCGGCGATGGCATCCAACTCGTACATGACGCCGGCAATCGGTTCGGCGGCGGACAGGCGGGCGGTGAGAATAACTCCGGCCAGGCCGCACATCAGGCCGCTGATGGAGTAGATGATGACCTTGTAGCGGCGCACGTCAATGCCGGAGAGCCGGGCCGTTTCCTCGTTACCGCCAATCGCCGTGGTGTACTCGCCGATGGTGGTGTGGCGCAGCACAAAGTGGGCCAGCAGCGCCACCGCCAGCGCAATAATCACCGGGATCGGGATGGAAGCAATATCGCCGGAGATGACCTTTAGCTCCTTTTGGGCCAGCCCGTAGAGCGGTTTACCGTCGTTGTAGATCAGAGCGACGCCGCGCAGGATGCTCATGGTGCCCAAGGTGACGATAAAGGGCGGCAGCCGCAGCCGGGTAATTAAGGTACCATTGAACCAGCCACATAATGTTCCTACCAGCAAGGCCAGGGGCACAGCCACCCAGATACCCCACTTGCGGGCAACGACGTCCGCCATAACCATTCCGGCGACAGCCACAATTGAGCCAACGGAGAGGTCAATGCCGCCTGAGGTAATCACAAAGGTCATGCCCACCGAAACCACCAGGTTAATCGAAGCCTGGAGTAACACATTCAAGATGTTCTGGGTGGTCAAAAAATAGGGTGATAAAAATGACAAGACCAGGCACAGCACCAGAAAAGCCAGAACAATGCCATAGCGTCCCAGCGCCTGGCCAATTAGACTCAAGGTAGACACTCGGCTGGCTTCGGTTCGCACCGTTCCTTCGATTTTTTCTGTGGTCATCGCTGCATTTCTCCTGTCGGTGGCCGCACGCCCGTGGCGTACTCCATGACTAATTCTTGGGTAGCCTCCTGGCGGTTCACTTCAGCCACGAGCCGACCTTCCCGCATCACCAGAATACGGTCGCTCATATTCAGTATTTCCGGCAGTTCAGATGAAATCATCATCACACATTTGCCGGAACTGGCCAGGTCATTCATCAACTGGTGGACTTCCGCTTTGGCCCCGACGTCAATCCCCCGTGTGGGTTCATCAAAGATCAAAATGTCGGTTTCACGGGCCAGCCACTTGCCCAGGACCACTTTTTGTTGATTGCCGCCGCTAAAGTAGCGCGCCTGCCGGTCCGGCAGTGGCGGCCGAATTTGCAGCCGGTCTACGTAATCAGTCGCCAACTGGCGGCGCTTGGACTGTTGGATGAAGCCCAGTTGGCTTAACCGCTCATACACCGTCAGGGCCAGGTTGCTCTCCAGGGTCATAGCCAGCACTAACCCCTGAGTTTTACGGTCTTCGGTCAGAAAAGCCACACCATGACGAATGGCTTCTTTAGGCGAGCGGATGGGGGTAGCCTTGCCGTTGACGTAAATAGTCCCCTTGTCAATCGGGTCGGCCCCAAAGATAGCCCGCGCCAGTTCGGTCCGGCCTGACCCGACCAGACCGGCAATCCCTAAGATTTCGCCGCGATAGGCAGTGAAGGAAATGTTATGCAACACGCCGCGGCGTTCCAGCCCTTCCACCCGGATGGCTTCATCCTGGCGTTCGGTTTCTACCTTGGGGAAGAGCTGGCTGACGCTGCGCCCGACCATAGCCTGGATAAGCTGGTTCATGCCAACTTCCTTGACCGGCCAACTACCTACTTTACGGCCATCCCGCAGCACCGTCACCCGGTCGGCCAGGGCGGAAATTTCCTCCATGCGATGACTAATAAAGACCACGCCGACACCCTGAGCGGTGAGACGTTTCAGCAGTTGGAAAAGTTGGTCAATTTCATGGGGGGTTAGGGCTGAGGTTGGCTCATCCATGACCAGGACTTCCGCCTTCCAGGAGAGCGCCTTGGCAATCTCGACCATCTGCTGCTGGGCTACGCTCAGATAGTTTACCGGCACACGCGTGTTGACGTCAACGCCCAGCCGGGCCAGTTGTTCCTGGGCCTCAGCGTAGACGGCCCGCCAATTGATGACTCCCGGCAGCGTGTGCTTTTCACGGCCCAATGAAATATTCTGGGCCGCATTCATCGAGGCGACCAGGTTCAATTCCTGGTGAACCATCGAAATGCCAAGTTGTTGGGCATGGTGAGGATTACGAATGGAGACGTCCTGGCCGCGCACCCGGATTTGGCCCGCGTCCTTCTGATACACGCCAAAAAGAATTCGCATCAGGGTAGACTTGCCTGCGCCGTTTTCACCCAGCAGGGCGTGGACTTCGCCGGGGCGCAGATCGAAATCTACCTGGGTCAGGGCTTGGACACCGGGGAAGTTCTTGGTAATACCCTGCATTTCAAGGAGAAGGGGACCCGTTGTTTGTAACACCTGCGTTACCTCAAGATTCTTTTCTCACTATAGAGGGACAGGCACTTATGTGACCTGGTCCAACTGTTCTATTTTACAGGCCAGCTCTTCGGTAATAATTAAGGCGGTTACAAACCCGCCTCGGCATGCCCCTAAAGTGGCCCAGGCTTTCTCCACACCGGCCGCCACCATGATCACGGTCGGCATCTTTTTTAAGTCGTGCAGGGAAACGGCAATTGTTTTGGCCCGGTTCCAGACGTCAAGGGGCTGGCCGTTTATATCAAAGAACTGGGCGCAGCTTTCGCCAACCGCCCCCAGCGCCAGCAGACTCTGGTGATCTTCTTCGGATAGAAGGCCGCTGCTGCGAGCATAGTGATGGTGCAGACCCGTGGGATCGCGGGTAACACCGGCCAGGCTGACACAGGCCACCGTCGCCGTCCTGGCTTTTTCCAGGGTCAGACGAATGCTCTCTTCGCGCCATAAGGCCTGGCGGGCGATTTCATCAGAAATAATAGCCGGGGCAAACAAACTTTCGGCGCGGGCCTGCCAGCGGACCGCTATCTCGCGGACGACCTCGTTAGCGCTGATAGCAGAGTCCCCCACCCAACCGCCCATGACCGGCACCACCGTAACATCCGGCCGGTATGCCGGGCGCAACTGCTTGCTGACAGCCAGGAGAGTCCGCCCACCCGCTACTGTCAAAACAGCCCCCTCGGAGATGATGTGGTCCAGGTAAGTAGCTGCTGTCTGGCCAACCGAGTCCAAAACTTCCGGGCTATTGCCCCGGCCTGGGACAATCACGACATGCTGTAAGTCAAAATGTTCCCGAAACCAAGTCTCTAAACGGGGCGCATTGCTGGAAGGGGCTACCACAATGGTGCGAATATAGCCGCGCTCCCTGGCCATCTTTAAGGCGCGAGAGACTGTTGACCGGGAAACTAACAACTGCTGGGCAATCTCTTCCTGGGTCTTATTCTGCTCGTGATAAAACCGGGCAATTTGCAGAACTTGATCAATGTTCATAAAGCAAGTTGGAAGAATTGACACAATTGTGCTATACTGCAACTTTGTAGCAGAAGAATAACATCTTTTGCTTGTACTGTCAAATGAAACACTTTTCGCCCATTCTCCAATGCTGGTTGTCACTGGGGGTAAATGTGTTGTCCAATGCGTTTAGCCTTAACCAAACACGAAAGGAGTAGTATAACCGTGGCTAAATTCTATCCAGAGTTAACCGAGAAACTACAAAAATTCATCATGGCGCAGCCTATGTTCTTTGTCGCCACCGCGCCGATGGAGGGACGTATCAATCTCTCTCCCAAAGGAATGGATACGTTCCGCTGCTTTGACCGCAAAACGGTCGCCTACCTGGATTTGGTTGGCAGCGGCAATGAAACTGCGGCCCATATTGCCGAAAACGGCCGCTTGACGATGATGTTTTGCAGTTTTGACGAAAAGCCGTTGGTTTTGCGGCTCTCAGGCCAGGGCCGGATTATTCACCACCGCGATGTAGCCTGGGCGGAACTTTATCCCCGCTTTGAGCCGTACCCAAACGCCCGCCAAATTATCGTTCTCGACATCGCCCTGGTACAGACCTCCTGCGGTTTTGGCGTCCCGGTGTACGAGTTCAAACGCAGGCGCACGAACATGGCCGAGTGGGCCGAGCAACGAGGGGAAGCCGGTCTCATCAAGTACCAGCGGCAGTATAACCAGAAAAGTATTGACGGCCTGCCGACGAAACTCTTTGAAGATTAACAACCTGGAAGATTGGAGGCTGGGAAGGTTGGATAAATTGCCCGCACCTCCAGCCTTCCATCCTTCCAGCTCTACCACCATTAATTCGCAAAAGCGGTTAAGATCTTCACAGAGGTAATATGAATCCCTACATCCAGGATATTCTTGCTCAGCCGGACGCGCTGGCAGCCACCATCCGACAGCTCCCGCAGGCTGCGGCCGATCTTCGTTCCCTGGCCGCCAGACTCAAAGCGGGAGTGTTCAGCCGAATTGTGCTGACCGGCATGGGCAGTTCGCTGGCGGCCCTTTATCCACTCTGGTTTCGCTTGGTCCAGGCCGGTTACGCGCCGGTTCTTATCGAAACAAGCGAACTACTTTACGATGCGGTCAATCTTGTTACCGATGATACCCTGCTGGTCATTGTTTCGCAGTCGGGGCGCAGCGCCGAGATTGTGCGCCTGATTGAACAGCGCGGGGGCGCGACCGTGCTGGCTGTTGCCAACGATGCAACCAGCCTGCTGGCGCAGGCGGCTGAGGTTGTTGTGCTGACGGCGGCGGGCAGCGAGTCCAATGTCTCGTGCAAAACGTACGTTTGCTCGCTGGCCGCGCTGGCCCTGGTGAGCGAAATCTTAGTGCAAAACCCCGTAGAGCCGCCCTGCCGGGATCAGCTTCAAGGAACCAGCGAGATAATGACAGCTTACCTGAACCACTGGCAGGAGTACGCTGCTAACCTGGGAGAGTTGCTAGGCGGCAGCAGCCTGATCATTTGCGGCCGGGGACCGTCGCTGGCGGCGGTTCACTACAGCGCCTTGATTCTAAAGGAAGCGGCCAAAGTCCACACCGAGGGCCTCAGCGCACCCCAGTTCCGGCATGGCCCGATGGAATTGGCCAAGACCTCTGTCCGGGTTCTGGTCTACGAGGGCCAGGGCAGCACCGTCGCCCTGAACCGCCGGCTGGTGGCGGATGTCGCCAGGGTGGGGGGAAGAGCTTATTTGATTGGCGATACCGACCAGCCTGAAGCGTTCCACTTACCCGCCGTGCCCCCGGCCGCGCTGCCCATCCTCGAAATCCTGCCGATGCAGTTATTGAGTGTCGGCCTGGCCTGGCACAATCAGCTCGAACCCGGCCAGTTTTACATCGGTTCCAAAATTACCACGGTCGAGTAGGCCAGGTGCCAGCCCGGACTCACCTTCGGCAGGCCGCGCTCGGCCTTGATTTAGGCGGCAGCAGCGCCAAGCTGGGTATCGTGGCCAAGCCGGGTGAATTGTTGCTGGCTGAGCAGCTCCCCTTTAACGCTCTCGACAGCCTGTCTGCGGTGCTTGATCCGCTCCGGCATGCCCTTCATCAGCTTCGTGACCGGGCTGCCGGACAGGGGATTGAGTTGGTAGGGGTGGGCTGCGGCGTCCCCGGCAACCTTAACTCGGATCGCTCAACTATTTTGCTCAACAACATTGCCGCGCTCGATGGGTTTCCGCTGCGGTCATGGCTGGTCGAGCAGCTTCACCTGCCTGCGGTGCTGGACAACGATGCCTGCATGGCCGCTTTGGCCGAAGCCAGCCTGTCTGCGCCGGCAGATCGCACCCTCTTTGTTACGGTTGGCTCCGGGATCGGGGTTGTTTTGCTCCATCAGGGCGGCATCGTGCGGGTGGCGCATGGAGCTACGGGCGAGGCGGGACATCTCATTGTTGAGGCCAACAGCCTGCATCGCTGCCCGCTTGGCTGTCGCGGCTGTCTCGAAACTGTCGCTTCGGGCCGGGCCATTGAGCGCGAAGGGCAAAGAGCGGCCGCTGAGGGCCGGTCGGATTTGCTGGGACAAATAAAGCAGGCCAAAGGCGCCCTATCCGGGGCTGATATTGCGGCGGCGATGGCGCAGGGAGATCCCACCGCCCGGGCGATTATCGAGCAGGCGGGTCACTGGCTGGGGTTAGGCATGGCCAGTTGGGCAGCCATTTACCAACCTGAACAAATCATTCTTGCCGGAGGGGTGGTTCAAGCCGGCGAGATTTGGTTACAGGCAGCGGCGGCGGCTATGAAAAGTTGTGGCGTGCCTCGCTTTACCGAAGCTGTGCGCGTCTTAAGGACACGGTTAGGCAAGGAGGCAGGGGTGATCGGGGCAGCCCTGGCGGCAATCCGCCAGATTTCGGAGAGGGGGGCATAAACCTATTGCCAGCAGCAGGGTAAGTATGTTATACTTAAGGCGGTCTTTGAGATCGCGTAAGTCAATTCTATTTCACCCAAGCTAACAGCGAGTTAAATAAGGAGGTCAAGCATTATGCAGCATCGCACGAGAGATGAGCATCTTTTTGGGCCAGGACCCAAACGGATTTTAGCGCTGGATGGCGGCGGTATCCGGGGCATTTTGACCCTGGGCTACCTGGAGCGGCTGGAGAACCTTCTGCGCGAACGGCACGGCGGCGATCCGGACTTCAGGTTGAGCGATTATTTTGACCTCATCGGCGGCACTTCGACCGGTTCGATTATCGCTACGGGGCTGGCCCTGGGCTTTTCGGTAAAAAAAATTCAAGATATTTATGGAACACTGGCCGGAGAAGTCTTCAAAAGACCCTTTTTGAGCCTGGGGCTTTTTTCGGCCAAATTTCCCGAAGAGCCGCTGATCAAAGCCTTGACCCAGCAATTTGGCGACCATACCCTGGGCAGTGACGACGTGAAAACCGGCCTGATGATCATGACCAAGCGTTTTGATACGGGCAGCGCCTGGGTAATTTTCAACAACCCGCGCAGTAAATATTTTAATCCCTCCGGAACCGAGCGGACCGCTATTCCCAACAGCAGTTTCTTACTGCGGCAGGTGGTCCGGGCCAGTACGGCTGCGCCGCACTATTTTCAGCCGGAGCGATTCCCCGTAGCTCAGGGTGTGGATGGCGCTTTTATAGATGGTGGGGTCAGTGCGTTTAACAACCCGTCACTGCAACTGTTTATGCTGGCGACTATCAAAGGTTATGGCCTTGATTGGCCGGTGGGGGAAGATAAGCTGCTGCTGGTCTCCCTGGGCACGGGGTATCAAAAAGCCAAGTTAACGGCCGATGATGTCGTCGGCATGCCCGCCGTGCAGCTAGCCGGTATGTCGCTGCTGGGGCTGATGAGTGAATGTGACTGGCTGAGCCAGACTCTGCTGCAATGGTGGTCTGACAGCCCGACGGCGGCGCGGATTAATAGCGAAATCGGCGATCTCAGGGATGACTTGATGGGGGGCCGCAAATATCTGTCATACCTGCGTTACAACGTCCGTTTTGATATGGGCTGGATCAAGGAGAATATCGGCGTGGATCTGGATGAAAAATTAGTGAAAGGCTTGATGGCCATGGATAACCCCCAAAATGTGGAGGAATTGGCCGATTTGGGCGCTGCCGCAGCGGCCAAGCAGATGGATGAGAGCGACTTTCCGAAGGGGTTTGACGTGGCGTAGTAAGTTGCTTTACTGGTAAATGATCCAGGAATTTCATTTTATGCAACCCCGCCGAAGCGGGGTTTTGTCTTGATTGGGGCAGGCACAGGGGTAGCCAAATTGAGGGCCAAATCAGGTGTCTTCGTTTCTCGTTATTCTCTCAATCGCCCAGGCGGCATGCTCCCGGATCAACGGCTCCGGGTCCTGCAAAGCCTGTTCCAACACCGGCAGCGCCTCAGGACTGCCCCAATTGCCCAGCGCCACGGCCACATTGCGCAGGAGGCCGCGCCGTTTCGGTCGCAGCAGCGGCGTCCCTTTGAAGCGGGCGCGAAAGGTCGCCTCATCCAGGCCCATCAAATCCAACAATTTCGGCACAACCCGATCAGGGTCGTAGCTCAAGAAAGACTCGCGGGAAGGGCGGGAGTAGCGCCGTACCCAGGGGCAAATCTCCTGGCAGGCATCGCAGCCGAAGATCCAGTTACCCAGCAGCGGGCGGAGTTCTAAAGGAATACTGCCTTTCAACTCGATGGTCAGGTAAGAAATACAGCGGCTGCTGTCTAAAATGTAGGGCGCAGGGAAGGCATAGGTGGGGCAGATGTTTAAGCAGCGGGTACAATTGCCGCATGTGCCCAAACGCTTAGATACGCCCGGGCGCTTCCCCTCGGTCCCCCCCAAAGGGTGGGAAACGCTAAGAGTTCTCCCCCCCTTGGGGGGAGTTAGAGGGGGGCGAATACGAGCCACGTCGAAACAGCCACTCGCCCCATCATCCGGGGCCGGTTCGTCGTAGTCAAGTTCCACATCCACCAGAATTTCACCCAGAAACAGATAAGAGCCGTAATTGGAATTGATCAGCAGTGTGTTTTTGCCGATGAAACCCAACCCGGCCTGCGCCGCAAAGTCTCGCTCCAAAATTGGGCCGGTATCCACGTAAGCGCGCCGGTTGATGGTTTTACCTGCTTCCTTTTCTACAAAGTCGCCCAATTCCCGCAGGCGCGGCAGCATAACGTCGTGATAATCCAGGCCCCAGGCATAGCGGGCAATCCGCCCGCGGGCAGGATCATCCCATAACTCCAAGGGCGGGTTAAGTACAAAGTAGGACAGACCGACGACGACCACGGATTGCGCTCCTGGCAAAACCCGGCGGAGGTCCTCACGACGTTCCGGCTCGCGGCCCAGCCAGGCCATCCCGGCGTTGTAACCCTGGCCCAGCCAGCGGCGATACGCCTCGGCGTGAGGCGCACGTTCGGCAGGGGCGAGGCCAATTAGATCGAAGCCGAGATTGTAGGCTTTTTCTTTGATACGTTGGGAGAGAGTCATTGTGGTCACATATTTTTGACAAAAAAGCCCCCACGCTGGGTGGAGGCTTCTTGATTGATGGAATTAAACCTAATTCTTCGACGGCGAAAGGAAGCTTGCCTCAATGTAGCGCACCACGGCTCGAAAAGAGAGAACGCCGGTGGGTTTGCCCGCGTCGTCCACGATCATCACATGGCGGAATTTGTGGATAGACATGAGGTGCAGGGCATGGGCAATTTTGGCGTCGGCTTTGAGGGTGGTCACGCGAGAGGTCATATAATCTTTGACCCTGGCCTGGCTCAGGTCGGTCACGTTGCAGGCGACCTTTCTAAAAATGTCGCCCTCGGTAAAGACGCCTACCAGTTTGCCGTCATCATCAACTAAAGCGAGCAGGCCGACGTTCAACTCTTTGAGCCGGCTCACGGCTTCGGCCAGCGAGATGTCCACATGTGCTGTTAGTGGTGTATTCGGCTTGAGGTCGGCCAGGGTATCGCTTATGAGCGAATGTTCCGCCGCCGGCCCCGAGGTTCTTTCGCCATGGAAACTTACGCCGACGTACTCTTCATCCAGATAGCCGGCGCCCGGAGCATCTACGGTGATCCAACTGCGGCCATTGTTATCAATTGGCTCCGGCTGGGGTAAGGTTTCCCAGGTTTCGGCGGCGTGATAGAGGGTGGTCAGATCACCGGCGCCTTTGCGCCGGATCGCCTCTTCCACCTGGTTCATCATCCCTTCTTCATAGATCGGTTTTTCAATACTGCGGAAAACGCCAATCGGCTCAGGATATTCGGGGTGGCGCATGCGGCTGAGCAGATAAGCCAGGCTCGGTTCCGCTGAAAATTCGTTATGGACCAACAAATCCTCTTTAGCCACCCTGTCCAGCGACACAACTTCGGGATGCAGCTCATGCAGCCGGATGCCCTTATTGCGGTTCTTGCCAAAGATCATGGGCTGGCCGTGCTCCAGTTCCAGGAGGTTTTCATCTTTTTCGGCAGCCTCCGTGGCGTAGCTCCAGGCCCCATCATTAAAAATAACGCAGTTCTGGTAAATTTCGACAAAGGACGTGCCCTTGTGTTCGGCAGCGCGGCGCAGAATTTCGGCCATGTGCTTGACATTGGTATCAACGGTGCGGGCCACAAAGGTGGCTTCCGCGCCAATCGCCACCGACAGGGGGTTGAAGGATTGCTCCAGCGAACCGTGGGGCGATGTTTTGGTTTTATGGCCGGGCAGCGACGTGGGCGAATATTGTCCTTTGGTCAGGCCATAGATACGGTTATTGAACAGGATAATATTAATATCCAGGTTGCGCCGCAGCACGTGCAGCAGGTGATTGCCGCCAATGGACAGGCCATCGCCGTCGCCGGTAATGACCCAGACGCTCAGGTCGGGGTTGGCAATTTTGAGGCCAGTAGCTAGCGTTGGCGCTCGCCCGTGGATGCTGTGGATGCCGTAGGTGTTCATGTAGTAAGGGAAGCGGCTGGAGCAGCCAATCCCGGAGATGAAAACGATTTTTTCTCTAGGAATGCCCAGATCGGGTAGAACCTTTTGCATCTGGGCCAGAATGGCATAGTCACCGCAGCCGGGGCACCAGCGTACCGTCTGGTCAGAGACAAAATCTTTACGGGTTAATTTAATCACTTCGGACATGAAATACTCCCTTGTTAGGCTAATAACGACTCAATCTTTTTGGTTATTTCGCTGATGGTGAAGGGTCGCCCCTGTACTTTGGACATGGGGATCACATTCATCAAACCATATTCACCCCGCAGCAGAATAGCCAATTGCCCCAGATTTAGTTCCGGCACCAGGATGCGCTTAAAACGGCTTAGAATATCGCCAAGGTTGCATGGGAAGGGATTGAGATAGCGAATATGGGCATGCGAAACCACCTTGCCCCTGGCTTGCATCTGCAACACTGCCGAGCGGATGACGCCAAACGTGCCGCCCCAACTAACTACCAACAGGTCTCCTTCGGTTGGACCAACCAGGGTTTGTTCCGGGATATAAGAACACAGCCGGGCTATTTTTTCGGCTCGTTCCAGAATCATTTGCTCGTTATCCAGAGGCGCGTAGGAGACGTTGCCGGTTTCGGGCTGCTTGGACAGGCCGCCAATGCGGTGCTCCAGGCCGGGCGTGCCGGGAACGGCCCAGGGCCGCGCCATCGTTTCCGGCTCGCGCTGGTAAGGTTTAAAGTGATCAGAACCATTGTTTAGAGCTGTGGGATGTTCGACGACGATAGGCTCGATCTCATCGGGGTTGGGAATGAGCCAGGGTTCCGCGCTGTTGGCAATGTAACCGTCGCTCAGGACGAAGACGGGTGTCATCGCCCGCACCGCCAGGCGGAAAGCTTCGTAGCCAATTTTGAAACAATCCGAGGGCGTGGCCGGAGCAATAATGGGAATGGGGCTTTCGCCGTTGCGGCCGTACATCGCTTGCAGCAGGTCCGACTGCTCGGTTTTGGTCGGCATGCCGGTGCTGGGGCCGCCCCGCTGAACGTTGATAATCACCAGTGGTAGTTCCAGCACAATGGCCAGGTTAATGGCTTCGCTTTTCAGGCAGATGCCGGGACCGCTGGTGCCGGTGGCGGCAAACGCGCCGCCAAAGGCGGCCCCAATCACCGACCCCAGGGCAGCAATTTCATCTTCGGCCTGGAAGGTGCGCACATCAAAATTTTTGAGCGCGGCCAGGCTCTCTAAAATGCTGCTGGCCGGAGTGATCGGATAGGAACCGTAAAACAGGGGTTTGCCAGCCTTGTGGGCCGCGGTGACCATGCCTAGCACCAGGGCTTCGTTGCCGGTAATTTTGCGGTAAACACCGGGAGCCAGCCGGGCCGGGCGGACGTGATAGCGCGTTTGGAAAGCTTCGGTGTTGTGGCCCAGGTTGTAGCCGGCCAGCAGCGCGGCCTGGTTGGCCTTGACCAACACCGGCTTTTTGGCGAACTTGTCGGCGATGTATTTCAGTGAAGTATCCAGGGGCCGGTCGTAGATCCAAAAGGTTAGCCCCAGGGCAAAAAAGTTCTGGCAGCGATCAATATCGCGGGTGTTCAAGCCTTCGATATCTTCCAGCGCCTTGCGGTTAAGAGTGGTGATAGGAAATTTGTGGACTTCGTAATTGCTCAAGCTGCCATCTTCGAGCGGATTGCTGTCGTAGTTGGCCTTTTTGAGGTTGCCGCTGGTAAAGTTGTCGGTGTTGACAATAATTTTGCCGCCGGATTGCAGGTCAGACAAATTGGCTTTAAGTGCGGCCGGATTCATGGCTACCAGCACCTGGGGGGCGTCGCCGGGGGTCAGGATGTCGGCGCTGGAAAAATTAACCTGAAAGCCGCTCACCCCGGCCAGAGTACCGGCAGGAGCGCGAATTTCAGCCGGAAAGTCCGGCATGGTGCTGATATCATTACCAAAAACGGCAGCAGTGTTGCTGAATTGGGTTCCGGTCAACTGCATCCCGTCGCCGGAGTCGCCGGCAAAACGGATGATGACCGATTCAATATCTTCAAATACAATATCTTTGGGCTCTGCCATCCCAAATTCCTCCTTAATAGGTTTAAGAGCGTTGGTGTGAATTAAAATTACAAACGTGGAGAGTTGGAAGGCTGGAGAATTGGAACATGTCGTGGGCTTCCAAATTTCCAACCCCCCTTTTAAGCCCCATCCCGATTGCGAACCACCCGGTCTGGCTCCGGTGGCAAGTTATAAACCGACTCGGGAAAGCGGTCGGCCAGGTACTTGACGACAGCATAGTGAGTTAAATTGCCAATGACAGTGCCGTTGCTATCCAAAACCGGCACATTGCGGACGTGCTTTTCATTCATAAGATTGAGCGCGGCCTCAGCCGAGTCGGTCGAGTTGACGCTATAAGGATTGGGGGTCATAACTGTTTCAATGGGCCGGTCCCAATTTTCAGCCTGATCCACCACTCTGAGCAGAATATCGCGGTCGGTAAAAATACCGGCCAGTTTGCCCTTATCGGTGATAAAAGCGCAGTTATGGCTCTCATGGCGCATTTTTTCAATCGTCGCCCGAACAGAAGCGCCAATTTCTACTTCGGTAAATTCAGTCAAGTTGAGATGAATTACCTGTTCTTGCCTCAAATCATACTCAAGGCCCATACTTTCTCCTTTGTAGCATCGCGGGGGCGAATTTTCACTAGATATTCTATACTGAGTTTGATAAAAACTAAAATAAAAGTACTCTATTTAGTTGTTACCGCCTCAATTCGGCGGACGATTGTCGGAATAGTCGAGGTGGAGTACAATAAGCCGGCAGTAAAAGCTGTCAGTTAGAAAGGAACCAACCCATGCAGATCCGTCCAACCAAAGGCTTGACCTTTGACGATGTTTTATTGGTCCCCAAACGTTCCCCGATTGCTTCACGGCAAGAGGTTGACACCTCCAGTTGGCTGACCCCAACCATCCGCCTGCGAGTGCCGGTCGTCAGCGCCAATATGGACACCGTTACCGAAGCGACAATGGCCATAGCGATGGCTCGCGCCGGGGGAATCGGGGTGATTCATCGCTTCATGAGCGTTGAGAGCCAGGCCCGCCAGGTAGCGCGGGTCAAACGCGCCGAAGGTTACATTGTCGAGCATCCGCACGCCATTGACCAGAATTCCTCGATCGCCCAGGCCCGCATCCTGATGAGACGGTTTGAGGTCGGGGGCCTGGTCGTTACCAATGGCGGCGATGAGTTGGTCGGGTTGATTACTCAGCGCGACATCCTGCTGGCCCCCGACGATCAAGCGCCTGTAGCCTCGGTGATGACCAAGCCGGATCAGATTATCAGCGCCAGCCCGGAAACCACGCCGGAACAGGCTCGTATCCTGCTGCACCAGCACCGGCTGGAAAAGCTGCCGGTGATTGACGGGCGCGGGCGGCTGGTCGGCCTGATTACGGCCCAGGATATTGTCAAGCAGAATCGCTACCCCGGCGCTACCAAGGACAGCAAGGGCCGCCTCCGGGTGGGCGCGGCCATTGGGGTAAAGCCCAACGATATTGAACGGGCCGGGGCTTTGCTGGAAGCCGGTACGGATGTGCTGGTGCTGGATATTGCCCACGGCCACGCCGATCATTGTATCCATATGGTCCAGGAGCTGCGGCGCTATTTTCCTAACGCCCAAATCGTGGCCGGGAATGTGGCTTCACGGGAGGGGGCGTGTGATTTAGCTAAAGCCGGCGCAGACGCGATCAAAGTCGGGGTTGGCCCCGGCTCGATTTGCACCACCCGGGTTGTGACCGGATTTGGCGTGCCGCAACTA
This sequence comes from Anaerolineae bacterium, assembly GCA_023382535.1. The sequence continues at coordinate 9,403 of JAHDWA010000102.1, read as the reverse complement.
ACGGCGATCATGGACAGCGTAGCCGGGGTGGTTGAGGCCGGACGAGACATTCCGATCATTGCCGACGGCGGGATTAAAGCCTCCGGCGATCTGGTCAAGGCGCTGGCCGCCGGGGCGTCAACGGCGATGATTGGCAGCCTCTTTGCCGGCTGTGAGGAAGCGCCCGGGGCCACGGTCATCCGTGACGGGCAGAAATTCAAGGTGGTGCGGGGAATGGCGTCGCTGGGCGCGGCGATGGGCCGGAAGGCGGTCGAGCAAAATGAGGACGAAAGCGCCGAGAGCCAGGCCGATTGGGATAAGGTCGTGCCGGAAGGGGTTGAGGCGGTGGTGCCCTATCGCGGCCATGTGGACGAACTGCTCTATCAGTTAATCGGCGGGCTGCGCTCCGGCCTCAGTTATGGCGGCGCGCAAAGCATTAAAGAGCTGCAGGATAACGCCGAATTTGTTGAGATTACCCCGGCGGGCATCCGCGAGAGCCGCTCGCATGATGTGGACAGGATATAGTAGATAGTAGATGGAGGATGGTAGATAGCTTCTATCCTCTATTTTCTATCTTCCATCTTCAATCCCCTAGACTTTGCCACACCTCCAGCTTGGACTGGACGCGCTGGATGATCTCGTCGGTAAATTCGCTGGTCGAGGCAGTGCCTCTCAAGTCGGTGGTGCGTATACCGTCGGCGACAGTTTCAAAGACCGCCTCATAGATCGCCCGCGAAGCCTGGGCCGCTTCCGGGGCCTCGATATAGCGGAACAGAGCGGCCCCGGCCAAAATCATGGCCATCGGGTTGGCCAGGTTTTTACCCTGCAAGGATGGGGCCGTGCCGTGCGGCGCTTCGGCCATCACCACGCAGGGATGCCACGCCTCGTCAAAGGAGATGAGCAGCGACTCCGACCCGGCGATGGAGCCAAACATTTGCAGTACAAAATCGCTCAGACAGTCGCCGTCGCGGTTCAGCGAGGGGATGACCATGCCGTCGCCGGCGTTGGTCAGCAAGAGGGCGTAGGTGGCGTCAATCAACTGCGGTTCGTAGCGCACCTGGGGGTGACGCTGGGCCGCAGCGTCCATTTCCTCTTTCAGCATGCCTTCGTAGATGGGGCTAACGGTGTATTTGGGACCCCCAAAGACCTTGACCCGCAGCTTTTCGGCGTGGCGGAAAGCAAACTCGGCCACGGCCCGGCAGTGGCGGCGGGTGATGCGTTCGGTGCGGAAGGCGACCTCCTCCAGGCCCTCGCCTTCGCGATGCTCCTCGGCCCCATAGGCGTCGCCCACAGCCATACGCACCACCGAAATGGGTGCGTAGGCTCCACCCGCCGGCCGCACCCCGGGGATACGGCGCCCGGTGCGGACAATGACCGTGCCGTCCACTGCATCGCGGAGGATGGCGTTGGGACTGCCGACATCCCCGGCTGTTTCGGGGGTAATGGTCGCGGCTTTTAACCCCAGCCCTGCTTTTTTCATCGCCTCCGCCGCCTCGTAAACTACTTGATTGTTGGTGGCCCGCCGGTTGGCTAAGCTTAGATCAAATTTGGTAAAGTTACAGATTAACCGGGTCACCGCCGGGTCGAGCACCCGCAGTGCTTCTACCAGCAGTTCCTGGCCTGTCTGATCTCCTTCTAAAACAACAATCGTTGCCGTCATCATTTTCCCCCTGATTGCTCATTCAATTAGCTTTGGAGTTAGTGTACTGGTAGAATGGAGAGAGTCAACTTGATGAATACCGGGATTAATCTATGTTTAACGTTGTTCTGGTCGAGCCGGAAATCCCGCAGAATACCGGCAACATTGCCCGGCTGTGCGCGGCGGCGGAGATGGGGTTTATCATCGCCGGCAAGCCAAGCTTTGTGCTGCATGACAGCCACCTCAAGCGGGCCGGGTTGGATTACTGGGAGTATGTCCGCATCCAGCACCAGCCGGATTTGTCAGCTTTCCTGGCCGGGCTGGACATGGCCCGTACTTACTTGCTGACCACCAAAGCCAAGGGCCGGCCCTATACCCTGATCCAGCCCCAACCGGGCGACTTTTTCCTCTTTGGCCGGGAAACGGGCGGCCTGCCGCGCGGGCTGCTCGACGCCTACCCTCAAGCCTGCTTTACTATTCCCATGAAAAATCTCCAGGTCCGCAGCCTGAATCTGGCCACGAGCGTGGGGATTGTAATGTATCACATGTTGTCGCTGTATAACTTTGGGGAGTAGAGAGGAGTCAGTGGCCGGTAGTCAGAAGAGGTTAATTCTTGGAGACAACTGATCGTTGACTACTTCCAGGTATTGCGGCGGAACATGCTCCGCCAGCCAGACGCCGTTGGCGGATTGGTAAAAGGAATAACCCGCTCGGTACATCTGGCCACTGCTGATCGTTAGAATGACCGGTTTACCTCGCCGACGGCCAACTTTGGCCGCTGTCGCGATATCGGGCGAGAGGTGGACATGATGGCGCTGGCCCTTAAACAGGCCTTTAGCCCGGATTGACGGCAGAAATCGCTCGACTGTGCCGTGATACAAAAACTCCGGTGGTTCGGCCGGCTGGTAGCCCAACTCAACCTCAACCGAGTGACCCTGGTTGGCTCGAATACGCCGGCCATCCTCGCTCAAAGAGAAGCGCTGTTTGTCGTTGGTGGCGACAACCGCTTCCAGTTCCTCGCGTGAAAGTGGGACTTCGTGCTGCTCGCACGCCCGCAGCAGTTCCTCTACCGATGTCCAGCCGGCCGAGTCCAGAGTCAGGCCAATGGTTTCGGGTTTGTGCCGCAGGAGTAAACTTAAGAATTTACTGATTTTAACCGTACGACTAGGCACAAGCTACATCACCAAAATCGGCTCATTGGCGGGCATCGCCACAAGGTCGTACTCCATTGCTCCGGTGACCAGCACGGGGACCATTTGGCCGGGGGGCAGCTCTTTTTCGACCACGACGTAGCCGTCAATCTCCGGCGCGTCGCGGTAGCTGCGGGTGATGCTGACGCCGTCGCCCGCGCCGTCTACCAACACGTCCAACTTTTGGCCGACCATCTGCCGGTTGCGTTCCAGCGAAATTGGCTGCTGGAAGGCCATCAGGCGCTCCCAGCGTTCTTGTTTGGTCGCCTCGCCAATTTGATCGGGCAGGTCAAAGGCCGGCGTGCCCGGCTCCGGCGAAAAAGTGAAGGCTCCCACCCGGTCGAACTGGACCGCACCCATAAAATCGAGTAAGCCCTGAAATTCGGCTTCGGTTTCGCCCGGATACCCGACGATGAAGGTCGTCCGCAGCACTGCGCCGGTGACCGCAGGGAATGCCTGGCGGTAACGCTCAATCCAGCGCAGCAGCCTCTCTACATTGTGGGGGCGGCGCATCCGTTTGAGCGTGTCCGGGTGGCCGTGCTGCAGCGGCATGTCAATGTAGGGCAAAATCTGCGGGCGAGCGGCCATGACCTCGACCAGCCGGTCGCTGGCATGGCCGGGATAGGCGTACATCAGCCGCCACCACTTGATCTCCGGCGCGGTCTTGACCAGTTGCGCCATCAAGTCCGGCAGGCCATCCAGCTCGCCCCAATCGCGGCCATAGGCGGTCGTATCCTGGGCGATGAGGATTACTTCCTGCACCCCGGCAGCAGCCAGACTCCGGGCCTCGCTCAAGATGTGTTCGCGGGGGCGGCTGCGATTCAGCCCCTTGAAGCCGGGGATGGTGCAGAAGGCGCACGGCGCGGAACAACCATCGCTGATTTTGAGATAGGCGCTGGCCCGGCCCACGTCTACCTGCTGGCGGTTAAGGGCGATGGTTTCGATGGGCGTGTCGCCGGTTTCGGGCAGGTGGTAGAGCGGCTCGGGCTGTTTTTCGGCCCGCAGTTTTTGGATAAAAGGAACGATGTCAGTCCAGGCCCGCGTGCCGATGAGACCGTCCAGCCCTTTGACCTGCCGGGTTACTTCGCTGCCAAAACGTTGGGCCATGCAGCCGGCGGCAATGAGCAACTGCGGCCGCCCCTTGGCTCCGTTTTTCTTTTTGAGCGCCGCCAGCTCTTGCAGCGCGCCGATGGACTCATCCTTGGCCGCCTGTAAAAAGCCGCAGGTGTTGACAATCAACACATCGGCCCGGTTCGGGTCGGTCGTGCTGTTGTAGCTGGCCTGCAGCAGCATTTCGCTGATACCCTCGCTGTCGAAGGTATTTTTGGGGCAGCCGAGGGTGAGCAGGTAAAAGGTAGGCTCTTGCCGAGGCGAGCGCCCCGCATTTTTATGTTTCATATGTTGTCAATCCTTGATGAATTTATAGTTGTCGGCCCACAAATTGGCCAATCTGGTGGAGGTAATTGTCAAAATCATCCAGATTTTCTCTGGCATAACGCAATACTCGCTCCGGCTCGACCTGCCAGTAACGATGAACCAGGATGTTGCGAAAGCGAGCCATCTGGATTAAATGATTTTGGAGAGGCTCGTCCAGAATGTCAAGCTCGCGGAGTCCCTCAAAACACTCAGCGTAACTGGCCGGGGCTTCGCGGGCAGTTTTGGCCAGGAGGTGATTACAGATCCCGGCCACCGCCTCGATACAAATTAGGAGCAAATGCATGACGGTGTAGAGGTTACGTTCATCGGCAAAAAAATCAGCGTCGGGCTGAGCAGTATAGCTCCGAATTTTCTCTATACTTTCGCGGATTTCTCGCGCCCGGTGGCGCACCAATTCAACGTTGATCTTGGGACTCACGTCGTTACGGCCTCTAAATAGTCGGGTAAAAAATGAGCAAAAGCGGTGTACTCGTTGGCAACGTATTCAATAAAGTCGGTCAGTTCGATTTCGTCGCGGGCAAAGAGAAGTTCACCCTGTAAGACCTGGCGTTGAAAGCCCAACGGAGTCTGGTTAAGCACCTGGATGTCCACCGGCAGCCGCAACGTGCGCGTCAGTTCCACGCTTAGTTTCATTTCGTAGTCAAACGGATCGCCTTGGAGGGAGTCTAAATAAACCGCCACATCCACATCATGAAAGGCTGGGCCATCAACAAAAGAGCCGTGCAGATAGGCAAAGCTAATTTCCGGCCGTTCTTTTAGCAAATAGTCGAGGCGCTGACGAATTTCGCTGGGTGAAGCCATAAATTTTTACTCGGTTCTATTTTCTACTCGCCAGTATTGTAGCATATAGCCGCGCTGGACGGGAAACGAGGCCGGTAAATTTGAGGAATAAGCCAATGGAGTATGAAACTTCTTGTTAAGCGTTCTTTTGAAGGGTTAAGGTAAGGTGACGAAGCAGGATAATTATCGTTAAAGCCAGGATAACAGCCAGAAATGACAGGGGAATCACTTCTCGTCCAAACAAAAACGGAGAGTAGCTAAAGAGTGAGACCATGCCCACCATAACGGGTACGAAAAAGTATTGAGGAAAATAAAAGCCAAAGACAATTGAGATCACGTCTGCCGCAAAGAAGTAGCGATCATGCATCTTTGGTAGGAAGTAGGGCATGATAAGCACAGATACTGTGGCCAATTGAATCATAACGTCGGTGGTAAGCTTTGCCCTACTTTTATAAATGCCTAGACTGAGCATAAAGGCCAGCGCCAGAGTCCAGGTTAAACCGGCGGGATAAAAGAAGTTGTAGAGTTCATTGGGGAACCATTGATACATATTTGGAGCATTAAAAGACAAGACTTGGTAGAAGTCCGCCTGACCAACGTAGATTAAAAGAAGATCAAAAAATGGTCTGCCCATCAGCCACGCCGGCAAGATGGTAGCGAGATAAACTGACGGAATTAACAAAAAGAGATACCACGAAACGTTTCTTTTCAGAAGTAGGATGAACAGGAAAGGGATCAGAAATGCAGCCTGCAATTTAAAGGAAATGGCCAATCCCAAAGCAATAAAGGCCGGGAATTCTCGCTTAATCGCCAAGAAATAGAGGCAGGCTACCAGGCCGGTGGTATAGGTGATATCTGCTTGTCCCCAAAAAGCGCTGTTCAGAAAAACCGTAGGAGCAAACAGGGTTGCCAGGTAAGCAAAGACGGGAGTAGTTCCCACCGGATATTTAAGACGGACAATCTTGTAAATAAAAGACGCGCAAATAAAGTCGAATACCATCGAAATCAGCTTGATGGCAAAAACCTTGGAGAATCCTGAGAAAAGATAGGAAGCAATAACCATTAAGTAAAGGTAAAGTGGCGTATAGTTTGAAAATTCATACTTCAATGCCCCGAAGCCTCCATGCTGGTTGATAAAGTCGTACCAAGGCTCTAAAAAACTTTTGAAGTCCCCGGATTCGAACTCTCTCAAGCTAAATCGCAGGAAGGCTGCCAGGATAATTCCAATGGCCAGAAAAATATAATTCTCATCCAACTTACTCCGAAGGGAGTTATGGTTGCTCATCAAGTTGTTTTCCTTTAAGCCACCCAATACCAATTGGCAAACATCGCCGTGAACAGGGCCAGACCCAACAGAGAAATTGTTATGATAATCCGATCCACCCAGGGCCACTCACCCCAACGAGCCAATAAAATAAAAGCCGGAAAGAGGACCCACATATAGCGCCGCTGGCTCAACAGCAGGCCGGAGCTAAACGGGATCAGTGCACCGAGCAAGACGAAGATGCCTTCGCTCCAGCGCCGCTGCCGGAGCAAAACACAGCCCAGGCCGATAAAGAGCAGAACGACGAGTAAATCAAGCCCTTTATCAAGGGGTAAACGGCCACTCAAAAAAGCCGCCAGCCAGCCCTCGGCGGGTTGCTGCCCGAGTTCACTGAGCATCAGCAGGGGTGAACCCGGCGCCCGACCCCAGGCTGTCGTGGCCCTGGCAAAAGCAAATGGATCGCCAAAGGCTCGCTGCAGGTAAAACATATAGGCCCCTGTCCCGAGGGGGACAACGAGAGACGCCAGTAAGGCTGCCAGCGGCGGCCGTTCTTCGGCCGAGCGGCGTTGGCGTTGCAGCCACCACTCGGCCAACAACATGGGCGCGACGATGAGGCCCACCAGCCGGGTTAAGGCGGCAGCAAATCCCAACATGGCCGCGCTTTCCCAATATCCCTTTCGCGCGAAATACAGCGCCCCAATGGCGGCCAGCAAAAAGAGGGACTCGCTGTAGATGGCCGAACCAAAAAAGGACACCGGAAAGATCAATAAATACCAGACCGCCCGATCCGCCACGGTAGGTCCCCACTCATCATCAACCAGCCGGTAAAAGAGTATAGTTGCCGCCAACAGCGCCATGTTGGTCACTATTAATCCCGCTATCAGCGAGTCGCCAGTTAGAAACGTGATGGCTCGGATCAGCAGCGGCAGGAGTGGGAAAAAAGCCACCGAAGAGAGCTGCTCCACTCGGAATCTATACCCCTCGTCGGCAATACCAAGATAAAATCCGGTGTCCCAACGACTGCCAAATACATCGAGCAGCGTGTTATCGGGCCTGAGATGATAGGGTGGAATGGCGGAGTCGATGATAAGGGGGGCGGATAGATAGGCCACCAGGCCAATACCCAGCCGGCTCAGGCTAAACGCCAAGAGGGGAACCCATAACCATCGTGCTGCGAACAGGCGGGCTGGCCAGTTAGAGGCCCTGTACAGTTGTATTCGTTTTATGATTTGCTCGTTCATGGTTGTGTTAAGATTTTAGAACGTGTTCGGCAGGCGAACAGGATAACTTATCCCGCCCGCCTGCCATTTTGCCTGCTTTACTTTTTGAAGATAACCGGCAAGTGAATTGGCCCCGGATTAAGTGTGTACGCACTGGCATATTCCTCCCAGCCAAAAGCTTCGGCTGGCAAGGATATGAACGGGGTCAGGACTGCCCCGGACAAAAAGATGACCAGGGCAATCGCTAAGCGTCCAAATCTGGACATAAAAATCCTCCTTTCTCAACTGAAATTTGCGGAAAAATATAAGCTTTAAGTCTCATCAGAGTACATGCTCCGTTCGCTAGGGTACCTCCTCATAAAGTATGGGTGTTGGGGGAACGGCCGTTCCTTTTAGAAAGATGGCGCTGCCTCAGAACCAAAATTAACTTTAGCAGGCCATCCTTTCAACGAAGCAATGGGTGACGGGGGCGAAGACGATAAATGGGGCCAACCGCTTCGCCTGCCACCAGCGGGACAAGTTCAGGGGGAATGTTATCAATGTAAACCGGGCGACGCGCCACCTCCCGTAAAATTAAGCGGCGCATGTCGTCGGGGGCGATGAGAAAGCGGTTGATTGCCTTGACGTCCGGGCGCTGTCCTTCTACCAGTTGCAGGTACTCGAGCGGCGGCACCGTGTCCCACCAGCCAAAAATAAGCGCATGAGACTTCACTTGACGGAGAATAGTTTCGCCCCGGACGCGGGTGCTCCAATCGGCGGAGAGATCGGTCAGCCGCCAGTTCCAGCCCAGGGCCAGTAATACGGCGCAGGCCATCACGCCGCGCAGCAGCCAAACCCTTCTCTGGGCTAATCGGCGGTCTTCTTCAGCCGGGCGCACCCAATCAAGCAGCCACTGATAACCAACGCCGAGCCACAACGCCCACACCAGATAGGCCGGTAAAAACATTGTATCTTTGTCAATAACCCGGTAATCAATGTAGAAGCCGGCGCTGCCTCCAAACATCAGCAGTAACATGCCCCCCAAACGCCAATCCCGCCGCCCCACTATGATTAATCCCAATATCCCAGGCCCGATGCCAAGAGCAAAAAAGGCGCGCCACAATTGGATGGCGAAACGCCACACCTCACCCCATAATTCGGCTCCCCGGTAAGCCAGCATTTCACCGGCAAAGGCTCGACCGGAGATGAGCCACCATAAACCGGCCGGCGTCCCAAGATTGACCGGGATGAAGGCGCCGGTTGCATCGTAGTAACCGGCGTAGTTGAAGGCTGGCATAGCCAGATAGCGCCAGGGCAAGTAGAGGTAGATACTCAGCCCCAGCAGCGAGGCGGCCAGGCCAAGAAGGAGTGAACGCGGGGCTAAAACCCGCCCAGGGGCGACCGTGAGCAGATACCAAGCGCAGCCAGGGATGAGCAGCACTGTCGCCGCATGATGGCCCATACTCAAGCCTACGGAGAATCCAATCAGGGCCAGACGGCGGGGCGTTGGGTCATCTGACCAGCCTAAAAGTAAAAGGATGATTCCGGCCATCAGGGCGGTATGCAGCGTATAGACTTCGGCAATGAGCGAGAGCGCCCAAAAGAACGGGGCAAAAGCCAGCAGTCCTAATGCGCCAAAAGCGGCCCAGGGACCGACCCCCCAACGCCGCAGGATGCGCTCGGCCAGAGCCACGGTCAGTGCGCCGTTGAACCCGGAAAATAGATTAAGGCGATAACCCACATCACCCACCGGGAGCCATGACCAGAGGTAGCCGGCCAACAAGTAAAGCGGGTAGCCTGTAGCCCGGACAAGTCCCCCTGTCGCTGCGGCGGTGGTCAACTCAGCGCTGTCGAGGTTGTAGATGGTTGGCGCAGCCGTGAGCAGGTAGACCAGAAAAGGCAGCCCGAAAGCAGC
>JAHDWA010000101.1 GCA_023382535.1 Anaerolineae bacterium | reverse complement strand
AAGCGGCCCGCGCCGAAGCGCCCGGCCTCGTAGCTGAAGGCGTAGTACCATTGCGAGGGAGCCTGGTTATAAAGGTGGTGCGGCCGGAAAAAGCAGTAGATCGTCCCACCGATGACAATCATTCTCAAGTCAGCCGGCTGGCCGGGAACGAGGATACCGTTCACGTTTAAGCCGCCGGCGATGCTCTTGTGAATCCACCTGGGGGCGGCCGGGTCGTTCCACTTGGGGTTGATTTCGTCGTAATCCGACTCGATCAGGTAGAGCCGGTTGGAGCCGACACCGTGGGCGCTGTAGTCGGCCCGGTCGAAATTCTCCTTGCGCCAGGTGTCGTCGGTGTGGCTGGAGCCGTTGAAAACGTTGTTGCTGAAGCCGCCAAAATAAGAATTGCACTCCCAGACAAACGCATATTTTTTGCCGACCTCGGCCGCGTGGCAGATGACCCCGGCCATTAAAGCGTGTTGGGCTACGCCCCACGGTGCATTAGCAGTGGGGGGCGGGTTGAAACGCGGCCCGCCGTAACCGCCGGTGCGCCAGTTGATGCCCATGATGATCCCGTTTTGCTTGAGGACCTGGGCGTAGACCTGGCTGCCTTCCCTGGCCCAAAAGGTAAAGTTGCCTTTGTTGACGTTGGTCCCAAATCTGACGCTGGCCTGCACCGAGCCGTCCACGGTCGAGGATGCGCCGGTCCAGGCCAGATCGTTGAACCACGTCCCCTTGTGCTGGGCGCGCTGGTCGAGGCACATGCCAGGATAGCCCGGCCCCTGGTCGCCGCCGGTGTTGGCATAAGGGAAGCTGAGGAGGCGGTAGCAGTTTTGGAGCTGAAGATGATTGTAGCTGCCGGGAAAGTAGTGATTGGGCCACTCCATGAGCTGCACGTCCCAATAGCCGTTGTGAACGGCGATATTCTTGATCGGGTCGGTCGGGGCGACCCGCAGCGTTTGCTGGGGCAGGATGTCCTGCATCTCCTCGCTGCGCGGATCGAGCAGCCCCTTCTCAGCCCTGGCCACCGCTTTAGCCCGGTGCGTTTCCTGTTCCAGACTGAGGCTGGGGCTGATGGTATCAATCAGCCCCTGGGCAATCTGGACCTGCTCGCTGGGCGTCCCGGCGTAAATCCGCACCAGTGAGCCCGGCTTTAGCTTGGTGCCGGGCGCAAACAGGGCACCGGCGTCCTCAATGTTGAGATCGGCCTGCATGCTCCAGCGGTTGCTGACCTGGGTCTGCCAGGCGTCACAGCACAGCTCCAGGTCCTGCGGGGCGGGAACGGTGCAGGCGAAGCTGGCCGGGTCGGATTTGTAAACACAGCGCCAGCCCAGGGCGTACAGCGTTTTGCTGCCGGCGTGGTTGACGACAACAATCGCCGCACTGGTGAGGTCGTCCTGCGAGCCGAGGTACTGGTACTGCGTCAGAAACTTGCCGTCAGCAGAGATTTTGGCATAGACCACTTCACGGGTGCGCGGCAGGGATTGGGCGGCATCCAATTGATCGTAGTCCGAGGGTTCGACGTTCCTGGACCAGACCAGGAAATTATTACCCTCGACCTTACAGCCGCGGGCGAAAGCGTCGAAGTCCAGCCGCTCGTCCACGTAGTCGGACAGGCCGGCCTCAAAATTGCGCTCCCATAAACCGCTGTCGCGGTAGAAAATAAAGCTGAGTACGCCCTGGTTATGGGTGTTATAGCCATACCGTTTCCAGAAGGTAAAGCCGGCCGAGACGACGACCGTGTTGGCGTCAATCTCACTTACGGCCAGGCCGCCGCAGGGGCGCTTGCCCCACTGGGCGGTGATGGCGTTGGCCGAGCCGTTGCCCCAGACGTCGCTGCCGTAGCCGGTTCCATCGCCGCCAAATTGAAACTGGCTGTCGCGCATCAGCGCACATTCCATGTGGGTATAGAAGGGAAAGCGGGCGTCCAGTATCCAGCTTGAGCCGTTCCAGACGTAGCGGTAGAGCATCGAGCCGTAGACCGGCTTTTGCCAGGTCGCGGTTGGGGTCGGATCTTCGAGGGTGAAGTCGCTGGTCAGGCCGATCATGGCCACGAATAGCTCATTCGGGCTACAGGTGGCGAACTGCATCGAGGCCAGGCGCATGGAGTTGGCGCCGAGCGCGGCCACCTGCACCAGCGCGCCCACCTGAGCGCCGGAGGTATTGAAATCGAGCTGATAAATGTAACCGCTGGAGGTAGAGAAAAAGACTCGAAAGACCGAGCCGGTCCAGACACAGGCCAGGGAGCCGCCATACTGCCCGCCGCTGTTGGCGGTCCAGGCCGGCCACATCAGGCCGGCGGCTCCGGCGTTGGTCCATTTGCTGTCCCACGTGGCCGGGTTGTCCAGGTCGGTTCCTTTGAGGACGGAGATGTAGAGGTAGGTGTTGACCACGCTGTCGCCGGCGGCATTATAATGGCCGGAGCGGCAGCGAAAAAGGATATCCTCCCCGGCTCCGTTGGCGTTTGGCGCGACACAGGCGGCGTGGCCATGGGCGTACTGCTCTTGTTTGCTGGCAGACAATCCGGACAGGACCGGGTTCCACTCCGGCAGCCATTGCTCGACCGTCGCCTTTGAAGCGTGGTGACGGCTGAGCGAGTTCATTTCAGTGGTCAGGGTTGGGGACAGGGTGATCGCCATTCGGTTCCTCTAAGTCGTCCAGGTAGATCATGGCCGGGTAGTCAATCATAATCTTGAAATCCCTGGCGATGGTCCGCATGACCTCCAGCAGCAGGGTGAGATTATCCTCAAGCGGCCCGGTCGCCTGCCCGGTCAGCTCGATCTTGAAAGTAATTGGTTTGCGCATTACGAATAGACCTTGACCATTTGAATCGGGACGAAGAAGATGCCGTAGCACTCGCCCAGGACATTGGCCCCCACCCGCGGCCGGGGGATGACCGGCTTGAGGATGCCGACGGTGTGGGTGGTCGTCCCGTCATGTTCGATATAAGTGACCGTGGCTTTATTAGACGAAGCCAGGAGATCGGCAAAAGTTCCCCAGGTGTTGTCAGGCCAGGGGGTTGAAATAAAGGTGCGCAGCAGCAGGCTCCACTCCCGCGGCAGGCGTTCGCCGCCTGAGCCATCGGGCCGGGTGAAGTCCTGGATGATCGTCTTGCCGGTCAGGCCGACGCCGTACCTTTTCTGGCGCTTCCACACGGGTTTCCATGAAGTGTCGTCCTGGTCGGAGACTTTATATTTTTTGCCGTCGAGGGTGATGTAATCCATAGCCTCACTCTATCCCAAAAGGGGTTGAAACGTAAGCGCTTCGCACCCCCTTGGGGGGTAAGGATTTCCCCAATTGGGGAAATCCTTACTTGTAGACCTGGTTGAAATTTGATTGATGTAAGAAACCGGCTTTCTTCAGCCGCTCGGCATCAATCAGGATGGTCCCGCCGCCCTCTTGCAACTGGCTCAGGATCGCGGCCTGGAAAGCGACCATCTCGGACAGCAGGCTGACCATTTCGCCGCCGCCTTCCCCTTGGCCGCGCAAGACCAAGGCCCCGCCGCTCGGCACCACATACTCGCCGCGGTGGACGATACCGGCCATCTCGCCGGGATTGCCGTCGCCGGTGTAGCCGCCCTCAGCAAAGCCGTTCAGCCAGGGTGGCGGGGGAGCCGGGGTCATGCCGGCGTCGGGGGTGGCGTTGGGGTTCATGCTCTGGCCCGGGTAATCCGGACCGGCCGGGTTGTTCGGCGTGGGCATCTGGTCCCAAATGTTTTTAGCCCCGTTTAGGGCGGTCTGGTAGCGTTCCATGTTGTCGGCCAGCTCGCCGGCAGCCTTGGCCATCCCTTCCAACTCCGGCTTGGCTTTCTTGGCCGCATCGTAGCCCATCGCCTGGTAGTAGGAGTAAAAATACGAGGCGCTCATCATCTCCCGCTGCAAGCCGAGCAGCTTCTCATCCTCGACCGCGCGCTCGCGGGCCAGCTCCAGGTCGTCCAAGGCCCACTGATACTTGGTTTCGTTGATCTGGGTTTCTAAAGCGTGCTGCTGGTCATTCAAGGCCATGCCGTCCAGGAACTGCTGCGTGTTCAGGGCGTTTTGCTGCTGCTGAAGCGCGATCTGCTCCTCCATCGCCGCCCGGCGCGCTTCGCGGTAGCTCTCGGCCATGCCCTGCTGCTGCTCCCAGTATTCGCGGCCCAGCTCCATCTGCTGGCGTTGGAGTTCGTTCATTTCCTCGAACCGCTGGCGGTTATCCTGCGCATCCTCTTTAGCCCAACTATATTGGGTTGAGTTGCGGGCATCCTCCCGGTCAAACTCGGTCTGCTTGCGGTCATTCAGGATGCTCTGCCGCTCCATCTGCCGCCGGATATCCATCCGTTCCCGGCCGCTGGATGCGTAGCGCAAAGCCCGTTGCAAATCCTCCATTTGCCAGCCGGATTGTATCTCGAAGCTCTCCCGGTCCCACGCGGAATCCTCGAGCTGCCAGTCGCGGCGCACTTCGAGTCTCGCCTCCTGCTTATCGAAGTCGTGACGCTGCCACGAAGTTTGCAGATCGAAAATCTTCTTATTGAGGGCGTACTGCTTTTCGTAATAGTCGGATTGGGTCCGGCTCTGCTTGGCTTCCCAGTCCAGGGCCATGCGCTGCTGGCGAATGTTGAAATCAAACATCTTTTGCTGCATGGCGAAGTCGTCGAGCTGCGACTTGCGCCGGAAGGTCCAAAATTCTTCCTCCAGGTCGAGCTTCTGGCGCTGCCAGCCGATTTCAATCTCCTGCCGGCCGCCCTGCCATTCAAAACCATTTGCGCCCAAGGTCATCGCCCCCAGCTCGCGGGCGTTATCTTCGGCCCGCCGCCGGTCCTCCACCGCCCATTGTGCGGTTAGATTCTTCGGCAGCCAGGGTTGATCTTTATCCATCAGAGCCAGGTGATCGTTGCCGGAGGCGTAGGCCGCGGCCGACCAGGTGTATTGGTTGCTCATGGCCCGCTGCTGCATCGAGCGAGCCACTTGCGCCTGGCTGACGCCGCCGGCGAGCAGGTCGTAAACCTTCTCACTCATCTCCCGGCGCTGCTGCGGGGTGAAGTCCATTTCATCGGCCAAATTCTGGACCATCGCCGCCGCCTGGAGTCTTTGCTGGCGCTCGAACTGGCTGCCCTGCTGCACCCACTCACTCATCATCCGTGCGCCTTGGGTTCCCGGCGCGTAGCCGGAGACATCAATCGCCCGTTGGCGCAGGGCGCTACGCTGGTTCATCGAGACGCCGGAGGTGAAGGAGTCTGCGATCTCGGCGGCCAGTTTTTCGGCCACGCCGGGCGTTTCCTCCAACTGCTTTCTGGTGATGCCCTGGTCCTCGGCGGCCATCTGGACCATCTGGCCCAGCTCCTGCCGGTCGAAGGGCAGTTGATCCTTGCTCACGCCGAGCTGCTCGGCTACGGCTGATTCCATCTTGGTCACCCAGACCGGAATGGGGTCGGTGACGGCCCCAGTGTATTTACCCACAGCCTGCCCGTACTTGTCAGCCTGCTCCTGGTTCCAGACATCCCAGCCCATATAGCCGGCCAGGCCGCTCTGGTCAGCCAGGCCGCGCAGAATGGCATTGTTGGCCGGATTGAAGGAGCCGCCCCACATATCGCCGGTATAGCCGGCGGCGCTGTAGGCGGCCACGGTCGCAAACTCGGGCAGGGAAGCGCTGCCTTCCGGCCGGATCGCGCTGTAGACCCCCGCGCCCAGGCCCAGGCCCAGCCCGCCGGCAACCAGCCCGCCGCCGGTCCCCAACGCGGCCAGAGAAGTCGCGCCCAGGCCCGGCCCGCCGGCCGGTCCATAATAAGGGGCAGACTTTACCCCCAGCGCCGGCATGAGTTTGCCCAGGGCAGACAGGGACGGCCCGCCGACCATCTTGGCCCCCATCAAGGCGGTCAGGCCGGAGGTCAAATCAAAGCCAGCTGCGCCCAGGAACGCGCCCGCGCCCTCGTTGCGGCCCAGGAAGCCGGTCAGTCCCTTCCAGGCACTCATGGCGATGGAGTTATCCACGCCCTGCCCAAACGTGGACGAGGCCCGGCTCATGTTGGCCTGGCTGGCCAGCGCCGAGAGGACCGATTGCGGCATCGAGCCGGCCCCTAAAGCATAGTTAGCCTGGCCGAGCGCAGCCTGCTCGCCGATGTACTGCTGCCGCATCTGGAGCATGGGCATAAAGGCCATGTACTGCATTTGCTGCATGTTCTGGAACTCCCAAAATAGCTTTTGCGGGGCGTAGCCGGATTTGAGTTCGTTTAGGGCCATCTGGCCGTAGGTTTCCGGCCGCTTGCCCATGCCGGTAATGGCCCGGCCCTGCGGTTCGTGGATCAGGTCGGTTAAGGTCTTTTTCTCGTAAGTCAACCGGCCGAGTTCCTTGGCCTGGCTCTTGATCTCGCTGTGAACCGAGTCCATCTCGCCTTTAACCGCAGCGATTTCCTGATCCTTGCGGGTCCGGTCCGGTCCAATGAGTCCGGAGCGTTCTTTGACCAGCTCATCGTGCCGGCCGGAGAGGGCGCTGTAGGTCTGCTTGCGCTCCTTCAGCTCATCGCGGATCGCTACGGTTTGCTCGCCGAGTGTGTCCACGTGCTCCTTGATGTGGGGCGTCAGGATGCCGATCTGGTCCTTCAGCTCGCCGATCTGGGTGTTGAGCGGTTCAATCTGGTCCCACAGCCGCTGCGCCGTTCTCAGGTCGCCCCGGCCCAGCGCGGCGTCATACTGATGCTTGAGCGGCACGGCGGCCTCGTAAGCGGCCTGGCGCTGGCTGGAGAAGAAACTGACATCAGCCGCGTCGTCGAAGGGCTGCATCCCGCTGCTGAAGGCGTCAACCTGACCGGCGAGACCGGCCTGCCGCCACGCCTTGATGTCATCCAGCCGGCGATCAATCTGGCCCATCCGAGCCGCTTCTTTTTCCTGGCGGGTCTGCTGGGCGAGCTGCTCCTGGGCAAAAGGAACCGCCTCGGCGTTTTGCAGGGTCTCGGCCAAACTGGGCTTGATTCTGGCTACCCTGTCGGGGGTCAGCGTTTTGAATACTTCGCCCGATTCGTATTTGAGCCGGGCGGCCTTGGCCTGCGGCAAGATCTGGTTGATAAAGCTCGGGTCAAAGTTGGGGTGCTGGCCCCCTAAATAGGTTGGCTCACCTTTCTGATTGTGGAACGGGATGCGCTCGCGCAGGCTGAGAAACTCGCTGTTATAGAAGTCGTTGAACTCGCGGGCCAGCTTGAGCTGCTCCGGATCGAGGTTCTTATAGCCCAATCCCTGCCGGTCCCACTGTTTCACCTGGGTGTCGGTCAGCGATAGGCCGCGCTCGCGGACGTTGCGGTGCAGCTCCTCCATCCGGCCAAACAGGTAGCGTTCGGCCTTGATCGCAGAATCGTCGCCGGCGTTGGCGCTGTAGATATTGCGGGTGATCTCGGCCAGCTCCTGGTCGGTAAAGCCGCGCTCGTTGTTGATCAAATCGGGGTCGCTGTTGCCGTAGGTATTGATCAACCGGGCATACTCGCTCTGTTGGGCCGGGTTGATGCCTAGCTTGGCCAGCCCCTGGAGCTGCTCCTGATAGAGCAGGTTCTTGGACCGCTGGGCGATCTTGAACACGTCGGTGCCGCGCTGCCCGGCCAGCTTGAGCAATTGAAGCTGCTCCTTATTGGTATCGGCGGGATTGATGCCCCGCAGCTCGCCGAGCTTGCTAAAGACCTGGCGGTACTCACCCATCATTTGGGGCGTGAGCTTTGGCACGGTCACCATTTCATCGAGCCGTCCCGCCGGCACGTGCTCCTGCGGGTCGTTGGGACTCCCTCCGGTCGCGGGCGTGGTTGGCCCTACCGGTGGCGTTCCCCCGCCGGCTGCTGCCCCTGCACCTGACAGCCTGGCTAACGTGGCCGCGCCGGTCGTCGAAAGGGGCGAGCTAGGGATGGTCGCGCCAGGCCGATTGCCATTCCAATGGCTGGACCAGCCGGGGATCGCGTCGTAGACATGGCCGTAGTTGGCGTGTGAGAACGCCTTACCCTGGACCTGGGCGCTGATCCCTTTCAGGAAATCGGCCATGCTGGTCCCGCTGGCGGCGAGCTGTTTACGGGTGGCCGCATCCACCCCGCCAGAGCGCACGGTCAGCGGTTGGAAATCAGCCGAAAGGCCGTAGTCGCCGAGGTAAGCGTTCCAGGCGGCCTGATCTGCCGCTGCCGGGTTGGGTCCCAGCGCCTGGGCCATCCTGTCGGTCGCCCGGCCGGTGATGTCAGTCGCGTACAAGCCCTTATATGCCCCGCTGGGTGGGTTGGCCATCATCTTCTGGATGTCGGCTTCTATGGCCTTGCCTACGAGGGCTTTAGCGTCGTCCAGGCTGCCGGCGAAGCTCCCGCTGCTCAGTTCCTGGGCTACCTGAAGCAAAGCGTTCTTGAAATCGTTGGCAGGAGCATTAGCGTAAGCCTGGTAGTCAATCAGACCGCCCTTGGCCAGCATGACGGGTTGAGAGCCTGAGCCTCCTGGCCCCTTAAGGTCGGGCGCGCCTTTACCGAGTGAGTCGGCATCAAAGACCTTGACCCCATTGCCCAAATCCTGGGTCTTGCCTTCCGGCACCACGTATTCGCGGCCGGCCTCACCGGCGATGATGTCGCGGCCGCCCCTGGTCTTGCCAATGCGGGTGGCTCCCTCCAATACCCCGCCCTCGGCGAAATACATCGGTTCTGTGTAACCCTCACGCCTCCGGCGCTGTTCGCGGAGAGCGGCCGCTTCCTGGTGGCCCAGCTCCGCCTGGCGGAACATTTCTTCTTCCTGAGCCGTGTAGGGCCTGCGGCCGACCACAAACGCCTCGAAGTCCGCGCCGACTTGGCTTGACCCATTGAGGCCGCTGACCTCCTTGTAACGGTCAAAGAGCCGGGACAGTCCCCCCAGCGCCTTTTTCTTGCGGCTGTGCTTTTCGCGGACCAGGTGGCCGGTCACTTCGCTTTGAGCCAGTTCCTCCAGCCGAGGGGCAAAGCCTTCGACCTCACGCTCCGCGTCGCCGCGCTCCCTGGCGTTGACGGCCATCGCTGCCCTGATCTGGTCGTAATCCTGAAAGGCGTCTTTGAGCAAAGCATTATTGCGCGGCACTGTCGGATCGAGATTGCGCCACTGGCCGGCCTCATTGAAGCCGTAGCCGGTGACATGCTTCTGGAACAGCCGCCCGGCATATTTATAGAACTTCATGCGCCGTTCCGGCGACCACTCGGTATAGAACTTACCGGCCGGTTTGCCCTGCTCTTTATTGCCCCCTTCGAGCAGCTTGAACCAGTTTTTTTCCGGCCCCAGCTCCTTGGCGAACTCGCCCATGAAGGTTTCATAATCAGCCTTGAACTCAGGCGAGCCGGGACCGTTGCCCCGGTTATACATCTGGTTTTGCAGGATGTTGACGTACTCGCGCAGGTCGCCCTTGAATTTGCCATCCTGCTCCAGCACGGCCCGCCGCTCCGGATCGAGCATGTCGCCCTGGAGCCGGCGCTGAAGGCGCGCGGTGGCCTTGACCGCATTGCGCGCGCCGTAACCGCGCATCATTTGAGCCATCGGGCTGTCGCTCTCGGCGAACGCCTGCAGGGCCTTCTGCTGGTTGTCGCCGATCTTTAGGTTTTTAACGGCTTTGCTGTCGAGCTGCCCCCAGGTCGGCAGGCTCCAATTCTCGATGAACCGGGTCATCTTCTCCAGGTCGCCCTTTGAGGACGTGACAAAGGCGGCCATCTGTTTCTCGGTCATTTGAGCCTGGACCCCCTCGCGCTTTTCGGTCAGCCGCTTGAGGATCGCCAGCAGGCCGGCCGCGCCGAATTGGGCGCGGGTCTGGAAGCCCGAATCCTTGCGCCAACTGTAGTAAGTTCCCTTGTTTTCATCGGTCGCGCGGGAAGGGGTAAACGAGCCGGTGAAGGCGTTGTAGCTGGTAAAGAAGCTGAACAAATCTTCTTCTGGCGAGTGGGGCTCGTAGTTCTTTTTATCGAGCGGGTTCTGGTACATCCAGCCGCCGTACTCGCTGACCAGCTTCTTGGCCTCCGGATTGGTGGTCAAATTGATACCCACCCGAATGGGGATGTTGTACGCCTGGCCGATCTGACGGGAGTTGAGCCGGTAAGACTCCAGGGATTCGTTCATCCACTGGTTCGAGGTAAAGCGGCTACCTTCGAGCGAGATCTCGCCCTGGCTCGGGTCAAAGCCTAATAAATTGCGCTGGGCCTTGGCTGCGCTGACGTTGAGCTTATCCACCGCGTCGGTGTATTCCCCGGCCGCGTGGCGCTTGGCCCCGGCGGTAATCTCCTCCGGATCGGATGGTTTCAGGCCGAAGGGATTGGTCAGTTCGCCGGCGGCTTGCTTGAGGACCATGTAAACCTGGCTCTGGTCGGAGTCGTTGTCGCCGCCCTGGCGCTGAACCTGGTGCGGGTGGAAGATGTCGCCGTGGCCGGTCGTCGGAATGTCCAGCCCGGCATCCCTCAGAATGTCGGGGGTGAGCATGTTCAGGATGGCCCCGGTCTGAGCAATTGGATCACTGGCCGGGTTGCGGATACCGCTAAAGAGCAGCTTGCCCTCGCGGGAGAGCCGGTTGAGGTAGGCCCGGTTGGCCTTGGTCCGCTTGAGGCCAGTCATCTGGAAAATATCTTCCCAGCTTTTCGCCATCGAGTTGCGCGGCAGGCCGTAATCCGAGGCGTGGACGTGGGTCTGCATCGAGCTGGCCGAGGTGCCAAACCAGCGCTTGCGGGCGCTGGGCGTCCCGAGCAGCGCCGTCTGGTTGGCGATGACCCCCGGCATGCGCTTCTTTTTCAGCCAGCCGGCCAGGCCTCTGATCCGGCCCTCGTTGCCGGACTGGACCGCATCCCAGACCGCCTTGAGCTGAAAATCGCCCTCGCGTTTGAGTTCGCTCGTTTTCTCGTTGGTTTCCTCGTCAATGTAGCCGAAACGTTCGAGCAGGTCGGGATTGACCATGTACGAGGCTTCTTTTTCATTGCCCATGCGGAAGATGTAAGAATCGGTGCCTAATGCCTCGTTGTAATACTGGCGGATCGCCTGCGCTCCGGCCTCGGCCTGGAATTTCTCGTGAGCTTTGATTTGGGCCTCGTCGAAGTCCTTGGGGTCGCCGGCCATCGAAGCCGGCAGCATTTCGGCCAGCTTCTGCTGATAAAGGCTCTCCATGCCGGCGCGGGCATCCTTATTGCCGGTCAGGTCGCCGAGCAAATCCACCACCGGCGAGCCATGTTCGCTGAAGCCGGGCTTGGTGTTGAGCTGGTGCATTTCAAACAGGGTGTTATAGATATCCCTGCCCTCATAACCCAGGTCGCGTAAATGGCTGCCCAGGCCGGGAAAATTGTGCTCGACGCTGCGCAGGATTTCGTTGGACAGGTTGCCGCGGCCGAGCTTGGTCACGTCGGTGATGTAGCGAGCGCGCACCGGTGCGGTGTAGCCGGTCGCTATCAAATCGCCCTTATACATCGGCTCCGCGCCCTCAAAGAGCGGCGGCAGTTCCTCGTATTTGCCATCCTTGATGATTTTGGCATCCAAATAATTTTGGAGGGTGTCCTTATCAAAGACCTGGCCGCGCAGGATTTCCGTGCGCCGGTTCTTCTCCTGGTAACGCTGCCACACTTTAGCCAGGCCCTCGACATCGGCCATTGAGCTGGTCCGTGTCGGCGCGGGCCGGTCGCCGTGAACTTCGCGCCATAGCCCTTCAAATTCATCGCGCGGCAGGGCGTTGAGCATCGAGATATTGGCGACGACCGCATCCGAGGGTTTAGCCATGATCAAATCGTAGTCGAGGCCCATCTGCTCGCGGATATGTTTATCTTGGGCCAGGTTCTTCCAGCCCTCCAGCTTCATAGCCGAGACGACATTGCTGCGGTTGCCAAAGTAACCCTTGAGGCGCAAAACCCTAACCGGGTCGCCCTTGTCGTTGATCGAGTCCACGATCTCGTAGCCGCTCACGACCCCGGCCTCGTTATTTTGGAGCAAGTCCTTTTTGAAACCGTTGGGGGAGGACACTTTGCCGCTGCCCTGTTTTAATACCCGCGGCCTGAATTTGCCGTCCGGTCCGAGCAGACCGGCCGCTCTCAGCACTTCTTCCTCCGAATAGTTGGGGTCGAAGCGCAGCTCATACTTCTCCGGATTCTGTTCAAACGAGCCAAAGACCCACGGCGCGTAGTTGGTATCTTTCCACATCTGGCCTTCGGGGATGATCCCGCCTTTGTCCAGAATGAAGGCTTTGGCAATGTGAGCTACTTCCGGTTCGGTCGCGCGCTGGCCTAAGATGTGCTGTGGCACTTCGGGATAGGCTACCCCCAGCGCCGGGCCGGCCTGCCAGTATTTGCGGGTCAGGGATAGCTCGTCGCGCTTGATCTGCTTGCCCTGGCCTTTCTGGCTGCCCCACTGTTGGCGCACCGTGAGGCCGCCCTGAAGCTGTTCGACGTACTCGATATTGCCGGCGATGTAGTTACGGGCTTCGAGCGGGTAGACGGTCCCCTTGCTGATGACCGGCGTCAAGACCTCACCGGCGAGAGTCTGGTAGCGCCCCTGAGTAACCCCCTCCGGATAAGTCCATTGGGTGGTCTTTGGGTCCTTGTTGATTCCCTCCGAATTTTCCTCGCGGAAACGGCCGGCTGAGGACATACGCATATAATCGCCGGCGTTGATCTGCCGCCACGCGGCTTTGTTTTCGGGATTCTTCCCGCCCACGTCGAGCAGGTCCAGGACGTTGCGGAAGCCTTTGGCGTTGCCCGCCGGTCCGGTCGGGACCGGAGCCGGTTCCTCTTTCATCCAGGCCGGCATGTCCGGCACGCTGCTGCTGCCCTCGTCCTCAAAATAATCGCCCGGTCCGCTGTCATAGGCAGGAGGCGGTTCCTCCAGCATCCAGCCCGGCATGTACCCCTTCGGGTACTCCGAAGCGTCGTCCGGCATGTCGCTGCCCGAGCTGGGCCGGCCGGACTGGTAGGCTTGATGGTTGGCCGCCATCTGGATAATCGCGCTGCCCAGGCGCTGCGGCAGGGAGAGACCCCCAGCTTGGCGGGTCAGGCGGTAGCCGCCGGCTGACTTGCCGGTTTTGCTCACCAGGGGAACACCGTTAGGCGTTGCCGTCAGCCGGAAAGGTTGGCCCACATAACTGTCGCCCTGCTTGACCCTGACCACATGGCGGCCGCCCAGCGGGTCGGCCTCGAAGGTAGTTTCAAGCTGGAAGCCCTGCGGCTCGACCTGTTGGCGCACCTCGGTCAGAATCGAATTGATCGAGGCACTGTTGCGGTTGGTGTCGCGGTTATAGGTCGGCTGCTCGAAAACGCCGGAAGGGAAGGGAGTGCCAGGCTTGCGCCCGGCCTGGACCGCCGGGTTGGACCCAAACTTCTGGACGTGGCCGCGGGCGTAGGTCATGCGCGCCTGAGCCTCGGAGATGCCCAACTTTTCCCCAATTTGGGAAAAACTTAACCCCTGCTGCTGCAGGCGCACCGCCGCCTCGCGCTCGTAGATGCCGCGCACCGCTTCCGGCGACATCCCTAGCGCGTTCGCCACGCGGGGCAGGGGCGTCCCCTGCTTGATCAGCCGGTAAATCTGGCTGGGTTTATTGCTGCTGCGCTCGTAAGCGCGGTTGATCTGGCCGGCACTCAGGCCCTGCACGGCTCCAGGCGCGGCCTGGCTGCGCAGGAGACCGCGCATCTGCCGCCGGTCAACAGTCACATCATCCGCATCGAGCGAGAAAGGTGGGGGTGTATCCGAGTCATTAGTGAGCCAGTCTTTGAGGGAAGGCATAGGCAGGTCCTTTAATCGCAAGATTTCCAGTTTCAGCAAACCATAAAAACGGCTGAAAGGCCATAGAAACGAATCCCAATTAGGAAAAATAAAGCCCTCCGGAGAGGGCTAAGGAGACAGCTATGAGTAGTCCGCATCAGTTCCATTTTTCGTTGTCGTTCGTCCCCGGCCAGTTTTTCCTGCCCGACTATCCAGACCTGGAACGGGCCTGGCAGAGCTTGCCCGGCGGCCCCACGGCCCTGCACCCGCGTTCGGGCGAAGTGTGGCAGTATATGGGGACCTGGTACAGCCAGGACCGTAACACCCACAAGTGGCGCTGGGTTCACCAGTTCCGCCACCGCGTGTACCCCGACTATCCCTATAAGAACGAACGGCGAGACCTGCACATCCCGGTCGGCGAGTGGACCCGGGTCTATCTCGATTTTCAACTTTGGATCGCGTTAGCTTTATCAAACGCTTCCTGCGCCTGGCGGTTGATCTCGGCCAGCTTGCGCCGCTCGGCTTCAGCCTGGGCCGCTTCATCCTCGATAATCCGGAAGCACATCAGGAGAATGTGCGGCTGATCCATCAAAGCGCCTCGAAAGGGCAAGATCTGACGCCGCTCGCACTCGTAGTACAGGATGGCTTCATAGGGGACCGGCAGGCCCCGGCGCACCTCCGCATCGGTGGTGCGCTCCAGGGCCTTCACCTGGTCCCTGAACTCTCTCAGTTTTCGGTCAAATTCCGCGTGGATTAGGAAGCCGCCACGCCGGCATCTTCTTCCCCCAAGGTCAGCGGTTCGTCGTCGTCGTTTTCATCCACCGAGCCAAAACCCCAGCTTGGGTTAACTTGCAGACACGCGCCGTAGATCGTCTCCGCCCATTCGGACCACAAGCGGCCCCACTTGGCTAAAAACGCCTCGAAGGTCTGCTCTTTGCCGGTGAACACAGGCCGGCCGGCCTCGTCGGTGATGTTGCAGCTCGTCATGGTCAGGAACACGTCCACGGCCATACGCTTGCCGAAAGAAGTGAGTTGAAACTCCTCGCGGTACTGGTCGCCGCCGTCCTGGTCCTTTTCCCACATGCGTTTGATCGGCCTGGCTAAATACTCCTGCCGGCGCAGATTGGTGGACTCAGTGGCTTGTTTGAACTTCACAACGATGGGATCGTCGAGGATGACCTGGCGCTCAGCGTAGCGGGAGTCTACGGTCAGGCTGAACTCTTTTTCGGTCGGGGTGATTAACTTGGGCATTGGGCAAAATCCTTTCACGGTTAAAATTAAAAGAAAGCGATAGGTAGACCCTATCGCCTTCATCAAACCACGAAAGGTTTTGAAAATTAAGGATAAGTTTCGCGCTTCGCGTCCCCGTAGGGGGATTTCCCCAATTAGGGAAAAACTCAGTCCTGGTTTTTTTTGACGATCCGGATGTACTCGCCCGCCGGAACCGGCGCGTAACCGCGCTGGCGGTGGTAAGCGAAGTACAGCCGGACATAGATGCCCAGCAGCCAGAGGATCATCTTAGGGCAGGGCGTAGGCCACTACTTCGTTGTCGAGGATGAACTGGAAGTAATCTTCCGGATCGCCGCTGTCGGCTTCGATGGCGGTGCCAACGAGCTGCATCTGGATGAGTTCATCGCCGGCCAACTGGGGCGGGCCTTGCATGCGCCAGCGGACGTTGGGGGCCACGACCTGGAGCCTCCAGGGGAAGTCAATCGTACCCGGGTCAATATTACAGGGCGATTCGACGGTTAGGGTGGTTGTCTTGTAGGACAGACAGGGGTTGATGACCGCGCTGTTCAAATCGCCGCCGTTGTAGGCGTAGCGATACAGTTCAGCATCGCGCCACTTGTAGGTGGCTTCAAAGGTCAAGGTCCGCATCTTGGGCGTGAAATCCTCGGCGTAGTAGCTGTTGATGACCGCTTCCTCGTCGGGAGACGTGGTGTTGTTTTGCAGCGTGACCCGGGCCGCCGTTAAGGGCAGCGGGTTGCCGCCGCCGAGGCCCGCGATGGTCAGCCCACCCGCTTTCATCGGCATCGGCACACTGTCGAAATCTTCGGCCACATCGCTCCAGGTCCAACCGCTGGCCGGCGCGCCGGTCGTGGTCAAACGAGGTTCGCGGCCCTGGATGGCAATCTCAGCCTGGACCGGTTGGCCGGGGGCCAGAGACATCGAGAGGGCGCTCAGGACGCAATCAATACCGTAGTCGCCGATGGCCGCGGGCGCGGTCGCGCCAGGGATGAAGCGCCGGGTCTGCACGAAGGGCAGGAACTTCGACCCGCCGGCAGCCGCTAACGCCTGGCTGAAGGTGTGGCGGTTGACGCTCGCGCCGGGGGTATCCACGACGGTGGTAGCCGCGCCGCAGGCAGCCAGCAGAATCCAGCCAAAGTCACCCTCTAAACGGGGTTGCAGGCTGACCGAGCCGCCGTAGCCGGCGCTGGACAGATAGAGGCCGGTCGGGTTGTTATTGCCGCCCATTTCAGGCCGGCTCATTTGCTCGTTGATGATCGGGCCAAGGTTCGCGGCCAAAGTTTTGTAGCGGTAGAAGGGGCCGGCCGCACCGCCCTTGAGTCCGCCGATTTGTAGGGCTAGGCCAAAAATGCCGCCCTGAGAGGTGATGCTCATGAGTTAGACTCCTTTTCTAAAATAGGTTGATCTTGTTTAGGTTGGGTGGGGTCACCCCTTCGGGTATAGGCTTCCGTATCCCCCTTGGGGGGACTCCCAAGGGTCGCCGACTTCACTCTTTTGGCACAGCCGCAGCCTTCGCTCAGCGGCGCGGGAGGATGGATAAAGTGCTCGGCGAAAGGGGCCAGCCGGTTGTAACTATCCCGGTTCAGGCGGTTGGCAAAGGCTTTATTGCGCTCGTGCATCGCCTTGAGCTTGGCCGGCTGGGACTCCAGGGCGGCCAGGCGCTCGCGCCAGATTTTGGCCTCGTTGGGCAGGAGCTGCACCCCGGTCGCGGCAGACAGTTCATAATAGCCAGGCGCATTATGGGCCAGGATCGCCGTGTTGCCGGCCATCAAGGACAGCGGCAGCGTCGTTGAATTGATCACACCGGGCATGCTCGGCAGGAGCAGGATGTCGCACATGGCCGCGAACTCGCCAAAATCTTCCTTGACCGCGCCTTCGATGCCGGGCAGCGCCTGGCCGTATACCAAAAGCTCCCGCTTGAGATGCTTGAGCAGCTTCAGGGCGTAATGGTTGTTGTGCTCCATCTCGCCGGTGTGGTTGAGCAGGCCAATGATCGGCTGCTTATTCGGCTCAATCGCCGCCTGAACGGGGCCAAAGGGCATAGACGTGACCATCGCCCTGGGCAAAGCCAGGGCCACGGCATAGGCCAGAGCCTGGCTGTCGGTGATGATGAGTGACGCACCTTCCAGGGCCTCGCGCACACATTCAGTCCGCTTGTGGTAGATGCGGGTCGAGTTGGTGATGTCGCGGGTCAAATCCACCACGTCAAAGGGTTCCGGCTCAACCGGGTTATAGGCAACCTTCCGGTCGCTCAGTTGTTGGTAGAGAATGGTACGGAGTTGGGACTCCATTTAGCCCTCCATATAGGCTTCAAATTGCAGCCACATCTTGCCGCGGTAAAAGGTTTCATCCTCCGAACCGGAGGGGATCAGCCGGCGCTTCTTGACCGCGTTCATCGAGCGGACCAGGTGCAGGCCATGATCGTCGCTCCGCTGGAGCTTGCCGAATGGTCCATTCGGGACCAGGCCGGCCTCAAAGATGGCTCGTTGGATGCGGTCGAACATGACCCGGCTCGATTCAAACGCCTTTTTTCGGCTTACGCCCAGGTCGTTGTAGAACAGGGTGAAGAAGATCGTAAACCGCAGATTGATGTAGTGGCCGCCGCCCAGCTCCAACATTGATTTATCGGAGTAGGCGTTATACTGCCGGCCCGGCGCGGTGATTTCTTCATCACACCAGCCGTCCGGATCGTCGGGATCATTCGGCACCACATAGCAGGAGAGGCCCGAGTCGGCGAACTCCTCGCTCCTGGGACCGATCTCGACCAAGCGCAGCCGGGTCGGGTCGGTTTTCTTCAACCCCTTCTGCTGCGCGTTGATGATATCCACGACGGTTTGCATCAAGTTGATGCTCAGGTTATTCATTTTCTAAAGTCCACGTCATCGTCCGAGTGCATGGCGATGATGGCGTTAAAGCGTTCCTCCAGCCACTTGGCGACCGGAAGGAACGGCGATTGCTGCGGGTTGCCGGCGTCCTGTTTGCCAATGAATTTCCGGTAACGGGCATCAGCAGCCATTTCGCGGGTGATAGCCTGCATCGCGGTGTAGATGGCGCAGGCCTCGTCTGCCCAGACCGGGATCTCCACCTTGGAGTCGTCGCCCTTGATGGCCGGATAGTAGGCATCATAAGCCATGAGCCAGGCCGGAGGATTGAGGCCGCCCATCAGGAGCAGCTTGTCCTCATAGATGGCGTAGCCCTGGGCTTGCGGATCGTAGAATTTGGCCTCGATGCTCAGCCGGGGGAGCTGCGTCTTATTGGGCAGCGCCACCACGCGCGGGCGATAGAAATCTTCCGGCAAGCTAACCTGCACATCGTCGCCCTTGCTCTTGTTGTCCTCGGCCGTATAGACCAGGTGCTTGTGCAGCGGCTTCATGGTGGACAGCCTTATTTGGGCATTGTTCCACCAGGTCCGCAGGTCCTCCGGATCATACCGGCGAGTCCGTTCAGAACCCGCCGGTATTTCATCCTTCAACAGCGCGGTGATGATCGGTTCGACCTCTTTCCAGCGTCTCATCGGGGGTTGGGGGTCGGGGGTTGGGGGTCGGGAAGAATATACCCTGACCCCTGGCCCCTAACCCCTATCACCTTTCTTAGGGGTTAACTCCAACGCCCCAGCGCGGCGTCCGCCCAGCGGAGAACATCGTGCGGAACACTTCAGGCCGGTACACTTGCTGTTGGTAGTAACCGTCCCAGGCAAACCGCCAGATGGCTTGCAGGTCGTCAATGGCTGATGGCTCGACGAAGTTGATCGGTTCAGCCACGGCGTTGATGACACCTTCAGGGCCGGCAATGTAGGTCGAGGGGTGAATGTGCTCGGCCTTGGTCACGAGCGATCCCTGCGGGAACTCGTAGAACAAGGGCTTATCGAAGCTAATCCGGCTGTTGGCTACGTCTACCTCGACGATCCGGCGCAGTTTGGCCGTGCCTTCACGGTAGTCCACACCGTTCAGGACACCTTTGCCGTCGGCCGGGGCCTGGGCGAAGCTGCGGGTGTGGATGGTGACCATATCGTTCACCTTGAAGTCAGTGATCGCGCCGGCGCCGGTGGAGCTGAGTTCGACATAGTTCTTGACCCCGCTTTGCGCTGGCTGGCCGACCTGGTACACGCCATCCACCAACTGCGCGGTCGCACCGTCGGCGGCGGTGTAGGGTTCGGCGGTCGCCATTTGGACGACGATGGTCCCGCAGTTCCACAGGACGTTGCGCCGGGCGGCGACGAAGCGGACGTTATCAAACGAGCCAACTTCATAGCGTAGAGCCATTTCCGGATTGGCATACTTGACCACATCAATCCACTGGCCGCCGATGGCTCGGACCTGCTCGATGATCTCCCTAATAATGCTCGGGGTCGTCACGCACAAAAGCGTCCCTACTGAGTTACCGAGCGGGCTGTTAGCCATTGGCACATCTTCGTAGGTCAAATCCATCCAGATGTCGCGGTTCTCGACCAGGTTATAGCGGCCTTTGTTGGTAGCTTGGCTGATTTGGCCGAAGTTAGCGACGTTGGTGGGATCAGAGTAGTGCATGCGCGGGCCGGCCAGGTAGGCGTTGCGGCTCTGGATGTCCAGGTTGATCGTGACGGACTGGCCGAGCATGGTGCGGGCCATTGGGATCAGGCCGGCCTGACCACGATACAGGTAGGCTTGCACGCTTGAATCGTATTTGTGGCTTGTGACCTTATCGCCGTAGTGCTGGAAGCGAATGGATTGGCTGAAGGCATCGGTGTAGTTCGACTTGAGCCAGATCTGTCTCATCCCAATGGGTTCGATCCCGCCCGGCTCCATGTCGAACACGCCTTTAACGGTCATACTCTCCGGGATCGAGCCGTTGGGATTGCGCATCACCACCGTGGTGGCCACCAGGGCGCGGTAGAGGCTGTTGGTGCGATAGCGTTCCTGCAAAGCAAGCTGGATCGCTGGATTTTTGAGGGACTCCCACCGATACCACATATTATCGGAGTAAGCCCCTGGCCCGGTGGACGCATCAAGCGCGTTCGTCAGGCCAAACGGATTGGTTAAACTGGTAGGCATTGAAGTTTGCTCCTTCTTAAAATAAGGTTGGGTTTGGCCCTAACGGGCAGGTTTGTGGAAGCAAACTGTCAAGGGGTTAGGGGTTGGGGGCCGGGGGCCAGTTTTCCCCAATTGGGGAACGAAGTCCCCCAAGGGGAGGCGAAGCGCTCTGGCCCGTAGAGGCCATCTGACCTCTAACCCCCAACACCCGGCCCCTAATTCTGCTGTTTTGCGCTGTCGCCAAATTGCGCGTTGGTAATTACCTCATAGAGCGCGGCCCGGCGGCTCATAGAAGCCTGGTCGGTCGCGTTGAGTAAGCTCTGGTATTCGGCAAAGGCCGCTTTCGGGTCGGTCGGCAGGCTGCCGCCTGGCTGAGCGCCCGGCACGGTCCCGGCCGGTGTGGTCGCGCCGGCGCGGAAGGCGTCCAGGGTCTGGTTGGCTGTAGCCTGGAACTTGCCGGCCAGCCGGTCGAGGATTTCTTTCTGCTTGGCCGGGTCGGAGTCGGTTTTGATGTCGCCGACGACGCCGATCAGATTATGATATTGGGGTTCCTCGGCGATCAGCTTGAACAGGCCCAATTCTTGCTCCAGGCCAGCTTTCGCGCCGGTGACGGTGGTGTGGGCCTGGTTGAGCTGGTCGAACTTGGTCGTCCAGTTGGTTAGCTCGTCGGTCTGGGTCTGGATCGTCTGAGTTGCGGCGGCGAGTTTGGCCTCCAGGTCGGTCACTTTGCTGGTGAGCTGGCCGTTAGCCGTTTTGAAGCCGCCGGTGGCGCCTTCGAGTTCCTTGATTTTGTTGTCACGCTCGGTCAGGGCCGCCTTGGCCTGTTCAAGTTGGGCCGAGAGCTGGGTCAGCTTCTCGGTCAGTTGGGAGAGGTCTTGAGTATTGGTTTCGTCGGACACAGGGTAAACTCCTTTGGCCTCTACGGGCCACTTCGTAGTTATTTGCCATTATTTTTACTTCGCCCACCTTTGGCCTGGGCGTTGTTGGTGCGGTCTTTGGGCTTGGCCTTATCCCGCTGCATATCCAATTTGTTTTTATGCTCGGCCTGCTGCATCGAGCGGTCCATATCTTTATCGGCCTGCTCGTCAGTTATCTCGTTCTGCTGCTCGGCCATCTCCATCTGCCGGTCCTGCTCGGCCTGGATGTCCTCCTCGATGCGGTCCAGCTCCTCTTGCAACTCGTCCGCACCGTCCAGCCGGCGGATCGCCGTCTCGCGGCTGATAAGTTGGGCGGCAATGCGCTGGACCATTTCGTTGACCAGCTCCGTCCGGTCTTGCGGCAGCATTGGCGGCCAGTGGGTTTTATGGCCCATCAGGATCGCCTCAATGTGCTTATCGCTGGCGTTGAAGCCGATGCTTTCCACCGCATTGATGTTCTCGCCCAGCTTGCGCTTGGACAGGGCCATGACGTAGGTGAGGTAGCCGATCTGCTTCAGCGCCAGCGAAGCGTTGAGCCGGTAGTGCAGGCCCACGTTCGTCGCCGGCCACATCATATAGTGGAGGGTTAGCGCGCTGCGGACGCTGGCATCGGTCCGGCCGTAGCCCACGTTGGGCAGATTCGAGTGCTCGCGGATCAGTTCCGGCAGCTTGTTGGCCACCAGGTCAATCATGGGTTCGGTCAGATCGGCCCCTTCGAGGCGGCCTACCTCCGGCTCGATCCCGCTGCCCACCTGGCCCATACCCAGGTCAATCCACGAGCTGCGCTGCTGGTCGAAGCCGGCGGCCCCTTTGGGCCGGCCCTTGATCCAGGGCTGTTGGTGCATCGCGTCGGCCAGGCCCTCGTTCAAGTGGGCCAGGTTGTTGTTCAGCTCTTTCATCCCACCGACGAGGCCGGGGACCAGGCTCTCGCCTTCAAACTCGCCCACTCTGATCCGGGGGGCATAGACGTAGGGGATGACCTTGACCCCCAGCACCGGGTCGAGGAAAGGATTCGGCCCGCTCATTTTGGCCCCATCCGGCCAACTGCCAATCTCCCCGTCTACGGTAATCTCGTACTCGTTCTCGTCCCAGTGTTCTTTGATCGTGCAAAATTCCCGTTCGGTTTGTTGAAATGGCGATGGCTGCACCCGGTAGCGGGCAATGGCGGTTGGCCGGGGGACCTGGTGAATGACATCAATCGCGACCAGCCGGTTGTAGTCGTTGGCATCCCAAACCGGGAAGCAGGCGCGCGGGTCCACGCTGAAGTAGCGAATGGGCCAGCGTTTACGGGTCGGATGCCAGGCCACGTTCCAGTACATCCCCCCGAAAATTTGCTGATAAATGGCCTGCTCTAACAGCAGCGCATCGCCACCGTTGAGATGCCAGGTCATATTCAGGTCGCGGGTGATTTCCTCACCCAGCGCCTGCTCCACTCCGTAGGCGTTGGAGAGGCCGAAGCGGACAATCCGATCCGTAAACTGGCCGAGTAACAAAGCGGCGTGATTGATCACGGCTGGCCGAACGATGTTCAGCTTGACCGGGTAGACATCTAGCCCGTTGGCTTTCCGGTTGAGAGAATAGCCTTTATAGTGCGCCCACCAGGCGTTATAGTTGCCGTGCGTCTCGCTCCAGTAGCCGTTAGGATGATCTTCGGGGGCCAAGCGGAGCGGGTTGTCGGCAAAGAGTTCCAGGGGGACGACCTGGGTCGAGTAATCAATCGCGTGTGCCATACATCAAGCATAAAGAAAAACGATTTGAAAAACCAGGGATTTCCATGTGGAAAGGAGGATCTGCAGGCTACACTGTCTATGGGGTTAGCGAGTAACCTGAACAGGAACAATCATGTTGATTCTTCCATGTGGAAAGATCATTCAAATTGGGCTTAGAAGTGATCGATTAATATGGCAAAAGCCCGACTCTAATGAAGGAGTCGGGCTTTCGTTTGATATTTGTTAAAAGGTATGGGCCGAAACCTCTACACTCACAGAGACGGCTTATTCTACAGCTATCTGGAGGATTGGTTTTAGTATTTGAGCTATCCGTTCTCCCAGCAGAGGGGGAACGGCTTCCCCGATTTGGGCACGAACCCTAGGACCATAGAATTGAAAGTCGTCGGTAAATGTCTGTATTCTTGCCCGTTCTCGCAGTGTAAGTTGGGCACGATTTCGTTCATAATGGTAACCATAAGTGCCGCCACCGCCATACGCCATTACAGTCCAAGCAGGCTTAAGAGGCTCTGCTCGACGATAAATAAAGCTTATGTCCTTACCCTCAACCTGCCATTTAGTTCCATTTACAAATTCGTAGTTTTGCCCCGGGGGAATATTATACATTCTATCAATAACAGCTTTCGTTAAACGAATATCCTTACAGGTTTGATCTAAGACCTTTGATTTATCTATAGGGTTATTAAGCCAGCCTAAATTCTCCAAAATACTTGAATGCTCTTTCATAGCCAATTCAAATTCCTGATCCTGAAAATTAGTAATTTGATTAACAAACTGATAATCAGTTTTTATATCGAATGTCAAATTATTCCAGATTTCTTGCTTCCAATTAATCGCAGCGGGGTTTGGAGGGGACTTGGTTAAGTCTTCAAAAGCTCTCATTACCTGATTATACTTCTCGTTTAACTCCAAAAGGGTCTTGCCCTCGAAAATTTCAATTGTTGTTAGGGGATACCGAGACAACAAACTGTTACCACCGCTTAGATTGCTGTTGATCTGCGTGCGCAACTTTTCGACGGCATCTGACCCAATTCGACGAGCTATATCTCTTCTAAGGCCTATTATGATTAGGCGCCGTCTTGTTTGTGGTACACCGAGTTCTGGCGCATTAACAATGCCACAGAAAATTAAGTCATAACCTTCAATTTCATTTTTAGGAAATTGGCTGGCTCCATGTTCTTTGATACTCTCAATACGTTTTTCTTCTAAATGCTGAAAATCGGACTGAATAACCTCGTAGGCAGTTCCGCTATTTGCACTGATTAAACCTGGCACATTTTCAAAGACAAACACCTTGGGCTGCAAGAACATAAGCGCCCGTACAAACTCTACGTACAGCTTGCCTCGTCCTCCGTCCAAACCTGGTCGTTTATCATCCTTCTTACTGATAGCTACTGAAAAATCTTGACACGGCGGCCCACCAATAACAACGTCAGGCTGTATTCCAACCTGGCTAAAATCAACCTGCCGAATATCGCCCTGCACCATTATTCCACGGCCGTTTATAGTTGGGGCAGCAGGAGTTTTTTCTATCTCAAGGTTTAAATTTTTTGCCAGTGTTTTTGCTGGCTCTGGAAGTTTTTCACATGCAAGGATTGTAGTGTAACCAGCACGGTGAAAACCCCAATCAAAACCTCCTGCACCTGAAAATAATGAAATAACAGTAGGTTTTTTATCATTCATCCTTAACTCATTTCAGCCGAAACAAAGATCAGGTTTCGACATTTGTCTGATAATAGTTACAAATGTTTTGGAGAGGACATTTATCACATTTAGGATTTCTGAAAGTACATACTGCGGCGCCAAAATCTAGAACTCCCCAATTATATTCTCGACAGTGATTTTCAGGAACAAGTGTTTCGGCAAACTGCCAAAATTTTTTATCTTCCCGTGCTCTGGTTCTTTCAGATTTCCAACCAAATACCCGCTCAACAACGCGAATCATATTTGTATCGAGGGCTGGGGCTGGTATCCCAAAAGCACAACATCTGACGGAATTGGAAATGTAGCGGCCAACCCCAGGCATTGACCTAAGAAAATCATCAGACATAATTTGGTCGAGATTAGCATCTTTGACTCTCGCGGCCATCTGTTGAAGTTGCTCTGCTCTAACTTTACTCATGCCAAGAGGATATAAGTCTGCTTCAAGCTGCTCAGTTCTCATTTGTTTAATGTCATCAGCTGTAAACCTGCTCAACTTATTAAAAACATCTTCAGCCTGTATTGAGGTTGTTTTACGAAGCAATACTTCTGCCAGAAGTATCTTCCATGGGTCAGTGGTTTGACGCCAGGCCAACTTATGCCTTCCATAAGCCCACCAATAATCTATTATTCTCTGCTGAAAGGCCGCTTTTTTCTCTTCATCCATTTACTAAGTGTATCATATTCGAATATATGTTCTATACTATTGTAACACAAATTGTTGTTTTTGGTTGCCTGAAATTGGGTAATCTTCGATTAAAATTCGAATTAAAGATTAGCATTAAGCTATAAATCATTTATGTAACTTGGTTTCCAACGCACTAATTTTGCTCATTGCCTCTATTATCATTAAACCATCTTACGGTAAGTTCAAGAAACTGAGCCTCTACTCCGGATAACCAACTTTTTCTCGTAACGGGATCTATTGCCATAAAATGGCTTACAGCAATTAGGTCACTAATGGATTTGCTAACCAATAATTCTCCGTTAGGTTTAATTGCGATTAAACGTTTGTCTAAGGCCCGATGACAGAATGAACATAAACAAATGCCATTTGCAGGATTTGCCCTGTTTTGCTTATCTGTAGCATATGGGCTTATGTGAGCTACCTCAATTACAGCACCTA
Source organism: Anaerolineae bacterium (assembly GCA_023382535.1). Next base: position 461 of record JAHDWA010000101.1, on the reverse strand, counting down.
GTTTCGTTCCACAAACTACACAAGTTGATCGATGACGTTCAAGTACAGTCTTTTTGAATTCGGAAAGGAACCTACGAACTTTTGTTTTACTCCAATGATCAGGAATTTCATAGCTAGCATTATTAGAAATTGTGCTAGATATTAATTGTTCAGCATCAGCTAAGTCCAATATAGTTTGGTACATCGTCTCACTAATTCTAGGCACAGATTGAGACCATCCAAGAAGGTTTACATCTAATATTCCGAGCTTAGCTCGGTTGCTTCTTCCAATTTTAGTAGTAGCTGCGATTGATAATGGCGGTGTAAACCAAATAACATCTTTCAAATGCGCAGTAAAAATCGTATGTATCCTAAATGTTCGCTCTGCTTCCTTTGGAGTGGGCCTGCGTTTTTTTATCTTATCTATTATTATTACAGCGCAATGTTGCTAACAAAATAACTAAAAAGACAAAGGCATGGTA
>JAHDWA010000100.1 GCA_023382535.1 Anaerolineae bacterium | reverse complement strand
CCCCTCCATCTTTCCATTTTCGTTTGACTTGACCCCCACTTTATGGTATGATTCCGGGCATATTTTTAGCACTCGCAAGGGTAGAGTGCTAAAGGGCGATTAACAACAATGGCTGACACCCTTTTATCTGAGCGACAACAGATAGTTTTGCGCTTGGTGGTCCAGGAGTACATCAAATCCGCCGTACCGGTCAGCTCTAAAACAATAACGGAAGATTATCCCATTGGGGTCAGCTCGGCGACGATCCGCAATGAAATGGCGGTGTTGGAGGAAAAAGGTTACCTGATGCAGCCCCACACCTCTGCCGGGCGCATCCCGACTGAAGTGGGCTACCGTTATTTTGTCGAAAAGTTGATGGAAAAGGCTGACTTGCCTCTTGAAGAGCAGCGTATGATCAGCCACCAATTCCATCAGTCCCGGCTGGAGCTAGATCAATGGCTGCGCCTGAGCGCGGCGGTTTTGGCTCGCACCTCGCACAACGCCTCCCTGGTTACAGCGCCCAAAAGCGAGCGCTGTTATTTGAAGCATGTCGAACTGATCTCTCTGCACGAGAATTTGATGCTGCTCATTTTGGTCCTGCAAGGGGGGACGCTCAAACAGCAAATTTTGGAACTCGACTCGCCGGCTGACCAGGATGAGCTTGGCCCCCTGGCTCGACAACTGAGCGATTTGTGGGCCGGGTTGGACGCGCAAGAGGTGGCGGCCACCACCACTACCTTAACCGGCCTGGCGGCTACCGTGGGCGAAGTCGCCGTTGATACGATGCGGCGCATTGATGCCCGCCGCAGCAGCGATATTTATCATGATGGCCTGCTCAACTCGCTCAACCAGCCGGAGTTTAGACACCGGGAGGGCGTCCAGCAGGTCATACGCGCCCTGGAAGAGCGCCAGTTGGTCGAGCAGTTGGTGGGCGAGGCGTTGCAGCATGGCGGGGTTCAGATTATTATCGGTGGCGAAGGCAAATGGGAAGAGCTGTCGGAAGTCGGCATTGTTCTGGCCCGTTATGGCATTGACGATACCGTCGCCGGGGCAATGGGGGTGTTGGGTCCGGTGCGCATGGCTTACGGCCGGGCCGTTTCCGTCGTTAAATATATGTCGTATTTGATGAGCGACTTGATAAGCGACCTGTACGGGTATAAGAATCAGTAGGATAGTAACCAGTAATCAGTAGTCAGGAAAAATATCCAGCTACTGATTACTAGCTACTGACTACTAACCACTATTTTTTAGGAGGTAGCTTATGGCAAAAAAGAAGCAGAAAGAGCAAGTCATGGACGAACCCATTCTGGAGAAAGAATCTGTTGTCGGAGAGGCCGAAATTGCCTCCGGCGACAACGGCACGGCCAAAGAGACCGAAGCGACCAGCCTGGAACAGCAACTGGTACAGGCGCAGCAGGAGGCCGCCCAAAATTTGGATGGGTGGCAGCGAGCGGCAGCCGAACTGGCTAATTATAAAAGACGCCAGGAAGAGCAACTGAAGTTACAGCGTGATATGATTAAGGCCGATGTGCTGCAAGGTGTCATTAGCGCCCTGGACGATATGGACTTGGCCTTTCAAAATGTGCCCCCCCAACTCGACGGCCAGCTTGTGGGCTGGGTCGAAGGGTTTCGCCTGGTCCAACGTAAACTGGATAAAATATTGGACGACCAGGGGGTCAGTTCAATCAGCACCGCCGGGGTTTTTGACCCCAACTTACACGAGGCGGTCAGCCACGAAGATAGCCCCGACCACGAGGAAGGCCAGATTATTGGCGAGCTGCGCAAAGGGTATCAAATCGGCAGCCGGGTCATCCGACCGGCTTTGGTGCGGGTGGCAAAGTAGGGGAAGAATGGAGGATTGGGAGGCTGGATTTTTTGCCAACCTTCCAATCCTACTGGCTCCCAAACTCAGTTTTGGAACCAGTAGAAGAGACCAGTCTTCCAGCCCTCCAACTTTTTAATATTGTCTATCATCTTTTTAGCATCAATCACAGGAGTACCAGATTATGGCAAAAATTCTAGGCATTGACTTGGGCACAACCAATTCGGCCATGGCCGTGATGGAAGGCGGCGAGCCGACGATCATTCCCAATGCCGAAGGCAATCGAACCACCCCGTCTATCGTGGCGGTTAACCCAAAAACTGGCGAGCGCATGGTTGGCCAGGTAGCCAAACGCCAGGCGGTGACCAACCCCAAAAATACCATTTTCTCGGTTAAGCGCTTTATGGGCCGCAAATACAAAGACCCGGAAGTGCAGCGTGCTTTGAAGCTCGTTCCCTATGAAGTGAAAGAAGCGCCCAACGGCGACATCCGGGTTGTCATGGGTGGCAAAGATTACTCCCCGCCGGAAATCAGCGCCATGATTCTGCAAAAACTTAAGGACGACGCCGAAGCCTACCTGGGTGAAAAAATCACCCAGGCCGTCATCACCGTGCCGGCCTATTTCAACGACAGCCAGCGCCAGGCCACCAAAGACGCCGGTAAAATCGCCGGGTTAGAAGTGCTGCGCATCATCAACGAGCCAACCGCTTCCTCTCTGGCTTACGGCCTGGACAAGAAAAGTGATGAGCATATCGCCGTGTACGATTTGGGCGGCGGTACCTTTGATATTTCCATTCTCGATGTGGGCGATGGCGTTTTTGAAGTCCGCTCTACTAACGGCGATACCTTCCTGGGCGGCGATGACTTCGACCAGAAAGTCATTGACTACATCGCCGACGAGTTCAAAAAACAAGAAGGCATTGACCTGCGGTCGGATACCCAGGCGCTGCAACGCCTGAAAGAGGCGGCGGAAAAAGCCAAAATTGAACTCTCGACCACCCAACAGACCGAAATCAACCTACCCTTCATCACTGCCGATGCCTCCGGCCCCAAGCACCTGACCATGAACCTGACCCGCTCCAAGTTGGAGCAACTCACCGACGATCTCGTTACACGCTCGCTGGAGCCGTGCCGCTCGGCGTTGCGGGATGCCAAAACCAGCACCGATAAAATTGACGAAGTTGTGCTGGTCGGCGGTCAAACCCGCATGCCGGCTGTGCAGGAAGCAGTGCGCAAGCTCTTTGGCAAAGAGCCGCACAAGGGCGTGAATCCCGATGAGGTGGTGGCAGTTGGCGCGGCCATCCAGGCCGGGGTTTTGGGCGGCGACGTCAAGGATGTGCTGCTGCTCGACGTGACCCCGTTGACCCTGAGCATCGAAACGTTGGGCCGGGTGGCTACCCCGCTGATCGAGCGCAACACGACCATTCCGACCAAAAAGAGCCAGATTTTCTCGACCGCTTCCGACAACCAGACCCAGGTCGAGATTCATGTGGTTCAGGGCGAGCGGCCCATGGTCGAGGACAATAAGAGCCTGGGTAAGTTCATTTTGGATGGCATTCCCCCCGCGCCGCGAGGTGTCCCCCAGATTGAAGTCACCTTTGATATTGACGCCAACGGTATTTTGCATGTCACCGCGCAGGATAAGGCCACCGGCAAAGAGCAGCGTATGCAAATTATGCCTTCCAGTGGCCTGAGCGACAGTGAAATAGAGAAAATGGTCAAAGACGCCGAACGGCATCAAGAAGAGGATGCCCAGCGCAAGAGCCACATCGAAGCTCGCAACCAGGCCGATACTCTTGTCTTTGCCGCCGAGAAGACCCTGCGCGAGCAGGGTGAGCATATCAGTGGCGACCTCAAGAGCGAGATCGAAGGCAAGATCGAGGCGGTCAAGAAGGCTTTGGAAAGAGACGATCTTGACGCCATCAAGAGCAGCGCCGATGATTTAGGCCAGACCCTGCAAAAGATAGGCCAGGAAATGTACGGTGCTGCCGGGGGGGCCGCGCCTGGAGGTCAAACTCCCGGCGGTGAGAGCGGTCAAGGCCCGCGCGATGAAGATGTGGTTGAAGGTGAATTTAGCGAAGCGAGTTAAAGTAGCAGGGTAGCACGTAGCAAGGTGGCAGATTTTGTCTGCTATCTTGCTACTTTGTTACATGTGACAGGTTCCTATGAGCAACAAACGTGACTACTACGAAGTGCTGGGCTTGGCCAAGAGCGCTTCACCCGAAGAAATCAAAAAAGCCTATCGCCAGATGGCTCGCAAGTATCACCCCGATGTTAACAAAGAGCCGGACGCCGAGGATCGCTTCAAAGAAGTCAATGAGGCTTACGAGATTCTCTCTGATGAACAGAAGCGGAGCCTGTACGATCGTTTCGGTCACGCTGGAGTCGGTGGGGTGGGCGGCTTTGGCGGCTTCCAGGATTTCGGCGGCTTTCGCGACCCCTTTGAAATTTTTGAAGAGGTCTTTGGCGGCCTGGGCGGATTCGGGCGGAGCCGCCGGCAGCGGGGTGGCCCGCGCCGGGGCGCCGACCTGCGCTATGAGATGACCCTGGAATTTGAAGAGGCTGTCTTTGGCCTGGAAAAAGAGATCGAAGTGCCGCGCCAGGAGACCTGTAATACATGCAACGGCAGCGGCGTCGAACCCGGCACATCGCCCATCCGCTGCCCGGAATGCAACGGTACCGGTGAAATTCGGCGGCAGACTGGCTTTTTTATCAATATCGGCACCTGTCCCCGCTGCCAGGGCCGGGGTGAAATCATTACCAGTCCGTGCCGGGAGTGCCGGGGGCAGGGCCGGATCGTAAAAACGCGCCGCCTGTCGGTCAAAGTGCCCGCCGGAGTAGACAATGGTACCCAAATTCGCCTGTCGGGGGAAGGTGAAAGCGGCGCGCTGGGCGGCCCACCGGGCAATCTGTACGTGGTAATCCGGGTCAAGCCTCATGTCTATTTTCGCCGTAATGAAGATACGATTCATCTGGAACTGGCCATTAACATTACCCAGGCGGCGTTGGGAGACGAAGTTGAAGTACCGACCCTGGATGGTAAAGAGATGATGACCATCCCCGCCGGCACACAAACCGGCGACACCATCCGGCTGCGCGGTAAAGGTGTGCCCCGCCTCCGTCGCGACGGCAGCAATATGGGCCGGGGGGACCAGATTGTCACCCTGCAAGTCCGCACCCCAACCAACCTGACCAAGGAGCAGCGCCATCTGCTGCTGGAATTGGGCAAAACTCTCGACCGCGAGGTTATCCCCCAAAAGGAAAAGAGCTTTTTCGACCGCATCCGCGACGCATTGGGAATGTAGACGACACCGACCGGAGACCGCTGACCGCCGAAGGGTTATTGACAAGCTGATGGTCTGAGTCGTTGGTCTATAATCTTTGAGCTGAGCTACAGGGCAACCTGTAGCTTTTTTATTGGCTCAAGATGGATTTCAAGGAGTTAGCGTATTGCCGCTCGTAGCCCGACGCTGAAGCATCGAGCTGAGGGGACAAAGGACGCTGAAGCGCCCTAAAAAAGCCAATTTTAGCCCAACCGGGCTTAGCTTTTTTAGCACGATGGCTTCAGCCTCGTGCTCCTGACTCGCCTTTCCTCCGATACTTTCCCCCTATCCTTTGTCACCTGACCAAAGTGAGTAAAAAATGAGCACTTTTTGGTCTGGAAAATGAACATTCCCTTGGGATAAACTGGGCGTATAGACAATTGGCAGCACGCTTGCTTTCTTAATAAGGAGGTAGCCATGAGAGTGACCACCAAAGCAGAAATTGCCGAACCGTTTTTGGCCCCGCTGGGCGAGATTATCTACGAATTAGTGGGCAGCCTTCCGGAAGCCGGCGGGACGACCAAACATAGTTTAGCTCACGCAGTGGTTCCTCATGGTAAATTATCTCCTCGCCATTACCACAAAGTCTCCGAAGAAACCTATTACCTGCTCAAAGGTAAAGCGACGATGGTGATTGACGACCATCACTTTACCTTGTCGCCGGGGCAGTCGTGCCTGATTATGCCGGGCGAAGTGCATCAGGTTTTTAACAAGGAAACCGAAGACCTTGAATTTTTAGTTGTCTGCGCTCCTCCCTGGACAGCGGATGACTTTTTTGAGATATAAGGATCATCGTAATACCCAGGTGACTGGCACTTTCGCTTCAATAAATACATCGCTGAAGCAAAATCAGACCTCAGCGATAGAAGTGCCAGTCACCTGATAGGCTGAGTAGTAACCGTACCATTTACTGTTTTGAAGGAGACATAAGCAATGACGATGGATCAAAAACAACCCATAAGCGGGGTCAAGTTAGTCCGGCCCGAAGAGCGCATCATGGCTGCGGCTCAGACGGCGGGAATGATTCGCGAGGAGGCCATCCAAACGGATCACCTCTGGGTCGGCATTGCTCGGACCAAGCCGGGCAACATCTCCAACTGGCATCATCACGGCGATTGGGAAACGGTAGCCTATGTCATAGAGGGCAACTGCCGCCTGGAATTCGGCTCAGGTGGTCAGAACGTAGTCGTGGGCCGACCCGGCGACTACATCTACATTCCCAAAGGGGAAATCCACCGCGAGTCAAACCCCGCCGAGGGAGAGCAAGCTCTGGTTATTGTCCGCTTTGGCGGCGGCCCGGTGGTCATTAATGTTGATGGGCCAATGGCTGGCTAAGTAAAACCAGAACAACTATCTGGTATATCCGCATAGGGACAAAGTAGGTTGGTGCTGTGTTCTCAGAACAAAGTAGCCAATTTTTCGACCTGCCTCGCCCCTGCCATTCCGCAATAATATGGGGTCTTATTTAGACGATACTGGGGAATTAAACCATGTCCTATATCGAATTATTAAAAAAAGCGCCCATTTTGCATGGACTCTCGACTGAACAACTGGAAGCGCTGGTAGCTACCAACCAGATTGTCACCTACCAGCGCCGGGAGGTTGTTTTTGAGGAGAATAGCTGGGGGCGTGAAATGTATATCGTGTTGGAAGGTGAAGTTGCGGTTGAGGTAGACCCGGCCAAGCTAGGCACCGTAGAAAAAGGTTCGACCCAGTTGCGAGTCATCCGCACCTTTGGCCCCGGAGAGTCGTTTGGTGAGGTTGCGGTTGTGGGCAAATATCCCCGTGAGGCAACGATTGTCGCCACCCGGGATGACACCAAACTCATGATTATTCCTCCCCAGATCTTTGACAACGTCCTGCAAGCCCAGATCATTATGCACAATATCACCCGCGACCTGTCTGACAAATTGCGCGGCAGCAATACGCGGCTAATCCAAAGCATGCTGTCCAGCTATTTTCTGACAGCCCTGGTTGAACAACTGGCCACCCAGGCGCGCGACTGCAACCCGATTATCCCCCTGGAAAAACTTGTGGTCATTCGCAGCCCGGAGAACTTTATCCTGTCTGGCCCGGGGCGTCTGCTGCCCCAAATTCCGGAGAAGGAAGCCCTGGAAGTTTCTTTCTTCGTCGAGTCGGCCATTTTGCAGCGCCTGATCGGCCCCGGCGAACCCTCCGGCGCGGTGGCTTTTAACGCCCTGTTCTCGATTATCCGGTCAGGCCAGATTTCCGACCGCATCGCCGAGGCCTCCTGCCGCTATGAGTTAAAACCAGGGGCCGACCGGCGCACCGGCAAATTGATGGTCTGGAAAACCATAGACGACTACACCCGCCCCTACACCCTGGAGTGGCAGATCAAGGGGACGCGCTACGATGAAGCCAGTCGGACCACTACCGCCAGCCTGTTTCTCTATATTTACACCGACGAGGAGACCTCAACCCACAGCCGGGCCAGGCAAATCATTGCCAATATCGCCATGCCGGTGCAAAAGTATATTTATGATACTTTGCCTCAGAAAGAGCTGGATGACTCCAGGTTGCGGGTCATCATTATTCATCACCGTTCCCACGAAACGGCCCGGACCTTACAGACTATTCAGGAACTGGGCTATCAGATTGATACCTTCATCGGTATTCCCTACGGCGATGTGAATTGGGATTACATTACCATGTTAGACCACGCCTCCAACCATAATTACATGTCGCTCAAGCTCGTCACCCATCCCACCGAGCCAACCCAGTACCTGTTTGATTTCAAGCAGTCTTCATTTTTGGAGACCCAAACCGAGCACGATATTGCTGACCTCTATGCCGACCCGGTTGTCACCGGCGATTATCTCACCGCCATGCAAGCCCTGGCCGAATACCGGCTGGCCCAGGCGCTGCAGAAATGCCGGGAGCGGGGAGAACGGTTGATTGTGTACGAGGATGGGGGCTATATCGTCGCCAAGATTTATGAGATTTATAAAAACAGCCGGCACCCGCGCCACGCCCTCGTCAAGTCGGCGGTAGATGAAGGTTTGATTGTGGGGGTGGTCGAGGTGACGGTGGCCGGCGAGCGCAAGAATCTGCAAATGATTGAAGAGAATCAGGGCCTGGCCCTTTTGCCGGTGCTGTCTAACGCGCGCAGCGACATCAAAGCTGTCTTTGAAGCGATGGGCGTGGGCGAAGCGGTCATCCATGCCGCCGCGACCTCCTTTGGCCGTTTGGGCCTGCCCACCTTTCAAACCCGCCGGATTGCCGTAATTGGCGGCAATGGTGCCATTGGGACCCGGCTGGTGGAACAATTGACTATGCTCCACAACAGCACCGCCAATATTTTTGCGGTTGATATTTCGGACCATTCGTTCGCCCTGGAGATAGATCGGACGACCTTGCCTTACGCCGCGGCCCGGCTCAAGTATCGCTCGCTGCCGCGCTATGTCGTAGCCGATGATTGTTTGCCCGTCATCCTGAACTGTCCGTACAGTGACCGGGTTTTCCAGCCCGATTATCCGGCCATTGAACAGGCTATCCAGACCTATTTGGCGAATCATCATTCTTATCAGGAGCTGGCCCTGACCAACAGTTATCCCCTGCCGGAAGAAGAGCTGCAGCAGTTGTGGCAGAATGTTGCCCGGCAGTCGGGCTACCAGCAATTCGAGGCCATTCCCCTGCCGGACAATCGAGGGGTGCGCTACTGCCTGCGCCAGGGCCGCAGCCAGAAGGCAGTCACATTATTGGCTGCATCAACTGTGCTCACCTTCAACAATGTGTCACGCCCTCTCTGCAACGGCGTTGATACGATTATCGGCAGCACCGGCTATCCTATTTTTAGCGCCAAAAATTTGGACGACTTTTTTGCCCGCCAGAACAAGTCGAACCGGGCCGACGAACTGGCCTTGATCAGCGCTTCCTCCAAGGATTATGAATTTCGCCTGGCCATAGACTTTTTGAACATTTTGCTGAAGCTCCAGACCCATGTGCCTGTTCCGGTCGAAGTCCGCCTCGGCTGGTTTGCCGACTTTTACAAAGAGGGCATGAGCTTCCTGCAAGGCGAGGATTTTATCCCTCTGCAAAACCTGTTGGCCGCACCCCTTACGGAGGAGACGATGCAAGCTTTTATCCAGGCTGCGCCCGCCCTGGCCGAAGCGATGGACCTAACCGGCAGTAATTCAGCGGAATGGCGCGAGCGTCTGGCCGATTTTATTGCTCAGAAAATTCAGAAAAATGTAACGATCCGCAAAGAGATACGGCCCGATATTGGCTCCATTTATCATCTCGTCGTCAATGGACAGGCCAAGCGAGTTGTTATTTTGGCCGACGGCCTGGTCGTCAATTTCTTTGCCCGGCACGAAAAAGGCGTCAAAACTGAGTATATTGACCCGATTGTGACGATGCAGGTCTTAAGCCTGGTCAAGCTGTCTACCACCCCGATTACTCCCGGTTTATACAAAATGGATGTTCATCTGCGCCCCGAAGATATGGCCGTTTTTTGGGCCGCTATTGATGATTACTGCTGCCCCCTGGCGCTGAATTAATAGAGGAGTCGTTGTGAGCCTTTGTCACACCACCAGCGACGAAAAAGCCCTCACCCCCGTCGCTGGCGCGACGCCCCCTCTCCCATTGGGACGATCGTAGGGAGGGCAGAGCGAGGGGGTTGGGGGGTGAGGGTTATTTATGAAGGAGCGACAAACGTATGGCCCCACGAACGGCTACCTTAGCCAGACCAGCGGTTGAATCAGGGTTAAACTGGATTCATTGGCTGTTGTTGGTGCAATCGGTAGATGTCATCCTGGTTTCCATTAACCGCTTGAGCAGCCTGACCACCGGCTACGTCGCCGCAAATGAATTTCTGCGCTGGGTGGATTTGCTCAACATGCTCGTTTTACCCTTGATCAGCATGATCGCCTTCTATCTGTTGAAAAAGCAAGTCGAGTACGACAGCCCGACCCGCGAAGGGCGCTGGCACCTGGCTCTCAATCTAACTTTTTTTATCGGTGTCTATCTCCTGGCAGCCAGCTACGGTACCCACGAGGTGACAAACTATCTCCATGTCCGCTTCTGCCTCGATGACGAAGACAGTCCTCTTTGCCGTGTTATCATCTTCAATGACGACGAGTTTTCCCACTGGGTCTTCTTTGCCGGCTTTGTTATGGTCAATGCCGCCCTGATGTTTCTGCAAATTCTCTTTCCTTACCGGGGACAGATGACCCAGCGAGATTGGGTTTTCCTGGTAATCAACGGCTTATTTATCGCCCTGGGCATTTTTGCCAACTTGGCCTTCGAGGAAATTGGGCTGGACTTGTACGTGGTTGCCATCTTGGCTGTCTTGTCTCTGGCCCTATTTTGGCGACGCGGGCCGCAGCCGTTGGTTATTTACTATACTACGGCTTATACGCTGGGCCTCGTGGCTACGGCAATTTATAAAGGGATGGTGGGCTAAAAATGACCAGCAATGACTACCACTTCATCACTCACTGGCGAGTACCGGGTACTCACCAGGAAATTTTTGAAATCATTACCAATGCGTCCGACCTGGTGCGCTGGTGGCCTTCAGTTTATCTGGACGTGCAGCAGTTGCAGCCGGGCGATGAGTCAGGGGTAGGCAAAGTTGTCAGGCTTTACACCAAGGGCTGGCTGCCCTACACCCTGCGTTGGCAATTTCGCGTCACCGAGGCCCGTGTTCCCCACGGGTTTACCCTGGAAGCATGGGGTGACTTTGTGGGACGGGGCATCTGGATGTTTGAGCAAGAGGGGCCGGAAGTGAACATCACCTATGATTGGCGCATTCGAGCCGATAAGCTGCTGCTGCGCTACCTCTCTTTTTTATTCAAGCCGCTCTTTGCCGCCAATCATCGCTGGGCCATGGCCAGGGGCGAGGAGAGTTTACGGCTGGAATTGGCCCGCCGTCACGCCCGTACCCCTGAGGAGCGAGCGCAGCTTCCTCCTCCTCCCGGCCCAACAACCACTTCCCCTATTCCGCTTTTGCTGCTGAGCGCCGCCATCATCGCGGCTGGCGCAGCCCTGGTTTATTTTCTGCGGCGAAAATTAAGTGTTGAGAGGAATTAATGCCCCAACTGAGCCAAGCTCTTATTCGAGTTACAGGAAAGGGTCGTCTCTCAACGCCAAACCTCAATTTGATTGAATCGGCCGAGGCAAAAATTGAGGCGGCTCAGGCAGTGCTGAAACAGGATCGCCGGCACGGTTTGGCCATGCTGAACGACCTTTTTCGGGCGGGGACTCCTCCCGCCCCCCCTCTTGACGGGCGGTATGCGGGCAAACTCGTCGCGCTTGATATTACCCCTGGCCTGACTCAACTCATGGAGTTGGTTGTCAACGCCTGGCTGCCGTGGCAGGGCAAAACCTTTAACGCGGCCCAAGCTCGGGGCGATAACATCTTTACCCGCGACTCGCTGGCCCTGGCCCATATCTACTGGCCCCTCTATCGCGGCTACATAGATGACTTCCCTCGGACCTACCGCGCCTTTGCCTTCCAAACGTACACTGCCCCCGGCCTGGCCGACCCCGACCGTCAAGTGCTCAGGATTGATTACGACCTGCCCGGCAACCCGCGCCTGTCCATCCGCCGTATCCTGGATGAGCTGGTACAGGTGGAAGATGGCTTTTACCTGGGCAAGGCCCATCTGAAATGGTGGTGGGGGAGATGGCAGTTAGTGGCGTATTTTTCATTACACGCGAAGTAATGAAAAGGGGCACGTCTTCGGGACCTGCCCCTTCTTTCTTATCGCCGGATGAGCGACTTACAAGTCATCTGTGAGGGTGGTTCGATCTCCAGCAGTTCCAGTATGGTTGGGGCGACATTCCCCAGGATGCCGTTAGCAAAACGCCAGCCTGGTTTTTGCTGGGCCACATAGATAAACGGCACTAAATTGGTGGTGTGGGCCGTGTGGGGTTTGCCGGTATCATAATCCAACATCTGGTCCGAGTTGCCGTGATCGGCGGTGACCAGGGCAGCGCCGCCCATACTGACTGTCGCTTCAACGACCTGCCGGACGCAGTTATCTACCGTTTCCGCGGCGATGATCGCCTTGTCCAAAAAGCCGGTATGCCCGACCATATCGGGGTTAGCAAAGTTAACCAGCACAAAGGTGTACTGGCCTGATTTAACTGCTTCGACGACCGTCTCGGCAACGCCGGCCGCGCTCATTTCCGGCTGCAAATCATAGGTGGCTACTTTGGGCGAAGGAACCAGCACCCGATCTTCTCCCTCAAAGGGAACCTCGCGCCCCCCGTTAAAAAAGTAAGTCACGTGGGCATACTTCTCAGTTTCGGCCGAGTGAAACTGTTTGTGGCCCAGTTTCGACAATGTTTCGGCCAGGCCGTTGGTTGGTTCGGGAATCTCAAAGGCGAAGTCCGGTAATTGGTTGTCATAATACTGCATGAAGGTGGTCATTTTCAGGCCTTTTAACCCGCCGCCTTGTCGCTCAAAACCCGTGAAATTGGGTTCGACCAGAGCCCGGGTCATTTGCCGGGCGCGGTCGGCTCTAAAATTAAAGAAAATAATAGCGTCATTGTCGTTGATGGTTGCAACTGGTTCACCCTGCCTATTAACCAGTACCACCGGAATAACAAATTCGTCATTTACCCCCTCGGCGTAAGATGCCTGGATAGCCTCGGCGGCGCTGTGGGCCTGCTTGCCAAGCCCGTGAACCATCGCGTCATAGCCTAATTTGACCCGTTCCCAACGCTTATCCCGGTCCATCGAGTAGTAGCGCCCGGCGACGGTGGCAATCTGCCCGACCCCGATCTTATCCAACTGGGCCTCAAGCTGGCTCAAGTAATCGGCCCCGCTGCGCGGGGGGGTATCGCGCCCATCCAGAATGGCATGGACAAAGACTCGTGGCAGGTTTTTGCGTTTGGCCATTTTTAGCAGAGCGTAGAGGTGCTCTTGATGGCTGTGGACTCCCCCATCGGACAGCAGGCCGATTAAGTGGAGCGCGCTGTTGCGGCTGAAAGCGGACAGCATCGTTTCATTCAGGGCTGGATTTTCAAAAAACGCCTCACTCTCGATTAAATCGTTGATATAGGTCAAATCCTGGGGCACAATCCGTCCTGCCCCCAAATTCATGTGCCCCACTTCTGAGTTACCCATCTGCCCAATCGGCAGCCCCACGGCCCGGCCTGAGGCCTCCAGTGTGGCGCTGGGCCAGTTGTTCCAGATGTAATCAAAATAAGGGGTATTGGCCAGGGCAACAGCGTTGTAATCTTTGCGGGGGTTCAACCCCCAGCCGTCCATAATGACTAAGGTGACTAACATAAACAAATTCCTTTTAAGGATTAAGTAAATTGTAACCGATCTCCGATCGTCTTTCTTTATAATACCCCAACATCAAAAACCAGGGAAAATCTCTCATTAAAAACCAAAGGGGGAAGCCCGTTGAGCTTCCCCCTCTAAAAAACCGTAATTTTTACGCTAGTTCAAACTTTTGTTGGGCGTCAGAGCAAACTCTCCGTACCGATTCGCCTTGCTGAATTAGTCGTGAGGCGTAGCAATATTTTTCTCGGTGGTCCGGTCAAAAATATGCACTTTTTCGGCGTTGAAAGACATCTGCACTTTGTCGCCGGGGCGCAGGTCGGCGCGGGGGTCAACCCGGGCAATGAAGCTCTGATCATTGTTGGTGACCAGGTAGACAAAGATTTCATTGCCCATCAACTCGGTCACGTCTACGGTTGCTTCGATCAACTGCTCGGTGATGCCGGCCGGTTTGTAGCGCGGGTGGTGGATGTCTTCGGGGCGCACGCCAAAAATAACCTCGCGGCCAATGCTCTTTTGCCCCAACTGTTCCACCTCATCCTTTTGCAGGCGAATCCGCACCCCACCGGAGTCGGCATACATCTCATCCAGCGTGCCGGTGATAGTGCCGCTGAAGAAGTTCATTGAGGGGGAACCAATGAAACCCGCCACAAAAATATTCCCCGGATGGTCATACAAATGCTGAGGCGTGTCAACTTGCTGCAGCACGCCGTCTTTCATAACGCAGATGCGGTCGGCCATGGTCAACGCCTCCACCTGGTCGTGGGTTACATAAATAAAGGTGGTGCCCAGGCGCTGGTGCAGCTTGGAAATTTCAGCGCGGGTTTGGACGCGCAGCTTGGCGTCAAGGTTCGACAGCGGCTCATCGAACAGGAAAACGGCAGGGTCGCGCACAATGGCCCGGCCCAGCGCCACGCGCTGCCGCTGGCCACCGGACATCTGCTTGGGTTTGCGATCTAACAACTGGGTAATGCCCAAAATTTTAGCTGCTTCCTGAACGCGCTTGTCAATTTCGGCTTTGGGCGTTTTGCGCAGCTTTAAGCCAAAGGCCATGTTGTCATACACTGTCATATGGGGATAGAGCGCATAGCTTTGGAAGACCATAGCAATGTCGCGGTCCTTGGGCGGCACGTCGTTGACGACCCGATCGCCAATGTAAATATTGCCCGAGGTAATTTCTTCCAACCCGGCCAGACAGCGCAGCGCAGTAGATTTACCACAGCCCGACGGTCCAACCAGCACCAGGAACTCCTTGTCGGGGATTTCCAGGTTGAGATTGTTCACCCCAACCACGTCACCCCAGGCTTTGGTCATACTTTCATAGACTACTTTAGCCATTTTATTTGCTTTGCCTCCTTGCAATGTAAAGTTTAACTTTATTACTCCAGGTTCCCCAGGGCAGTCTGGGCCTGGAATTATGGCTACGCTGGCGTGGGTTCCAACGTAGATGGTCTCCTACAGCCACAAAGCCAAATCGCTGGATTGGCGAATTACCAGTGACGGCCTGATGACAACCTGCTCGTTCTCCAACTTTTCCCCTTGCAGCCGGGCGATCAGCATCCGGCAGGCTTGCTGGCCCAAGCCATAAGTAGGCCGATGAATGGTGGTCAAGGGCGGTTGGGCATACTCGGTCAGTAAAATATCTCCATAGCCGGTTACGGCCAGGTCATGCCCAATCTCCAGCCCCTGATCCTGAGCGGCGGCCATCACTCCCAGAGCGACCACGTCGTCGGCGGTGATAATCGCCGTGGGGGCTTCGGCCTTGCTAAGGAGTGTTTGTCCGGCGCGATAACCGTCACGCTGGGTAAAATCGCTTTCCTCCAGAAAATCCTCATTAATCGGCAAGTGAGCCTGGCGCATAGCCCGTTGAAACCCGGTCAGGAATTCTGAAGAAAAAAATAGATCGGTTGGCGTGTTGACCAGAGCAATTCGCTCGTGCCCCTGCTGGGCCAGGTGTTCCACCAGCAAAGCCGCCGCCTCGGCGGCCTCTTCGAATACAGTCAGAAAATTGCCTGACAAATTAGTGGCCCCAACTACAGCAAAGGGGAATTTTTTTTCAAGGAGCAGTTCAATTCGGCTGTCACGCCATCGCGGGCGAGCTATAATCACCCCATCAACCCGGCGGCTGTTCACTAAACGCAAGTAAGCCCACTGTTCTTCAGGACCGGGCGCACAAGTAGATACCAATAAATCAAATTCACGCTCGGCGGCAGTAGCCGCAATCCCGGCCAGGAGTTCGCTGTAGTAAGGATCAGAATTACGGGGTGAAAGAGCCGGTAGAATTAACCCCAGGGTATTGGTGGGCGCATAGCCCATCTCTCGCGCTACTTGCTTAATATACTCGCGGGTTTCTTCGCTGATGTCGTCGTAATTGTTTAAAGCTCTGGAAACAGCAGCCACCGACTTGCCGACGGCTACAGCGATATCTTTGAGGGTAACTTCCTCCTTCCTTGGGGACATTAGCTCACTCGTACTTAAATGGTTAAGTTGTACCCCGATTATAAACTAAAATGATTAAGTTGTCAACTGTAAAAAATGTTATTTCCTGGCGAGGCAGTGGTGAAGGAATAAAAAAACCCTGTGTCAACCACAGGGTTTTTTAGCTAAAAATATTGGATCTGTTCTTTAATAATAGGTGTTTTACTATTAAAGATGCTGTCCCTTAGACTGGTCGGAGATAAAGTGCTGTTTTCGCCAGCGCGCGTCGGCCCAATCTACTTGTTCGTTGGCCCGTTTTTGCTACTTTTTATCTCCGACTAGCCGAGGCAGTTCCCAGTCTGGCACCACGATAGGGACCTCCTTTCAGCTACTACAGAACCGTACTTCGATTCTGTTGGTACTATGTTACCACGCTTATTGGCGCGAGTCAAGAGGCTTTTTTATTTGTTACTCTACGATTACCCAACGCTGAGGGGGACGGAAGGTTGGAGGACTGGAAGGTTGAAAAGTCTTTATAACCAACCCTCCAATCCTCCAACCTTCCATTTCTTCCACTCTTCCAATCTGCCATTGCCCGTGATATACTGATACTGTGAATATTTCTCCTGCGCCTCGCTTAAAACTTAATACTCGCCTGCTGCCCGTGTTGATCGGACTGTTGGTAGTAGCGCAACTGATCGTTCCTTTCCGGGGCTGGGTTATCTTGCTGGTTGGCCTGGCAGGTGGCTGGCTGATTAGCTATCTATGGGCGCGTTCGCTGGCGCAAAATTTACGTTTCACCCGCGAAACCCGTTTTGGCTGGGCCCAGGTCGGTGACCGTCTGGAGGAGCGCTTCACCTTGATTAATCCCGGCCTGGTCCCAGCCCTTTGGGTTGAAGTGATTGACCACTCCACTATGCCTAACTATGTGGTTAGCCGGGTAACCGGCGTCGGCGGCGAATCCATGAACCGCTGGCAGACCCATAGTATTTGCCAGCGGCGCGGCCTCTTTACCCTGGGTCCAACTACACTCCACACCGGCGATCCTTTCGGTTTGTACACCGTAACCCTGCCTTATACCCAACTGGCCACCCTGACCGTGACACCGCCGGTTGTGCCCTTGCCGACAATTGAAATCGCGCCGGGTGGGCGGGTCGGCGAGGGGCGGCCGCGGGCCAATACCCTGGAGCGCACCGTCAGCGCGGCCAGCGTGCGGGAGTATGTCCCCGGCGATACCTTAAAGTGGATTCACTGGCCCACTTCGGCCCGCCGGAACTCCCTGTTTGTGCGCCTCTTTGACAGCACTCCCTCCGGCGATTGGTGGATTTTTCTCGATCTGGACCAACACGTCCAGGTAGCACACGGTGAAACTGCCACTGAGGAACATGGCGTCATCCTGGCCGCTTCCCTGGCCGACCAGGGCTTGCGCTGGGGACGGGCTGTTGGCCTGGTCACTTACAGTGAAACGCTCGCCTGGCTGCCACCACAACCGGGCGACGGCCAGCGTCAAGAAATCTTGCGGACCTTGGCCCTGGCGCATCCCGGCCCACGTTCCCTGGGGGAACTGCTGGCCAGGGCCCGGCCCGTTTTTGGGCAGCATGCCAGCCTGATTATCATTACCCCGGCCATCTCTGGCGAATGGATCGAGGCGCTTTTGCCGCTGCTCCGGCGCGGCGCAGTGGCGACGGTCTTGCTGCTGGATCCAGTCTCCTTTGGCGGAGCAGGTGATGCCGGCGCGAGTCTGGCTCTGCTGGCAAATTTGGGCGTCACGCGCTATCTTATCACCCCCGACCTGCTCGACCGGCCCGAAGCTCGCCCCGGCCAGCAGGGGAATTGGGAGTGGCGGATCATGCCGACAGGCCGGGCTGTTGCCGTTCGCCGGCCGGGAGATACCCCCTGGCAGGCCCTGGCATGATCCAAAAGCTGTTCCTCGGCTTATCAGCCTGGTTGGACAACGACCCCAGCCCGGGACGCCTGCTGGCGCTCGCTCTGCTTCTGGCCGCCCTGAACAGCGTCGCTTTGGGCCTGGCCAGTGTGGTCCACAGTCTGGATGTCGGTTTGCTGCTGCTCCTTGTTATGCTGGGAGGACTGATCGGCTGGCGATTGGCGGCGTCATCCTGGCCGGGCTGGCTGGCCGGCAGTGTCGCCATTCTGGCAGGAGTCAGTACCACTTTGCTGCAGGTAGGCCGCCTGAGCGAGGTTGCATTGATCTTATTCGGGCGGCTGCTAAGCGTGACCTGGCAGGTGATACGCTGGCCGGTGGATGGCCCGCCCCATATCACTCCGCTCCGGCTGGCTCTGGTCGAATTCGCGAACGGGATAAGCACGCTGCTAGGTCGGTTGTTTGACTGGCTGCTGGGCCTGACCACCGGCGAGCCGGTCTTTGACCCGGTGGCAGTGGCGCTGGTATGGGGGCTGGCTCTGTGGGCTGTGGCCATCTGGGCCGGCTGGACGGTGCGCCGCCACGACCAAGCCCTGCTGGGCCTGCTGCCTGCCGGTGCTCTACTGGTTATCAGTATGGCCTACGGCGCGGGAAACTTCGCCTTTCTGCTGCTGTTGGTCGGCCTGGCCTGGCTGCTGCTGGCGGTGGTGAGCTACACGGCTAGGGAGCGGTACTGGGAGGCAGCCGGGATTGACTTTGCCCTCGACGTCCGCGTCGAGATGACCTTTACCGTCATCTGGTTAGCCACAGCGCTGGCCGTGCTGGCCCACATCACACCCGTTCTTTCAATCCAGCAGGTCGCCCAAACAGCCCAGCGTTTGATTTGGGAGCAGCCTCTTGGGGCCGGACCGGTGGCCCGATCCCTGGGTTTGCAGCCCCAACCTCGCCCGCCGACAATTTTCGACACGGTGCGGGCCGGCGGCCTGCCGCGCCACCACCTGCTCGGCTCCGGGCCGGAACTGTCGGAGCAGGTCGCACTGATCGTGCGCACGGATGAGTTTAACCCTGAAGCCAACCAGGCCCGTTACTGGCGAAGTCTTACCTATGATCGGTATACCGGCCGGGGCTGGCTGACCAGCCGGACGGAGACGGTTAATTATGACCCAGGTGAAGTTGTTCAGCCGGAAACCCTGGAGGTTTTCAAGACCTCAAAAGCATTGACCCTGCGCCAGCAAATTCAGCTCGCCGGTGATGAGGGGGGACTGCTTTACGCGGCCGGAACATTGGTCACGGCGGATCAACCCTATGAGGTTGCCTGGCGCGCGTCCGGGGATGTCTTTGGGGCAACGGTTGAAGCGGCGGTGTATGGTGTCGTTTCAACCGCACCTCTTATAGACGAAGTCCAATTGCGCCAGGCCGGCAGCCGCTATCCCGCGTGGGTGCAGCAGCGTTACCTGGCCCTGCCCGACACGATTCCGGCGCGGGTGCTGGCCCTGGCCCGCGATTTGACGGCGACCGTACCGACCCCTTATGACCGGGCGCGGGCCATCGAAGCCTACCTGCGCACCTTTCCTTACAGTCTGGACCTGCCCACCCCGCCCGCTGACCGGGATGTAGCCGATTATTTTCTGTTTGAGCTGCGGTACGGTTACTGCGACTATTATGCGACGGCGATGGTCGTGCTGGCGCGCGCTGCCGGACTGCCCGCCCGGCTGGTGGTCGGCTACGCCGGCGGCGTGCCCGACCCGGCCCATGCGCGTTACCTGGTGACCGAGGCCAACGCTCACGCCTGGCCGGAGGTCTATTTTCCCGGTTATGGTTGGATTGAGTTTGAGCCGACAGCCGCTCGTCCGCCGCGGGACCGCCCAACAGTGCCGCTTCTGCCCCCATCGTTCGAGCCGGAATCGGTTCCACCTACCTTTACGGTCACAACCCCGGTTAACTCAGCCCCTTGGGCGTGGGGGCTGGCCTTGAGCGGCGCGGCGGGGCTGGCCTTGAGCGGCGCGGCGTGGCTAGCGGCCGATACCTGGCGGCTGCGACGGGCGGCCCCGGCAGCGACGGTGGCCCGCCTGTACCGGCGCTTGCAGCGGTTCGGTTCCCGGTTGCCCCTGCCGGTCGCAGCGGGAGCGACGCCGTTTGAGTTCAGTGACGCTCTGGCCGGGTGCATCACCGCTCTGCCTGGCGGGTCGCACTGGGCTGACCTGCTGGCTACGACTACGGCTGATATCGAACGGCTGGTCAGCCTGTACGTGGACGCCGTCTACAGCGCTCATACCCTGGGTGAGACGGAGCAAAATCAGGCTATTCAGACCTGGCGGCGGTTACAGTGGCGTTTGGGGCTGATCCTGGTGCGATTAATGAGAGAACGTCTCAGGGCTTTATTTTCTGTTGAGTAAAATTGCCTAAGCGTCGTGCTTCGGGTACGATAGCAGCAACAGTAGACGGCAGGCAGGACACGGCAAAAAATCCGGATGCTGTCTGCCATCACCCTAAAAATGTGATCCTTGATGCCTGGTGTTTTATAGGGAAGGGGGCCTGGAAAGGGTGGGCTAAGATGAATGCATCGGTGTGTGTCTGCGGGTTGGGGTTGATGGGCCGGCCAATAACGCGGCGCTTGCTGGCGGCAGGCTACCAGGTCTGCGGCTGGAATCGCTCACCGCTGCCGGCGGAACTCACTGCGGGTATTCCTCTTTGCTCGGATTTAGCCGAGGCGGCCCAGGCCAAGGTCTGCCTGTTCACCCTGGCCGATTCGGCGGCGGTGGACGCGGTGCTGGCCCAACTGGAACCTTATCTCTCTCCTGGCCACGTCGTGATGGACATGGGCACTTCCAACCCGGCCCACTCCCGGGCGCACGCCTGGCGGTTGGCAGCTAAAGGGGTCGGCTGGGTGGATGCGCCGGTTTCGGGCGGGCCGGAGGGGGCGGCGGCAGGCAGCCTAGCCATTATGGTCGGCGGAACGGTGGCCGACTTTACCCGGGTCCGGCCTTTTCTGGAAATGCTGGGCAGTAATGTGGTCCGGGTGGGCGGGCCGGGGGCCGGACACACGGCCAAGCTGATCAACCAATTGATTGTCGGGTTAACCATCGAAGCCGTGGCCGAAGCGCTGACCCTGGCCGAAAAGAGCGGCCTCGACCCCCAATTGCTCCAACAGGCCCTGCAAGGCGGCTTTGCCGATTCCAAAATCCTGCAAATTCATGGCAGCCGGATGATTAATCGGGCCTACGCCCCGGGGGGGAAAGCCACCACCCAGTTGAAAGATTTACGCCTGGCGCAAGAGTTAGCCCACTCTGCATCCCTCCGTCTGCCCCATCTCGAAAGCGCAGTTGCCCGGTATGAGGAATTAGTGACCCAGGGTGACGGCGAACTGGACCACTCGGCCCTGCACAAACTGCTTCAAGAATAGACCGCTGGCGGCAAACTGCCGGGGGCGAATCGCACCGGCGCTGGGGCAGGCTCACCTGCCTGTAAGACCGCCGAAAGAAGTCAAAATCTTCCAGGAAGGTGAAAAGATTGATGGTAGCTGGTTGGCGCTCCCCCCTCTTTTATGTCATCCTGGCGCTTTATCTGCTGGCCGGCGTCTTATTTGCGACCTTGACGCCCAACTGGCAGGCTCCCGATGAACCAGCCCACTTCAATTATGTACATTTTCTGTCCATCCAGAGCGGCTTTCCAGAATTGGTGAGCCGCTGTTACAACCAAGCTTACCTGGAACGCCTGAAATCACAGCGCTTTCCACCCGAACTCCCACTGGACACCGTTTGCTATGAGTTCCACCAGCCGCCGCTGTATTACCTGTTGGCGACCCCCGTTTTTACGATAAGCGGTGGTTCCCTTCTGACTCTGCGTTTATTCTCGGTGATATTGGGCGCCGGGGTTGTAGGCCTGGCTTACTTTATTGTCCTAGCAATCTTTCCCGGCCGGATGGCGCTTGCCTATGGTACCATGGCCTTTGTTGCCTTTGTGCCGATGCACGCGGCCATGCTGGCATCTGTCAACAATGATGCCTTGGCCGAACTGATTCTGGCTGGCTTGCTGCTGCTCTTAGTCCGGCGCTTTGGGATCGAGGGCCGGGCTTCCACCCGCAGTGATATCACGATGGGCGTGCTTTTGGGGCTGGGTTTAATTACCAAAACGACCGTCTATATTGCCGTTCCGTTGACAGCGGTGACGTTAGGGTTGGCCGCAGTTAAAGCGGCGAGGAGGCGGAGAGGCGGAGAAGTAGACGGAATATCGCCGTCCAGGGGCGTTGAGTTTCAGCAAACTAAAAGGTATCCGAACCGGGTAAACTGGCAGCTTCTGATTAAACAAACAGGACTTATCTTTGGCTTGGCGTTGGTTATTGCGTTACCCTGGTACATCCGGAATGCTGTAATTTATGGTAATTTTGACCTACTGGGGTTGGGCCGGCACGAGGCTGTGGTGGTCGGCCAACTGCGTACGGCTGACTACGTGGCCCAGGTTGGCTGGCCCACTTACCTCTATAACTTTGTTACCGTCACCTTTCAGAGCTTTTGGGGTCAGTTCGGCTGGATGGCCGTCCCCATGAGCCAGCGAGTCTACCTGGCCTTGACTTTGCTTACCCTGGCCGCCTTGGGGGGGCTGATGGGATTTTGGATTTCAGATTTGCGATTTACGATTTTTACCTTTGAAAAAGGCCCTTCCTCCTCTCACGTTTCACGTTTCACGTTTCACGTTTTAGAGCAAAACCCCCCTTTGGGACGTCCTATACACTACCAGGCATTAGTCCTGATGGCCCTGACCATCGGCTTAATGTTCCTCGGCTATATCTGGTACAACCTGGAATTTGTGCAGTTCCAGGGGCGTTATCTCTTTCCGGCGCTGATTCCGCTGGGTGTTTTTTTTACGGCGGGGCTACAGATCGCCTTCTCGCCGCGCTGGGCCTGGCTGCTGGCCGGCGGCCTGGCGCTGGCCCTGGGATGGCTGGTGTTCGCCGCGCTCCGGCAGGGCGAAGTAGACAAATGGGCGCTGCTGTTGGTAGGTCTGGCCCTGGCGTTAGCAACAGGACGAGCCTGGCTGGCGTCTCGCTGGTCGGTTCCGGCCTCCTGGCTGCTGGTAGCGGTCCTTACCGCCCTGGCCGGGTTGACGCTGCTCAGCCCTTTCTGGTACGTGCTGCCTTATCTATCTCCTTGAGGTAGCAGGGAACTTAAGTCTCGCGTTAGTTCGGGAACGAGACCGCTGTTCAACTTATTTGATTGCCACTCCTAAAACGGAGTTGGACGGGATTGAAAGTGGCGAAAACGAAATTTTATGTGGTTTGGGCAGGCCGAAAACCGGGCATTTACCGAAGCTGGGCCGAATGCGCCGCCGAGGTGAATGGATTTCCGGGGGCCAAATATAAATCCTTTGAAAGCGAAAGAGAAGCCAGGATGGCCTTCGAGCAGGGCTGGCAGCAACATATCGGAGTCAAACCCTCGTCTCTGAGCTTGCCACCGGAAGTGATTGCCGATAGTTGGTCGGTGGACGCGGCCTGTGACGGCAGTCCGGGTAATCTGGAGTATCGCGGGGTGCAGACACAAAGCAGTGAGGAAATTTTTCACGTCGGCCCTCTTCCCAACGGTACCAATAACCTGGGTGAGTTCCTGGCGATTGTGCATGCCCTGTCGCTGCTAAAAAAGCAAGGCAAATCAAACCCCATTTACTCAGACTCACGCATTGCCCGTAATTGGGTGAAGGAGAAGCAGGTCCGCTCTAAATTGCCCAGAAATCAGCAAACCGCCGCCGTTTGGGCGCGGGTGGATCGAGCCTTACAGTGGCTTGAGGATAACCACTATCCCAACGCCATCCTGGAGTGGAAAACAGAAGCGTGGGGCGAGAACAGGGCTGACTTTGGGAGAAAGTGAGCTGTGATGGTCGCTTGTTACCTGAAATTGAGCCACCTTGGCAGATGTCGCTTGAACACGGCTTTGACCATTTCCGGGTGGAGACGACGCCAGGCGAGATCGCTTTCATAAACCATCGTCGTGGCGGCGTTGGCCCCCCTTTCCGGCCTTGAGACAGGGGCCGGGCTAAAGAGCTGCTGAACGTAACCATCCGTAATCAGCTCGATTTCTTGCTGGCGGCTGGGCAGCCGGCGCTGCAACAGCGCGGCATGTTCGTACGGTGTTTGCCAGGGACGGACCGCAGCACCCATCCAGGCGGCGAGTTGGACCATACGCTCATAAAGTTTGAGAAAATCCCCCGCAGGTTTCATTTGGCGCTGCCACCACAGTGCCCCTGTCGCCAGTACTGCCAGTAGGAGCACCCCAAGGGTTATGCTGCCCCAATTTATAACTGATCGGGAAATGCTAATCTGAGCGCCGACCCAGGGAATATTGATGGTAAAAGGCAGCGAGGAGACATCTGCGCTTTGTTCCAGCAGGTTCTCGTTTGGCCGTTCCGGCATTTCTCGCGAGCCGGGCATGCCATCCAGGGGAGAAGGTGAAAATGGCCCGCCGGCTGTGTCAGCCGGCTCAACCGGACGGACAATGCCGGGTTGGGACGCAGTGGGTTCAAACTCGATCCAGCCGTAGCCGGGGAAGTAAACTTCGACCCAGGAGTGGGCATCGGCATTGACCACATGATAGGCATTCAGCTCCGCGTCAAAGGTGCCCCGAGCAAAACCGACGGCAAAACGAGCCGGGATACCCAGGGAGCGCAGCATCACAATCATGGCCGAGGCGTAGTAGTCACAATAGGCTTCTTTGGTTTCGAAAACGATGTAATCTACCCGGTCAACACCGGGGGGTGGAGCGGCCAGTTTTTCGTTGTATTTAATTTCGCGGCGCAGGTAGGTTTCGATGGCCCGGGCTTTGTCAAAAGCGTTGTCATAGGGGGCGGCCAGTTCGTGGGCCAGGCTGCGGGTACGTTCGGTGACAGTATTCGGCAGTTGCAGGTAACGAGCTGTAACCCAGTCAGGGTAAGCAGTACCCGCCGCCTGGAGCTGGCTAATGCTGGCCTGGCTGGCTGCCGAGACGACCTGATAACTTTCGCCGCTGTCTACGGCGGTATTGCTGCGGATGTAGGTAATATCCTCTACCCAGGGTTCGCCATTATCAGGCCAGATAGGCCGGTCCACCTGCACCACTTGTTGGCTGGAGAGGGCATTGAAGGTAACTTTGGCTGTGCGATCAAGACCAACGACCTGGCCCATAGCATAAAGCACGGTTGCCTGGTCGCGGTAGAAGGTGTAAGTTTGGGTCACCGGTACGCGGGCCTCAAAGAGAGGCAGTGATAAAGTGTCGCCGGGACCAAAGCCCGCGCTGTCGGAGTCGTTGTTACGCCAGCCATAGCCGCTGTATTCGTCATACACGGTGGCCCGCCAATAACGACCTGGCCCTTCAATTTTGACGTTCATCACCGGCTCATTGGTCAAGCGGCGCGGTCCGCCCAGGTTGAGCGACGTCCCAAAGCCGTCTACAAAGCCCGTATCCTTGTAATTCAAATCGGCAAAGAGACGATTCCACTCGCCCTGAACCTCACTCCAGGAACCTTGAAATTCGTCCAGCAGCCCTAAGGAGCGGGCGCTGGCAATAGGCGGCATCAGCCAGGCCAGGGCGATAACCAGGGCCGAGAAGATAAAGCCATCCCGCAGGAAGTCAAAGCTGATGTCGGGCCGGAAGAAGACACCCTCGGCCCGCCACTGGGCTTCTTGCTTGAACAGGTTGAAGCGAATCGCCAGCAGCAGCGACAGCAGGATAAAAATTAGAAACCAGAAGGTGATGTCGTTGGGGGCATAGTAGAGATTGATGAGCAGCACCAGGCCGCCCGGCACAATGGCCTGCCAGACTCGGCCCGACCGGAACAGGAACCAGAGGGTCAGGTAGCCCATACCCCACACGATGACGCCCATCTGCAGGATGAACATCATGTTGTCGTAGCTGGTGCCGCCCTGGATGGCCTGGTTGTACCAGTAGTCCAGGCGAAAGACCAGATTTTGCCAGCGTTCCAGCCAGGTGTAATGAGCCGGTAACAGCCGGCTGGTAACCCAGAACGACCAGGAGACGCCGATAATAACGCTAAAAATATGGGCGATAACACCCGGCAAAAGGCTGCGGGCCAGCATCAGCCCGACGATAACTGAACCCAGGCCGACAAAAGTGACAATATTGAGGCCCTCCGTCCAGCCGGTTGCGCCTACTGCCCAGGTGACGGTCATCACCAGGGCCGCGGCGAGCAGGACGACAGACTTGGAGCGGTCTATACTGAGACGTTTATCCATACCGTTTGTTTTCCTATTCCAATTTGATCGGTTCGTAACTATCTACCTAAGTTTTGCCCAAAATAATGACAACGTCCCAGGGTGACAGCAAGGAACG
>JAHDWA010000099.1 GCA_023382535.1 Anaerolineae bacterium | reverse complement strand
AGACATCAGGCAAAAAGTAGGCCAAATGGCGGATTGACAACTCATTATAAAGCAAGTCGCCTTGAGCAAATTGTTGGGGCGCACTCCGAGGCAAAGTGCCTTTCTGCTAATAATCGCGCTCCCTTAGTCGGGCTTGGATACGAAGCGAAAAGGCAGTAAACATTCACCCCACAAGCCAAGCTAATATCAATTTATCGTATCTATCCTTGCGGCATGTAAATTGAATCCATGTCGCCGCACTCCGGGCATTGGTCTTCGGCGGGCAGGGTCGTCACCGGCTCTGGCTCGACCGGGGCCGGGAGGGAGCGCCGTAGGCTGAAGGGTAGCTCCGGGGCGATGATCTTGCCGCCGGTGATGGCGGTGCTGCTGGCCGTACCCACGCGCAGGTTGAGGTGAGTAGCCATCAGGTCCAGGTCGCAGCTTTGCAGCAGGCGGTAGAGATAGACGCCCAACCAGGTCGCCATAACCCGGTTGATCATGGCGCTCTGCTCGCCCAGCAAGGTCAGGTCGGCGCAGCTCAGGTCAACCGCGGGGTGGTTTTCGGGCTGCCGGATCAGGCTGGGTTCTTGCAGGTGGGGCAGGGGCAGCCCGACACAGAAGCCCAGCGGGGAAAGCTGTGGCTCCAGTTCCAGGCTGCTGCCGAGGAGGACCTGGCCGTTGACCCGCTCATTGCCGCTGTCGAGCCAGTAGAGCTGGCTGCGGGGGGCCGGATAATTCAGTTGAGCCATCACCGCCTCGGCGATGTCACGGCGGGCCTGGTAGTTATCCACCGCCCCGACGACGAGGGTCAGGGTCCCGTTGAGGCTCTGACGGGGGCGGAACTCCTCCAGCATCCTGGCCTCAAAGCGGCCGACCACCGGGGTGATGTTGAGGCCAAAGGTGGCCGAGTAGCGCCAGGCCAGGGTAAAGGCTTTGGCCTGCCCCAGTTCGGCCTGGCAGAAGTTTTGCCGGACCAAGTTGCGCTCCTCAACGATGTCGGGATCGATGTAGTACAGGCGCAGGTCGAGGCCGGTAGTCAGGGCCCAGACGGTCAGTTGAGCCAGGATATGGGCAGCGAAGGAGCCGGTCCCTCCCGCGCCAACCAACAAGATCGCCACCCGATCAGGCTGGCCGATGTTGAGCCGGTAGGTCCGCCCGGTATCGAGCCGCTGGGCGGCCCGGATGACCAGCTGGCGAGCATTGAGCCATTGCAGGCCGGCGAGGAGTCCCTCATCGGCCTTGTGGCGGAGATAGGCCCCCCACCGAGCCAGGTAGGGCGGGCTCATCGGGACCTCCGGGACAGCAGCCGCTCCAGCCAGCTGCCGGGTGCTTCAGCGGAGGTGTTCTCTTCATTTATATCGAGAGTAGGGTAGGTCTCGACAAAGGGGCCGATCCCCTCGAAGAGGGTCAGGGCCGGGACATTGGCCAGCCACTGGCCGTAGAAACCCAGCCGGAGGGCCAGGTGGGGGGTGGGCAGCTCCAGCCGGCCCATCACCCCGTAAAAGCGGCCTTCCTGCTCATCGGCGTCGTCGGTGGGACTGAAATAGGCCGGCATCGTATGATGGCTGTGTAAGTCTAAAATGACTCCGGCGTCGCCGGTCTGGTAGCCGACGTAGGCCTGGTGCTGTTCCTGCTGCGGCCGGGTCACCTGCCAGCCGGAGGAGGTCAATCTGAAGTGATACATCACCTCCAACCCCAGTTCGCCGCGGGCGTCGGCCAGGGTCTCCAACAGCAGCCGTTCCGGGATGCGTGGCAGTTTGAAGCGAAGCGGTTCCAGGGGATAAGTCTGCAGGTTTAGCCCGTAGAGCCGCTCGGCGATGGGACACAGCAGCATATCGGCCGAGGCGTGGGGCGTCTCCAGCCGTTTGATCAGGCCCTGCGCCGCCAGGACATAATCGTAGTGGTGGCCGGGCCGGGGTAACGGGTAGCCTCCTTTGTATAGATACAGCGGGCGGTCAAACATCGAGTAACCTCCGTAAGGTGAAGTTGGTCGGGGCCAGGTCCTCCGCCGGATAAATTTCAGCACTGGTAGCGTGCAGCGCTCGCCACTGGTCCAGCACATTGTTCGGGTGAGCCAGGCTCTTGCCGTTGGACAGGTCCTGGTTGAATTTGGAGCCAAAGAAAACCTCGACAGCCTGCCAGATCGTGGCCGGACTGGCTTTGGGGAAGGGGGCGTTGCCCCGGCAGACGCCTTGCAGGCTGACGTTGGGGCAGGGGGCCAGGTAGACCGGCGCGCCGCTGTCGGCCGGCCGCTCGGTGACGGCCCACAAGGCGTAGTCGTACTGGTGGCCGATGAAGAGCAAGCCTGGCGCATCCCGCTGCCAGGCTTGCTCTTCGCCGCGCACGACCACCGGCCAGACCTGGGGCGGCAGGTAGACGCCCAGCCGGTCAGCCCCGTGCCGCTTGCCCCAGAAGAGGCAGTCACGCGGCAGCAGGCCGGAGTTGAGGTCCAGGTCGGTGATGGCCGCGGCCAGTTCCAGCGGGTCCACGACATAACGCTCGGTCGCCTGGCCGTCCCGGTACTTGGATAGGACGATGAAGTCGGAGAAAAGGTCCAGTCTGCCTTGCAGAGCGGCGTAATCGTCGTCGTCCCAGCGCAGGTTGGGGTAAATCAGGTCGGGTACGCCCGTGTAGGGCGCGCCATTTACTCGTTCAGTCGGATTGTTGTTACGGTTAGCTGTGTTACCAGTCAAGCTGGTCATAGGTTCCCTCGCTAAAGAATGTGTAGAGCAGGCTCAGCCGGCTGGCGTCGTCTTCGACCCAGCGTTCGAGCCGCTCGAGTTGATGGATGACGGGCCTGGCCCGCCGCCAGGCCGATTGCACCTCGGCCAGGTCGTTGGCCCAGGTGAAGCGGCTCGGCGGCCAGGCGTCCGCTGTATCCGGGTGGCCAGCCCCCGCTGCCAGGTCCAGGATAGGGTTGTGGGTAGTGTGGCCGACCCAGCGGGCCAACTCCAGCAGCCAGCGCACCGGCTCCGGGTAGCGGCCGGGGTCCTGCTCCACCGCCCCCAGGATCTCCCAGGCCCTGGCCCGTTCCCCCGGCCCCCAGACCTCCTCAAAGTGCTGGTCGTAGATTTCCAGGGCCAGCAGCAGCGAACTGGTGACCGCCTGGACCTGGGGCGACAGCAGGGCGTGCAGCAGCTGCACCGGCAGGGTTGAGTGCAGCAGATCGCTCTGGCTGAAGCCGTACAGTTTGAGCGGCAGGTAGAGCAGGAAGGCGGCCAGGGCATTCCCCTGGTCGGCCTCGCTTTCCTCATCGCCCTCCATCCACCAGGCCCAGGCCATGTTGAGCAAATTCCAGTCCACCTCGAACCCGTCGCTTTCCTCGACCTGATTGAGCAGGTGCGCCAGGATTTCCCACCATTTGGGTTCGGTCAGGGCATCGTAAGCCCGCAGGGTGTCCGGGAAATGCTGCCGCAGGAGCTCCAGGCCGGCGATAGAGCGCCGCCATTCCCGCAGCCGGCCGGCCAGGGTCGAGACCTTGACCGGGCGCAGCCGCCGCAGCAAGGCCCAGGGCCGAAGTAGGGAAGGTTGGTGGGTGGAGGGGATGGAGGGTTGGGGCTCCGGGGGGCGGACGATCAGAAGCCGAGCGGCAGGGTCGGTTGGGGAATGGGACGCAGTTCTAGACATCGCAGGACCATCTGGTGACTAAGGGTAGCAAATTGATCGGCCTGGTGCAGGGCGGCTTCGATGCGGGGAGCCAGTTCGCCCAGCAAGTCGGCCGCGCTGAAGGCCTGGCCGCCGCTCAGATCGTGGATCGTTTCCAGGGTCAGGGCCAGGCTGGCCGGGGGCGTATCCAGCAGCGCCGTGCGAAGGGTGCGGGCGCTGACCGCACCCTTTTCCCCGGCGATCTTGACAAAGGTGATCTCCTCACTGCCGTCGGCCAGGGTGCGGCTGGTCCAACTGCCGTTTTCGAGGGCCGGGTAGGTTCTGGCCAGCAGGCGCATCACCTCTTCCGGCGAGTACTGCGGGCCGGGGTCTTCAAAGTACTCGTTGTCGTATGAGAATATTCGTTTTTTCGGCGGCGTCGGATTCAATGGTTCTGGCGCCGGGGTATTGAAAAAGCCGGTTTGGGCTGTCATCATTTTGCATTTACCTTTCTTGAATGGATGGGCCGGATTAAATTAACACTTGTCAGGAACGCCGGGTTTTTGTTCTCTTTCCCGGCATTCCTGACAGTTCAACCGCTTAAAAAACCAGTTCGCTCTGCACCCGGCCATCGGGCGATGGTTCGACCGGGGTCAGGGTGGGCGCTTCGACAGTGGCGGGCTTCAGCGCAACGCTGGTGATGACAAAGGCAGCGAGGCTCATCACAGCAGCCCGAAAAGCCGGGGAGTGCCGCCAGAGCAGCCAGGACGCCAGTCCGGTTAAGGCCGCCATCAGGGCAGCCCCCACAAGAAACAGCGCCTGTTGATGGGCCTTGACCCAGGCCCGGACACCTGTCCAGGCTTGAGTAACCCGCTGTTTGACCGCTTGGTAGGCAGACGATAGGGTTTGTGACAATTTTTGAAACATCGTGGAACTCCTTCTGTAATGGTTGATAGGGTTAGTTTGGTTATTCGGTTGTGAAAGGGATGGCGATCAAGCCATTTCCAGCATCGGTTCAACCGTCTCGATGACGACGTCAGAGGTTGGTATAGTAACCGGTCTGGTGGCACGGGCAGTGGCGACAAGAGCAGCAGCAGTAGCCAGGGCGGTGGCCATAGCAGCCCGGAAAGCGGGGGAGCGCCGCCAGAGCAGCAGACCTGCCACTCCCAACAAAGCTACTCCCAGACCAACAGCCATCAGGGTCAACGCCCGTTGATGGGTCTTGATCCACGCCCGGCCGGGGGCAAAGATACCGCTGACTCGTTGCTGAAACCGTGACCAGATCTGCGTGGCGCGGCGTTTGAGCCGTTTTATCCGCTGTCGTCGCTGGAAGGCTTGATAACGCTGCTCGACCTCGTCCATCACGCCAATAACCGGATTTCTCACGCCTTTGCGGCCAAAGGGCAGTTGGGCCAGGGTCCAATGCCAGGCTCGGCTGAAGTGGCTTTTCAATTTTTCAAACATGGGTAGCTCTCCTTTTTGCTAAAAATGGTTTGGACTAAAAATTATTCAGTTGTGTTGAGAAAGGGAGGGGAGGCGCAGCCGGAACGCGTGGAGCGTAGACTACCAGACTTTCAACCCCTTAATCGTTCTGGCAGCCAGGCGGGACAGCGGGCCGGGGAACACAGCACCACGCTGCTGTAAACCGGGGACCGGTTGGCAAGCCGTCTCTCTTTTAGAGACGACACGGGTTTATGGAAGTGGATCCAGACCCATCAGGGGTACCGCCGGCCGGCTGCGCCGGGGAAGCGGAGCGGGGGAGCAGAGGAGCAGGGGGGCAGGGGAGAGTAGGGAAGAGGGTGGATGGAGGATAGAAGATGGCGGGATAGATAGAAATGCATCACGCCTTACGCATCTAATAGCAGCGGCACGGAGAAATCGAGTTGGAGGCCCTGTAACGGCGGGCGGGACTGTTCGGCGGAGACGATGCTGGCCGCGTAGGCCAGCAGGTTGCGCGTGTTCTCGCTGACTAAATATTGCTGGGGAAAGCCGGGGTCGGGTAGGCCGGAATTGAGGGCGAAATTCCGCCAGGCCTGACCCAACTCGGCGTGCTTGTGTTCTAGGTCGGTGAGGACCTGGATTAAGGGGGCGTAGAGGTGACCAGCTTCGGCGCACATGGCGTGCTTCAAATCAGCGGCTGGGCCGCCCAGCCAGGCCAGCGTGCCAAAATCCACTGAGCGACCGTTGCCGCCGAACTGGCCGAGGAAAAACCTTAAACGTTCGGAGGCAGCGGCGCAGTGAAAACTCCAGAAATAGTCCTGGTTATATCGGCCAATCAGACTACATTCGGCGACCAGGAAGCGGTAGAGGTCGGTCGTGAAGGTCACCTTCTTGAAACCACTGTAGAGGAAACGGCGCCAATCCTCAAAAATGCGCTGCTTGTAGACTGCGGTCAGGCGCTCGCTCTCATCGCTGAAGGTGAGGGCAGCTTCCTGGCCCAGAAAGACAGGCTGTAAGGTTAATTCAGTCATTGTAAGCTCCTTTCCTTTTGGCTAAATTTGGGAGAAACGCAAACAAGCCGGTGAGATTGGGGTCTCTCCGGCGAAAAAGGGGCAAATTTGTTAGGTTATTATAGTGGGGAATATTTAAGAGCTTATTGTTGTATCTACACTAATTGTACCACAAAACAGGAGTTATGTCAATACTTTTCAGTCCTTGACAGAGGCAATTTTTAGGAAAGATACGCCTTTGCCCACTCACTACATCGCCTTTAACCAGCACTATTGTCGGTACACCGGAACCGGGTGTTGGCTCTTAAAAACAACCCGGCTTTGCCGATGAGCGAAAGGCCGGGTTTTGGCTAGTATTCCATTTTCATGCTTTTTTGCAAAGAATAAAAAAGGCCCCGAAATTAGGACTTTTGTGAAAGTTCTAACGCAGATTTTTACTATCCACCATTAGGCCATCTTGTTTATTATTTTTTCCTGGCCCGATAAAAGGTTCATTCTTCGTTTCCGTGCCCGCCGATCAGCCCGCATTTGTTCAGCTACCTCGGCATATTTCAGCCGGTAGGGATTACCTTCATCGTCAAAAATTCAAACACCCGGCATCTGTCCCCCGTACTCACGGTATTTTTCAGCGTAGACCTTGGCACAGTAAGCTACCTCGGCCTCGTCCAATTCTAACCGATAACCCCGACCTAATACTTTGATATAGTTGGCTTTGACCCATCGGCTAAACAGTGGTTGAGAAATGGGTACCCCGAATACTTTACTATATTTCCGACTAGCCTCTGAGGCACTTATCGTGTGCCCCTGCAAATGGGCAAATTCTTCAGAAATAATTTCGTTTTTGGTCTTAAATTGATGACCATTCCTTTCGGCTGCCACCAATAATTCTCCCGTGGGTAATTGAACTGCCTCAATCTTACCAGCTTGAATCTGTTGTGTCAATACGGCTTCAGATAGGCCATATTTTTTGGCCGCCTCGGTTAGGGGGAGGTAGGTGGGGATTTTTGGTGATGGCTTGAACATAAATTTATCCCATTGTGCAGTTAACTATAGAAACTCAACTGCCGTCATAAGTAACGCTTGCCGATCTTTTGCCTTTACTTGAGGTTGACTCCGGTTTGTTCAGATTAAGCCTGAGTAAATAAAAACACCCCACCGGCATCCCGGCGGGGCATAATCCTGTTTAGGTGTGCCCACTTCCGGGCAGAAATAAAAAGCTACTGTTTAATTTAGTCGTCGTAAAGACAGAGAATTTACAGACCTCTGGTAAAAAATTAAAAAGACCTCGGCTTTAGTCATCTCAATTATTTGAGACTTGATAGACTTTGGTGGAGCATTTTATTTTCAGTCAAATGCTCTACCAACCAAGATTGCCTGGCGAAAACCACTCTTACTGAGATCACTGTCGATAAGCGGTAGTATAAAAGAAGACCTACTACCGGTCAAATTCTATTCCCGCCCACTGAAATTAGGCAGTTTGAACTGGTATAGACCATTATAACCCGGAGGTCATGAAACAAGGGCAGCCGATTTGAGTGATGACGAGTTGGCTGCGATTATCGGCGAAGGGCGAAAATAAATAAGGACAGATTTAATCGTCCTTACCTTAACCAGTCCATGATTCTGGAACGTGACAACCATGCCTCGGGAGAGCTTTTAGCCCATTTGTCACGCCCCAAGAATGAGAAACTTAAGGCTATCCTGCGTTTTAATAAAAAAACAGATTTTTGCCAGCCCTTTAGTCACTATACTGTTTGACCAGGGCTAAGACAGCCTTTTCCTGGAAACCACCGGCTAACTCCTGAAGTTTATCTGCAAAACAAGTATACTTTTCATCCATTGTCTTCAGGTGAGCCGCATACTCCCAAACCCGGCGCATCTTGCCGCTCCTGGCCAAGTCAAGCAGTACCTTCATTTCGGCAGGCGGTGGAGGAATTAACTCAGGCCCGTAAACAGAGGGAACCAAGTGAGCCTCTGCGTTTGTTGGCTCATCTTCCGCAAAGAGCCACTCCAGGTGCAGATGTGTTTTGAGCAGAGCCAGTAGCTGCTCCGCGATTATGGGCTTGACCAGAAAAGCATCACACCCAGCCCGCAGACTTTCCTGTTTGTCCTGCTCAAAAGCGCGGGCAGTCACCGCGATGATCACCCTATCCTTTGCCAACAAACTGTTTGTTTCGTTGACGACAACATTCCCAGTCGGGACTTTATTCGATGTTCCTCCTGGTCGAGCTGCTTTGCTGCGAATAGCGCGAGCAACCTCAAATCCATTAATTGTAGGCATCACCAAGTCCATCAAAATAAGATCAGGGGAAGTAAGTTCCGCTTTCTCCAGCGCCTCCTGCCCACCTGCAGCCTGGACCACGACAAAGCCCAGGGGTTCCAGCAGATCAACCAAGACCGCCCGATTGTGACTATTGTCATCCACCACCAGCACCGTTTTCGGCTGGCCTTTATAGCCTACAATTTTTCTCTGGGGCGGTTGGTTTATGTCTTGCTGGATGAACCCAACGGGCAAAGTTAGCTCGAACCAAAAGGTACTGCCATGACCTGGTACGCCATCACTCTCGACCCGGATTTGCCCCCCCATCATCTGGGCCAGTTGCTGGCTAATCGCCAGGCCCAGCCCAGTTCCTTCCGTCTGGTGTGATGCAGCGCCGACTCGTTCAAAGGGCATAAAAATCTTTTCCACCTGGGTCGGGGAAATGCCGATACCCGTATCTATCACTTCAAAACGGATGGTTTGGTGAGCCAAGGCCGCTTCAGCAACTTTACTCCGCCCGTTACCGCTGCCCTTAAGGCTTGAGACACGGAAGATGACCTGCCCTTGCTCGGTAAATTTGATGGCATTACCCAACAGGTTGAGTAAAATCTGGCGCAGCCGCCGCTCATCTACCTCTAGACTAATAGGCAGGGGGGAGAGAGTCTCAAACGTAAAGCGAATGTTCTTGCGCTGCGCCTGCAACTGATAAATGCCGGCGATGTTTTCGAGGAAGGTGGGAAAGTGAATTTCACCTGGATAGAGCTCCAGCTTGTTGGCCTCAATTTTGGCCAGGTCCAATATATCGTTAATCAGGGTTAGGAGGTGCTCGCCGCTTTGCTGAACGATACTCAGCATGTTCAGGTGTTTGGCAGTTAAAGATTCATCCTGTTTGAGCACCTGGCTGTAGCCCAAAATGCTATTGAGGGGCGTGCGCAGTTCGTGACTTACGTTAGCCAGAAACTCGCTTTTGGCCCGATTGGCCGCTTCGGCGGCGTCTTTAGCCCAGGCCAGTTCAACGGCACGCTGTTGAGTCTGTTCAAACAAACGTTGGTTCTCAATAGCCACAGCTAACTGGCCCAGGAGCAACAGGCACGGCCGTATCTCAGCCCGGCTAAAGGGATAAGGTTCTTCTCCTTCCAGCAGTAATAAACCAATCTGGCGAGTCTGCTGGGATAAAAGCGGCAGCACTGCGACCGCGCGAATGTTCAGACGTTGGGCCAGGGCCAGAGTTCTTGGCCCGCTGCGCTCATCCTGCTGCAAGTCGGTAAAGAAAAGTGGCTCGGGGGATAAGAACAGATTGGCAACACCGTCGTCTTTTTCCCGACGATAGTTCGTGCCGACCGGCGAGGGTGGCGTGCCTTGCCCATTGTGCCAGGTCCCCTTCAACACCAACCCTTCAATAGCCTCTTGCGGGTCATATTCAAAGAGGAACAACTCGGCTCGATTGATGATCGGGATATTGACCCCTGCGGCCACTGCCCCAATGAGGTCCGACAGGGTGTTAGCAGACATCATCTTCTCGCTGATATGGTAGAGCTTTTCCATTTCGGCCAGGGCCATTTGTGATTGTTCAAACAGGCGAGCATTGGTCAAAGCAATGGCGACATGGCTGGCCAGGGAGCGAAGTAGGGTGGCATCTCCCTCGTCCAAACCGCCAATTTCTTTTCCCTGCACGTCGAGCACCCCAACCACCTTACCTTCGCGGATAATTGGCACGGCAATTTCGGCCTGAGTTTCGGGTAAGAGAGGGTTGGGCAGCCAGTCAGCTGCTTGCTTTACATTTTTTACAAGAACAACCTGACCTGAGCGGGCCGCCCTGGCCACTAAACTCTGGCGGGCATCGAGAGGAATGTGATGGCCTTCGGCCTTCATCCTGACCCCGGCTGGGCCAGTGGCCTCCGACAGAATCAACTTCTCGCTCGCCTCGTCCAGCAAAAAAATACCGGCGTGGTAATAGTCAAAGCTCTCCTGGATTTGGTGGACCAGTTCGGCGAGGAGTTGGTTCAGGTCCAAGATTGCGTTGAGTTGTCCGCTGAGGGTGGCGATCACCTCCAATTGATGGGTGCGGCCGGCGACTCGCTGTTCCAGATTATCAATCAAGTCACTTAATTGGTCGGTCATCCGGTTGAAAGATTGGGCTAAAACACCGACTTCATTATTGGAAAGCTGGAGGTCTGACCTCAGGCGTAAATCGCCGTCGGCGAC
Organism: Anaerolineae bacterium; assembly: GCA_023382535.1. Next base: position 15,916 of record JAHDWA010000099.1, on the reverse strand, counting down.
CTGAGAGGCTACTTTTGAGAGGGTAGTCACCGGGCGGCTAATCTGGTGCTCCACGTAGAACAAGCTTGCGACGCCGATCAGGATGGCAGCAATTAACGTCACCCCAATATTGACAGCCAGGGTGGTAAAGGTAGATTCCAGTACTTCAGCGCGCTCTTGTTCGGCCAGCAGGGCTACCCCCAAGCGCGACAACCAGCGGTAAACGCCCAGGACAGCTTTACCCCGGTACCCGTCATACTGGCCGGAACCGTTTTGCTGCGTCTCGAAAGCTGCCTTAACACCCGTGGTGTCGGCCTTGGTTTCACCAAGGACATAATCAAAGCGGGAGGGGGTCAGCAGGACACGATTGGCATCAACCAGGTAGGTTTCACCCGTCTGCCCCAGGCCGGCCGGTTCAGTCATAATTTCGTTCAACCGTGACAGGTCCGAGCGGCCCCCTAAAACGGCAACCAATTCATTGTTGACATATACAGGTTGAAAAATGAGGATGGAGGCCTGGCCCAAACCCGGCGAATAGAGCAACGGTTCGGCATAGGGTCGGCCCAAGTTCTGGTAGAAATAAGCCAGGTCCACATACATCAAACCAACCAGTTTGGGGTCGGTAGATACCAGAACTTTCCCGTGAGTATCCATTAATAGCAACAGATTGAAACGTTGGGTTTGGCGGATAAACTCTTGAAAAAGCGTCTCCAGGCGGCTGGCAGCGGCATCACGAGTGGAGGCAGAGGTTTGGGTATAGGCTGCTCTTACGACCAACTCGAGGGAATTATCGTTGAGTATCTTGGCCAGTGAGGACTGCAGTTCATTAAACCAGGTGTTAATCTCAATTTCTTTGAGTGCGGCGACGATTTCCAGTTGTTCCGCCGACTGGGCCAAACCATTTTGGATGCCGCTGGTCACGGTAAAAAAAATGATGACAATGGCGGGCAGTAGCACCGCCAAGACCATGGCCGCAATCAATTGCTGATGGATACTGTGGAAACGAAACCATGGATTTTGCCCGTTTGAGACGGAAAAATTTACGTTGCTCACGCTGCCCTTCCTGGCGTCATCGGCCTAAAACTGGGGCGGGTTCTTATAAAGACCAATCTCGTCCTTGCCTAAAATACGGACCCCGGTATCAATCTGGGCTGGAACCGGGCCAAAACCAGGGGTGGTCGAGGGAGCGCCCGTTCCCTGATGCGCCGCATAGGCGAGCATCATGCTCTGATAGCCCATCAAATAAGGGTTTTGGGCCACGGTCGCCCTGATTATCCCTTTTTCCACCAATTCAATCACCGGCAAAGCAAAGTCGAAGGCCATAATGCTGACTTTACCTTCCAACCCCACCTTCTGAACGGCGGCGGCCACGCCCGGCCCCGGATTCCCGTGAGCCGCAAAAACGGCATTAATCCGGGGGTTTGCCCGGAGTAGGGCCGTAAATTGAATTTCGGCCTTCTCGGTTTTGCCGTCGTCGTTCACCAGGGCGGCCAGCTCAATCTCCGGGCCAAGCTGGGCCAGGGCGTCTTCAAAACCTTTTAGCCGTTTGACCAGGTGATCCGGGCCGGGGAAGGTTGAAACCGCTACCTGACCCCGGCCTTCCAACCACTCGACCATGGTGCGGCCAGCCTCAAAACCGGCCTGGTAGTTGTCGGTGCCCACAAATGACAAGCGCTTGCTCGCCGGCGAGTCGGAGTCGAAGGTAATGACCGGAATACCAGCCTCAATGGCTTTATCAATAGCCGGAACGAGAATCCCGGCATCGCCGGCCGTAACCACCAGCCCGCCTACTTCCCGCTCAATCAGCTCCTCAATTGCCCGGACCTCCAGGGAGGCATCCCATTCCACCGGCCCATGATATTCGGTTTGTACCTGCTGCCCCAAACGTTGGGCAGCATCGCGCATGCCGGCATAGCTCCAGTTAAAAAATTCGGAACCTTTCAAAAAAGCGACCAGGCCATAAATTTCTGTTTTCTGGTCGGATGGCTGGGTTTGATCCGCTGAATTTACGGGAGAGGGTGCTGCGGCGGGGGAGTTACATGCCGATACCAAACCGGCGGCCATAAGGCTGGTAAAACCGAACGTAAATTTCCGACGGTCAATTTTGGGGATGTTTACCCTTTTAAAAGTCATGCTTGCACTCCATTGGGCACTGATCGTATGCTTATTGTGGCCTAAATTGCCAACTCTGTCTATCCCCAAAAGGGGACTGATTGGGCGAAAAAGGTTGACAAATCTACCTCACCTGTCCAACGAGGTCAGCCCATGCACAATCGCAAATTTTACCAGGCCAGGCAGGTCGTTAATGTCTAACTTTTGCATGATGCGGCTGCGGTAGGTTTTGACCGTATCCGGCGATAAGGCCAGCCGCTCAGCGATGTCAGCATAGGTATGGCCTTCGACAATGAGCTGCAAAACTTCCATTTCGCGCGGGCTTAACAAGGCCAGGGGATTGTCGGCCTCGGCGCTTTTTCGCTGGCGGACATACTCGTCTATCATCGTGTCGGAAATATCCTGGCTGAGATAGCGCCGGCCCGCATAAACCGCCCGCACCGCCTCAACCACCTCGGAACCAGCCGATGCCTTTAGCAGATAGCCCCGCGCGCCGGCTTCAAAGGCCCGAAAGATGTGCTCGGAATTGGAATTCATAGATAGGATGATAATCTTGACCGCCGGATTGTCGGTCAGGATTTGCCGGGCGGCCTCAATCCCATTCAGTTCGGGCATGATGACATCCAAAATCACTACATCGGGCCGGGAGCGAGCGACACCCTGGACGGCGTCTCGCCCATTAGCGGCCTCGCCCACAACCTCGATATCGGGTTGCATTTGCAGCAGCAGCCGCAGGCCGTCGCGCAGAACGGCGTGGTCATCTACCAAAAACACAGTCATACTCATCGTGACACCTCCACAATGACCTGAGTTCCCCGCTGCGGAAAACTCTCGATGCGGCACGAACCGCCGATAGCTTCCGCCCGCTCGGTCATCGAAATAAGCCCCCAGCCCTGTCCCACTGCGGCCACACTTATCTGGGCGGGATCAAAGCCGACGCCATCGTCCGCGACCACCAGGCGCAGCCGGTCTCCGGCAGCCTCGATGCTCACCGTGGCCCGGGTGGCTTGAGCATGCCGCGCGACATTGGTTAAAGCCTCTTGAGCAATCCGAAAGAGGGCATCTTCGATGGAGGGGGGCCAGCGGGTGGTCTCTTCTCCGCCTCTGACCGTCACTTTGATCCCGGTGCGAGTGGAAAACTGAGAGCCGTAGCCGTTCAGGGCGGCTACCAGGCCGTAATCGTCCAGTACCGGCGAGCGCAGGTCGCCCATCACATCATAAACATGGCGGGCCACCTGCCGCAGCAGCTCCAGCGAGTCATCCAGGCGAGATTGTAACAGGCCGGTTTCGTCTTTAGGGAGCTGCGCGCGCATGATGTTGAGATTAATGTTGAGTGTCCCCAACTCTTGCCCCACCCGGTCATGCAGTTCTCGGGCCAGGCGGCGGCGCTCGGTTTCCTCCATTTCAGCCAGACGGGTGCTAAGGGCGCGTAACTGTTCTCTTTTCTGCCGGACCTCCATTTCAGCCTGGCGGCGTTCCATAATTTCCTGTTCCAGTTGTTCAACCGCCCGGCGCAGCTCAACCGTGCGCTGTTCAACCAGCTCTTCCAAATGGTCGCGGTATTTCGCCAGGGCCGCCTCGGCCTGCCCGCGCTCGATAACTTCCTGTTGCAAGTTTTGATTGGCAAGTTGCAACTGCCGGGTCAGGTCTCTGAGGCGCAGATGCGTTGCCACCCGGGCCAGTAGTTCTTCCTGGCGAATCGGTTTGGTCACATAATCCACCGCCCCCACTGCAAAGCCCTTAATGATGTCTTCGGGGCCGGTCAAAGCGGTCATAAAAATAACCGGGATGCCCCTGGTTAAGGCGCTGCTTTTTAAGCGGTGGCAAACTTCAAAGCCATCCAGTCCGGGCATTAAGGCATCCAATAAAATGATGTCAGGCTGATTATACTCCGCCTTCTCCAGCCCGCTTTCGCCATCCTGGGCGACCATAAGTTCAAAGCCGTAGCTGTCCAAATAATTGAAAAGGACACCTAAATTCGCCGGGTTGTCGTCAACAATGAGGATAGTATAGGCTCGAAAATCGAGGTCTCGGTTGAGGGTTTCCATAGGTCCGTATTATACACCTTCGATGCAGCTACAACCATTGCGGAAGCCTTTTTGTCAACTTTTCAGGCTGAACCAGTCCCTTTTCGGTGACAGACAGGCGAGATGGTTTGTGCTATTTTGGAGAATAGCGGCAGAGTAGAACACCAACGGAGGTGGAAGCTGTTCTTACCTCCAGGGCCGGCACGGGGAGGGAATAGGGCCAAACAGCTTGCCACCCAGCAAACCCCAACAAATATCCATCAAAATAGAGGGGCTTACGTGGTAAGCCTAAGTATGTATTATTTCGACCGGAGCGGAGGGAGAAATCCCTTATGCCTCGTCTTACCAGAGACGTTCTGAGGGATTTCTCGCTCCTGTCGTCGCTCGAAATGACAGACCATGTAAGCTCTGGAGATGAAAGGAGACATTTATTGTAAAAACGGACAAAGAGATTCGAAGATCAAAATCTTCATTAACTGCTTTAAAGCAAACCAACTTATTCATTACTAAAAGCAAAGGAGCGAAGATCAATGTCTGACCAATTAGTGAACAAAAAAGTTAGCCGGCGGGAATTTGCCCTCGGTATGGCGACAGTGGCAGCCGGAGGAGCCTTAGCCGCCTTGTCTCAAGCCTCTCCCGCTCAGGCCGCCCAGACAGAGCCAATGGCCGAAGAAACCTACGGCATGGTGGTATTTCTAAAGGGTTCGGAATTCTTTAACTGGTGCTATAAAGGGATGATGGATGCCGCCGCTCGGATTGGCCCGCATGTGAAGACCGAACTGCAAGGCCCGGCTGAGTGGGACGCCTCGCTGGAAGCCCGCGCTATTGAAGAATTGACGGCTAAGGGTGTCGCCGGCATCCTCACCACCGCCGGCGATGCCGCGCCGATGGTGCCCTCCATTGATGCCGCCATCGAAGCGGGAATTCCTGTTGTTACCTTTGACTCCGACGCGCCCGACAGCACCCGGCTCACTTTCGTCGGCACACAGAACTACAATGCCGGTTACAAGGCCGGTGAAGCGATGGCCGAGTGGCTCGGCGGCGCTGGCAAGATCGTTATCTCCACCTTCCCCGGACCCGATCATCTGGCCAAACGGGTGCAGGGTTTCACCGATGCCCTGACGGCGCTGGCTCCCGATATCGTAGTGGACACCGTCAACGACGAAGGCAAGGTCGAAGTAGCCGAAGCCCAGTTGACCGCCGCCCTGCAGGCCGATCCTGAGATCACCGGCATCTTTGGTGCCCACGGCAACCCCGGACCCGGCGCAGCCGCAGCGGTGCGCACCACCGGCATGGAAGGTAAAGTTCAGATCATGGCCTTCGACTTCGGCTTGCCCGTCATCGAGTTGATTGACAAGGGTGAGATCAAGGCCACCGTTGGACAAAATCCCTACCTGATGGGCTTTACCAGCATGCTCCTGTGCTACGGCGCTAAATATCCCACAGATGTAACTTCTACCAATGGCGCGCTGGGCCACTGTGTCAACAACCCCGTAGATACCGGCGTCAGCATCCTCTACAAAGAAGACGTCCAAATGTTCAAGACCCCGCCCAAGTTCTAAAAGAACGTTAGGATGGAGGATTAGAACCCTTCCCGGAAGCTCAGCTTCCGGGAAGGGTTAAGTTAAGCGGCAATCTTGGGACGGGAAGGGAAGGTAGCAGATGTCCAGATCATCCGATTCTGGAACCTTGACACAGAAAAAACCGGCTGCATCCGGCTGGCTGGTCAACTTTTTCAAAGGCCGGACCGCGACCTTATTGCTCATCAACCTGGTTGTGGCGATAGTTCTTACCATTCTTCAACCCCGGTTTTTGGACCCCACGAATCTAACTTCGGTGGTCATGGGCATGACCTATGACCTGTTAATGGCGATGGGCATGACCCTGGTCTTGATCCTGGGCGGCATTGATCTCTCGGTCGGCTCGGTGCTGGGGTTAGCCGGGGTAGTGACCACGTTAAGTTTAAGCCAGAACGTCGCCGGAGGGGGAACGACACCGATCCCGGTAGCCATCATAATGGGGCTGGGGGTGGCGGCTCTATGCGGCGCGTTTAACGGCCTGCTGGTCGCCCGGCTCAAAATAGCCCCCTTCATTGTTACGCTGGGCATGATGGCGATTGCGCGGGGCCTGGGTACGGTGCTAACCCAGGGCTGGTATGTCTCCGGTTTACCCGAAGCCTATTTGCAATTAGGGCAGGGCAGCTTTTTAAGTATCCCCTATCCTATTTACCTGACCCTCCTGATATTAATTGTCTTCAATTATCTCCTCAAGCACTGGCAGCCGTTGTACCAGGCTTTTTATATCGGCCATAATCCCGATGCCGCGGCGCTTTCCGGTTTGCGGGTGGCGGCGGTGACATTTTCGGGCTACGTCATCAGCAGCGTGCTGGCCGGAGTGGCGGCCATTTTTATGACCTCCCGGCTGGCGATGGGCTTCTTCCAATTTGGCCTGGGCAACGAGCTTAACGCGATTGCCGCGGCGGTCATCGGCGGGGCGAGTTTCAGCGGCGGATCGGGCAATCTCATGGGGACTTTCCTGGGTGTGCTGCTGCTCGCCTTGATTAAAAATGGTTTCGTCCTGCTCCACGGATCGCCCAATTGGCAAAGCGTGGTCAGCGGCTCCGTAGTATTCTTAGCCATTGCCGTTGATGCGTACCGGCGGCGAAAAGAAACCAGGGAGTGAGAATTTATGACGGCAGAACCTGTCTTAAAAGTCGAAGGTATCTATAAGAGCTTTGCGGGCAACCGGGTATTGGACGAGGTTACTTTCAGCGTAGAAGCCGGGCAAGTCCACGCTCTGGTCGGCGAAAACGGAGCGGGTAAATCTACGTTGATGAATATCATCGGCGGCCTCCACCAACCCGATCAGGGCGTCATTTATCTTAATGGTCAGTCCAGCTCGTTTGTCGATCCCTTGCAGGCGATGCACAGCGGGATTAGCCTGGTCCACCAGGAACTGAGCCTCGCACCTAATCTGAACGTAGCCCAGAACATTTTTGTTGGCCGCGAGGAAGTCAACCGCCTGGGCTTCATCAAGTGGAAGGATCTTTATACCAAAACACGGGCCATCTTTGAGCGGATCGGCATCGAGATTGACCCGACGATCCTGGCGAGTCGCCTGAGCGTAAGCATGCAGCAAATTGTAGAGATTGCCAAGGCGCTCTCCTTCAACGCCAGAGTCATTATTATGGATGAGCCTACCTCCGCCCTGTCAGGAACCGAAGTTGACCATCTCTATGCCATCATTCGCGACCTGACTACAAAAGGCATCGCCATCGTCTTCATCTCGCATAAGCTGGAAGAGGTATTCACTATCGCTGACCAGATTTCGGTGCTGCGTGACGGGCACATGGTCGGCACGGTCAAGACGAAAGAGACCTCCCCCGACCAGATCATCCAGATGATGGTCGGCCGGCATATCGAGGATATGTACCCGTCCAAGAGTTCAAGGGTAGGAGAGACAATCTTCTCTGCCGAAGGATTTAGCCGGCCGCCTTATTTCCAAAACATTAGCTTTTCTTTGCGGCAGGGCGAGATCCTCGGCTTCGCCGGCCTGGTTGGATCGGGGCGAACCGAAGTGGCGCGAGCCATCTTTGGCGCTGATAAGGCGGAGGCGGGCCGAATCACCCTAGAAGGCAAAGAAATCAAGGCCAGGTCGCCCCGCGAGGCCATCCAGCAGGGTCTCGGTTATCTCACCGAGGATAGAAAAACCCTGGGGCTTTTCCTGAAAATGTCCGTCAGAGAGAATATTATCGCTGCCTCGCTGCGCCAATTCGTTTCCGGGGCCGGGCTGCTCAAGCAGGATCTGATCAAAGAGGAATCAAAACGGTTCGTGGACTACATGCAGATCCGTCCCTTTAACGACGAAGTTCAGGTGCTCAATCTCAGCGGCGGCAACCAACAAAAATCTTTGCTAGCCAAGTGGCTGTGCGTCAAGCCAAAGGTGTTGATTGCCGATGAACCGACCCGTGGCGTAGACGTCGGCGCCAAGGCCAAGCTGCATAGTGATTTGAGAAAAATGGCCGAAGAAGGGGTAGGGGTTATTCTGATATCGTCCGAACTGCCGGAGGTTTTAGGGTTGAGTGATCGAGTCGCCGTGTTTCGGGAAGGCCAAATCACGATGATTTTGGAGGGAGATCAGGCAACTCAAGAAGAGGTGATGAAATATGCAACAAAGTAGAACCGTAGAACCACGGTCGTTTTCTATAGCTCGACTTTTTGCCGCCGGGCAATTGGGGGGGATGCAGCAGATTGCCTTGATAGTAGTCTGCGTAGTCCTGGCGGTAGGCATGCAGCTAAACTATCCCCGCTACCTGATTGGAGCTAACGTCGAGGTGATGCTGATCAACTTTGTTTCTGAAGGGATTATGGCGCTCGGCATGACCATCGTGATGATTACGGGCGGGATAGACATATCTGTTGCGGCGGTGCTTCAGTTCAGCGCGATCGTTGTCGCGATGCTCCTGAAGGCCGGGCTGCCGCTTCCAGTGGCCATCCTGCTGACCCTGGCAGCGGCGGCTATCATCGGGGTGATCAACGCGACAGTAACAAACCTCTTCAAAGTGCATCCCTTCATCGTCACCCTGGCTACCCTCTTGACCCTCAGGGGCGTTGACCTGGTAATTACCAAGGGCGCTACCGTCAGCGGGTTACCGAAAGTATTTAAATTCATCGGCCAGGGAGAAGTCAGCGGTATTCGCGTGTCATTGATCATCTTTGCCGTGCTGGCTCTGACTATTGGGTACGTCTTGAAGAACCACCGTTATTTGCAGCAAGCTTACTTCATTGGTGGTAATCGCCGCTCGGCCCGGATGTCGGGCATCAAGGTTGAACGATTTATCATCTTTGCCTTTGCCTTGAATGCCATGTTGGCCGGAGTGGCGGGCATCATCATCTGCTCGCAATATGGGGCGGCCAGTGTCAGTTACGGCCAAAACGCCGAGCTGCGGACGATTGCGGCAACAGCTATCGGCGGGGCCAGCTTGAGCGGCGGCACCGGCTCCATCTTTGGGACGGTACTGGGAGTCATATTCCTGGCGATGATTTACAACGCTTTTAATATGACCGGGGTTAATACCTATTGGCAAGATGTGGCGATTGGGACCATGCTATTAGCCGCGGTGTTTCTGGGTGAGTATTTGAAGCGTAGACGAGTGACCCGCTGACAGCAATATAACCTCCGGAGTTTACCAATGGATTATCGTCTTCTGGGCAAAACAGGCTTGAAGGTCTCGGCTTTGAGTTTCGGCGCATCATCCCTGGGCAGTGTGTTCCGTTCTATTGATGAGGCTGAAGGCATCCGCACGGTGCATACCGCGCTCGATCTGGGTATCAACTTTATTGATGTTTCGCCCTTTTACGGCTTGACCAGAGCAGAAACTATCTTGGGCCAGGCCCTCAAAGGAGTCCCCCGAGATCGTTATTACCTGGCCACCAAAGTAGGGCGCTATGGCGAGGATGAGTTCGACTTTTCAGCTAAACGGGTGACCGCCAGCGTGGATGAGAGTTTAATCCGGCTCGGCCTCGACTACATTGATGTTATCCAGTGCCACGACATCGAATACGGCTCTCTGGATCAGGTGGTCAATGAAACCATCCCTGCCTTGCGTCAGGTTCAGGCCCAGGGCAAAGTGCGGTTTGTGGGCATTACCGGCTTACCCTTAAAAATCTTCCGTTACGTAATGGACCGGGCCGAGATAGACACTATCCTATCCTACTGTCATTACACCCTGCAAGACACCTCGCTGGCAGAACTTGTCCCGGCTCTGCAAGCCAAACAAATCGGCGTTATTAACGCCTCGCCGCTGGGCATGGGCTTGCTGACAAACCAGGGCACGCCGGACTGGCATCCGGCGACAGCCGACATCAAACAAGTTTGTGCCCGGGCCGCCGCTTATTGCCTGAGCAAAGGGGTAGATATCGCTAAACTGGCAGTACAATTTGCTTTAGCCAATCCGGATATCCCTACCACCCTGGTGGGTACGGCCAATCCAGACAATATTCGCCAGAATGTCGCCTGGCTTGAAGAATCCCTGGATAAAGAACTGCTGCAAGAAGTCCAGGAAATCTTGAAACCGGTTCAGAACAAACCCTGGGTTGTCGGCAGGCCGAATAACAATTAAGAAAATTTTGCAACTGCCCGGCCGCATCCTGAGTAGGCCGAAGGCCGTATCGAAGGATGCGGAATGCGACTAACCTGAGCAAAGCAAATTTTTGAGACAAAAGGAAAGCGCTTCATGAGAATCGATTCCCACCAACATTTCTGGCATTACAATCCGCTTGAACATGTCTGGATGACCGACTCGATGGCTGTCTTGAAAAAAGATTTCCTGCCGGAAGATTTAGCCCCGCTCCTGGAACAGACAGGTCTTCAAGAAACGGTGGCAGTGCAGGCCCGCCAGAATCTGCAAGAAACCGAATGGCTACTGGAGTTGGCCGGCCAACACGATTTCATCAAGGGCGTGGTCGGCTGGGTTGACTTGAGGTCGCCAGAGGTCAGGTCGCAACTGGAAACCTACGCCCAACACCCGAAATTAAAAGGGGTGCGGCACGTGGTTCATGATGAGCCGGATGATTACTTCATGCTGCTGCCCGAATTTCTAGCCGGTCTGGCCCTGCTGCACGAGTTTAATTTGACGTACGATCTGCTGCTTTTCCCCCGACACCTTCCGGTAGCTGTTGACGTGGTCAAACAATTCCCAGACCAGAAATTCGTGGTGGACCATATTGCCAAACCCTTTATCAAAGCTAAAACCATCTCACCCTGGGATAGTGACATGCGGGAATTGGCTCAATTTGAAAATGTTTATTGTAAAGTATCGGGGATGGTGACCGAAGCGGCCTGGGGACAATGGGAGGTGGCAGATTTCTACCCCTACCTGGATATCGTCTTTGATTGTTTTGGCCCCAATCGGCTGATGTTCGGTTCCGATTGGCCGGTTTGCACGCTCTCCGGGACGTACGCTCAAGTGGTCCAGATTGTGCAAGAGTACCTTCAGCAGTTTCCGGGCGAAATTCAGGTAAAAATTATGGGTCGGAATGCTGTGGAATTCTATAGCCTATGACCCCCAGAGAACGTGTTTTAGCGGCAGTCCGGCATCAAGAACCGGACCAGGTACCGGTTGACTTGGGTTCTACCACCAGCTCTGGTATCTCGGCCATTGCTTATCACCATCTCAAAAAATATCTGGGGATGATCGGCGGCCACACCCGCGTTTTTGATGTGGTGCAACAGTTAGCTCAACCGGAAGATGAAATACTTGATTACTTTGGTATTGATGTTCTGAGTGTGGGTCGGGTTTTTAATGGGCGCGATGATGAGTGGTATGACGCTACCTTGCCCAATGGGGTACCGGTTCAACTACCTGTCTGGTTTCAGCCGGTAATTCAACCCAACGGTAGGTGGGATGTTCTTGCGCCGGATGGCACTAGAATTGCGACGATGCCGAGGGGCGCGGCGTTTTTTGATCAAACCTATTTTCCCTATCAGGACGGCTACCCGACACATTACGATAAGATGAGTGAGGCCATCAACAAAGTCTCTTGGATGGCGCTACCCACCACCCCCTGGGACAAGCTCCAACAACCTGATTTTTGGGAACAAGTGAGGGCAAAGTGTATGGCTCTACGCCAGAGTTCGGACCGGGCTTTGGTGCTCACTGCTGGTTTCAAGCTGTTTGAACCGGCTACTTTTTTGCGACGGATGGATAATTTGCTGATAGACTTGGTTTTACAGCCAACCGAAGTAGAGCGGCTGATTGACGCCATGATAGAACGCCATATGCCCATGTTGGAAAAAGTATGTCAAGCTGTGGGTGATGTGGTGGATTTTTTGCGGTTTGGCGACGACTTGGGGATGAATACCGGCCCTTTATTTGACCCCAACATTTATCGCCAGATATTCAAACCGCGTCATAAGCTGATTTGTGATTATGTAAAAACGCACAGTCAGATGTATACATTCTTGCACTCCTGCGGTTCCATCTACCCCTTTATCCCAGACCTGATTGAAATTGGTATTGATGTGATTAATCCGGTGCAAATAAACGCTCGTAATATGGAACCAGAACGGTTAAAAAAAGAATTCGGGCAGGATATTACCTTCTGGGGTGGTGGCGTTGATACCCAGACCATCCTTAACCAAGCCAGTCCCACAAAAATAAAAGAGCATGTCAAGCGGAATCTCGAGATCTTTGCTCCCGGTGGTGGCTTTGTTTTTAATACGGTCCACAACATCATGCCAGATGTGCCGCCGGCCAATGTGGTCGCTATGTTTGAAGCTGTGGCCGAGTTTAATAATGGCTGACCAAAGGAAAAAATTATGCGTACTTGTGTGTTATATGCTAAACAAGATATTCGATTGGAAGAGCGAGAGATACCCCAACCCCAGGCCGGGCAAGTGCTGATCCAATTTGGTTACGGGGGTATCTGCGGGTCGGACATGCATTATTATTTCAAAGGGGCCAACGGTGATTTTGTGGTGAAGCATCCCTTTGTGCTGGGGCATGAAGTTTCTGGTACGGTCGTTGAAGTTGGGCCGGGGGTGACCACCCTTAAGCCGGGCGACCGGGTGGCGGCCAATCCCAATCTGCCCTGTGGCAAGTGTCTGTACTGCCGGCAGGGACGCGAAAATATCTGTCCGAATGTGCGTTTTTGGGGCAGCGCCAGCACGATGCCGCATACGGATGGAGCTTATCAGGAGTATGTTTTGGCCGAAGCGCGACAATGCTGCCTCTTCCCCCCCCATTTTGATTTGGGCATCGCGGCCATGGCCGAACCGCTGGCTATCGGTCTGCATTCTGCCAACCGGGCTGGGTCGCTGATGGGTAAATCGGTCTTGGTAGCCGGGGCAGGGACCATTGGCACGCTCATTTTGCTGGTGGCCCGAGCAATGGGGGCCAAGACCGTAGCCATTACCGATATTCTGGCTGAACGGCTCAACCGGGCCAGGCAATGCGGCGCAGATTTGACCGTCAACATGAACCAGGACTCAGCCGAAACACAAGCCTTATCGAAAGGTGAAATGCCTTTTGATGTCACTTTTGAAGCCTCCGGCAGCCTTCAGGCCCTCAATATGGCCATTATGGCGACCTTAAAAGGCGGTACTATTGTTCAGGTTGGCTTTTTGCCCAGTGGCGAGGTAGGGGTGTTAGCTAACAAAATCATGGCTAAAGAACTGGCCCTGGTGGGCAGTTTCCGCAGCGGCATGGCTTTTGATTGGGCGGTCGAGTACCTGGCTTCCGGGCGGATAAACGTTAAACCCCTCATCACTCACCAATTTGCGGCTGACCGGATTGATGATGCGTTTGCCACCGCCGCCGATGGTCGCCAGAGTACCAAAGTTCAAATTTTTTTCGAGTAACCTGATATGAACCTATTCGATCTAAGTGGTAAGAAAGCATTGGTCACCGGCGGCAGCCGGGGGTTGGGCTGGGCTATGGCCGAGGCCCTGCTTGAATTTGGCGCAGAAGTAGCCATTATTGGTTCTTCGGAACGGGTCACAGCAACTGCGGCAGAGTTGGGTCAAGCCACTGGGCAGCGGGCCGTTCCCCTGCAAGCCGATCTGGCTGACCGGGAGCAACTTCAGCAGGCTTTCGCCGAAAGTCTCAGGCAACTGGGCACGTTGGATATTTTGATTGTTAGTCACGGCGTTCAACGTCGTGCCCCGGCGGAGGAATTCCCCCTGGAAACCTGGGATTTTGTGCTAGAGGTTAATCTAACCTCGATGTTTATCCTGAACCAAATGGCCGGGCAGGTTATGTTGGCCAAAGGTAAAGGCAAAATCATCAACATTGCTTCCCTGTTGAGTTTTAGCGGCGGTATCACTGTGCCAGCTTATGCAGCAGCGAAAGGTGGGGTGGCCCGTTTGACGATGGCCTTATCCAACGAATGGGCAAGCCGGGGGGTGAACGTAAACGCCATCGCTCCCGGCTATATGAATACCGAGATGAACGAAGCCCTTATTGCCAATCCCACCCGTAATCAGCAAATTCTCGATCGTATTCCTGCCAAACGCTGGGGCGAGCCGGAAGATATGAAAGGCGCCGCTGTGTTTCTGGCTTCTGCTGCCTCAGACTACATCAATGGCGTGATTATTCCGGTGGATGGGGGCTGGATGGGACGTTAGCATCATCGGCTGCACTTTGGGCAGTTCTTGAGGATTGTCCAACCTGTTACAATAGCAATGACATTCTGATTGGGTCAGAGAGACTCGAAAGCATCTGGGAGGCCTTAAACCATCCTTTATGATTAAGCTTCTTTTCGATCTCCCAGGATAACTTGTACCCGTCCCACCCTGCCATCCTCTAACATCACTTTGATGCCATGCGGATGAGTGGGGCTCTTGGTCAGAATGCGGGCGACAATGCCGACTGATAGAGTGCCGGTGCGTTGATTCTGTTTCTCGACAATTTGCACCGGCAACCCCGGGTTGATTTCATTGCGCTCTGGAACAGCCATAAGGGCATCCTCTCTCTATCCTACCACCTTATTAGGAGACCAACACCATCGCCGTCGCCTAGGTGGCTTGTCTCTGATTATGTTTAATTTTATCCCCAGCCTGATTCTAATGGTGACCTCTCGATTGATTGTAACGTGAGGGGATAGGATGTCAAAGTTCCCAAGCGGCTAACCGGCTTGAAAGAGTGGGGTAGTATTGTTCTGGGTGTGAATATAAAAGGCGTTGATCGATTGATCAACGCCTTAATAACTTTACATAATGCCTCGGGAGAGACTCGAACTCTCACGTTTGACGAGGTTAACGGTTTTCCTGGAATATTAACGGAACAGAGATGTGGAGCCATCTGTGAGCCGATGTAGCAAAGAATGGTGGCTTGTTTCTTTTGGGTCATAGGGAGGGCGGTTTCCTTAAAAAATTTTATTTCTGAGATCTCCACCCAAAAATAACTTGACACATCGTTTTGGAGTTCCTATTATAAAGGCAACTGAATAGCGCGAAAGCAAAACGTCGCCGGCAGGTGCTGGTAACACCCGCCGGCGGCTGACCCCACCAACTGGAGTGACAGTTGACAGGGCTGAGGCCTATTCTACCATACTTCGTATGGTGGCTCAAGGTTATCAGGCGGTCATTCCTGCCCGCGTGGCGGGGGTGACCGTTTTTTGTTTTTGCCGCTGTTCAGCCAGGGCAGGGTGCGTCAGTGCCCTGCCCGCTACTGAAAATGCCTGTGTCCCCTCGAAAGTTATAAAGAGTGTGGTAATATTATGTCACTCCGAATGACCAACCGAGGGAATCCACACTGGACTTCAATCTACATATTCCATTACCTCGCGTCACAAACAAGGCTGGGTAGGGTTGGGTGGTACTGCTGAGGAACGAACCGGTACTGGATTAGGTGCGGAGAAGTAATGAATGCCAATTGGATACATCTTTTATCCAATTTGATTTTGCGTTCCTCCTCATCAAGTGACAACTAACTCAAAGTATTAACCTTATATAGAACTTCGGGAGAAACAAAATGTCTCAAAAATCTATACAACAACCAATCAACGGTAAATCTCAGGCAGCCTCAAATGGGCAAGTGGAAGCAAAAACCGAATTGCAAATCGAGGTTAAAAATTACCTCATTAGCTTGCGCCAGGCAGGACGTACCATAGGAACGGTTGAAAAGTACAACTGGTATCTTAACCGCTTCCTGGATTGGCTGGTCCAACGTGGGATTACGCACTTGGCTGCATTAACCCGTTCCCTCATACGAGAATGGGGTGCTGAACTTTATGAACTTGAGTGCAAGGTCGACCCCAAGTCCAGAATCAAACCTGAAACCTTACCTTTGACCGAAG
>JAHDWA010000098.1 GCA_023382535.1 Anaerolineae bacterium | reverse complement strand
CCTGGGGCTGGCAGAAGCTCGGCCAGAAGCCTTACTACAAGCCCACGGACGCCTCGCTGGTCCGAATCTAATTCTCTGCCCCAAGGCTCCTCGTGTCGAGGGGTCTTGGGGTAAGTAAAGTTTTTCTTATTTATCAATTCTCTCCCACGAAAGGAATTTTCCCAATGGAACCCAAAACCGAATCCACCCGCGACGAAACTCGCAAATTGACCTTTGAAAGCATCCTGCCCAAGCTGGATCGCAGCGTCATCTTCTGGACCTGCGGCATCTGCGGCGGCGGCAACCCTATAAGCAGCGCCTATTGCCAGTGGTGTGGTGGTTGATCTATGAACCGCCCTGGTGAAAAACTCGTCTGGTCCACTCGCTGGTTTGATGTAGAAGCAGATCAATCTGACAACCCGCTGCCCAAGCCGGTCGTCCAAATTGAAGTTGTCATCGTACCTGAATCACACGATGAACGACACGCAGCACTCTCCCGCCGGCCCAACCTGTTCAACTTCCTCAAAAGCGAAGTGCGCTCGCACGTCGCAGCTTAAGTTTCAATCCATTCGGCGTTACCCTGTGAGTTCAGGGTAACGCCATTTTTTTGGAGGCTTATCCGATGAATCACGCTCAGAAACTCGACCTGATTGATCGCGTCATCAACGCGATGGTCACCGCCCAGCTCGAAGAAATGAAGGCCAAGCTCTTGGCCGCTCAGGCCCAAACCCAGGCCCTGGATCAACAGTATGGTAAATGCCGGCGTCCTTATGCCGGCGGGCAATAGGGTTACTGTAGGTTTTTTCTTATTTAATCAGGCTCTCACGAGCTTCGAGTACCCGCAGGGCTACTCAGCCAGTGAAGGGCCATATAGCAAAGGAGATTTATCATGGCTTCCGGTTATCAAAAACTCGTCATCGTCGGCAACTTAGGGACTGACCCCGAATCCCGCTTCACCCCCAGCGGCCAGCAAGTGACCAACTTCAGCGTCGCGGTCAACAACAACTGGACCGATCAGAACGGCGCTGCCCACGAAGAAACCACCTGGTTCCGTGTGAGTGTTTGGGGCGCTCAGGCCGAAACTTGCAACAAATACTTGACCAAAGGCCGCCAGGTCTTGGTCGAGGGCAAGCTGAGCATTGACAAAGAAACGGGCGGTCCGCGCATTTGGCAGGACCAGAACGGCAAAGCCCGCGCCTCGTTCGAGATCAAGGCGTATGATGTCCGCTTCCTGGGCAGCAGCAACGGCAGCGGCAACGGCAGCGCTGGCAGCAGCCACGCCGATGTGGAAGAACTGACTGAGGACGAAATCCCCTTCTAAGTCGAAACGAAAAAAGGCGGACAGGAGTGATCCTGCCCGCCTTTTTTTTGACCTCTTATCCCCCGCAGATTCTAAGTTCCTTTTTTTTCAAAGATCACATCACGCTTGATGCTCGATCCTGAGTTTTCCCCAATTGGGGAATCCATCGCGCCTGCCTCCCCCGATTGGGGCGAGGTAGGCGTTTTCTTTTCGCCAAATTATATCACAAAGGAGATTTCTCATGTCCAATCTAGCGACCATCATTCACACTGACGGCGGCGCTGCACCCAATCCGGGTGAAGGCGCTTACGTCGCTATCCTCCAGAACGGCGACCGTTCTGCCGTGGTGCGTGGTTACACACCCCACGCCACCAATCAACAAATGGAGTTGGCCGCAGCCATCGCCGGCCTCCACGCACTCAAATCGGCGCGGATTCCCGTCCAAATCTATACCGACAGCCAGTATGTTCACGATGGCGCTTCGATGTGGATCAAGGGCTGGCGCAAAAACGGCTGGAAGAACTCGACCGGCAAGCCGCTGGCCAACGTTGAACTCTGGCAAGCCCTGGATGAGATCATGGCTAAGTACGTCATCAGTTGGCACAAGGTTGAAGGTCACGCCGGTGTCCAGATGAACGTTAAGGCCGATCACCTGGTTGCCGACACCCGCCAGGCCAAAGGCGAGCCAGCGCACTATCAACTCGTGGATATCCCCACGGTTGAAAGCGGCTGGAGCTTCACCCGCTTTCAGGTTGAATACACCAATCCGGTTGTCGCCCAGATGCGCAAGGAATTAGCCGGCCTGCTCATCCCCAAACCTCAGCAGCCCAAGACCGACTCGGAATTTATCCGCGAACTCGACGAACTGGCTGCCCGCTTAAAAGCCAATTTGAAAGGACCCCAATGACAACACAGTACCCCTGCGGTATCCAAATTCTCTCCCCTGAAACTCACATTCACATCGCCGTCATCAACGGCGAAAGTGAAATCACAGCCTGGCAGTTTATGCCCTTCTTCACCCTGGCCGATCTGTATCCGCAGCGGGTGAAGTGGATGCTCAACCGAACCACCTTGACCCGGCCCGACGCCGAGGAAACGCTGCGCAATGTGCGTGTGTTCACCGGCGTGGTCTATCTCAAGCTGAGTGAAACCGAGGAGCAGGAACTCCAAGACGGTAAAACCGGGCTGATTGATAAGCCGATGGTGGTCACCTACCCCAACGGCGAGCGAGAATCCTTCATCCTCAACTCGCTCTGGTCCTCAGCGACGAAGAATAAGACCCTGACCGGCTACAGCCGTGAGATCAATTCGGCCTTACGCAAAATCTATAACTACGCTGAGGCCGGCGTCAGGGCTGGCCGGGGAACTCGCGGCGGCTTCTCCAACGGCAAGGTGAAAGAGTACCCGGTCCGCTTTATCCCGATGAACACCCCCCTCAAGCTGGCCCCTGGTGTCGAAAAACCTATGGGCGATGGCGAATTTATCATTCGCGCCAGTGATGCGGCGGTCTTGCGCCGGGCGCTGGTCTGCAAACCTTTCTCGCTGCAACAATGGCGGTTCAGCACCCAGATCGCCAGCCAAGTGAAGCATCCCTATGATAAAGAGGGCGTCATCTTGGAACTGCTGCCCCACGTGGCCGAAGGCATCGAGCGGATCAACGATCACTCCGAATTTGTGGCTCACGCTTTCAAATTCGGGATGAAAGACGAGTCCCGCGAGAAGCTGCTGGAACTGTCCGATACCCTGTATGAACACCCTGACCTCAATCTCTCGCTCTCACCCGACAAGGCCCGCGCGATCTTCGATACCATCACCACCGGCAAGCCCAAGAGCATCCAGGGCTTTGTAGCTATCGCTGGCCCAACCGATGGATCGGCCTACTTCCCTTCCCAGGCCACTCGCTTTATCAAGAGTGAACTCTATCTCCTGGCTCGGTATCCGGTCAACAACAGCCGCTGCATTATGCCGGTCGTGGCCGTGCAGGAAGGCCCGATCTCCGAGTTTCTGAACCGGGTCGAGCAGTTTCAAGGCACCCTGTTTGGCACCGATGGAACTGGCCGCTTTATGGCCGCTGGGCAGTTCATCGTAGTGTCTGACGAGTGCTTCCCTGCCGGCTACGAAGATGTCAAAATCCTGGCCTGCTCCAAGAACATCAAAGCCTATTCCACGTGGAAGACTGCCAGTGATGTCAAGGCCACTCAGGACGGCGACACCTTGATGAGCTATACCGGCTACATCAGCGTCTGCCAGTGGGCGCACCTGCTCAACGCGGTGATGGTTGATCCGGACGTGTGGAAGGAAGCCAACGGTGATTTTGATTTCGATGAAGGGGAAGCGGTGCCTGAGTGTGAATTTCCGCTGACCTTCGACGCTTTCCGCAAAGAGTGGCTCTGCACCGCCGGCCTGGCTGTGTCGAAGCTGCCCAAAATCTACACCTTCGACGACCCCACCGCTTCCCGCTCCAAAGTCCTGGTGGATACCGTGTCGGGCGCGGTGGCCGTGGGAATGGCCGCCAATGATAACCTCTTAATCCTCAATACCGACCCCCGAACATGGAGTGATGTGGCTATCCGAATCGGAACTGACGATTACTTCTACAGCCAGATGATTGGCAAGGGTTACATCGTCGAGGATTATCCGGCTGAAATGGTCGAGTGGATCATGGAAATCTGCGAGGCCAATGAAGAAGATGCCAAGCGCGTTATCAGAATGTTCTACGTCCTGAGCTTCTTTATTCAGTGTGGCGTGGATGGCTTCAAAACCAACCTGGATAACATCGGCGGAATGAAAGCCTTGACCAAGGAAATTGGCCGGGTCTGGAAGCTGCTGACCGAGGAGCTGGCCCTGTCCGCGCGGCTGATCGCCTTCAATCCCAAGAAGTCCCCAACCGCGCTGCGCGACCGGGAGCATCTGCCCCAGTTCGACGAGGATGAAGAAACCTTTGGCGTCTCCGAAACCCTGATGAAGATGGCCGTCAACGGCTTTGCCTGGGATGGCCTGCTGTGCAAATTGGAAGTGCCAGAGTATCTCTATCTCGGCGCGCTGCCCGATGCCTTCAAATTCTTTGCCGTTGGCCCGCGCACCGGCGAAGAATTGGAAGCCTGCCGCCTAGTGCGCAAAATCTGCCGTGACGAGCTGGCCCGGCGCTCGATGATGACGCCCGGCGATTGGGCGATCTTCGCCGACAAGGTTTGGACGCCGATGGTCGTAGATCTCCACGACAACGCCCGCGTGATCTTGCGTTACAACCGGACGCTCAGCGAGGGCAAGGTGGTCTATTCGGTGGCCAAGGAACGCAAGTTCCCCACGCTCGCCGGCATTAGCTGGGAACGGATCGCCCACCTGTTATGGTTCGCCTTTCACGACACCGGCGGCAAGTCTGTAGGCTCGGCTGTACCTTTGTTCTGGGTTGAACCGCTTCGTGAGCATTTGTTCGACCTACTCCAATACCAACCGGGCCGGCTCGATCTGAAAGACGAGTTCCGTCAACTGATAGTCGGCGTGGATAAAGCCGGCATCGAGCGTGGCAAGACCTACCTGGTGGATGTCCGCATCGAGCACGTGCAAGAGGAAATCGTGGTTGGTCAGGACGACGAAGGTAAGGACGTGACGATGATCGCCCAGCGCAGCCGGAACTATATCGAGTTCCCTGATGGCCGCTACATCATGTTCCCCAAAGATGGCCCGCTCTTGGGCGCGGCCCGCTTCAGCCTGACGATTGAGCGCGATGGCTCTCGTGACATCGGCCATTTCGTGCGGGCAATTCCGGTCACCGGCCTGGACCTGGCCGAACGGCTGGAATCTCTCAAGGCCCAGTTCGAGCGCCGCTAGGCGCGCTGCTCTCACGGAGCGAGAATCAGGGGATTCTCGCTCCGTGAGGGTTATGGTGAGGTTTCTCTTATGCTTTTTAGTGGGGCCACTTTCGGCCCCCGGCGTAAGGGTTACTGTAGATTTTTTCTTTTGTTCTCAGGCCGGGTAGGGCTTCCACAGAGGCGGCCCCAAGTGCCTGAGAGCGTCAAATCAATTACTTTCACACAAAGGAGATCTGTACTATGAAACGCACCGAATCCACCCAAACCGAATTGCTCTCTGCCAAAGTAGCCGCCGCCAATGCCCGCCGAGAAGCACTTAAGGGCCGCGGAACCGCCAACGTCCTGCCGACCACCTACTACGCGCCGACCAAAGCGCAGGTTGAGGATATGCTGGTGGCCATGGTCGCCGACGCTGACTGGAACAACGAGATCGCCCAGGAAGAAGCCTCCGGCAACACCGTGTTCGTGTTCCGGAAACGCAATCTGACCGTTGGCGAGCAGCCGACCATTATCCGCTACGGCTACAGCGCCCAGGTCGAGGATATCGTGCTGACGATTACCGGCTCCGCCCTGCCCGCCGGCTACAGCCTCGAAGGTGTGAAGCTGCACGAAGTCGTGGCTGCCGAAAAGGCGAACGACAAGCGCAAAGCCGCCGTCAAAGCTGAGAACAAGCGCGCCGCTGCCTTCGCTCGCTTGGGCTTCTAAGCCTACTACCCAAAAGACGCCTTCCCACGTGGAAGGCGCCTTTTTTTCTTCGCTTATAGGCTTCCGTATCCCCGCAGGGGGATAGATCAGGGGCTAACGCCCCTTTTTATGGCTCAGGGGTTAGGATTTAATAGCCCGTACGCTCTAGTTTTGACCCATTACCCTGCCTCATCTCCAGGAGATGGCAATTAGCCTTTTCTCTTTCAAGATTGGCTTAGTGGTCAGAAAGCCTTATAATAACCTTATCTGAGAACGATGGAGAGGGTGATCATGTCATTAGCCGAATTAATTCCGGTGCTGCAAGCCTTGCCCCACGCTGATAAACTCCGGCTGTTGCAGTTTTTGGTTTTTGAACTGGCCCAAGAGGAAGGGGTCTCTTTGCTTGACCCGAATCTCACTTATCCCATCTGGACTCCCTTTAATGCCTTTGAAGCGGCTGATACCTTACTGCAAGCCCTGGAAGCCGACCAAGAAATAAATGGCCATTAAAGCCGAACGGGTTAGCTATTCTGAAGGGGAGACAGCTTCAAGGAGCGCAAGCAGCCTGCCTTATCTTCCCCTGAGTTTGACCTATCAGCAGCAAGTGGTCGAAGTTTCAGGCTTGTTAGACAGTGGGGCAACCGTCAATGTCCTGCCCTATCAGGTTGGTCTCCGGTTAGGGGCTGAGTGGGAGAGGCAAACGATCCCCGTAAAATTAACCGGGAATTTGGCTCAACAAGAAGCCAGAGTGTTAATTGTCTCAGCGACCGTGAGTAAATTTCCGCCGGTTCGTCTGGCGTTTGCCTGGACAAAAAGTGAGGAGGTCCCGCTAATATTGGGGCAGGTGAATTTTTTTATAGAGTTTGATGTTTGTTTCTTTCGTTCCCAATCGACTTTTGAGGTTAAACCGAAGCACAGGGTAGCTTCTGGAGCCGGGGCTGGCTAACCAGCCTCAAAAAACGATCTGACTTAATTCTTACGCGGAGGCCCGAAAAGGCCCTCCGCGTTTTTTATTTCCCCCTCCAGATCCTCGATTTCGATAAGCAGCTCCGGCGGCGCATCAATCCCCAGCAGGGCCTGGCGCTCTTTGAGCTTATTCAACCGGCGCGTCTGGGCGATGAGCTGGGCCTGACGGCCCTCGGCTTGGAGGCTGAGTTCGGCTTCAAGCTGGTGGGGCGTCTGCATCGCCAGCAAGAGGCGCATCTGTTGGTAGAGCTTGGCGACGTTGACCGGTTTTTGAAAGAAGCCGTCCGCACCCCGCTGGGCCGCTTCCTGTCGGGTGCGTTTGTCGCCGTACGCGGAGACTACGATCACCGGGAGGCAAGAAGCGGTTTTGCGGATTGCGTCCAGGACCGCCATGCCGCCGATACCGGGCAGGCGCAGGTCTAGCAGAACCAGATCGGGCAATGGCCCGGCCAGCTTTTCAAGCGCGACCAGGCCATCACCAGCGATGTCGAACTCAAAGGGCTTGCGGCCCTGAGCATCTGCTGGCGCATGCAGCTCCAGTAGGTCGCGGAGCAGGAAAGCCGTCTGATCTTCAATTATTAAGACCTTCGCGGCCACATTGTACCCCTGCGGTATCTAACACCGCCGTAAACTTGTTAAGCTCCTGCACGGCCGTAGCGAGCTGGCTGCGCAGATCAATGATTTGTTCTTTGAGCTGTAAGATTTCCTCGCTCAACCTTCGATTTTCCTCGATCAGCGTTTTTCGTTCCTGGCGCAGTTCGGCCCGGTCGCGCCGCGCTTCCCACGATAGAATCCAGGCAACGATGCCGCCACCGACATAGGCCGCCAGCAGGAGAAAACCAAAGACCAGGAATAGGGACATATCGGTGACAGGCATCGCTTATGTTCCTGATTACGAGGCGCTCAGGACCAGGTTGCCCAAAGTCACGTGCGCTTTGTCGAGTTCAACCGGGCCGGAAGGTCCGAGCAGATCCACTACGCTCAGGCCAATGCCGGCGCCCGAAATGTCGAAGAACCCGAAATTCGTTGCGCCATACAGCGGCGCGGTCCCCCCGGTTTTGAACTGCAAGCCGTAAGCCAGCGCGGCCAGGGTCGAGCCGCTGAAAAACTCCTTGGCCCCGGTCACATCGTCCTCGACAATCAGGCCGCTGACCACATCCCATTCGTGGCGGTAGTTGTTGGTCAGATTTTCGAGGAAAAGAACATCCTCGTCCTCGACGATGCCCTCACCGGCGGTCGGGTCCAGGTCAATGATTTTCAGGTCGTTGGTAGCCAGCAAATTTTGAAACTTGCGCTCGCTGACCAGGCGGAACTGCTCATTCACGGCGACGGCAGCCACGTCGAAGGCCATCAAGGCGAAAATGAGGATGTGGCGCAGCTCGCCCACAAAGACCACGTTAGTGTCTTTGGCCCAGGCGGTCGCGGCGGTGCGGCCGTTGGTCGCAGCCCCAATCGCGGTTGAAGCGAAAGTGATGTGATCCACCATCAGATAAAATTTGGATTGAAGTTTGCGGCGATCCATAGATGCCATAGTAGAACCTCCTGTAAGTGTGGGGATGAAAAGAGTTCCCCAATTGGGGAACTCTCCCCATCATATCAAGAGAATTTTTCAAAACCCATAGTTGGAGTGATAGTTTTTCAAAACTTTTAGATGTATCGTGAGTGTGGGTTTTGTGGGAGCATCATTGGGCGGTCGCGGTGGCCTAACGGCCTGTTTTTAGGGCGTCCCCCTTCGGGGATTTCCAAGGGTCATTAGCCCCGCGACCAGACCCGAATATCCAGCAAATAGTGAACCGAGCGGCTCGATTCGAGCCGCTTTTTTATTTTCTACGAAAGGAACCCCAATGGCTCAACTCTCATTTTTCGACGCGCCCCCGGTCGAACTGGCTGCGCCCCAAAATGGCGGCAGCCGGCCGGGTGTCGTCCTCAAACCAGATTTAGACTATCGCATTACGATTCAAGACCCCATTGGCTCAGGCGGCCAGATGACAAAAATCCGGCAGAATATCGAGATCATTCGCCTACTAAAGCAGTTGCGGGAAGAAAAGCGCCAGGCTACGCCGGAGGAGCAAAGGCAGCTCGTCCTGTGGACCGGCTGGGGCCATTCCGGCCAGGCGTTCCACCCCAAGCCCAAGAGTAAATGGATTGACATCCAGGCTGAGTTAAAGCCGCTCCTGGACGACGCCGAATGGCGGGCGGCCAGCTTCTCAACGATCAACGCCCACTACACTTCGCCGGAGGTCATTCGTTGGCAATGGCAAGTGATCGAGCACCTGGGTTTCACCGGCGGGCATATCCTTGAGCCGGCTGCCGGCGCAGGCCATTACTTCGGCCTGATGCCGGAGGCGATCCGCACCAAGAGCCAGCTTTGGGCCTGCGAGCTGGACCTGCTCAGCGCCGCCGTGGTCAAGCAGCTCTACCCCTCGGTCAAGCTGCACATGGGTGGCTATGAGACGACGACCTACGAGCCTGATTTCTTCGACCTAGCTATCTCAAATGTGCCGTTCGCCGATCTCAAGGTTCACGATCCCAGCGTCTACCAGAATGGGCGCGCCCATTTGTCCGATATCGGCCTGCACAATTACTTCTTTGTGAAGGCGTTGGATCACGTGCGGCCGGGTGGCTTGATCAGCTACATCACCAGCCGCTTCACGATGGATTCCTTGGAGTCAAAAGTACGATTCTACCTGGACCAGATGGCTTACTTCCTCGGCGCGGTCCGGCTGCCCGTCACCGCCTTCAAAAAGAACGCTCACACCGAGGTCACAACCGATATCATCTTCCTGATGAAACGGGAACAGCCCAACACTATCGCCGGCGAGTGGGTGGACACAGTAAACAAGGGCGATTACCGCCTCAATGCTTACTATGACCGCTATTCGTATATGATGATCGGTCAGATGCAGCTCGAAGGTGGCCGCTACGAGGATGCTTACGAGTGCGTCGTCCCCAAGGATTACGACATCGGTCAGGCGCTGGACCTAATTTTGGAGGGGGATGATCTGCCCAATAACATCTATAAGCCGGCAGTCTCCAAGCCGCGCCGGCAGATCGTGGTCGAGTCTTTGACCTTCGACAATCCTCCCACCGACCCATGGATCAGACCCGGCTCGTATGCGATGGATAACTGGTATCGCATCTGGCAGAAAACCAAGGGGGGATGGGTCAGGGCCGATCTGGATGGGCGCCAGCTTCAGCGAGTGCGCGGCTTGATCGAGGTCCGTGACGCCTTCCATAAGACCATCCAGGCCAACGTCAACTTTGTCTCTGACGAGCATTTGAAAAAGGCCCAGCAGGAGCTGAATGCCGTTTACCGGCGCTTCGTCGCCAAGTGGGGCTACCTCCACGAGCCGGCCAACATCGCCGCCTTCGGCGAGGACGTGGACAGTGACAACATCCTGGCCCTGGAACGCTGGGACCCCTTCGAGGGCAAAGCGGAAAAGGCGGCTATCTTCAGCGAGCGGCTGCTCGAACCCGAAACCCGGCCGGCTACGGCCGACAGCCCGATGGATGCGCTCATCATCGCCCTGCGGGAAACCGGGCAGGTCGCCCTGCCCCGTATGAGGGAGCTGACCGGCAAGACGGAGGCCGAGTTGATCGAGGCGTTGGAGGGCAAAATCTATTTTGATCCTTCTGACCAGCTTTGGGTGACCGCTGACGAGTATCTCAGCGGCAACATTCGCCAGAAGCTGGCCGTCGCCGAACACGAGGACAAGCTGCTCAAGGAAGGGCCTTGGGACCCCAATCCCAACCGCTACGAGCGCAACATCCTGGCGCTGCGGGAAGTGATGCCGCGCCCGGTCGGGCCGAAAGATATTTTTATCCAGCTTGGTGCGCCGTGGGTCCCCAAGGACATCATCGCGGAGTTCATCATGCGCCGGCTGTTCGACGATCCGCATGGCACCACCGGCCGGATCAAACCGCAGTATCTCAAAACCCTGGGTTACTGGCGGCTGGACTTAACCGAAGCCCAGCGGCTGCGCCAATCTCAGGAGAACCGGCAGACCTGGGGAACGACCCGCATCGAAGGCGTGGAGCTGATTGAAAAATGCCTCAATCAGCAACAGGCCACGATCTACGATGAGTGGGAGGACGCCGACGGCAAGAAACACCGAACCGTCAACCAGGAGGATACCCTGGTGGCGCGGGCCAAGCAGGACGAAATTCGCCAGGCGTTTGATAAGTGGATTTGGCAGAATGAACAGCGCACCGAGCGGCTGGTGCTGATCTACAACGAGAAATTCAACAGCACCCTGCCGCGCAAGTTCGATGGAACCCCGCTGCACTTCCCCGGCCTGAACCCCAAGATCATCCTGCGCCAGATTCAAAAAGACGTGATCTGGCGCGGCTTGCAGCAGCAGGCCCTGATGATGGCTCACTCGGTTGGCTTCGGCAAGACCTACAGCCTGACCGGGCTAACGATGCGGCTGCGGCAAACCCGGCTGCGCAAGCGCATCTGCATCGTGGTCAAACGAGCGACCTTCGGCCAGTTCGTGGCCTCGTTCCGCGAAGCGTACCCGCTGGCGACCATCTCGCCCATTGCCTCCGGCCAGTCCCAACACCACCGCCGCCGGCAGTTGGCCCGGATCACAACCGAGGATTACGACGTGATCATCACCACGCACCCGGTTTTCTACCAAATCCCGCTCAAGCCGGCGACCAAAGCCAAGTTCCTGCGGGACCAGATCGCCGAACTGGAAGAAGCTATCTTCGAGGCCAGGGGCGACCGCATCTCCACAAAGGAACTCGAAAAGGCCAAGAAACGGCTGGAACTGAAGCTCAGGAAAGCGATGGCGCAGGGCGCGGCCCACGATGAAAACGCCCTTTACTTCGAGGACCTGGGCCTGGATGCGCTGCTGGTGGATGAGTCCGGCGCTTACAAGAATCTATGGTTCCACTCCGTGATGACCCGCATTAGTGGGGTGGGCGGCTCCGAGTCGGGCCGGGCCTTCGATATGTTCCTCAAAATCCGCCACCTTCAGGGTAAAGGCGGCTTCATCGCTTTCGCTACGGGAACACCGGTCGAGAACTCGATCAGTGAAGTCTGGGTGATGATGAGCTACCTGATGCCCGACCGGCTGCGCGAGTTGGGCCTGCACCACTTCGACGCCTGGGCGGCCACGTTTGGTAAGGTCGTCACCGGGGTGGAGATGAAGCCCGACGGCTCCGGCTTCCGCATGGCCTCCCGCTTCGCCAGCTTCAACAACCTGGTCCAGCTCAAGCGGCTGTGGTGGGAAGTTGCCGACACCCAGATGGATGCGGACAAAGCCGGCATTGTCCGGCCGCCTCTGATGACCGATAAGCCTATCGGCATTGACGCCCAGCCCTATCCTGAGCTGAAGCGGATCATCGAAACCCTGGCTAACCGGGCCAATAACCTGGGCCAGAAAGACCCGCATGAGGACAACATCCTCAAAATCATGTCCGACGCGGATAAGGCCAGCCTCGACGCCCGGCTGCTCAAAGAGTTCCCGGTGGTGGACGTGAACGGCAAGAAAACCGGCGAGGTCATCCACATCACCGGCGATTATGCCGGCAGCAAGGCCAACCTCTGTGCCGACCAGGTGGCCCAAATCTACCACGACACCTACGCGGCTGAGTTACCGAACCTGCCCGGCTGGTATCCCCTAACCCAGCTTATCTTTCTGGACACCTCGACCCCCAAGCCCGGCCAGTGGTCCGTCTATGAGGACCTGAAGCAAAAGCTGATCGCTCGCGGCGTCAAACCCGAACACATCGCCTTTGCCCAGGATTACAGCGACGACGACAAGAAAGCCAGGCTGGCCACAGCTCTCAATGCCGGCAAAATCAGAATCGCTATCGGACATACCGAAATCATGGGCATCGGCCTCAACTGCCAACGCCTACTCGTGGCCCTCCATCACCTCGACTGCCCCTGGAAACCGGCCTGGCTGGAACAACGGGATGGCCGCATCTGGCGGCAGGGCAATCTCTGCCCTCAAATCAGCATCTACCGCTATGTCATGGGCGGCAGCTTCGACGTGTATCGCTGGCAGACGGTCGAGCGTAAATACAACTTCATCGTCCAGTTCAACTCGGATGATCTGAGTGTGAACACCATCGAGGACCCGGGCATGGCTGTGCTCTCGGCACGGGAAATGACCGCCCTGGCCACCGGCAACCCGGCGATCATTCGCCAGGTGGAGTTGCAAACAAAGCTGCGCATCCTGACCGCTCAAAAGCGGGAGTACAACGACACCCTTTACCGGGCGCGCGGCCGCCTGTCCCGCTTGACCCGCGAGCTGGAAAGCGACCGGGGCAAGCTGGAACGCTACCAGGCGCTGCTACAGCCGGCGCAGGAGCAGGGCATCGAGGCGGCGGTGACGCTGGGCCAGCAGCTTTATGACCTGGCCGCGCCCCACTTCGAGACGCTGGACCAGAAAATAGAGATCGGGCAGCTTTATAACCTCAAGGTGTTCTATCTTGGCACCAAAGTTGAGGAGAAACCCGAGCCGGTCAGGGCCAAGGTGGACCGCAACTACTGGGGCGCGGCTGACGCCGCCCCCCTGGAGGGTGCAGACGCCGAAGCTAAACCGGACACGCTACCACCGCCGCCCAAGATCAAGGTGGATAAGGAAATCTACCTTGAGAACGACGACCTGGATTTTTCGGTCAAGTTCGATCTGCGCGTCGTCGAGGAAACCCGGACCAATCTCAACGCCAATGTCCTCAAACGGCTGTACGAGGTCGAGCTGCCGGAGAAGATTCACGATCACCAGCAAATGGTCGCTGATGACGAGCGCCAGCTTGCCGAGACAGAGCGCATCCTGGCCAAGCCCTTCGAGAAAGCCGAGGAGCTGGCCGCCATCGAGGCCGAACTATCCGGCGTCGAGCGGGAAATCCGCGAGACGCTGGGCGAAGCCGACGCGGCTGAAAACCGCCAGGCGGCGCGGGTAGCCTTAGAGATTGGGCAGGAAGCCGAGGAGATCATTCCTTCAGACGATGCCGACGACGACGCTTCGGAGTACCCGCAGGGGTACGAGGAAGAAGTAGACTAATTCAAATAGAGCCGGGTTGGAAATACCAACCCGGCTTTCCCCAATTG
Source organism: Anaerolineae bacterium (assembly GCA_023382535.1). The sequence goes on along the minus strand of JAHDWA010000098.1, from coordinate 12,636 downwards.
GGGAAAAGGAGATGTATGGATTACAGCTTAATCACCATTGGCGAATTTGAACTTTCCTACGAGGCCAGAAAGTGGTTGCGGGAACATACCAACGCGATGAACGAGCAGGAAACCAGCGACTACGTGCTGGACCTGAATCGCGGCGAGCTTGAGGACGTGGATAAGGACATCATTGACCTGGATGAAGTCGCCGAGTTCATCGAAACGGTGAGGCGACTACCTGAACACATTTATGAAATCAGAGCGAGGTAAAAATGGCGAAGAAAAAACAAAAGACTGAGGGGCCGATCCCGCCCCAACCCGAAGATGTTTGGCCGCCCTTCTCAGCCGGCGAACCGCTGGAGGGCTTCTTTGCCCGCTATCCGGGCTATCAGAGTCACCTGAATAATATCGAGCGAGCAGTCCGCTCCGGCCATTTGGCCGGTCTGGCCCTGCGCGACCGGCAGACCCAGGCCCCGGTCCCGGTTGTCGTGGCGGTTGTCCCCGATGGTCAAGGCAATGTGGAATTTTTTCCGCTGGCCAGGTTGTTCACCGGTAATCCCTACGAGGAGTTGGTCGGGCCGGGTGAGGACGCGGAGCGTCAAGATGCCTGAAAACGGTCACGTCAAAGTTGACCAGAATCTCATCAAGATTCTGGAAGAAATCCCACCGGGCGAGTCACGGCTGGTGATCTTTGGCTGCGCCGGCCAATTGTTCAAGGCCAGATTCGGGCAATTCTCCACAATGCTGTACCTGTGGACTTCGGAAGGCTGGCAGGTGTTCTACCGGGCCGACCGGGTGATCCCGGAGGCGGATATTTACGACCTCGCGGCCCGATCTGCGGCGGCACTCGCTACTCTGAATCTATAATCTCGTCCCCGCCTTGAAGCTGCCCAAACTGCGGCTGGCCGTTGCCCTGGTAGATAAAGTTCATATCGCCCTTGACGAAAATCTGCTTGAACTGCGCCCCCTCTAAATAATCCTCGGCGTCTTTGTCACCGTGATCTGCTGGCGCGGTCAGGGGTTGGACCGGGACAACGGTCGCCAGCAGTTTGATCGCCTTGATCATATCGCCGGCTTTGACTTCCATGCCCGGATCGGCGTTGGTGGGCCGCTGGCCTAAAGCCAGGGACACCAGGCCCTCGTAGATTTCCCGGTAACGGGGGATGACGACCTCTTGAATGGCGCTCGACATCTGGGCGGCTAACGCCGCTTTGTACGGCTCCAGTGACCCGTCTTTGACCCAGCGATACCAGGTGGCTTTAGCGATGCCCACCTCGCGGCAGGCGCTTTCAATGCTGTGAGCGCGGCCGCTGGCATCCTTGCCGTGAAACAGCAGTTCCAACACCTGGCTGACCAGGTACTCGTCCTGGCAAATCTGGAGTCCATCGGGGGTAAGCGTGAGATCGTCCATACTGCCCATTGTATGGCTCTTAATTTTGAAAAGGAAGGGTGTCATAATCGAGTTGGAAAGGATTAGTCACCTATGGACACAATTCTCAACCCTGTTAATGTCCCCGGCTGGGAGGAGCTGCTCCGCGAACACCCGACCAAGGCACGGGTGCTGCAAGCCCTGACCAACCTCGAACTCGGTTATTACTTCACCGATCTGCCGGCGCTGCCGACCCGTAAAGCCATCCTGGCTGAAGCAATCCGGCTGGGCGCGGCGCTGTCCCCTACCTCCAGCCAGGCGGTGCAGCGCCACCTCGATGAGTTGGTCGAGGCCGGCCACGCCATCAAGCTGGAGCGCGGCCGCTCCCCCTGGAAAAGCCGTTATGTGATCTTGCCAAGGATAGCCCAATCCCCCCAGGGGGGATACGGAGGCCTATGATTTTTACGATGCCCTACATTCCCGAGGCCTCGGTCAACCACTCGCACACCCGCCACCGCTACACCGGCCAGCCGATTAAAAAGCCCGTTGCTAAGAAGTGGCAGATCGTGCTCACCCAGATGGTCCGAACCTGGGCCGATAAAGAGGGGATCACCCTGCCAGCGGGCGGCCACGTCGTTATCTGGCTAACGGCCGAGTTTCCCAAGCAGCCTGGCACCCGGCCCAATGCTGACAATTTTCTCAAGGTGGCCCAGGATGCCATCGCCGAGGGCCTGGGGACCGATGACGATATCTACCCATTCCGGGCCCGGGTCAAAGCGGAGTCTTACGACCAGCCGCCGCACCAGGGCAATTTGTACTACGAGGTTTTGATCAATGCCCAAGAAACAGAAACCCAAGCTGCCTGACCATTACCTATGCTTTAACGGCGACGGCACGGAGTCCGTTGCGGCGGCCAAAGCGGATACACTCAAGGCGGCCAAGCAGTACGTCAACTATTTCCACGCGGAAGAAATTCCCGACGACCCCCATAAGAAAGCCGGCATGATCTACGGCACGGCCCTCATGCTCAACCAGAAGCACAAGGAAATCCTCGACTCGGTTGAGGCGGCGCTGATGCTCGACGTAGCCAACAATGCCCTGTTCAGCGACTTCAACACCATTGAGGACTGGATGAGCGCCCATAATATCCGCCACTCGGCGGCGGCCATCTCCCGCTGCCGGAGTTTAGCCGAGGTCATCATCCCCTGGTGCGTCGAGAATGAAGTCTTTGAAAACGCCAGCCAGCGCCAGGTGGAAAAGTGGTTCCTCAGCCTCAACCAAGAGGCGCGCACCACTGTCAACCGCGTCGGTCATGTGGCGCCCATCATCAAGAAGATCGCTATAGATGAGGACATGGAGCAGCCGCAGAAGGTCGAGGAAGTGCGCAACATCCTCGGCATGGTCGCCAACCCCAAGGTCGAAAACGAGGAACTGATGCTCTTTGCCCGCAAGTTCTATTGGGACAAGGTAGTTGGCTTCTGGAAGCGCTTGGACGACGGCCGGGTAGAGGTCCGGCTGCTGATGGAAAGTGAAGATCAATTTGAATATCTCAAGGGCAAACGGCTCAAGTCGTTTGTGGCCTGGGAATAGGAGAGAGGTTATGCCCCCTTATGAACCCAAAAGAAAAGTGATGCACCCGACCACGCCGAAACGATTGGCCGAGCGAATCACATCTCTTGAGAGAGAGATGAAACGGCTAAAAGAGGAACCCATCGTAGACCGTATCTTACTCGGCTGCGGCTGTCAGGTCGTGATTCACAACTTCAACGGCGTCATGGTCAAATATTGTCCTCAGCATAACACCTTTATCTTTTCACCCAACCACGATGAAGGCGATGTCTTTTACTTCGTGAATGAGGAGCAGCGCCCATGACGACCCCTGGGAGTACCCGAAGGGGTATCCGAGTTCAGGACCCTCACAACGTTGAGGCTGAACAGGCGTTTTTAGGCTCTGTCTTACAAGAACCCAAAACGATCAGCCGGGCCAGCCGCTTGGTACGCCCGGCTGATTTTTTCGACGAGCGCCATAGTTTCATCTGGCAAGCCATGCTTGATACCGAGAAGGCCGAGCAGCCGCTCGACCTGGTGACGCTCAGCGATCGTTTAAACGGCAACCTGGCCGATGTCGGCGGGATCGCCTACTTAATCCAACTGGAACATAGTCCTATGATCTCAGCCGAGCACCTGGACACATACGCGGCCATCATTCGCAAATATGCCCGGCTGCGGCGCTTGATCAACGGCTGCGGCCGGATCGTGCGCCTGGCGCACCGAGCCGGGTCCAACATCAACGTCATGGACGAGGCCCTGGCCCTGGCCGAATCTACCCTGCTGGCCCTGGTTAAAGAGGACCGGCTGGGGCCGGTCGCGCCGCTGGGCCTGCTGATCCGGCGCTATCTGAACCGGGCCAGAAAGCAGCCGGCCAACCTCGGCCTTTCGACCGGGCTGCCGGCGCTCGATGCGCTCAGCGGCCGCTTGCAGGCGGGTGATCTCATCCTGCTCACCGGCGAGCCGGGGACGTTCAAAACGGCCCTGGCGCTGCGGATCGCCAAAGGCGCGGGTCTGGCAGGGCGCAAGGTGGCGCTGTTTTCCCTGGAGTCGTCGAGTGACCAGGTGGTGCAGCGGCTGCTGGCCGCTGAAACCGGCCTCGATGCCCAGCGCCTGCGGATCGGCGATCTTGAGCCGGCGCTGCTCGATGCCGGCGAGCGCCTGGCCGAGTTGGGAATTTACGTGGACGACACGCCGGGCCTGCTAGTTACAGAGCTGCGCAGCAAAGCCCGCTGGCTCCATTACCTGTGGGGCCTGGATTTGATCATCGTCAACTATCTCCAACTCCTGCGGAATGAGCAGCGCCATGACAGCCGGGCCGAGGAATTGGCTTCGGCCTGCCGCGCCTTGAAGGCGTTAGCCCGCGAGCTGAAGCTGCCGCTCCTGGCCGTGTTCCGCTTCGATCCCCTGACGGATAACCGGGTCGTGGAGGTTGAATCGGATCTGATCTGGTTGTGTGAAAAGAAAGGGGATCGATTGTTACTGACCCAGACCCGCTGGCGGGATGGTCCCGCCGGCGCGAGTATCGAATTGGAGATGTATGAACGAGCTGACCAAGGCACTGCTGGAAGTGGCCTGGAAGGACATGCCGGCCAAGGATCGCAACCTGGACCAGCTCAAATGCGAGGTGCGCACGAGCTGGATCATCTGGCGCAATCACCAGGTTGAAGATTGGGGAGCGCAGGTGCTGGAAGAAGTCCAGCGCCGGCCGGCGACGGATTACTACCCCGACACCTATCTCGGCGCGAGCTGCATAGATTGGATAGACAATCACGGCTTTTATAGCTGGGAGTTCCCGATCTACGACGGCGAAGATGACGACTTTGTGTACCACTTCATCGCCCACTGGCTGGCCTGTATGGCCTGGCTGGCCTTTGAACCGGATGGCTCAGGCCGCGAAGCCGCGTGGACCGACCTCGACTACACCGAGGCGGAAATCGAAGAATTTTTTAGTTTCAAAATGAATTACGCCCCCCGGCCAAAGCCGAAATATGAACGACAGTTGGAGAAAGTCGAGGGGACCCAACTCACGATGTTTTAGGAGGCCCTATGCCGTTCCCCAAAATAATTTTAATGCTGAACAGTAAGCAAGCGTGGTTTTTGTACTATCTGCTCAAGGTCGTCCCCGGCGGGACCGCCAAAGGGCTGCGGACCAGCCTGGGCAATCTGCTCCAGGCGCTGCCCCCGGAGAAAGCCAAGATAGTCGGAAAGTGAGGCTGTGATGTATCCGTCGGACGAGTGGTTATTGGTGCTTAATTTTTACCTGATCGTGTGCAGCGGTGGGAAGCTGACTACGGATGATTTCAGCGACGAGACGCTTTATCTAGCTTGGCTGGAACAGCCGGAGACGACTTACCCGGTCCTGGTTCCGGTCGCCGAGAAATTGGTGCTGGTTTTTGAAGCCAAAGAAAAAGATACTGAGCCTAAATATATTTCCCCAATTGGGGAATCTGAGGAGTATCCTGTGGCTCTCTATCAATACCAATGTTCGGAGTGTGAAGCGACGTTCGAGAAATTCATCAACGCCGAAAAGCGTGACCAGGTGCAGCTCTGCCCTAACGGTCATCTCAAAGGCCGCCGGCTGTTGTCCGCCGTGAAATTCCAGATGGAAGATCGGCGTAAATCATTCCGCAAAGCGATGAGCACTACGCCGGGCAAGCATTTCACGTAAGCGCTTCGCACCCCCTTGGGGGGTAAGCCCCCCACTCGTTCAATCTAGCAAGGGGAGGATTCCCATTGGCCTACACCAAAACACCGCCGGCCGTCGTCGTCGCCGTGGCCCGCGAGCAATATGGCTATCCCCTGAACAAGACCCGCTGCGCCTGGTGCGGCGAACCGGGCGCGACCGATCCCCATCACTGGCTGCTCAAACGCAGCGCTGCCGTGCCGCCCAAAGTGCTGCACGATCCGCGCAACATCGTTTTGGTCCATCACCTCTGCCACGATCTCCACGGCCAAACCGAGGCGATGGTCCAGCGGTGTTACCACCATAAAATCAAAAAACTATTTTATCAACCTGGCCGCCCGACTTTATCGGGCCGGCCCTATGACATCGCCGGCTGGATCGAGTCGCTGCGGGTGCAAAACCTGCTCAATCACATCCCGATCCTGTCGCGCTTAGACGAAAAAGAGGAAAAACTATATGGCGACCAAGAAACTGAATAAAAGTACGACCATTGCCCAATGGCTGGAAGCTGAGGCGAAACTTGCCAGCCTGCGGCTCAAGCTGACCGAAGTGGAACAACAGGCGACGACGCTCAAGCCCCAGGCTGAGCAGTTCATTGAGGAAGCGGCCCATCGCCTGCTGGTGGACGCCGCCGGCCAGCCCATCGAAGGCGGGGTTTACTGGTATTCCCATCAGGCCCTGGTGCGAGTGAACGGCGTGGTCAAGGTCATCCCTATGGAGACGATGGACGAAGCCAATGTCTTTTTGATGCCAGTGGCTGAGGCCGCCGACGAAGTGGCCCGTAGAGGCCAGGAGACGGCGAATGCCGTATGAATGGGTAGACCCTGATATCCTACTTGAACACCAGGGCGTGACCGTCTATCGCTGTTACGATGACAGCGATATGTTGACCGCCTGCCACTACACGACCGACCCCAGCAACTGCAACATAGACTACCCCGAAGGCAAGACTATGTTCGACGTGCGGGAGATCCCGCATCCGGAGACGATGCCGCCGGCCGCCTATTTTGTTCAGGTTGGCAACATCCAGAGCGAACAGATCAACGAGGCGGCTCACCCGGCCATCATTCGCTACGCCATCGAGCAGGGTTGGCTGACCGAGGATGGTTTGAAACTACCGGATGCGGAGCGCGCCGATGCTGCTAAAAATTGAGGCCCGCGAGCCGACCCTGATTTACCTCTACAATTTGCTGGTGGGCGAGCTAAATAAGCCGATCCCGCCGCCGGACGCGCCTCGTGACACCCGAAGGGGTGCTGAACTGACCAACCTGCTGGCCGTGACCGACGAGGCCCTGAGTGGCGCCCTGGGCGACTCGCAATGGTTCGCCTGCGTCAAAGAAGGCTGCGATCACCGGCCCTTCGTGGTCACCCGTGGCCAGGTCGAGGATGCGGAGAAAGTCATTTCCTGCGATGTGTGCGGCGAGCTGTGCCACCGGATTCCGGAGGAATCGCTGCAAAAACGACTGGTGTAAAGTTTTTGTTTACAGGCAAGCCCCTTCCGCGCGGAAGGGGCTTTTTATTTCCCACGACATAGTGGCCCGTAGAGGCCAAAGGAGACTTATGCCACCCCTGATTGAGTACCCGGCCTGGCTAAAGCAGGTCAACGAAGAACTAAACCGGCTCAGCGCCGGCCTGTTCAGCGCCGAAGATTTTGATTACCCCTGGATCGAGAAATTTCAGGCCAATCTGTCGGCAGAGAAAGCGGCTGAAGAAGCCATTAAAGCCGACGGCTTCATTGTCGGCCAACTGGCTGGGGCGGTGATCCGCGCCCGAGGAGGCGCTCTATGCCCCGCATAGCCGAGAACACCCTCCCTTACGAGTCCCGCCCGGCGGTCCGCATCGAGCGGACGCCGCTGCCCGATCTCTCCGAGCAGGAGCTGCTGGCCCTGGTCATCGGCGGTGGCTACGCCTCCGCCGACGCCGGCCTGCTGCTGGAATCCTACGGCGGCAACCTGGCCTATATCTACACCGCTTCCCTGGAGGAGTTGGCTCAAAACTACGCCGGCATCGGTCAGAATATGGCCAAGCGGATCAAGGCCGCGTTGGAGCTGGGCCGCCGCCTGGCTACCCCGCTCACGCGGGACCAACTGACCTGCCCCCAGGATTGTGCCGACTACTTCACCCGCATGGGGCTGCCCCTATGCGAGCAGGAAGAAGTCTGGACCGTGGCCCTGGATACCAAGAACCGAGTCCTGAACCTGGCCAAAGTCTACCGGGGCAATGTCAACAGCTCCATCATCCGGCCCGGTGAAGTCCTGCGCGATGCCGTCCGGCTCAACGCCACGGCGGTCATCCTGGCTCACAACCACCCCTCTGCCGATCCAACCCCCTCCCCCGAAGATGTACAAGTTACCCGCTCCTTGCGCCAGGCGGCCGGCCTGCTGGGAATTGACCTGCTGGACCACCTGATTATCTGCCTCGGCCGCTGGGTCTCGCTCAAGGAGCGCGGCTTGGGTTTCGACAAATGATCTTTTTGAATGTCCAGGGAAAAATATCCCAAAAAATCGTGACATAAGTCACTGACATCTTCCTGACATTTCGATTATAATAGCCGCTGTGATACACGGATGCTGCGACAAGATCATTGTCGAGTTAGAAGAAGATGAAGCCATTCTGTTGTTTGGAATGTTGGCCGAAAAAACACGAGGGCTGCCGACGGGCATCCCGGTCCGTGGCCAATGGCTCAACCTCTGGCGACGGCTGGCCGACAGCATCCTGCATTGGTATGGGCTTTACACCCTAGAATAGCGGGGTTGGATGGACGACTTTCAGGCGCTGCTGACCGAAATCGGCCGGCGCCAGGCAGCCTCCACCGGCTGCGAACCACCTTCAAATTACGAGCTGTTTCTTGAGGCGCTGCTCCACGGGAAGCACCCGCCCTTTTGCGAGCTGGTGTGGAATGGCGAGGCCTTTCACATCGTCTTGCAGCTTCATTTCCAGAAAGCCCCGGAAATCGCGCGGGTGATCGGTCAGGACGGCCAGGTCTATCGCCGGGAAGCCTGGAAACGCTTCAGGAAGGTCAATCCGACCTATCAGAAGATGATGCACATTCGGATCATCATCAAGAATTATCTGCCGGTCACGGCCGAGATCGCGGTCAGGCCCGAAGCGGTCGGGATTTTTCGGATGGGGACCTCGCAGCTCCTTGACTTTCAGAACCCCTAACTTCTGGGGTGCAAAAATTCCCCAATTGGGGAGATAATAAACACAATCGTATCCAGAACAACGACCTGTTCTACCTGACCTGACTCCAGAGCGAAGAACGCGCGGAGTAGCCCTAGTGGCTGCTTCGCGCGTTTTATTTCGCGCTTCGCGCACCCACCAGGGGTGTGACCAAATACCACCAGGAGATGACTTATGACGACCTCAATCACGACTACGATCACGACCCGCCAATGTGAGCGCTGCCACACGACCGAGGGCCTGCGCTTGAAAGAATCCTTGACCGTCTGGAACGAAGGTCTAACGACCCCCCGCCAGGTCAACATCTACGAGTGCGTGGACCGCAAAGCCTGCTCCGAACGGGTCAACGAGGCCAACCACTTCATCAAGGAGGACGATTTGTGGAACAACTACCGCCGTGAGTGCCGGCCCCGCCGCTATACCCCCCGCCATTACTGGAATGACGGCCACCGCCTGACCTTTGCTATCGCCCAGGCCCTTTTTCAACAAGCCGGGATGACCCTGGAAAAAGGCAACAAGGAGTTCCCCAAGGGCCTCAAGAGCGGCTACATCATCAACCGCGAGTGGCGGTTTACCTCGCTGCTCGAAGCGATCAAGCTGATTGAGGATCAAAAGAAGGCCAAGAAGCCGCGCAGACCTTGCCGGCGTTACCAATTCAGATCAAAATAAATACAAGGAGTGTTATGATCTACAAAACCCTCGAAGTCTCCCTGTCCAAAGAGGAGCAGCGCATCGTGGATGAACGCGGCAACATCGCCTCAACCTGGGCGCGGATCGGCTTCACCGTCGAACTCGAACCCGGCGATATCCCCGATATGTGCATCAAGCAGCTCAAGGATGAAATCCAGCCGGAAGTAGACGCCTGGCTCTTGAACCAGGGCGGCTACATCACCTCGCCGCGGGAAGAAGTCCAGCATCTCCCCGAACTCATCGAGGAGATCCAGGACGAGATGGACGATCTCTTCGGCATCGAAACCAAAGTCACCGAAGTCGTCGAAACCGGCGACGACGAAAATTCTCAATAGCACCCACAAGAAGGAGTAACTTCAATGGCTCGACAAGTCTCAGCCCTACCCATCGGCGGCAAGTATCCCAAGCCGATCATTCACTGCACCGGCCGGCCCGAAACCGGCAAAACCCAATTGGCCATCTCGTTTGCCCTCTGGCTTAACAACCTGACCGGCAAGAAAAAAGTCTACGTCTGGCCAACAGATGGCCGGGAGCACGAGTACGCCCAGGTCATCGGGACCGAGCATACCCTGGCCCCGGCGGCCAACCCGCTCGACGTGTCGGCGGTTCAGGACGAAATCAACGCCGACCTGCGGGCTAAAGTCTTTACCGAGGTCGGCCTGTTCAGCGTGGATACGGTGACCCACATCTACCGCCAGGCGGCGACGAGCAACCAGCTCAAAGGGATGACCGGCCAGGGGTCCAGCGGCCACGCGCTCAAAGCAGTAACGATGATGAACGTCGTGACTATCATCATGGCGGTCAACCTGCCGGCCATCGTCATCACCCACGTCTACGACAAGAGCGATCATCAGAACCTGCAAAAGAAAGAGGAGCGGGAATCCATCTCCGACACCGAAGAAGCCCGCTGGAAGCTGGCCTATAACATCAAGCTGGAAACCGGCAAGGACGACCGGGGCTACTACGTGGTCATCCGCGAGTGCCGGGAGCGGCCGGGGATGAAGCCGCGCCTGCTGCGGGATACCGAAGGTGGCATGTTCCGTACAATGCCGCAGCGGATTATGCGCTATCTGTACGAGGCCGAGCCGCCGGTGGAAGAACCCAAAGGCTGGGCCGAGTTCGGTCTGAATAAGCCGTTCCCTGACAAGGGAGCGCAGTTCCGGCAGAACGCGGTCCGCGAGATGATCAACTACTTTCAGGTGGTGGACGAGATCAAATTCTACGCCTTCAGTGATCCGGCGGCCCAGCCCACTAAAAAGAATGGTGATCCGGGCGTCAATGGCGCGGCCAACCATGCCTTAAACGCCTATGATAAAATTGCCGAAGCCTATCGCGAGGCCGGCGGGCGGAACCTGGGCGAGCTGACCGTCAAGCTGAAGGAGTACACCGAGGCCAAAGTCCAGAAGCTGATTGAGGCTTACCTGGACAGCAAGGTGCAGGCCGAGACTGCGGTTGAGGCCGCTCAGGAAACCTTGCCAGGCGTTCCTGACCCGGTTGGCCACAGCGGTGGCGCGGCATACGCTAATTTATAATGGAAAGTCCCCTTCCAGAGCGCTTCGCCTCCCCTTGGGGGACGCGGAAGGGGACTTTTGTGATGCTTGTAAATTCAACCAAGTAATTAGAGATAGACCAGCACCTGAAGCAATTTTAAGGAAAAAGGTGGCTGATCCTGCTTGACACAGATAATTTTCTTTGGTATATTATTCAAGTAATCTATTGAATATTTGTATGATAAAAGAGAAAACAGATGACACATCCAATCGAAAAGCGGCGACACAAAGAACAACTCTACCATCTTTTTAACCAAGTGGTGGCGGCGATGGCCAATCCTCACCGTCTGGAACTGCTGGATTTGCTTGTCCAAGCTCCCCGCACGGTCGAGGAATTAGCCCAAGAGGCGCACATGAGCGTGGCTAACACCTCCCAACATTTGCAGCGGCTCAAACAAGCCCGGTTGGTGCTGGATGAACGAGAGGGTTTGTATATCCGCTACCGGCTGGCCGACCCGACCGTGGCTCGGCTATGGCTGCAACTGCGGGCTGTGGCCGAACAACAGTTAGCTGAAGTGGAACGCGCCCTCGCCGCCTATCGCCCCCACCGCTACGAATTTGAGCAGATTTCAGCCGATGAACTGCGGGAACGCCTGGGCAATAACGAGGTGGTTTTGCTCGATGTCCGGCCTACAGCCGAGTATCAAGCCGGTCATCTCCCCGCAGCTATTTGTATTCCTCTGGATGAATTGGAACGCCGCTTGAATGAGCTTCCGCCAGACAAAACGATTGTCGCCTATTGTCGTGGCCCCTACTGCGTTTATGCCGATGAAGCCCTGGAGCTGCTGGCTGAAAGAGGGTGGGAAGTAGCTCGGCTGGAAGAGGGTGTGGCTGAATGGCAGCAGGCTGGTTACCGCCTGGAAGTGACATCAGTTCTTTAAGCATCAGAAAATTAGAGACATTTATGAATGATCGCTACATTCCCCCTCTGTTGCGCCACAAAAATTTTGAGCAGTCTTCCGTCTTCACCCCTGAAAACTTATTGCGCGAAGCGAGACGACAAAAATCTTTGTCTCAAGGATCAGTTCCTTCTGTTTGCGTTCTCGACCCTGATGGAGATATTCTGCGCTACCTGCTCGCTGATTGCCAAGCCCAGCTTAATCCCACTTGGGCTTGTTACCACACTGAATTGTATGATTTTAATCAGGACGATCTTGAATTGGGCATCATCGGGCGAGCGGTTGGGGCGTCGTTTGCAGTCTTGATAGCGGAAGAATTGTTTGCTTCGGGATGCCAATTGCTAATCAGTGTCACCTCGGCGGGTCAGATTTTACCGCTCAGAAAACCGCCCTATTTTGTGCTGATTGAGCGAGCCTTACGAGACGAAGGCACGAGCTATCACTACTTATCCCCCGCCGATTATGCCTCTATTGATCCAAGCCTCCTCAAAACCCTTGAGGGCGCCTTTGCTCAATTGACCGTGCCGGTAGATCAGGGGGTCAGTTGGACGACCGATGCGCCGTTTCGAGAAACTCCTACTGCCATTGAGTTCTGCCGGGCTGAAGGTATCCTGGCGGTTGAAATGGAAGCGGCCGCCTTATATGCCTTTGCCCAGGCCCGACAGAAACCGGTCATTTGCTTTGCCCACATTACCAATCAGATGGGGAGGATTGAAGGGGACTTTGAAA
>JAHDWA010000097.1 GCA_023382535.1 Anaerolineae bacterium | reverse complement strand
TGGCAGAAGCGGTCGAGTTGGGCAATCTCTACGCCCCCGAACACTTGTGCCTGCACGTGGAAGCGCCGTGGGCGCTGCTGGGCCGGGTGAAACACGCCGGGGGCGTCTTTTTGGGCGAACATGCTTACGAAGTGCTGGGCGATTACACCGCCGGCCCGACCCACGTCATGCCAACGCTGGGCACGGCCCGTTTTGCCAGCCCCCTGAGTATTCGTGATTTCACCAAGATCATTAGTGTCTTTGGTTTGGACGCTGCCGAAGCCGCTGCCATCAGCCCGGCTGCCCAAATCCTGGCCGAGGCCGAAGGTCTCGATGCCCACGCAGCCGCAGTGAGGAGACGAGGATGAAAATACGACAAGCTACCCCCCAAGATGAACCGGCCCTGTTAGCTCTTATGCGCGAGTCATTTGAGCAGGAAACCGAAGCGCCTCCGGGCGAGTGGGCCAAAACCGAGGCGGCGATTCATACGCTGCTGTGCGACCCGCAGGCCGGGGAAGCCCACTTGATCGCCGACAACCACAATCATGTGATCGGCTATATGATCATGTGCCGCGGCTTCAGCCTGGATTACGGCGGTTACTTTACCTGGATTGAGGAGACTTATGTGCGCAAATCGGAGCAGGGCCGCTTCCGCGATCAGAGGTTTTCCCCTTGATCTCCGGTTTCAAAATCGACTCGCTCATCCGCTCGAATCTGGCGACACTCAAACCATATACCCCTATTCTGCCCTTTGAGGTGCTGTCGCAGCAGTTGGGCCGCCGGCCAGAAGAGATCATCAAGCTGGATGCCAACGAAAACCCCTATGGCTCCTCACCGCTGGTAGCCCAGGCGCTGGCCGAAGCGCCTTATCTGCACATCTACCCCGACCCGGAGAGCCGCGAGCTGCGGGCCGCTTTGGCCGATTACACGGGCCTCTCCGCCGATTATTTGCTGGTCGGGCTGGGGGCAGATGAGCTGATTGACCTGACCATGCGCCTCTTCATCGAGCCGGGCGATGCCGTCATCAATTGCCCGCCCACGTTTGGCATGTACGCTTTTGACGCCGACGTCAATGGAGCCAGGCTGATCAATGTCTGGCGGCAGGATGATTTTTCGATTGATATTGGCCAGATTGAGGCTTTGTTTACTCTCTCCCCTCAAAGGGAGGGGCAGGGAGGGATCAAACTCATCTTCGTTACCTCCCCGAACAACCCGGACGGCTCGCTGCTCAACGATGCGGACTTGAAACGGTTGCTGGCTCTCCCAACGATCGTGATACTTGACGAGGCTTACATCGAATTTGCTACTGCTTCCGCCGGAGTGGCGAGCCGGATACAGTGGGTGCGGGAATACCCCAATTTGGTTGTACTGCGCACCTTCAGCAAATGGGCCGGACTGGCCGGGCTGCGGATTGGCTACGGCGCTTTTCCCTTGGAGATCATCAAATATTTGTGGCAGATCAAGCAGCCTTATAATGTTCCCGTTGCCGGTCAGCTCGCCGCTCAGGTTTCCCTGGCCGACCGCGAGCGGCTGCTGGGGCGGGTCGCCCAACTGATCGGGCAGCGCCAGGAATTTTATGAGGTGCTGGACGAGTTTACCTGGCTGCACCCTTATCCCAGCCAGGCGAACTTCGTGCTGTGCCGGGTGATGGGTCGCTCGGCAGCGGAGATCAAGCAGCAGTTGGTGGAACATGGTATTTTGGTGCGCTACTACAACTCAACCGGCCTAAACGACTGCCTGCGTTTCAGCATTGGTACCCCGGCCCAGATGGCCCGGCTGGTCGAAGTCTTGAGGCAGCTATGAGTACCAAATCCAGGCTTAATATTGATGCAATGATTTTCTCAATTGACGACGTGCTGGTGGATGTCAGCGCTTCTTACCGCCAGGTTGTCCGCCAAACAGTTCAGCTTTACCTGGAACAGGCGATCGGGCTGCCGCCGGCAAAAGAGCCTCTCCTCACCGCCGAAGAGGTCAGCCTGTTACAGAAGATCGGCCGCTTTACCAATTACTGGGATCTAGCAACCGCCGTGGTGATGTATTTTGTCGAAATGCTGCCGCCGGTGCCGGTGCCAACTTTTCCATCGAGGTTACATGTGCCGGCCCTGATTGCCTACCTGCAAGTGGCTGGTGGGCGACTGAAGATCAGCCTGGAGCAGTTGCGTGAACAGAAAAACATTCCGCAAGTGGCTCGCGCTATTGCCGCCGCCGGAGGGGGTCTGGAAGGAGCTAATGTCGCCCTGCCCAAGGTGAACCGTCATCTGCTGGTCGCCAGCGGCAATGTGACCAAAACGAACCTGGTCAACCGGATTTTTCAAGAGCTGTATCTGGGCGCAGATTTATTTGAGCGCGTTTACCAGCAGCCGGCGGTGGTAGTGCAAAGCACCGGCTACCTGGAACAGGAGTCGCGCCTGATCAAACGAGAGGTCCTGGGACATCTAAAGCGTAAGCTGGGTTTGGCAGTGGTCTCAAACCGCCCCCGCCTGGAGGTCGAACACACTCTCAAGACCACGGAGATAGAATCCTACTTTCAAACTGTAGTGACTCTGGACGAGATTAACGAGGCCGGCGCCAAGCCCTTGCCCGACCCGTGGGCGCTGCTGGAAGCCGCCCGCTGTTTGCAGCCGACACCGGCCCGCAGCGCCTACATTGGCGCAAATCCCAGCGATGTCGCTGCCGCCCGAGCCGCTAACGAAACTGTGCCTTTCACCGCCATTGCCTGCCTGGCCGGCGCACCCGATAAAGAAGTCCTGCGGGCTGAGTTCGAAGCTGTTAAGGCCAACATTATTTTGGGCCATCCGGACCATTTGAAAGAATTGATTGGGTAAGGGAGTAAATTATGGCAAACCCGGCCCGTAATGTCACTGTTGCCCGCAAAACAGGCGAAACAGATATAGAAGTTACGCTCAATCTCGACGGCTCTGGTCAGGCCGAGATTACTACCGGTGTTGGCTTTTTGGATCACATGCTGCATGCCCTGGCCCGCCACGCCCGCTTCGACTTAAAAGTGCGGGCCACAGGCGATCTGCATATTGACGAACACCACACCGTCGAAGATGTCGGCATTGTGCTGGGGCGCGCCCTGGCAGAGGCGTTGGGCGACCGTATAGGCATCACCCGCATGGGCCACGCCATCGTGCCGATGGATGAAGCTTTGGCCCTGGTTGCGGTTGACTTTGGCGGGCGGGGTTATTTTGTCTTTGATGGAGCATTCGGCACGGAGCGGGTGGGACAGGTCGGCACCTCGCTCATTCCCCACTTTTTCGAGAGCCTGGCCCATGAAGGCCGGTTCAATCTGCATGCCCGGCTGCTGGCCGGCGCGGACGATCATCATCGGGCTGAAGCCCTCTTCAAAGCCCTGGCCCGCGCCCTGGACATGGCCGTACAGCGCGACGAACGCCTGGCCGGACAGGCGCCGAGCACAAAAGGAACGCTAACGGCATGACCGCCACCCCCTCCCTGCCCTCCCCCTAATAGGGGGAGGGTTAGGGTGGGGGTCGGTGGTCATTTTGGGGGTATATGACCAAACCAAAACTGGTGATTGTTGACTACGGCGTAGGCAATTTTAGAAACGTTCAAAAAGCTTTTGAGGCAGTGGGCGCGGCGGCTGAAATTACGGACTCGGTCGCGGCGGTCGAGCAGGCCGAAGCGGTGGTACTGCCCGGCGTCGGGGCGTTCGGCGATGCCATGCGCCACCTCCGCGCCCGCGGGCTGGACCAACCGGTGCTGGCAGCAGCGCAAGCGGGCAAACCTGTGTTCGGGATTTGTGTCGGGCTGCAGCTCCTTTTTGATGAAAGTGAAGAGATGGGCCAGCATCGCGGGCTGGGGATTTTATCGGGCAAGGTCATCCGTTTCCCCGACAGACTGGGATTGGCGGTACCGCACATGGGCTGGAATCAAATCGAACCGGCCCAGGAGCATCCGCTGCTGCGCCACCTCAGCCCCGGCGACTTTGCCTATTTCGCTCATTCCTACTACGCTGTCCCGGCTAATCCGGCTGATATTATCGCCTGCACCGATTACGGCCACCCTTTCCCCTCGGTAGTAGGCCGGGAGAATGTCTGCGCCATTCAGTTTCACCCGGAGAAGAGCCAGCAGGTCGGGCTGCAAATACTGCGGAATTTTGTGGAGTTTGCGAACAGGTAACAGGTTGCAGGCAGCAAATTTTTACGTTTCACCCATCAAGGCATCAGGTTTCAAGTGCGAAGTGACACATTTTATGGCCAGGAGCAGGTATGCAAATCTTTGCTGCAATTGATTTAAAGAACGGCCAGTGTGTCCGGCTAAAGCAGGGCGACCCCGAAGCCAAAACCGTCTACGGCGATGACCCGGCGGCGATGGCCGAGAAATGGGCCGATATTGGCGTGGATTGGCTGCATGTGGTCAACCTGGACGGCGCGTTTGGCGAGCCGGAAAAATCGGCCAAAAATATTGACGCCCTGCAGGCGATTCTGGACCGGGTGACGACGCCAGTGCAGTTTGGCGGCGGTTTGCGCAGCCCCGAAGATATTGCCCGGGCGCTGGACTTAGGCGTCAGCCGGGTGGTCATCGGCTCCATGGCCGCCGACCGCCCTCGCCAGATGCTCGATGTGTTAGGGCAGTTCGGCCCGGAGCAGATTGTCCTGGGGTTGGATGTCAAAGAGGGCAAGGTTGCCACCCACGGCTGGCGGCAACTGGCCGAAACTGATGCTCTGAAACTGGTCCAACTCATCCAGACCGCCGGCCTGACCCATGTGATTTACACCGATATTTCCCGGGACGGGATGCTGAGCGGGATTAATCTCGAAGCGACAGTCGCCCTGGCCCGAGCCGGCCATACGGCTGATCCGGAGCGGCGTTTTAGGGTGATTGCCTCCGGGGGAGTGGCCGGGATCGAGGATGTACGGCGGGTCAAAGCCGTTGAGCACGAAGGCGTCGAGGGGTTGATCATCGGCAAAGCCCTCTATACCGGCACTGTAGATTTGGCCGAAGCGATGCGGATAGCGCATGAGGAAGGATGAAGGATGAGGGATGAAGGATGAAAGCAGGAGGGTTAGAGGGCTGGAAGTTTGGAAAGTTAGTTGTCACCTATTCGCCATTTGCCATCTGCCATTCGCTGACTCGCTGATTCATTGGGAGAGTTTCATTTGATTGTTCAAGTTTACGCGGCTACTTCGGTGGCTGATGCGTTGAAGATGGTTGAGTTGGGGGTTGACCAGGTTGGCTTTGTCGCCGGGGATTACGGCGAGGTGCATGGGGAATTGACGTTTGAGGCAGCGCGGGCCATCGTCGAGGCGCTCAAGGGCAAAGCGGCTTCTTCGGCCCTGACCATGAGCACCGACACCGCCGAGATTCAGCGCATGGCCGGGGCGGTCCAGCCGGACATCATTCACATTTCCAGCGATACGGAGGCGGTTGGCCTCGAAGCTATGCAGGAGCTGCGCCGCCGCCTGCCGGACCGGATCAGGCTGATGAAAGCCATTCACGTAGACGGGCCGGAAAGCATCCAGGTGGCCCTCAAATTCGCCTCTGCCACCGATATTTTGCTGCTTGATACTAAAGTGGCGGGAATGCCCGGCGTTGGAGCGACCGGCGTCACCCACGATTGGGACATCAGCCGGGAGATTGTGGCCCAGGTCGGCGAACAAGCCAGGGTTATTCTGGCTGGCGGGCTGGTCCCCGGCAATGTCGGTGCAGCTATCGCCGCCGTGCAGCCCTGGGGCGTAGACAGCAACACCGGCACCAACCTCCCCGGCGACCCGGTAGCGAAGGATTGGTACCGGGTGAGAGAGTTTGTACGACAAGCGAAGATGGGCGTGATACGTGAAGAGCTGCCCTAAAAATCATCACGTTTCACGTATCACGCATCAATTATTGAGTATCCCAGGATTATATTATGTTAGCCAAACGCATTATTCCCTGCCTGGACGTGAAAGATGGGCGGGTGGTTAAAGGGATCAATTTCGTCAACCTGCGCGACGCCGGCGATCCGGTGGAGCAGGCCCAAATCTATGATCGCGAGGGAGCCGACGAACTGGTCTTTTTGGACATCACCGCTTCGCACGAAGGGCGGGGCCTGATGCTGGACATCGCTCGCCGCGTGGCCGAGAGTGTATTTATTCCCTTTACCGTTGGCGGCGGTATCGGCAGCCTCGACGATATGCACGCGATCATCTCCACCGGCGCAGATAAAGTCAGTATCAATACGGCGGCGGTTCGCAACCCCGGCTTGATTAGCGAAGGGGCTAAAGCCTTTGGCAGCAATGCCATTGTCGTCGCGATTGATGCTCGCCGACGGCTGGACGGCCCCGGCTGGGAAACGACCACTCACGGCGGGCGGCAGCGGACCGGGCTGGATGCGGTCGCCTGGGCCAGAGAGTGCCAGGAGCGCGGCGCCGGTGAAATTCTGCTGACCAGTATGGATACCGACGGCACTAAAGCCGGTTTTGACCTCGCCCTGACCCGTGCTGTTACGGATGTGGTCACGATTCCCGTCATCGCCTCCGGGGGAGCCGGGGCGCTGCACCACTTTGCTGAAGTCATCAACCAGGCTCACGCCAGCGCCGCCCTGGCTGCCAGTCTGTTTCACTTTCAGGAGCTGTCCATTCAGCAGGTCAAAGGTTATCTCACGGAGCAGGACATCCTGGTGCGGCAGAAAAAATTAGAAATAAGAGATGAGAAATAAGAAATGTCATTTCGACCCGCGCAGCGGGGAGAAATCCCTACAGAGATCCAATTTAATGAAGCGGGTCTTATCCCGGTAGTTGTGCAAGATGCGACGAGCCAACAGGTCCTCATGCTCGCCTGGATGAATGAGGCCAGCCTGCGCCTGACTCTGGAACAGGGTGAAACCTGGTTCTGGAGTCGCAGCCGGGGCGAGTTATGGCACAAAGGCGCTACCAGCGGTAACATTCAAAAGGTGCGGGGAATTTATTACGACTGCGACGGCGACACGTTACTGGTCAAGGTGGATGCGGCCGGGCCGGCTTGCCATACCGGCGAGGCAAGCTGCTTTTTTAGAAAAATCGGGACGGATCAGTAATAATGGCAGAAGTATCCCCGCCCAATTCCACCACCCCATCAGGTCGGCTGGCAGGACAGGTTGCCTTGATCACCGGGGGCACCTCTGGCATTGGTAAAGCTACGGCCCTGCTGTTTAGCCAGGAGGGGGCCACGGTGGTCATTACCGGCCGGCGGGTCGAGCTGGGGCAAGAGATCGTTGCCGAAATTGAAGCTCATAGTGGTCGGGCCGCCTTCCTGGCCGCCGATCATACCAGGGCCGAGGATTGCCGGCAGATCGTCGAGAGGGTCATCGCCGACTTTGGCCGGCTGGATATTCTCTTCAACAATGCCGGGGTTGTGTTGAGCGGCACTGCCGAAAGCACCACTGAGGAGGCCTGGTCGAACACCCTGGAGCTCAACGTGACCGCAGTCTGGCGCATGAGCAAGTTAGTCTTGCCTTACATGCGGGCGCAGGGAGGCGGTGTGATCATCAACAATGCCTCTGATTGGGGCCTGGTGGCCGGGAAAAATGCCGTCGCCTACTGCACGAGTAAAGGGGCAGCGGTCCAGATGACCCGGGCCATGGCCCTGGATCACGCCCGTGAAAATATCCGCATCAACGCTGTCTGCCCCGGCGACACCTTTGTGGAGCGTTGGGTTCAAAAAGGCTACTTTTCCGGGTCCGACAGCCGGGCCGTAGAGACCGGACTACAAGCGTTGGGTGAGGCCCTGCCTATGGGTCGGGTGGGGCAGGCAGACGAGATTGCCAGAGCTGTTCTCTTTCTGGCCAGTAACGACTCTTCCTTTATGACCGGGGCGACGCTGGTTGTAGATGGCGGCAATACGGCCACTTAATTGATTACCAGGAGATATGATATGGCAGTAACCGCGATTGTCGGCGCCCAATGGGGCGATGAGGGTAAAGGGCGGGTTGTAGATGCGCTGGCCGAGCAAATGGAGTGGGTGATTCGTTTTCAGGGCGGCGATAACGCCGGACACACGGTAGTCAATGACTACGGCGAGTTCAAGCTGCATCTGATCCCTTCCGGCATTTTTCATCCCCAGGTCAAGTGTTTGATCGGCACCGGCTGTGTCGTCAATCCGGCGGTTTTGCTGGAGGAACTGGAATCGCTGGAGGCAGCGGGCGTTAATACCAGCAACCTGCTTGTATCTGAACGGGCACACATGCTGTTACCTTACCACCGGCTGCTGGACGGCTTGCAGGAATCGGCTTCAGGCAAGAGCGCCATCGGCACCACCAAGCGCGGCATCGGCCCGGCCTACAGTGATAAAGGGGCGCGGCGCGGCCTACGTTTAGGCGATTTGTTACGGCCAGACTGGCTGGAGGCGCGGCTGGATCAGGCGCTTGCATTTGCCAACCGCGAACTGACCCATTTCCAACAAGCGCCGGTGGACCCGGCCCACCTGCTGGAGCAGTGCCGGACCTGGCGCGAAAAGTTGGAAACCCGCCTGGTTGATCCATTGCCGCTGATTCGCCCGGCCTACGAGCGAGGCGCCAATATCCTGCTGGAAGGGCAACTGGCCGCCATGCGTGATCTGGATTGGGGCACCTACCCGTATGTGACCTCTTCCAATCCTACCGCCAGTTTTGCTCCTGTCGGAGCAGGACTGCCTCCCCAGGCAATCAGCCAGGTTGTGGGGGTGGTCAAGGCTTACACCACTGCCGTTGGCGCCGGTCCCATGCCGACTGATCAAGAAAATAACGAAATAGCCAAATGGTTACGCGAAAAAGGTCAGGAGTATGGGGCAACTACAGGCCGGCCCCGCCGCTGCGGCTGGTTCGACGCGGTAGCGCTTAACTACGTGGCCTATTTAAATGGCTTTACCCAGCTCGCTATCACCAAACTCGACGTGCTGGACGGCCTGCCGGAGCTGCAAATTTGTACGGGCTACCGTCTGCCTGATGGCGCTGTGATCCAGCACGTCCCGGATACTCCCATCTACGAGACGGTTAAACCTGTTTTTGAAAGCTGGCCCGGCTGGCCTGAAAATTCCACCTCCCAGGCCCGTTCCTGGAGCGAACTGCCGCAAGCCGCCCAAAACTACCTCCAAAGGATCGAGGAATTAACCGGTGTGCCCGTCCGGTATGTTTCGGTTGGCCCTAAGCGTGAAGAGATGTTTACAAAGTAGCAGAGTTGCAGGGTAGCAGAGCAGTAAGCTGCAGAAGATAATCAACCTGTTACTTGCTGCCTGCGACCTTGCTACCCTGCTTTGTCCCGGGAGTTAAATGAGCGATTTTTTGACCCAACTGGCAGAACTTATTGCCGACCGCAAGGTGAATCCCAAGCCAGGTTCTTACACCAACAGCCTCCTGGCCGATAAGACCAAGGCGGCGCAGAAAGTCGGCGAGGAGGCAACGGAAGTGGTGGTTGCCGCGCTGGCGCAGTCGGATGAGAGGCTGGTCGAGGAGATGGCCGATTTGATTTATCACAGCCTGGTGCTGCTGGAAACCAGGGATGTACGTTGGGCGGATGTGGTGGCAGTCCTGGAAAAGCGCCATCAATAAGGCTGCTGGCAGGGTCCTACCTCTGCCTTAAAATTGTTAAAAAACCCCCAGAAATTGGGGGTTGACATGAATAGGCGTCTCTCATACAATTGTTAAGAATGTTAAAATCTTAACAATTCAGACTCTTTTAGCATTTTTAGGTCAATGAGGACACCTATCATGGACATCAACTCTGATCAGCTCATCATCGAACAAAAACAGAAACTCCTGGTGCAGCACCGGCGCAACCTCGACTACCTGGACCAACAGGCCGCTTACTACGGTCCCAATGTTCCCCTGGAAATTTACAACGCACTGGTGGCGGAACAAGACAAGGTCGCTTCACTGGAGCGGGATTTAGCTGCTCTGGGGGTAGCGGCTCAACCTCAACCAAGCTGGCAGGCCCTGGTTATTGACCCCGATACCTCCTGGCGAAAAATTATTGCGGATAAGGTCAGCCAGTTGGGTGGCGCGGTCATTGAGGGCCAGACCGTACCAGCGCCGGAACAAGCCGGAACATTGGCTCACTGTGCCGTCGCTATTGTCGGCGTGACTCCGCAAACAGAAAATGATCCGGCAATTAGAGAATGGATCAAGGCTGTGGTAAAATTAAGCCATAATTTACCTTTAATTTTGCTGGCCAGTTGGGCAGATCGGGATACACCCATTGCTCTGCGCCAGGCTCTCCGTGAGAACAAGATCAATGTTACGCCGACTACAATTTTCAAAGAAAACTTTGACCTCTACTGGTTCTCGCGGGTGGTGCATCAAATTTTGACCACCGAAAGGATTACGGGATTTGGGTAAGGGAAAGAGGATAGCGGTTATCCTCAGCGGCGCACTGTTTGTTGGCCTGCTGGCTGCGGTAGGGCTGTTGGCCTATCGCTTGGGCCAGCAAACCTTGGCCAATAACACGCCTGCCCCGACCGATATCGCTCTTGCCTCTCCCTCAGCCACAAGCACCCCCGCTCAACCGCCTCCTGTTATCACCAACACCCCCACTGCTACACCAACTCCCAGCCCAACCCCCGGCCCTACCAACACCCCCACACCAACCCCCACCAACACACCTATACCTTCCCCCACCCCTATCATTGTAGATGTCACCGAACTAGGCCGCCTGGAAACAACCGAATTTGCTATGCGCACCGTGATTGACCTGGAGAGTGATCCCAGTAACCTGTGGGAGCAGCTTGTCGGCACCGACAAATTGATGTTGATTGCCGAGGGAGAAGTCGTAGCCGGGTTTGATTTAAAGAAAGTGAACCAAAAAAATGATGTTAAAGTACAGGGCACGACGATAAAACTCACCCTGCCCCCCCCCGAGATATTGTACAGCCGCATTGACAACGAAAAATCTTACGTTTACGAGCGAAGAACCGGGCTGCTGGTCAAACCCGATCCCACCCTGGAAAGCCGCGCCCGTCTGCTGGCCGAGCAGAACCTGGTCGAGTGGGCCGAACAGCGCGGCATCTACCAAAAGGCGGAAGTTTCCGGCCGGGCCTATCTGGAGAATTTTTTACGCTCATTGGGGTTTACTGACATCACGATTGAGGTAAAAAAGAAGGGTATATGAAGACACAACCACAGCGGCAGTACGTAGTATGGGGAGGCATTGCCGCCGCAGCCCTGGTTGGCATAGCTTTGATCGCCTTTTTTGTGGGCCGCCTTTTTCCACCGCCTCTTCCTCCCACGCCGACTCCCCTACCTACCAACACCCCGCTTCCACCTCCTGTCGTTACGATCCAAAGCGTCAAAGCTCAGGCCAAGTTATCCACGATCCAATATAATACTGTGACCGAAATTTATCGCGAAAACGTCCCCGAAGGTTGGCTCAATGATCTTTTGGGCACCAAGGAGCGCTTGCTGATGCTGGTTTATGGAGATGTCCAGGCCGGCTTTGATCTGGATAAGCTTAAAGAAGAAGATCTGTGGACCGATGGCAAGCGGGTCAGACTTGTTCTCCCCGCCCCCGAAATTCTCAGTTCCAGTATAGATTTTGACCGGACCCATATTGTCTATTATGAAAACAATTTGATCCTTGAAGATAATAACCCTAATTTGCAGGGTGAGGCGCTGGAGGAGGCCCAAAATGCAATCAGGGAAGCCGCCCTCAAGGAAGGTATTCTCGACAAAGCCAATCTCCACGGAAAACTGTACTACGAAAACTTCCTGCGCTCCCTCGGCTTCACCCAGGTTGAGGTGGTGACAAATGCGCAGGTGTTTGAAAGGTAAGATTTTTCATTTCAAGGTTTAGTTTAATTCGTGGTGCGTATTGCGTGTTCCGTATGACCCACGCCGTACGCACTTCATGACGCTCATAAATTAACTTGGAGTAACGATGCCTACTGCTTTACTTTCAGTCTCAAATAAGCACGGGGTGGTTGATTTTGCCCGCAGCCTGGCCGAGTTAGGCTGGGACTTTATTGCCAGCGGCGGCACCGCCAAAGCTTTGAGCGAGGCCGGGCTGGATGTGACCGATGTGGCCAAAGTTACCGGTGCGCCGGAAATGTTGGGCGGGCGGGTCAAAACGCTGCACCCGGTCATTCACGCCGGCATTCTGGCCCGGCCGATTGAAGAAGATCGAGCGGAACTGGCGGAGCACCATATCCGCGAGATTGATATGGTTGTTTGCAATCTCTATCCCTTTCAGCAGACCGTGGCCCAGCCCAATGTCTCGCTCAACGAGGCCGTCGAACAAATTGACATTGGCGGCGTGGCCCTGCTTCGCGCGGCCGCCAAAAACTTTGCCCGGGTCACCGTTATCTGCGACCCAGAGGATTATGCTTCAGCCGCCAAAGAATTGCACCAGAATGGCTTCATTTCACTGGCCCGCCGGACCGAATTGGCCTACAAAGCGTTTGCCCACACTGCCCGCTACGACGCGGCGATTACCAACTATCTTTCCCGGCAGGCCGGCGTGGACCTGCCGCCCACCCTGACCGCATCCCTGGTGAAAGTCCAGGAGATGCGCTACGGCGAAAATCCGCACCAGGCTGCTGCTTTGTACGCTATGGATGAAACGGTTGGCCCGCTGGGAGGGACCCTGCTGCAAGGCAAGGCCCTCAGCTACAACAATATGCTGGATTTGGACTCGGCCTGGCAGGCGGTTCAATCGTTCCAGGAACCGAGCGTGGTCATTGTCAAGCATCTCTCGCCGTGCGGCATCGCCAGCGTGGCTGACCTGGCGACCGCTTTTTCCCTCGCCCTAGCTTCAGACCCGGTCAGCGCGTTTGGCGGTGTTATTGCCGTTAACCGCGAGTTTGACGAAGCCGCGGCGAAGGCATTGGGTGATTTGTTCGTCGAAGCGATTGCTGCTCCGGCTTTTAGCGAGAAAGCTCGAGAAATGCTGTCGAGCCGTAAGAATTGTCGCCTGTTGGCTATTCCAGAACCGATTGTAACGGCGGTCGAGTTCCGAACCGTGGCCGGCGGCCTCCTGGCCCAACAGCGCGACTCCGGCGACCCGCCGGGTACAGAGTGGCAGGTTGTAACCGAACGCCAGCCCTCGCCAGCCGAGTTGACCGCTCTGAAATTCGCATGGCGAGCCTGCCAGCATGTCAAAAGTAATGCGATTGTTTTTGCCGCTGATACGGCGGCTGTCGGTATCGGCGGCGGTTTAACCAGCCGGGTGGATGCGGTTAATCTGGCGGCCAGCAAAGCCGGAGACAGAGCCAGGGGGGCGGTGATGGCCTCCGACGCCTTCTTCCCCTTTCCTGATGGGATTGAAGCGGCAGCGGCGGCCGGCATTACAGCGGTGATTCAGCCGGGCGGCTCGGTTCAGGATAAAACGGTTATTGAGGCGGCCAACCGGCTGGGGCTGGCGATGATTTTTACCAACGTGAGACACTTTAGACATTAGATATTATCGGGATCAGGGTGACAGGCACTAACCGAGCCAAGAAGTGGGCCTATCCGAATAAAAAGTGTAGTAGCGTTGAAAAGTACCTGTCACCGTTTTTTCCAAAGATTCTTATTAATCGCTCATGTTGCCAGGATTATTCTAAGATTTTAATGAAAGTTTTTAGGCTTGAAGCGTATAAGTAGGTTAACGAAAAAATTATACCCTAAGTACTATCCTTTTTTAGCCGCTTTTGGCCTAAAATTATACCGGATTACTCTGAATCAGGTTTGAAATTTTCTCGGCACTTTGCTAGAATATCAGTATTGATCGAGTTTGCGGACAATAAACGCTCAAGGTTCTAGCCCACCCGTTATCTAAGTTTGAGCAAACGTCAGCATCGTCAAAACCGTAATTTAAATCCTCAAAATTTCTCCGCTTTCCCGGAGGCTAGAACTCAGGTCGTAACGCAGACCGATCTAAAGCGTGCTCGTCCATCCTGCTCGGTTGCAGGCATGACAGCGTGCTAAGGAGTGGAAGCCAAGGGAAAATTTTGCCACGGTGACAATTAAATACACGTAGCACATCCTGATTGCGATTCTTAAAGACGAGATATCAACAACGGATTAACGTTAAAAGATAGTAAGGCAATAAGCCCCGGAGGGGGCAGGAGGAGCAAATGTCAGTAAAAGATGGAGCGTCTTTATTACGGCTAGTTGGCGAACTTCAAGACCAGAAACGCTTTCAAGAGCTTAACTGGAGCGGTTCGTTTCAAGATTACCTGGATATCGTTGCCAAAAATCCGCGCATCACGCGGAATGCATTCCAGCGCATCTACGATATGATCATGGGGTACGGCAGCGATGAGTTTGAAGACGCTAAGAAGCGCCTGACGCGCTACCGCTTTTTCAGTGATCAATCCTTTGACGGGGATGATGCCATTTTTGGCCTGGAAATCTCGCTGATGCGCCTGGTCAACTTTTTCAAAGCCGCGGCCAAAGGTTATGGCACGGAAAAGCGGGTATTGCTGCTGCACGGCCCGGTGGGTTCATCCAAGAGCACCATCGTGCGCCGCCTAAAACGAGGGATGGAGCAATACAGCCGTACCGAAGATGGAGCTCTCTATACCTTCGATTGGTATCTGGGTGAGCTACCCGACGAAGGCGAAATTCCCGCCGATTTCTATAAGGTGGGCCTGGGCACTCAGTTGACCGGCGTCGCCGCCCAAATTGGCGAGTTGACGTTTAGCCCCGGCAAAGTTGAACACCATCGCGAGGGGCCGCGGGGCGAGTGGGAACACTGCCCCATGAATGAAGAGCCGCTGCACCTTATTCCCCTGGAGATGCGGGATCGCTTCCTGGCCAGTTTTAACGAAGACCGGTCCGCCGAAGAGCAAATCCATATTGTCGGCGACCTATGCCCGCCTTGCCGTTATCACCAGCGTGAGTTGATGCGCCGTTATGACGGCGACTGGACCAAAATGGCCCGCCACATCCGGGTGCGCCGCCTGGTTTTCAGCGAGCAAGACCGCATCGGCATCGGCACGTTCCAACCCAAAGACGAGAAAAACCAGGACTCGACCGAACTGACCGGCGACATCAATTACCGCAAAATCGCCATCTACGGCAGCGACAGCGACCCGCGCGCCTTTAACTTCGACGGCGAGTTCAACATCGCCAACCGGGGCATCATCGAGTTTATCGAAATGCTCAAGTTGGATGTCGCCTTCCTCTATGATTTGTTAGGCGCCAGCCAGGAACACAAAATCAAATCCAAGAAATTTGCCCAAACCGATATTGACGAAGTCATCATTGGCCACACCAACGAGCCGGAATACCGCCGTCTGGAGAACAATGAGTTCATGGAGGCGCTCAAAGACCGGACCGTGCGGATTGACGTGCCCTATATCACCAAGCTCAAAGACGAAATTAAAATCTACGAGCGTGACTTCAATCCAACCAAGGTGCTGGTCCACATTGCGCCGCACACCCTGGAAATGGCGGCGATGTGGGCGGTCCTGACCCGGCTGGAGGAACCGAAAAAGGCCAATCTAACCCTGCTGCAAAAGCTCAAGCTGTACGACGGCAAATCGCTGCCCGGCTTCACCGAAGACAATATCAAGGAACTGCGTAAAGAAGCCCAGCACGAAGGCATGGAAGGCATCAGCCCGCGCTACGTCCAGGACAAAATCAGCAATGCCCTGGTCAATTACCAGCAAGATGGCTATATCAATCCCTTTATGGTCCTCAACGAGCTGGAGTCGGGTCTGAAAAATCACCCGCTCATTACCAATGAGGATGAACGCCAGCGCTACCGCGAGCTGCTGTCTGTAGTAAAAGAGGAGTATACGGAGATTGTGAAGAACGAAGTTCAGCGAGCCATCAGCGCCGACGAAGAGGCCATTAAACGGCTGTGTGCCAACTACATTGACAACATCAAAGCCTACACCCAGCACGAGAAGGTAATCAATAAGTTCACCGGCCAGGCCGAGGAGCCGGACGAGCGGCTGATGCGCAGTATCGAGAAGAAGATTGACATTCCCGACAGCCGCAAGGATGATTTCCGGCGCGAGATTATGAACTACATCGGCGCTCTGGCCATCGAAGGCAAAACCTTTGATTACCGGACCAACGAACGGCTGCACAAAGCCCTGGAGCTCAAACTCTTTGAGGACCAGAAGGACAGCATCAAGCTGACCTCGCTGGTGAGCCGGGTGGTTGATAAGGATACCCAGGAGAAAATTGACGTAGTCAAGGCCCGTCTGGTGAAAAACTTTGGCTACAACGAGCAAAGCGCCACCGACGTACTCAATTACGTCGCCAGCATCTTTGCCCGTGGAGACGCGAGCGAATAAATGAATAGGCGAATGGGCGAATAGGCGAATAAAATTTTCGCCATTCGTTCATTCGCTATTCCTGAAAGGACCTATGCAAAGAGTCCAGCGTGACCTAAATCGTTTCCGCCACATTGTGCGGGGACACATCAAAAAAAATCTACGAAAGTACATGTCGCAGGGGGAAATGATCGGCCGGCAGGGCAAAAAACTGGTCAGCATCCCTGTGCCCCAAATTGATATTCCCCAATTCCGCTACGGGGCCAAGCAGGGCGGCGGCGTCGGCCAGGGCGATGGCGACGTCGGCACCCCCATTGGCCAGGGCGATCCGCAGCCGGGCGAGGGTCAGGCCGGCAGCGAGCCGGGCCAGCACATCCTGGAAGTGGATGTCAGCCTGGAAGAACTGGCCCAAATTTTGGGTGAAGAGTTACAACTGCCCAAAATTGAACCGCGCGGCACCAAAAACATCGTCAGCGAGCGCAGCAAGTACAACCGTATCCGGCGGGTTGGCCCCGACAGCCTGATTCACTTTAAACGCACTTACAAAGAGGCCCTGCGCCGGCAAATCAGCAGCGGCGAATACAACCCCAGCAACCCGGTCATTGTCCCGATTCGGGATGATACCCGCTATCGCTCCTGGAAAGAGGAGTGGCTGCCCGAAAGCAACGCCGTAATTATTTACATGATGGACGTATCCGGCTCGATGGGCACCGAGCAGAAAGAGTTGGTCCGCATCACCGCATTTTGGATCGAAACCTGGCTGCGCAGCCAGTACAAGCAAATTGAGATCTGCTATATTGTGCACGACGCGGCGGCCAAGGAAGTTGACCAGCACGCCTTTTACCATCTGCGGGAAGGGGGTGGTACCAAAATTAGCAGCGCCTACAAGCTCTGCAACGAAATCATTGACGAGCGTTACTCGCCGGTAGAGTGGAATATCTATCCCTTTCACTTCAGCGATGGGGATAATTGGGGTGACGGCGACACCCACCAGTGTGTTGAGCTGTTGGAGAAGGAGCTGCTGCCCAAAAGCAACCAGTTCTGCTACGGGCAGGTCCGCAGCAGTTATGGCTCCGGCAGCTTTGCCCATGATCTGAACCACTGGCTGGGCGAAGAAGAGAGGCTGGTTGTTTCTGAAATTGCGGCCCGCGAGAACGTTTATGATGCGATCAAAAGCTTTTTGGGGAAGGGACGTTAAATGAAAAAGACTCGCCTTCCTGCCGATTTGCAGGCGGCCTGGGAGCAGATTGAGCAGCACGCGATTGAGTACGGGCTGGACTTCTTTCCGATCATCTTTGAGGTGCTCGATTACAAGACCCTCTATGAGGTGGCCGCGATGGGCGGCTTTCCGATTCGCTATCCTCACTGGCGGTTCGGCATGGAGTTTGACCAGCTTTCCAAGGGCTACACTTACGGCCTGAGCGTCATCTATGAGATGGTCATCAACACCAATCCATCCTATGCCTATCTGCTGGAAGGCAACGAGATGGTGACCCAGAAGATGGTCATGGCTCATGTGGCAGCGCACGTAGATTTTTTCAAAAACAACATGTGGTTCGGTCCCACCAACCGCAAAATGCTCGACGAAATGGCCAACCATGCCAGCCGGGTCCAGCGCCTGGTTAACCGCTACAACTATGAAATGATCGAGGAATTTATTGATGTCTGCCTCTCCCTGGAGAATCTCATTGATTACCACGCCCCCTACATCCGGCGGCCGGAAGCGCAGACGCCCGTTCCTATTTCCGCCGAGGAGAAAGAACAGCCGCCGGTCGAAGGTCTCAAGGTTGAGCGCAGTTACATGCGCAACTACATCAACCCGCCGGAGTTCCTGGAACAGCAGCGCCAGAAATTAGCCGAGGAGCAGCAAAAGGCCCGTCACTTCCCGGAAAATCCGCAAAAAGATATCCTGCTCTTCCTGCTTAATTATGCTCCCCTGGAACGGTGGCAGCACACCATCCTGGAAATTGTCCGCGACGAAGCTTATTACTACGCCCCCCAAGGGATGACCAAAATAATGAATGAAGGCTGGGCGTCGTACTGGCACAGCCAAATTATGACCCAAAAGGCGTTGACCGACGCTGAAGTGGTCAGCTTTGCCGACCACCATGCCGGGGTTGTCGCTACCAGTCCCGGCCGGTTGAATCCCTACAAATTGGGCCTGGAACTGTTACGCGACATCGAGGATCGCTGGGACAAGGGTAAGTTTGGCAAGGAGTACGAGGAATGCGACGACATCAAAGCCAAACGCAACTGGGATCGGAAGCTGGGCCTGGGGCGGCAGAAGCTTTTTGAAGTCCGTAAACTCTACAACGACGTGACCTTTATTGACGAATTCCTGACCCCCGAGTTTGCCGTGGAGCAAAAGTTGTTCACCTACCGCTACAACCGCAATCACGATGTCTACGAGATTGCTTCGCGAGAGTTCAACGCCATCAAAGAAAAGCTACTCTTCCAGTTGACAAATTTCGGTCAACCCTTTATATATGTAGAAGATGGCAATCACAATAACCGGGGCGAGCTATACCTGCGCCACCGTCACGAAGGAGTTGATTTAAAACAAGATTATGCCCGCGACACCTTGCGCAACATCCAGCGCATCTGGACTCGCCCTGTAAATCTGGAGACGGTGGTGGACGATAAAAAAGTAATGATCTCATTTGATGGAAGCGAATTCAAGGAGAAAAAGCTTTGAGTATGCAACCTCACCTCAAAATTTGAGGCGCCCGCATCCCCGGATGCGGCCCCTTCGACATCCAGGGATGCCTCACGCCTTGTGTGAGGTTGCAGACTAAAATCTGGACTCCCTGGATTAATGAAGAATGGAGGCA
Source organism: Anaerolineae bacterium (assembly GCA_023382535.1). The sequence goes on along the minus strand of JAHDWA010000097.1, from coordinate 7,534 downwards.
ATGCATGAACCTTTATAAACGAGTCGTCGCCCAACTTGAACAACTGGCCGTTAAAGGCCCTGAGTCCATTGACGCGGTGATTGTTAGTCCGCCGCAACAGGGCTACATTGTCGGCGTGCCTGCGGCAGACCAACAACCTGGCGCGGTTATCACCCTGGAAGCCTATGATCGCTACAGCGTCGCCTTGCGCCAGTTGGAAGTCAGTTATGGTCCCTCATCGCCTGACCATGACGACGCCTATCTACGCCGCAGCGCTGAGCGAGCCGCCAGCCGCTTGACTTATCTGGAAGAACCCCTGCTTCTGTTGGAACTCGACCCGGCCGAAAAGCTGGCCCAACTGCGCAGTAACCCACCCCATCAAGAAGATGAGGTATTGATTTACTGGGAACTTCTCACGTGGGCTGAGCCGCAGCCCCGGGCCAGATTAGCCCGCTATCACTGGCAGCCCGGGCAGGGACGCGAACAGATAACCTATCCGGCCACCTTTGCCACCCTGGGCCGTCTGGCGCAAGATCTGGCGCTGAGTCTAGTTGAAGAAGAATAGCTGGAGGATTGGAGGACTGGAAGGTTGGGGAATATTCCAACCCTTCCATCCCTCCAGCCTTCCAGGGTTCTAATTTTTTGAATTTGAGGAGGAATCTTTATGCCACTCTACGAGTATTACTGTGCCGATTGCCGCACCAAGTTTGAGGCGTTGCGCCCGATGAATAAAGCCGACAGCGCCATTCAATGCAAAAGCTGCGAGAGTATGCGCACCTCACGCGTGTTATCGTTGTTTGCCACCCACACCAAGGCCGAAGGGAGCATTGCCCCTACCTTCAGCGGCAATAATGGGGGCGGCTGCTGCGGCGGTCACTGCGGCTGTGGTCACTGAGCGATAATTAGTAAACCGCAGGCAGTAAAAGAAGACGGTAGACAAAAATTTGTCTGCCGTCTGTTACTTATTGTCTGGGTATCTTGCGATGTGGTTCAAAAACCCTGAAAAATTCGGAGAGAAGACGTGTGGTTGATTTCTAGCTTCAATGTCGGGGCGTATCAATCTGCAGGCGGTAGTGGGGCCGGAGGCAGCGTAAAGCTAAATGTGCTGCCCCGGCCAGCTTTGCCTTCACTTTCAACGCCGATCTGACCGCCCAATTTTTCGACAATGCGCCGCACAATAGATAGTCCCAGGCCATGCCCCTCCATCCGATCTGGTTCAAGTTGGGTGAATTCCATAAATAACTTCGCCTGGGCCTCGGGAGAAAGGCCAGTTCCGTTGTCTTTAACCCAAAAGCGGATCATGCCATTCTCCTGGATCGCTGCCCCCAGTTCCAGGTGGGGAGGTGAACCGCCGTACTTCAGACCGTTACTGAGGTAGTTAACCCACACCTCTTCTATCCAGGGGGCAAAGCCCAATGCTGTCGGCCAGGTGGTTGGGGTAGTAACTTCGGCCTGGTACTGAGTCATCATAGGGCTTAACCGTTGCAGGGCTTCAGCCACGATACTGCTCATATCAAGCGGTTGTAAATTTACAATTTGTTGGCGTACCCCGGCCAGCAAGAGTAAAGCCTCAACAATACGGTTGGCCCGCCGGCCACTCTGAGCAATGCTCCGCAAATATTCGGCCAGTCTGTCGGAAGGCATGTGAGGATAATCCTCTAACAAAATTTCAGCTATATTGGTTAAAACACCCAACGGGTTTTTGAGGTCGTGTGCGACCGTATGGGCAAAGGCATCTAGCTCCTTGTTGCGAGCCTGTAACTGCTCGTTTTGTGCCCGCAGCGCTTCTTCAGCCTGTTTACGCTCGGTAATATCCAGGTGAGTGCCAGCCAGGCGGATGGGACGGCCTGCCTCATCCCGCTGGACCACCTTGCCGCGATCCAAAATCCATTTCCACTCACCCGATTTCGTTTGGAGCCGGTACTCACACTCATAAAAAGGCGACTTGCCAATCAAATGAGCTTCCCAGGCTAAAGAGAGACGTTCCTTATCCTCAGGATGAGTCCGCTCATCCCACCAATCAATCTGGGTTTCAACCTCATCCAAAGTATAGCCTAGCATTTCGACCGCCCGCTGGTTAGTGATATCCCGACCGGTCTGGAGGTTCAAATCCCACGAACCCAAATCTGCGCCGGTAAGGGCCAGCTCCAACCTTTGCTCGCTGAGCCGGAGTGCCTCGTCGGCTTTTTTTCGATCGGTGATATTACGCACAATAGCCAACACTTCATCCGGCCCATTCCAAACGAGCCGGGCCTCAAAATATTTGTTTTGGCCCCGAATTGACATCTCGTAGTCGAAAGTCTGAGTTTCACCGGTTTGGCAAACATGCTCAATTGCCTGCAAAAACTGCCCGGCCACCTCCAGCGGCAAAACCTCGGCCAGGTTTCTACCTAAAACATCTTCAGGGGGCAAAATCAGATCGGCCGGGTGAGGCGCATTAAGATCAAGATAGATGCCCTCTCGACTCAACCGGAACATCAAATCCGGAATGGCGGCAAGGATAGCACGCTTGGTCGCTTCGCTTTGGCGCAAGATTTCTTCGGCTTGCTTGCGGTCGGTGATGTCGCGTAGAATGCATAGAATTTCATCTAGGCCGCTGTTAATCATCCGGGCTTCATAATGTCTGATTTCCCCCGGCCCGGCCAGCGAATACTCAAATATCTGCATCTCCCCTGTCTGAAAACTTTGCTCCAGCCGCTCCATGATTTTTTGAGCCAGATGCTGCGGTAGAACTTCAGTTACCTTTTTATTCCTGCTTTCATCAGGGTACAGTAAAGCTGCCTGGCGCGGAGTATGAAAGGGTATATAAACACCATCCCGGCTAAGCCGAAACATAAAGTCTGGAATGGCATCTAAAATAGCCCGTTGGGTGGCTTCGCTGTATTGCAGCGCTGCTTCCGCCTGCTTGCGTTGGGTGATGTCGCGGGCCAGGCCCAATACCACCCTTTGGCCTTTAATTTCAATGGGGAATGATCTTATTTCAACCGTAACCGGGCTGCCATCCTGCCTGTTTAAAGTAAACTCATCCGGCCCGCTGGATTCTCCCCGTCTATTTTGAGCCAGGGCGGCCAGGGCTTTGGGTAATTCGTGGGGGGATAACAACCCCAATTCCGAAAAACTCCGGCCGATTAAGGTCTCTTTGGGATAACCAATGATTTCCTCAGCGGCTCTATTGCCATCAATAAAACGGCCTTCCAGGTCATTTAAATAGTAAGCATCCGGTGCAAACTCAAACAGTATTCTGAAACGCTCTTCGCTTTCTCGTAATGCGGTCTCTGCCCGTTTCTGCTCGGTGATATCAATCCCGGTGGCGATAACGTACTCTACCAGGCCGCTCCTGTCGAAAAGGGTTGAGGTTGACCAGGCAATCAGGCGCTGCTGGCCGGTTTTGGTAATGAGATGTGCTTCGAATCTACGGGGTACTTCGTGCGATCCCTCGGTGAAGGGGCCGGGTGGGATGTCCGTAAAATAGCTTTGAGTCGAAGCAGCGGTTTCCGGCGGCAGCAACTCCCACACATAGTGATTTTTTACTTCGGCAAAGGAGTAACCGCTGGTTTGCTCGCAGGCCCGGTTAAAGTGAACAATTTGACCGCTCCGGTTTAAGGCTACCACCAGGGCATCGGCAGTATCCAATATCGCCGAGATGAAATTGCGCTCCTTCTTGAGCATCTTTAAACGTTTGACAATCTCACCACGCACCCGGTTGTGTAATCCAACATTCTCCAGAGCGATAGCCGCTTGATCGGCAAAGGCTTGCAGCGGTTCGGTGTCAGCCGGTTCAAAAAAGCCGGGCGTCTCGCTGTCTACAACCAAAAACCCGACGACCCGCCCTTGATTGCGAATGGGAGCGCAGGCATACGATTTAACCCAGGCCAGACCAAATTTATTCACCCAGGCCTCGTCGCCGGCCGGATAAGACACGGCTAGGGGACGGTTCGTTTGGCGCACACTGCGCAATGTGGGGAAATTGTCCACGGGCAAAGCAGCCGACACAATCTCGTAGGGAGTCGCCCAGCCGGAACGGATGTAACCTCGCCAGCGGTACACCCGCGCCACGTCGCCTTCGATGAGGAGCAAACAAGCGGCGTCACAGGCGACTACCCGGCTCATTTCCTCCAAAATCCGGTCGAGGACTTCTTCGCCTCTCAGGCTGCTGCTGATAGCCGCCCCGGTTTGAGTGAGCGCCTCGGCCAAGGCCCAGTTTTCCCGTTCGGCGGCCAGCCAATATTCTAACTCGGCCTCACGCTGTCGCTGTTCGGTTTCTAATTCGACGACCCGCTGGCGCAAAGCAGCCAGTTCCGACTCAAGTTGAGCCTTCGTTTTAGTGCTGTCCGTCATCGAAGTCTCCAGGTAGACGGTGTATAGGCGATGCAAGAGCTGAACACTTTATATATTCTAGTATAGCATAAGCGGGAGGGGGGGACAATGGCCTTTACCCAACAAATCGCCGTTGACGGGGTAACGATAATCTTTTATACGGGGGTGGAAGAGTCCAATCTGTGGGGATTCTGAAGACCAAACAGTCCACAGATACAGCCAGATTTACTCAGATTTCTCAACTGCGTTCATCTGTAGGCCTGCTCATTCTTGCGCCTTCTGCTTTAACTCGTACAGCTTATTCAGCGCCTCCAGCGGCGAGAGCGAATCTACATCCAGCGCCTTGATTTCCTCGATCAGCGGATGCGTTTCCGGCCCCAGGAAAGATAACTGGACCCCGCCGGAGAAAGCATCGCGGACGCGCGCCTTTTTCTCCTGAAAATCGGCGCTGCCTTCCAGCTCTTCCAAAATCTCATTGGCCCGGCTGATAACAGCCTTGGGGATACCGGCAATCTGGGCGACATGGATACCGTAGGAGCGATCGGCTCCGCCGGGTACGATCTTGTGCAAAAAGATGACCTTGTTTCCCTCTTCGGTCACAGCCACGTTGTAGTTGCGCACGTGGGGCAGGTAGCGAGCCAGCTCGGTCAGCTCGTGGTAATGGGTGGCAAAGAGGGTCTTGGCCCGAATTTTGGGGTTATTGTGAATGTACTCGACCACGGCGCGGGCGATGGCCAGGCCGTCGTAGGTGCTGGTGCCCCGTCCCACCTCGTCCAGGATCAGCAGGCTGCGGGCGGTGCTCTGGGAGAGGATCGAGGCCGTTTCAACCATCTCCACCATAAAGGTGCTCTGCCCGGCGTGAATCTCGTCCTGCGCGCCAATCCGGGTAAAGATACGGTCCACCAGCCCAATCCTGGCCCGGTCGGCGGGGACAAAACTGCCAATTTGAGCCATCAGGACAATCAGGGCGACCTGCCGCAAAAACGTGGATTTACCGGACATATTTGGGCCGGTAATGATATGCATTAACTCCTCGCGCGACAGGCAGACATCGTTGGGCACAAACGCCGTGGCCAGGCCATCGGCGTCCACCAGCGGCATCGTTTCGACCACCGGGTGGCGGCCGTTGATGATTTCCAGTACATCATCATCGCTTAAGCTGGGGCGGCTGTAATTGTTTTGCCGGGCCACCTCGGCCAGAGCCGCTACCACATCCAGGTAGGCCAAACCCCTGGCCGTAGCCAGCAGGCGCTCGGCAGCCGCGGCGATCCGGGCGCAGACCTCTTTGAAGATGCGCGTCTCAACCTCAAGCTGGCGCTCGTCGGCGTTGAGGATCAGGCTCTCATACTCTTTCAGTTCGGGGGTGATGTAACGCTCGGCGTTGACCAGGGTTTGCTTGCGGATGTAGTCGGGCGGCACCAAATCACGGTTGGCATGCGATACCTCGATGTAATAGCCAAAGACCTTGTTAAAGCTAACCTTGAGGCTTTTGATGCCGGTCCGCTGCCGCTCCAGCGGCTCCAAATTCGCCACCCACACCTTGGCCTCACGCGAACTGGCGATAATGCCATCCAGCTCTGCCGAAAAACCGGGCCGGATAAAACCGCCCTTGGCAATCACCGCCGGCGGGTCGTCAACAATAGCCTGGGCGATGAGCGTAGAGATGTCGGCGCAAGAATCCAATTTGAGATTTTGGATTTTAGACTGCCCTGACGGGCGTGGATTTTGGATTTGGCCTGCCTGGTCTTTCATCTCCTCTGATAGTGCTTCATTTAATCGTAAATCGTAAATCGTAAATCGTAAATTCTCCAAGATTTCCTGGATAATCGGCGCCGCCTCCAAACTGCGCTTGATCGCCAGCAGGTCGCGCGGCTGGGCCAGGCCCTGGATAGCCCGGTTGGTCAGGCGCTCCAAATCGGCGATCTCTTTGAGCCGGGCGCGGAGATCCCCCCGCCCCAAGGTGTCGTTGAAAAAAGTTTCGACGGCCCCCAGGCGCTCGTTGAGAGCGGTCAGGTCGAGCAGTGGTTGGTGCAGCCAGGTCCGCAGCAAGCGCCCACCCATCGGGGTGATGGTCTTGTCCAGCACGCCCAGCAGCGCGCCCTGGGTCGAGCCGGTGCGGATCGTTTCGGTCAGTTCCAGGTTGCGCCGGGTCGCGGCGTCGAGGGCCATAAAGGCATCGGTGCTGTAGGCAGAGAGGCGGGTGATGTGGGCCAGGGCCTGTTTTTGGGTGTCGGCCACATATTGAATCACGGCTCCGGCTGCCTGAACGGCCAGCGGCTTGCCGCCCAGCCCAAAACCGTCGAGGGTCGCCACTTCAAAGTGGCGCAGCAAGACCTGCTGGGCATGGCTCGCTTCAAAGCGCCACTCGTCATAGAGCGAGCGGGGTGTGCTCAGCGGCTCAAATGGCTCCAGGCTTGCCGGATTGGGGGCAATGATTTCAGCCGGTTTGAGCCGGGTGATTTCGTTAAGGACCAGCCGGGCCAAATCGTGACCCTGCAACTGGGTGGCGGCAAACTCGCCGGTGGTGATGTCTACAAAGGCCAGGCCGGCCCGCTCGCCCTGGACGATGACGGCAGCCAGGTAGTTATTCTCCTTGGCTGCCAGCAGGTTGGCCTCGACCACCGTACCGGGGGTAACCACCCGGATCACTTCGCGCGGGACCAGTCCTTTAATCGGCTCGTTGCCCAGTTGCTCGCAGATGGCGACTTTGAAACCGGCTCGAATCAGCCGGGCCAGGTAACTTTCGACAGCATGGTAGGGTACCCCGGCCATCGGCACCCGCTGGCCCTGGGCCACATTGCGCGAGGTCAGCACGATGTCAAGCGCCTTGGCCACGGTTCGGGCGTCTTCGTCAAAGGTTTCGTAAAAATCGCCCAGGCGGAAGAAGACAATAGCATCGGGATATTGTTTTTTGACCGACAAGTATTGCTGGCGGACGGGTGTGGTCATACCAAACTAACCATTAATAATTGACAATTAACTGTTGATTATTCGCAATAGTCAATACTCAACGGTCAATTGTCAACAGTCAATGAATTTATGGGGCAAGTATAGCACGCGCAAAAGGGATGAGCAACAGGAAAGGAACTTCTTAAGGCTTGCGTTTTCGGATTGAAATAGCTATAATGCCCCCACTTCCGCTCCCCATCACTACTTTCTTTATTTCTCAGCAACATCATTTTAATAGTCAGGAACTTGACCATTGACCGATCAAGCGATGTTAACCTCGGCTAAGGCC
>JAHDWA010000096.1 GCA_023382535.1 Anaerolineae bacterium | reverse complement strand
GTCGGAAACTTGGCAAAGATGAGCGGCGCTTTGGGCGGGTCAACCTTTTGTTCGCGGCAGTGGTCCATATAATTCAGGCCAATGGCCACAACTTTAGAGGGATTGGCCAGGGGTGCTAATATTTGGATCTCGCTCAAGGCCAGGTCAGCCGGAGCGCTTTGTTCAAGCTGCCGGGCCATTTCCAGCGCCGATTCGCCCTGCTGGAGAAAAGTTAGCATATCGGTAGGAAGATGACCCTCACTGGCGCTGGTCAGGTCAACGACCTCATCGCCCCGGACCAAACCAAGCCGAACATTCTCGCCACGCGTAAATCTGACAAGTTTCATTGTCTTTACCTCATCTCAATAAATTGGTCAATTGGTAAGACCACTTCTTGTCGGACTATAACATGACCTAAGTCAACTGTCAATAATAAAATAACCGTGATAAAATGCGGGCAGGTGTTGTTTCGCTGGAGGAAGTAAAATCTGTTTTGAAGGAAATATGTTTGAGCTTTCTTAAATTACCGGTGTGGCTGCTGGCGCTTTTGACCGTTTGTAACTGCCAGTCCTGCGGAACTTTCCTCCCACCCCTCGCCATCGCCGTGAAGCCTGCAGCGCCGGTCTTTAACTCGAACCCTACAGCCACCTCGACACCGCTTCCCCCCACCCCTACGCCGACACTCGCCCTGGGAACCGTGCGCGGTTCAGTCTGTTATCCCAGCCAGGAAAATCCACCTATAATTCTCTATCTGGAAAATACCACCACGAGAGCATTGATAGAACTGGACATTCCTCAAGACAAACCTCAGTATACACTCACCGTGCCACCGGGCGAGTACATTGCCTATGCCCTGACTGTTGGGACAGAGCTGGCCGGGACTTACTCGAAAGCGGTTCTGTGCGGGTTGAATGATATCTGCGTGGACCATCGCCCTCTACCCTTTCGGGTGCGGGGGGGTGAGACAAAGGAAGAGATTGATCTGTGCGATTGGTATGACCCACCCGGTCCGGTCGCAACTGCGGCGACTGTTTCAACAGAAGCGGTGATGGTTACGACGGTACAAAAAATGAATGTTTTTGCTAACCCCGGCCTGAATTATCCGATGATCGGCTTTGCCCCGGCGCGAACCTCCGCCCCGGCGCTGGCCCGCAATAAGGATGGTTCCTGGCTGCAAGTTAAATATCCGTCGGCAGCAGGCAACGCCTGGATTTACGCGCCCCTGGTCCAGGTCGCCGGTCCGGCTGACGCACTACCCCTGGCGGCTACGTCTAACCCAACCCGGACGGTGCGAACCAAGCTCTTCGCCAACACCGATCAGTTTACCCCGGCTGTCTGGAACGCCTCAAACAACCCCAGTGTGGTTCACTTTAAAGGCTTTATTAAGGATGAAAAGGGGCGTCCGGTCAACGGCTTCAGCGTTCTGGCCGATAACGGCACCTGGAGTGTGCTGTCACATCCCAGCGGGGCCAGTCATTGGTATCCCGACCTGAAGGATGGCGCGTGGGACATCATTATTACCAACGCCACCGATGCCGCGGGTTGGTGGACTTTGACGGTGGTCAGCTACGATTGCCCTCGTTTTGAGGATGGTTTTAATGCTCAATGCAAACAATTTACCCGTCTTTCCGCCAACCACCTGGTCCAAATTGTTTATCCCCACGAAACGGTCATCGCCGCCGATTGGGTCTGTCACCGAGATTGCAGGAAAGGACTTTATGTGAAGCCTTACCGGCCCTGACTTGAGGTAAAAGTAACTATTTGCGTGTCCAGTTTTCAACAAAAAGGTTCAACCAAAGGGGAAAATCATGTTCAAATTAATTAATGGCTTTCTTATTCTGACCAGCTTATTGATAGGGCTAACCGGGCCGGCTGCCGCTGCCCCGCCGCCCCAAAAACCCTCCAACCAGCAGTTGATTGACCAAATAAAACAGACCACCCAAAATCGAGTTCGCCTCGCTTATCACGCCGAAACTGGCCAGGTAACTTTTATTGGCACAGACCCGGCGCATACCATTACTCAACCCGGTGTATTGCCGGCAGATGCCCGCCCCGAAGCGGCGGCCAGGGGTTTTCTGGCTCAGTACGGCCCGTTGTTTGGCCTGCAAAACCCGGCCGGCGACCTAAGCGTTATGAAAGAGAGAACGCTCGACGACGGGCGAGCTTTTGTGCGCTTTCAACAGCGCTACCAGGGTATCCCGATTTTTGGCGGAGAATTGATTGTCCAGACGGATGCCAGGCAGGATATTATCTCGGCCAACGGGGAGACCCTGCCCGATTTAACGCTGGATACCCGGCCAACGGTTCCCGCCGAGACAGCGCGGCAGTCAGCGCTCGTAAAAGTAGGCGGGGATTACCACCTTGCGGCTGGTCAGCTTAAGGCGAGCGAACCCGAACTATGGATTTACAATCCGGCGCTGTTGGGCAATCCGGGGCCGCGTGTGAGCACGCTGGTCTGGCGGACCGAAGTTACCTCCATCGAATTGTTCCCGCTTAGAGAGCTTGTTTTGGTTGACGCCCACCTGGGTGTCGTGGTGCTCAACTTCAACCAGATTGACACGGTGCTTAATCGCCGCACTTATGATGCCAATAACACCAAAACGTTACCCGGCACGTTAAGATGTAATGAAGCCAACCCAACGTGCAGTGGGGGCGATACCCATGAAGTGGCGGCCCATAAATACGCCGGGGATACTTACAACTTTTACTTTAACAACCACGGCCGAAATAGTATTGATAACGCCGGATTGATCCTGGACTCTACCGTTCATTTCGATTCCAACTATGCCAACGCTTTCTGGGATGGCAACCAGATGGTTTATGGGGATGCTTTCGGCTTTCCGCTGGCCGACGATGTCGTCAGTCACGAGTTGACCCATGGGGTGACCCAATACGAGTCCGGTCTAGTCTATTTTTACCAGTCCGGCGCGATTAACGAGTCGCTTTCAGATGTATGGGGCGAGTTTGTTGACCTGACCAACAGCGCGGGAAACGATAGCGCGAGCGCACGCTGGTTAATGGGTGAGGATATAACAGGGCTGGGAGCGATCCGCGATATGGAAAACCCGCCGGCATTTAGCGATCCTGATAAGATGAGCAGTTCCTTGTACTCTCACGGGCCAGATGACAATGGGGGTGTCCACACGAACAGTGGGGTGAATAACAAGGCGGTCTACCTGATGACCGATGGGGGGACATTTAACGGCATAACGGTCACCGCTGTGGGCCTGGCTAAAGTAGCCAAGATCTATTACGAAGCCCAGACCAATCTGTTGACTTCTGCCTCCAACTATGCCGACCTGGGTAACGGGCTGTACCAGGCGTGCCTTAACCTGATTGGCCAGGCCGGTATCACCAGTGGTAACTGCCAGGAAGTACGCGATGCTACCGTGGCCGTCGAAATGATTCCCTTTACTCCAGGTTCTATCAACGTCTATTTGCCGCTGGTTATTAAAAATCTGACAAGTGGGGGTAGTTTGGTTAACGGCAATTTTGAAAGCGGCCGAACCGGCTGGACCGAATTTTCATCGCAGGGCTTTACCCTCATTCTCCCAGCCGCAAATCTGCCTGTAAGCCCGCGCAGCGGTAATTGGGCTGTCTGGCTAGGCGGAGCATTAAACGACATATCCTATATCCAGCAACAGGTAACTATCCCAGCCGCCAGGCCGTACCTGGCCTACTGGCACCGGATCGCCTCCCAGGACATCTGCGGCTATGATTTTGGCGGGGTCATCATCAATAACAGCAACGTAGTGAACGTTTATAATTTGTGTTCATCCCAAAACACGGGTGGTTGGGTCAAACATGTGGTCAATCTCAGCGCCTATGCCGGGCAACTGGTACTGCTCCAAATTCGGGCCGAGACCGACGGCTCGCTTAATAGCAACCTATTTATTGATGATGTCACTTTCCAGTCAACACCAACCCTCCTGGAGACCGCCGGGCCGGATTCTCCCGCGCTGCTGGAAGCAGATGCTGTCTTAAAGACAAATGAAGATAGTTCTGCCGGTTTGGTTGAAGAAACAAGCGGGGAATTTTTACTCCGCCCGGCAAACTGGAATCCTGAAAAATAGCCGGGTCATTACGACAGAGGTACTTCTAACGGTGGGCGGAGTGAAAAAGTGTACTTTTTCACTCCGCTCTTAACACACGACTACACTTCTATTGGCGCAAAGCCCGACGCCCCCCCTTCAGGCTGAAACCAGGCCAGTTGATCCGCCAGCGCGGCGACCTCGCCGATCACAATCACCGCCGGGGTGGGCAGTTCGTGGCGTTTGATCGTTTCGGGCAGCGCCGCTAAGGTGGTACGCTGAACTCGCTGATAATCCGTAGTCGCCCAACTGATGACCGCTGCCGGAGTCTCAGCCGACCGTCCGGCTTCGATTAACTGTGTGCAGATGTCGGCAATGTGCTTGACCGCCATCAACAGAATGAGGGTCGGAATGCGGGCCAGGGCCACCCAATCGGTCGTGCTCTCCGCTTTCGTCGGGTCTTCGTGACCGGTCACCACGGCAAAAGCGGTCACCAGGCCGCGATGCGTCACGGGAATGCCGGCATAGGCCGGCGCCGCTAGCACCGAAGAGACCCCCGGTACAATCTCGAAACACAAGCCGGCCTCGGCCAGGGCCAGTACCTCTTCTCCACCCCGGCCAAACACAAAGGGGTCGCCCCCTTTTAAGCGGACCACCTGCTTGCCGGCCTTAACCCGGTCCACCAGCAGGTGGTTAATCTGCTCCTGACTCATCATGTGGCGGTCGGGGCCTTTGCCCACAAAGATCAACTCAGCTCCAGGAGGAACTTCCTGCAGCAGCTCCTGTGCAATCAGGCGATCGTACAAAACCACCTCAGCCCGGCGCAGCAAATTTAACCCGCGCACGGTGATCAGGTCGGCCCGGCCCGGCCCGCCCCCCACCAAATAAGCTTTACCTGCCATGAAAAACTCCTCGCCTCACTCGTTCTCCTCCAGCCATGCCGCGATTTGATCGCGCACATTTTGCGCCCGGCGCGGGCTTTCGCCACTGCTGCTCACCGCCACCACCAGCCCTGCCCGGCGATGCACCGCCGGCACGTGAAAATTGCCCTCAGTCGGTTGGTCGGCCACATTACAGAGCAACCCCAATTCGTGGGCTTCCTGCGCAACTTGAGCATTGATCGCGCGCTGGTTCGTCGCGGCAAAAACCAGAGCCGCTCCCACTACATCGCCCGACTGATAGGGCCGGCGCACCCAGCCGATACGGCCCGCTTCGGCCCAGGCTTGTAACTGGGGCGTCGCTTCCGGGCTGACCAATTTGGCCGCCATGCCCGCCGCCAACACTCCCTGCACTTTCCGCTGCCCCACCTTCCCCCCGCCGACGACGACGGCCTGCTGCCCGGTTATACCCGTCAAAGTTATTGGATAAACATCAGAACCAGCGGGCAGCGGAGCAGAAAGGTTAGCAGCAGATCTTTCTGGCGCTCCATTCATCGCCTCTTCATCTCCTCGTCCCTTCGCCTCATACCCTCGCGGCGTCACCAGGTGGCTGGCTAAAATGTAGCTCTGGCTGTTGCCGACTAATACCAGGGTAAACATATCTACCTGAGCCGGCTCCAACTGGCCCAAAGTAGTCAGGACAATCTCTTCTTCGGGCCGGGTGACATGGTGCGCAACCGCCACCGGGGTCGCCGCCGGGCGGTAGGCCAGCAGAATTTCGATGGCGCGTGGTAGCTGCCAATCCCGCTTTTGGCTGCGAGGATTGTAAAAAGCCACCACAAAGTCACCCCAGGCGGCCGCTTGCAGCCGCCGCTCAATCACCGGCCAGGGAGTCAGCAGGTCGCTCAAGCTGATGGTGCAAAAATCGTGGCCGAGCGGCGCGCCCAGCCGGGCTGCTGCCGCCTGTACCGCGCTAATGCCGGGAAAGAGTTCCACCTCTGGCTCCTGGCCTGCCCAATCCCGCTGCCGCAAAATCTCAAAGACCGGGCTGGCCATAGCGTAAATGCCAATATCACCGCTGCTGATCAGGGCCACATGCCGGCCCGACACAGCCGCATCTACTGCCTGCTGCGCCCGCTCCAGCTCGCTGCCGATGGGGCTGACCACAATTTCCTGGCCCGGCTGCAACAGCGGGCGTACCAGTTCAATGTAAACTTCGTAACCAATAACGGTTTCGGCGGCGCGCAGAGAGGCTTGAGCAGCAATTGTCATCTGCTGCAAATCGCCGGGGCCGATGCCGATGAGGGAAAGTAAAGCGTGCTGCGTTTTTTCAGGCTTCATCCTTTGCCTCATCCTTTCATGGCTACCGCTATAGTGCAGCGATCAAAACTGCGTTTGGGCACAACCAACTGGCCGTTTGGGCCGGACAGCAGCACGGCGCACGGTTCGGCCACACCGGGTAGATCAAACTTAGCCTGGGCAGCGCTGGGGCTGAAGCCAGCCGGTTCTAAAAGGGCTAACTCGGTGCGGCTCACTATCTTCAAGGGCAGCTTCAACTCCCCGGCCAGCTCACGCAGTCCTGGTTCATCGGCTTTAAGGTCAACAGTTGCCAGGGCAGCCAGACTCTCCACCGCCAAATTTGCCTCAGCCAGCGTCCTTTCCAGGGAAGCGCCAAGTTCGGCAGCGGGGACGCCGCGTTTGCAGCCGAGGCCGGCCACCAGAACCGGGGGGCGATACAGCACGCTTTTGCGCAGCAAGTGCTGGTGATGGTCGGCCAAAATCCGGTGGCTGACGATTAAGCCGGCGGCATAAGCGTCAACATCCAACGCGTCCAGACTTTCAACCCACGCTAAATTATCCACTCCATCAAACCAGGCGGTCATCTGCGGGCGTATCGCCGCGAGCGCCGGATCAAGGAAGACGCCTACCACCTCATCGTTGACCAGGCTGGCGCTCGCGTGAGTCAGGGCGCTGGCAGCATCAATTCGCCAGCCTTCGGCCTGCCCGAGCTGGTCGAATGCCGGTTTGCCCTGCACATCGCTGGCAGTCGTAATCGCCGCGTGGCCCCCGGTGAGGGCCGCAATCTGCCGCGCCAGTTCGTTCGCCCCGGCCTGATGCCCGCCCAGCAGGGGAATGACGGATTGGCCCGCTTCATCCAGGCAGATGACCGCCGGATCGCTGGCTTTGTGGCCCAGCAGCGGCGCAATCGCCCGCACCGCCACCCCGGCCGGCATAACCAGGATAAGCTGGCTGTACCTGGCCCAGCAGCGGCGCACTTCAGCCAGAGCGGAATCAGCATAAGGGATTTTGGATTTATCCGGTTCAACTCCAAAATCGGCCAACCCGACTCCAAAATGCTTGGCCGGAACCTTGAATTCGGCTTCTAGTTCCCTGGCTAACCTGGCGGCTAATTCACTCCCTCGCCGGGTGACGGCGATAACCACTGTACCGCTCCGAATGGAACTGCTGCCAAGATGTTTCTCCCCGGCAATCAACCCGGCTGGCAGGGCGTGAGCTTCCTGCCGTTCTTTGCCCCGCTTGAAATCCTCGGCCTGGCGGAAGCGGTGGGTGTAACTTTTATCGTAGAGGTGGCTGCTGGTGCGGCGCTCAGCACCCTTCAGACTGGCTTCCAGGGCCGGGCTGACCAGGATCAAGGCGTGTTTGGTGTAACCGGCGGCACGAACCTTTTCGGCAACGTCGGCCAAGGTTCCCACCAGGTAACTTTCATCCGGCCAGGTAACTTTATGGAAGACGGCCACTGGCGTTTCCGGCCGGTAACCGCCGCCGGCCAGCAAATCGTCCACCACATGGCGAATCCGGCTGATGCTGAGGTAAATGGCCAGAGACGCGCCCGGCGCAGCCAGCTTGCGCAGCTCCTCGCCCTCCGGCATGGTCGTCCGGCCGGCGGTACGAGTCAAGATAATGGTCTGGACTAAATCGGGAATGGTCAGCTCAACTTTGAGGCGGGCGGCGGCGGCAAAGGCAGCCGTTACTCCTGGAATCACCTCGTAAGGCACGTGGTGGTCCTCCAGGTGAGCCATCTGTTCGTGGATGGCTCCATACAGGGCCGGGTCGCCGCTGTGAACCCGGGCCACAACTCCGCCCCGTTGAGCCGTCTCGACCATCAGGGCCAAAATCTGTTCCAGGTGCAAACCGGAGGAGCCGACAATCCGGGCTTCGGGCCGGCGGGCCAGGCTGGCGACACTTTCCTCGACCAGGCTGTCCGCATAAAGAATCAAATCAGCCTGGGCGATGATGTCGCGCCCGCGCACGGTAATCAGGTCGGGCGCGCCCGGTCCCGCGCCGATGAAGTAAACCGTGCCGGGAGAAACGACGAAACGCGGCGGCAAAGAGGCGGCCACATCATCGGTAACAGGCGTCTGATATAGCTTCTCGCCTCCTCGCTTCATCCTATCCTCGCTTCTTTGCCGTCCCGCCGCACGATCAGCAGCGACAGGTAGGGCCGGCGCTGATCGCGCAGAGTGCGCACCTCCGAACCCAGAGCCATGTATTCCTCCGGCATGCCGACCCGCTCGGCGTAAAGGGTTGAGTCCAGCAAATCCATCTCTTCCAAAGCGGCCAAAATTTGGGGCAGCACCGGCCCGACTTTGAGCAAAATGACCGTTTCATAATCGGTTAGCAGCCGCTGCAAGTGAGCCGCATCGGTTTCGTAACTGGCCGGCAAGATGGCGACCCGGTCCGAGGTAGCGCAAAGCAGGAACTGAGCGCGGGCCGCCGCTGCTGCAAATGAGGTCACACCGGGTAGGATTTCGATTTTGATGTGCGGGTGGCGGGCCGCCAATTCCCTCCAAATGTAGGTAAAAGTGCCGTAGAGCAGGGGATCGCCCAGCAAGAGATAGACGCCCCGTGGTTCCGGTTTGGCCAGATCGGCCAAACCCTGGGCAATGTGATCGGCGGCGCCTTGCCAGGCCGGGACCAATTGGGCGGGGTTGCGCGTCATCGGCAGGGCCAGTTCGACCACCTGCTGGCGCTCAGGGTGCAACCAGGGCTGGGCAATCCTCAGGGCCAGGCTTTGCTCGCCATCCTGGCTGCGCGGCACAAAAACCAGAT
Source organism: Anaerolineae bacterium (assembly GCA_023382535.1). Next base: position 19,224 of record JAHDWA010000096.1, on the reverse strand, counting down.
CGGCGGCCTCGATGGCCCGCAGTCCTTTGAGCGTAATTAATTCCGGGTCGCCGGGGCCGAGGCCGACGGCGGTAAGTAGGGCTGAAGTCAATTTATCTTCCTCCACAAGAATGAGGCGAAGGCGCGAGGAGGCGAGGAGGCGACAAGATCAACTACTTCGCCTCCTCGCCTCCTTTGTGCCAAGTAACCATAAAGATGGGGTTGAGCGCTTCAAAGCGAAGCATATCCAGAATCGGCACGCCGCGACTGACTTGCAGTTGGGTCACCCGCGCCTGGGGCAGCAGCGTGTGAGCCAGGTGCAGATTCTCCAGGGTGGTCAGGTTGATGACCAGGCGGCCGTGGGGATGGAGTCGCTGCTGCACGGTATCAATAATTTCGGCCAGCTTTTTATCGCTGCCGCCGACAAAAACGGCATGCGGGTCGGGCCACTCATAAGTCGCTGTGGGGGCAACTCCCTCTGTCCAGCAAACATTCGCCGCCGGGAAACGCCGCAAATTCTCCTGAAAATGGCGGCTCATTTCTGCTCGTTTTTCGACCGCATAGACAGCCGCGCTTGGCTGAGATCGAGCCGCTTCAATGCTCACTGCGCCGCTGCCCGCGCCAATATCCCACAGCACTTCCCCCGGCCCCAGAGCCAGCTCGGCCAGCGCCAGCAGCCGGACTTCGCGCTTGGTAATCTGGCCGGCGGAGGTAGAGAAAGCGTGGTCGGGCAGGCCGGGGGGGGTGGAAGGTTGCCCATAAGGGGCCTTCGGCTCGAAAGTTGGAAGGTTGGAGGGTGAAAAGACAGTCTCCCCTGCTCCTCTGCCCCGCTGCTCCCCCGCATTCTTCCACACCACCAACACATTCAACGGCGCATAAGTCGCCTCACCCACCCGCCCTAACTCGGTTTGAACCACCCGTTGTTCAGGACTGCCCAGGTTTTCACAGATGGCGCAGCGGGTATCGGGCGGAAGACCCGCGGCCAGCAGAGCCTGAGCAACGACGACGGGCGTGTGCTGCATGTCGGTGAGAACAGCCGCTTTGGGTACAGCCAGCGCCCCGGCCACTACCGCGGCTAAAGGCCGAGCATGGGCGCTCAACAGGGCCGCGTCGGACCAGGGTTCGGCCAGGGCGGCAAAGGCAAGTTGGAAAGCGGTGGGGGCAGGGATAATTTCCAAAACATCGGTGGGGAAGTAACGCCGCAACGTCGCGCCAATGCCATACCACAACGGGTCGCCCGAAGCCAGCACCACCGCTTGCTCTCCGGCAGCCAGGGCCTGCTGCAATCGCTGGGCAACCGGCTCAACCTGGGCGGAAATGACCAGTTTTTCGCCTGCAAAATCAGGAAAATAACCCAAGTGACGCTGCCCGCCGGCCAACAAATCCGCTGTGGCGATTCGTGTTCGCAGGGTAGAAGGCAGACTCTCCGCGCCACCGGCGGTCAGACCAACTACAAGAAGACGCAGGGGAGAAGATGCTTGCTCGCTCATCAGCCCTGCTCCTCTGCTCCTCCCGCTTGGCGCTCCGGGCTGGCAGTCCCCTGCTGGCGTCGCTCTCCCATCACACTCTCATCATCGTAGGAGTGGGCCGGATCGGCGCTGAGGCGTTGGACCAGCGGTACGGCATTTAGAGGAGATGTCCCGTTCTCAGCCGTATAGCCGCCCCTGGCTCGCGCCAACACCGTGCCGTCGAAATCAACCAAGATGACTTCCAGCTCCATCGCTCCGCCGTTATCCTCAATGAATTTTTCACAACTGCTCAGGGCTAAATCTACAATTCGCTGGATGGGAACGTGAAATTCCCACTGCTGGCACAACTCCAAAAAATGACGCCCGGTATTGGCGGCGGCGACTGCCTGGACCAACTCGTCGGGCGCGCCGGTTTCACGGCAAACCTGGGCTAAAAAAGCAAAATCCACCTGGTTGCCGGCCACGTGGGTGGTCATATGGCCCTGGGCCGTCTTAACCATTTTGCCCATCATGCCCACAAAAACCACCGCTTGCACGCCGTGGCCAATGCATGTCTTCAAGGCATCGCCGGTAAAAACGCTCAGCTCCACAAAGGCGACTTCGGGCAGTTCCGGAAAAATCTGCATGGCAAAGCCTTCGGAGCGATTACCGGTGGCCAGCACCACCTTGCCAACGCTGTTTTTGGCCGCGACCTCTACCGCCTGGATAACACTGGCCCGCCAGGCGGCGGTGCTGTAGGGAAAAACTTTGCCGGTGGTGCCCAAAATGCTGATACCGCCCAGGATGCCGAGGCGAGCATTGAGCGTTTTTTGGGCCAGTTCTGCCCCATCCGGCACACTGATGATTACTTCCAAACCATGCTTTTTCAGAAAATCCGGTTCATCCGGCCTGACTTCGCGCACGGCGTCGGTCACATTGTCACGAATCTGCTGGCGGGGAACCGGGTTGATCGCCGGTCCGCCCACTTCCAGACCCAGGCCGGGCAGTGTCACCCGCCCGACTCCCTCGCCTCCTTCCAGGGTGATGCCGGGCGTCGGGCTGGAGCGTACAAGGGCGCAGATCAATGCGCCGTGGGTCACATCAGGATCGTCGCCGGCATCTTTGACCATGCAGCAGTACGCCTCACTGATCGCCGAAAGAGGTTCACGGGCCGTCAACTGGCGCTCAACCGGGGTCATGGTCGCCGTTTCGCCAATGGGCAACGTGATGGTGACCGTTTCGGGAAAGCGGCCGGTCAGCAGGGCGATGGTGGCGGCTTTGGCGGCGGCGGCAGCATTACTGCCGGTTGTATAGCCGGTGCGCTGACCGTTGCGGCTGCGGGGAGGAACGGGATATTTTGGATTTTTGACTGCCCTTTTGGGCGTGGATTTTCGGTTTTGGGTTGTCATCAAGTCTCAACGTGGCGAAGAGGTGAAGAAATTAATCTCATCGCTGCCTCGCCTCTTCAATCTATCTCACTTGCTGCCGCATCCCCGGCCAAGCGCAGTAGGGCGTTGACAATAGCGACGGCTACGGTCGAGCCGCCCTTACGGCCGGCAGTCACAATCCAGGGCACGCTGTTGACCTGCACCAACGCTTCCTTGCTCTCCACCGTGCTGACAAAGCCGACCGGCACGCCGATGACCAAGGCCGGTCGAACACCTTCCTTGATCCAGTGCAGCACCTCGTACAAGGCTGTCGGCGCATTGCCGATGACGGCCAGTCCTCCTTCTAACAACCCCTGCTCGGCGGCCAGGCGCATGCCCATTGCGCTGCGGGTGATCTCGGCCATTTGGGCGCGCTCACGGGCGAGGTCAGCGGCCACAAAGCAGTGAACTGTCCCACCCCAGGCGGCCAAGCGTGGCGCGCTGATTCCGACGCGGACCATGTTAACATCCGTGACTACGGGACAGCCTCTTCGCAGCGCCTGGACGCCCGCTTCAATCGCGCCAGGACTGGTTTGGGTGATGCCGGCAAAGTCGAAGTCGGCGGTGCTGTGGATAATTCGCTCCACGACAGCAGCCAGCGGCGGCGCAAAGTGATAACCGGCAGCCCGCAGTTCGGCCCGGATGATGGCAAACGAATCAGCGGCAATAACGGCGGGGTTTTGGATATGATCAGCCATTGATGGCCACAATATGTTCGGACCAATAGTGATAAGTTTTAGCGACTACCGTAATCACATTCTTGATCTCGTCTTCCAGACGAAAATCAGGGCCAGCCGGCAGAAAAAGTGTTTTGCCTTCCCGCCGCACGCTGACATTTTCGGTCACAATCGCTCGCAGCAGCCACAACGCCATCTGCTCGCTGTCACATTCGAGGCCAATCCAACCCGGTGACTGGCTGCGCACGACGGGCACTCCTGTCACCAGGCGGAAACCGCGCTCCAATTCAGCCAGCACCCGTTCGTACCCCTGCGGGTTCTCCGCGACGGCGCCGGGCAGCACCGGCTCCAGCAGGTCTCCTCGATGGGCGGGACCGCCGGCCAGGGCTAAATCGCAGAAGTCGGCCCAAATCTCGTCCCAGGCGACCTGTCCCTCGGCGTTATATTTTAATGGAGCGGCAGCCATCGGAACCGGGCTGGCCTCCTGGCCCTGCTGATAGCGAGGGGGCAGGAGCATCTCCAGCGTCTGCTCGTAGTTCTGGCCGTGCGAATGCGGATGGCTGTGCGTGTGCGGTACGCCGCGCAGGCCGTGATGGTGATCGGAAACTTGAGCCAGACCATACTCGTCCTCAAAGCCGGCCAGGCGGTGGCGATATTTGCACAGGTCGCAGGTCATGCTGGCCGTCCCCTCCAGCACTTCCTGGTAGCGGTAAACCACGGCCTCGATCACCTCCGGGTGTTCACTCAAGTGCTCGGCCACCAAAATTTCCGCATCAGGCTGAGCTGTCTGAACAGCCCTGGCCTGGTCGCCCATGCGCTGGTAAATAGCGCCGGTGAACAGCAGGTAGGGCAGGACCACTACGCGGCGGGCGCCCAGGCGAAGGCAGCGTTCAAGCGCAGCCGGCACAGTGGGGGTGGTCAGGCTGTAAAAAGCGGATTCCACCCAGCCGTAATACCGGCCTTCCCAGAGCAGGCGGGCAATTTTATAAACTTCGGAATTACTGTCAGGGTCACGGCTGCCCCGCCCCACGACAAGCAGCGCTGTTTCGGCGGCCGGAATGTCTACCCGGCTGCCCGCGATCGCTTCTGCGGCGCGTTGGGCCAGCACGGAGATAATTTGCGGCTGCGCTCCCAGCGGAACACCATATTTAAACTGCACCTGGGGCCACTGGGTTTTAGCCCAATTGAGAATAGCCGGAACATCGTTCTTTTGGTGTCCCGCCGGGCCTAAAAAGAGCGGCAGGGCGACTACCCGCCGCGCCCCTGCTTCAACGCAGGCGCGAATACCTTCGACAATCGGCGGGTCGGCAAACTCCAGAAAACAGGGGTAGACAGGTATTTGCAGCCTGCCGGCCAGGGTGTCGGCAAAGTGGTTATACTCGGTGATGGCTTCGGCGTCACGGCTGCCGTGGCCAATCAAGAGCAGGGCGTCGTTTTGAGTGTTTTGAGGTACAGGTGTCACAGTTTTTCCTTTACCCTACAAGGGATTTTTAATTGCTACTTGACTCTGGCCATATAAGCGTCAGCCGAGTCCTCCATGGTCATTTCGCCGGCCAGGACGCGCGCCTGGTAGAGTTCTGACCATTGGTACAAGTGGGAGCGAGCGGTGCGAAACTCATCCAGGATCAACGGGGCCAGCCCGCCGCTGTCGTCCATGAAGCCTGTTTCAAAAAAATCGCGTTCGGCCTGGGCGCGGTCATACTCCAGCCGGATAATCTCGGCCGACCAATTGCCGTGCTGCCACTGCACCTGAGCGTAACAGGTCCGCGTATCGCCGTCGAACGGCAAACCGACCGCTCCGGCATTGACCACCAGGGTTCCGTTAAGGCGGCGAAGCAGGGGCCAGTGGGTGTGGCCGACACAAAAGAGACTCGCCGCCGGTTCAATTTTTTGCTGTAACTCGTCATCGGGCGTTGATGGGTAAATACCACTCCGAATACCCCGCAGCGAAGCATGGGTCAGGCAAATTAAGCTGCCATCCGGCCCCAGCAACTGCTGCTTAAAGGGCATTGCCGCCAGGGCCGACACCTCAGTCTCAAGCTGCTGGTAAGTCCAGTAGGTGTTACGATGAGTTTCAAAAACCGGACCCCTGCGCGGAGAATCGGGTTTCCCCTGGCTAATTACATAATCTTCGTGATTGCCCCGAATGGTCAGCCAGCCTGCCGCAGCTTGCTTGTTTTGCACAAAGCGCAGGCAATCCAGCGAACGCGGGCCGCGATTGACAATATCCCCGGCGGCGACGACATAATCGGGCTGCCACTGCTCAAGATGGACCGTTACGGCTTCCAGGGCCGGGAAATTGCCGTGAATATCGGCCAGGACAGCTATTTTCATCCTTTTCTCTAATTTCTAGCCCCGCTCAGGTAAAAAAAAACCGCCAGCGGGCGGGGAGCGTTTGAAATAATTATTTCACGCTCGGCCTCCTGTCCACGAAGGTAGAACACAAGCAAAGGTAAAGCTGGGTAATCGGGCTTGCTAATTGTCAATGGTCAATGGTCAACAATTAATAGTCAATGTTTATCTGTTCTCATTGACAATTAACAAATGACAATTGATTATTGATTATTGCTTACCGTTGCGGGACAGCGCCGGACTTGCACCGGACTTCCCCCAGGCGTCAGATTTGGCGGCAAATAGGGACGCAACTTCACCGGTTATTAAACTGATGGTATGAGTATGGTGAGAAAAACAAAAAAGTCAAATCAGGCCGACACCCTTTATTTCAACTCAAAAATAGCCGTCGTCGCGCGCAAGTTTTTATCACGGCGCATCGGGATCCGGCGTGGCCCCTGGAGGTAAATCTCCGCTGTAATCCGAATGTCTTGCCGGGCACAAAATTCGCCAAAATCGCGGATGGTCAACGGCCTCGCCCGCGGGGGAACATCCCAAGGCTGGGGCAGGTCGGGCGCGACCGGCGTACGCCCGGTTAGCAGCAAGCCCAAACGACAGCGCCAATGGCCCCAGTTGGGAAAACTGACAATAGCCCGGTTGCCCACCCGCAGCATCTCACACATAATAAAGGCGGGATCATTCAGATAGGGCAAGGTCTGGCTCAAAATGACCGTATTAAATGACCGGTCCGGATAATCTCCCAGGCCCTCCTGGAGGTTGCCCTGGCGGACACTTAGCCCCTTGGCGACGCAGGCCAGTACACCTTCCTCGGATAACTCAACGCCGCGGCCGGTTATTCGATAGGTATCCAACAAATAACGGAGCAGTGTCCCGTCGCCGCAGCCGAGATCAAGCACTTTCTCTCTGGGTTGGATGAGTTCGGCGATGGCCAGGAGGTCAGGTCGAAGAGTTAAAGTGGATATTTCAGTTATCGTTTGTTTCATTTAGATCGTAAAGTCTAAAGCGGGCGCCGGGCTAGCTACAGGTTCCCCCGGCGGTTGAATTTTGTACTCCCGCGTCACCCGCTCCAGAAAGTCGCCAATCAAGCTGGTCATCGTTTCAACTTCTAACAGAAAAGCATCGTGGCCCCAGGTTGACTTAAGGTTACAATAGGTAACATCAGCTCCTACCGCTGTTAAGGCGCTGACCAACTCTTTGGAGTGATAGGTTGGATAGAGCCAATCCGAGGTAAAGGAGACGACCAGATAAGTGATGTCGGTACTTCTGGTAAAGGCGTTGGTTAAGCTGCCGTAATCATTGCTCAGGTCAAAATAATCCATTGCCTTGGTCACGTACAGGTAGCTGTTGGCGTCGAAGCGTTCGGTGAAGCGGTTGCCATTGTAGCGAAGATAGCTCTCAATCGCAAAATCAGTCGTGAAATCGTAGCCAAAACGCTCGCGCTCTTGCAGCCGCCGGCCAAACTTGTGGTGCATGGATTCTTCACTCAAGTAGGTAATGTGGCCGACCATCCGCGCCACCGCCAGGCCGGCATTAGGCCGGGCTTTATCGTAGTAGTCGCCGCCGTTCCAATGGGGGTCAGCATAGATAGCCTGCCGTCCCACTTCGCTAAAGGCAATCAGCATAGGCGAATGGCGAGCAGTTGTGGCCAGCGGCAGCGCGGCCCGGATTCGCCCCGGGTAGCTGACCGCCCACTGTAACACCTGCATGCCGCCCATGCTGCCCCCGGCCACGGCCAGCAGCTTCTCAATACCCAAGTAATCAATCAGGTAGCGCTGGGCGCGGACCATATCGCCGATGGTGACTACCGGGAAACTCAAGCCATAGGGTTTGCCCGTAACCGGATTCAGCGAACTGGGGCCGGTGGAACCCTGGCAGCCGCCAATCACATTGGAGCAAATAATGAAGTACTTGTCGGTATCAAAAGCCTTGCCCGGCCCAATACAATCATCCCACCAGCCTGCTTTAGGATTTTTGAACGAATGGTAGCCGGCGGCATGAGCGTCGCCCGAGAGGGCATGCAGAATGAGGATGGCGTTGCTGCGGTCGTCGTTGAGCCGGCCGTAGGTCTCGTAAGCCAGGGTAATCGGGCCGAGGGTCTCACCGCTGTCCAGCCGCATCGGCTCTTTCTCGGCGAAAGTAAAATATTGACGTTCAACCAAACCAACTGAATGAGTTAAGTCCATTTTCTTACCCCGCTAACAAACTACAGATAAAATGTAAAACGTAATGGTTCACCTGTATTCGCCAATTTCAGCTAGAACCATTACGTTTTAGGCATTACGTTGTATTATGCAACTTAACTCGCCATAAGACAACTATGGCTTTCACTTGGCGCTTACGCTTTAGCCAGGGCCTGCCCCAGATCCCACAGGATGTCGTCAAGATCTTCCAGGCCAACACTGAGCCGCACAAAGTCCGGCGTCACCCCGGCGATCTCCTGTTCTTCCGGATTAAGCTGGCTGTGGGTGGTGCTGGCCGGATGGATAGCCAGGCTCTTGGCATCGCCGACATTGGCCAGGTGGCTGAAAAGCTTGAGGTTATTGATAAAGTCGCGCCCGGCCTCCAGGCCCCCTTCGATGCCAAAACCGAGAATAGCCCCCGCACCCAGCGGCATGTATTTTTTAGCCGCAGCATAATCAGGATGACTCTCCAGACCGGGGTAAACCACCCATTTGACTTTGGGGTTATCTTCCAAAAATTCGGCTACGGCCTGGGTATTTTTTACGTGACGCTCCATGCGCAGGCTGAGTGTTTCCAAGCCTTGCAAAGATAACCAGGAATTGAGCGGAGCCTGGCAAGCGCCAATGTCGCGCAAAATCTGCACGCGCGATTTGAGAATAAAGGCCGGCGCGCCCAGGTTGGCATAGACCAACCCGTGATAACTGTCATCCGGGGTGTTAAAATTGGGGAAGCGCGGATTCCCGGCCCAGTTAAAGTTGCCGCCGTCTACAATGATCCCGCCAATCGTTGTGCCGTGCCCGCCGATAAATTTTGTGGTCGAATGAACAATAATATTCGCACCCCATTCAAAGGGCCGGCAGAGGTAGGGCGTGGCAAAGGTGTTGTCAATCATCAAGGGAATACCGTATTCCCGGCCAATGGCAGCCACTTCCTCAAATGGAAAAACATTGATCAGAGGATTACCCAACGTTTCACCGAAGATGATTTTGGTATTGTCCCGGATGGCTTTGCGGAAATTCTCCGGGTCTTTGGGGTCCACAAAGCTAACTTCGATGCCCATCCGGGGAAAGGTATAGTTGAACTGATTAAATGTCCCGCCGTAGAGGGTTGAGGCCGAAACAATATGGTCGCCGGAATTGCACAGAGCCAGAATGGCCATGGTTTGGGCCGCGTGACCGGAACTGGCCGCCAGCGCACCTACCCCACCTTCCAGGTCGGCCAGGCGCTGCTCAAATACATCGCTGGTTGGGTTCATGATGCGGGTGTAAATATTGCCAAACTCCTGCAAGGCAAATAAACGGGCCGCGTGCTCAGTATCCTTGAAGACATACGAGGTAGTTTGATAAATCGGCACCGCTCGCGAGCCGGTGGTTGGGTCCGGCTGCTGGCCCGCATGAAGCTGGCGGGTGGCGAACCCGAATTTGTGCTGCTCAGTTCCATTGGTTGACATTAATGTAATCTCCCCTTTTTCATAAATTTTATTTTTTGACACCTTAACCTCTTGTGCCAAAACTAAGTTTGGGCACAAGAGGTCTCCTCAAGGTTTTAAATGGAAAAATCCTCGCCTACCCACACCCCACGATCGGACGTATAGGGTGCAGGTTTCAAGCCATGACCATTGCTTAAATGAGCTTCCAACTGTTCTACACGAGCCATCAACGCGACCAGCGAGTCGCCAATGACATCCGGCAGTGCGCCGTGGTCCAAATCGGCTCGCGCCGTCACCGGGCGCGGCCTGCTGCGCTTGACAATTTCACCCGGCACCCCGACCACGACAGAATCCGGCGGCACCGGCTTGACCACGACCGCATTAGCCCCAATCCGGCTGTTATCGCCAACCATAATCGGCCCCAAAATTTTAGCCCCTGCGCCGACAACTACCCCATTTCCCAGGGTCGGGTGGCGCTTGCCCTTTTGCCAACTGGTGCCGCCCAGGGTAACGCCATGATACAGGGTGACATCAGCCCCAATTTCAGCCGTTTCGCCAATGACAACGCCCATGCCGTGATCAATGAAGAAGCGCGGACCAAGCGTGGCCCCTGGATGGATTTCGATGCCGGTCAGGCTGCGCATAATTTGCGACAGCCAGCGAGCCAGCAGTTTAGCCCCGTGCACCCAGAGCCAGTGGGTTAGCCGGTGCCCCCAGATGGCATGCAGGCCCGGATAGCACAGCAGCACTTCCAGCCAGGTCCGCGCCGCCGGATCGCGGTCAAAGACAGATTGAATATCGTTGCTAATGGTCTTAAACATCTTACCTTACCTCCTGCCTCTCCCCGGCATAGAGAGGGTTTGGGGTTCGTTTCACCCTCTCTTGGGGAGAGGGACCGTGTTCAATCGGCCAGACCGGCAAACAAAGCCGTGCTCAGATAACGCTCGCCGAAAGAGGGAATAATGACCACAATGAGCTTGCCCTCGTTTTCGGGCCGGCGGGCTACTTGAACAGCCGCCCAGGTGGCTGCGCCGGAAGAAATCCCAACCAGTAAACCTTCTTCGCGAGCCATCCGCCGGGCTGTATCAAAGGCATCCTCATTCTTCACCCGGATGACCTCGTCGTAAATTTCGGTATTGAGCACATCTGGCACAAAGCCTGCCCCAATTCCCTGAATGGGATGCGGTCCCTTTTGCCCGCCCGACAGGACCGGCGAAGCTTCCGGTTCGACCGCAATGGCCTGAAACGACGGCTTGCGTGCTTTGATGACTTCACCCACGCCGGTAATAGTCCCGCCTGTACCAATACCCGACACCAAAATATCCACTTTGCCGTCGGTGTCGCGCCAGATTTCTTCGGCAGTAGTTTTTCGATGGATTTCAGGGTTAGCCGGATTTTTGAACTGCTGTGGAATAAAATAGCGCGAGTCGGCGGCGGCCATCTCTTCGGCGGTGCGAATGGCGCCGCCCATGCCCTCGCTGCCGGGGGTCAGCACCAATTCGGCCCCGTAGGCGCGCAGCAGGGCGCGCCGCTCTTTACTCATTGTCTCCGGCATGACCAGGGTACATTTGTAGCCCCGCGCCGCGCAGACAAAAGCCAGCCCAATCCCGGTGTTGCCGCTGGTTGGCTCCAGAATGATGGTATCCGGCTTAATCAGGCCAGCCTTCTCAGCCGCTTCGATCATCGAGAGGCCAATCCGATCTTTAACGCTGTGGGCTGGATTGTAAAATTCCAGCTTGGCGACAACATCGGCCACGGCGCCGGCGGTCAGTTTACGAATCCGCACCAGGGGGGTATTACCCACTAATTCAGTTACGTCATTTGCGATTTTCATAGTTTCCTTGCTTGATCCCTTCTGATTTTGAAAAATAAAACAGCGTCACTGGTAAATGGCCCGGTGGCGCTGTTAAGCATCAAAATGAAGCAATTTAGCCCACCCAACCGTTAATTAAGCGGAGTGTGGTGGGCATTGATGCGCAGGTTGTTCCTGCACTAAAGAGGAGTCCACCACCTCCGCGACAGACAGGAGCAACAACACATGTTGAATTTAAAGAAAATTAACTGAAACATTGAATTCGGCCTGTAGAGCAGTAAATCGGTTAGGGGAGTATATCCAACTTCCCTTTGCTTGTCAAAAAGGTAGAACAGACGGGTCTGTACCCACGGCAAGTTGTCTCCTTCGCGTGTCCTAGGATGTTGGTGGATTGATATTAGGCATTTGCCTCCATTGACCATCGTCCTCTGGAAAAGCTGTATCCACCTTCCACCAAACCTTCGACAAACCCGTTTTATCCAGGACGGCCTGGTCGGCTAACAGGGCCTGGGGCGAACCGGCGAAAACTACCTGGCCCGTCTGCAGGACCACCACATAACTGGCCCAGTAACGAACGACGGACAGGTTATGAGTGGCCATTAGAATAGTTTTACCCTGATCATAGAAACGCTGCAAAATTTCAAAAATGGTCAGTTGCACCCAGGGGTCCAGGCTGGCCATCGGCTCATCAGCGACCAGCACCTCTGGCTCCATCGCCAATACCCCGGCCAGAGCTACCCGAGCTTTTTCGCCACCGCTCAAGGCGTGAGTGGGTCGCTCCAATAAATGTGTAATCTCACATACCACAGCCGCAGCTTGAACCCGGCGGCGAGCTTCCCCTTCGGTTAGGCCCAGGTTGAGTGGGCCAAAGCTGATGTCCTGAGCCACACTGGCGCTGAAAAGCTGGTCGTCGGGATTTTGGAAAACCAGACCCACCTGCTGCCGCAGCCACTTGAGCGATTTACGGTCGTACGCCAGCGGTTGCCCTTTGAAGAACACTTGGCCAGACTGCGGCCGGTAAAGGCCGTTGCAGTGCAAAAAAAAGGTTGACTTGCCCGACCCGTTACGGCCCACCACCGCAATTTTCTCGCCCTGCGGTAGGATAACGCTGAGAGCCTGCAGAGCCGGTTGGTCGTCGTGAGTGGGATATTTGTAGCAAACATCTTTGAATTCAAAAATCGGGATCATGCTATCAGCCATACCAGCCACAAGCTTGTGGCGATCACCAGGCCAAGCCATACGATTCTGGAGTCAGACTTGTAGGGTGACGGCAGTACCTGTAAGTCACCACCTTCATAGCCGCGGGAGTCCAGGGCAATTTGCAGGCGACGGCTCCGCTGAAAGGCATCAATAAACAGGCGGCTGCCCAGCAGGGCCGCGCTGTTCATCGTTCGCCAGTAAGAGGTGTTATAGCCCAGACGGCTATCCTGCGCCACATACATCGTGTTCAGGCTTTCCAGCAACACAAAAATGAACCGATAAATAATAGCCATAATATCAACCAGAATCAGCGGCATATGCCAGCGACGAAATAGCTCGAGTATATCCACCAGCGGCGTGGTCAGGGCCAGAAAATTCATGGCTGAAGCGGCTCCCAGGGCGCGAGCCACCAGAGTGACCCCCTGGTAAAGGGAGGCAGGCGAACTGGAAAGCCAGAACGGCCCCAAACGCAGCGCCCAGGGAGAAACATTTCCGGGGTCGGTCAGGCTAACACTGACCACTACGCCTATAGTGGTGAGGATCATAAAAGTTCCTTCAACCAGCACCACCTGGCCAAAGGTCCGCCAACCTAAACCAGCCAACCGCAGGGCCAGCAGATACATCCAGCCTACGGCAACCATGCCTACCAGCGGCTTGTTGAGTACCAAACAGAGCAGCAAAACGGTCAGAACCAGCCCCACTTTATAGGCTGGATCAACACTACGGATACGATTATGATGGGGATGCTGGTCAATGATGTGCAAAAGCGGTTCTTCCTGTTAAAACAATTGGAAGGCTGGATGCCGTTTGACCCAACCTTCCAACCTTTCACTCTTCGAGCCAAAAGCCCCTATGGGCAGCTTGACCACCGATTTTGAAGCTCAAAACTCGTAAGGCTCAGGTGTTATTCGCAGCACCATCTTGGCGGCCTCTTTTTCGACCATGCAGGTAGCCAAAGAAATAGCCAATCAAGATGCCGCCAACGGTGGCTTGCAGGGCAAACAGGGCGCTCTCCGTCTCGCCTCCTGGCGGCTTCCACCAATTAGTGGTCCATTCTGAATTATAGTCAGGGGCAATGGTAGTAATAGCCTCGGACCCTGCGCCGTCAGAGCCGCCGAACTCGCTATCCTTATTGATCAACAGCGGGATCACCATGAGCAGGATAATTGCTACAATACCTGGAATGATGACCCATACACTGTACCTCTTAGTTGGTTGGCGTTGGACCTGTGTACTCATTTTATACTCCCTCTAAACCAAGTTCTTGCAACTCGGCCGTTGCGGTTGACTGCAAAGCGTTAAAGATCAGCACGGTGAGAATACCCTCGGCAACGGCCAGCGGGATTTGAGTAAGCGCAAAAATACCGGCAAAGGTCAGCCACGAACCCATAAGACCGCTTACGGGATCCGGGAAGGCCAAAGCTAATTGGGTGGTAGTAATCATATAGGTAGCCAGGTCGGCCACAAAAGCAGTAGCGAATACGCTCAACCAGCTTGGTGTTTTGCCTTTCAGCGGAAGCCAAATCAAGTAGTAAGCAATTAAAGGGCCCCCAATTGCCATACTTACGGCATTGGCGCCCAGGGTAGATATGCCGCCATGCGCCACCAATAGCGCCTGAAAGATCAGGGCGATGGTACCGAGGATGGCGGTAATGAACGGTCCGAACAGCAGGCTGCCCAGCCCTGTGCCCGTTGGATGGCTGCTTGAGCCGGTCACGCTGGGAATCTTTAAGGCGCTGAGCACAAAAATGAAGCCGCCGGCCAACCCCAGCATGATTCGTTGTTGGGGCTTTTCCGCAATCACCTTACGAACTCTCATAAAGCCGATTACCCAGAAGGGAATAGCCACTATCCACCAAAAGACGGCCCACCCCAAGGGCAGGAAACCCTCCATAATATGCATCTTTGGCGGGGCCGCATTAGAGTTTGCCCAGACAATTTGAGCGCTAAGCAGCAGCAACGCCAGCAACCCCCAGCCAATTTTTCCGGGTTGCGTGAACATTTTTTGTTGGCGTAATCTTTTAAGTGACAATTTTTGAAACATAGCGACCTCTATATTATTCTGGGTAGTTTGTGAAATGAGGTAAGGTAAAATCAGACCATAAGTTCATCCCTCCCGCGTCTCTTCGACAGCCTAAATCGCGAAGAGAGAGAGGTCGTCTGGATCAATTGGTCAGGGCTGGGGACTTCAGCCAAAAAACAAAAGCCCGACCTGTTCCATTTGCCAGATCGGGGGATCGAAGCTGTGTCTTTGGCTATCAGATTAGAGGATAATCCTTGATAAAGAGGCACGCTCTTACTCCCTTCCGCGAGGTTGTAATGAGCCAATAAAGGCGGGCGACCTGGCTCTCTCGATTTACGATTGTTGAATTTTGATTTACGATTTTGGCTTCCAGTAAATAATCGTAAATCGTAAATCTAAAATCGTAAATGGGATTACAGTTACGGGACAGCGCCGGACTTGCACCGGCTTCGCCGTTACCGCCCGTGCCATCCGGAGCAGCGGGCGCCTCTACTGAATCTTGTTAATGAATAATCGGATTATATAAAGTTAGAATAGAAAAGCAAATCAAGTTAACCGTTCAACTTTTGTCGAACCCGCCCGGCGATCACCCCGGCCCGCAGTTGCTCCAGGGGCAGGTATTCGGCGTTGAGCCAGACAGCCACCTCGCGCGCCGCCCCCAGCCGGACAAAACCCTGCTCGCTATCCAGCACCAGGCTGGCAATGCGTTTTTGGGCCAGAGACAGCGCCGCGTAGCGGAGTTGAGCCGGGGTCCCGACATTAGGCCGGCCGTCGGTTAGCAGGACCAGCAGCGGCGTCAGAGCAGCATCCCGTTGCAGGTGACTGACCAAAACCCGTTCGGCCAACTGCAAACCGGCGGCCAGGGGTGTCCGCCCGCCGGTGGGCATGTGCCGCAAGTACTGCTCGGCCAGTTCGACCGAATTGGTCGGCGGCACCAGCAATTCCGCCCCTGGCCCGCGAAAAGCAATCAGACCCACCCGGTCCCGCTTTTGATAGGCATCCAGCAGCAGGCTCAGCATGGCGCCCTTAACCGCCACCATCCGCTGGCGCGCCCCCATCGAACCGGAAGCATCTACGACAAACAAGATTAAATTTCCGGTGCGGGCGCGGCGGACTTTGGTCCGCAAGTCGGTGGGGAGAACGCGCAGGGGAGCAGAGGAGCGGGGGAGCGGGGGAGACTCCACTGTTCTCCCCTCCACACAACGAAGAGCAGCCGCTCTTAAAGTGGCATCCACCGCCACATCCCGCACGCTGCCCTGGGGCACGGCAGCACGAATATAGTGACCGCCTTGGTTGACCGCTATTGTTTGGCTGCGCCGGCCCCGGCCCGGCTGCGGCTGCCGTCCGGGGATAGGGGGCGCAATTTTGCGGATGGTAAAAGGTTCGCCGGGGGCAAAAGTCTGGTCAGGTGACGACTGCCGGCCATCGCCGGCTGGGGGCTGAGGATCTTCTCGTGAGGTATCCTCACTCACCCTCCGTATCGTCATTGGAGGTATCTTCTTTATCTCCTCTGCTCCCTTGCTCCTCTGCTCCTCTGCTCTCCGGGCGATGCTGTTGAATCAGGTCATCCAACTGCTGCTGATCCAGCCCCGGCTCTTCAAACGGTTGGCGGCGGCGGCGATGGAGCAGGGCTAACTCGGCCGCCTGGCGCACATCTTTCACCGTAACCTGGCGGCGACCTTCCCAGGCGGCCAGGGTCAGAGCGGTTTTGTATATGGTAATATCCGCCCGCAGACCGTCCACTCCGCTGCCAGCGCAGATGTGCGTAATGAGTTCCAGCAGCCCTTCACTCAAGGTAACTTGAGGCAGTAAAGCCTGTGCCTCGACAATACGCCGCCGCAAAAGTTCCTCTGACTCGGCAAAACGTTCGTAAAATCCAGCAGGGTTGACCTCATAGGCAATGCGGCGGCGGACAATTTCGGCCCGTACGGCCGGCTCCGGCTGGCCGGCTACCTCGACGGCCAGACCAAAGCGATCCAGAAGTTGCGGGCGCAAGTCGCCCTCTTCCGGGTTCATGGTTCCTACCAGAATAAAGCGGGCGGGATGGCTAACGCTGATACCCTCGCGCTCCACCGTATTAATCCCCGAAGCAGCGGCATCCAGCAGCACGTCCACAATGTGGTCGGCCAACAAGTTGACCTCATCCACATATAAAATACCGCCGTGCGCCTGAGCCAGCAGTCCCGGCTCAAAACGGCGCTGGCCTGCCTGCAGAGCATGCTCGATGTCCAGCGTCCCGACGACCCGGTCGTCGCTGGCTCCCACCGGCAGTTCCACAAAACGAGAGGTCGAAGCAGACCGGGAGAAATGAATAGAGTCCGTCCGGCCCGTAGTTCTCATCTCAATCATCAAATCTGCTTTTTCAAGAGGCGGGAGCAGCAGCGCCAAAGCCCGCGCTGCCGTTGATTTGGCCGTTCCTTTTTGACCACGAACGAGCACGCCGCCAATTGCGGGATTAATGGCATTCAGCAGCAGGGCCAGTTGCATCGCCTCCTGGCCGACCACTGCCGAAAAGGGGTAGAGGGTTTGAGTTGAGGTTTGTTGAGACATAAGATAATAACGGGGAACTGGCAAGAACGCGGGGGAACCAAGTCCTTTAGCTCCTTTAGTTCTACGAGTTCCCTTGCAGTTTTTCTCGCGCCAAACGCTTGAGATAGGCCAGGAGGGCGGTAATCCCCCGGAGACGTTGTTGGGATAGAACCTTGTGCAGTCCCATCCGCAGGTAAAAATCCGTGGGAATGGTGACAATTTGTTCCGGCGGCACACCGCGCAGCCCTTCGCCCAAAATTGCAGCGTAGCCCCGCACCGTCGGCGATTCCGGCGGTACGTCAAAGTAAAAGACCATGCCCCCGTTTTCCTGCTCGGCATGGACAAAGACCGGGGTCATACATTCATGAACTTGCTCCATATTGGTCCCTTTGTTCAACCAGTCCGGCAAAGGCGGCATATTTTCGGAATATTCGAGCAACAGCTCCAGTTTTTCCTGCCCCTCCACCTCGCCAAACTCTTCGACAATTTCCTCCAGCCGGGGAGGAATGTTATCCACTGCTTCACTCATGCTTTATCCTTTACGTTTATTTTGTTATTGTAGTTACCAAAATTTAGGCCAAAATAGTGGCAACGAACTTGCATAAATAGGGTGATGAACCAGACTACGATCAACCCAAAACCAAACCAAAATCGCAGGAGGTTCATCACCGTGTCAAACAATAACATAACTGTGCCGAATTGTCACTTTACCAGCCGGGCGACCTTACTGGCCCTGGGTATCAAAATGGAACAACTCAAGGTCATAGAGGTCATTGGTCGCTATGTGAGTATAGCCCAGAAAACCGTCAAAGATAGTCCGCTTGAGAAACTGACGGATGCCTTGATAACCATTTTAGCCGGTGGTCGAGGCTTGGTCGAAGCAAACAAGCGGGTACGGGCCGACCGGGCTTTACAACGGGCCTTTGGTCGAGAACGGTGTGCTGAGCAGTCGGTCATTAGCGAAACCTTTAACGCTTGTACCAGCGTGAATGTGCAACAAATGAGCCAAGCCTTAAGCGAGTTATATCGCCAGCATAGTGACGGGTATCGTCACGATTATCAGCACCACTGGCAACTGCTGGATATTGACCTTAGTGGTCAGCCATGTGGTCCCAAAGCCGCCTTTGCTAGCAAGGGCTATTTTGCCCATCAGCGTAACCGGCGTGGACGACAACTGGGCCGGGTCTGGGCAACCTGGTATCAGGAGATTGTGGTGGATCAAATTTATCCGGGCAATATCACCCTTCACTCCGTTTTACCCGAACTGCTTAAGCAAGCCGAGCAAGTCCTGGCTTTGGACCTGGCCCGGCGACAGCGAACGATTCTGCGAATTGATGGTCACGGCGGCAGTCTCAATCAGGTCAATGAACTGCTAGGCCAAGGGTATCAACTTCATACCAAAGAAGGCAATTGGCGGCGGGCCCAACAGTTAGCCGCCAGTGTCAAGACCTGGTATGATGATCCGCAAGTCCCAGGCCGACAAGTCGGTTGGGTCACGCTCCCCGCAACCGAGTATGTTCGTCCCATCTCCCGGATTGCCGTCCGCACTCGCAAGAAAAATGGGCAGTGGGGCATCGGCATTGTCCTGTCCACCCTATCCGCAGCGGTCGTCAGTGCTTTAGCTGGCTTGCTCCCAGAGCAAATGGCTCAACCCTTGGCCCAGATGTTTGCCTATGTCTACTTTTACGACCTGCGCGCCGGAGGCATCGAAATCGGCCTCAAAGAAGATAAGCAAGGCCTGGGGATTACCAAACGCAACAAGCAATCCTTCGCAGCCCAACAAATGCTGACCCACTTGAATGTTTTGGCCCACAATCTACTGATCTGGTTCCAACAATGGTTAGCCCAGCGTTGGCCCGCCGTAACCCAATTGGGCCTGTTAAGGTTCATCCGGGATGTACTTCATATACCCGGCGGCGTTTTTTTTAGACGAGAGCCAGCGGGTAAGTATGCTTGTCCTTAATCCCGCTGATCCAATGGCCCAGCCCGTAGCTCTGGCCTTACGTTCCCTGCTGTCACCCTGGAACGTTGTCATTATTTTGGGCAAAACTTAGGTAGTTAAGATCTACCATTCCACCAATTTCCAGATTTCCGGCTGGGGCGCACCGGCCTCCGCGCCAATTTCAGCGAAGATGGTCACCGCTTGCTTCAGGTGAGTCATGGCCA
>JAHDWA010000095.1:26849-28883 GCA_023382535.1 Anaerolineae bacterium | reverse complement strand
AGCCTAGCCTGGCTTCGGTAATGCCTTATTTTTGTTTTTAATGACAGTAGTTGAAAATTAGATATTGGAGATAAATTGAGACGGTCTGCTAGACATGTTAAGCAGAAAATCCACGCCCGGAAGGGCAGTCCAAAATCTAAAATCTAAAATGGTTCAGCTTTCGCGCAGGGCGTAACCAACCCCCCGAATGGTGTGGAGCAGGCGCGGCTCGCCTTCGGACTCTAACTTAGAGCGCAAATAGCGAATGTAAACCTCGATAATGTTCGACTCCCCGCCGAAATCATAGCCCCAGATACGATCATAAATCTGGTCGCGGGTAAGGACCTGATTGGGGTGGCGCATAAATAGTTCCAGCAGGTCATACTCTTTGGCAGTCAATTCCACATTACGCCCTCCCCGCTGGGCCATGCGGGTGGTGGGACTGAGAGTCAAATCGGCAAAAGAGAGCGGCGCATCCGACTCAATCGGAGCGCGGCGCCGGCGCAGAGCGCGCACACGCGCCAGCAGCTCCTCAAAAGCAAAGGGTTTGACCATGTAATCATCAGCTCCGGCTTCCAGGCCGGCTACTTTATCAGGGATGGCGTCTTTGGCGGTCAGCATCAAGATAGGTGATTGCAGTTCCCCCTCGCGAATACGGCGGCAAACGTTGAGACCGTCAACGCCGGGCAGCATGACGTCCAAAATGATCAAATCGGGTAACTCGCTAAAGGCTAGCTCCAGCCCTGTTTCGCCGTCTGCCGTCTGGATGACATTGTAGCCTTCGCGCCGCAACCCGCGCGTAATAAAACCAGCAATTTGGGGTTCGTCTTCAATGAGTAGAATTTTGTCATTCATCAGGATATTTTTGTACCTCTAGTAACGCTTTTTTTACCACATCATATTATACCAGAGGAGGGCCGGGACTTCAACGTGTTAACAAATTTGGATAAACCCCGCTTTAAACGGAAGCTACTTCCTCCAACCGGCCCATAATTACGGTAAAGAGTTTGGCCCGGCGGCGAAAATCTTCGTCAAAATCGGCCCAATCGGTGGTGGTCAGCAAGGCCTGGCCAGCCTGGTCTACAATGTTGATGATATGCTGGCGGCGTTCGGCGTCCAATTCGCTCATCACGTCGTCCAACAACAGCAGGGGTGTTTCGCCCGTGCTTTGCTGCATTAAAGCGACCTCGGCCAGCTTGGTGCTGAGCGCGGCGGTGCGTTGCTGCCCCCGCGAACCGTAAAGAGTCATATCAATGCCATCCACCAGAAAATGTAAATCATCCCGATGAGGACCAACGAGGGTGACTCCGCGTTGAATATCCTCACGGCGCGACTGCTGCAAATAGGCTAAAAACGTTTGGCGGACCTCTTTGACCGGCGGGGCAACCGTACTGTAGGGAGCCAGATCTTCCATAAGCAAAGGCAACTGGTAATCCGGTTTGGGGCGCTTGTATAGATCGAAGCTGGGGGCGTAGTACAGGCGCAGCCCTTCCTTGCCGCCGCTGACCTCGCGGTGGCGCTGCCGGGCGACGGCGTCCAACTCCAGCACGGCATTGTGACGTTGGGTGACCAGGGTCGCGCCGTCGTGCGCTAGCTGTTCATCCCAATAAAGCAGTTGGTCAGGGTTGCCTTTCCGTTCGGATAGATCTTTGAGCAGGGCATTACGATTGGTCAGGACTTTGTTATAGCGGCTGAGCGCCTGGCAATACTCCGGGTTGATCTGGCAGAGAGTGGTATCCAGGTAACGGCGGCGGATACTGGGCGCGCCGGTGACCAACTCAATATCTTCAGGTAAGAACATGACGGTCATCAATTTGCCCACCACATCCAGGGCGCGTTTTTTGGCTCCATTGAGCCGGATGTCTTTACGGAAACCACCATTTTCACGGACGAGGGTAATGGTCAGCCGGAAGCTGTCCAGCTTGGTTTTGATGGTCGCTTCTACCCGGGCAAAAGGAAGCGGCTCCTGTTTAAGGGTGAGCCAGTTGATCAACTGCTGGTCGGTGCGGGCATGGACGCTGCGGGTGGTGGAGAGAAAATAGATAGCCTCCAGCA
>JAHDWA010000095.1:0-26749 GCA_023382535.1 Anaerolineae bacterium | reverse complement strand
TCGGTGCGGGCATGGACGCTGCGGGTGGTGGAGAGAAAATAGATAGCCTCCAGCAGACTCGTTTTGCCCTGGGCGTTGTCGCCGCGCAGCAAAATGGGACCGGCTGGCAGTTCTACGGCCAGCCGGCTGTAATTGCGATAATTGGTGAGTGAAAATTGGCTGATATACACAATGACTGGGATTATAACATAAGAAGAAGCGGGAATGAAAAGAGAGGCAATGAGTTAAGGGTCTCTGTCGCGGATCTTAGGAAGACCGCAGAGGTCTTCGCGAAGTGTACCTCTGCGGTCTCACTCTAATCACATAAATTAGCAGAGCCTCCCAAAATGGAAGGCTCTGTTTGTAGATCGGACAAATATTAGGTTGTTAGAAAACTGCTAAAGCGCGGGTCGTTTTTAAGATAATTTTGTAGGTGGCGAGTTCTTCATTGAACTCCGGCACAACCCAACTTAATGTTTGTTAGTTTGACCCCGGCTGCTTGTGTCCTCAACATATCATAATAGTAGGACTTTTGGGTAGTGACACATGTCACTGATGAGGCGTGACAAATGTCACCTGGCTTCCTGGTTTATCGCCTGCAGGATCTTCAACCGTTGTTCCGCCTGCGTGCGGCTAATTTGAAGCGCATGCAGCCCACCAAAGCCCTCAATAACAAACGAAGCAGAAACGGTGCCGTATAAAGCCGCCTGCCAGGGATCGCCAGTTTCCAGGTAGCCAACCGCAAAACCGCCGCAGAAGGAGTCCCCGGCCCCGGTCAGGTCATCTACGTTGGCGGGGTAGGGCAGTATTTGGTAAAAGGCATCCCGCTCGCGGTCGTATAAGGCTGCGCCATGGTCGCCCTGTTTGACCACTACCAGTTTAGGGCCGCGCTGAGCAATTTCCCGGCAAAAGATTTCGGCTTCAAAGCCGGGCATCAGGCTTTCGGCTTCGGCTTCACTAGGCATGAAGGCGTCGGCGCGGCGGAGAAGCATGAGCAAATCCGGCTGGTCAAAGTTGCCGTTAAGGGGATAGGGTAAAATATCCAGCGAGACAAAAATTTCGGGCTTATCCTGCAAAGCTTCGATCCAGGCCAGGGTTGTTTCCAGGCGCATGGGGGACAGGTGAATGGAAGCCACGTTCCACAAAGAGGCTGGCAGTTCATAGGGCAGTGGCGAGTTACGCAAATGGACTTGCCGAGCCGCTTCGCTGTAGGCGGCGCCCTCTTCAGCGGTGAGCGGCGTGCTGCTGTAGGGGCTGGGGGTCAGCAGCACCACTTCCGTGTTGCGTGAAAAGTAGCGCCGGTAGCCGCTCAACTCATAAATCGTCCAGGCCCGCAGCGTTTCCTCATTTTTTTGGACCAGGCCCCAGGTATTAATAGCGCTCTGCTCCAGCTTTTGAGTGTACCCGGAGGGCCAATCATAGCCTACGACGGCGGCAAGCCCCACCTGACCAGACCAGATATTAGCTCCCACGGCTGCGTAAAGAGCATTGCCCCCTGGATCGGCCATGCTGGTGCGGCCATCGGCATAGACGGTATCATTGAGGGCCAGCGAGCCGATACAAAGATGTTTTGTCCCCAATCTATCCTCCCCGGAATGCAGGATAGCACAAGCGGAATGCCCTGTCAATGGGCCAAAATAATAAAAAGCCGACCCACTGCGTTGGCAAGGTCGGGGTCGGCTGGTGGTCTATAGGAATGAAAAATCAAACCAGGGATAGATAAAGTTCAATCGCCCGCATTGAAACATCAATGCCGGTGGCATCTTCAAAAGAGGCCGGATCGAGCAAAGCCCAACCGGCCACGGCCAGTAAGCTGCAAATACAGAGGAGCAGTAGACAGCCGCAGCCATACAGGATATATTGGGTAGATTGGTTGCTGCGTGCGGGAGCCACACCAGGAGCGGGGGTATAGGCCGGAGCCTGCTGCGGGGGAGCCTGGTAATATGACGGTCCCATCTCGGCTCCAGAGTACTGAAACACCAGGGCCGTCTGGCCAATACCGATGCTGTCGCCTGGGTTGAGGGCCTGGGGCATGGTAATCTGCACCCCGTTGACAAAGGTGCCGTTGGTGCTGCCCAGGTCTTCAATTACATAGCGGCCTCCCTGCCAGCTAACCCGAGCGTGGCGACGTGAAGACTCAGGGTCTTGGAGGACAATATCCAGCCCTTCTTCCCGGCCAAGCACTACCTGGTTGCCAGATATGACAAAACTCATACCCGCCTGAGTACCCTGCCGGACCACCAGCGTGGCGGTCGGGCGACCCTGCCCCATCATCGTTGGCTCGTTGTCATACATTGTTGCGCGGCCCTCCTGGTTGAAATGTCAGCTTGAATCTTTAGACGAAACCGTGTTCTATATTAGCAAAGAAACGGGATGATTGTCAACTTTCCCGGTTACTACTCAGGCCAAAAGGTGCGCGGCGCTTCGCTTGACTTTAACGTGAGTAAAATTGGCAATTCGGGCTGAGAAAGGCATTACACTCGAACGATCCTTATTTACTGCCAGGTGACCCATTCAATATCCAGGTCTCTGCTCACACCATTAGGGAACCACAGCTTGCCCAGGCGGCCTTCGCTGGTGCGATAGCAAGCTGACCGCCCTTCGATGAGGGTATTCGTTGGGTCAGAGGCGTCATCGCTCCCGTCAATAACGTCGTAAACGCCAAAAGCAGCGCTTTCGCAGTCGCCCTTGGACAAATTTCTTAAATCGCTAAGATCGCGCATTGGAGCTAATTGAACCCCGTCCCTGGCTCTAAACAGGCGCGTATCCCCGTCAACTTCCCATCTAAAATCATTACCGGGGATGTCGCCGTCATCCAAATCAATGGTTTCGTCGGCCGGTATTTCAGTGGAACCAGCCGAGACAACCGGATTGTTCACCTCAACCCGTATTTCCTCTCTATACTCAGAGCCGTCCTGCCGGATCACCCGAAAATCATACGTCTTTGACTCTTCCGGGCAATCCGTAAAGTTGGCCTGGCCGCCGACGCCCTGATCTTCGAAATAAACCTCGCGCACGCCGCTCACACTCCAGGTAATATTGACACACTCGCCGCCTTGAATATTTGTCGGCGACACGTTAAATTCAATGAGAGTTGGCTGGCCGGTTGCGGTTGGGGTCAACGTTGGGGTGTCGGTGGGAGTGGGCGGGGCCGGTATATTTGTAACGGTAGGGGTACTGGTGGGAGGCACCGGCGTATCGGTTGGCGTAGGGGTGCCGGTCGGCGTGGGCGGCGCCTGAGCAACGGCGACATTATCCACGTTAGCAGTCGTTGAAAAGGCCGGGTCTGCCGCCACCCAGCCAATACCATCAGCCGCCGGGCTGAAGCGGACCTGCCACCACTGCCGCGCTTCGTCCCGGCCAACGATCTCCACCGTAACGCCCGCGGGTAAAAGTCCCAACAAATCATACTGAGTGCCAGGCCCGGAGCGCACGTTGAGGTCCGTTTTGGTGGTCAGGGAAGGATTGGTTGGGACGGTGGGGGTTGGCGTATCCGGGGTAGGGGGTGGGGTCGGCGTTTCAGCGGCGGATTCGCCTACTGCGTTGACAGTGACCGTGGTCGGGGCGCTGACCTGCCCTTGCGAGTTGAAAGCTTTCACTTCCAGGGTGTAAGTGCCCGGCGCGGGAGGGGTCCACTGGAACGAGGCGGTCAGGGTAGCCTGACCCTGATCTACGGGACTGACGGCATCGGCGGTTTTGATGTTACTGACCCATAACTCCATCCGTTTCACCCCAGACGGGTCAGACGCCGTTGCCTGGACGGTGACCGGCACATTGATCTGCACCTGGCTGTTGGCAGTGGGGGCAGTGATGACCACTGTGGGGATACCCGCGACGCCCGAGCCGCGATCTTGAGTCAGAAAATAAGCTGTTACTGCCGCAATAATAACCACAACCAGAATTAAAGCGATGAGACCCCCCATGACCAGCATATTCAACCTGGCCGGTTCGGCCTTTTGAGCGGCTGGAGCGGGTCGTCGTGGGGGTGGGCTGGGGATGCGGGGCGGCGACGGCGGAGCGGAGGGAATGGGAGGAGGATAAGTCCGTTTCTCCATTGAAATCTGGGTTACTCCTATCGTACTGGGCGCTGCAAAGCCCTTAACGCCAAAAACCGAAGAACCGATACTGATGATATCGGCCGGCTGCAAGATATGTTGCCCCACAACAGGCTTGCCATTGACCAGGGTGCCGTTGGTGCTGCCCAAATCTTCGATAATTACTTCGTCCCCCTGGCGAATGAGACGGGCATGATTTCGGGATACTTGGGTATCATCTAAAACAATATCATTGTCCGAACCCCGGCCAAAGGTAAGGGTGTTGC
Source organism: Anaerolineae bacterium (assembly GCA_023382535.1). Next base: position 22,449 of record JAHDWA010000095.1, on the reverse strand, counting down.
CGGTGATGGGATAGCCTTTACCGGCCAGCGGCCCAGCATGAACGACCAACTGCAACTGGCTGGAATTCGGATTATTAGCGGCTGGATAAGTCATAAAAAAGAACTCCCCTGTTGGTGTACGTCTACAATGATAATCCTATTTTGGCGCAAACTCAAGTTACACAACAGTTTGTTGGGTTTACCCTATGGGATTGTATACTCCTTCAAGGCCAAAACCTTCATTATTTTTCATAAAGTTGAATTTGTGTTACATTAATTAAAGTGGCAATTCGCCGTTGGTAAGTAAATTTGGGGAGGCGCAAAATGAAACAAGGCCAATTCGGGTTGGTGGCGGTGATTTTGAGTATGGTAACACTACTGATTATTGCTAGTTTGCTGTTAGGCTTTTCCCAGGTATTAGCCGCAGCCCCGGCAAATGTTGGCCCCCTGGCAGCAGCCCAAACAGGATCGGCCCGGCAATATATCAGCATCTCGGCACTGGCTTTCGGACCAGTGAGTCAGTTCGCCGTCTACTACAAAGACTTCAACCAGCAGCTCTTAACCCTGGGCAATCAACCTCGCAATTTTACCGGCGACAGCAACCGTTTTGTGGCCCCCCTGATCCTGCCCGATCAAACCCGGCTGGCCGGACTAACCGTTTTTGGCCAGGATTTTGACAACCAGGGTGAGATCCGGCTTCGTCTCAAACGGTGTGACCACAATCAACCGCGTTGTATCATCCTGACCGAAAGCGCCAGCGCCGTAGAGTATGACGGCGGACTCTTTGAAAAAGTTTCGCTATTTAATGAGCTGGTTGATAACGCCTTCTATAATTATTTTCTGGAGCTTGAACTGACTGCTTTGGGCAACAGTGGCCTGCGCTCCGTGCGGCTGGAAACGACGACAGACGGATCAGGACCCCCCCCTCCACCTTCGGTTGAAAAATGGTCGCTGGCCGGCAATGCCACAAGTTTTCGTTTACCTAACCAAACTACGGTTCAAGCCCGTATTTGCACCGATGACCTGAGCTATTTGGATAACCCAACTCACTACCCCGTCCTGATCGTAGATGGCCAGGCGATTAATCTAACTTCAAATACCTGCATCACGGTCTGGGGCTACAATATTGAACTTCGCCGTGATTTCAATGCCGGCCCTTCATCAGGAACATACCAGATCTTAAGATAGGCCGCTTCTATTAACAAAAAAGAGCAACGTTCAAGGTAGGGGCGTTGCTCTTCTTGATTCACGCTCGGTTGAGATCAGGACGGCGCTACTTAAAGAAAACCCAAAGGACCACAATCAGCAAAACAACCATAACCCCCGTGGCAATGGGTACATCGTTGCAGGCAAGGGGCAAGGTAATGCCGCCCAATTCGGTCAACGTACAACTGGGGGTTTCAGACACAGCCGGACGGAAATCGCTGGCTGCGGAAGTTTGGCCGCACAGGACAAACACTTGATTACTTCGAGCGGGGTCAGCAGGTTGGCCATTTTTGCCAGCTTCCAAGTAATAACTTACGCCATACTCTACATTCGGATCGGCGCCGGCATTGGCCGGACAAAAGATGGAACTTAGATGTTCGGCTTCGGTTATCCGAGCTTCGGCTTGTGCAGCTTGTGCAGCGCCGGCCTGTGCCCCAATAATTTCGGTGGGTAATCTACTGCACCGTTCCGAAGCGCGACAGATAGTAGCTGCTCCGGCGGGTTCATCGCTGATCTCTCCCGGCGAGGCTCGCTGCACCAATTGCCAGTCACCGTTGGTTTCGCCGCACAGCCAGCCCTCAATGAGACATTGAGTGACGCGCTCCCGCTTGTAAAGATCGGCGTTGAAAGAAATTTCGTCAACCTGGGGATCGTAATGCCGCCATTCCGCTTGAATAGTGCCTGGCACGACAGCCGATGAAAATGAAGCATTGGCATCAGTGGCAGCCACGGGAGCGCCGCTGGCCAGAATAATGTCCAATTCAAATTCACTACCGGCACGCGGTACTACGTCAACGTAAACAGTGGCTGGAATGGAACAAGAGCCATTGTCGGCGTAGAGGGTAATCACATTGCGACCCAGCGTTCTGGCTGGGAAAGAGAAGCGGCCATTTTGATCCTGGGTGGAAACTGTTTGGGTCCCGCCGCTTGGTTCTTCAAAGACAATGTCAAAATTGGTCGCATTGATGATGCTATAATCCAGAGTCACATTCTGACCCACTTCGGCCCTAACGCTGATGGGATTGGTGGGCCGGTAAACATTACCGACACCCAAAATTTCAAAGCGGTTGATTACCGGCGCACCGTAAATGCCAAAGGCGCAATCACGGACTACTTCCATAGTGACCCCCATGATCGGCCCGAAAAAGACCCCATGCGGGTTGCGCATCCGCCAGTAACTTTGATGAATGCCTGGTGTGACCGGCGTAACCAGTTGGACCTCAACTACGGCGACCTGATTAGGCTTGCCCTCCGGCACAATCAAACGGTTGGCATCTATTAACGTGTTGCGGCGAGGCGGTTCCCCAGGGAAGGTTGACTCAAAGGCCACACCCCCAGATCCCATCGAGCGGCCGCCATAAAAGGTCAGTTCATAGCCCGGTCCCCAGGTGCAGGTTCCCACGTTCTGCAAGCGCCAGGCCCGGAAAACAGTCGTTCCACCTACGACTTTAGCCGCAATATCGTCATCTTCGGTAATGACGACCCGCCGGCTGGTATCTGAGGCATAGGGGCCTAGATATTCGGCAGCATCACACACCGGGGGGCTGACATTCAGCAAAGGCGACTGCAGCGGGCCAGGCGGCACGCCCGGAATGGGCGGGGGCGGTGGATAATGGGGAATGGGGGTAGCGGTAGGCTGCGGCGTAGAAGTGGCCACAACCTGGACGATAGCAGCATCTTCTTCAGTCGTCTGAAACTCAGCGCTTTCCCCGCTAGGAGCAACCGGCAGCGGCGTAGGCGGAACAGCAGTCGGCTGCACCTGGCTGCTTGATTGAACCGGCGCGGGCAAAGCAGCCGGGGGCGCCAGCGAAACAATGGCATCGGGAATAACTTCATAGGTTCTAGCCAGTTGGATGGATGGATTATCCCCGGTATAAGATCTGATGGTAATCGTGTGTGTACCAGCTTCTGTTGGCCTCCACTCTTGCAGGAGATTTCCGCCTTCAGGAATATCAGAGCGTAGTAGCTCATCGGTGGCAGCATTTGGTTTTCTAACCCATAGTTCCACTCGCGAAACATCGCTGCCAAAGCGTCCGCTCTGGATCTGCACCGGTGCACCCAGCAGTACTGTCGTATTATTGGCCGGCGCAAAAATATCGGGTGGAGTAGGAGTGGCTGTCTCGCCGCCCAGGTCAAGCCAATTGCAGGCAGTCAGAAGTAAAGCCACCGCTATCAGGGCCAATAATCGCGCTGCAATTGTTTTGTGCCGAAAGAAATGTTTAACCACTTCATCTCTCCTTAACGACCGCCGACGACAGACCACTGACCGCCGCCAATCCGGTTCTGCTCTCCTTTTGAAAGGAGGGGAGGTGCGGTCGGCGGTCGGCAGTCCGCGGTCATTTTACTGCACATCAAAACCAATAGAATTCGAACTGGCAGGTGTGCCCTGTTTATTGTAGCCTATCACTTTAATTACATAATGTCCCGCTTGTTTAGGGGTAAACATTTGAGAAGTGATAAAGTTAGTCTGCCGGAATGTCGCTGCGTCGGAGCGAACGAGAACCTCTTGATTGCTGGGCAAGGTAACGTAGAGGTCCACATGTGACACTCCATCTTGGGCCTCCGTGCGAGATTTAACCTCGATGGATTTGTTTAAGGGCAGTGGGCCATCTGGAGCTCGTACCAACAACTCAGTTTTAATGTCAGCCAAAGGTCCCATTTGTGTAGTGTTTGACTCGCAGGCGGTGATGAAGCCCGTGCTCAACAACAATAAGGCTAAAATGACTCCCAAATTCAGACCGGCGTATCTCTTGGCCATGTCCGGCGACTCCGTGAATAACCATTTTTTATTACAATATGTAAACTCAATATGTAAAGTCAATTATAACATAACATGCCTAAATTGGGTAGTTATTCCCCTTGAATTTTTAGCCTGTTGGCTATTCGACGAAGGATCACTATTTTCTGGAAAGTCGGTCAAGCGCTGGTTTGGCGTGGGATTTTTAACGTGTGATATTTAGGCATTTTTAATCTAAATATGCTATGATGAGATGTCACTAACTCTAACCAATGAAGGCTTTAATGGTGGCGGCGTATAATAGCGTGCAAGAGAAGAAATTTCTTGAGCAAGATCCAACTGAAAATGCGCTCATTCAACGCTGGCAACGCGGCGAGGCCGACGCCTTTGAGGAGTTGTACACCCGCCATGCCCCGGCTATTTACCGGTTAGGCTGGGCGATGTTACAACAAAGCCAATCGGCTGAAGATGTAGTGCAGGAAACGTTTCTGCGCGCTCACAAGGCCCGCCAACGATTTGATCCCAGCCGGGCCAGCTTTGGAACATGGCTTTACCAGATTGCCTTGAACTACTGTCGTAGTCACTTGCGTCGTAAACACCTGTTGACTATCCCCTGGCTGCGGCAAACCGAGGAAACGCCTGACCTGCCCGATTTCCGGCCAGGGCCGGAAAGCAGCGCCCTGCGAGGTGAATACCGGCACATTCTCTGGGAAGCAGTTCAGAATTTGAGCGCGCCGTTACGTGAGGTGATTACATTGCACTATTATATGGAACTGCCTGCCGTTGAAATTGCGGTCATGCTTAACTGTCCCGAAGGGACTATCTACTCTCGGCTGCATAATGCCCGCCGCCGCCTGGCCGAAACTTTGGCCGATAAGGGCCTGACCACGCCAGAGATGCTTGAGGCCCAAAATGCCCACTGATCATGTGACCTCCTTGCTCGAAGCCTACCTGGACGATCGTCTTTCGTCAGAGGAACGCCGTTCGGTTGAAGCGCACCTGGCGTTTTGCCAATCTTGTCGGGAGCAGCTCCACATCGCCCGCCGGTTGGTTGATGAGTTAAAACCAACGATGCTGGCAGCGCTTGGACAACCTGCCCTGCCGCCAGCGCTGCGGCAGCGCGTTCGCCGGGCAGTTAATACCCCCCAGCCCTGGTCTTTCAACTGGACTTTCCCTGGTCGGGTTCTGAATACCCTTGGAACCGCGGCTGTAATTTCTTTGCTTGCCTTTGGAGTCTGGACGGTCATTCGTGGACAGCTCCTGGGGGCCGACATTCCGTCCGAAATCGTCTCGTTAAGCCCTAGTTCGGATAGTACTGTCGAGCAAATTGTAGCGACGACTCCCACTCCCACCCCACTGTCCAGAACCACCCCTGCGCCAACCCTAACCAAATCCTCTGTGAGTGATACGCTTAAATCCATTTCGACGCCCGTCATCCCGGCTAATTCTGAAAGTGGCCTGGAAATGCAAAGTATCCCTTTATCCCAGCCGGAAAATGAGCCAATAACCCCGCCGCAGCCAACCCCACCAGCGCCGACCCACACGCCTGAACCCCCCGCCGGCACAATTGCCTTTGCCTATTTTAATCAGGCCCCCGGCCGGCAGGTTTATGAGACGCACTTGATTAACGCAGACGGGACTAACCCTCGTCTCTTTCCCCTGGATGGCGTCTCGGAGCCGGCCCTGCGTTTTGCCGATGGGGAGTACCAACTGGCTTATCGCGCCTATCACAAACCGACCAGCCCGCGCTCGCTGTTAAGCGGGGATGTGGAAGGGAAAGTTTCTTACCGTGTCGGTGGTTTTTTTGAAGACGCCCAGCCCGATTGGTCACCCAAGGAATACCGGCTGATCTATGCCTCGCAGCGGGAGGTAGACCGGCGCTGGCGGTTATATACCTCGTGGGGGGACGGTGACAAGGAGATCAATTTGCGCCGCGAGGGTGAGTCGCCTACCTTTGCCCCGGATGGTTTTCACTTTGCCTTTATCACATGCGACAATACGGGCAATCGCTGCGGCATCTGGGTGGGCGATCTGGGAAACAGCGAGTATGGCTCCCAGCCTATTCTGGAAAACAGACTTGCCAAATCGCCGGATTGGTCGCCTGTTTCCGCAGAAATTGCTTACATGGCCAACCCGGGTGACAATTGGGATCTTTATGTTGTGGACAGCAATGGGGAGAATGTTCGCCGCTTAACCGACGACCCGGCCATTGATGGGCTGCCGGCCTGGTCGCCTGATGGAAAGTGGCTGGCTTTTCTATCAAACCGGGAAGGAAATTGGGGGATATGGCTGCTGCATGTGGCTACCGGGGAAACGCGCCGTATTTTTAGCTTCGAGGGGGGAGTTTTCACCCCGCCTAACGAACCTCCCTACGGGCAGCGCGATTGGTATGACGAGCAGTTAAGCTGGAGTGAGTAGGAATCGAGTAGATAGTGGATAGTGGATAGCAATTATTTACTCGCTATCCACTATCTTCCATTCTCTACCTGCTATCTTCTGTTCGCCCCTTTGTGCCACCGCTCCAAATCAGGCAGGTGCTCGGTGTAGTGCTCCCAGGTTTCTTCGGCGATGGTCCGCTGCACGATAGCCGCGCTTAAACGCTGCGGCGGCAGTTCTTTGATAGCAGCCAGCAGCGCCTCGTGGGCCTGCCGAAAATCGTCCTCTACCTCGGACCAGCTCCATTCTTGCCGCTCGTGATAAGACTCTCGATTCAGCGCCTCAACATCGGGACTGGCCTTCAAGGGCAGGTCTGTCTGGTGTGACTCGTTGAGCAGGGAAGCGCAGCGCCATTCCCAGGTAGCGATATGGGCCAGCGTATCCTTCACCGACCAGCCGTTGGGTAATATAGGCTCAATCAGAGTCGTGACCGGCACACTCCGATAGAGGCGCACCAGTTGCGCATAGCCCCGCTCGATTTTTTCAAGAGTAGCTTTGAGGGTAGTCTCCATTGATCCTCTCTGATCATTCATTCCCGCTGATGACCCTAACTCAAGATCGAAAGGGTTGGATCGGCCTGGAACTGGCGCGGGGTGCGTAATAAGTTCTGGACGCTGACCGCTGCGGCAACTTTTTGCGCCACGCCGCGAATGGCTTGCGCCGCCGCCGATTCAGGCGCACGGACAACGATAGGGCTGCCCTCATCGCCGCCCATCCGCACCTGCGGTTCGAGCGGCACCTCGCCCAAAAAGTCAACACCCACTTCTTTGGCCATGGCTGCACCGCCGCCATGCCCAAAAATATCATAGCGATTGCCGGTATCGGGGGCAATAAAGTAGCTCATATTCTCAATCACGCCCAAAATTGGCACATTTAACTGTTGGAACATCGCTACCCCACGCACTACATCGCTCAGGGCGACCTGCTGGGGCGTGGTCACAATCACCGCGCCGGTCAGGCTCAGGCTTTGGGCCAGGCTTAAGCTGGCGTCGCCGGTGCCGGGGGGTAAATCCACCACCAGGTAGTCGAGCGTACCCCAATCCACATCCTGTAAAAACTGGCGCAGCGCGTTGTGGATCATGGGGCCGCGCCAGATGACCGGCTGGTTGGGGTCCACCAGAAAGCCCATACTCATAATTTTGATGCCGTAAGCTTGAGGGGGAATAATTTTGTTGTTTTGCCCCTTAGGCCGCTCGTTGACGCCCATCATCATCGGAATGTTCGGGCCGTAAACATCGGCATCCAGCAGGCCCACTTTGGCCCCATCCAGAGCCAAACTAAGCGCCAGGTTAGCCGACATCGTGCTTTTGCCTACCCCCCCTTTGCCGGAAGCGACGGCAATGGCATTCTTCACCCCAATGTTCATCTTGCCCATCAGGCGAGCGTCGGCAGGTACGTTAGAGTCAAAATTGATATTAACCTTCTCTACGCCGGGGATGGCGAACAAGGCGGCCTTGGCGTCGGCTTCCATCTTGTGTTTCAGGGGGCAGGCCGGGGTGGTCAGCATAATGGTAAAATTGACCTGGGCATCGCTGATATTCAAATTCTTAACCATGTCCAGTGTAACCAAGTCTTTGTGCAATTCCGGCTCGATGACATGGCTGAGCGCCTCCATCACCTGAGCTTCAGTAACTTTTGACATAGATTTGCTCCTGATTGTCGTTGATAACTATAAGGGCAGGTCTTAGACCTGCCCCTATTTAAGTAATTGTAGCTAAAGTAAAGAATCGCGGCAAATAAGCAAGTGTGGGTTACTGCTCAACCTCAGTTCTGGGCCGCACTTCGTAGATGCAAGCTCCATCTCCCTTAACCAGGTGGCCCTTGCGGGTCACTTCGGCATCGAGCAAGGTTTCAAGCATGGCCTGATCGTGATTGCAGGCCGCGCCGCATCCGGCAACAACATTAATGATGGGGCAATTGGCTTCACGCAGGATAAAAGTACCGTCCTGATCCTGCTCCCAGCTCGACATGTAACCGTCGGCTTCACGCAGTTGCGTCACCTGTTCTAAGCGGGCATCGAGGGTTTTGCCGTTGATCTTGCGCCGGTAGTCGCTAATGAACTGCTCCGTCCTCACCCGAAACACGGCATCCACCGCGTCGGCGCCGTACAAATCCTTGATCGTCTCCAAAACAGTGTTGGCCAGCTCCTCGTAGCGGCGCGGGAAAAAGGTAGCCGCAGCTTCGCCCAGGTGATAAACAAAGCTGGGCCGGCCCATACCGCGCTGTACCTCTTTATATTCGACCAACTGGTCACTTTCCAGCTTGGTCAGATGCCGGCGCACCGCGACCGAGCTGATCCCCAGCATCTCAGCCAGTTGATCCGCTGTCAGCTCTTTTTCTTCCTTCAAAAGAGTTAAAATGCGGCGGCGCGTCATCGGCATCTGTTTAAAGAGAGAGTTATTTGTACTTCCAATCATCAGTTCCGCTCCGGCAAGACAAAAAAGAAATTAGAAATAAAAATTCAAGAAGAGCGAGAATTTTCGAGCGAATGTACTCTTCTGATTTCTAATCTCTTTTTTCTAATTTCTAAAATCTCTTTTTTGTGTTAATATTCTACGTTCCAAATTGCCAACTCAATTGTACCACAACTTTTGTAACTTTGCAATATTAAATAACAAAATAGTTGACAAAGTCAAAGGGGTGTGCTACAATAAGCGGCGCAATCAAAAATATCATTTATCCCCCAGATATAAAGGAGTTTTGTAGTTAAGATGTCCCTGGTAATCAAGGATTTGCGTGTTAGTATTGATGAGAAACCGATTTTAAAAGGTTTGAATCTGGAAGTTGGCCTGGGTGAAGTGCATGCGATTATGGGGCCGAATGGTTCCGGCAAGAGTACCCTGGCCTATGCCCTGGCCGGCCATCCCAAGTATGAGGTGGAGGATGGCGAAGTCTGGATGGACGACGTTAACCTGCTGGAACTGACCCCCGACGAACGGGCCAAAATGGGCCTGTTTCTGGCCTTTCAGTACCCGACGGCGATCCCCGGCATCAGCATGGCTAACTTTTTGCGCACGGCGGTCAACGCGGTGAAAGGCGAAAAGAATGGCGACGGCAAAACCAAGGGCATTCCCATCACCGAGTTCCGCAAGCTGATGAACGAGAAGATGAATCTGCTTAAGATAGATAAAGAGTTTGCCCGGCGCTATTTGAACGAAGGGTTTTCCGGCGGCGAGAAGAAGCGGGCTGAAATTTTACAGATGGCCCTGCTTGAGCCAAAGTACGCCATTCTGGATGAGACGGACTCTGGTCTGGATATTGACGCCCTGAAAGTTGTCTCTGAGGGGGTGAATGCCTTAACCGGGCCTGACCGCTCTTTTATCGTGATCACTCACTACCAGCGGATTTTGAATTACGTCAAGCCCGACTTTGTCCATATTCTTTACGATGGCCGAATCATCGAGTCGGGTGGCCCGGAATTGGCGCTGCGGCTGGAGCAGGAAGGGTACGACAACTTAATCAAAGAGAAAGAAATGGAGGCTGCGTAAGATGGCAACAACCTTTGATGTTAATCTTGACGATTATAAGTATGGGTTTAGTGTCCCCGAAAATTATGCCTTTAAGGCCCGCAAGGGGCTGGACGAGGATATCGTCCGCGAAATCTCGTGGATGAAGAAAGAGCCGGAGTGGATGCTGGAGTATCGGCTGCGCGGCTATCGCCACTTTTTGGAGCGCCCCATGCCGCAGTGGGGAGGGCGCGGCAACCTCAACACTCTTGATTTTGATGATATTTATTATTACATCAAGCCGGTGGATGCGAACCAGGCTTTCAAATCCTGGGATGACGTGCCCGAAGACATCCGCAAAACCTTCGACCGCCTGGGTATCCCCGAAGCCGAGCAGAAGTTCCTGGCCGGCGTCGGCGCGCAGTACGAGAGCGAAGTCGTCTATCACAGCATTATTGAAGACCTGGAAAAGAAGGGCGTTATCTTCCTGGACATGGACGCCGCCCTGCGCGAGCACCCCGATATTGTTAGAGAATATTTCACCACGGTTATTCCGCCGGAAGATAACAAATTTGCAGCGCTGAACACGGCCGTTTGGTCGGGCGGCAGCTTTATTTATGTGCCCAAGGGGGTGAAGGTAGATCTGCCGCTGCAAGCCTACTTCCGCATCAACGCGCAGAGCATGGGCCAGTTTGAGCGGACCCTGATCATTGTAGACGAAGGCGCTTACGTCCACTATGTCGAAGGCTGCACCGCCCCGACTTACTCAACCGACAGCCTGCACAGTGCCGTCGTCGAAATCATTGTCAAAGCGAATGCCCGCTGCCGCTACTCAACCATCCAGAACTGGAGCCACAACGTCTACAACCTGGTCACCAAGCGCGCCCAGGCCTTCAAAAATGCGACGATGGAGTGGGTGGACGGCAACCTTGGCTCCAAATTGACCATGAAGTACCCGGCGGTCTGGCTGATGGAACCGGGCGCGCACGGCGAAGTTCTGTCCATTGCTTTTGCCGGTAAGGGCCAGCTTCAGGATGCCGGCGGCAAGATTATCCACGCCGCGCCGAACACCAGCTCGGTCATCACCAGTAAATCTATCAGCAAGGGCGGTGGACGCACCACCTATCGCGGCTTGATTAAAGTTGCGCCGGGCGCGGTCAACAGCAAGAGCAACGTGGTTTGCGACGCCCTGATTCTGGATGAAGACTCCGCTTCCGACACCTTCCCTTATATTGAAATCGAGGAGCAGGATGTCTCCATCGGTCACGAGGCCAGCGTCTCCAAAGTATCCGAAGAGCAGCTTTTCTACCTGATGAGCCGGGGAATTCCTGAGGACCAGGCCGCCAACATGATTGTCAGCGGCTTCATCGAGCCGATTGTCAAGGAGCTGCCGATGGAATACGCCCTGGAAATGAATCGCCTCATCGAAATGGAAATGGAGGGGTCAGTAGGCTAATATGGCGGCACAAGTACTAACCTCTCCAAGCAAATCCTCTGACAAGTTACTTCAAGCCGGAGTTTTCACCCGCAGCACCGTCGAGGCTATCTCGGCCAATGAGCCGGCCTGGCTCAAGGAAAAGCGCCAGGTGGCCTGGACGGTATTTGAAGAAACGCCTCTGCCGACCACCTCCGACGAGGATTGGCGGCGGACCGATCTGCGCAAAATCCGCTGGGAAAAGTTTAACCTGGCCGGGCCGTCTTCCGTGCAGACCCAGTCGTTGAGCGACCTGCCGGCCGATGTGCGTGACGCGCTGGAAGAAAAGTACCCGGCAGCGGGCCGGATTGTCATCGCCAACGATCGGCTGGTCTACCGCGAGCTTGACCCGGCCCTGGCCGAGCAGGGCGTTATCTTTACCAGCCTGGCGGAAGCGGTGGTCGAGCATGCCGACCTGGTCCAAAAATACCTGGGCACGCAGGCTGTGCCGCCGTCGAACAGCAAGTTCGCTGCGCTCAACAGCGCCTTGTGGCGGGGAGGTGTCTTCCTGTATATTCCCAAAGAAGTGGAAGTGGACCACCCTTTCCAAACGGCCCTCATCCTGGAAGGTGAAGGCAGCGCCATCTTCCCGCGCACCCTGATTGTGGCCGAACGCCACAGCCAGGCGACCTACATCGAAGAAGCGATTTCGCACAGCGAGCATGGCCAGGCTCTGAACGCGGGTGTAGTCGAGATTTACGCCCAGGCCGGCGCGCAACTGCGCTACGTGGACGTACAGCGCTGGGGCGAGGACGTGTATAACTTCAACATCAAGCGGTCGGTGGGGCAGAACGATAGTACCGTGATCTGGGAAACCGGCCAACTGGGCGGACGCTTGACCAAGAGCTACTTTGACAGCGAACTGCCCGGCAACGGGGCTTCGATGGAGTTCAACGGCGTCTACTTTATGCAGGGCAAGCAGCACCTGGACGTAGACTGTCTGATGCACCACATCGGCACCTCTACCGGCGGCGACCTGTTACTGCACGGGGCGGTAAAAGACAAGAGCCGCAGCGTTTTCACCGGCCTGATCAAAATTGAGCCGACCGGCCAGCAGACGAACTCTTATCTCAAAAGTGAAAACCTCATCCTGGATCACAGCGCCCGCGCCGACGCCATTCCCAGCCTGGAGATTGATGCTAACGACGTCCGCGCTTCGCACGGGGCAACGATTGGCAAGATTGATGAAGAGTACATCTTCTACCTGATGAGCCGGGGTATCCCGCGCAACACTGCCGTGCGCATGGTGGTCGAAGGCTTTTTCTATAAGGTGTTTGACCGTATGTATAACGAGCGCGTGCGCGAAAAGCTTTTTAATACTGTTTCGGCCAAGATTGGCGATTAATCACTCCCGAAGGAAAACCTACTTCATGTCCCTGATCCAATTGGTTTATGTCAGCTCGGCGGTTCGTTTTATGAGTGATGAGGAACTCGCAGAATTGCTGCGAGTCTCCAGAGAAAATAACGCTCGTCTCGATATCACCGGTTTGTTACTCTACAATGATGGCAATTTTATCCAGGCTCTGGAAGGCCCGGAAGAGGCTGTGCTAAAACTCTATGAAAAGATTTGCCAGGATCGGCGGCATGCGGGGGTGATGACTCTGGTGAAAGAGCCGATAAAGACACGGCTGTTCCCGGAGTGGTCTATGGGGTTTCAGAACGTAAAACAGATGGAGGCAGCAGAATTGCCTGGGTTTAGCTCCTTTCTGACCCAGTCTTTTACCCCCGAAAATTTTCGGGAGAACCCCAGTCGAGTCACCGTGTTGCTCACTACATTCAAGAAAATGATGCGTTGAGCAACATTTAACCAAGAGGGGAGAGTTAAAAGATGAGCGAGCGGACAATGAAATACTCCCGTCGCTCCAGTTTGTGTTGTTGCGGTAAGCCAGGGCAGTCAGGATTAAGGTGACAGGCACTTATTGGGCTAAAGGGCCTATTTGAACAAAGAGTGCCTGTCACCTAGTTTTTCGAGTCCATGGTTTTACATGACCAAATACAATTGGAGTTTGAGTAAAACGACGGCTAAAGCCGTAAATGATCCTAAAATTTATTGAAAGGGAGTAGAAAATGAGTAGCCAAGAATACGCCCGGCCCGATGCGCTGGTCAGCACCCAGTGGGTGACCGACCATTTGAATGATCCCAGTCTTCGTATTGTCGAGTCAAATGAGGATATTCTCCTGTACAATAAAGGTCACATTCCCGGAGCGGTCAAAATAGACTGGGTCAGCGATCTTAATGACCCGTTGATGCGTGATTATCTCGATGGCGAGCGTTTTGCCAGGTTGCTGTCGAGCAAGGGGATCGGCCCGGAGACAACGGTCGTCTTTTACGGCGACAAAAATAACTGGTGGGCAACCTATGCCTTTTGGGTGTTCCAACTGTTTGGCCACACCAAGGCCAAAATTATGAATGGCGGCCGTAAAAAGTGGGAAGAAGAGAACCGGCCCATGACCACCGAAGTGCCGCAGTACCCCACCACCACCTATCCCGTGCCCCAGCGCGACGACAGCAAAATTCGGGCCTTCCGCGATCAGGTGCGCGAGCATGTCAACAAGGGCGGGGCGCTGGTAGATGTCCGTTCACCGGGCGAGTACAGCGGTGAGCTGCTGCACATGGCCGATTATCCGCAGGAAGGCGCGCTGCGCGGTGGTCATATCCCCGGGGCCAAGAATATCCCCTGGGCCAGGGCAGCTAATGACGATGGTACTTTCAAATCACCGGATGAGCTGCGTGCCCTGTACGAAGGCCAGGGTATTTCCCCCGATAAGGATGTGGTCGCCTACTGCCGCATCGGCGAGCGCAGCAGCCACACCTGGTTTGTCTTGACCTACCTGCTGGGTTATCCCCAGGTGCGCAATTATGATGGGAGCTGGACCGAATGGGGCAACCTGGTAGGCGCGCCCATCGAGCGGTGATTAATAGTCAATCCTCTGACGAGTACAGGCAATCAACCGTCAATTGTCAATAGCCAACTGGCTGTAAAAGTAGCGGGGGGTGAAGGGGGTAAAGATTAGCCGCCACCCCCCTTTTTATCATAAATCTATGGACCGACAACAATACATTGAGAAACTTCTTGAGCATTTCGATGCCCCTCGCCATCGCGGCGCTATTGCTGGGGCCGATGTAGTAATGAGCGGCGGCAACCCCAGTTGCGGCGACTCTATTACCATCTATCTTAACGTGGACGAGCAGGATCGCGTCGAGCAAATTCAGTTTGAGGGGGAAGGCTGTACCATCAGCCAGGCCTCGGCCTCCATTTTGCTGGACAAGGTGCAAGGCAAAACCCTTGCTGAAATAGAGGCCATAGACTATAATGACCTGATTGAAGAGTTGGGCCGGGATATCGTCTTGACCCGCGTGCGTTGCGCTACCCTGAGCCTGAGCACGCTCAAAAATGCGATTCAAAAGTATTACGAGGCACAGGGTAGCAGGGTAGCAGAGTAGCAGGTTACACGTCGCGGGGTGCAAATTCCGTTACTACCCCTCTCCTGGCTTATGCGACTCTGTTACCTTGTTACCTTGCGATCTGCTTGGAGTTAAAATTTTCATGTTTGATGTTCAACGTATTCGCCAGGATTTTCCCATCCTGCAACAACAGGTAAATGGCAAACCGTTAATATATCTCGATAGCACCGCCAGTTCGCAAAAACCGTTGTGTGTCATTGAAGCGATGAATACCTACTATCGCGAGTATCACGCGAATGTTCATCGCGGCATCTACCAGATCAGCGAGAAGGCTTCTGAGGCATACGAGACGGCGCGTAAGAAGGTGGGCCGCTTCATCAATGCCCGTAGCTGGCGGGAAGTCATTTTTACCCGCAACGCCACCGAAAGTATCAACTTGGTGGCCTATAGCTGGGGGCTTTCCAATCTTAAGGCCGGTGATGTTATCCTTACCAGCGAGATGGAACACCATGCCAACCTGATCCCCTGGCAGCAGTTGGCCGCGCGAACGGGAGCTACCGTCAAATACATTCCCGTTGACGAGCACGGCTATCTGGATATGACTACTTTTGATGCCTGGCTGACTCCGGCAGTCAAGCTGGTCGCCATTACCCAGATGAGCAATGTGCTGGGCACCGTTACGCCGGTGGGCGAGATTGTGCAAAAAGCGCACGCCGTTGGCGCCCTGGTACTGCTAGATGGCGCGCAGGCCGTGCCTCACATGCCCACTGATGTCCAGGCTTTTGAGTGTGATTTCCTGGCCTTTTCCGGTCACAAAATGCTGGGACCGACCGGCATCGGCGTCTTGTGGGCGCGCAAAGAAATTCTGGCCGATATGCCGCCCTTTCTGACCGGCGGCGACATGATTAAGAAAGTCACGTTCGACGGGTGTGAGTGGAATGAGCTGCCCTGGAAATTCGAGGCCGGCACGCCGGCTATCGCTGAAGTGGTGGGCCTGGGGGCGGCCGTGGATTATTTGAATGAAATCGGAATGCACAATGTTCGTCTCCACGAGATTGAGCTGACCACCTACGCCTTTGACCGGCTGAGCCAGGTGGAGGGCATTCGCATCTACGGCCCGCACGACCCGACGGCGCGCGGGGGGGCAGTCGCCTTTACCCTGGGCGACATCCATCCCCACGACATCGCCGCTGTGCTGGACGGCGAGGGGATTTGTGTTCGGGCCGGGCATCACTGCGCCATGCCGCTGCACGATAAGTTTGGCCTGCAGGCGACAGCCCGTGCCAGTTTCTACGTTTATAACACGCCACAGGAAGTGGATCGGCTGGCGGAGGGGTTAGATAAAACGCGAGAACTGTTGGGCAGGTAAAGGGTATGGACGACTTCTATCGGGAAAATATCTTAGACCACTATCGCCACCCGCGCAACGCGGGCAAGCTGGAGCATCCGACCCACTCGCACGAGGAACACAATCCCCTCTGCGGCGACGTGATTCGGCTGGACCTGCACGTGAACGAGGATAACATCATTGACCAGGTGGCCTTTACCGGCAAAGGCTGTGCTATCAGCCAGGCCAGCGCCAGCATGCTAACCGAAATGATCCAGGGCAAATCGCTGGAGGAAGCCAAACAGATCGGCAAAGAACAGATTTTGGAAGCGTTGGGCATCGAAATTGGCCCGGTGCGCTTGAAGTGCGCTCTCCTTTCGCTGAAGGTGCTTAAAGCCGGCGCTTACGGTTTAAGTGAAGAGGATTGGAATACCGACGACGAGGAGTGGTAGGAAACAATGTCAAAATTCATCAAAGTAGCCAAAACTTCAGATCTTGCTCCTGGCGAAACGATGCTGGTCGAGTATGAAGATGATGATGTGGGTCTCTTCAACCTAAACGGCGAATTTTATGCCATCTCCGATGTCTGTACCCACGATGGCGGCCCGCTGGTCGAAGGCCACTTGGAGGGCGAGTGCGTGGTCTGTCCCCGGCACGGGGCGCGGTTTAATATCAAGACCGGCCAGCAGACCATGCCTGCCTTCTCCCCGGTGCCGCTGTATGAGGTCAGGATTGAAGGCGACGATATTTTGATCGCGCCGAAAGAATAAGAACTTAGTAATGAGAAATTAGAGATTAGAAAGCTGGATAGATGCCTTTAACACGGTGAGCAATCCAAAATCTAAAGTCTAAAATCGAGGAGAGATTATGTCTGAAGAAACCAAAGGTAATAATGTGACGGATGAAGAAGTGCGGGAAGCCCTGCGCGGCGTATTGGACCCTGAACTCCATCTGGATGTGGTCGCCCTGGGGTTGATTAGAGAGATTGATCTGGACAGCACGCCGGCAGTGGTCAGAATGCTGCTGACCACGCCGTTCTGTCCCTACGGGCCGTGGCTGGTACAGCAAGTCAAAGAGACATCGGAAAAGGCGGCCGGGCGCGATACCAAGGTCGAGGTGCTGCCGGAGCAGTGGAATCCGGAAATGATGGAAGACCCGACCCTGTTGGGCTTCTTTTGATGGAGAGCTGGAAGGATGAGGTTAGGAAATTTCTTTCCAGCCTTCGAGCCTTCCAATTATCCATATTTGACCGATTAGGTTGAGTGGGGTAAGATATGCCTCTCTCGACTCGTCTGGTGGATGTGAAAACTGTGACACTTTTTACCGCAAATTTTATTGAACTTTGCACATGTAGTAAGCGGGCGCGGTAGCCCCGCTCTCGGCGTTTGAGAGTGAGGGCTGCGGTAGCCCGCATCGCCGTGCAGCAACGACGATGAGACTCTCAGTGAAATTACCTCTGTATCATAACTAAACTCGATATACTGCTTATTCAGTCAGGCTCATCGTCTCTTGCACGCGATGAGCCTTTTTGTATTAATCGGCGGTGAAGCCGCGTGGAACTTAAGAAAAATTGTTGAAGGAGAGACTACTAAAATGACGACTGTGCGAATTCCCAGCCCGCTGCGACGATATACCAATGGCCAGAGCAAAGTTGAAGGCAGCGGGGCGACTATTCGAGAACTGTTTGGCAATCTTGAAGCGCATTATCCAGGCATCCAATCACGCCTGTGGGATGAAGACGGCCAGATTAAGCGGTACGTCAATGTGTTTGTCAATGATGAGGAAATCCGTACCCTGCGGGGCGCTGATACCCCGGTGGCGGACAAAGACGAAGTTTCGATTATCCCGGCCATGGCCGGGGGCAGATAGGGGGAGCGATGAGTTATATTACCAGCGATCAACTGATTGCCCGGTTGAGAAGAGAAATCGAAGAGATTGATGTCCACGAATTGGCCGAGCGCATGCAAGACGGCGAAGCTTTAACCGTGATTGATATACGGGAACAGGATGAGTGGAGCCAGGGCCGGATCAAAGGCTCGGTCCATATCCCGCGTGGGTTTCTGGAACTGCGGGTTGAAGCTCTGGTCCCGGACCGCGGCCACCCCATCGCCCTTACCTGCGCCAGCGGCATCCGCACACTGCTGGCCGCTCGGGATTTGCAGGAGCTGGGCTACACCAACGTGGTTTCGGTTAGGGGCGGCTTTAATGGCTGGAAAAATGCCGGCTATCCCTTCTCCAAACCCCAAATTCTGAACGAAGACCAGCGCCATCGCTACAGCCGCCACACGCTCATGCCCGAAGTGGGCGAGGAAGGGCAACTGCAACTGCTTGGCGCCAGCGTGCTGCTGATCGGCGCGGGTGGGTTGGGCAGCCCGGCGGCGATCTACCTGGCGGCGGCGGGGGTGGGCAAAATCGGCATCGTGGATTTCGACGTGGTAGATACCAGCAACTTGCAGCGCCAGATCGTCCACCGGCTTGAAGACGTGGACAAGCCCAAGGTCGAGTCGGCGGCCCGGACCATTGCTCAACTCAATCCTGATGTTAAGGTCATCGGCCATCAGACTCAGTTGACCAGCCAGAATGCATTCGACATCATCGGCCAGTATGATATTGTCCTCAACGGCTCCGACAACTTCCCCACCCGTTACCTGGTCAACGACGCCTGCGTGCTCTTGGGCAAGAAATTGGTGGATGCCAGCATTTTCCGCTTTGAAGGCCAGGTGACGGTCTTCGATACGGCCAACGGTGGTCCCTGCTACCGCTGTCTTTATCCCGATCCTCCGCCTCCCGGCGAAGTGCCCAGTTGCGCTGAAGGCGGGGTGTTAGGCGTCTTGCCTGGTATCATCGGCAGCCTGGAAGCGGTTGAGGCCATTAAATTGATCCTGGGTATCGGCGCGCCCCTCGTTGGCCGCCTGCTGCTGTACGATGCCCTGGAAGCCGAGTTCCGCGAGGTCAAAGTCCGCAAGAATCCTGACTGCCCGGTTTGCGGGACTCATCCGACCGTAACCGAGTTAATTGATTACGAGCAATTTTGCGGCATTCCCCACGCCGCGCCGGTTTCCGCCAACGGTGTGAGCCAGCCGGTGTTAGTCGGTTAAACGTTAAACGTTGAACGTTTAACCAAAGAAGAGGTTTTAATGACCCTTTTGCAGACGATAGAAAAACCAAAAACCAGCCCCGTTTTTGTGACCCGGCGTCCCACCCACCTGGGCGAGAGCCTGCTCTCGCGCATTGGCAATACCCCGCTGCTGCCGCTGCATCGTATTGCCGCCGCCGAGGGCATTGATCCTAACGTGGTTGTCTTTGCCAAAGCGGAGTGGTTCAATGCCAGCGGCTCGGTCAAAGCCCGCCCGGCGCTGTTCATGATTGAGGAAGGCGAGCGCAGCGGCCTGCTCACCCCCGACAAGACCATCATTGATGCCACCTCCGGCAATACCGGTATTGCCCTGGCCATGATTGGCGCCGTCAAGGGCTACAAAGTCACCCTGGTCATGCCGGCCAACGTCAGCAGCGAGCGCACCAGCATTCTGAAGGCTTACGGCGCGGAGCTAATCTTAACCGACCCCCTGGAAGGCATTGACCTGTCCATCCGTACCGCCGAACAGTTAGCCGCCGAAAATCCCGATTTTTATTTCCGGCCCGACCAGTACAACAACCCGGTCAACTGGCAGGCGCACTATCAGACCACAGGCGTGGAAATCTGGGATCAGACGGGCGGTGCGGTGACTCACTTTGTGGCCGGTATCGGCACCAGCGGGACGTTGATGGGGACCGGTCGCCGCTTGAAAGAGTTTAATCCCGAAATTGAGGTGGTAGCCGTGGAGCCGGCCGATGAACTGGCGATTATCGAGGGCCTCAAGCACATGGAAACCAGCATTGTTCCCGGCATTTATGATCCTCATTTTGCCGAGCGCAAAATGGCCGTTTACCCCAACGATGCCCATGAGATGGCTCGCCGTCTGGCTCTGGAAGAGGGCATGTTTGTCGGATACTCGGCCGGAGCCGCGGCCTGGGCGGCCGTTCAACTGGCCAAAACCCTCAGCGATGGGGTCGTGGTGACGGTCTTTCCTGATGGGGGGGAAAAGTATTTGAGCGTGGCCCGTTAATATCGCTCATTTTTATTGGATGTGGGTACCTGCTCAGGTGGCCATAAAAGCGGGTTGGGCCGGGATCAGGGGATTAGGAGATTTTTAATTTTTGTTTTATCCCCAAATCTCCTAATCCCGGCAAAATTCTTTGACTTTGGCCCATAATCTGAGCAGTTAGGGATGTGTTTTAAATATAGGCCCTCAGGATTTGCGAGAGCAGATCTAGCGGGTCTATTTTTTGGTTGACAATTGCCGGAATAAGTTTATACTTTCGTTACTTAATCATCTTACTCCGCCGCTTGTAGATTTTCCAAGGGGGGAAAAATCCAATGAACATCAAAAGTATCCTGGCGAAGAAGGGGATGAATGTCGTGACCATCGGCCCTGGGCAGTCCATCAGAGAAGCCATTGCCCGGCTGGCAGAGTATAATATTGGGGCGCTGGTCGCGGTAGATGAAGCTAACCTTCCGGTTGGAATTCTATCCGAGCGGGATATTACCCGGGCCCTGGCTAAGGACGAACAAATTTTTTCAAAATCGGTCAGTGAATTGATGACCAGGCATGTCATTACCGCGCTGCCGCAAGATGATCTCCTGTCGGTGGCCAATACGATGACCGAGAAGCGGATTCGCCATTTGCCTGTTGTCGAGCGAGGCAAGCTCGTCGGGATTGTCTCCATAGGCGATGTGGTCAAAGCCCAACGCGATCAATACCAGGGCGAAGTTGACACGCTGCAAACACAAATCCTGGGCGAAAAGCCCCAACGCTCAAGGTAAATCTAATGGTTCAACCCGGCACTGCCATCCACCCTCTCCGCGTTGCCATCATTGGTTCTGGTCCCACCGGCTTTTACGCTGCGGACCAGTTGTTCAAGCAAGAGGGCCTTGTCGTGCAGGTTGATATGTTTGACCGCTTACCCACCCCTTACGGCCTGGTTCGCGGCGGTGTGGCCCCCGATCACCAAAAAATCAAATCAGTCACAGCGGCCTATGATCGAACGGCGGCCCACCCCAACTTTCGCTTTTATGGCAATGTTGAATTGGGTAAGCACCTTAGCCTGGATGATTTGCGCGATCATTATCACCAAATCATCTTTTGCACCGGCGCTCAAACCGACCGCAGTATGGGCATTCCCGGCGAAGAGTTGCAGGGGAGTCACGCGGCTACCGAATTTGTGGCCTGGTATAACGGTCACCCCGATTATCGTGACTGCCACTTTGACCTGACCCAGGAACGGGCTGCCGTGGTTGGGGTAGGTAACGTAGCCGTAGACGTGGCCCGCATCTTGTGCCGTACCCGCGAAGAATTGGCGGCTACCGACATCGCCGATTATGCCCTGGAAGCGCTCAGCCACAGCAGCATCAAAGAAGTCTATCTGCTGGGGCGGCGCGGACCGGCTCAGGCCGCCTTTACCAATCCTGAAATCAAAGAATTAGGCGAACTGACCGGCGCTGACATCTATGTGCCGCCAGCAGAAGCGGAACTGGACGAGTTGAGCCGGGCGGAACTCCAGCGCACCCAGGACCGGCTCGCCCTGAAAAAAGTAGAGATTTTGCAGGGTTTTGCCCAGCGCCCGGACGAAGACAAACCCCGCCAATTGGTAGTGCGTTTTTTGGTGTCGCCGGTTGAAATTTTGGGCGATGAAAAGGGGCGGGTCAGGGCCATCAAGCTGGTCAAAAATAAACTGTACGCCACCGAGGCCGGCACACTGCGGGCCGAACCGACCGGTGAATACGAGGAACTGCCGGTGGGCCTGGTCTTTCGCTCCGTGGGTTATCGCGGCGTGGCGCTGCCGGGCGTCCCCTTTAACGACAAGTGGGGCGTCATTTTTAATAACAAGGGCCGGGTGATCAATCCTGATACCCAGCAGCCGGTGGTCGGCGAATACTGCGCCGGTTGGATCAAACGCGGTCCCAGCGGAGTCATCGGCACCAACAAGCCCGATGCCGCTGAAACCGTAAGCTGCATGCTGGAAGATTTAGCCCAGGGATTAACCCTCCAGCCCGTCCAGCCCGACCCTGCTGCCATTGAGGCCCTTATCCGCCGGCGCCAGCCCCGTTATGTGACGTACCAGGATTGGCTCCGGCTGAATGAGATCGAGCTGGCCAAAGGTAAAGAGTTAGGGCGGCCTCGACTTAAATTTACCAGAGTTGCCGATATGCTGGCTGCATTAGGGCGTTAGAGCAATATTCCCTTTGCGGCGCTATCTTCAGATTGTGGATGAAGTAACTTCCCCAATCTCGTGCCTTCCCCGAGTGATGCGAAGTGTGGGAATGAGATTTTAGACCCCTGGATGTTCATCCCCTGTCAAATTAGACCAAATAGACAGGTAGACACTCCGTGATGTGAT
>JAHDWA010000094.1 GCA_023382535.1 Anaerolineae bacterium | reverse complement strand
ATCGTGGCCAGGGTAGCGCCCCCGGCGGCGAGCAGCTCTCGCCGGGATAGGGTAGGATTTTGCATAATGTTCTCCTTTCTTGTAAAGACAAATACGGCTGTTCCTCGATCAACCGATCTGGAGTCAGGTGCAGCTTCTTCCCAACTTCATGATTACTCGCGACCGGCGAAGCGTTCGATGTCATCAGATTCTACTCTCCGGCCAACCACCTTTGCTCCCAGTGGGTGAGAGTTGTAGGGTCTGATCCATCAATCATCGGTCTGTTTGTCTCAAGTTCTTGCTGGGTGGGAATGGTATTATGCTTCCAGGGCTGATGTCTCGGCACCTGTTCGGATGAGATGACGTTATTTTCAACGACCGGAGTAATGTCACTTTCCCAATTCGCCTCAAGTTCAATTGGCTTCTTAGAAACGACTTTATTTTCGACAACTGGAACAGTCACAGCATCACTTACTATCTCCTCCGGTAGGGTGATACCGGGCGCTGGTTCAGAAGCTGGCTTGGCGCCGCTACTCAAATCGAGAGGGGGTTGTGGCAGCACCTCATCCTCCCAGGCATTGTCTTGAGAGACCTCTACCGGCTGCTCTAATGGTCGTGAAGCTATTGGAACAGCCGTAGATTTATTAACCCCACAACTTACGATGAAAACTAGAGCAATAACTGCGAGAGCTAGATTTGTCACTTTGGCTTGATTAAACACGGCAACCCCCCTTCGTTTTGATGTTAAAAGTGTGACTATTTTTGATATTAACCTGACTTCAGTTTACAAAATGACCGTTTGAGGAAGCGTTGAAGCTAACGTTTGATAAAAGCCAGTCCGTATCAAACGGTTTTTTGACATTGATCCTAAAGCCCCTAAAATTGAGGGGAGCAGCTTGTGTTTTCAAGTTTGGAAGGTTGAGCCACATCTCCATTTCTCAATTTCCACGCCTCGAGTCGTTCTTCTCCCCTATCCTTTAAATTCAGAGGCTGGCTAAAAATGACCCTCTTCGTTCGCCTGTTAGGCCCTGTCCAAATTAGCCGGGATGACCAGCTTGTTTCTCTGCGCGGCTTCAAAGCGGCGGCGCTGCTGGCTTACCTGCTGGTGACTGGCAAGTCCCACACCCGCAGACATTTGATTGATTTGCTTTTTGATGGGCCTATTGATCCTAACGCTAGCCTGCGCTGGCTTCTGTCCGAACTGCGGCGCGCGATCGGTCCCGTTTACCTTTTGGCCGACCGGCAACAGATCGCCTTCAACTTTGATTGTGATTTTTGGGTGGACGTGACTGATTTTGAAGCGGGTCAAACCGACCTGTACCGGGGTGATTTTCTGGAGGGGCTAAATGTGCGAGGCGCGTATGGTTTTGAAGAGTGGACCCTCTTAGAACGAGAGCGGTTAAAAGCGAGCTATCAAGCCACTTTGATCCGACAGCTTGCGAATGGTCAAAGCAGCGGCGATGACCTGGTCGTCGTCGAAACAGCCCATAAATTGCTGCGCCTGGATAATCTGCAGGAAACGTGGTATCGCTCCTTGATGCGAGCCTACGCTCGACAGGGCCGGCCTGAGGCAGCTTTGGCTCAATTTGACCTGTGCCGCCACGTGCTCAAAACAGAATTAGGCGCAGAACCGGCCGCGGAAACCAGAGCCTTAGCCGAGCAAATCCAGGCCAGGGCATTAGAGCCTGCCATCACTGTCTCCAGTCGGCGGCAGGACATGGTACCCCACCCCCCGGCCTTCCTGGAAGGATTAGACGAGCTGGCTGCAAGCAGAATGGCCAGCGAACGCGCCGTTTTCGTCGCTCGTGAGCACGAATTGACCCAACTGGACAGGTTTCTTAATCTGGCCCTGGCTGGACAGGGCCAAGTCGTCTTCGTCGTTAGCGACGCCGGCAACGGCAAGACGACCTTGGTCCAGGAATTCAGCCGCCGCGCCCAGGAGGCCCAACCCGAGTTGATCGTCGCTGGGGGGAATTGTAACGCTTTTACTGGAGTGGGCGATCCCTATCTACCCTTCCGGGAGATTCTAAGGTCGCTGACCGGCGATGTCGAAGCTGGCTGGGCTGCGGGAGTGATCAGCCAGGAGCAAGCGCGTCGTCTGTGGTCGTTGATGCCTGTGGCGGTTCAGGCTTTGATAGAAGCTGGCCCGGACCTGCTTGACATATTTATCCCCGGTTCAGCCCTGGTTCGCCGAGCGGCAACTGGTGCACCTGCCGGGGCCGGCTGGCTAACTCAACTCAGGCAACTCGTGGCCCGGCAGGAGGCCGGGTCAGGCCCCTTTCAGCTACAGCAGCCGGCTCTTTTTGAGCAATATAGCCAGGTCTTGCAGACGCTGGCCCGGCAGCATCCCCTCTTATTGGTTTTAGATGACCTCCACTGGGCCGATAACGGTTCCATCAACCTGTTGTTTCATCTAGGCCGAAGGCTCAAAGGCCAGCGCCTCTTGATCGTAGGGACCTATCGCCAGGCTGATATGGCCCTGGGCCGCGTTGGCGAGCGGCATCCCCTGGAAGCGGTGGTGAATGAGTTCCAGCGAGATTTCGGCCCGCTTCATATAGACTTGAACCAGGCAGATGGCCGCTCATTTGTCAAAGCTTTGCTGGACAGCCAACCCAATCGGTTGGGGACTGCATTTCAGGAAGCACTCTACCAGCAGGCCCAGGGCCATGCCCTCTTCACCGTCGAGATGCTGCGCGGCATGCAGGAGCGGGGAGATTTGGTTCAGGATGGGCAAGGCCGGTGGGTTGAAGGTCGAACCCTGGATTGGGAGACCCTGCCGGCTCGGGTCGAGGGGATGATTGGGGAGCGTGTTGGCCGCTTATCGCAAAGGTTATTGGAGTTACTGAAAGTGGCCAGCGTCGAGGGCGAGGTTTTTACAGCAGAAGTGATCGCGCGGGTGCAGCAGATTGACGAACCACTGGTGATCGGGCAGTTGAGTGGCATCCTGGACAGGCAGCATCGCCTGGTCAGAAGTAAGAGCAGCGGGCTGTTGGCCGTCGGGGGGCAGCGGTTGTCCCATTATCGGTTCGGGCACATTTTGTTTCAAAAGTATTTGTATAGCAGTCTGGATGAAGTGGAGCGGGTTTATCTCCACGAAGCTGTAGGCAAGGTGCTTGAACAATTGTATGAAGGTCAGAGCGAGGACGTGGCGGTCCAGCTTGCCTGGCATTTCCAAATGGCCGGATTGCTGGTGAAGGCCGTTGGCTATCTACAGCAGGCGGGTGAGCGGGCGATGCAGTTGTCCGCCTATCAGGAAGCCCTTGTCCATTTTAACAAGGGACTTGAGCTGCTCGAAACGCTGCCTGATCCGTCACAGTATGCCCAACAGGAACTCAACCTGAGCGTTGCGCTGGCCCATGCCCTGATCGTCGTAACCGGCGCTGGCGCTCCGGGCGTAGGACGTGCCTATATGCGGGCCCGAACACTTTGCCGCCAGGTTGAAGCAACGCCTCACCTCTTCAAGGTGTTGTGGGGACTGTGGAACTTTTATATGATGCAAGGCGAGTCGCAGCAGACAGCAAGGGAACTGGCCGAGCAGTGCCTGCGCCTGGCCGGAAGCCTGCAAGACCCGGTCCTCCACATTGGGGCTCACGTAGCCCTGGGCACGCTCTCATTTTTTAACGGGGAAAAGCTAGCCTCAGCGCAAGCCCACCTGGAGCAGGCGCTGACCCTTTACGAGTCCCGGCAACAGGCTGCTTATATCTCTCTTTACAGATCCGATCCGGGCGTGTACTGCCGGCGTTACCTGGCCCTGGTCAGGTGGTTTCAGGGCTATCCGCAGCAGGCTCTGGAACAACTGCACCAGGCGCTTAACTTGGCCCACGAGCTCAGGCACCCTTATAGTATTGCGGGGACTCAAGCCGTGGCCTGCATGCTTCACTATTTCCGCCGGGAGGAGCAAGCCGTCTTGGAGTGGGCCGAGGAAAATATCGGCCTCTCGACCAGGCAGGGTTTTTTAGACTGGAGGCTGCACGGAAGAATATTTCGGGGTTGGGCCTTGGCTGAACGGGGGCAGGAAGAAGAGGGGATTGAGCAGATACGTCAAGGTCTGGATGCCTGGTATGCCACCGGAGCACACTCGACGGCTCTACTGGGTGGCGTGCATCTCAGAATAGAGCAGGGAACGGAGAGGATTGTTACCCTGGAAAAGTCTCTGGCCGGGGTGGAAAGAACCGGTGAACGCTTTTTGGAAGCGGAGTTGTATCGGCTCAAGGGAGAGCAACTGTTAAAGGATGAAGGCGGAAGGATGAAGGATGAAAGTGAGGCCGAGATGTGCTTTTGGCAGGCCGTTGAGGTGGCTCGGCGGCAGGGGACCAAGTCGCTGGAACTGCGGGCGGTGATGAGTTTGAGCCGGTTATGGCACTCCCAGGGCAAAAGGGAGGAAGCGCGGCAGATGTTGGGAGAGATTTATAGCCGGTTCAGCGAAGGCTTTGAGACGGCAGACTTGCAAGAGGCCAAGGCTTTGCTTGAGGAATTGGCGCGGTAATTCGGTAGACCGCAGAGGTTTGGAAAACCCCTGCGGTCTAAAATACGGAGGTATTGATGCGTATTGCCATCTTTGGAACAGGCGGCGTTGGCGGTTACTTTGGAGGGCGGCTGGCCCAGGCAGGGGAAGAGGTTAGTTTCATTGCTCGCGGGGACCATCTGCGGGCGATCCAAAGCCAGGGGCTGCGGGTTGAGAGCGTACTGGGTGATTTTATGATTAACCCAGCCCAAGCTACTGACGATCCCGCGAACGTGGGACCCGTGGATGTAGTGTTGGTCTGCGTTAAAGCCTGGCAGGTTGCCGAAGGGGCTCAAGCGATCCTGCCCCTGGTCGGCCCGGAGACGATGGTGGTGCCCCTGCAAAATGGGGTGGACGCGCCGGCAGAATTGGCGGCAGTGCTGGGAGCGGACTCGGTGGCAGGCGGCTTATGCGGCCTCATTGCTTTTGTAGCCGGGCCGGGACATATCCGCCATACCGGCATCGAACCCTTTATTACCTTTGGCGAGTTAGATGATCGGCCCAGCGAGCGAGTTGAACGGCTGCGCCAGGCTTTTGCTCGCGCCAAAGGAGTCCTGGTGGAAGTGCCGGCTGATATTAAAGCGGCCATGTGGCGCAAATTTCTACTGATTGCCACCTGGAGTGGAGTCGGCGCAGTGACCCGCGCCCCTATCGGCGTACTGCGCAGCGTGCCGGAAACACGCGAGATGCTGGAGCAGTCGCTTCAGGAAATTTACAACGTGGCCCTGGCGCATCACATCGCCCTGCCGGCGGATGTGGTCAGCCAAACCCTGGCTTTTATAGACACCTTTCCTCCCCATGGCACTGCCTCAATGCAGCGCGATATTATGGCGGGTCGCCCTTCGGAATTGGCTTCGCAGAACGGCGCGGTGGTGCGTTTAGGCCGGGAAGCGGGTGTCGCCACGCCGCTGCATTACTTTATCTATTACAGTTTGCTGCCGTTGGAGCTGCGGGCATGGGGGGAAGTAGAGTTTGCGATTTGAGGTCAACCTATAAAAAGGAGTCGAGACTTTAGCCGAGTGTAAACCTAATTATCTCAGCTAAAGCTTCGACTCCTACACGAGCAGCCGACGTTAGTGGTGCAATATCTGGCTCAAAAACAGCTTGGTTCGCTCGTGTTCGGGGTTGGCGAAAAATTCAGTGGGAGATTTTTCTTCTACAATGTTGCCCTGGTCAAAAAAGATAATCCGGTTGGCCACATTGCGGGCAAAGCCCATCTCGTGGGTGACGGCCATAATAGTCATACCCGACTCGGCCAGCTCCTGCATCACGTCCAGTACCTCTTTAATCATTTCCGGGTCCAGAGCTGAGGTCGGCTCGTCGAAAAGCATAATCTTGGGCTGCATGGCCAGGGCGCGGGCAATGGCGACTCGCTGCTGCTGTCCGCCGGAGAGCTGGCCGGGGTATTTGTGGGCCTGCTCCGGGATTTTAACCCGTTCCAACTGCTGCATGGCAATTTCTTCAGCGCGCTCGCGCGACCACTTACGCACATTAATCGGGGCCAGGGTGACATTTTGCAGCACGGTCAAATGGGGGAAAAGGTTAAACTGCTGAAAAACCATGCCCACTTCGCGGCGGATCTCCTGGATATGGCGAATGTCGTTATTTAACTCGGTCCCATCCACAATGATTTGGCCCTTTTGATGCTCTTCCAGCCGGTTGATGGTCCGAATCCAGGTGGATTTGCCGGAACCGGATGGTCCAATAATGACCACTACCTCTCCCTCTTTGACCGTAGTGGTTACGCCGCGCAGAGCGTGATACTCGCCGTACCACTTGTGGACATCGTTGCAGATGATGATACCTGTATCTGATGAGGCCATTGATTTTTACTCCTAAAATGCAGTGGGATTAAACAATAATCCAATTTACGATTTGCGATTTTGAAGTTACGATGGGGGTAGCTAATCGTAAATCAATATTTTCCAACTCCCAATTTCCGCTCCAGATTCCGGCTGGCGGACGACATCGAAAAGGCGCAAATCCAATAAACTAGGGCCACAAAGGCGAATGTTTCGCGCTGCAGGCCAAACCAATCCGGTTGGGCAATGACAATCTGGGAAATACCCAGCAGTTCGAAAAGTCCTACAATTCCCACGAGGGAGGTGTCTTTGAAAAGGCTAATGAACTGGCCGACCAGCGCGGGAATTACCGCTCGCAACGCCTGGGGCAAGATAATTAGACGCATAGATTGAGCCGTACTCAAGCCGATGGCTGCCCCTGCTTCGTATTGTCCACGCGGAATAGCTTGCAGGCCACCGCGCACATTTTCGGCCAGGTAAGCTGCGCTAAAGAGGATGACGCCGACCACCACCCGCAGCAAGTTATTAATCTCAACTCCTTTGGGCAGGAAAATCGGCAGCATCACCTGAGCCATAAAGAGCACGGTAATCAACGGGACGCCGCGAATAATTTCGATATAAGCCACACTGAACGTTTTGATCAAGTTACCCTGGAAGTAGTGGCCAATAATCCAGCATAAGCCCACGATGAACACGGCCTGAAAAATTGCCAGGCCCATCGGGGAGAAATTAATGGTCCAAATCGGCGGGTCTCTAAAAATAACCGGGACGGCCAAGCTAAAGGGCCTTTCTGGAAAGTTACCCAGCAGCCAATAAATGAGCAAGCCAATCGCGCCCCACAACCAGAGATAAGGCACCCCACGAACCTGGCTCCGGCGTCCCAGCGCCAGCAGCAAACCAATGGGGAATGAAACCACAATGCCAATGACAGCAATAAAAACGGTTAACATAAAGCCGCCCCAGCGCCGGGTGTCAACCAGGTTCAGGGGACCATCGCTGCTGACGCCGCGCAGCAAGAAGTAAATAACCAGTAGCGAGGCTAACCAGGCCCAGACCAACGGCCTGCGGATAGTTTTGAGGGGCGAACCAAAATTCCAGGCGAAGACACTGAGCACAGCCAGCACCAGCCACAGGCCCAACGACGCCCAGACCCGCCAGATGGACTCGCTGGGGTATTGGCCGACAGCAAAAAGCTTCAGGTTAGCCCCCACGACGCCCCAAACGGCGCCAGGGATCATATTTTCGAGGGTATCTACCGTGTCCGGGTTGGTCTCAAACGAAGCGCCAAAAACTGTCCAGGCCAGTATCCCGCGAATCGCAAAGATAATGAGCAGAGTCAGAGCCAGGGTGGTCAAAGAACCGAAAAAACCGGTATAAAGCTTATCCTTGAGCCACTGAACCAGCGGGGGCAAGCGATGCCGGGCCGTACTATAGACGACCAGAACCGCGCCAATAAACCACAAAACGACAATGAGGGTTGTTAAAAAAGAGCCATTTGTTAGAAACAGGATCAGGTTGCCCAGGCCGGTGGGTTGGCCTTCTGGGGCCAGGTAGTAGGATAACTCAACCGGCTCGGCCCGGTAGGTGGCCCGCACAATGAGAACATTGGCGACCACCAGCACAATGGCAAAAATTATTTTCCAGATGCTGTTAAAAACGCTGTTTCTGAACCAGCCCGCTACATCCAGGTCAAATTGCGGCCCCTCGTCCAGAGCAGCAGTGGTTTTTTGGGTTTGGGTTATGGTTGCCATAATTTAATGCTCCACCCAAGACGTCACGCTGACAAAATTTGATAACTTTAACGCTCGACCAAAGCTACTTTCTTGTTATACCAATTCAAGAAGGCCGAAATAATCAGGCTGAGACTTAGATACGAAATCATAAAAATGATAATAACTTGCACGGGAAAGCCAGATTGGTTCAGGACAGTATTGCCCACAGCGACCAAGTCGGGGTAGCCAATTGCAATGGCCAAACTGGAATTTTTGGTCAGGTTAAGATACTGGCTGGTCATGGGCGGGATAATGACCCGCAGGGCTTGGGGCAAAACAATCAGGCGCAGCCGCTGGCTCTCGCTCAGCCCCAGGGCTCGGGCCGCCTCGGATTGGCCTTTGGACACTGCCAAAATGCCGGCTCGAACAATCTCTGAGGCAAAAGCACCGGTATAAATGACCAGCCCGGCCAACAAAGCAAAAAACTCCGGTGAAAGCCCGGTTCCCCCTTGAATATTAAACCCGGAAGGTGCGGGAATGCTGACAATTAAAGGCGCCGCGTCAATAGGTACGATCTCGTGCTGATCAGGTTCCTCTAAAATCGCGCGTTGGGCGGCCAATTCTGCTTGGGTGCCGGCCAGTAAATCGCAATCGCCGTCAGCATAAGCAGCAGCGGCCCTGGCCATTGTACGTTCGCTTTCATCGTCAATGGGAACGTTACGCTGGCGAAGCTGGCTGGCCGCATTGGCCGCGGCGGGAGTATCTTCTAAGGCACAAACGGCAATGGCCGCGTCATCCAGTACATCTAATTTAGCTTCTAATGTATCAATTTGGGTGGCAACTGCTTCGCTGACAACGGGTTCGGCTGCCTCTTGTGAGGCTGCTTCATCAGTTCCTTCGGCTCCGTTTTCGTCGGCGCTCCCAGCCGCCTGAGCTTCAGGCACAGCTTCCTCTTCCACTTCCTCCGGTTCGATAGCCTCAAGCTGCGCCTCTAAATCTGCTCGCAGGGCGGCCACCGCTTCGGTTGAGGTTAATCTATCCACGGTCGCCCGGTCAACCCCCAATTCCTGCAAAGCACCTTCGTCAATCTTGACCAGGTAGATATTTTCAAAATCGTCAAAACCGGTGATTTTCCTTGAGCTGTCAACCATAATGGCCTGCTCACTGCTGAAATTGGTCGTTACCCACCAGCCAATGCCCACCACCAGCAGAAATGCAACCAGGGCACTGCCAATTTTATTGATAGATCTGCCTGTTTTCTCTTCCTGCCAGGTCTGCAGCAGCCACAGGACCATGACCAAAATAACGGCCAACACCACAAAAGCCAGCCAGATGGGAAAGCTGGCGGTCGCAACCAGGCTGGGCAGGGTGACGCCGCGCTGATTGAGATAAACGGGCCAGCCAAACGGCTGCACACTGTCCCTGACCGAGGGTAACTTTAGCACCACCCCAAAATAAATAAAGAAAAGCTGCACCAGCAGGGGAATGTTGCGGACAGTTTCAACGTAAATGGTGGCAATTTTGGCAATAAGCCAGTTGTTGGAGAGACGGGCAATGCCGGTAATAAGCCCCAGAATGGTGGTGAGAATGATGCCAATCAGCGAAACCCGAATGGTATTGACCAAACCAACCCACAGCGCCCGGCCAAAGGTATCGGTTGACTCGTAAGCAATCCCTTCGGCAATGTCAAAAGCGGCAGTGGTGTTGATGAACTCAAAGCCAAGTTGTAATCCTTGGATATTGGAATTTTCGATGAAATTGGCAACCAGCCAGCCCAGGCCCAAGAGAACCAGGACCATAAAAATAACCTGGCCAATCACTCCAAGAATTCTGACATCACGCCAGAAGGGAATAGCCGCCTCTTTGGGGCCGCCGGGTTTCAGATTGGGTGAAGTTGTGGCCATCTCTCACCTCACACTTACTGTAGGACAAACTGACAGTTTGTCCTACGCTACAAGCTACGAAAAACAGGACAAGCTGTTAGCTTGTCCTACAGTATCATTATGATACAGCCCGGCTGTACTTTGGCCGGGCTGTATCTTTGATCTTATGATTTAGCGGAAAGGCATCGCATACTGAAGACCGCCATCCGTGTACTGCGCATTAAAACCACGGGGCACATCCAGGGCATCTGGCCCCAGGTGGCGATCATAGATTTCGCCGTAGTTGCCGACCTGCTTGATGACCTGAACCATAAAATCGTTCTCCAGGCCCAGACCCACTCCCAGGTCGCCTTCAGCGCCCAGGAGGTTGCGGATAACCGGGTCTTCAGACGTTTCGGCCATTTCTTCGACGTTTTCAGAGGTAATCCCGTACTCTTCGGCGGCAATCACACCGAAGGTGACCCATTTGACGATGTCGAACCACTGGTCATCACCATGCCGGACTGCCGGTCCCAGCGGTTCTTTGGACATAGTTTCGTCCAGGATGACGTGGTCGTCAGGATTCTCCATTTGGGTTCGCTCGGACAGCAAGCCCGATTTATCGGTAGTGAAGCCATCGCAGCGGCCTTCATCGTAGGCCTGGCGGGTATCCACCGAATCCTGGAAGACGACCGGCTCATAGTCCACGTTCAAAGCGCGCATCACATCGGCCAGGTTCTTCTCGGTGGTTGTACCCTGCTGGACACAAACCGTCGCGCCTTCCATATCCTCCAGCGACTCGATGCCGCTGTCTTCACGGACCATCATACCCTGCCCATCGTAGAAGGTGGTCGGGGCAAAGTTGAAGCCCAGGGAGGTGTCACGGCTGATGGTCCAGGTGGTGTTGCGGATGAGCACATCACCCTCACCGCTTTGCAGCAAGGGGAAGCGCTGCGTGGCATCGGCGGGCAGAATTTCAAACGCCGAGGCGTCGCCCAGGACGGCCGCGGCTATGGCCTTGCAGAAATCCACGTCAAAACCGGCAAATTCGCCGCTGTCGGGATCGAGATAGCCAAAACCGATTAAATTAGCATTGCCGACGCACCTCAGCACCCCGCGCTGTTGAACTGTGGACAGGGTTTGGCCGGCGACGGTGGCGGTAGTCGCCTGGGTGGCAATCTGCGGGGCAATCACTTCCGGAACCTGAGGGGCTGCCTGGGCCGGTTGAACTTCACTGGTCATCTTAAGGGCAGCCACCAGGGCAAAGGTAAAGAGAACAATTACAGTTACGGCCATAAATTTACGGATCATGGGTTTCGCTTCTCCTCTCAAAGCTAATAGATTAAAGGACTCCTATCTAAACGGATTGGCATTGGGTACGCCAAAAACTACCACAGTGTTTAAAGGTCACACAACCGCTTGTTGAGTGCTGCTGCCCCCCTTTCAGTTGAAATATCAAACCGGCGGAAATGTGTCTGCCATTCTAATCTCGTTCCCACGCTTCCAATCCCCTGCCCATACTTCACATCAGGCTGGAAATGAGATTGGGATTCAGTTTGGGAACAGGATTGAACCAGATTGGAAACCGGTTGTGAACAAAAGCAACTTGATAATGAGTAGCCTTACCTCACCGTTGAGGAGTGTCAAATTTTGATCTTACGGGAATGAGAAACAAGAACCTGGTCCAGTCAGCGAAAACGATGGCCGGGGAAAGTATGATTAGACCCCACTAACATCGGACAGCTTTTGTGGTAAACCCGGTTGTGGCTGAGGTGAGAGAGGAAACAGAGAGAAAACCTATTTTCAACTGGCCTGGCACGATTATAACCGTAAACGCCAGATTGTCAACCCTTGCGTTACGGTTGTCGCCAATAAAAGCGATGTGCTATAATGTCTAGCAAAATGGCGCGAAGAGACAAGGAGTAGACATTGGCATCCAATCGTGGCACCCTCTCAACCAAAATACCCTCTTCAGAATTGGCCCAAATCCTCAACCAGGCGGCAGCATTGATGCGGGTCTACCACATCCCCGTGATGACTCCTGAAATTTTACTGTTAGCTATGCTCAAAACGCCCGATTCAGCCGCCCAACAATTGCTGCGGAATTTTAGCCAGGAGCGCGGCTTCAATTGGGGTGATTTTGAGCGCGACGTGGAAAGAGCCGTCAGCGACCAGCGCTGGCTGCGCGGGGCCAATGCCGATCTCAAGGACGCCCGCTTTGATTTTGTGACCAGCACCAACGAAAGAGTTCCCTTGAGCGAAAAGATGCTGGTTGTGTTGGACGAAGGACTGACCCTGGCCAACCAACAGGGACTGGCTCAGTGTACAAGTACGCAGGCCCTGGCGGTTATGGCCGGCCTGGGCACCCGCAGCGACCTGGCCCTCAGAAAGCGAGGGATCACGGCCAAAGCTGTTCAGGATGCCTTAAATCTGTCGGCTCTGCCGCTGGACTCCACCACTCCGGCCAAAAGCCGGCCCGCCGCCACCATTTATATGCGCCAGGATTTGCTGCTCAAACTGGTCAGCCGGTTAACTATGGCCGGAAAGCGGCATGTCATCCTGGTCGGGCCGACGGGGGTGGGCAAACGCTCCTTGGTGCTGGCCCTGCGGCAGTTGATTGCCGAGGGGAAAGGACCGGCCGGTTTGAAAGGGGTTGTGCCCCTCAGCGAGCAGGCCCTGCTGACCAGCCCGGTGGAAGCAGTGCAGCAGGCAGTGCGGCAGGCCCAGGGCGGTGTTTTGTTTGTGCCCGACATTGCCCGCTTCTTTGGCGGTCTGCGGGCCGATTTCCGCGAAGATGCCTGCAACGAGCTGCAAAAAGCCTTCTTCAGCGACAATGTGACCGTCATCGGCACGGCCACCCCGGAACGGTTCAACGAGCGCCTGAGCAAGGCTACCGTCGTGGTCGAGCAGAGCCAGGTGCTCCACGTGCCCCCGGCCACGGTTGACGAAACCGTTGAAATTCTCAAAATGCAGCGGCCGGCCCTGGAAGCGGATTACAATTTGACCATTGCCGATGCCAGCCTGGTCGAGGCAGCCCGCCTGGGTGGACGTTACTACACGGTCCGGCCTCTGCCCAGCGCGGCGGTTCATTTACTGCATCAGGCCTGTGCCATGTTGCGTATGAACCCCAAAATGAGTGCCGAAGCGCCGGTCAAAAGTGATAACCAACTCGACCCGGACGATGTGATGATCGCCACCAGTATGTTGACCGGCATCCCGGTGACGAATCTGGGCGCGGATGAACGGGACCGCTACGTCAACATGTTTGACCACCTGCGCAAACGGATCATCGGCCAGAGTGAGGCTATTTTGGCCCTGAGCCGGGCAGTCAAAATGGCGCGGGTTGGCCTCAAGGACCCCAAGCGGCCTATCGGTTCTTTTCTCTTTTTAGGGCCGACCGGCGTGGGTAAAACCGAGCTGGCCAAAGCCCTGGCCGAGTTCATGTTTGGCACCGAAGATGCCCTGCTGACCTTTGACATGAGCGAGTTTATGGACGAATCCTCCGTCAACCGGCTGATCGGTTCGCCGCCGGGCTATGTTGACAGCCAGGCGGGCGGCCAGCTTACCGAAGCGGTTAAAAAACGCCCGTACAGCGTCATTTTGTTTGACGAAGTTGAAAAAGCCAGCCTCAAGGTTTTTGATGTGTTTCTGCAAGTGATGGACGAAGGCCGTTTGACCAGCGGCCAGGGAGAAACGGTCAGTTTTAGTGAATGTGTTATTATCATGACCAGCAACGCCGGGGGGCGTTTCCTGGCCGATCCCCAACTCAGCGAAGCGGCGGCCCGCGAAATGGCCGAACAGGCCGTTAAAGAGCATTTCCGGCCGGAATTTCTGAACCGGCTGGACGAAATTATCTATTTCCACTCGCTCAGCCAGGAAGATATGCGTCAAATTTTGGATTTGCTCCTGCGCAAAGAGGAGAAGCTTATGGCCGGCCGCAATCTCCACCTGGAGATGACCGAGGGGGCCAAGAACTGGCTGCTCAAACAAAACGATCACCCGGAGTGGGGCGCGCGCCCGCTGCGCCGGCTTATTCAAAAGCACATCCGTGAGCCGATGGCCGATTTTCTGTTGAAAGAAGACCCCCCGGCCGGAACGATCATCAAAATGCAGGTAAGGGGTAAAAATCTGGAATTTAAAACGACGCATCCCAGTTGAGCGAGAAAGGAACTTTGCCGGGATTTCGGGGAGGGGGTGGCCGGATCAAAGACCTGATCCCAGTGATTATCCTGGCGTAATTTTGAACCGGCGCAAGCGGTCAAAAAATCTGCATTTCTCCTGGATCACAAGGACGTGAACAATGGACTCCACCAATTTGAGCGCCGAAGCCATCACCTATATTCGGAGCGAAGCGGAATTTAACCGGGCCAAAGTCAAAGGTTTTTTGGAGATGATGCTGGGGCTGATTACCGGCCACAATATGCATCTGCTTTCCTTCGACGAGGTCATCAAAAAATTAAACTTAAAGGAAGCGGCCTATTTGGGCGTGCAGGATGTTCCTCTCCAGAATATCGCCGGCAGCACCGGCCGCTACGAGGATTTTACGCGTCATTTTCTACCCCGCAGCGGCAATGAACGGGAGAAAGAGCGCTGGCGTAACATTTACACCCTGGCCGAAACCGGCAAGGGCTTTCCCCCGATTGATGTTTACAAAATTGACCAGGTTTACTTTGTCAAGGACGGCAACCACCGCGTTTCGGTGGCGCGGGCGCTGGGTTGGGATACGATCCAAGCCCATGTGACCGAGCTGCCTACCTCCATTTCGCTTGCGCCCGATGTGGAGCCGGACGAGCTGCTCATCAAGGAAGAGTGCGCTTACTTTTTAACCAGAACTCGGCTTGACAAGACCCGCCCGGATTCTAAACTCCATCTTGATTTTTCTGAGCCATCAGGTTACTGGCGGCTGTTAAAACATATCGAGCTGCATCGTTTCTGCCTGGAAAAAGAGCGCGGCCAGCCCCTGGCTGACGACCCGGACACCGCTTTTCAACTGGCCGCCGCCCACTGGTACGACCACGTTTACTTGCCCATGCTCGAAGTGGTGCGGCAGATGGGCATCATCAAACATTTCCCCGGCCGCTCCGAAAGCGACCTCTATATGTGGCTCATCCGCCATCAAGCCGCCCTGCGCGAACAGCACAATTTGGAAAAGATCGAACTGCCGGAGGCAGTGGAAGAATTTCTGCACTCCATCGAGGATGCCCAGGTATAAGATCGGTTGAATTGATGCTCAGGGAGGTTTCCGGGTATTGACCTCGCTCCCGCATACTCCCAATAGGGCTTGCCCTTCATTAATTCCCACATTGCGGGGAATGTGATATACTTCACGCTTGACGATGTTGCCTGACCCGCTGCCCAACCGATGAATAATTATTTTTCCCCCCAACCAACACATCTTGAGGACGGGTCTGCCCCTGTGACGGACGCGACCCCCCTGGCCCTGATTGAACTGCGCGGCATCACCAAGTATTTTCCCGGCGTGGTGGCCAACGACGACATTTTTTTGACAATCCGCGGCGGCGAAATTCAGAGCCTGTTGGGGGAAAATGGGGCCGGCAAATCCACCTTGCTCAACATTCTCTCCGGGATGATCCGGCCGGATCGAGGCCAGATTTTAATTGACGGCCAGGTGGTGACATTGACCTCGCCGCACGAGGCGCTCAAATGGGGAATTGGGACGGTTTACCAGCACTTCACCCTGGTGCCAACGCTGTCGGTGATTGAAAATGTCATGCTGGGCCGGCCAGCCGGTTTTGTACTGAACCTGCGCCAGGCGGAACAGCGGTTACAAGCCCTGCTTGATGATGTGGGCCTGGCCGTCTCACCCCAGGTGGAGGTGCGGCATCTCTCGTTGGGGCAGCAGCAGCGCGTCGAAATCATCAAGGCGCTCTTTCGCGGCTCGCGGGTACTGTTACTGGACGAGCCAACCTCGGTCTTGACCCCGGCCGAAGTGAGCGAATTGTTTGCGATTCTGCGCCGGTTGAAAGCACGCGGCGTGGCCGTTATCTTCATTACTCACAAGCTGGAAGAAGCGCTGACCCTCAGCGACCGGATCACGGTTCTGCGCCAGGGGCAGCGGGTCGGCGAGGTGGGGCCGGATAGACTGGCCCGCCAGGACCGGGCAGCAATCACCGAACACATTCTCAAGTTGATGTTTGGGACTGCTTCTTCTCTGCCGCCATCTTTAGCAGTAGGGAGGGAGCCTCTTAAAAGCAAGTCATCCCTTTCGGCTGAGCCTGTCTGTATTCTGAAAGAGGTCACTGCCCTCAGTGACCGGGAGGCGCTTTCGCTCAGCCGGGTCAGCCTGGAACTTTACCCTGGTGAGATTTTGGGCATCGCCGGAGTAGACGGCAACGGCCAAAAAGAATTGGGCGAAGTTTTGGCGGGCCAGCGCCGGGTGAACGCCGGGCAGATCGTTGTCAACGGGGTTAATATTGCCAACGGCGGGACTGCGGCTGCCAGGAGGGCCGGGGTGGGCTACCTGACCGATGACCGGCTGGGCGAGGCCGGCGTGCCGGCCTTGAGCGTCGCCGAGAATGCGGTGCTGAAGGTGGTCAATCAGCGGCCGTTTTCCCGCTGGACACTGCTGGATCGAGGCGCTGTCGCCGCGTATGCGGTCCGCTTGATCCGGCAGTTTAAGATCGTGACTCCCGGCCCCTGGGCGCGGCTGGGCACGCTCTCCGGAGGCAATATTCAAAAGTTATTGCTCGCCCGCGAGTTGGCGGCGCAGCCTAAAATCCTGGTCTGTAACAAGCCCACCCAGGGCCTCGACGTCCTGACTGCGCAGTTTGTGCTGCAAACGCTGCGGGCGCAGGCGGAGCGAGGCACGGCCGTTCTGCTGATCTCGGCGGAGCTGGACGAACTGCTGGCCTGCAGTGACCGCATCGGGGTCATGTACAATGGTCGCCTGCTTGATGTTGTACCGCGTGCCCAGACGAATGAGGCGGCAATTGGCCGCCTGATGCTGGGGTTGGCGCAGTGATGTCTCTTGTGTCAACTCGTTCCCTGAAGCCGCTGCTGAGTTCAATCCTGGCTGTGGTGGCGGCATTTCTCAGTGGGGGGCTTTTTTTGTGGCTGGTGGGCAAAGACCCGCTCCAGGCGTATGGAATATTGTTTAGCCGGGGCATGGCCAGTTCTTTCGGTTTAACCGAAACCCTGATCAAAATGGCGCCGCTGCTGCTGGTCAGCGCCGGGCTGCTGGTGGCGCTTAAGGCCAGCGTCTGGAATATTGGGGTGGATGGGCAGTTCCTGATCGGGGCGAGCCTGGTGGGGCTGGTCGCGCCCCGCCTGGCCGGAGTTACTTCCCATTTTCTGCTGCTCAGCTTATGTGCCCTGGTTGGGATTGGCGGCGGGATAGCCTGGGGGGTGGTGCCGGCGGCGCTCAAGGTCCGCTACGGGCTTAACGAGATCATCACCACGATCATGATGAATTACGTGGCCGTCTATTTGACCAGTTGGCTGGTCAAAGGGCCGTTCCGAGATCCCAGCGTGGTGGCCCCGCAAATGCCGCTCATTCCCGAGGCCTTTCGCCTGCCCGTGCTGCCGTTCACCCGGATTCACCTGGGGCTGGTCGTGAGCCTCGCTGCCGTGCTGCTGGTTTATTTGATGTTCCGCTATGGCACGGTTGGTTTTGCCCTGATAGTGCTGGGGCGCAGCCGCAAGGCTGCACTGCACGCCGGGATGCCGGTCAACCGGCTGGTGGTTACGGCGATGCTGGCCAGCGCCGGGTTGGCCGGACTGGCCGGGGCTAATGATGTCCTCGGGGTCAAAGGACTGTTCCAGGGCGAATGGAATCCCATGTACGGCCTGACCGGCTTTGCCCTGGTTTTTCTGGCCCGCCTCAACGGCCTGGGGGTCATCCCTCTGGCCTATTTTTTTGCCCTGCTCGATTTTGGCGGGGAGATGATGGCCCGCACCGCCCAAATCCCGGCCTTCTTTGTGCCGATGCTGGAAGGCCTGATGCTCATTTTTCTGGCCGTGGGAGCCTATGTTGAGCGGAAATACCTGGGGGAAGTGGATTAGCCCCTCAGGCGAAAATTGGCTGTTGATTTGAACCTGGCATCCAGGGTACACTCTGGATTCCGGGAGACTGGTCATGAGTGGAGCGCAGTTACAGGATTTTGTTACCGTTCTCTTAAGCGCCGGGCTGATTGCCGCCGTGCCGCTGCTGCTGGCCGCCCTCGGTGAAACCTTCGCCGAGCGAGCCGGGCTGCTTAACCTGGGCCTGGAAGGGATGATGCTGCTGGGCGCTTTTGGCGGCTTTTTTGTCGCCCTCAACAGCGGGAGCACCTGGGCGGGACTCGCCGCCGGGCTGGGCATTGGCCTGATGGTGGGTTTACTCTTTGGCTGGCTGACTATTACCCTGCAAGTAGACCAGGTCATCGTCGGCCTGGGCCTGACCATTTTTGGGGGCGGGCTGACCGGTTTTCTGTTTCGTGATTTGTACGGGCAGCAGTTTCCCACTCTGGCGGCCAGCGCCCAGAAAATAAGTGTCCCTTTCTTGAGCAGTATCCCGATCCTCGGCCCGGCTCTGTTTCAGCAGCAGCTTGTGGTTTACCTGGCCTGGGGACTGGTCGCCGTTTTTGCCTTTATCCTGACCCGCACCCGTTTCGGCCTGGAAATCCGGGCAGTCGGTGAGAGTCCCCTGGCCGCCGACGCCGCCGGGGTCAACGTAGCCCGGACGCGCTACCTGGCGATTCTGATCGGCGGGATGATGGCTGGCCTGGGCGGCGCGTTTCTATCGGTCGGCGATTTGAACTTTTTTGTGCCGGGGATGACCGTCGGCCAGGGCTTTATTGCCATTGCCATTGCCATGCTCGGCAAGTGGCGGCCCTACCGAGTTTTTATCGGGGCGGTGCTGTTTGGGCTGCTGCGCTCCCTGGCCAACGGCCTGCAAATCATCGGGGTGAATATCCAGCCGGAGTTTATTTTAATGCTGCCCTACCTCGGCATCATCGTCGCCCTGGTGCTGCTGGCCGGTCGGACCAGCCTGCCTGCGGCATTGGGCGTCCCGTACAGGCGAGGACAGAAGTAGTAAGATGATGAGAATGTAGGACAAGATGTTATCTTGTCCCTTGCCGCCGATGTAGGACAAGTTAGCAACTTGTCCTACAAATCAATTTTTACGGAGGAGAAAAATCTGATGAAATTCCAGCAGTGGCTTGGATTGATGGCGTTAGGCTTAATTCTATGTGCTTTGGCCGCTTGCGACGGAACGCAGCCAGCGGCCTCCGAGGCCCCCGCCGCAAGCAGCACAGGCGAAAAAGTGGCCAATGTGGCCGTCTTGTTACCGGCCAGTCGCACCGACCAGGGCTGGAACCAGCAGGCGGCAGATGCGATGGCGGCGGTGCAAAACGAGCGCGGCTTTACCCTGGAAGTAGCCGAGAACCTGGGTTATGATGACATTACCCCCGTGCTGCGCGACCTGGCCGAGCGGGGGTTTGACCTGCTCATCTGCCACGCCAGCGGCTACCAGACCGTCTGCCCGGAGTTTGCCAATAATAACCAGGTCAAAGTCGCGGTGGTCGAGAATCCCGGCGCGATTGGGCCAAACGTGTCCGATATCGAAACGCAGGCCCAGGAGGTCGCCTACCTGGCCGGGATTTTGGCGGCCCGATTGAGCCAGAGCAAAACGGTTGGCATTGTCGTTTCCGGCGAGCCGCCAACCTGGAATTTTATGACCGTCGGTTTTGCCGAGGGGGTCAAGGCGACCGATCCGGCGGTGAACATCCTCTACAGCGTCATCGGCGAGGCAGCCTATGAGGATGCCGCCGGGGCCAAGCGTGTGACTGAGTCGGAGCTGGCGGCCGGGGCCGACATTATCTTTGGCATGGGCGACGGCGCTTCGTTTGGCATGATCCAGGCAATTCAAGAGCATAACAGCCAGGCCGGAACGAAAGCCCGCTTCATAGACGTCATCGGCGACAAGAGCAAACAGTACCGCGACGTGCTGCTGACGTCGGTCTTGTTTGACTACAGCGGCCTCTACCGCCAGATGATGGACGACATCGAGAGCGGTGCGTTTGGCAAGGTTTACACCATGGATGTCGCCTCCGGCGGGGTGCGCCTGCTGGACCTGCCCGGCGACGTTCCGGCAGAGGTCAAGCAGGCCGTCGAGCAGGCCAGGGCGGATATTATCGCCGGTAAAATCAAGGTCTCGGCCATCGGCGATGCGGACGGCATGCGCAAGCGGTTGGACGAGTTGAAATAAAGAGAAAGGTGGGAGGAGTGGAGGCTTGGAAGATTGGAAATTACCAGCCTTCCAACCTTCCAATCTTCCCGTACAGTTCGCACGTAAAGGAGAAAAAGTATGGATAATTGGCCAATTATGACCCTTTCCGGGGGACCGGTGGAGCTGACCGAGCGCACCCTGCGCGACCAGTCCCGCCCGGTGTTGTACCACTACGACCCGGCCTTCATCGAGTTATATGAGCGCACCTGCCAGCTTTTGCAGCAGGTTTTTCAGACCCGCTATGATGTAGTCATGATGCAGGGTGAGGCAATTTTGGGCCTGGAAGCGGCGGCGGCCTGTTTGATCTCGCCGGGGGACAAGGTGCTGAACCTCGTTTCCGGCGTGTTTGGCAAGTGGTACCAGCTTTTTATCGAAAAGTACGGCGGCGAAACCGTCGAACTGGCCGTGCCTTACAACGAGGCCATTGACCCGGAGGACGTGCGCCGGGCGCTCAAGCAGACCCCCGGCATCAAGTTTTTGTCCGTCGTCCATTCAGAGACCCCCTCGGCGACGGTTAACCCGGTGCAGCACATCGGGCCGATTGCTAAAGAGTTCGGCGTGCTGACCATCGTGGACACCGTCTCCGGCCTGGGCGGCGAACTGCTCAGCCCGGAGGTGTGGGGCATTGACCTGGCCGTGGCCGGGCCGCAAAAGTGCCTTGGCGGCCCGCCGGGGTTGTCGCTGATGGCGATCAGCCCCGACGCCTGGCGGGTGATGGAACAGAAGCGGCCTGCGCCGGTGCGGGGAAGTTTCATGTCCATTCTGGATTGGAAAAATACCTGGCTGGAGCGGCGCGTCTTTCCTTATACGCCTTCGGTCAGCCTGGTCTATGCCCTGGAATCGGTTTTGACCCAGGTGCTTGAGGAAGGCCTGGCCCGGTTTGCCGCCCGCCACGCGGCGGTGGCGCGGGCCTGCCGGGCCGGAGTCAAGGCGCTGGGGCTGGAGCTGTGGGCGGCGCGGGAGGAGATTGCCGGGGTGGCCGTGACCGGGGTCAAGATGCCCGCAGGCATCGAGGATACACAGCTACGAAATCATATGCGCAACCGCTACGGGGTCATGATCTCCGGCGGCTACGGCGAGCTGGCCGGCCAGTTGTTCCGCCTGGGGCATATGGGCAAAGCCGCCCACCCGGCTTACCTGGCCGCCCAACTCGCCATGTTAGAGCGCAGCCTGGCCGACCTGGGCCGGCCGGCTGAGTTCGGCGCAGGCGTCGGCGCGGCCATGGCGGCGTTAGAAGGATGGGGAGTGGCGGAGTAGGTAGTAAACAGAACCTAAGGCGCTGGCGGGATATTCTGGTTGAGCCGGAAGAGGTTGGTTGGATCGTAGCGCCGCTTGATTGCCACCAGCCGGTCCCAGGTTGAGCGGGGGTAGGCTTCGCGGATGCGGGCCTGGCCATCGTTGCCCAGAAAGCCGACATACGCGCCGGCATCGCCCTGGCGCAGCGCTGCCGCAAAGTGAGTAACCCAGGCCTCGTGCTGCCCCGCCTCGTCGGGACGCTCGTAGAGCGCGGCGACGTTGGCCATAATCCGCCGCTGCCGGTGGGCGAAGGCAGTGACGTCGGCGGGCACGCGGCCCATCGCCCCGCCCAGTACCCGGAGCTGCGCGACTCTCATCGGCGCGGTCGAGGCCTGGAGGTGGTCCATAATCGTCTCCGCTGCCTGGCGATCAATGGCATCAACGAACATTGTCCGCCCTATCGCAACCGGGTGGTAGCCCCCTTCGTCCGGGGGGAAAATTTCCGGGTAGGGCATGGGCCGGAGCATATCGGCGATGGGCGTGGCCA
Organism: Anaerolineae bacterium; assembly: GCA_023382535.1. The sequence goes on along the minus strand of JAHDWA010000094.1, from coordinate 8,253 downwards.
GCGCCCGGAATGGGGCGATGGCCCTTTCGCCGGCGTCCGTCCCACCCGCGTAGCAGATCAGGGCCATGATGATGAGCCGGCCGTGATGCTCGGCGGGCACAAACGGCATGGGCGGGGCAGGCATAATATTGGCGATAATTGACAGCTCGTCCGGCGCGGCCTCTGCCTCGGCAACGAACGAGGTGATGATGTCGGGCGTCGCCGGAAGCATTAACATGCCGCCCACCACTGTTTCAAGCTCGTGCAGTCGGAACTGGAAGCGGGTGACGACGCCAAAGTTGCCGCCGCCGCCCCGGATTGCCCAAAAGAGGTCCGGGTGTGTCTCGGCGTCGGCGCGGAGGAGCTGGCCGTCCGCGGTCACAACCTCGGCTGCCAGCAGGTTGTCAATAGTGAGGCCGTGCTGGCGGACGAGATAGCCAATACCGCCGCTCAGGGTGATCCCCCCAATGCCAACCGAGCGGGTGTCGCCGAACCCGGTTGCCAGACCGTAGGCCCCCGCTGCAACCGTGTATTCGCCGGCGGTTAACCCTGTCTGGGCCCATGCGGTGCGGTGTTTCGCATCAATATCCAACGCCCGCATGTCCGCAAGATCAAGGACGATCCCACCCTCGGAAACGCTATGACCGGCGAGACTGTGGCCGCCGCTGCGGACGGCCAACTCCAATCCGGTCTCGCGCGCGAGCGAGATAACGCGGGCCACGTCAGTTGCGTCTGCGGCCCGGACGATAACCGCCGGCCGGCGGTCAATGCCCCCATAAAAGACAGTGCGCGCCTGGTCGTAGCGGGCGTCATCGGGCGCGATCACCCGGCCGTTAAGGGCAGCGCGGAGCTGCGGGATTGAAAGGGTGGTGAGATGGGTCTCTGCCGATGGTGCGTAATTTTTTGCTATCATGGTATTTCCTCCTTGGCTAAATTGATAAGTGGATACTCTCGCTTCTTGTGCAACTCATACCCCCAATTTTTGCGGCTTTTTCCGCATTTTCGGATGAAAGATTAATCGGTTAGTCAAGCAAGAGCACCTCCGTGAGTTTAGCGTAAAAGGGTCGTTTATCCATCAGCCAAAAGATTGGTTTTTAACCGTCCAAATGTTCTAAGAGAAACTGTCCTTTTGGACAGGCTGACAGACTCTATCGGAAAAAAGGTGACAGGCACTTTTAAACGCACGATGAGTGCCTGTCGCCTTAAATAACAGCCGGATGGTGAGCATGAAACCACTTGAATTGAGTTTCACAATATAGTCATTGTGTATTATAATCCGCCCTGTTATCCCACAGTTCAAAACGAAAGAAGGCAGGTTCTATGGAATTAGACCTAAAACAGAAGCGTGCTTTAGCCATTGGCGGCATCATCGGCGCAATTTTGGGGGCGGGCGTAGCTTATCTGCTCGCAACAGCGCCGACCGATCTGAAGGAGGGGGAAGAAGTCAAACCTCTCTCGGCCCCCGAGCTGATTGCCCTGACCAGTGCGGCAGCAGCCCTCATCCGCCGGCTGGATGATATTCGCCGCAGAATATGACAGGTGACAAAGTAGCAGGGTAGCAGGTAACATCTCCATTACCCTGCTCCTCTGCGACCCTGCATCCCACATCTTAACCTAAACAATCTATCCGGAGACGATATGGGAAAAGATAAAAAGAAAAAGGAGCACCGGCTGGCCCTGGATGCTCCCCAGGCAAAAGCAGAGCGGTCGAAAGTAAAAAAGGTCGTGCTGGCCTACTCCGGCGGGCTGGACACCAGTGTGATTGTGCCCTGGCTGCGCAACAATTACGGCTGTGACGTTGTCTGTATGTGCGCCAATCTGGGCCAGGAAGAAGAATTGGACGGTCTGGAAGCCAAGGCCCTGGCTTCCGGCGCCCGCAAATGTTACATCGAAGATTTGCGCGAAGAATTTATCAGCCAGTACATCTTCCCGACGCTGCGGGCCGGGGCAATTTATGAGCGCAAATATTTGCTCGGCACCAGCTTTGCCCGCCCCTTGATCGCCCGGCGGCAGGTCGAAATTGCCGAACTGGAAGGGGCCGATGCCGTGGCGCACGGGGCCACCGGCAAAGGCAATGACCAGGTCCGCTTTGAGCTGACCTACCAGGCGCTCAATCCCCGGCTGCGGGTGATTGCACCCTGGCGCGAGTGGGACATCCGCTCCCGTGAAGATGCCCTGGAGTACGCCGCCGAGTTCAACGTGCCCGTCTCGGCCACGGTCAAATCCATCTACAGCCGCGACCACAACATCTGGCACCTCAGCCACGAGGGTGGCATTCTCGAAGATCCCTGGATTGAGCCGGAGCGGGCCATGTACCAGATGACGGTAGACCCGCAGGATGCCCCCGACAAGCCGGAGTATGTCGAGATTGATTTTCAGGAGGGCATTCCCAAGCGGCTCAACGGCGAAGCCAAAGGCCCCATTGGCCTGGTGACCACGCTCAACGAAATCGGCGGGCGGCACGGCGTGGGCCGGGTGGACCTGGTGGAAAACCGGCTGGTCGGTGTGAAGAGTCACGGGGTCTACGAGACGCCCGGCGGCACGATTCTGGTCGAAGCGCACCAGGCCCTGGAGCAGCTTTGCCTGGACAAGCAGACGCTGCACTACAAAGAGCTGATCGCCCACAAGTATGCCGAATTGGTCTACAACGGCCAGTGGTACAGCCCGCTGCGTGAAGCGCTCGACGCTTTTGTGGCGGTCACACAGCGCCACATGACCGGCACGGTCAGGCTGAAGCTCTACAAAGGCCACGTGATGCTGGTCGGGCGCAAGTCACCTTACAGCCTCTACCGCGAAGATTACGCCACCTTCGGCGAGGAGGATGTCTACAACCAGGAGGACGCCGAGGGCTTCATCAAGCTCTTTGGCCTGCCGATGAAGGTCCAGGCCATGCTTGACATCGAAGGCGTGCGCCGGGGAATACACGAGGAGCCGGATTACAGCAAGTTTAAGCGGGATTGATCGCAATCAAAGCAGTCTACCTGTAATCTAGAAAGGTCTAACACCTATGAGCAACGGCGATAAGCAAGAGGCATCTTCACCCGAAGCTCCGGCAGGCAGGCCCAGGCAACAGAAAGGGTTACTTCACTTTGCTGCCCATAACTTAAGGCTGCGTTATGACCAGATAGACCGAGATATAAGCTATATGCAGGAAGCAGATCGCTTTTATCTGCAAGAGGAGTATAGCCATTACTTTAACGCGATCAAGGGTAATATTGCCTCGCCTCTTGCCAGCGCAGACCAGATAAAAATTGACCTGGCAGATTTACCTGACCATAATTTTATAAATCATTACCAGGGGTTATCAGACCAGTTAGGCGAAAAAGCAGGTTTTCAAGAACAGTGGCAAGCCTTCAGGTTGGCAATTGAGCAGCGTATGGTGCTCAAATATCGCCACTTTCTCAACAAAATTGACATTATTATTCGTGACTGTTTTTACGCTATGCGTGGTATTGAAACTCTTACCGGCGAGTCCCTGGGACTGCCGCCAATTGCGGTGTTAGAGGTAAGCTCAAATTTCAATATTCGCCCTACCGGTGAAGCTTTGATCCCGCTTATCACCATTCCTTTTGATCGCATGGAGACCCCCTGGAATTTGTGCGCGATTCACCATGAGGTAGGGCACGATCTTTTTCACAGACTAACCTGCAAAAATCCAGATTTGTCCTACCTCAAGAAAAATGTGAAAACCAGGATGGAACAGCTAGCCATACAAAACGCCTCTATCAGCGTAGTTTCTAAGTGTGTTGATGCAATCCAACAAAATGGCGAAGATTACTATCAATTCTGGTTAGAGGAACTGGCGGCCGATATGTTTGGGGTGATGCTGGCGGGACCGGTTTATGTTAACTCGCTCCAGGAGATACTGCTCAAGGATGATGTTTTTACCGATTTTGATTCCAGATACCCGTCCACCTGCTTTAGGATCATGTTCAATATAATTTTTGCCAGGGATAAATTGGGGTACAAAACGGAGGCTAATCGTTTGCTTTATCGCTGGCAGAAACTTTTTTCACAGAACGACCATGTTGACAAACTTAAACAGGCGGTAAAAAAGGAAGATGATACGTTTGATGTAAGCCCATTATCTGCCGTTACTATCCTCCAGTGGTTAAGCAGCCTGGTAGAAGCATGTTGGGAGGCCGGTATTGCGCCAGGTATCAATGAGAAGACAGGTGAGGTTAATCTGTACAAAATCTACGATCAAATGAGGCAGGCAGAATATACAGAACGCTTAGCTATTAAGCGAAGAATTTATCGGGCCAAAAGGGCGTTGGTTAGTTTGAAGAATGCCAATTGTTGGCCCCGGTATTTGGTGCCGGCCTTACGTTTGGCTTATGAAGAGAGAATAATGCGGAATAAAGTTACGGAGAAGGGATGGGAGAAAAGATTAAGCGGCTGTTTTTTAAATTCAGTGGCTGAACCGGCCCATGTAACCAACTTTTTTGCCGAACGTACCTTTAGAAAGACTTGAAATTACTGATTTATTGGCTGAGCCTGGATATAGCTTAAAAATTCGGCAATGCTAGCGTTAGCGGGTTGAACTTGGTGCAATGTTTCCAGGTCGGTAATAAACTGGTCAAGCATCTCCGAAGCCGGGGCCAGATTCAAGGCGATGTCATATTCTGCTTTGGCCTGGCTGGTTTGTCCATCTGCCAGGAGAGCTAAAGTCAGGTTATAACGAATACGCTGTAATTCTAAAAAACTGGGCTGTTCGGAGGTAACAGTTTGGCTCGATTTCAGGAGGGCTTGATTGGCTTGAATCGCCGTCTGATAGTCGCCTCGTTCATAAGCTAACCAGGCGCGCGACCCTTGAGCGTAAATGTATAAATCGTTTTCCTGCTGGGGGTCAAGCAGGCTGCTGGCTTTGTCATAATTCGCTTCAGCCTCCGCTTTGGCGTCTTGTTCTTCATACAACTCTGCCCGAAAAATGTAAGCCATCGCAAAATTGGGAGCTAGTTCAATCGTACGATTGTAATCGGCCAGGGCCAACTCGTACTCCCCTTGCTCTCGATAAACTGCACCCCTGGCCAGTAGCGCATCAGGATTTTCTGGACTCAGCTTTAATCCCTGGTTGTAATCTTGTAAGGCTTTGTCAAGTTGTCCCCCGATCCTTAAAATATTGGCCCGGTTGAAATAGGCAAATGGCAAATCTTGGTTAAGTTCAATCGCTTGAGTGAACTCTTTGATCGCCTCGTTTAATAACCCTTGCTCCGTCAAGGCAACACCGCGATTGTAGTGAGCCTGGTAAAGGGCGGGATTTCGCTCAATTGCCTGCTGATACTGGTCCACGGCTTCATCTAATTGATTTAATTTTTGAGATGTAAAGCCCTGGTAAAAGTAAGCGGTGGCCAGGGTTTCGGCGGGAATCTTAGGGGAATAATTTTGCAGGGCCGAGGCAAAAACTTTGTCGGCTTCCTGAAGCTGATCATTCCTAAAGTAGATTTGCCCGAGGGTGAACTTGGCAAAAAAAGCCATCTGTTCCGGTAATTCGTAAGTAATAAAAAGGTTAAAGTCTTGCAAATCCAAAAGAGTTTTTGTAGTGGGTATACTCGCGAAATCGTCGCTGGTAGGAGCCGTGATTGAAAATTTGGTCAGGGTGCGAACATCATCGGTTCCACCCCAAATAATAAAAATTGGTTTGTAAACTTGCTGCCACGTTTCGATTTGCTGATCCTGGCTGACTTTGGGAGCCAACTGCACCCGCACGTTGGCTAGATCAAGCCGTTTAATTTCCTCTTGCAGTTTGTCGTAAATATCTTCGTGCGCTTTGACGATTTTATTACCTGCACTCTCAAATTCGGCAACCAGGATGAGTAACTCATGAGCTTCAGCCGGAGTCGTAAATAGAGGCGTCGCTGTAGGCATTGGGCCAAAAGCAATTTGTCCCCAGGAAGTATTGAGAAACAATGAAATGGCCACTACCACCCCAATTGCTAATCCACCCATCACAAAAGGGATGGGAACCATTTGGATAATGTTCTGAACACTGCCGCCAAACGCCAAGTTGAGTGACTTTAATTCCTCGTCTAACTCTTTTTCTGAAATTTGACCGGCTAACGCCTGTTCTGTCAGCTTAATGGCACTTTCATGATCCTCAATCAAATGCAGCAATTCAAGAGGAGCTTGGCCTGCTCCAAACTTGGCCTCACGAGTCTGCAAAATATTCAGATCTTTTTGCAATTTGAGAAGCTTTTTCTGTAACTTGTAGCCCATCATTGAGAATTTCTGTAGCTGCAACTGCGGTCATTATATCATATCTCTCAAAGATATGATATAATGAAATTTGCCCAAGCTTCTACTAAACTGACCCTTAGGAGGATCCCATGTCTATAACTATTGAAGAACTTAATCAAAAACAAGCCAAGACAGACAAAATTCTCAAAACGTTAAGGGAAGTTCTAACCACCATGTTAGATGCTTACGAAGTGGAGTATGACGAGGTCAAAATTACTGGCATTGAAGTGACGCCACCCAAAGATGGGCATGGCGATAAACCGCAACGCCCAAAAATTTGCCTTCTTTATGATGCGCAGGGTCGCCCCTATTGGGGGCCATGTCCTAAGAAATAAGGCTGTATGAAAATGCCTTGACAAAGGCTATGGGTACAAGTGATGACTCAACTCTGGGGGGGTCGCTTCAGCGGGCAGACAGACCCGCTCATGCGCCAATTCCAAGACAGCATTTACTTTGATGTCCGGCTGTGGGAAGCCGACCTGGACGGCAGTATGGCTTATGCCCGCGCCCTGGCCCGCGCCGGCATCATCAGCGAAGAAGAGGCCGACGTTTTGCAGGACGGCCTGGACGAAATCCGGACCGAGTTTGCCCAGAACCGCTTTGAGCTGAAAGCCGGCGACGAGGATATCCACACCGCCGTTGAGCGCCGTCTGGGCGAGCTGGTCGGCGAGGTGGCCGGCAAGCTGCATACCGGCCGCTCCCGCAACGACCAGGCCGCTACCGATACCCGCCTCTGGCTCAAGCGGCAGATTGTGAAACTGCGGGCGCAGGTTATCACCTTGCAGCAGGCCCTCATCGCCAAAGCCGACGAATATTTCAACGTCATCATGCCCGGCTACACCCACTTGCAGCAGGCCCAGCCGGTGCGTTTCGCCCACTGGCTGCTGAGCTACGGCTGGATGCTGCAGCGCGATAAAGAACGGCTGGACGATCTGACCCGGCGGGTGGACGTGCTGCCGCTCGGCAGCGGGGCTTTGGCCGGCAATCCGCTGGGGATTGACCGCTCCTTTCTGGCCGGGGCGTTGGGCTTTGCCGCGCTGTCTGCCAACAGTATGGATGCGGTCGGCGACCGCGATTACCTGCTGGAGTTTCTGAGCTGGGCGGCGATTACCCAGGTCCATCTCAGCCGGCTGGCCGAGGATTTGATCCTCTACAGCAGCCGCGAGTTTGGCTTTGTCGCCATTGCCGACGCCTACGCCACCGGCTCCAGCCTGATGCCGCAGAAAAAGAACGCCGACTCGCTCGAATTGATCCGAGGCAAAACCGGGCGGGTCGCCGGCCACCTGACCGGCCTGCTGACCACTCTCAAGGGCCTGCCTTCAACCTACAACAAGGACCTCCAGGAAGACAAAGAGCCGCTCTTTGACACCGTAGACACGCTCATGCTGACCCTGCCCATTACCACGGGGGTGGTCAGCACTCTGACCGTAGACGCCTCCAAAATTTACGACTCGATGGACAGCGCCATGCTGGCGACCGAACTGGCCGATTACCTGGTGACGAAGGGCATGCCCTTCCGCCAGGCGCACCACCTGGTCGGCGAAATCGTGCGCAAAGCCATCGAGCTGGACCAGCCCCTCTTCTCCTTCCCCCTGGCCGCCTACCAGCAGTTCAGCCCCCTGTTTGACCGCGATGTTCACCAATGGCTCACCTTCAACCGCGCCGCCGACCGCCGTACCAGTCCCGGCGGCACCGCCGAAGCCGCTGTGCGGGAGCAGTGGGAGTCGTTGCGGGCGTTGGTGGGGGAGGCAGGCGGTGAGGGCTAAAATAGAAACCACAACTTAAACCACTGAATTTATCTATAGTTGGTTTTCCCGCTATTTCGAGGTTAAGCTGTTGACAACTGTAGGGAGGTAATCCAAAATGAGACTAGATACGGGAAGTGCCAAGAAAATTCTGGAAAGTAACTTTAATTGTGCAAGATGCGGATTTGAAATACCGCAAATTAAAGCAGTTGCTTGGTTGGCAATGATATACATTGCGAGAGTATTCGGTAATTTAAGAGATAGTTTTTAAGGCCAAGACCCTGGTGCGAGA
>JAHDWA010000093.1 GCA_023382535.1 Anaerolineae bacterium | reverse complement strand
TTTTCCTGCTTTACACCAAGGGCTACAGTCCCCAATTCCTGGTCTACCTGCTGCCCTTTATTGTGCTGCTCTTCCCCGACAGCCGGGGGCTTACCTACGCCCTGATTCTGACCGGCCTCAACGTGCTGGAGCAGCCGGTTTATTTTGTCTTATTGCCCCAGGCAAGCTGGCTGCTGACCTTTATTGTCGTCGCCCGTTTTGTCGTGATCCTGCTGGTGGCGCTGGAATTTGCCGCCGCCATCTGGCCGCTGGAGCAGCGCTGGCCCGGCCTGCCGACGATTCAATCCAAAGTGCCCCCATATTTGGGCGGGCTGGCTCTGCTGGCGCTGATTATCCTCATTCCGTTCCTGCTGCGCAGCTATCAAGCGGAACGGCTGGCCGGCAGTCCCCTCGCGGCCTTTGTCAACTTTATCAAGGTGCAGACGAGACACATCGAAAATATCCAGCCCGGCCCGCTGGGCAAACCCCGCCTCTTGTTGAGCGATCAGGCAGCCTACCGCCAGCTTTACCCGTACCTGCACAATGACTTTGATTTGCAGTTGACCGACGGCGCGGCCAAAAAATACCCCGGCGCGCCCCGCGTGGTGGATTTGCTGCAAGGGCTGGATACCATCTGGGTCCTGCCGACCGGCCCCCAGGAGCGCGTTTTGAGCAGCGCCGTCTCCGGGCGTGGCCAGGCCCTGGCGACCTTTGCCTTTGAAGGGCTGGGCACGGCCTCGCTGTACGGCTTTCAGGCCAATATCCAGCCGTTTATTGCCCCGGCCCGCTTCAGCAGCGGCATCGAGCTGCTGACCCATGAGGTTGAGGTCGAACGCGGCGCGGTTAACGTCACCCTCTACTGGCGGGCGCTGAACAGCCAGAGCCAGGATTACAAGGTCTTTACCCAGTTGCTCGACAGCCAGGGCCAGCGGGTCGCTGGGCATGACGGCGTTCCGGCCAACGGGGCTGACCCGACCAACGGCTGGCCGGTGGGGGCTGTTCGCGCCGATGCCCACCGCATCGAGCTGCCGCCTGACCTGCCTCCCGGCGAATACAGCCTGATCGCCGGCCTGTACAATGATTTTGGCGACCGGCTGCGGGCAATCGCGCCGAATGGCTATACCTTTGCCAATCAAGCCGTGCCCCTGGAGGTGGTCCGATTACCCTGAAAAGAAAGAAGTCTCCTGCATCTACCCGCCGCCGCCGGATAACTCCCGCGCACCTGCTGACCTTAGCTTTAGCCCTGGTCCTGGTGCTGGGCTGCACCGGCGCTGCGTCTGTGGCCGCCTTTTGGGTGCTGTTACGCGATAACGGTTTAATTCTGGGTACAAGCCAGAGGCCCGGCTCTGATCCGGGTGATTCCCTGGCCTGGTTTGCGGCGGCAACTCCGGCCAGCTTTGCCAGGGCCACTCCCGCGCCTGAGGCTCCTTTGCCGCTGCAAAACGTTCCCACCGCTACCCCCTTCCCTCTGCCGGAACCTACGCTGACGTCGGCGCCGACGCCGACCGCTACGCCAGTGATCGTAGAGGTCCCCGCCGCAGCCGATACGCCAACGCCCCTGCCCACTCAGCCGCCGCCCGCTGCCCTCCCCACAGAAACGGCGCCGCCTCCCACCGCGACGGAAGCGCCGGCGCGGGCGCAAATTCAACATGTCGTCATTATCAGCATTGACGGACTGCGGCCCGATGCCCTGGAACAGGCCGATGCGCCGGTTCTGGACGGTCTGAAAACGCGCGGGGCTTACGGACCTAACGCCAAAGCCGTGATACCCAGCCATACCATGGCCAACCATGCCTCGATGCTGGGGGGCATGGTCCCCGACAAGCACGGCATCTTTTGGGACATCCTCTACGCCGAGGCGCCCCGGATCAAGGGCCCTACCCTTTTCAGTGTGGCCCACGATGCCGGTTTGAGCACAATGATGGTGGTGGGCAAGCCAAAGCTGGAATACCTGGTTTTACCGAACTCGGTAGACAAATTTATCGGTCAGCAGGATGCTGGCGATACCGAAGTCAAGAATCAGGCCATAGAGCTAATTAAAGCGGGTTTGCCCAACGTCCTGTTCGTTCATTTGCCCGACGTTGACCGGGTCGGGCATGACCTTGGCTGGATGTCGCCGGACCAGTTGCAGGCGGTGGCCCTGGCCGACAGCTCAATCGGGGAGGTTTTAGCCGCGTTGGAAGGAGGGGGGTATCTGCCCAGTACCCTCCTGATTGTGACCTCGGATCACGGCGGCCATGATGGCACGCATGGCAGCGACTTGCCGGAAGATACGACCATTGTCTGGCTGGCCGTTGGGCCGGGAGTTCCAGCCGGCGTTACCCTCACCAGCAGCATCAATACCTACGACACTGCCGCTACGGCGCTTTATGCCTTAAATTTGCCGATTCCCGGCGAGTGGGATGGCAAGCCGGTCCTGGAAATTTTTAACTGAACAGCCATAAAATCGTACCAAGCAGCTATTGATTGTCATAAAGATAAGTGGTACAATGCCTGTTAAAGTTACCCGTTATTATCGGGATTAAGGTGACAGGCACTTATCGGACTACCCTTTAAAAGTGCCTGTCACCTGGTTTTTCCGATAGAGCCTGTTATTTATCATCTGGATAGCAGAATGGCCCTGGAACTAAGCGGCTTTTACTACCCCAACAAAATGGCCCGGATTTACGTGCTTTCCATCGAAGAGACGATTGGCTCGGAAGCGATGCGGAAAGTTTACGACCTGGCCGGTGTGCCGCACGAGTTATACCCTCCCCCCAATAATTTTGCCAAAGCTTTTGATTTTGCCTACTACGCTGGGATCGGCGCGGCGCTGGAAAAAATGTACGGCTTGCGGGGCGAACGAGGTCTGGCGTTGCATGCCGGCCGCGCCTCTTTTTCCGGCGGGCTGGCCGAGTTCGGCGCCGTCATCGGCGTGAGCGAACTCTCCTTCAAAGCTATTCCGCTGCGGGCCAAATTGAAAGTGGGGCTGAAGGCGCTGGCCGAAACCTTTTCCAAGTTCAGCGACGTGCTGGCCGATGTGACGGAAGCCGACGACCATTTTATTTACACGATCCGGCGCTGTCCCGGCTGTTGGGGCCGCAGCAGCGACCGGCCCATCTGCTACAATGCCGTCGGCGTGATCGAGGACGGCCTGCGCTGGTTGAGCGACGGCAAAAGCTTTGCCGTCGAGGAAGTAAAATGCCGCGCCGCCGGCGACGAAGCTTGCGTCTTCCATATCCGCAAAGATCCCCTCAATTAAGCAACTTCGAAATTCAAAACCTGCTTGACATTCCCCCCAACCCAACATACAATCAAGCCATCCCATCATTCATTTGATTTGCGGCGGAGGCGTAGGGGTGCTAACTCCTGGTCAAAAGCTCTTTGAGTATGAGATTATCCGCCCTCTGGGACAAGGGGGCTTTGCCGCCGTCTTTGAGGCGCAGGACCGGGTGCTGGACCGCCGGGTGGCGATCAAGCAGTTGCTGCTGGATAAAGTGACCGACGAAAAGGCGGTCAAGCGCTTTCTCCAGGAAGCGCGGATTGCCGCCGCCCTGGAACACCCTAATGTCGTCTCCATCTACGCTATGCGGGTTGAGGCCAGGCATTTTTACATGGTCATGGAGTATCTCTCCGGCGGCAGCCTGCGCGACCTGCTCAATCGCGAGGGCAAACTGCCGGTGGAGCAGGCGGTCTACCTGGCGACCGGCATCTGCGAGGGCCTGGCCAAATTCCACGCGAAAGGGATTGTCCACCGCGACATCAAAGCTGAAAATATTTTGCTCACCGCCGATGGCCGGCCCAAGGTGGCCGATTTTGGCATCGCCCATGTCCCCGAAGCGGCCGGCGGCCTGGGGCTGACCCAGGTGGGCTTCCAACCGAGCACGCTGCTCTACAGTTCGCCGGAGCAGGTGCGGGGTGAGGTGGTGGACGCGCGCAGCGATGTCTACCAGATTGGCGAGCTGCTCTACTATATGCTCGCCGGGCGGCACTATATTGATATTGGGGCGCTGGAGAAGCAGGCGATTACGGCGGGCGGCACCAACCAGTTTCGCTCGCAGGCCAAATTGTACGAACTTTTGGAGCGGGCCATTTGCGAGGAGATGCCGGCTGGACTGGCCCAACTCTGGCGCGAGGTCGGCGCGCTGGCCGAAGTGGTCGAAACGGCGCTGCTGAAAAACAAGGGCGACCGCTTCAAAGATGCGGCTGAGTTTGCCGCCACCCTCAAGACCCTCAGCATCAATACCACGCCTGTCACCGCCGAAGCGGGCGAATTGGTCATTCAAGATTCGCGGGCTTACAACAAGCGCGGCCTGGCTTACGTCAGCACCCGCAACTATGAGCAGGCGATGGTAGATTTTAACAAAGCCATTGCCCTTGATCCCGACTATGCCGAGGCGTACAACAACCGCAGCACGGCCCACCTGTTGATGGACAATTTTGGACAGGCCGTGGTGGACTGCACCCAGGCCCTGAAGCTGGCCCCCGATTTTGTGGCCGCTTACGTCAATCGCGGGATTGCTTTAACCGGCCTGCGGGAGTATGAGCAGGCCCTGGCCGACTACAACAAAGCCCTGGAGCTGGCCCCGCAGAATGTCTATGCTTATTACAACCGGGCCAATACCTACCTCTGGATGGACAAATACAAGGAAGCGATTGGCGATTACAATCAAACGATTACCTTGAAGCCGGAATTTGTGGCGGCTTATGTCAATCGCGGCCTGGTTCACGGCGAACTCAAGCATTTTCAAGAGGCGCTGGCCGACTATACCCAGGCCATCGCTTTAAACCCGGATTATGTTTACGCCTATTATAACCGGGCCAATCTGCACCGCGAGCTGAACAACCACCAGCAGGCTATTGACGATTACAGTAAAGTGGTTGAACTCAACCCGGAGCATCGCTACGTTTACGAGAACCGGGGGGATCTGTACGCCGTCATTGGCGACGAGGAGCGAGCTTCCGACGATTACACCAAAATCATTATCCAAACCTCTTCCATCCATCCCAAACGTCTGAGTGTTGCCCGCAGCATGCTGATGCCGGCGACCCCGCTCGATTTCCTCACCCGTGAGTAGTCAAGACCCTAAAGTAATACCCTGTAGCAGCGGGGCTTGCCCCCGGCTGGGGCGACCGCAAGGGTCGCCGCTACAGTACCGAATTTAGTTGTCAAATTTCTTAGGATCCGAATTGGCAACAATGAGCCTTTTTAATCGTCTCAAAAGTTTATTCCAGTCCGCCCCACCTGCTGGTGACTCAAGCGCACCGCTGCCCCCGCTGACTTATTCCTCCCCGGTTTTGACTTACCCCGCCGGTGTTTATAACATCCCCATCCTCGTCGTCAGCTATTTTCCAGCCAGAAATGACCGGCTCGACCGGCGTATAACCGGCGACGTAGATGCCTCGCTCGACGTGATCCGCCGCCACACCGAGCAGACCACCCGGCGCGGGGTCGAGGCGCTGGAATTGGGCAGTATTTATCATGGCTACAAAGATACGGCGGCCCTGCCCAGCCTGCGCTACCAACTGCTCGAAACGATGGAGTTTCTGGAACCTCTACCCACTTACCGCAAACCGGGCCATCGCGTGCCAATGACCGATTACAATGCCATCATGCGCCGGATTGATATTCGGCACTGGGTGGAGGAGCGCGGCGTTAAAGAAGTCTGGATTTGGGGTTATCACGGCGGGGTGATTGACCTGTGGGAATCGAACATGGCCGGGCCGTACGGCGATATCAGCAACAGCGACCGGGACCCGCACGACCTGCCGGTTTTGAGCCAAACCTACACCGTTTACCATTACAACTATGGCCGAGGCCCTTCGGAAGCGGTCGAAGATCATATCCACCAGATCGAGGCGGTGCTGAGACATGTTGACCCCCACCTCTTCTGGGATAAGTTTGTGGGCCGGGTGGGCGAAGGGCGCTGCGGCTGGGCCCACTACCCGCCCAACGGCGAGCGTGATTATGATTGGGCTAATCCCAAATACATCCTGACCGACATCGAGGACTGGACGCCGGAGGGAGGCGGCCCCAGGCAGCGGCTCAACTGCAGCCGCTGGCGGGGCGACAGTCTGACCTGGTTTATTTACTGGATGCAAAACCTGCCCGGCGCCAACAACGACCTGACCTATCGCGGCCGCCCGCTGACTAATTGGTGGGCCTTTATCGGCGATTTTGATGGAGCCATGGCGCGCGGATTAGGTTTGGTTCGGTAAGGAGGGGGCGCATTTTAACCTGAGCAAAATTCCGTTTCACTCTCGTTCCCACGCTTTGCGTGGGAACGAGAGTGGCTCACGGGTCATTTCCCGCGCTGCAGGGACAGCCCTAACCAGATGTACCAGGCCGGATGGACCACAAAACCGGCCGCCAGCACCGGCCAGAGCAGGAGGGGATTGCCCGGATCGAGGACAATCAGCCGGGCCAGGTAAATGATGATGAACAGGATGGCCAGGGCGTAGCCGACATAACGGAGACCTGACGGAAATTCTTCGCTGCGGCCCATCAGCCAGGCCATGACCAGCAGCCCAAGCCCGACCACGCCAAAGGTGAGCAGGCCGCGCGGGTCAATTTGGCTGGGCAGGTCAGCCGGGGCCGAGGCCGGCGGGTTGAGGAGATTGGCCAGATCGTAGCCGCCGTGAATGGCCGCGCCCAAAGTCCCCAGACTGGTCAGGAGCAGGGCATACAGGGCAAAAGAGGGGTCGCTTGTTTGCAGACGTTGATACGCTCCATGCAAAGCTACCATCGAAAGCAGGCCACCCACCAGCAGGAAGATGGCGCTGAGCAGAACGCCCGTCTCCGGGGCGCTGCGGCTGATGATGACAAAAGACACCGCGTATAGAAAATGGATGATTCCGGCCAGGACAGCCGCCATCCCGGCCAATCTTTCAAATGAAACCGATCGTTCCGTGGTTCCGCCAGCAGCAGACAGTGACGACATTTTTTCCTCCGTGCTAAAATAACAAGCGCCACTCCACCCACGCCCGGGGCGGCGCCAGGGGAATTGCTAAAGTGCTTTGAAGGGGTTAGGTTAAGCGGCTTGCGGGGCAGGAATGGCCCCAAGCTGCATTAACATGCCAGCATCGTCGTCGTGCCGCCAAAATTCGGCAATTTTGCCACCGGCCATGCGGAAGACTTCGATCCCGTTGACCGAAATATCCCGGCCTGTCGGGGCCAGGTGCATGAGCTGGCCGGTATGCTTAGCCGTATGAGTATGGACCACAGCCACCAAGTTCCCCTCGGCCAGAACGTGATGGACTTTGACGCGATGGCCGGGGAAGGCGGCGTCGAACATTCCCAGTAATTGCCTGAAACCCTCCACGCCAGTAGTAGTTCCCATAAATGGGTCGTGGACGATCACATCGGCAGCATAAATCTCGTCAATTACGCCTTTCTTCTCTTGGTTAACCAGTTCCTCATAAACGCGCATCACCGTAGCTTTGTTTTGTTCGGCTGACATTTGAATAAGAATCCTTTCTTTTTTGGTTTTAGATTGTTTGGTTAATATTGATCAACCCTGTCCGGGCGCAGGGACCAGGCCAAGCTGTTGCAGCAGACCCAACTGGTCAGTATTTTGTTCGGACATGGTTGATTTCCCCTTTATTTTTAGCTAACTCCGGCCGCCGATGCCGTAGCCCCAATCGCCGCTATCGCCGGGTTCCGGGCCGGTGAAAGGGCCGCCGCTGAGACCAGTGCAGTCGCGGATGTCATTTTCCAGCGAGCCAACGCCAAAGATACGTTTATCTTCGCCCAGGTTAAAGACCAGATTGATCGAGCGGCCCACGGCCTGGCCGGTTACCTGGACAAAAGTGCCGTTGTTGGTGGTCAGCGCCCCGGTGAGGTTGCCGGTGGCGTCCACTTCCAGGGCCAGGGGGCCGATAAGAGACAGGCCGGCGCTTGGCCCTTGATAGACGGTCGCCTCAAAGTCGCCGGTGCACTTGATTGTCTCGGCTACAGACGAAGCTGTGCTGCAGGCAGTCAGCCCCAGAACGAGTGCAATCAGACTCATGATGCTTAAGAATGTTCGTTGCATTTGACTTTCCTGTTTGAAGAATTTGGTCCCATTCTAGCCGGACTCACTGCTCACTTTCCAGCCCAAAAAGTGCTCACTTTTTGCTCATTCTGGCCGGTGCTGGCCAGGGCGGCCAGGGCCAGGCAGGCCGGACAAGCAGCCTCGGTCCATGCATGCAGCCGGTCCAGGGTTGACTCTTCCGGCCCTACCGGATTGGCCTTGCGCCGGCGTAGAAACAACCAGCCCAGCAAGCCCAGGAGGGCCAATCCAACAAGCACCGGCAGGAGCGGCAAATGCAAACCCGCCAACAGTTCTGTGGCCGAGGGGCCGAGCAGATAACCCAGGGCAACGTGCCAGCCATAAAAAATACCGCTGCCACTCAACATCGCCGGGGCAAACACCGGATAGCGTAATCGAGCTAATCCCGCTGCTGGAGTAATCCCCGCCCGCGCTCCCGGAATGTTCAGCCCAAAGAATACGGCCGTGGCGCCCCGCCGCTGGAGCAAAGCCATTGCCCGGTCCAGGCGTTCACGGGTCAAGCCGACAAAACGACCGAGACGATAAATAACTTCACGCCCGGCGCTGCGAGCAATCAAAAACTGAATTGAACCGCCGATCAGGATCACCCCGGCAATCCCCAGTGCCAGTGCCAGCAGGCCATAATTTCCGGTAGCGGTCTGAACGCCGGCGGTAATCATAATCAGGTCAGAGGGTACCGGGACCGGCACCCCAATCTCTTTGAGCAGCATCACCACCAGGATGGCAAACAGCCCGTAAGTAGCCAGAAAATTGCCAAAAAAAGCCGAAAGATCTTCCATAGTCAGGTTAATCTCCAATCTCCAACTGGGCTTCTTGTTGTAAAACTCCCTCAATCAAGCTTTTTAGTTTTTGTAAAGCCTGCTCGGATTGCTGGTGCATCAGCTTTTCCAATAAGCTTGGGTCGGACACGCTGGCGCTGAAATCTTCGGGGTAAAACTCTAGCTCGCGCTTGAACTCGGTGGCTGGTCCCATTGCTTGAAAGGAGTAGGTAATTTTTATGCGCCCGCTTTCCATTAGAAGCGCCACCTGCGCCGGGCGAACATGCTCGACTACTGTCCAGTTGCCTTCATACGTCTGCCGACCAATCACGGCCCGCTCGCGTATCTTGTCACCCAGCAGCACCGGCCGTTCAGTCACGCCTCCAACGCCGGTTGTGGCCGGGTGCCACTGCGGCCAGAAGCGGGTGGTAGTTACCAGGTCGAAGACCGGTTCAAGAGGGCCATTGATTTGGACGGTATTGGTAACTTGAGCCATGTTCGCTCCTACAATTCCTCATTACGCCATAAATAGCGGTTGATCCTGGCATCGCACAGGCGAAAGCCAATGCGCTGGTAGGTACGGATGCCCATCTCGGTGGCAAACAGCACCGCGTAGCGATAGCCCCCTACGTCCCGCGCTTCGAGCAGCGGCTTAAGGGTGATGGCTCCGCCGATGCCCTGGCCTCGCGCTGCTGGCACAGTCCCCACGGCGTACACGCTGGCCACACCTCCTCCATTGAAAAGCATGGTCGTCGCCGCTGGCTGGCCGTCTAAATAGCCGACATACATCTGCCAGGGGGTGCGGCCAATACCGAGCTGCCGGGTGGCGTCTACCCAGGCTTGCCCGGCCCATGCGGGGATTTCGTAGCTCTCCACAAAGACCCGCTTGAAATCTTCCAGCACAGCCTCATTTCGCACTTTTTCGATGGTGAAGCCAGGCGGCACCTGGGTGAGGGCTGCTTCGTTCATATCTTGCAGATTGGCGACCATCCCCGGCGCACCCCATGCGGTTGATTTGATGCCCGGCGCCAGTTCTTGCATTTGCCCTTCCATTGAAATCAAGCCGCGGGCGGCCAGCCGTTCCCCCAAGTCCTCGGGGGTGGTGCCCGGTCCGGTCCACCAGAACAGGAACGGGGCGCGGCGACTCTTGAACCAGGCCAGGGTTTCGTCAATTGCCTCATCCGCTTTGTGGGCGGCCAGGCGGGTGCGCCAGACGCCTTTGAACATCGGGTTCGAGGGAAAAGCCAGGTGGCGGCTCAGCTTGTCGTTTTCTTCAATTTCACTGCCGGGCAGAACCGTCATGGCCCGGAACAGGTCGAACAGGTTTTCTTCGATCGCGGCGGCAAGTTCGGCTTGGGAAGGATTGGTAAGCATAGTTTCAGCGTTCATAGAGCTTTACCTCTCTGGGCTTGAGCCTTAAGTGTGGTCTTAAGAAAGTAACAGTCCGGCCGTAGTAATGCCGTTGTTTTCTAGACATACCCTGTTCCGTACCGAATTTACTGCCCGGGGGCAGAAATAACGCCGAGTTGTTGCAGGATACCCAATTGATCAGCTTGAGCCCATCGTTCGACAATCCTCCCCTCGGTAATCCGGTCAATGGCGATACCGGTCACAGTAATCTGCTTGCCCGTTGGAGGGATGCCCATTAGTTCACCCTGGTGTGTTCCGCGAGAGATTATACGGGTCACCACCTTCTCTCCCTCCGCGACTTGATCTGCAACCGTATCCTGCAAGTCCGGGAAGGCCGCCCGGAACATCAGGCCAAGCTGCCGATAGTCCTCCAAATTCATTGGCCCGGGCATACCTGAAAAATGAACGACGATGTTAGGGGATAATAACTCTTGGCCAATAGTCTCTATCTCTCCCTGATTGTACAATTCGAAGAAACGCCGTGCTACTGCTTTATTTTGTTCAGTGGACATAGTTCTATCTCCTTTCAAATCCTGTTTCAACCCTGTCCTGGTGCGGGCGCAGCGCCAAGCTGCTGCATCAAGCCCAATGCGTCCCACTGGAACCAACGTTCTACCACCTTGCCGTCGGCGATGCGGGCGATGTGCATTTCCTGGACCGTCACCTGCTTGCCGGTAGGCGGAATGCCCATTAACTCGTCTTGATGGGTCGCGCGCCAGGTGGCCCGGTCAAAAACCTTGTCCCCTTCGACAATTATTTCCTCAATTGTAATTTCCAGATCAGGAAAAGCAGTACGGAAGGCCGGCAGCATCTGCTTCAGACCGGCCATGTCAGGCGGTAAGCCGGGGCCATGATGGACGAAGTCAGGCGCAACAAGAGCCTCCAAGGGGTCGAAGCTGCCGTCACGCCAGTAACTTTGGATCGCTTCATTAAAACGGCGTGCAATCATCTTATTTTCTTCTATAGACATTGAATATTGCCCTTTCTCCTATTTGTATTGAAAATAAAGGGGGAAGCGGGTTTTCTGGCCTGCCTATTGCAGACGATTATCCCTGTCCTGGCGCGGGCGCAACCCCAAGCTGCTGCATCAAGCCCAGCATGTCCATCTGCACCCAGTTTTCCACCGCCTTACCATTTTCGAAGCGCCAGATATCGCTGTAGGTAACGCTAACCGATTTCCCGGTCGCTGGGATACCCATAAAATCGCCCTTGTGGGTGCCGCGCCACGTACCACGTGTTGCTACCTTATCCCCTTCGGCAATCGCATCTTCAACCGTGATTTGCATATCAGGAAAAGCGTTGATAAACATAGCCAGCACTTGTTTAAGCCCTGCGGGGCCAGGACCAGGGGCAGGCATATTATGATTAACATAGGTGGGAGCGAGGCCTTGATCAAAGTAGTCAAGTTTGCGCTGGTTTATGCCCTCTTCAAACCCACGCCGGACAAGAGCTTTGTTTTGTTCGGTTGACATTGTAGGTCTCCTCCAAATTAACTGTGAAGTTAAACAACTTTGACCCGCTGGCCCAGGATTGTGAGGAAGAAATAGGCCAGGATGACCCCTGCCGCCATGAGTGTGACATGGAAGCCATATTCAATAGCTAGGAGCGCGTTCAGGGCCATGCCGCTGTGAATATGCAAGCTGTCGTGGGGCCACCAGCTAATGAGCAGCCAAGCAATTGATAAGTAGGCAGCTATGGTCAAACCCCAGGAAGTAGGCGCTATCGCCTTAACTACCGGGTAACCGAAGATCAAGAAAGATGCGCCCAGACCAAAAAGAACCGCTTCAAGCACGCCCAGGATCATGAATAGTGGAGTCTGGATGCCAGAAGGGACCGGGAAGTCAGGGGGTGGCGCCCAAAATCCGCCCAACGGCCCAGAGGGACTGGCCAGAAAAGCCAGCACTGCAAAGGCTAGGGTCGTGATAATGACTTTGGTTCGCGTTTTTAACTGCTTGCCCTCTCCCATAGGGTGACTTTGCGTTGTCATTTTTATTAATCTCCTTCAGCTACTTTGTCAGAATTTACCTTTCAGGAAACCAACCGTAAAACTTGGCTTTATGGTCCCCTCTAATAAGACGCTAAATAGCATTGACTGCTCACTGATTATTAGCCATACATCTACTGCCCCGGCGTGGGAACCACTCCCAGTTGTTGCAGCATTCCCAACGTGTCCCAATTGGCCCGCTGTTCAGTTACCTTGCCATTGATGATGGTCAGGATGCTGATACCGGTCACGGTGGCCTGCTTGCCGGTGGCGGGCATGCCCATCAACGGGCCGGTGTTGGTGCCGCGAGCCGTCCAGCGGCAGACCACTTTATCGCCTTCGCCGATCAGGTCATCCACGCTCATCTGAAGATCAGGGTAAATGCCACGGTACATGCCGACGAGCTGCTTATAGCCTTCCGGCCCGGCGGGAAGGGGAGGCGTGCCGGGGTCGTGATTGGTAAAGCTGGCAGCGATGAATTCAGCGGCTATGGCTAAATTACTACTGTTGAAGCCCTCCAGAAACTGGCGAGCAACGGCTTTATTTTCAATTGGCATGGGTCATTCTCCTTTGCTTAATTGGGTTTAACTTTGAACACTTACTTCATAGCCTTGGCGCGCGGGCGGCCCGGCGAAGAGATCTTTGAACTTGCCGACCTGCTCCTGATAATAACCGCTCTTTTCATTGGCATCGGCGTCCGCTTCGCTCTCCCAAAAACCGATGGCGAGACCCTTGCCGGTGGTCTGGTCGGTGAGGAGATACATATCCTTAAAGCCTTTCTGGGCCTTGGCCGCCGGGATAACACTCTCGGCAAAAAGCTTGATAGCGTCGTCGAGCCGGTCAAGTTTCATTTGGGTCACAGTTACTCTGGCAAACATAATTGGTTTTTCTCCTGTCTTGCAATAAATTGAATAAAAATTGGGAAGGCTATACCCTGCTTTAGCTCTCAAGATGATAAAACTCGCGCCGCCCCGATTCGACCAGCGGCAGCATGCGGTTGAACCACTCGCCAAACTCCGGCATAGCAAACGCGTCGGCCAATAGTTGCTCCCATTCGGTCAGGCTGGCTACCTCGAGTTCGGTGACAACCGTGAAGAAAGGGCCGCTGGCATCGGTCAGAATCCGATAGGTGCGGTCCTGCCCCAATCCGGGAAAAGTTTCCTTCAACAGGGCAACCAGCTCATTCCCCCGGCCATACTTGGCCTGAAACACATCACGTACGACAAACATGATTAACCTCCTGTTTTAATTAAATTGTTTTATAGATGATGCTCACCAGGATAACAGGTTTATAACTCCGGCAGCAGGCCGATGGCCCGCAGCGCCCCGGCTACATCCCAAACGAACAGGCTGTGGGTAATCTGACCACCGTGGATGGTAAAAAAGGTCGTCCCACGTATCTTGACCTCCCGGCCGGTAGGGGGAATATTCATCAGGCGGCCCTGGTGGGTGCCCCAGCCAATCCAGGCCAGGGCAGCCCGGTTATCCTGGACGACGAGTGACTCTTGGGTAATGTGCAAATCGGGGAAGGTTTGCAGGTAGAGGGCCATTGTCTGGCGAATATCCTCCCGCCCGCGTCGCGGGGCGGCAAAGGCAACATCTATGCCCTCATACTCCGGCGCATAAAACGAGACAATCCGATCCAGGTCATGGCTATTCCAGGCATCAAGTAAATCTGTGACCAGGCGGGTGGTTTCTTGAGACATAATCCGGCTCTCCAAATAAAAACTACGGCTAACAATTGTTAGCCGTAGTCTAACTCAATCCGCTGTTCAGTTTCCAGACCAAAAAGTGCTCACTTTTTGCTCATTTTGGGAAGAGGCTGAGGCGAAGGCTAAGACTGTCGTTTGATCCCTCAGCCTTAGCCTTCTGCTTTTATAGTCCGCCAATCTCACGCTGCCACAAGATCTGGGTCAGTTGCTCCATGCCGGTTTTTAAGTGGCGGCGATAGGTGCTGAAAGGTAAATCCAACAATTCGGCGGCCTGTTCTTGAGTGGGAGCGGGCTGAAAGTAGGTATGTTGCAGCGCATCGTAGAATTTACGCTGGCGGGGCGACTCGTGTAACTTTTCGGCGGCCTCTTTAACCGCTGCCTGCAAAACGGTGACGCGCTTGGTTTCGTCGGCGTTGGCGCTGACCTGCTCGGCCACCAGCCGCGACCAGAGCAGCGGGTTATAGCGCAGTGTATCGGAGCGAATTGCCCGAAAATCGCGTAAAAGATGACGCACTGCCTCTTCAAATTCGGGCTGGCTCAAAACCACCAGGGAGGGCCTGACCGGGGGAGCGGGAGGTTGCGGCGTGGTCGCAATTTCTCGCTGGGCCAGCAAGTCCAGCCAGGCAATGGGGGGCACGGCCCGCCAATCATGGCCATAAACACCGTAGCGCTGCCCGCCTACTTCAAAATCCGCCTCCATCAGGCGGGCTAGGTCGGCATAACCAAAGATGGGCAGCCAGAAATCAGGCTCACGGCAGGGCAAAAAGGTAAAAGCCAGGCCGGGCGTGGTGAGATAATGTTGGACCATCGTAATGAAAACATGGCTTTGCCCGGTCGAGACCGCCTGGTAGGTGTCGCTGGCCATCCAGAAGCGGAAGAGAGTAGCGCTCTCGCCGGGCCGCAGTGGGGCGTGGCGCTGCAAGTACTGCCAGGCAGCTTGCGTGGCCGGATCAAGCTGTAAATCTTCGGGGCTGGCGCGGTTGAGGGCTAACAACATCAACAGACCGGCCGCTTGTTGTTGGGGGTCGCGTAAAACAAGAACATTCTGTGGCTGGCGGGCGAACCAATGTGCCGCCAGTTGCGCCGACGCTGCGCCTTCGTGCTGCCGCACCATCTCCAGCAGAACGGGCCAGTCAGGGTCACGAGCAATATCGGTAATCAGACCGGCCTGCTCCGACCACTGGGCCTGGAGTTGGATAAAAAAGGGCCGCACCACCGGATTGTCACGGTGCAGGTACAGGTATTCAACCAGAATAGCTTGCTGCTCCTGGCTGCTGGCCTGCTGTAAGCGGTTGGCGTAATAGGTCCGGGCGCGATGGTGTAGTTGGGCATACCAATCGGGGTTGCGCCAGCGCAAATCGGCCAGGAGGGTTTCACGGGCCAGGTCGTGGGGAAAGAGTCCGGTCGGGCCGGATTCGATGCAGGACAGGCCGCGTAGCCACTCGAACAGTTCATGGGCATCGGGCATGGCCAGCATGGCCGCCAGCAGCGCCTCGGTCGTCAGGTGGACCAGGGCGCAGGCTTCCAGGGCAGCCCGGTGGGCTGGACCGGGAACCTTTTGCACCAACTGCTCCAACAGAACCTTAATGACATCCGGGGCCACCTCCGGTTTGAACGTTCCCAGAGCACCGCCGCGTTGGGCAAAAACATCGGCCACCAGCGACAGGGCCAGGGGGTGGCCGTAGGTAAAGTTTAGAATAGCCTGATGCTGTTCCGGCGGAATGTCTCGTTTGGTGAGATAAGCCCGGCTCTCTTCGGGGCTAAAGTTGCGCAGCGGCAGCCCGCGGACCAGGCTCTGCCAGCCCGAGTCGGCGGACCAGGCCGGTGCGGGCGGGTATTGGCCGGCCAGGACGATCAACACGTCCTCGGGCAACTGCGGCAAAAATACCTCGCGCAGCCAGGGGTCCAGCGGAGCCAGCTTTTCATAGGTGTCAATCAAGATGACGTAGCGTTGGGGCCAGCCGGCCATGTGCTGGAGAGGCGGCTCGGACGGAGTCAAGCCCAGCGCCGTCTGCAGGGCTGTTAGGAAAGATTCGGGAGCTGGCTCGATATTGCGGGCATCGAGCCGCAGCGAGGGGATGTTTGCTTCATCGCAGAGATAGGCAAATTCGGTCAGCAGAGAGGTCTTGCCCACCCCGCCGGGGCCAAAGATGTATAAAATGCAGAAGGGCAAGTCGGTGGCGGCGAGCGCCGCTTTAAACAGCGCCCGTTCAGCTTCCCGGCCCGCAAACCGGCGATGACGCGCTAAAGTGAGACGATCTGCCAGTCTCGACGACATGCCTCTTCACCCCCCTTATTCTTTGGGCTTGGCTGCACATCTAGCTGCTCGAAGCTATAACTGGCTTCATTATACTCTAAATTGAGCGCGATGCAATAGGCAAAATCGAGGTGAGTTTCTCCTTCTCCTATCTATCCCCAAAAAAGAAGTGGCCCGCCAAAAAGCGGGCCGCTTCCCATCCACTTCAATTTCATTACCCAAAAAGGAGCACCTCGACCACCTGTTGCCGGTTAAGGCCTGACGGCTACATTACTTGACCTTTGCCAAACAGCCAGCC
The DNA here is from genome assembly GCA_023382535.1 of Anaerolineae bacterium. Next base: position 13,734 of record JAHDWA010000093.1, on the reverse strand, counting down.
GGAAAACCCCGTTGACAATCATTACCCCCAGCAGGATGAGCGCACAGCCGAGGTAGGCATTCCAGCCCAACTGCTCGTTGAGAATCATCACCCCCAAAATTACCCCAAAGACAGGCACCAGGTAAGTGACCATTGAAACGTAGGTCGCGCTGGTCTGCTCCATAATGCGATAGTAAACCACAAAGGCCAGGCCGGTGCCAAAAGCACCCAGGGCCAGGAGTGAACCCAGGGCCGGCCACGAGGGCGCCGGCAGATTGAAAGGTTGTTCCAGCACCAGGGATAGCGGCAGCACGAACAGGGCTGCCAGGAGCAGTTGCGCGGTTGGGGCGACCAGCGGCGGCAATCCCCGCAGATTTCGACGGCCATAGACAATGGCGATCCCATAGCAAAGAGACGCAACGGCCACGGCGATTAAGCCCCAGGTGGTAGCCTTCACCCCACCCAGTAACGAAGGGCCAATCAGCAGCGCCAGGCCGCTAAAGCCAATGAACGTGCCCAGGGTTTTGGTTGGGGTCAGCCGGTCGTCGCTGGTAAACATATGAGCCAGCAGCAGTGTAAAGAGCGGCGTGGTTCCGTTCAGGATGGCCGCCAGGGCGCTGTCAATATACTGTTCGCCCCAGCCAAAAAGGAGAAAGGGGATCGCATTTTGGACGATAGCGGCAAAAGCAAAGTGCAGCCAGACCCGGCCCAGCGGCGGCAGATTGCGCCCCTGCAGCCGTAAGATTCCGTACAGCAGGAGGCCGCCTATCCCCACGCGGCCCAGGACGATGGTCAGTGGGGGGACCTCCGCCACGGCGACTTTGATGAACAGAAAGGATGGCCCCCACAAAGCCGCCAGAACCAACAACAGTAAAAAATTCTTCCACTTCATGCCATATTACCTCACTTAAGATTGTTTTACCCAGGCGGCGTAGTTTTCTCGCATCTGGGCCAGGTGCTCAGGAATGTGCCGTTCGTAGATATCCAGCCAGTCGTCAAGCGTCATGGCGCCGTTTTCGGGGTGGTAGATGGTGTTGGTCCAAACCGCTTCGGGCAGCGAGCGGATCAGTTTATAGGTGTTGTGCCGCAGCCATTTGAACAACTCCATGGCATCTGTGGTGCTCTGCTGGTGATAATCTAACCGGGCAGCCCATCCTTCTTCATCATAAGCCATTACCTGCTGGCCAGGCTCGGCAATAAAGCGGCGGCAGCGGATGTAGCTGTTGGCTTCACTATCGGCGATGTGGACCACAATCTCGTGGATGGTCCAGAGATCAGGGGCGGGCCTGAAATGCCACATCTCCACCGGGAACTGCTTCAAGCCCTCGGTTAGCAGGTCGTAAGCCTGACCGTATGACTCAATCTTTTGCGCTCGTGTTGGGTGGGTCACAAAAAATTCCCTTTCAGTGCTATTGTTCAGCAAACACAGCCTTGGGTTGGCACTAAATTTTTAAGCATACTCTCCATACCCGGCGAAGCAGAGGCGCTGTCGCCCAGAACTTCCACAATCAATGGAGTTTGGCCCAGAGCCGAAAGCAGGGCCGGGCCTTTAGCACCGGCCAGCCACAGCCGCTGGCCGTTTCCCAAGAAAATGTCTTCTCCGGCCACGGTTAGCCAGGCCAGCCCGGAAACCACCTGAAGCCCGCGGCTGGCCGCCGGTAAGCGAAAAACCTCGTCGTGGCGCAGCATCAGCCGGACAATGAGATCGGCCGAGTCACCCCCGCTTTTCAATACATCTGCTGTTGCCAAACTCATGGATCACTCCTTTCGATCAATGCAGTTGACGGGTAAAAGGGATGCCTCCCAAGCCAGGCGCCGCTAAAACCATGACGTACGCCTGAATAGTAGGCCAGCCCAGATAGGTCGCCACCGAAACCCGGTGGTGCCCATTTTGCACAAAGTACATCTCCCCCAATTGATAGACCTCGATGGGGGGGAAGCCGGCCCCGGAGACCGCCAGGGTATAGATCAAACGCCAGCGCTCTTTGCTGCGTTCATCGCTGGCGCAGGGGGAAAAGCGCTGGGTATAATCATGGTGCCGCCCGGCGCTGCCAACAATGTTTTTAAGTGGGATATCCTGCAAGCCCAGGTAAGTCATCTGTTCCGGTTGAATATTCCGGGCCAGGGCGTCGAGCGGCAATAAATGAGACCGGCGGCGCGTGACCAGGCTGAGCATAATTTCCCAGAAGCCCTTGCTTCTGGCCCGGTTAAACTCGGTTTCACTTTGAATATAGGTGATTGTCTTCAGCGCTATCATGGCTATAAGGCACAATGGGTGAACTTTCTTTAAAAGTTGACAGCACAATACTGGTGACTGAGCTTGAAACGGTGGTTTTGGAGCGAATCTTTTCAATCAACCTTTCCAGCTCTTTTGGACTGGCGGTACGAACCTTTAAAATATAACAATCCTCACCTGCCACCCCATGACATTCCAGTACATCCGGTTCGGTCCGGCAAGCTTCCAGCACGCTGTGTTTGGTTTCAACATAACCCTCAGGCGTGATGCCTACCATCAACCGGATAAAAGCCATAATCGGTTTACCCACCGCCTCGGCATTTACCACCGCCACATAGCCCTTGATGACGCCTTTTTTCTCCAGTTTTCTAACCCGCTCGTGGACGGTTGAAGCGGTCAGGCCCACTTTTTCAGCCAGGGCAGCGTTGGAGAGGTGAGCATCCTCCTGAAGAAGTAAGATTATCTGGCGATCAATGTCGTCAATCATTCGGTATATGCCTTATTTTACCGTAAAATTTACGTGTAATAGTAACTAATACAGGAAATATTACGAGATAATCCCCGTTTTGTCAATAGACCAATTTTATTGATTTCGTCAGGCCAATTAATGCTCTTTACAGGTCGCTTTTGTCATGATAACCCGGATTAAGCCTGAAAACCACCCGCTTCTTGCTCTCCTTTCCATACAAGACACCCCTACTACACAACGCCCCAAATTTACGGCAACGTAGGATAAGCTGTCAGCTTGTCCTATAAATTAATTTGCCCTTATAGCCCGAAAATGCTAAAATAACTGGCATCAATGGGGAGTCGTCTAATGGTAGGACTGCAGATTCTGGATCTGCCTGTTGGGGTTCGAATCCCTGCTCCCCAGTATAAAAGTTCTGTAGGGCAAGAGAGCCTCTTGCCCTACTTTTTTTAATAGAACAGTATGAGGCGAAGCGCTTATTGGTTAATATTTCTGGGCCTTTTGAGTCTGGCCGTAGCCGTGGTGATGGCTGTCCTGATCTACTTACTGCTGACCCTGCCCACCGCCACCGCCGGGGAAGTGACCCCTACCTTCACCCGCCCGCCGCTTACCTTGCCGACAGTGCCCCTGCCCACGGCCACACCTGGCCCGCCCCCCTCGGTTGAAGATGCGCTTTTTGCCGTACAAAAACCTATCCAGGGGTCGGCTGATTGCAACACCACCGGCTTTAAAGGAACGGTGAGAGCCGGCAATGGCGACCGCCTGGCCGGTATCCAGGTGATTCTCTGGGAAGAAGGGGTGGGCCTGATTGCCGTAGATACCACCGACGAACGGGGAGCTTACACGATTGAGCTTAACGATAAGCCATCCACCCGTAAATTTTGGGTCCAGGTTTATCAAAACGACGTACCTGCGTCCGAACCACTCTCGATAGAAACGCAGACCGATTGTCAAAAAGGCTATCAAATTTTCCAAATTAACTGGCGGGCGAAGGAAGAGGAATAACAGGTAGCAAGGTCGCAGGGTAGCAGTTAAACTATTTGCTACCTTGTTACCTTGCTACTTTTCAACCTGCTACCCTGTAAAGGATTCTATGCAAACTACCATCTACACTGACCCAACCGGCTTTGAGCAGTTGGCCCATGAATGGGACGATCTGTTAGCCCGATCGGTGAATGCCCCCTTTTTTATGCGCTACATTTACCAGCGTACCTGGTGGCAACACCTGGGCAATGACGACCTGGTCTTGATTGCCATTCGTACCGACGAGGGCCGCCTGATGGGCCTGGCCCCCCTATACGGAAGGATTAATCAGGCCGGCCGGCGCGAGTTGAGTTTTGTCGGCTGCGTGGATGTATCCGACTATCTTGATCTGCTGGTAGACCGGGATTGTGTCGAGCCGGTTTATGTGGCCTTACTCGACTGCCTGGCCGGTGACCGGGTGGCCTGGGACAAGCTCTACCTGTGCAGCCTGCCCCACCATGCGCTCACCCCGACCCGTCTGGCTGAGACGGCTCGCGGCCGCGGCTGGCCCGCCGAGGTTCGCCAGCAGGATGTCTGCCCGGTAATTACTCTGCCCGGCGATTGGGAAGCGTACCTGGCTGGGCTTGACAAAAAGCAGCGCCACGAGGTTCGCCGCAAGATTCGTAAAATCGAAACCGAAGCGCAGACGCGCTGGTACGCGGTTGATTCGCCGGAGGGGCTGGACGAGGCAATGGATGCCTTTATCGAACTGCACCAGAAATCCACCCGTGATAAAGAAGGTTTTTGGAATGAGGCCCTCATCCGCTTCTTCAAGGCTCTGGCCGTAGAATTGGCCAAAGTGGGCTGGCTGAAACTGTACTTTATCGAAGTCAACGGTTCCAGGGCGGCCTCGATGCTCTGCTTTGACTACAATAACGAATTTCTGCTCTACAACTCCGGCTTCGACCCCGAACAGTTTGCCAATCTCAGCCCCGGCAACGTTTTGACTGCCTACACCATCCAGGACGCCATTCGCCTTGGCCGCCGCCGCTACGACTTTCTACGCGGCGACGAAATCTACAAGTTCCGCTTCGGCGCGGTGGCCGAGCCGGTGTATGATTTGGAGATTTACCGGTAGTCAGGTGAGGGGATAATGATTAACCGTATCGCCATGCTCAGCGTGCATACCTCGCCCCTGGCAACCCTCGGCGGCAAGGAAACCGGGGGGATGAATGTCTACGTGCGTGATTTAACCCAGGAGTTGAGCCGCCGGGGCCTTGACGTGGACGTGTACACGCGCTCCCAGAACCCGGCAACGCCCCGGATCCAGCCGTTGGGCGAGCGGGGCCGGGTTATCAAGGTCAAGGCCGGGCCGGAAGAACCCTACAACAAAAACCTCATCTTCAACCACCTGGCCGAATTCGAGGCCGGGGTGCAGGCGCAGGCTAAAACCGAGCGCATCCGCTACGATATTATCTATGCTCACTATTGGCTCTCCGGCCTGGCCGCCAACGCCCTGCGCCGCGCCTGGGATGTGCCGATGGCCCAAATGTTTCACACTCTGGCCGAGATGAAGAATCGGGTGGCCCAGACTCCGGCCGAACGCGACCCCGATCAGCGGGTCAACTGCGAAGGTGAAATTATGCGTTTCGCCGACCGGCTGATTGCCGCAACTCCCCTGGAGAAAAACCAGATGACCTGGCTCTATGGCGCCGATGCCAAAAAAATCTCGATTGTGCCGCCAGGGGTAGACCTGGCCCGCTTCAAGCCAATGGACCCGCGCCTGGCCCGCGAGCAGGTGGGCGTACCGTCCGAAGACCAGATGCTGCTGTTTGTGGGCCGGATTCAGCCGCTCAAAGGGATTGATACCTTGATTCGCGCCCTGGCTTTGGTCAAAAAGCGGGAACCTGCCCTGGCCCGAAAAATATGTGTCTCCATTATCGGCGGCGACCCAAACCCCGACTCGGAAGTGGAGCAGGTCGAATTTGAGCGGCTGGAGACGCTCCGGGCTGAATTAGGCATTAGCGACCTGGTTACGTTCTTGGGGGCCAAGGATCAGGACACGCTGGTCTACTATTACGCCGCCGCCGAAATGGTGGTCATGCCCTCGCACTACGAGTCCTTCGGTATGGTGGCCCTGGAAGCAATGGCCTGCGGCACACCGGTGATCGCCTCAGATGTGGGCGGTCTGTCGTTTAGCATTGAAGATGGCTATAATGGCTACCGCGTACCCAACCGCGACCCCCAGGCGCTGGCCGACAAGATTATTCTGCTGCTGAAGCACCGCGTCTTGCGCGATCAGTTGGGGGAACAAGCCCGTATGTGGGTCCAGCATTACAGTTGGGTCAATATCGCCGAGGAACTGTTAGAGGTTTTTGAGGACACGCGGCATCGTTTTGAACATCAAAAAGCCGGGCGTTTTAACGTTTAACCGACGGAGCGGTCAAGCTCGACAATAGCTTGCAGATTTTCCGGGGGAGTCTTGGGGGGAATAACACAAGCCGGAGCCAAAATTAAACGGCTCCCGCCTGTCTGCTCAATCACCTCCCTGGCCTGAGCAGCGACATCGGCGGGGGTGCTCTGTTCCAGGGTCGTCAAGTCGAGGCCGGTGAGCAGGGTTTTGTTGGTCAGGGCCAGCGCCTCCGGGATGGAAGGGCCGGTTTCGTGATTATGCCAGCTCACGGCATGGGCTGGATATTGGTTGACTGTGGCAAAGTGGGCATCGGCCCCGTGGAGATGCAGCACCAACGGTACCGGCTGTAATTTAACCCTCTCCAGAGCAATCAAATCATAGCGCACCACAAAAGCTTGGCACATCTCCTCGCTCAACATATCGGCCCGGGAAAGTTGGCTGGCGAAAAAGATGCCATCCGCCCCGGCCTCCAGAGCCACATCGGCAAACCGGGAGGTTGTTTCGGCAATGGTGGCCAGGCCAATATGCACGTCGGTGGAATAGTTTTGCAGATGGTCCAGCAGCGTATCCCCGGCCAGCTTGTAAGCCAGGGTCAGCGGGCTGAAAATCGTCATCAGCACCGGCGCGTCTTCCTTATCCAGTTGGCTTGTCACCAGCTTGATGGCTTCCAGCGCCTGGCCATAGCTGCCAGCCGTTGAACTCAAAGTGGCCAGGTTGCGCCAATCCTCCGGCTTTTTGATAACCGGCTTTTTCAGAGTAGGGGGTTGGTCATCGTCCTTGGAGGGGTTGACCTGCGCCCCCCAGTCCTCGATCGCGTAAAAACCGCTGGGTGTGAGCTTGATTAAATCAAAGTCATACCTTTTGTAAAAAGCCAGGGTCGCCGAAGCCAGGCCGGCCGGTGTTTGGTCCTGCTTGTGAAAGTGCCGCCACAAACTTAAGGGCACCCGATCAACGGGCTGACCTTCCAAAGCTGCATACACTCGCTCGCGTTTGTTCACCAGCTACTTCCTTCTCCATCCAAAAATTAAAAGCACCGTTCCCACGAAGACCAATAATAGCATAAAGTAATCAACTGTGAAAAAAAGGAACTCGTCGGAACTGAGGGAGCTAGATGGGACCTGGGGAGTTCCCATACGTTCCCCCCAAGTCGTTAAGAGTTATAGACGCCCGAAAATAATTACCCTAACAGCCGGCTGCTGAGTTCCTGCACGCAGGCCAGGTGACGGCTCAGGTCGTCGCGCAGTTGGGCCGTTTGGCGGCCGTAATCCAGGCGGCGGGCCAGGAAAGCGAATTCCTCGCTATCGGCCGGGGGCACGGTCAAGTCTTTGGCATTGCCGCGCACCATGCGCAGCGCGTTAATCAGGCGGCGCAAAAAAATGTGAGCCTCACGTAAGTGGTGGTAATCGTCGTTTGGGATGATGCCGGCGGCGGCCAAAGCCCGCATAGCTTCACGGGTATTGACCAGGCGCAGGCCGGGATTGGCCGGGCCATGGGTAATTTGCAGGCCCTGCACCAAATACTCCACGTCTACCAGCGCGCCGGGGCTGAACTTGGCGTTGATTGTCCCGGCAGTGACTAAATGTCTGACCTGGCGCTCGCGCATGGCCCGCATCGCCGCTGCATCAAAGGGCGCGCCGCTGTAGATCAGTTCATCCCGCAAACGCACCACCTGGCCGCCCAGGTCGGCGCTGCCGCCAATGGGCCGCAGTTTGACCAGGGCCTGCCGTTCATACGGCCAGGCATCGCCGTCAGGTCCAAAGTAACGCCGGAAGGCGTCCAGCGACACGGCCATGCTGCCGGCTTTACCGTAAGGCCGCAGGCGCAGGTCAACCTCAAAAACCCCCTCCTGCCTGGCTCGAATAGCCTGGTTGACCTCCTGGACCAGCTTATCGTAAAACTCGGCGCTGGTAATCACCCGCGGACCGCTGCTCTGGCCGTTGCCGCTGTAGATAAACATCAGCTCGATATCCGAAGCGAAGCCCAACTCGCGCCCGCCGGCTTTGCCCAGGGCGCAGACGCTCAAAACCGAGGGCTGCCCGTTTTCCAGGTAAGGGACTCCAAACTGCGCCCGCAGCTCCGTCTCACAGATGCGGCAGGCCGCTTCGACCACTACCTCGGCCAGGTCGGTCAGCTCTTGCGAGAACTGCCCAAACTTGGCAATGTGCCCCTGGATCTGGCGCATGTCAATGCGGAACATCTCCCGGTCTTTGAAAGCATTCAGCACAGCACGGCGAGCCTCGCCGTCGGCGGCTGTCTCCAGGGCGGCATCCAGTTCGGCCTGTAACTGCTGTTTGGATTTGGCCGCTGCCAGCGCCCCAACATCGCGGACCACCGGGAACAGGTTGGCGTGCTGCATGCGCAGAAAATCGTTCCACAGGAAATCACTCACTCCCAGCAGCCGGGCCAGAGTATCCAGCACTTCCGGGCGTTCCAGCGACGCCAATTCGTCGGGCCAGTCGGGCCGCATAAAGAGCTGCCCCAAAAATTCTCGAAAGTGCAGCAGGGCCAATTCCGGGTTGGGCGAGCGGGGCAGCAGATGGGTAAAGTGTTTGGTCAGTACCGTGGCGACCCGCAGTTCACGCTGTTTCTGGGGCGAGGTGATTTTTTTGCTGTGAGCATCGCTGACATAGAGCGTATCCCGGACCCGCTGGCCGACGGTGTCAACCATCATGCGGCTGATATTGATCCGGTTGAGCGCCAGGGCGTTGGTCAGCCCATACAAAAAGCCGACCGTATCCGGGGCATCTATCCGCAGGACGGTGTGGTGGGCCGAACTCTCGTTATCAAGCTCGATATCAATCGGGTAGAGTCTTTGTGGAGCCGCCGTGCTTTCACGCAGCGCATCACCCACGCGCCGGGCCAGCTCGCCCTGCGCTTCGCGTTGTTTGCCGGCGGCCAGTTGCCGCACCAACATCTCTAACTCCTGGGCATAGCTCGACCAGAACTCGGCTGAGGAGGGGACGGCCCGCACCGTAAATTCGTCCACAATTTTTTTAAGGGTGTCACCCTGGTTAAGGGGCGGCGAAACATAGCGCGACGGGGCTGAAGAACGCCGCCGTTTCCGGGGAGCCAGAGCGGGAGCCGGGCCGCTGGGCGGATCGTAGGTAAAGACCCGCCCGTCTACAATGTCAATGCCGTGGACAAACAGCAGGCCGCAAATCAGGCTCAATTCGCCCAGATAATCATAGCCGACAATCGTGACCCGCCAGTGCTGCCCATCGAGCGGCGTGGCTTCGACCCTGACCTGGTTCTGCTCATCCAACTGTTCGATCAGGCGGGTGTGGCGCTGAATGTCCTCATCGCTAAAAGTGGCGGCGTAAGAGGGATGCATGCGCACCAGGTGCGGCACTACGTCGGGTATGGTTTGGGCTGAATTGGGATCAGTCATCGTTGACCTTCGCTCCTCCTCAAAATGCTGCTGGTAAACGGCTCGAATAACGGCGCTGTGCTGCTGGTAGCGAGCCATGAATTTGCTCCCGGCCTCCGGCCATTGAAAACCCAGGCGGCGGGCCAGGTGTCCAAGCGCCCCGGCGTCGCCGGGCAGGAGGTGGGTTTGCTGGTAGTGCATCAGTTGCAGGTGATGTTCAACCGTGCGCAGGAAAACGTAACCATCGGCCAGGGCGCGGTATTCGTCGGCAGAGAGCAGACGGTTGGCTGCCAGCCGGGCCAGGGCGTCGAGGGTGTTATGGCTGCGCAGTTCAGGCTGCCGGCCGCCATGTTCAAGCTGTAAATATTGGACCACAAATTCAATATCCCGGATGGACCCCTGGCCCAGCTTGACCTCGCCCCATTCCTGGCCGCGCTGGCGCAGCCTGGCTTCAATCCGCTGCTTCAAGGCGTGCACTTCGGTCCGGGCCACCGCCCCGTTTGAATCAAAGATGAGCGGCTGCGCCCGGTGCAGAAACTCCCGGCCCAGAGCCTGGCTGCCGGCAATGACCCGCGCTTTGAGCAGCGCCTGTTTTTCCCACAGGCCGGCATGTTTGGTCAAGTAGGCCAGGTGCCCCTCCACCGTAGAAACCAGTGAGCCATCCCGGCCCCAGGGCCGCAGCCGCATATCTACCCGGTACAGAAAGCCCTCGCCGGTGACCCGCACCAGCAGGTCAATCAACCCCTGGCCCAGGGAACGGTAGGCCGGAGCATCGGCGGTGACCAGGAAGAGCAGGTCAATGTCGGAGCTGTAGTTGAGTTCCTCCCCGCCGAGCTTGCCCATCGCGATGACTACAAAATTATCCGGGGCCAACCCGGGTTGCCGGCCGGCAATAGCCAGGCAGGCTTGTACCAGGCTGTCGGCCAGGTAGCTGAGCTGCTCGGTCACCGTTGGCAGGTCGGCCAGGCCCAGCAGATCGCTCGCGCCGATGCGCAGCAGTTCCCGGCGCTGGAAGCGGCGCAGCGCGTCGAGAAGAGACGAAGGGGTGGAGAGGTGAGGCGGCGAAGAAAGCCTCGCCGCCTCGCTTCCTCCCCGCTTCGTCTCATCCATCACGGCTTGAGCTTCTGCCAGCAGGTGGGCGGCGCTTTTGGGCCGGGTCAGGTGTTTGTAATGTTTAAGCTGGTCAAAATATTCGGGATGGCGCAGCAATATTTCGGTCAGGAATTGGCTGCCGGCAAAAAGAGTGGTCAGAATTTCCAGGGTGCGCGGGTGCCGGGCCAACTGCCGCAGCAGCGCCACCGGGTCGGCGCTGTTGCCGATAAAACGCTCAAAATTGACCAGGGCGCGGTCGGGGCTGGCGGCGCTGTCCAGGGCAGGCAGCAGGGAGGGCCAACAGGCCGCAAAGTCTGGCTGCTGGAACAGTCGTTGGAGGGTGCGCTGGGCGGCAAGGGGATCGGCAAACGTGACCGAGGTCAACCAGGGGGAAACGTCTGCCTGACTCATCTCGGTCATGACCTGCTCGCCAGCCCGTGGGACAGTGCTTCTCATCATTGCGGCTGGTATTATAACCGAAAGAGAGGCGGGAGTCCAAGCGTGGCTTGGGTGGGCAACGCAGTGTCATTTGGGCGTGAGTTGAACTCAGCTATCCAGACCCTAAAGGTCTCAAAGACCTTTAGGGTCTTCATACAAGGACTTTCGCTCGTCACTGCTTCGCGTGAACGGAGCGTAGCGGAGTGAAGAATCCTTCAGGCGCTCGATTGCAAGCGGACGTTTTAGGGATTTTTCGCTCCCTACGGTCGCTCAAAACGACACCCAAGCGAAAGTCCTGATACAGTAAGAAGAAAGCGTTCGGAAATTACTTCATTGGCCTGGCCCGCCCCGGCATGAATGCCAGGGCTATGGAACAGCGCCGGGTCAACCCGGCTTTAGCCCGATTAATCGAGCGCTGTTAGATAGTCCGGCGACTTTATCGCCGGACGAGCGCCGGTGGCAAGGTTGCCGCTGCGGGTTTCCGATCGCTCTCTAAGAAATAAGAAGTTTCTTGGCAGGTTAACTACTCATCTTAATAATGGAGAACACGGCTCCCTGGGGATCTTGCAGTACGGCAAAGCGGCCGGTTCCCGGAATATCCCGCGGCGGCACCAGGACCTGCCCGCCCAATGATTGGGTTTTTTTGACGCTGGCATCGCAGTCATCTACGGCAAAGTAGACCATCCAGTGCGGGGGGATGTCGCCCCATTCGGCGCTCATTTGAATCATGCCCCCGGCCATCTGGTCTCCCTTGAAGAAGACGGTGTAGGGGGTTCCACCCATGTCCTCCGTCTTGCTTGTCCAGCCAAATAGTTGGGTGTAAAACTCGCCGGCCTTTTGGGCATCGCGGGTGGCGACCTCGTTCCAGCAGAGTGCGCCTGTCTGGCCGACCAATTTTGCCCCGATATAACTCTTGGGCTGCCATAGGCCCAGCACCGCGCCCGTTGGGTCTTGCACCATCGCCATGCGCCCCAGGTCCATTACATCCATCGCCTCAAGCAGGACCGTGCCCCCCAATGCTTTAGTCCTGGCCGTGATGTCTTCGGCGCTGCTGGCCGAAACATAAGAGTTCCAGTGGGGCGGCATGCCCTGTTCCTCGGGGCCTTGTTGGTACAAGGCGGCCACGTCCTTCCCTTCGACCTGAAGCATGGTGTAGGTCATATCCGGCCCAACCGGCATATCAACCGCCGTCCAGCCAAATAACTTGGTGTAGAACTGCTTGGCCGCCGCCGCGTCCGTCGTGCTCAGATCAGCCCAGCAAAACGTGCCGGGGGTATAAGCCGTCATCTCAGTCATTGGATTGCCTCCTGTTTTATAAAAGAACGTTGACTTGGAGAAAAATCCTGCCGGGGGAGGAGCGGTGGCAGGATGGCGTTATGATAGAACAAATGTCCTATTGAGTCAAATTTAAGTCACAAGACCGCAGAGGTCTTTAAGACCTCTGCGGTCTAAAGTTGCCAGCCGCGACCTTTTAACAATGCTAAACTTATACCTTACTATCTGGCCTTTGAAAACCCCAAAAATTGGGGGTAAATGAATAGTATTTCAGGAAACCCACCGGGAGCAGGGGACCCCTGGTGATGACAGAAGTCATTGAGAGGTGGGGACGTTTATCACTGTTTTCCTCCTGTTATTTGAATTATACTCCCTATAAATCCTTTGCCGGAGGAGAATTATGAAAGGCGATCCCCTCAAGAATGCCTACATCACCACCGAACAGGAGTTGAGCCGCTACATCACCTTGACGGACAGCGAGAAAGAAGGAATTCGCCGCTGCCGCCCGGTCATGCCCATGAAGATTACCGCCCATTATGCCAGGCTGTTACGCCCCGACGATCCGCAAGACCCGCTGAGACGGCTGGTCATCCCGTCCGTGGCTGAGCTGATGGAGTATCCCGACGATCAGGAACTAGATTTTCATAGAGACGAAGCTGCTTATCAGCCCACTGAGGGGATTATCCACCGCTACCCCGGCAAGGTTCTGCTGATGTACACCACGGGTTGTCTTGCTCACTGCCGCTTTTGTTTCCGGTCGGAAAAGGTCATCAAAAGTCTGCGAAAAAAACAGCTTGAGCGAGCCTTGGATTATATTCGCCAGGACCCGTCCATTCGGGATGTCATTTTCTCCGGCGGCGACCCTCTGAGCGTGGACATGGCTGAGCTTGAATATGCCCTGGCCGAGGTGCGTAAAATTGAGCACGTCCAAATTATCCGCGTTACCACCCACGCCCCGATTTACCTGCCGCAGCTCTTTGATGATGCGCTCATCGCGACCTTAAAAAAATATAAGCCTTTATATCTGCTCGTCTCATTTATCCACCCGCGAGAACTTACGCCTGAAGCCTGCCAGGTCCTTGATCGCCTTTCTGATGCGGGTATTGTCTTATTGCAGCAGGGGCCGCTGCTTAAGGGCATCAATGACGATGTCGAAACCCTCAGAGCATTGTATGAAAAACTTGCCAGCCACCGGACAGTACCTTATTATGCTATCTGGGGTATCCTGGGACCCGGTATCCGGCACTTTGCGGTCACAGGGGAGGAAGCCAGGGAGCTGCTCAGAAAACTGGAAAACAACACTTCAGGGTTTTGTATTCCACATCTTATTACCGTTGACCAGCAGAACAATAAGGTCCGCACCCGCGGATAACTACTTATTATTCAGTACCTTTTCATCGAAAGGATTGACAGAAATGAGCCTGGCAACTTTCATCCAAGCTATGCCCAAGGTGGAACTGCACGTCCACCTGGAAGGCTCCATCCGGCCCGAAACGCTGCTG
>JAHDWA010000092.1 GCA_023382535.1 Anaerolineae bacterium | reverse complement strand
GGGTGGTGCGGCCTTCCGGGTCGGTTTCGGCCAGCTTGTTGCCGACCGGGTCGTAGGTGTAGTGGATGAGATTGCCCAGCGGGTCGGTGACCTGGGTCAGCCGGTCCAGGGGATCGTACTGGTAATGGGTCGTCCGCTGTTCAGGGTCGGTCAGGCGAATGAGGTGACCGACCTTGTCGTAGGCCATTGCCGTGACATCGCCGGCAGCGTTGGTCAGAGTGATGACCTGGTTGAAGACATCGTAGTCGTAGCGGGTGACCCGGCCGAGGGCGTCGGTTTCGGTGGTGAGATTGCTGTTGGCGTCGTAGGTGTAGCGATTTTGGATTTGGGATTTTGGATTTACGGTTTCAATGAGCCGGTTAAGAGCATCGTACTGGTAGGTTGTGGTGCGGTTTTCCGAGTCGGTTACGCCGGTCAGGTTGCCCAGGGCATCATACGTGTAGCCAGTTGCGCCGCCCAGGGGATCAGTGACCTGGACCAGGCGGTTGAGGGCATCGTAATCATAGCTTGACAGCCGGCCCAGAGAATCAGCTACCTGCCGCTTATTGCCTATAGCGTCATAACTGAAGACCGTCGTGCCGCTTAAAGGGTCAGTAACCTGGCTGAGCCGGTTGAGAGGATCGTAGTCGAAGGTGGTCGTTCGCCCCTCGGCATCGGTCAGGCTGACCATGTTGCCCACGGCGTCGTAGCTGGACACCGTTGCGCCCGCCAGGGGATCGGTTGTTTGGATGAGGCGGTTAAGCGCGTCGTAGGTATAGGCGGTGGTCCGTCCGGCCGCATCCGTGACCGCTGCCTGGTTACCGGCGGCATCGTAGTGATAGACGACCGTGCCGGTGATGGGATCATGCAGGATGGTGACCCGGCCCAGGGCGTCGTACTCATAGCTGAGGGTGCGATTTTCGGCGTCGGTCAGGCTGAGCAGGTTATCAGCAGGATCGTAACTGGCCGTCATCTTGCTGCCGTCCGCATAAACGGTTTCGACGACCCGGTCATTGGCATCGTAGACATAATAGGTCACACTGCCGTTGGCGTCCTGCTCGGTTAGTTTGTTACCGACGGCATCGTAGGTGTAGCGATTTTGGATTTCAGATTTTGGATTTACGATTTCAATCAGGCGATTGAGGCCATCGTAGTGGTAAGTGGTGACCTGATTGTTCTCGTTGGTCTCGCCGATCAGGTTGCGGTTGGCGTCGTAGGCAAAGGTCTGCGTGCCGCCGATAGGATTGGTGACCTGGGTCAGGTTGCTGCGGGCGTCGTAGGTGTAGAGGCTGGAGCGGTTGAGGGCATCCACCATCGTTAGCCGGTTGCCGGCGTTGTCATAAGTAAAGGTCGTGCTGCCGGTCAGCGGATCAATCACCTGGAGCAGATTACTGCCGGGATCGTAGCTGTAGCTTGTCACCCGGCCCAAGGCGTCGGTCGTGCTTAGCAACCGCCCGGCCAGGTCGTAGGTCATGCGGGTCGTCTGGCCGAGGGCATTAGTAATGACCGCCGTATTGCCGTATAAATCATAGCCGTAGAAGGTGGTGTGATTGTTTTCATCGGTTTTGGATAGTAGTTCACCGCGTAAGCCGTAGCTGTAGGCGACCGTCCCGGCCAGGGGATCAGACACAGTCAGGGGGTTGGCATGGCTGTCGTAGGTCATGGTGGTGACGTAGCCGCGCTTGTCGGTGATGCCGGTCGGTTGGCCCTGGTCGTTGTAGGTCATACGGGTGGTGTAGCCCAGCGGGTCGGTGACCGCCTCGTAGTCGCAGCCGCAGTCGTTCCAGTCGTAGCGGGTTTCGCGGCCCTTTTTGTCCACCCGCCGGGTCATGTTGTAGCTGTCGTCGTATTCATACGTCTCGAAGAAGCCGTAAGTATCCGTTTGCTTGACCAGTTGGCCCCTGTCGTTGTAGTGGTCAACGGTGACATGGCCCTGCGGGCCGGTGGTGGTCGTGGTGACCGTCCCGGCAGCATCAGCGCCGGCGTAGGTGAAGGTGGTCCGGTGATGGCCGGCGTCCTCCTGCCAGTCTACCCGGCGTTTGCCGTCATAATGGTTGGCGACTTCCACGTGGCCGTTGGCGTCGGTGATGGCGGCGAGCTGGCCGGGCAGACGTTCCCCGGTGGCCGGGTCTGTAGTTGGCGGCGTGTAGGCGTAGGTCGTCGTCTGGCCGCGGAAGTCCGTCACCGAGGTCAGATAGCCGTTGGTATAAGCAAAGGCCATCGTCCGGCTGAGGGGATCGGTCAGGCTGATCAGGCGTTTATCAGCGTCGTAGGCAAAGGTCAGGCTGCGCCCGGCCGGGTCAGTGACACTGAGCAGCCGCTGCTCCGAAGGGACAGCCGCTTCGCTGTAGGCAAAGGTCAGGCGGTTGCCGTTCCTGTCCTCCAGGTAGGCTAACTTCTGGTCGAGGGTGAAGACGTAGACGGCTTGCTCCTGGGGCAGGGCCAGCCGGTACTCATCGTCCTGGCGGGTTAACTCGGCCTTGACGCCGGGGAAGGGCACAAAGGTATCGCCGTTATCCTGGATTTCAAAGTAGGCCCGCGAGCCGTGCGGCAGGCGCACCGTCATGATGTCCTGGGTCTGGCCGAAAAGGATCAGCCCCGGCGGGGTGGCGATTTTGCCAATCTTGGCCGGGGTGCGGGTAAGGAAAGAAAGGCCGTTGCCCGACGAACTGCCATCGCCGCCGCTGCTCCCCAGCACTCCGGTATCGCTGAAGGGCAGGGTGACCGCCGGAATGTAGCTTTCCCGGATCAACTCGACGTTGTAGTTGTGGGTCCAGCCCCAGCCCAGCGGCCCGTCCTCCGGGTCGCGGGAGTTGTAAGCCCGTTCAAAGGCCAGGGGCAGGCCCCAGGTGGGGATGCTGACATCCAGGCGGCTGTAGGTAAAGTTGCCGGAGTAGGTGTTGACCGGATCGCTGTCAAAAGCCTGCCAACTGCCGATGGTGCAGGTGTTATCCTTACCCCATTGGCTGGCGTCGTCCGGCGGCGTGTTCTCGATGATGTGGACGGTCGGCTTACAGTAAATCAGCGGCGGCAGCTCGACGCCCTGGTAGTTCTGGTGTTGGCAGGCAGCTTCGATGTCGCGGAAGTAACCGTCGTGATCGGCGGTAATTTGCCAGGTCCCGGTCACCTGTTGGCCCACCTCCAGCCTGGCAAAGTTTAAGGTGGACTGGCCATTGACCGTAAAGTTGGTCGGATATTGGTCGCTCTGTTTCAGAATCTCAACTTTTGGCTGGCCCATGCTGAAATTGTTGGCCGGGCCATAGCCCACATTGGTGGCAATCACCTGCCAATCAGCCGACTGGCCGGCATAAACGTAGCGCGGGATGAAGTAGTCCAGCAGGATTTTGGGTTGAGGCTGGACGGTGATCATCTCTTTAGTTGTGACAATGACCTTGTCATTATTGTACTTGATTGTAGCATAAACAAAGTAATTCTTGCCTGTAGAGCTGATAATTCCGGAAGCATCGGGAATAATAGTCCAACTGGCCAGTTGGCGTTGACCCGTTTCTTCCAGACCACCCAGCACTGTCGGCGGGTCAGGGATAATGATAAAAGCGGCATCCCCATTTTCTTGCCATGCCGAGGGCATATTGATAGCCAGGGTTGAGGTTGGGATGCGTGAATTGCTTGGGAAGTTGGGCGTGATGGTTTGGGTGGATGTCAGCGGGTCGCCGGGTTGGCGCATCAGGACGGGAGCGCCCCCTTCGTCGGTAATCGTAATATCTACCTCAATATTACTGACCGGAGCGGCCGTGCCATTAATCAGCTCAAGTTGAGCATTGAAGGCTTCCCGTTCCAAGGCATAACGTTGGCTCACCTGCAAGCGCACCAGATTATCCTTGAATTCAGGGGCAAAAGCCGCCCCATTCCCCGGCGGGTTGGGATCGCCCACTTTAACTGCAATCAGTTGGTTGCCCAGCCAGCTCCAGGTAGGTCGCTGCTTTGGTGGCTGACCCGGTTGGCTACAGTCGCAGTTGAGCACCTGTAAGTTCCAGACATCGCCAAAAATGTCTATCACCTCGCCGATTTCGGCATTTTGGCTGGCAACGAGATGACCCCAGACATTTAGCTGTGGCTCATCAGCGGCTTGACCGGGCGGCAGATAGACGAGTGGGTAAGCCAGGCCGGGTGATCGGGTCAGACTTGCCTGCTGATCCAAGTCATTTGAACTCAAGGGTGTGACCAGTTGAGTTTCAACCTTTAATCCATCAGCCGACATTTCTGCTTTGAGGCCAATTATAGCCGTCACACCGTTGGTTGCTTTGACCACCACGTGATCGTAGTAGTCACCATGCGCCAGCCACTGGGGGGGATTAACCGTTAGAGTGAGGCTGGCCTCGTGTTGGAGCGGCAAGGAGATGATGTTGGTTGGAGTAATTGTCATCCAGGTCAACTGCTGGGGTTGACTCAAGATGATATTTTGCATCGCCGGGGCCATGCCGTTAAGATTACTTGCGGCGGGATAACCGCTGTTGCGCAGCTTAAGCGGAATCGTAGCTGTCTGGTTCAATGTAAGCTGGGGATAACTGGCCGAGGCTCCGCCATACCAGGAGTAGTTGGGCGTATAATGGACGTAATTGGCCGACAGCTTGAGCAGAATCGTGCCTGCATCTCCGGCAAGACACTGGCCCACATCTTCGGCTAGGCTAGCATAAAGAGTCAATGGGATATGGGCGTAAGGCGGAACATCGTCTAACGGCAGGGTGGTTTTGCCGTCGGGGAGCACACTAAAAGCACTGCCGCTGGTCGTAGTGATCGTAGCCCGAACGTTGCCCAGCGTCTCCAACTGAAGCACCGGCAAGGTAAAGGCAACCGGGAAGAAATTATGAATCGTTACTGTTTCCGAGACAATACCATTGGACCCAGGCTGGCATAAACTGATGCTGCGCGGGGATAGGGTCAGGACCGGCTTTGACTCGGGCACAAAGGTCATGGTCATTACAGTGGTGTAAACATCTTCAATCAGGGTCGGCGTTACCGACCAGTTGACGATGACAGATGGCTCATCTACGGTAATAACTTCCTCATGGATGCCCTCGCCTGGCGCTAACTCAATCTCTTTCTCCCCCAGCTTTAGCTCACCCTGACCTACTGTGGCCAGGTATTGACCGGGCTTGAGATCGGCGAAGCAAGTCTGACCACTGCTATTAGTCACTTGAACCAGGGTTTTCTGCACGGTTTCGGTAATGCCGTTGGTGGCAACCACTTGCCCGGTTTGATCCACCAGGCGCACCAGGCCATCGGTCAACGGGCTGTTGATCTCGGTTTGCACACTAATGCACAAGGTTCGGGTGAGGTCATCATTCAGGGTGATGTCCAGGGCAGTCATGGCTGAATTGCCATTAGATGCTGTAATCTCGATACTGTCCAGATGTTGGCTAACCGTTTCAGTCAACGGGGGAGCGGCATTGACCCAAACAGCCAACTCGCCCCCCGCTGGGATAACTGTACCCGCGGCCGGTTGACTCAGGTAAATCCAGGGAATACTATCGGGATTGGTTAGGCTGATGTTGGTCAACGTGACCGCGCCGGAATTGCGCAGGATCAATGGCTGCTGACTCAGACTGCCACGAGCTATACCAAAGGCCAGGGTGCCGGGCGAAACAGTCAACCGGGGTAAGCCGGTTAGAGTTTCAGCCCAGGCCTGAGTACCTGTTCCATCGTCAACGGTGACGCTGCCACTCTTGGGATCATGGTTATCGGCGCTAATACTAAAGTTGTACGTCTTGCCAGTCTCCAAATCGGCGAAGGTTAAATGGCCAGCCTGGTCAGTGACTCCCTGCCGATAGTAAGGCTGTATATCGGACTGGCCTTCTGTAACCACAAAAATGTCCTCTCGCAGGGTTACATTTGCACCTGCCACTACTGCTCCGGTATTGTTCGTTACGCTCAGTTGTAAATCTCGCTTTAGCCCCTGCACATGAACATCCAACAGGATATATGCTTCATCAACACTATCGGCCTTGACTGTAACGATATCTCGATAATGGCCTGAAGTGGTGGCCTCGGCAGTATTGGCCGTAATGGTAAAAACGGCAACTTGACCCGGCGGAATGTTCTCCAGCGATGTCTGGTTTATTGCAATCCACGAAGGCAGTGTGGAAGCGGTAACAACCTGGACATTGGTCATTATCCCAGTACCTGCGTTACGTACGGTAATGGTCAATACACCAGTCTGCCCCATGAGAACTGGCAAGGTGGGATAGGTCGGTGATACAGCCAGAAAGGGAATCGGTGGAACCACCCTGGTGGACACCGACTCGGTGTTATCGGCCAGATTGAGTTCAGTTTCGTTTGCCGTTGCACTTACCTGATTGATCAGTGTCGTTGGCGCCGTCATGTTGACTGTGCCGACTAGACTAAAACTGTCAGTAGCCTGTCCCGGTCCTAGTTCGCCAATTTGCCAGACAAATTGATTACCGATGTGAATGGGTGTGAAATTACCCCCGTGAGAGACAGACTCGACGCCGGCGGGTAGAGTGTCCGTTACCACTATGTTGGTAGCTGTCAGGAAGCCATTGTTGGCCACTGCCAGATAATAAGTGATCGGATAACCGGCCGTCACCATCGCAGAAGAAGCACTGAGGCTAACGTTCAAGTCAATCCCTTCAAAGGTAGCCGTGACGACATTGCTGACTGGGAGATCATTCACTATAGCCGAAATAACGACATGGGCAGGCCGATCATTGCTGATCCGGTAAGTGGCTTGGCCCCATTGATTTGTTACTGCATTAACCTCGGTAGTGGTCACTTCTGGAGAGGTTTCTAGTACGGTTGGCATGTTGGGTACAAGGTTGCCAAACTTATCCTTGGCCGTGACACTCACCTCGATCTCGCTACCGTTAGCTGCTGCCGTTGAGGGACCGTTAATTGACACCGTAGAGGCTACTGGGCTAACAAAGTCTGGATCGAAGAAGACCATTGCTGGATACACTAGACGTACAACACCACTGGTAGCTTCGACAGTTTTCGTCTCTGAGGAGGTTGAGGTAACGGTGGCTGTCACCACCCCATCGGCATTTGTTTCACCCAAACTGATAGCTCCAATTGAAGCTTGTTGACCATTGATATAAGTACTTGATTGGTTGCCACTTTTCAAAGAGGCTGAAACGGGATGTTCGGCAACGGGTGTTCTGACTGTGGTGCGCAGAGTGATGGTTAAAATGCCACGGGCGACACCGTTGGCCGGGATAGATAATGGGCTAATTTCGACAGTGGAGGCAAGAGGGTCGACATTGCCGAGGTAGATGGTACCTGAGCCACCATCTTGATAACCCGAGCCGCCCAAAGTCTGAATATGATTACTATCAAAGATGAAACCATTATTGATATCGTAATAAATAGCAATGCGTCCTCCTGCTCCTCCCCCAGCCTGGGTACCGGCGCCTGCACCTCCGTTAGCTTTGAAAACTCCATTACCCGCCAGAGTCTCTGTTTCGATCCAGAGACTTCCTCCAGAACCACCGCCGGCGCCTGAATCCCCATCAAGGCCGTTGGCGCTGATTTCACCGTTGTTTGTAAAAGAAGTCGCAACAATTTTAATCGCTCCTCCACCTGCACCACCTGCACCTGCATCTTGCCTACCACCTCCCCCGCTCCCTAAGTTAAGGGGCTGTAGGACTGAACCATAAGGAGTTCCACTACTTACATTGCTAACCCCGATACCTCCGAAATCGCCGTGCCCCGCCCCACTGCCTCCTCCGTTGACGTTTGCGCATACCCACCAGGAACAATAATTTCCTGCCCCCGGCCCTTCCTCCTCAGCATACCCTTGCCCATCAGCTTGAATGAAAGCCCCCATTCCTACGGTAATACTTTCTGTTAATGTAATCAAGGTTGGAGTTGTAATTCCTGGCAATCTTTCCAGAGTAAGTACCGTCCCTGTCCCAGTGACAACTAAACTCTTTAAGTTGATACTAATATCACGCCAAGTCGTGCTGTGATCAACAACTACATCATCATCAACTATAAGTGTATGAGTTCGGCTTAAGTTCTCATCAGTAGCTGTTATGGTTTGTATTCCGGCAGTCTGCAAAGCAAGATTAGTAAAGGTATAGACCCCTTGATCAGCCGTAATAAATTGATGAGTGATTGGAAAATCAGTTGAGGTGTCAGTGCTGGTCAACGTCACGGTGCCGGTATAACCGCTAGCAATGTTGCCATACTTATCATAAACTGTTACTGTTGCGCTAAAAGGGATTAACATATCAACTTCATCAAGCGTGGTAAAAATCAAGTTAGTCATCGAACCGGCTACAACGGTAGAAGTGAAAACAGTAGTATTATTATTCACATTGACTTCAGTCAGGCCGGAGTTTACCGTGCTGGTAGCGACTAGTAACGAACCAATTATGGCTGAGGAGTTAACTATGCCGGAGATGCTCAAACTTTTACTTTCACGAAGAGTTAAGTCGCCTAATTGCCACGTGAGAGTTTGGCTGGTTTGATCGGTAGGTGACATTGAGCTACTCACAAAACTTATACTAAGGGGTAAGGTGTGGGTAATAACTACATTTGGAGCTATAGTATGACCATTATTCTTAACTGTTAACTCATAACTTATACTTTCTTCAAGTTGAGCTAAGGAAGAACTGACCACCGTTAGGTTTAAGTCCGGGTAAAGAATAGGAATAAGTCCATCTGTCCAGGCAGGATCGTTGTTGTCTGGTTCAGACGTGGAGCCAAGTTGACCATTGTTACTGTTGCTGGTGCTATCACCGACAATTTGACCGTTCCCTTCGTCAAATTTCCAATAGCTTACTAAACCGGCTTCATTACCAACTAAGGGAACATGCATTGTATTTTGAATTTCTCCTTGGGCAAGTGCTTTATTCCAAATACGGACATCATCGATTCTTCCTTGAACAGGACACTCAGTTATTCCACTTAGGTATCTTTGTCCTAGGGTAAATATATCCACATTGTTGGGGGTATTAAAGAAGTAATCTCCCGTATTTTCATCTCCTGCCTGATAGGTTATGAATTGCTCGCTCCCATCTACATAAATTTTGTTAAAATTAGGACCTACAGTAACAGTAATATGATGCCAGTTCTGATCAGTCAAAAACTGTTCACCTCTACGAACCCAGGCAAGTATTTTATTAGAACCATCTTGCTGAATCCAAAGTAGTAAACTCTCATCACTGTAACCACTGGTCCAAGGTCCAATTCCGATTTCAATTCGATTATTTCCTGTATCTTTATCACCATAAATCAGTAATGATTGACAGTCTGTGGAATTTGAATTTGACTTATACCATAGGCTAATTGTGCCAGTCTTATAATTTCTATAATCAATTAAATGATTGGTCAGATTGATATAATCATCTTCCCCATCCAAGGTCAAGGCCGATCCAAGAGGAAGGATGGTAGCAATTGGTTCAGGTGAGGTATACTTTCGAATACGTAGTTTTTCAAGCTCAACATAATCCAGATAGGGATAGGAACCATAAGCTCCAACAGCGATAGCCAACTTGGTTGGATTACCATTCATAGTTCCCACTGCTTTTAAAGTCTCATCAATGTAAAATGTGGCAGTAATTCCATCTCTTGCGATGGAGAATTTTTTGTTTTCGCCACTTGTCGCAGCCTCAAATGCATTAAGTGGATCAATTGATCCATATGCCCAAGATCTCCATAAATCAATCCTACTCCCCCACCCGTCCTGATGACCTAAATAAGCTTCGATTTGATCAGTTGAGTCATCAACAAGGGCAATACCCCCTTGCCCCATACTATTAGCCAATGTATCTTCAGCAGTAGACAGCCAGTCCACAATAAAGCGTGTTGGCAATGTGTAAACGGCCTGATCTTGACTGCCAGTATCAGTGTTGTTATAAATCCAATAAACATCAACATCACTTCTGGTGCCATCGGTTATGCGATATTTATTCCCAAGAATAGAACCAGTTACAGTATTAACTCTATCTGAGTTCCACTTAGAACTATCTAAAGCAGAGCCATCCACTCCATCAAAATCATCGAAAAACTCAAAGACGGCATCGCCGTTACTTTCCGAGGTCCGGTTGTTATCCCCATACGTCAGGTAAATCGTTTCTGTCGAAGCAGCGGGGATCGCTGGGACCTTGACCCAAATTTGAGTAGCCGAAGTATCACAGCCCGACTCAAGCCAGTAAGGAAGTGGTATCGCCTGGGCGCTGTCATAAAATCTCACATCGCCGCAGTCCGGGCGCAGCCGTCCCTGGGAGATTGGGGTGGCTGTATCGAGCGTCAGCGAGACCTGGTATTCGGTCAGCACCGAGGTGTTGCCACTATTGTCAATGACGATGGGCACGGTATAGCTTGTCCCCTGGGTCAGGGGGAGGTAAGCCCCTGGTTTATCCGGCGGAGAGGGTTGAGTGCCTGGCCGGCCGGCGCTTTTCCCAGGGATTAAATCCTCATCCTGGACAAGGCCCCGCTCCTTAGAGTCTATCCGCAACACTGGCCGGTCGCGCAGACCGGCCAGGTTTGAGGCAGGGTTTTCGGATAGATATTCACCCGCGCCCCTGGCCGCAGGAACGGTCAGGAGCGCCAGTCCGGCCAGGAGCAAGGCGCTCAACGTGACCAGGGAGAGTTTTAGCAAAAGTGTAAATTTTGTCCGGTGCTTCATCTTTATACCTCGGTTGCCGCTTAGAATAGAGAGATAAGAAAGCGTTCGGAAACTACTTCATTGGCCTGGCCCGCCCCGGCATGAAGGCCAGGGCTATGGGACAGCGCCGGGTTGACCCGGCTTTAGCCCGATTAATCGGGCGCTGTGGGGTAGTCCGGCGACTTTATCGCCGGACGAGCGCCGGTGGCAAGGTTGCCGCTGCGGGTTTCCGAACGCTCTCAGATAAGAAAGCCGGGCTGCCGGCTCCGGAGGCTACTCATACTTCCAGACTTCTCCGTGTGAGAACAGGAGGATGGCATGGCCGTCATAGACTGCCTGGTGGTAATCCGACTCTGGCGAGGATACTATCGCAGCAGCTTCTGTCCACCCGGCCGGATCACGGTAGCGCCAGGTATCGTTCAGCAAGCTGTCGCCCTCACCCCCCACACCACCAACTAGGACTGCGCTGCCAGCGGCGGCATCGTAAGTCAGGGTGTGGGCCATGCGGGCAGGTGGGCCGCCTTCGGCCCCAGCCGCCAGTTCCTGCCACGTTTCGATCTCCAGATCGAAGCTCCACAGGTCGGCCAGCAGGGTCCCGCTGGCGCTTCGCCCGCCAAAGAGTAATAAGCGGTTGTTGTCCGGATCGTAAGTCATAGCCGCCAGGGTGCGGCTGATCGGACGGTTTCCGCCCCCCTGGATTTCCTGCCAAGCCCCGTTCTGGTAAACCCACAAATCGTTGAGATGGGTTTCCCCCTGGTTGCCGCCAAAAAGATAAACAGCGCCGCTGGCCGCGTTCGCGGTTAAGCTGTGATAGGTACGGCTCAAGGGTGAGGTCACGGGGAAGACCTGGACCCAGCCGGTTTGGGTATATTCCCAGGTCTGGTTTAGAGCCGTATCGGTCTCATCGCTGCCGCCGAAAAGGATTGTCACCTGGCGCAGCGGGTCGTAGACCAGCCCTGCCCCGTAGCGGGCTTCTGGCTGGGCGGTCGTAGGGACGGCCATCCAGCCGGTTCCGTCAAACTCCCAGGTAGTCTGTTCATAAGGCCAGCCGCCGGCATTGCCGCCATAGAGCACCGCCCTGGCCCGAACGCTGTCGTAGGCCACACTGTGCTCGCCGATAACAGGAGGCGAGGGCGATATGGGGATGATCTGGGTCCACACCCGGTTTATCGGCATGGTGACGGTAATAAAGCTGCTCCGAGTCAAGGAGTTCGTGAATATCCCGTTGCCGGCGTTCAAAGTGACGGTATACACCCCGGCCTGGGTATAGACATGGGTAGGACTGGCAGTGGCGCCGGTTATACCGTCGCCGAAATCCCAGACATAGCCGGACGCGCCGGTTGAACTGTTGGCAAAGGTAACGGTTAAAGGAATCGTGCCGGCGAGCGGTGCAGCGCTAAATTCGGCCACGACCGGTTCATAAACGGTTAGATAATTCGGGCGGGTCAAAGTTTCGCTGCCGCTTAAGCCGACAGCAGTCAAAGTTACGGAGTAGATGCCGGCCTGGGTGTAACTGTGCGTTGGACTGACCTCGGTGCTGGTCAGCGTGTCGCCAAACTCCCACAGATAATGGATGGCATTGGTGGAACTGTTGGCAAACGTAGCGGTCAGGGGGACCGTCCCGCTGACCGGCGCAGCGGCAAAGTCAACCGCAACCGGCGGGTAAACCAGAGTTACAACTGCTGTCTGGCCCGCTGCCGCCAGGCCCCCATCCGCAGAAACCTGATACTCGCTGTTGGTGATCGCTTCGGTCGCTGTCACGATCAATTGCAGGTCGGCAGCGCCGCCCGGCGCTAACGTATTTATTATCCAGTTTACGGCAGCCCCGGCGGGCGTCCCGCCCTTTACGTAATTTGCCCCGGCAGGCAGAACATCGGTAATGACCAGGTTGGTCGCTGTCAGTGCGCCGCTGTTGCTGACGGTCAGGGTATAGGTAATGGGCTCGCCGGCTCTAACGCTGATCGGCGCACTTTTGCCAATGGCCAGGTCGGCGGCCCCGGTAATCGAAACCGAGGTGGTCGCCGTGACCACACTGATAGTGTTGTTGGCAGTGACTACGGCGGTATAGCTGCCGATGGCCGGGTAGGTATGGGTTATGACCCGCTCGCTGCCTGTCACCTGGCGGCCATCGCCAAAATCCCAGGCATAGAAGGTGGGACGGCCGGCTGCGGTCGTTGCGGTGAAGGTGGTGATCTGGTTTATCAATGTTGGGCTGTCGGTAGTGATGTTCAATCCATCAATGGCTTCATCGGTTGCAGTTATGACTGTTGTAGCCGTAGCGCTGCCTCCGGATCCATGGGCGATTAGAGTAACGGTATAAACCCCGGCTCGGGTATAAGTGTGGACAGGACTCAGCAGGGTGCTGGTAATGCCGTCGCCAAAGTCCCACCGAAAGCTGGCCGCTTCGCTTGAAGTGTTGGTAAAAGTAACGGTCAGGGGGATGGGGCCGGTTTGAGGGTCAGCCGTAAAGTTAGCTTCAGGGGGGCGCTGAATAACCGTTACCACGGGTACCGCCCCGCTGGCTGAGACTCCGCCGCTGGCCGAAACCCGATAGTCGCTGTTGGTAATCGTTGTTGTTGCCGTGACCGCGAAACTGGCCTGAACTGCAGCGCCGCCGGCCAGGGTGGGTACGACCCAGCTCACCACGCCGTTGGCCGCACTCCCGCCGCTCACGTAGACGGCTCCGGCGGGTACAGCATCGGTAATGACCAGGTTTTCCGCCGGGGCAAGCCCAATATTGGTGATCCTGAGGGTATAGGTAATCGGTGCGGCCATTGTAGCGGTGGCCGGGGCGGTCTTACTGATGATCAGTATGCTGCGGGGAACATCCAGCGGGGGATAGGCGGCTAATTTACTGATAAGAGGCAGAAAAACAGAATCGGTGGGGGTAATGGTTCCGGTTGGCGAGATGAGAGCCGCCGCTGTGAGAGCAGGCATGGCTGTATCGGCAGACAGGTTTACAGCTTTTTTCGCAGGGATGGCCGCTGATGGGGCAGCCGGGACAGGGGGAGTAGAGGACTCCTGGATTGGGTAAACCGGGCGTTTGCCAGGATTGGCTGAAACGACTGCCGGACACGAGGCTGATAAGAGGGCTGCAACAATAACGAGACGGATAATGAGTTCAAACCGTGGCATGGGAAATCCTTTCCAGGAAGTAGTGATTGATGAGCGGTGCTGAGCGGTTAGGGTTTAAACTTTGTTTGCGACAGCAGCTATTTAATTGTTATCGCCGGAATCTAGCCAGGCCGACGCCCGAAGGTGCTAGGCGAGTATGGGTTCTCAAAAGCGAGCAGACTAAAAAAATTGCGGTTACATAGTGCACAATATCACAAAACAGATGGGCGAGTCAATGAATTCTTCTGACAATCTTCTGACAAAATCGCGGCGGCGAACCCGGAGAAGTACCGGGCGGCCGGTCTTAAGGCCATCTTTCGGGGTAGGAAGAAGCATGCCTGACCGGCCGTCCTCGTTCCAGAAACTATTGACGCCATTCGCGCTCTGACTGAACTTGATAAGATTTGCTCCTATTTGGTTGAGACGTAGTAGTGGTTGGTGAGGTCGTGGGGCAGTTGATGGATTTCAGTATGGGTAAAGCCGGCCTGGCCCAGCAGTTCCAGCGCCTTCTCTTTACCCCACATAGTACCCAAGCCGGCCCCATTCTGGGCCAGGGAGACGGTCATACAATGCATGGTGGAGACGGTGTAAAGCAGAGGCCCCAGCGACAAATCAAGATTTTGGTGAACGTGGCTCGATCCAGCTATATCTTGCATCAGGTAGATACCGCCGGGTTTCAGGGCGCTGAAAATATTGCTCAAAACTCGATCCGGCCGGGCCTGGTCGTGAATGGCGTCGAAGGTGGTGATCAAATCATAGTGGTTCGTCTCGTGCCACAGGGCCGCGTCTTTAACCTCAAAGCGCAGGTTGGTCAATCCTATCTTTTCGACATCTGCTTGGGCGGTCGCTATCGCCTCTTCAGAGAAGTCGAAACCGTAGAAGCGGCTGTGGGGGAAGGCCTGGGCCAGCCGGAGCATGGCCCGCCCGCGCCCACAGCCCACATCTATGACCCTGATACCCTGGTGCAGTCTTTCTGTCAGCCCCGGCACGAGCGGCAAAATCGTGTCAAGCAGGGGTTCGACAATGTTCATCCCGCTATCTTCGGCCATGATTTCGTGGAAGCGAGGGGTGGCTGAATAGGGTACGCCGCCGCCGTTGAAGAAACAATCTATAATTTTGTCCTCGACCGTTCCAAACAAGCCAATATATTGGCTGTAAAAGGCCAGGTTATCGGCTCCAGCGGCGCGGGTCAAAAAAGCCGCATGCTCCGCTGGCAGGCGATAGGTTTTTGCAGTTGGATCGTAATCAACGATGCATCCGACCACCAGGGCGTTCAACCATTCACGGACGTAGCGCTCGTGCAACCCGGCGGCTTCGGCAATTTGGCCGCTGGTGGCCGGGGGGAGTTGGGCCATCGTGTCAAACAGTCGGGTACGGTGGCCGATGCTGGACATCAGGGCTAACGCGCCCTCGTTGAGAAGGCCGACCATTCTTTCGGCAAAGGCTTCGGCTTTTTGTTGATTGATGCCGTTGGTACTCATTAGATTTCTCCTTCACTTCTTTTTTGATTGGTTTAGGCTACTCTTTGCGCAAGTAGCCGTAGGATATTTTCGCTTCTTATCTTAACAGTAAACCCCGGCCCGGGTCATCTAACCAAAGTTAAAAAGGGGGTTAAATTTGAGGGTTAAATGGGGCGCAAAAAAGGGGCGAGGTTAGACCTCACCCCATTAAGGTATTCAAACTGACCGACTTCTCACTTTGCTTTATTACAGGAACGAAGCCGGAGACAGAGGGTTAACATTAAACCGCTAGCAACGGTGTAAAAGGTATGCAGGACCCAAACCGGACCTGGCGGCAGGCTGGCAACGTATAACCAGTAGATCAGGTTACCTATATTGATCAAAATTATGTTGAGCCAGCTATACGAGCGCATATCTTTGGTGCGATATGCTTTCAAGAGCATGGGGACGTTGCTGCTGACAAAGATCAAACTGGAAATCAGGCCGGCGATGAACGCCAGATATTCCAGACTCATATTACCTCCTTCCTGGATTTTATTGCTGGACGACATCCAGGGTTTAAAAATTGAATTACCTCATCTTGCTTTATTTTACAGGTAATCCGGGGGACATGTCATCTAGCCAAAGTTAGAGAAGGGGAAAACTTGGAGGTTATAGAGCGGGGTTTATAGCAGGTCTAATTCTCGCGCTCGGGCCAACGCTTGAACACGATTGGCGGCGCCCAACTTGCCGTAGATGCGGTTGTTGTGCGCCTTGACTGTGCCGACGACGATAAAGAGACGGTCCGCAATCTCGCGGTTGGTCAGGCCGTTGGCAATGAGTTGCAGCACTTCCAGTTCTCGCTCAGTCAGCGGCTCGACAAGAGCGGTGTTGCCAGGGTGTTGAGAAGTAAGGGAGAGACTGGACTCCTCTGCTTTTTTGTTCTTCGATTCCTCAGCCGTAAAGAGCGCAAGAAGCTCCGCCTGCACCCCGGCGGTGATGGCAAAAAGATCGTCGGAGCTGGCAGGCTGTTCGCCCCGGTCAAGTGATTCCTGTGAAAGTTTATCCTGGTGGCGGCCGACAAGCTGCTGCGCTTGCTGTTTCGTCTCGTAATCACTGGCAGGATGATGAACCACCAGCTTCAATAATTCCAGCCCGCGCTCTATTTTTCCGCTGTGGAGCAGCAATTCGCCAATCCCAACCAGGAGCGACAAAATCAGCGGCACAAATTGAATATCTGCGGCCCCCTGTAACCCCTGCCGGAATTGATGCCGGGCGTCCATGTAATCTCCTCTGCCCAGTGCTGTCCACCCCAGTCCTTTGCGAGCCGCGGCTACCACACCCCGGTTGTTGATTTCCTGGGCCAGGGCCAGGCTTTGCCGATAGAGCCGTTGAGCCTCACTATAGTTCTGCTGCCGGACGGCAATGTCGCCCAGGTGGTTGAGGGCCACCGCCATACCTTCGGGGTCATCAAACTCTTTTCTAAGATCATAGCTGATGGTGTAGTATTCCCTGGCTGCCTCGTAATGCCCCAGAGTATCGGCCACCTGGCCCAATTCGTTGAGGCAGTAAGCCATAAACCAGCGATCCTTGATTTCCTGGGTCAGGGCATAAGCCTGCTGAAAATACTCGTGGGCGATGTCGTACTCGCCTTGAAGTAAAGCGGCTCGCCCCAGCAAGTAGTAGGCAGCCTGACGGTTCAAATGATGGTTTTGGGTTTCACTGGTTTGACGAGTTCGTTCAGCCAGACGCTTAGCTTCGGCGTAGTCACCACGAATGGAGGCAATGACGCCGAGCATAAAATTAGGATCCGTAGAATAGCCCCGTGGCAAGGGCATATCAAATTGGCGGTAAAGCTCCTGAGACCGGCCCAGGATCGTTTCCGCTTCTTCCAATCGTCCCAACCGGACATACAGCCCACCAAGAATGACCCCTAGGGCTGCCTGGATCAGAGCCATCTGTGGATCGTCGTCCTGGCGATACAAGCGGTGTCGGGTTTGCTCAAAGGCTCTAATCCCTTCCAGGTACCGTCCCCGGAAGTCAAAGAACACCCCCAATGCATCCATTGATTTTTGGATTTCTTCGGCCTTAAGCTGTTCAGTGGCCCACTGCCAGGCTGCCCGAATATTCTCCAGGTCTGCCTCGATTTCACGCAAGGCATCACGCTGCCGCCCACCTTCGAGGGCCTTGTTCCGTTCAGCCAGAAAAGCGGCAAAATAGCGGCAGTGCCTGTCATAAACCAGGGCCACATCTTCCGGTGATTGGACCAATTCCTCCGCCGCGTACTGACGTAATAATTCGTGGATTTGATAGCGACCGTTTGCTTCCCAACGTAAGAGGGATTTATCCACCAGCGCTGACAGCGTTACCAGCGAAGCACCGGTCACCCGTTCCGCCGCCTGCCGCCGAAAGCCGCCGCGAAAAACAGCCAGCCGTTTGAAAACAGCTTGTTCTTCCGGGCCAAGTAAAGCATAGGAATGGTTGAAAACAGCTTTCATACTTTGATGCCGGCTGGGAATGCCCCGCTGGCGGGTGGCCAAAAAATCAAGATTACGCTGAATTTCAGCCGCAATCTCAGTGCAGTTCAGGATTTTAACCCACGAAGCAGCTAATTCCAGCGCCAGCGGTGTGCCCTCAACCAATTGACAAATGCGGATAACCCCGTCCCGTTCGTCAGCAAGCGAGAAATCAGGGCGCAACCGTTGGGCACAGCCAACGAACAGTTGAACGGCGCTATACGTTTCCACTGCTTCGGTCTGAGGGTCGGGGGGATAAGGCATGCCGGCCAGGGGAAAGAGCCACTCCTCGGGTAAATTCAGGGCTTCCCGTGAGGTCACCAGGAATTTCAGGGCTGGGCCTGTCCGCAGCAAATCCGTGAGAAGATCGGCTCGATCTATCAAATGCTCAAAATTGTCCAGCAACAGGAGCATTTCCTTATCTTGTAGCTGGTCAAATAACTGTTGCTGAGGTTCTTGCTGGCCCGATAAATGGATATTCAGGGCATCGGCGATGGCCGGGATGAGAAAATCGGTGGATTGAAGGGGTTGCAGGGGGACAAAATAGACCCCGTGGGTGAAATTTTTCCGTAGGTCAGCCGCCACCCGAAGCGCCAGGCGCGTTTTGCCAACGCCACCCGGTCCTACCAGGGTTAGCAGCCGGCAGGTTGGGCCGGTCAGTAACCCAGTCATCTCGACGGTTTCTTTAGATCGGCCAATGAACGGGGTAAGCTGCTGGGGAAGATGCTGTTCCTTTACTGGGTGTTCGCTTCGCTGTTTGACAGACGCCCTCTCTCCCGGTGATGGTTGTTCATACTTTAGCCGCTGGGGCTTTGTATCTTCAATTTATTACTGGCACCCCCGGCCCGACTCGAACGGGCGACCCACTGCTTAGAAGGCAGTTGCTCTATCCACTGAGCTACGGGGGCAGAAACAAGACCGCTACACGTTAATGTAGCGGTTTTTTTATTCAGTTGATTATTATGCTATCACAATTATTTGGAAGTGTCAAAAGGCAAATTTTTACGAGGACTGGTCTTGAGATGACGCTCGCCCCGGCCCTTGTTCACCACCTCCGTGTAAATGGCCGTCGTCTTGATATTGGCATGGCCCATCTGGTCCTTAATGTCGATCAAGTCCGCCCCATTGCGCAGGCTGAACACAGCATAGGCGTGACGCAGATTGTTCATGCTGAAATGCGACACGTCGGCTTTGAGCAGCCAAAATCGCAGCCGTTGGGCGATCCCGTTCGCGGTCAATTTGCGCAGTCCTTTGCCTTGGTAGTTGCTGAGCCAGAGGGCCTTGAGCGACTTGGGTGGGTTCAACTTGGTCCGTTGTTCGTCCCATTGGGTCAAATCGGCCACAGCCTCATCGCCCAGGGTCAGCATCCGGCCCTCTTTATCCTTCCAGCTAAACACGCGCATCTGCCGGTTTTTCAAACTCATGTCGGGCATGCGCATTGCAGCCAGTTCATTCAGCCGGGCTCCCGTGTCCAGAGCAAGGCTGAACATAGCCAGGTCACGCACCGTCTGCCAGCTCCGGTGGTCTTTATCCTCGCGGATAGCCTGGCTGACCGTTTTCAACAATTCGGCCACCTCCTCTTCGTCCGGCGATTTGGGCAGCGGGCGCGGCGCTTTGACCCGGCCCAAGGCATCCAGGGGATTGCGGTTCAATGCGCCGGTTTCGACCAGCCAGTTAAAGAAGCCGCGGATCCCCCGATAATAATTGCTGCGGCTGTAATCACTCAGCTCGTTTTTGTTGAACATCTCAAAAAAAGCCAGCCCGTGGGCCGGGGTCGGCGGCCAGTCCGGCCCCAAGCCGGCGCTGGCTGTTTTGTAGTACCGATACGTGTTCATATACCACTCGACAGTACGTGGGCGGCGCATGGCCCTTTTAATCTGAATAAACTGGTCAAAATAGTGATCCAGCGTTGGTTCAAGTACTACAAAAACAAGATTGGTCGTCATAATTGTCCCCCTAACAAAGTGAAATGTGATTTATTTGAGATGGCTTACGGCGTTGCTGATGATTCCCATAACACTCAACCGGCAGCGTTCTGTGTCTGTTAAGGTGCCGGTTCTATTTTAGAGGAAAAATCATCGTTTGTGACAATAGGGAGCTAAATATGTCTGAATTAGAGACCACTTTTCTTGTCTTTCTCGCTTACATCCTGACCGTGGCCGGGCTAGACTGGCTGGCCTACCGCCAATTTCATAAACGCTGGATTCGGCGCGAGCGAGCGCGGATCACCGTGGGGGTGTTGGTCGTCCTGCTCCCGGCCCTGCCCCTGGTCTGGTTAGGGGTGGTTGATCTGTACACCTGGATTATTATCCTGACCGGCTTTGGCACCGCCGGAGCCGTGACCGTGTTTTTGGACATCAACACCGAAACGAGCGACTCAGAATCTATCCGCCAGGAGATTCGGGAGATAGTGAATGACCAGAGCCATCAGTAACGTGGACACTGATTTTTTGGAGGAATTGTCGGCGGTGGCCAGCACCCAGGAGGATTTGTGTCTGCTGCTGGCCGAGAAGGTGGACACCCCGGAAATGATGGAGTTAGTCCGGGAACTGCTCTTACGAGCCAACAAAATTAAATTACTTGTGAGTGACCAGCGCAAGTTTTTAAAAAGGACGATGAGTCTGTAAACAGTTCTGCTTTGGGAATGCTATGACAACAACAAACCTTTGGTCTGACGTGTTGAAGATTCTTCAACCGCAAATGACCAAAGCCACCTTTGAGACATGGCTTAAAAACACGACAGCCCAGGAAGAGGATGGGCGGTTGATTGTGTCGACGGCCAGCAGCTTCGGCCAGGATTGGCTGGACAATCGCCTGCGGGAGACGATAGAACGAGCCGTCGCTCAGGTGGCCGGGCGGGCTATGCCTATCGAGTTTCGGGTGGCCGAAAACGGTGACTACCAGCCGGAGTTGTTCTTCACCGGCACGTACCGGGATGCTTATAACGCCATTGTCCAGCCGGACAAACAGCACTATTGCAGCCGCTACTTTCATCAGAAGTGGCTGCCGCTGCTGGGAACGGAATTGTGGCTGCTGATCTGGGAAATGCGGACCCGGTGCAGTTGGGATTGGAAAACGGGTGAGGTGAGACGCGATCTGGTTGAGGCAACGGCCCAAGAGTTAGGGGCAGCGATTGGGGTGAGCGAAAGCACCTTCTGGCGCTTACTGAGACACGAACACGCCTCAAAATTTATCACGCGCGTTGGAACCAAACGCCGTTACTCAAAAACCCAAAGCGGTACGGTCAATGAGAAAAATATTTGGCGGGTTCGATTAGATGACCCGCTCATCCCGGCTGATGAGGAGAAGCTCAAGCAGCAGTTCTCTCCCTGTCAAAATGACAGGGAGACTTAGACATCTCCCTGTCAAAATGACAGTGAGATAATTGTCTCCCTGTCAAAATGACAGTTAGATAGGCGTCTCCCTGTCAAATTGACACTTGATTCTACCTGTCAAAATGACAGGGAGAGCTAGGCGTCTCCCTGTCATTTTGACAGGTGATTAATTAATTCTTTTAAATCTCTTTAAATCCTGAATCTATATCTCTTTTCCAAATGGAAAAATAAGTGGCCCGGCGAGCGCCTCTGACCGCGCTCGCCGGGCGACCAAATAGATACGCGGGAGGTATCTAGATGGCTTCTCAAATATTACAGAAAAAAGCCGCTTCTTCCAAAGCGGCCCCTCACAAATTGCCTGGCGCCAACACGGCGGGGGCAGGCCAGTCTCACGGGGGTCCTCCGTGAAAACGAACCTGCCCGAAATCAGCAAAGCGTACCTGGGCAGCGCCGCTTTTTTCACCATTGCCGGAGAAGGGGCTATGCTGGTCGCAGCTCGCTTTGGCTGGCTGCACCAGCCCGATTACCTGCTGCCGGCGCTGGCCGGATTCAGTCTGCCTGCCCTGCCCTTCGGTTTTTACCTGGCCGGGCGGGTCGTTCATCTGGCTCGCCCCCCGGAACGCGCTGCTCGCCCCCCGTACCAAGCCTACGCCCACAGTGCTGCCTGGGTTGCGCCCCAGCCCAAAGCCCCGCCAGGCGGCTGGATTTTTGGGGGCAGGCCGGCCAAAACCATCAAGTACCGGCCTGAACGCCGGCAGGAGTTTATTTTCTGGGAGCAGGGGATGGACTCGATGATCACCGAGTTCAAGCTGTTCCGTTTTTGCAAAGTCGCCTGGCGGCGGCAGCAGCAGGTGTTGTACCGCGATCTGAGCGCCAATCAAATTTTCAGCCGGGACTGGTATACCCAGGAGGCTCGCCCGCGCTGGCCCTTGCCCGAGTACCGCTCGATCATGCACATTCTGGAGAGCCGTTACCTGGTCATCAACCGCTGGTCAGGCAAGGGCGGGGAACTGCTTTATCCCCCCTACTCCACCGTCGAGGAGGCCAAGCTAAGATGGGACCTGTCAAAATCTTCCAGCTAGTCCAGGTTCATACAGGTTTTACAGGTTCGTACAGGTTCATACAGGTTGATACAAGTTCAATCAAGTTGAGGAGACTATGAACAATTATCCCCACCCCCGGCCAACCGTGCCGGTGCAGTTGTACTTACTGACCGCCCTGGCCGGCTTTGGCTTGCTGGCTTTGTGGCTGGCAGCCTTTCACGCCTTCCTCCAGGTGGCCGGCGGCCCACAGGCCTTTTTCGCGGCCACGCTGATTGAGGCGGGCCTGATCATCGAGGCTCTGGCGCTAATTAAGCGGCCGCAGGTTTGGTACATCTGGATCGCTGTATCGATCAGCCTGGTGGTCAGCGGCACGTATAACTACATCCAGGCTGCGTCCACGGCGACCGGTCCCCAGGGCGAGCCAACCCTCAACCCCTGGCAACTGCTGACCCTGGCCCTCGGGCCGCTGTCAGCCCTCTGCTTTGTCAGCCTGACCTTGGGCTATGAGCTGCGTGAATATCAGGCCCGAGTGGAAAAGTGGCAGACAGATCGGGCCGCCTGGCTCGACCAGCGCCGGCAGGAAGCCGAGGCGCGCCAGCTTCAAGCTGAAGCCGAGCGGCAGGCTTACCTCTACAGCTTACAGCAAGCGGAACGACAGCGGCAGGAGCGGGAAGCCGAGCGGCGCTTTCAAGCAGAGCAGGAGGAACGTGCCTGGCAGCGGCACCAGCAGGAGCTGGCACAGCGGCGCGTGGAGCGAAGAGAACGGCTATCTGAGCCAGCACAACCAGCTCAAGCGCCAGCACAGCCGACTCAAAATCTGCTCAAGTGCGACAAATGCCCGCGCACCTTTGGCTCTCAGTCCGCACTCAACGCCCACCGCCGCTTCTGTCGCGGCTCTGAAGCTCAGCTTGACGAAGTGGCCCAACGAGGCCAGCCGGTGGTACTAAGCGCGAACGGCACGAGCCAGAGCTAGAGCGGCTGATGCTGCTGCACCGGATTGATCCTGCCAAAAATATGGCCCGCTTTTATCTGGTCGAAGCTGCACCTTCCCTGCTCGACTCCTTTGCCGTCCTGCGGGTCTGGGGCCGGATTGGTGGGGCGCAGCAGCACAAAATCACCCCCTGTGCTTCAGCCGCCGAGGCCGAACAGTTGGCCGAGCGGCTGATAAAGCGTAAAATTAAACGCGGCTACAAAGTCGCAGGAGACAGCGATGAGCAAGAGAAAGAAAAAGTTAACCCGCAAGGGGCGCACCCCTTCGGGTACTCCCAAGGGTCGCAGCCAGAGCCAGCCGCGGCCACCGGTAATCCAGCATCAAGACCGGCTGGAGGGCAACTGTCCGGAGTGCGGCGCGGCCGTCAGCGTGCGCCAGATCGAAAACTTCCCCAGCCCGATCCGGCGGGCGACGGTCCACTACAAATTGAGCTACTGTAATTTTTGCGCCTGGAACAACGTCGAGCTGCAAGCCTTCGTTCCCAAAACTCTGCGGCCTCTTTCTAATGGCGAGCTGGAGCAGATCCACAATGCTGTGATGGAGCGGTTACAACAGGAGTTGAACGCCTATGCGGAGTTACAGGGGAAATTGTCCTCAATGCCTTTTGGGATGGCCACCTCGGTTATCGGCGCGGCGCTGGGTAACGATGCGGCCGAGCTGTCCGTCGCCCGGCAGATGGATAAAGGCATCTCGCTCGATGTCGCCTACGGCGAATTGTGCCAGGCGCTGGCCCAGGACCCCTACGCCGAGACTGTCTTTCGCGCACTGGCGGAGGAACCGGGGGGTCACGTCGCCCTACTTGAATCGGTGAAATACTGGCACGATAAGGGACTAATCCCGCCCTGGAAGGAGCTGGTCGAGCCATTTTTGAGAGGGAGCGATCCCCCAGGGGATAGAGCGCCTCGCCTCCCCTTGGGGGACGAAGCGTTATGAGACAGAAAAAAGCAACCCGCCGGTTTGATGCGACGGAGCAAACTATTTACCGTGACCTGCGTGCCACGATTATCAAACTGCAAGCCACCTCGCTGCGGGTCGATTACGATTTGCTGGGCAATGATCCCTCTGCCCGCGTCTACTTTGACCGCCGCAGCAAACGCTACGTTTCTGAGTGCCGCCAGTGGCCGCATTTTCTGGATAATTTGCGGGCGGCCCAACTGGCGATAGAATATACCTACCGGATCGGGGAAGCGTATGGGGTAAATTACACCGAGGTCAAACATCAAGACCTCTTCGACCGTATTTTTGCCGCGCTGGAAGCGCCGCTCGACCCGAATGTGTTACTCCTGGGCAGCGGTAGCGAGTGGTGGGACGTGTTGGGCGTCAGTTGCACGGCCAGCCAGGCCGAGATTGTCAATGCTTACCGGGCGCTGGCAAAAATCCACCATCCTGATGTGGGAGGCGATGCCGATGAATTCAAGCGGCTACGAGCTGCGTATGAAACTGCGTTGAAGGAGAGAGAGAAATAACAAAGCTCCCTTCCGGGTGGAATTTAGCTTTGCACGATCAGCTAAGAGAGTCACCTTGCCTCTTTCTGCGGGCCGGCAGCGTCTCATACATGACCGCGGCGACGATAATCCCCGAAAGGAAAGTCAACGCACCAATAGCGCCTATGGCCACGGGAATGCCCAGGAGATCGGCTAATAGACCTGCCAGCAGCGCGCCCAAGGCGTATCCCCCATCGCGCCAGAGGCGATAAACGCCCACCGCGGAAGCCCGCCATTCGGGATGAGCCACATCGGAGACCGCAGCCAGCAGGGTGGGATAGACCAGAGCTGTGCCCAGCCCCAGCAGAACCGCTCCGCCGAACCAGGCCCAGAAACCATAACCCATGACAAACAGCCCGATGCCGACAGCTTGCACCCACATTCCTACGGCGATCAGCCACTTGCGTCCCCAGCGGTCACTGAGCGCGCCGGTCACGAGTTGGCCCAGTCCCCAAATACCCGGATAGATGGCAGCAATGATGCCTACTTGTTCTAGCGGCAGCCCGGCCCCGGCCAAAAAGATGGGAACCAGCCCCCAAACCAGACCATCATTGAGGTTGTTGACCATTCCGGCCTGACTGGCGGCAAAGAGCGCCCGGTCTTTCCAACTGGTCAAAAGCAAGACCTGAGCAAAGGACATTTCTGCCCCCTTGCCTTCGCCCTTCGGCGTCCCGAACGAGGGATGCACCTTGACCTGTTGGGCTTCATATCGGGCGTGAGCGTGTGTCTCACGGACAAAGAAGATGGAAAGGATCAACCCTAGTATAGCGAAAATGATGCCGGGGTAAAAGGGAACGGGACGCAGGCCATAGGCCGCAGCCAGATAGCCAGTCATGAGCGCCGACAGGGAGACGGCCAGGTAGCCGGCAGATTCATTGAGACCCATGGCCAGGCCGCGCTGCTTGGGACCAACTAAATCTATCTTCATAATCACGGTCGTAGACCAGCACAGCCCTTGATTGATACCCAACAGCACATTGGCAAAGACGATCCAACTCCAAC
This sequence comes from Anaerolineae bacterium, assembly GCA_023382535.1. The sequence goes on along the minus strand of JAHDWA010000092.1, from coordinate 4,828 downwards.
TGGGCGCAAAAATGATCAGAAACGGTACGGGCAGCCCGGCCAGCCAGCCGGCAATTAAGATGCGTTTGCGTCCCACCCGGTCGGAAAAGCGCCCGGCGAACAGATTGGCCAGGGCCTTGACTATGCCGAAGCTAACCAGGAAGGAAAGTGTGACCGACCGGGCGACCAGGCCGAAGTCGGCCTCCGCGATCAACGGCAGGACAGTTCGCTCCAGGCCGACCATCGCCCCGACAAAAGCATTGACAATAACCAGCAGAGTAAACTGTTCCCAATTGGCCCGCAGGCCCAGGCGAACCGAAGTTAAGGTGGTTGACGTCATCATTCTTTCTGTTCAAGCGATGGCGCAGCGATTCGCGCCGGCTTCCAGATCGGTTGGGTCGCCCTCGAACGTGGCTCCGCTTTCATTCAAGGTCACAATGCGGTGATGATTCGGCGGCGTCGGGGGGATGCGCGCCAGCAATGACTCGACAAAAGCATCTTCAGGGACAGATAGTAGTTCAACCCGCTGCTGCACCTCGCTCAATGGCGCTGCGACCGGCTGACCATCAAAGGCAATCGGTTCGCTGGTGTGACCGGGTAAAATGAGGGTCTCAGGAGAAAGGGTCAGCAGCCGTTGGAGCGAGCGGTACAGTAAAGCGGCTCGCCGCCGCGCCTCGGCCGGACTGGCTTCCAGGTCAGGCCGGCCCACTCCGGCCAAAAAGAGAGTATCCCCGCTGAAGAGGGCCTGGTCATCCAGGAGGTAGGAAGTACTTTCCAGGGTGTGGCCCGGCGTGTGCAGCACCACCAATCGGGCCAGCCCAATAGTGAGTATATCGCCGTCACGAAGGGGGCTAAATGAAAAGGTCGCCCGCCCCTGGTCGGGCAGATATAGCGTCGCGCCGCTTTGTTCGGCCAGCCTGCGGGCGCGGGACAGGTGATCGGCGTGGATGTGGGTCTCCAAAACAGCCGTGATTTTCCAGCCGTAACGCTGAGCCAGGTCCAGATACACCTCCGGTTCGAGGGCGGCATCAATCACGGCAGCGCTGCTTTGGGAACCGATCAGGTAGGACAGGCAGCCCTTGCCGGTGCGGCGCACCTGAATGACGTGAGCCTTCCCCAATACAGGCACTTCAGCACTGTTCCAGGCCAGGCTCCAGGCTTTCATGCCTCCCGCTAGAGAGAGCGCCTCGAAGCCGCGAGCGCGAAGCTGCTCGGCGGCAGTGAGACTGGTTACGCCCGCGCCACAGATGGTCACAATAGGCTGGTCAGCCGGTAGGTTCACTCCGGCCAGCGCATCGGGATCGTTGGCTTTCAGGGCGTCGTAGGCCGGTACGTGCCGGCTGCCTGGAATGGCCCATTCGGCCCGATCTTCTGCCCGGCGAATATCCAGCACCGTCACCGGCTGTTGCTGTTCCAATAAGTCACGCAACGTCTTGACGTCAATAGTGGTCTGTGTCATAGGTTCCCCCTTGCTAATACTTAGAAAACGATAACCTGATCAGCGGCCAGGGTCCACTCGCCCAACAAATCCATACTGCCCAGCAGCACCCCCTCCAGTAAATCCCTCGGCTCGAACCCGCGAGCCTCACGGCAGCTCCCTCAGAGGGCGACCTCGCCTCGCTGAGCCAGCGATTTCAACATCCGTTCAATATTGTAAAACCCATTCGGTGTCTTTTGCCCCTTTTTGGCGCAGACAACCCCATCGCCAGTCAGAAAGACTCGCACCGCCGCTTCAGGCCGTTTGACCAGGTTTAGAGCCAACCGTAGGGCGTTGTAAGCTCGTTCGCTGCCATAAGGCCCGTCGTTAATAATGAATAAAATGTTGCGGGGACTTGTGGTTGCCATAGATGGTTCTTTGTCTCCCTCATCTTAGATGGTTTATGATTATGGTTGCAGCCCATCAAGAGACTGGCGAGGGTTTGACACTCGCCGACTTTTCCCCCTTTCAAGCTTCCCCCTATACACCCCTCACCGGCCATAGACGACGACTTGCCATACCCCGGTGGTCTGATAGAAACGTCGCTGTAAGCCGTGGGCGCCCACGATGGCCTCAACCGCTGCGGTGGGATGGACGAATAGCCGAAAAGGATTTTGTTGCAGCCAGAAGAGGCGATTTTCAAGGGTGAAGCCCAGCTTCGTCCACCACGTATCGCGGGGATAGACCAGGCCATATAGTTTATTCGCCCGCGCTGCCGATAACTCGACCAAGGCCGGCATATCGTGATAGCAGCAAATCACCCGGTCGAGGGTGACGATGTCAGTGGCCGGCAGGGTGGCGGCCAAGTCCGTAAAATTGCCCTGGTAATGATGAATGCGGTCGGCGTGACCTTGCCGCCCGGCCTCCTCGGCGCTGGCGCTGAGGTAGGCTGAAGAGGCTTCCACCCCGATGGCGCTGCTGAGACCCGTTTTCAGCAGCTCATGCTGAATCGCACCAATGCCCCCGCCGATGTCAAGCAGCGTTAGTCCGGCGACGCCTTCCGCCTTGAGCGCATCAAGCAATAAACGGGTTGTCTTTTCTGGCCCTTTTTGACGATACTGTTTGAGTTTTTCAGCCGCGACTTTTTGATTGAAGCGAGTCTCAATAGCCTGGCACTGGCAGCAATTCATCCCCAGTTTCCCCTTTTTCCATATTAAGATCAACCGGACCAAATGTTGATCTCAAGCGGGTTTTGTGCCAGCTATCACAATATAGCCGAGATAAGGCACAGCGCGCTGCATGCGCAGCATCAGCGCATACGGATCGAGTACCTCGACCTCCTCCGCAGTCAGTCGAGGCTTTTCTGTAGTTGTTACATTGACGCTAACACTCATTTTTGCTCCTTTCTTACAACTTCTCTAATATTTGGCGAGAAGACAGCATCGCTCATTGAAAAGTGGCTGGCCAATGGGAGTGCTCATGACCAGCCCTATTCATTATCCTCTTCGGTTAAAAGCTAACCACCCGATCTGCGGCTACCGTCAGCTCCGCTCCGACTTTCGGGTTAATAAAGCGGGCATTTTTGCCCTGTAAATCTGCCTCTGTGACCCCACGGGCCGTGCTGCAGCCCCCTCAGACGTGGATGGAGACGCCCTGGGCGACGGCCTTGGTAATCAATTCTTTCAAGGGCGGCCAGCCCACCCCGTGTACCGCCTCGGCCACGGCATCTTTCATCAAATAAGTCGCCTCACCCATCAACGCGATCTGAGCTTGATGCCCGGCTTCCACCGCCCCCAAAGCTCCCAAAAAGGGGAGCGTGGCCCGGGTTGGGTCGTCAGACCCGGACGTTCCGAAATAGAGAATCGTCGCCATAATATTACGTTGCCCCCTTGCTTTGAATAATTGGTTGAACAAAGAACTATTCAATTGTCACCCCTGTTACTGCCTGGACCACCCCCCTTCTTCTAACCCCCAAACTTTGGTCGTGCCGGCTGGGAATGGCTAAATAGTGAGTAGCTGTCAGGATCATGTTTCAATGTGGTAAAACTCACGCCGGCCAGACTCGACCAGGGGCGTCATCCGAGCAAACCATTCACCGAACTGGGGCAGGGAGAAGATTTCGCCGGTAAGGCGCTCCCACTCGCCCAGACTGGCCACCTCGGTCTCGGTGACAACGGTGAAGAATGGCCCGCTGGCATCGGTCAGGATGCGATAAGCATATTGCGCTGATTCCGGCCATTTCTCCCTAACCTCTTTAAAGAGCGCCACCAAAGCGCCGCCTTGACCATACTTGGCCTGAAAAACATCACGGACAAGAATCATGGCTACCTCCTTTCTGTAAAATATCAGCCGGGGCCGGCTCATATTGTCAGGCTGGAACCTGGCAATTCAGGGCGGCCAGCGCCCTGGCCCATTCAGCCTCATCATGCGGTCTGCGAGCGCGGAAATTGATACCCAGGGTGCCGAACTCGGCGGCGCTGGAAGATTGGGGCGCACCGCTAAATACATCCGCTCGCCAGGGGATCTCGAAATCTACAAAACCGGCCATCACCACGGCCATCTCTAACTCTGCTTCCAGCAGAGCACCGGCAATTCAGCCGGTCCACAACGAGATATCGCTTTTTGCGTCCTCCGGCACGGCGGTTTGGACCAAAATATCCCCGATTTGCAGGCGGCCGGTCGGCTTCAGTACGCGGGCCATTTCGCTCAGTGCAGCCGCTTTGTTCGGCATCAAGTTGAGCACGCCGTTGGAGATGACCACATCGGCCCAGCCATCCAGCACAGGCAGGCTCTCAGCATATCCCTGGCGGAACTCAACATTGGTCAGGCCAGCCTCAATCGCCGCCCGGCGGGCCTTGTCGAGCATCGCCGGGGTCATATCTACTCCAATCACTTGACCCGTTGGCCCGACCATCTTCGCCGCGATCAGGCTGTCAATCCCCGCCCCACTGCCCACATCTACTACCCGTTCTCCTGGACGAATTTGGCCCAGGCTGAAAGGATTACCGGTGCCAGCGAAAGATTCGATAGAAGTTTCTGGAATGCCGGTTAGCCATTTGTCGGAATAGCCCAGCAGGCCAGCTAAGTAACGACCGGTGTGGAAGTGGAAACCCTGTTTTGGCTTTAGCGCTACCGCGGTGTATTCTTCGCTGATAGCAGTGCGTAGTTCGGCGAGATCTAAACCTTCGACTGCGATATTGCTCATTGTATTTCCCCCTTAATTTAATGAGTTTTCGATGTTCAATTGGACTGTCTGACCCTTATAAAAACTTGCCCCATAACCTAAAATCCATAAGCTTATCTCCTTTTGCTTAACCACTGTCTGGCCGTTGTTACGATGATTTGCAGAGAATCCTGGCTACCATCGGCAACACCTTTTTCAAAGTCCCCTTCAATCCTCCCCATCTGATTGGTAATGTGGGCAAAGCAAAT
>JAHDWA010000091.1 GCA_023382535.1 Anaerolineae bacterium | reverse complement strand
GGATTATGATCGAAGGCCAGGAGGACCTGACCTGGGAGCGGCTCTTCCGGCTGGCTGAGGCCGTTGAAAGCCTGGGTTTTGAGTCCCTCTTCCGGTCGGATCATCTGACTGCACTGAATGGCGAGTCGCAGCGTGACTCGTTAGCCCTGTGGCCTTCACTGACCGCGCTGGCGATGAAGACGGAGCGCATCCGCTTTGGGCCGCTGGTCTGCTCGATGACCTTTCGCCAGCCGGCCCTGCTGGCCAAAACAGCCGCTGCGGTAGATGTCCTTTCCAACGGCCGGCTTGACCTGGGACTGGGCGCGGGCTGGTATGAAGGAGAGCATCGCATGTTTGGCCTAGATTTTCCGCCGTATCGCACCCGCCTGGAGATGCTGGACGAAGGCGCGCAGGTGATCAAGCTGCTGTGGTCAGGCCAGCCCGTCAGCTTTACCGGCCGGCACTACCGTCTGCAGGCCGCGGAAACGTTTCCTCTACCGGCCCAGCCCCTGCCTCCGATCATCATGGGCGGTAAGGGCGAAAAGACCCTGCAAATTGTAGCCAAGCATGCGGCTGAGTGGAACTGCTCCTACGTGGGACTGGATATTTTCCGCCAGAAATCGGGCCAACTGGACCAACATTGTCTGGCTCTGGGGCGTGACCCGGCCACCCTGCGCCGCTCCTTGATGATTCCTTTCATTATCGGCCCGGATGAAACCACTGTCCAAAAGCGCCTTGAGACTCACCGGGCGATGTTTTCAGACCTGCCCCGGACCTACGCCGAGTGGCAGGCCAGGGGCTTCCTGGGCGGCAGCCCGCAGCAACTGCTTGACCAGCTCAAAGCCTTTGAAGAGGCCGGCGTTGAGCGCTTCATGCTCCAACACAATGACCTCGACGACCTGGACTCGCTGGAGCTATTGGCCAACAGGGTACTGCCTCATTTTGATTGAACCAATTCTTACCAGCGAAAGCGGAGGGGGAGGGCGGGACGAAAATTGTGTATCTGTCCTTGCACCCCCTGGTCAAACTCGATGTCTACTCCGGGTTCATCCCCTGCTCGGAATATGACCAATCCACTTTCTTGCACAAATTGAATAGCAGGTGAGAGCGGTCCAGTTATTGGCATCATGATCTCGAGGCCGGTAATTTCATGAAAGCCACAATGGTGCTCCAGCGGCTGGCGTCGGTCTGCGGGAAAGGTATCAGGCCGGCTGCCAAACGGAGTTATAAACAACAGCGGCTCGACGGGCTGGGTGCCGGCAGCGATGTCAATTTGCATCTGAGCGGGCAGGTAAGGTGGCCGGTAGGCCCAGGTGGCAAATGGCAGTGAGATGCCTATTTCGGGACGGAGGCAAAGGCCAAAGGGTGAGTAGCCGCTGTGCCGGTACTGCCAGCGCTCCCACAAATGCGTGGGTGCAATGACTGGGCTGCGTACTTCCTGCTCGTTTTCTACCCATAAAAACTCTAGCATCGCATTCTGGAAAAAGATACGCCGGTTGGTCGTCCCCTGACCCGGGTGGTTGTTCCGAGTCCCTTCAGTTAGCCCGAAGGTGAGCAATTCGTCAACCTGCGGAGCCCTCACCGTGGTACAAATAAAGAGATGATCAAACTCAAGTTTCAACGGAAAATCCCTCTTCTAAAGGCCATCTAGCCCAAACACCCGCCTTTAGCGTTCTGGGCCAATTGCTCTATCCAATCCAGACTTCCAAAAGAAGTGATCCATCACGCTGAGCTTCCGAAAGCCCAGCCGCTGGTAGACCCGGTATCCCATGTCAGAAGATTGCAGGACTGCGGCGTGATAGCCCATCTGGCGGGCCTCGTGCAGCGGTTTCAGCGTTAAAGCAGCGCCAATGCCCTGCCCGCGGGCTTCAGCCAGAGTGGCCACATAGTAGATGCCGGCTACGCCGGCCCCAAGAAACAACGAGACTGTCGCTACAGGCTGGTCGTGCAGGTAGCCTAAATAGTGCCGGAGCGGGAGGTCGAGTCCCAAACCGGCCAGCAGTTCAAAAAAGGGCAAAAAGGCGGCTTCCGGGATTTGATAGCCTTTGACAAAGATGCGGGTCCACATTTGTAAAGCTTCCAGATTGTTCACCAGCTTAATGACCAATTCATCTGGCTGAGGCACCGAGGGCGGTAGAGCAGCCGAATCTACCGCCATCCCCGGTGTATTGGCGTCGTAGCCAAAACCATGGGGCAAGAGCTGGTCCGCCCAGGCAGCCACCTGAAGCTGTGGTTCCAGCCACCAGGTAAAGAGGGGAACCTGATGGGTCTTAAAGTAAGCCAAATTTTCCTGAATGACCTGTTCTTCGTTAGGACTGGCAGGCTGGGTGCTCAGAACCCCGCTGAACCAGGGATGGGGTACCGGGGTGTGCCATCTGATGAAGGTGGGACCTTCGTAAAACTGCGTCTGGCTGGAGCGGCTTAGATAGCGAAAGAAGTTGTACAAATTGGCTTTTGTGGCTTTTGCTAAAGCGGATTCCGAAAGGTCCGTCAGAATTTCATTCATTGGCTACTCCCCCCTCTACTGGAACGGCTGCCGTAATGACGGGCGAAAACTGCACTGAACTCGCCCCCGGCAAACACGATGAGCGATGAAAGATAAACCCAGGTGATAAGCGCCAGAATGGCCCCAACAGGGCCGTAGTCTTTATAGCTGCTCCAGGCAATATAATACGAAATCCCCCACTGGGCCAGCGACCACATGATCGCCGTCAGTACGGCGCCAGCCCAAACATCCCGCCACTCGACATGAGTCTGGGGCAGGTATTTAAAGAGCAGGGCAAAAATAAAGGTTAATACGCTGAGATTGATCACCATTTGGACGCTGCCCCACAGCACGGCGCCACCCGGCAGCGTGACCAGGAACTGGCCGAGCAGTGTCAACAGGGCGCTGATAATCAACGATACCAGCAGCAAAAAGGCCGACACCAGGATCAGCGCGTACGAAAAGAAGGTGAGACGCAAAAATTCCAGCGGCCCGCCCCGCCACGGCGCTTCGACGCCCCAGATAATATTAAAGGCGCTGACCAGCTCGCCAAATACCCAGGAGGCCCCGAAAATTAAGAGGAATGTCCCCAAGAAGCCGGAAGACCCGCGTGTCTGCGCCACCGCTTCCAACGCCGTTACAAACTCATCACGGAACCCCCCGGTAATGCTGGCCAGCCCATCAAGGATGGCGCTCCGCGCTATCTCAGAATTGATCAGGAGCAAGCGGGTAATAAAGAGGATCACTAAAATGAGTGGGAACAGAGAAAAGAGGGTGTAATAAGACAGCGAGGCCCCCAGACGAACACAGTTATCTTTTAGCCACTTGGCCGCCGTTTCTTTGAGTAAGAACTTGAACTGTTGAGCCAGGTCCATCTTTTTACGGCACCCTCAAAACCACTCAAAAGGCCCAGGCTTGGCCCTTCATTTCATCTTTATCGCAACACCGAACATCTCAGAGTATCAGTCGCAGTCGTCCCCCGCATCTATGACCCGGCGCATGGCCTCGGCCAGCACCGTTCCCAGCAGCGAGCCGGTGATCACATCGCCGGGGTAGTGGACACCCAGGTAGATTCGCGAGAAGGCCACCAGGAGTGCCAGCACATACCACACCGGCGCCAGGAGGGGATAGTGGCGGGTCAACAGCCAGGCCCCGGCAAAGGCGGCCGCCGAGTGGCCGGATGGGAAGGAATAACTGCCCGGTTTGCGGCCCACGGTGATCGCCTGGACAATGTCAATAAAGGGCCGGCGGCGGCGGAAGTAATATTTGATCGGATATTCGACGATGAGGGTGGCAAACCAGAGCGGCGGAGCTACTTGTAAAAACACCCGGCGATGGCGGCGGCGATTAAGCAGCACGGCGCCAAAAAGACCGGCCAGCCAGGCCATACCGCCATTAAAAGCAATGGTCAAAGTAGTCATAACCCCGTTGGTCAACCAATTATGAGGCAGGTGGTTGACCGCCAGGAAAAGGCGCACGTCAATTTTTTGGTAGGGCTTCATCCGCGTCATGATGGCATCCCGCAAGAGCGAGCGCTGCTGCTCCAGTTCCGGTTCGCGCTCGCCGCGCTGCTCCGGATTGAGGATTGCCTGGAGGGCCTGCTCTAAGGCTTCGCGGGTCTCGCCGGTGCTGCCGGCAACTTGCTGCGCCGCCGTTAGCAGCGTCGCCGCCGTCTTTTCCGGCCCTGGCGGCGCAGCAGCGGCGGCCACCTCAACCGCCTCTCCCGGCTCCGGTTCCGCCGGGGCCTCTTCACGCACCTCATGCTCCGTGGGGCCGGCGGCGGCATCCAGCACGGTTTCGGCCACCTGTTCGGCCTCTTCCGGGGTGGTAATCTCTCCGACGGCTTCCTTGACGGCCTTCTTGGCCGGTGCAGCTTTAGCCCTGGCTTCCGGCGATACCGGCTCACTTGCGGCCGGCTTGGCCTCTTCCACTTCGGCCTGACTCATGGTCTTGGATCGTTCGTCACTCATGGCTACCTGTCCGGATCCTCAAAGCCCTGGGTTGCGTTTTCCTGGGCTAACTGGCGCGCTCTATAAGCGACTGCACTGGCGCGAGTCACCTGCCATCCTTGATCTTGCTGCTCGCCCTCCAGTTCTCCGGCTTCCACCAACAGGATAATGTTGTCTTCACTGAGCTTCAGGTACTTGCTCACTTCTTTTACATCCATCATATCAGCCATGTTTTACCCCCTTTAGCTAAAAAAATTGCCGGACACGAGAAAACTTAAGGCAAAGTGACGGCGCTTGCCTTACTTGACATGATAGCATAAATTCAGGGCTAAACCAAAGAAGCAAAAAAATAAGGGCAAACACAGGCCCAATTGACCGGCCTCTTCCCTCGTGCTAGAATTGACCCCGCAACTACAAAGTAGAACCTGCTACTCTTATGGCCCAACTCAATGGGGAAATAAGGGAAATGTGAGGAATGGTGAGTCTGTGCAAGGAGGATCAATGGAGATCACCGAAAAAGAGTTACCTTATTTAAAACTACTGGCCAAGCAGTATCCTACCATCCAGGCGGCGGCTACTGAGATTATTAACCTCAATGCCATCCTCAATTTACCCAAAGGCACCGAGCATTTTGTTACGGATATTCACGGTGAATTTGAGGCCTTTTTGCATGTGCTCCGCAACGGTTCCGGCTCAATCAAGCGCAAAATCGAGGAGACTTTCGCCAACACCCTGCCGGCCAAAGAGAAGCGCAGCCTGGCCACACTCATCTACTATCCGGAGCAAAAAATTCCCCTGGCTCTCAAAACCCTTGAAAATGAAGACGAGTGGTACCGGCTGACCCTGTTCCGGCTGATCAAAATGTGCCGGGTCGTCTCCTCAAAATATACCCGCTCCAAAGTTCGCAAGGCCCTGCCGCCCAACTTTGCCTACATTATCGAGGAGCTGCTGCATGAACAGGAAAGCGTAGATAACAAGCAGGAGTATTACCAGAGCATTATCCAGACCATTATCGCGACCGGCCGGGCCAAGGATTTTATCATCGCCTTATCCAAGCTGCTGCAGCGGCTGGTTATTGACCGGCTGCATGTTATTGGCGATATTTTTGACCGGGGGCCAGGCGCGCATATTATCATGGACGCGCTCATGGATTACCACGCCGTGGATATTCAATGGGGCAATCACGATATCGTCTGGATGGGCGCGGCGGCCGGCAGCGAAGCCTGCCTGGCTAATGTTATCCGCAACGCCTTGCGCTACTCTACCATTGAAACACTGGAAAACGGCTACGGGATCAACCTGCTTCCCCTGGCTTCCTTTGCTGTAGATGTGTACGGTAACGATCCCTGCGTCCACTTCCGGCCCAAACCCCTGCGCACGGAAGAATACACCGAAAACGAACTGCGGCTGATGGCCCAAATGCACAAAGCCATTACTATCATCCAGCTTAAGCTCGAAGCCCAGATCATCAAGCGGCGGCCCCATTACTTGATGGAAGACCGCTTGTTGTTAGATAAAATTGATTATACGAAAGGAACTGTCCATCTCGAAGGCAAAATCTATCCTTTGCAGGATACCCACCTGCCGACGATTGATCCGGCCCAGCCCTATAAACTGACCGAGCAGGAACAGGGCGTGGTCGAACGGCTGAAGCTTTCTTTTACCGACAGCGAGCGGCTGCAAAAACATGTGCGCTTTCTGTATGCCCGCGGCAGCCTGTACCTGGTCTATAACGGCAACTTGCTTTACCACGGCTGCATTGCCATGAATGAAGACGGCTCGTTCATGGCCTTTAAAGTCGAGGGCGAGGCGTTTGCCGCCAAAGCTTTTATGGATCGGGCGGAACGGCTGGCCCGCCAGGGCTACTTCGCCACCAACCCGGAGCAGCGGCAGTACGGCCAGGATGCGATGTGGTATCTGTGGAGCGGAGCCCAGTCGCCCCTGTTTGGCAAAGACAAAATGTCCACCTTTGAGCGTTATTTCATTGCCGATAAATCAACCCACGAAGAAAAGATGAATCCCTACTATGATTTTCGTGATAAAGAGGAAACAGCCCGGCGGATTCTCCAGGAGTTTGGGCTAGACCCGGACACGGCCCACATTATTAACGGACACGTCCCCGTTAAGGTAAAGAAGGGGGAGAGTCCGATCAAAGCCGGAGGGCGGCTGTTTGTGATTGACGGCGGTTTTGCCAAAGCCTACCAAAGTAAAACCGGTATTGCCGGCTACACCCTTATTTACAACTCCTACGGCCTGCTGCTGGCCGCCCATGATCCTTTTGAGTCCATCCAAAAGGCAATCGAAGAAGAGCGGGACATCCACTCCAAAACCGAGATTGTCGAGACCAATTACACCCGTATCCGGGTCAAAGATACCGACCTGGGTGGGGAGATGCAGCAGCAAATCCACGATTTACAGCAGCTTTTACATGCCTACCGGATTGGCTTGATTAAGGAGGCGTAAGGGCAATTTGCGGATTATGCATACCTCATTACAGATGGAGGTTCGACAATGACCGAAATGTTTAGGGTGGTCAACAGCACGCTCGACATGGCGGAGCAGTTAGAGGCAATCCAGCGGGCCAGCTTTCCCACCTTGTCGGAGGAAGAAATTATGACCGCCGCCCATTATGCCGTGCAGATCAAGCGGTTCCCAGAGGGGCAGTTTGCCATTCTCAACCAAGCCGGCCTGGCCGTCGCCTGCTCCACCGATTTCCGCACCCAGGTGGATTTTGACCACTTTGAGCATCGCTACATAGACGCCGTAGATCACAACTGGCTGGGCAATCACGACCCGGTCGGAGATTGGCTCTACGGGGCGGATATCGGCGTGCTGCCGGAGTACCGGCGGCAGGGCCTGGCGACCATGCTCTATCGAGCCAGGCATGACCTGGTGCGCCATCTGAATCTGCGCGGGCATGTCGCCGGGGGGATGCTTAAAGGTTACAGCAAATTTAAGGATGAAATGCCAGTAGAGGATTACGTAGCCAGAGTCGTTGCCGGAGAAATCTTTGATCCAACTCTGAGCATTCAACTGAAGCGCGGTTTCAAGGTCCACGGCATTATTCAGAACTACGTAGATGACCCTTCGTGTGATGGCAAAGCGGCGTTTATTGTGTGGTACAATTCAGACTACCGGGAAGCGTGAAACGTGTTGCGTATTGCGTAAAAACGGAATACGCAACACGCCGTAAAGTTGTAGCAATGAAAAAGTCAGGAGCGTTAATTCTTTGAACCGCGTTGACCGTCTGATGGCTTACCTGCTGCTGTTTCAAAGCCGGGGACTGCTGCGGGCACAGGATTTTGCCCAGGAATTTGAGATCAGCGAGCGCACCGTTTACCGGGATATTCAAGCCCTGTCTGAAGTCGGCGTGCCGATTGTGGCTATGCCTGGTGAGGGCTACCGGCTGATGGAGGGCTATTATTTGCCGCCGATTTCCTTTTCGGCGGAGGAAGCCCGCTCGCTTTACCTGGCTATCTCCATGCTGACCGGCCTGGCTTCTGCCGGACCCACCCAAACAGCGGCCCGATCAGCCCTGGAGAAGATTCGGGCGGTGCTGCCCGATATCGCTTTACGCCAGGTCGAAGCACTGCAAGCCATCGTCCATTTTTATGCCATGCCGGGGCTGTCACTCAACTTTGACGACAAGAGGCTGCTGACCCTGCAAGAGGCTATCCAGCAGCGGCGGGTTGTGTACTTGCGCTACCACGCCCTGCATACCAACGAAGTGACCGAACGGGAAGTCGAACCCCTGGCGCTGGCTTTTGTGGATAAGACCTGGCTTCTCACCACCTACTGCCGCTTGCGCCAGGGACAGCGGGCCTTCCGCCTGGATCGTATTGACGGGTTGGCCCTGCGGGAGGAGCATTTTACCCCTCGCGAATTCACCTTAGGTGAGGCAAGGCTGGCGGGAGGGCCGGTCACAGTGGTGGTAAGCTTCGACCCATCCATTGTGCGTTGGGTTAAGGAGCGGCAGCATTTCACCTGGGTTGATGAGCCAGCCGACGAAACAATTATGACCTATCGCCCCCGCACCTTCGAACAGATTGAAGGCTGGCTGCTGAGTTGGGGCGACAAAATGGAGGTCCTGGAACCGATAGCGCTGCGAGAGCGGCTGGCGGAAACAGCGCGTCGAATAGTGGCAAAACATGAAGTAGGGAGTAAGGAGTAGAGGGTTCTCCCTGTCCACCGTCTTACCAGGACAACCCCATCGCCGTCGTCAAAAAGCTCATAAAGGGCGCGGCCCGGCGACAAATCTCGCCGTAGCGATCTATAAAGCCGGGGGCGCAAGCGTCAGCTTCGTTAAGATTGGCCGAAGCAATAAAATCCTTGCGCTTCAAATCCTCAACAAAGGGATGGGTGGGATCATAACCCTTGGGTGGATTCTTCAAAGACTCCCCGCCCAGCACAAAATTGGCCCGGAATCCTTCATCGGCAATGACCCGCTGCCAGCGGTCCGGCTGCTCGACAATGGCGCGGCGAACCCTGCTCAACGCGGGGGCATCGGGCTGCCACATCCCCACGCCAACAAAAACGCTGTCCGGCTCCAGGTGGAGATAGAAACCAGGCGCATGGACGTCCTTGCCCACTTCGTGCCGAAACTGAACACCGGCATGGGTCTTGTAAGGTGTTTTCTCTTTGGAAAACCGGATGTCACGGTTAAGGCGAAAGAGCGAGCCGCCCACCCGCCGGGCATCGGCCACATAGTGGGGGCTGATTTCAGCCAGACGCAGCCCAAAATCGGCAATGAATCGCAGCAGCGGCTCGCGGACGTGGCTTTCATAGCGCTGTTTGTTGGCCTCAAACCACTCCCGGTTGTTGTTTTGCTTGAGTTCCCGAAAAAAGGTAAATAGGTCAGGGGTAATATAGGTTTGTTGGTTCATCAGTTTCTCTCCACTAGGGCAAGATCAGGTTGTCCGCCTCGTCAAAACCAAAGAAGGGATTCCAGGCCACTTCCCATAGATGGCCATCAGGATCGGCGAAATAGCCGTTGTAGCCGCCCCAGAAAACAGGCTGGGCCCGCTTGACGATCGTCGCGCCCAGATTTTCCACAGTTTGCAGCACCTCGTCCACTTCTGCCTGGCTCTTCGTATTATAGGCCAGGGTAATCCCGGAAAAGCCGCTGCCTTCGGGGCTGACCTGGGCATCTTCGGCCAGTTTGTCACGCGGATAGAGGCCCAGGACGACCCCTCCCAGGGGGAAAAAGGCAACATCATCCTGGCTGGCGCTCGAAAGCGGCCAGCCTAAACCATCCCGATAAAACTGCATGGATCGTGCAAAATCTTTGACCCCCAGGGTGATCAGGTTTAGTTTTGGTTTCATCGCTTTATCCTATCCTTTCTAAATACCTCCCCTCTGCCTCCCGGTGGAGGCAGGAGGGTGAGGGCATCGCGGGCTTACATCGGTGGTTTCAAGACCCGCAGGATGTGGCCATCGGGAGTGCGGAAGAGGAAGGTGCGGCCGAAGGGCGCATCAACCGGCTCGCCCAGCAACTCAACCCCGTTGGCCTTAAACCGGGCGTAGGCTGCGTCGGCGTCGGCGACGATCAGGGCCGTATCAAACGATTGGTCGAATCCCTGCTTCGCATCTTCCCTGCTGACCAGGGCCAGCACCGCCCCCCCGCCGTTCAGGCTGAACTGGGTATAAAAGTGCGGCACACTCTCCTTCTCATCTACCGTCAGCCCCAGCTTCTCGGTGTAATACTGGGTCGCCGTATCTATATCCTTCACCACCAGCCCCAGCCACGACATTTGTTGAATCATTTTTGTTGCCTCCATAGATTTAATTGAATGAATTTGATTTTGTAAGCCCACTGTACCACAACCTCCCTGACAACAGTATGTCAGGAGTACTTCTGCTTTTTCAAATTACTCAATCAAATCCGACAATAGCTTATCCGGCCAAGCTGGTCACGCCCAGCCCTAGTTGATATACACCAAAGACCAGCAAAGCCAGCGCCGATACAATCCGCAAGGTGTGGCTCACTTTGGGGCCAAGCTGGCTGGCCGTGGCAAACAAAATAATAAAGACGACAAAGCCGCCGATCAATGCCCCGTAAAAGCCAAACATAAAACTCAAGCCCAGGACGGGCGATTGGCGCCAGCCTTCCAGCACCACCGGGCCGGCGATGACGGTCCAAAAAAGGTAGGGGCCAGGGCTTAAAAAGTTCATGAGCACGGCTTTGAAGAAGCCCGGGCGGCTGGCTTCCTTTGAAATTTGAGGTACAAGATGAGCCGTTTTCAAGCTGGTCAGCGTCCCTTTAGCCAGGTATAACACAAAAAGTCCCCCGGCTATTTGCAAAGTACTTAAGAACCAAGCCGGGGTTTGGGTTAGTACCAGCAAAACCATGAAAATAATTGGACCGTCACTCACCAGAGGAGCTAATGTGGCCGGGAGTGTTCGCTTCCAGCCATTCTTCAAGGTTTGGAGTAACAAAAACGCCTGAAAAGGTCCGGGGGTGGCCGTGGCCGACAGGCCCAGGGTCAAACCCTGGATAAAATATAAGATCAAGAGCAACCCTCAGCGGCAAAAGTAGTGGCTGGATTATAACATAGCTTGCCCGCAGACCAAGTTTAGAGAGTTTAACCCTGATTGGAGGACCAATTTCAGGGTGTTGGTAATTAAGACACAGGGCAACTAGACATAATGCTTTAAAAACCCCCAGAAATTGGGGTGTTGCAAATCTAATTACTGTAGTATGCTAAAGGCACAATAGTTTCCTCCCTCCTTCTCATCGGTCTTCTCCTTAACCCCACCCCCGGTTGATAGTATCAACCGGGGGCACTTCTTTTTACTGACCTTATGAAACTCAATCATTTTCCCTTATAACATCACAATTAGATTGAAGGACAAATCCATTTGAAAGATGTCTTGACAAATGATGTAATATAGCCGTATATTTAATGGGGGTAAG
This sequence comes from Anaerolineae bacterium, assembly GCA_023382535.1. Next base: position 19,163 of record JAHDWA010000091.1, on the reverse strand, counting down.
TTTACCGGTTGTGCTGTTCTCCCGACTCAGTTTTGGATGTTCCTGACCAAAAAATTCAAATTTGTTCAAATATTACCAGGAGGGTCCTATGTCTCGCGTAGAAGGTTCAACTGTGATTGGGGTTTCGCCCGAAGTTATTCAAGCAGCGCTTGAAGATGTTGAACATGCTCCGGTATGGACGCCCAGCCTACAAGAAGTGTGGGATGTCAAGGGCAGAGGGGCTGGTTGCAGTTATAAGTGGAAGTTTAAGATGGGTCCGGCCAGCTTTGAGGGCAGCACCGAAATTACTCAATCCAGCCCGCGCCGCTTTGTCATGCACACGCAGGGAGCCATTCCCAGCTCTTGGGTCTGGACGATGACTGCGGTTGAAGGCGGTACAGAACTCAGAGTGACCATTGATTACACAATTCCCGGCTCAGGATGGGGAGGCGTTGGCAGCGCCTTAAGCGCCGCTGCCGATAAACTGGTGATTGAGAAGCAGAACAAAAAAGAGTTGACCGAAGCCCTGGCCGCCCTCAAAGCCCGGTTAGAAGGACGATGAGGCAAAACCTGCCAATGCCGACTGAATTCCGGCACAGAACGGGCACCTAAGAGTTTACCAAAGCCTGACCAGAAAAGATACCGTGTAAATAAGCAAACCAACCAAACCGCCGATAAGCGTGCCATTGATACGGATGAATTGAAGATCCCGCCCGACTTCGGTCTCGATTTTGTCGGTGATCATCTCAGGATTCCACTTGTTGATCGTGTGGGAGATCAGGCTTTCGACTTCGTGGCCGTAAGTTTTGGTCAGATAGATAACCACCTCGCACAGCCAGTGGTCTATTTTGCTGTACAAAACCGGGTCGTTCTGCAAAACCTCGCCGAATCTCAGCAGCATTTGCTGGACCGGCTGGCTAAATTCAAGGGGGGAGTTGTCGCTGCGATCAACAAGCGAAGCTTTGATGTCGCTCCAGAGAGAGGCCGAAAATTCCTGCACGACCGGCTGCTGCAACAGTTCCTCTTTAAGGGTGGTCTCGCGCTCCTGCAATTCTGACGATGTTTTCAGCCCCTCGATCAGGCGGCTGACAGCCGCTTCAAAATTACGATAAAGGGGGTGCTTGGGGTCGGCTTTTACTTCAGCCAAGGTCGTGTCCACCGAGTGGATAATGGTTTGGTAGATGCGGCGATCCACCCCCCAAACCGCGGCCCACCAGGGCAATTCCTCATTGATCTTCTCCAGAATAACGGCTCTATTCTCCTTCAGGAACCCCGAGCCGAATTTAACCAGTTCCATCAGCAGTTCCTGTTGGCGGTTGCCCGCCGTCAAAAGGGAGAGCAGATTTCCCAGCAGGGGGGCAAATTGGGTGGAGCGAATGCGGGCGACCAACTGCTTTTCGATCAGGGACTGCACATCTTCGTCTCGCATTACCTGGATAGCGGCGACAGCTCCAGCAGCCAGTTGATCGGCCACGAGGCGGCTGTTTTCCGGCTGCCCGAGCCACTCTACCGCCCGCCTGGTGAGTTCCATTGAACGCAGTTTGTCGGCGATGACTTCCTCGGTTAAGAAGTTTTGCCGGACAAAGCTGGCCAGTTTTTCGCCAATTTCACGTTTGCGCCGGGGAACAATCGCCGTATGGGGAATTTTCAGCCCCAGCGGGTGGCGGAACAGGGCGGTTACGGCAAACCAGTCCGCTATCGCGCCGACCATGGCCGCTTCCGCCGCAGCCCGCACAAACCCAACCCAGGCATACCAGTCTTCAAAGATCAACGCCGTCACGTAGATCAAGAACGCGCCGGCCAAGAGCGAGGTCGCCACAAATTTCATTTTGTAAAGTTCGCGGCGTTTTTCGACGTCTTCTACCATCACAAAACTTCTATTGCCTCACTTACCGCACCTTGGCCCACATCCGCTCCGCATTGGCATGCACCCGCGCCCGCATGGCTCCCAAATCCGCACCGAGGACCTCGCCGTTGCGCACTCGCCACTGTCCAGCGACCATAACATCGCGGACGTGGGTATGGTTGCGCCAGAGGACCAACTGGTCATACAGGTTGTGCAGGGCGGTTGGCGTAGGGAAAACGGCGTCAATCAGTTGCAGGTCGGCCTGGTAGCCGGGAGCGAGATGGCCCACATTGTCCCACCCCAACGCCCTGGCCCCGCCCTCCGTGGCCAGGTAAAAGACCTCGTCGGCGGGCATGACGGTGGTACTCTGCTGGCCAGCCTTGTGGATCAAAAAGGCCCCGCGCATCACTTCAAAAAAGTCGTTGATATAGCCGTCGCTGCCCAGGCCGAGGGTGACGCCCCGGGCCAACATCTGCGGGGCCGGGGCAATGCCGCCGCCGACCTCGCAGTTGCTCAGAGGCATGTGGGTCACGCGGATGCCCCTGGCGGCGATAATCTCGATTTCCCTTTCTGACAACTGGACACACTGCGAGGCTTGCATACGGGGACCGGTCACGCCCAGTTCGTCGTAATACTCCAGGGTCCGCCGGCCAAAATATTTCAGGGCATACTCCGGCTCAAAGGTCGCTTCATTGCAGTGCATGTGAACGCTGCAATCTAGTTCCTCACCGAGAGCAAACGCCTGTTTGATAAACTCGGCGGAACAGGTAAAGGTGGTGTGGAAACAGATCAGCCCTTCGACCAGGGTCTGGTGGCGCTCCGCCCGGCAGTGATTGACGAAATCGGCGTTTTCGCGCAGTCCAATTTGGCCGTTTTCCGGGCTGACCCGTTCGGTGCTTTCAAAGGAGAGAATGCCGCGCAAGCCCCGCCTGTCCACGACCTCTTTTTGGGCCAACAGCGCGCCGGGGATAGCAAACGGCGCTTCCAGAATATCATAAAAGCTGGTAATACCGGAGCGGACCATTTCAGCACAGACCCAATCGGTGGCGGCGCAGATCATCTCGTGGTCAAGCGCATCTTCGACCAGCGGCCACCAGAAATCATCCAAAAAGGCCCAGCCCCCACCGCTGGTCTGATCGGCGCTGGGCAGGGGGATGCCATGAGCCAGCACACCGTACAGGTGAACGTGGGCATTGACAAAACCGGGGGCTAAGACGTGGCCGGCGGCGTCAATGAGGGTGTCGTCAGGATATTTGGCTAACAAATTGTCGTTCGGCCCCGTGTCGGCAATCCGGTCATCAATGACCCGCACGCCCCAGTTTTTTTTGGGCGCTTCGCGGGCGGTAGTAATAAGGTAGGAAGGCAAAATTAGAGTCGGCATAAAGATTGACCTCCATCAATTGTTAAAGCGTGATGCGTAAATCCGATAAAGAAACCCTTTTGACGCATTACGCCCTACGCATCACTATACTCATTTTAGGCGAAGTCACAAGTAGCCTCTTGACAAATCTCTCAATGTCTGATATAGTGTAATATATACACTATTTAGAGTTGTCAGCCGGCGAACGGCTAATTTTTTCAAGGCCGTTAGTGTATTTTTTACACTATTAAGCGCCAAATTATGACAAGGTGACAGGGTAGCAAAGTCGCAGGATGTTTCATTTTCCCGTCTACTGTCTACCGTCTACTAATTTTTTAAGGAGAAAAACTATGAAATGGAATCAACCTTCCGCGTCTGACCAGCAGCATTACTCACCGGGCGAGATTTTTGCGGCGGGGCTGCGGCACCACCATATCGCCAACACCGCCTACCCGATCAACCACAACTGGACCATGAAACCTTATCGGGTGCGTCGCCAGGATTTTGAAGCCGTTACGGCTGCGGCATGGCAGGATATTACCGAAATGGGCCTTTATGTTCATATTCCCTTTTGCCAGGCTCGCTGCAATTTCTGCGAATACACTGTAATCAACCCCGCCGACAACGCCCGCTCCGAGGACGGCTACTTCGAGCTGTTGCTGCGTGAGCTGGCCCATTACCAGAACCTGATCCATACCCAAAAGAAAACCCTGACCGGCTTCGACATCGGCGGGGGGACGCCGGCCCTGGCCAAAGTGGAGCACATCGCCTGGGTCGTTGAAGCAGCCCAAGCCGCCTTTCACTTTCAACCCGGCATGCAGATCAGCATCGAGACGACCCCCTTGATCGCGGCCAACGAGCCGGAGAAGATAATGGCTTTCCGCGAAATGGGCATCGAGCGGATCAGCATGGGCGTGCAGGTTACCCAGTTGAGCCTGGCCAAAAAATTGGGCCGGCAGTACAAAGGCTTCGAGGGCTTGCGGGAGGCCGTGCGGAACATCCGGGCGGCGGGCTTTGAGAAGTTCAACATTGATCTGATGTATGGCTTTGCCGGTCAGTCGGTGGAAGACTGGCACGACAGTGTCGAGAAGGGCATCGAACTGGAGGCAGATTACATTACCCTGTACCGGATGCGCTACAAGGGAACCGGCCTGCAAGCCCAGGCCGCCCAGGTCTCCAAAGAAGCGGTGAGCGAGATGGCGACTGCGGCCAACCACCTGCTCCACGAAGCCGGCTACGTGGCCCCACCCGGCAAAAACACCTACAGCCGCCTCCCCGGCGATGTGGGCACCAGCGATTATCTGACCAACCGGGTGGTCAAGGGCACGCCTTACCTGGGCCTGGGCCTGGGGGCGCAGTCGCTCAGCCACAACACCCTGGCCTATAACCGGGGAGCCGGGCCAAAGAGTATCACCCCGTATGAACAGGCCCTTCAGGCCGGACAGCTCCCCATCCAGGATTTGTATGATATGCCGCTGGCGGTCAGCATAGCCAAGATGATTTCGGTTTCTTTCTACTTTGGCGAGATTAACCTGACCTATTTTCGGGAGAAATTTGGGGTGACGCTGGAGTCACAATTTCCGGCGGAGGTCGAGTTTGCGCTGGCCGAGGGCCTGATGGAGTATCGCGCCGATTGCTTGAGCCTGACCCCGACAGGCGCAAAAGTGTACAACGGCGTGATTGCTCTCTTTTACGCCCCGGCGGTCAAGCTGCACCTGCTCCAGCGTCCCGTTGACCTCGGCGAGCACATGTCGGCCCAGCAGCAGCGGGAGTTACGGCGCAGCTTTGAGCTGAAGTTAGTCGCTTAAAACCGGCAGGGGCAGAGGAGAAAATTCACCCCTGCCCCCCTGCGCCCCTGCCGGGAGGGGTATAATCTCAATGAAGCAATATGATTTCGCCAACATTTTATTTGCCGGGCCGTGCAATCTGCGCTGTCCCTACTGCATCGGGCGGCAGGTCAACCCGGCACTGAATCGAAATAATTTAAAGGAGTTTCCCCTGCGCAACCTGGACCGGTTTGTGGCCCTGGTGCGGCAGCGTGAGGTAACGGAAGTCGTCTTCACCGGCACAACCACTGATCCCCAACTTTACCGGCATGAGGCGCGTTTATTGGAGTGGCTCCGAGAAAACCTCCCTCCCCCTTCTAGGGGGAGGGTTGGGGAGGGGGTTCGCTACTCCCTCCATACCAACGGCCAGTTGGCTTTGCGCAAGATGGAGGTATTCAACCAGTATGACCGGGTGTGTATCTCGTTCCCGTCTTTCAACGCAGACACCTACCACAAGTTGATGGGATCGCCGCGCGTGCCGGATTTGGCGGAGATTGTGCGGCAGGCGCAAGTGCCGGTCAAGGTGTCGTGCGTGATCAACGAACACAACAACGGCGAGCTAAGCAGCTTTTTGGACCATTGCGGCGCGATTGGCGTCAAGCGGGTAGTGCTGCGCCAGTTGTACGGCGATACCCGCGTGTGGACTCTGCCGCCCCAGCTCATCCCCCGAACGGTCTATCGCCGCAATCCGGTTTACGATTACTCCGGCCTGGAAGTCACCTTTTGGCGCTTTGACCGGACCGCCAGCACCTCGATCAACCTTTTTAGCGACGGCACCATCAGCGACCAGTACTTATTGACTAGGGCCGGAGCAGGCTAAAAGGAAGCTTGGAAGATTGGAAGGATGGACGAATGCAACGTTCCAACCTGCCATTCCTCCAGTTATCTTCCACCCTTCCAACCTTCCCATCCTCCATCCTCTCTCTTCTATCCTCTATCCTCTTGTGCTATAATTAACATTGTCTGACCTCATCCCCAAAGGAATTGTCCATGCAGCAGAATAAAGCACTCTTCTTTGGCATTATTGGTTTGGCTATCCTGATTGTGATTGGCCTGCTGGCCAGCCGTTTCTTTCTGGCCGATACGCTGGACCTGGCTCTGGCCGAAAAAGTCTCGATTCGGATTGTCGCGGCCCCGGCCATAAGTTCGTGGGCCAGGCAAGCCGCCCAGACCTTTAACCAGCGCAATCCCAATACCCAGGTTGAAATTATCGAGGCCGAAGGACTGGTCCCCGCCGCCCAGTTTCGCTCCGGCGGGCCAACCCCGCCCCCGGCGGCCTGGCTGGCCGAGGCCGCTTTTGTGGTGGCGATGGCCCCCGACAGCGGGCTGCAATTTAGTGATCCGCTCTCAGTCGCCAGCACCGGGCTGGCCTGGGGGGCTTTCAAAAGCAAGCAGGACGAGTTTAATCAAAGGTATGGCGGGCTTTCCTGGGAGGGACTGCACGCCAAGGCGGTCAGTCCCGAAAACGGCCTGCGCTTTATTTTGGCCTCGCCCAGCAACACCGCCGAGGGGCTGGCCGCGCTGATTTCGGCAACGGCGGCCTACAGCAAGAAGCAGGAGGTTTCCAGCAATGATGTCAGCCAGGCCGACCAATGGTTGGTCGAAACTTTTGGTGATAATGCCCAAACCCCGGCCACACCGGCCGCCAATTTTGCCACCATGCGGGTTTCAGCCGGCGATGCCGGTATCCTGACGATGGCTTCGTGGCGCAGCGCCCGGTTGACCGAAAACCCCGACTTTCTGATCTCCCCGGCCCAGCCCAATGTCAACCTGGATTACCCGCTGACGATCTTTAGTCAAGCCGAGCCAGCCGCCCAACAGGCGGCGCTGGCTTTTCGGGCTTTCCTGCTCGAAGAGGGCCAGCAAGCGGCTTTGGCCAATATTTATCTTGAGCCGGCCAGCGCGACCCAGCCCAGCGTCAAGGCCGATGGAGATGCCGTCCGGCGGCTGCTCAATTTAGCGGAACGAATACTACCATAGGATTTTAGATTTTGGATTTACGATTAAAGGAGTCAATCCAAAATCTCTACGGAGGATGACATGTCGAAAAAATTGTTTTTCTTGCTCCTGCCCCTGATAGCTGCCCTGGCCTGTTCGTTTGGCGACGGCGGTAGCGCTGGCGTAACGACCACCGATAATGCCACTCCGGCCACGCAGTGCCCGGCGGGCGCCGTCGAGATTTCGGTTCTCTATGCGCCCGAGTCGCAGCTTTACCTGGATGGAGAGGTTTACGACGCCATCAATCAATTCAACCGGGCCTACGCCGAAGGCCGCAACCCGGTCAGCGGCCAGGCCCTGGGCAGCGGTGAAAAGGCTATCTGCGTCAGGGGCGAGCCGGCCTCCTCAGGCACGGTGGCCCAGGGGATTATCAACGCCATCATTGCGCCGAACAACGCCAACGTGGCCAAGCCGACCCTCTTCGGCCCCTCGGTGAGCCACTGGCTGGCCCTGGTCAACTTCCAAACGGGCCGCCAGGTTTTTGATCTGGCCGACAGCCCGCCGACCGCCCTGGCTCCGGTGGTGATGGCGATTTGGGAAAGCCGCCTGAAAGCCATTCAGGACAAAAACGGCGGCGAGCCGGTCGGCTGGGAGGAGCTACTGGCGGTGCTGAACTCGCCCAACGGCTGGGCCGACTATAACATCCCCGGCAACCGGACGACCGTTTACTACGGCCACACCGACCCGCTGGTCAGCTCAACCGCGCTCTCGACCCTGATTGCCGAGTTCTACGCCAGCGCCCGCTATAACAGCGGTCAGCCCGACTTCCGCCGCCTGTCGCTGGAACAGGTCAACGACCCCAAAGTACAGCAGGGCGTGCGCAACATCGAAGAGTTGATCCGCCATTACTCCTCGCGCACCACCGAATTCAAAGAGTATATTGCCCAGGGACCGGCCTACCTTGACTTTGTGGCCCTGGAAGAAAACGATCTAATCTACATCAACCAGGGCAAAACCGAGTACAAACCGCCGGAGAAGCTGGTCGCCCTCTACCCCAAGGAAGGAACCTTCTGGCACGAGCACCCCTACGCCATCCCCCAGGCTGATTGGGTCACGGACGAGCAGCGCCAGGCGGCCAAAACCTTTACCGAGTATGTCCGCAGCGAAGCGGTGCAGAAAAAGATCCTCGAAAGCGGCTTCCGGCCGGCCAATCCCGCCGTAGCGCTGGGCTACCCCATCGCCACCGAGTTGGGCGTTGATCCCAACCAGCCGACCAATATCCTGGAAGTACCCGACCCCGAGGTGATTGCGGCGGTGCAGTCGAGCTGGCAGTTTGTCAAGAAGCAGGCCGACGTGCTGCTGGTGATTGACACCTCCGGTTCGATGCAAGGCGACAAAATAACCCAGGCCAAAACGGCAGCCAACGCCTTTCTGGACAAGATGCCGGCCCAAAATCGGGTGGGGCTGGTCACGTTTGACAGCCAGCCGCGCGTGCTGGATTTTGAGACCAATTCCCTGATTTACCTTGATCAGAACAGCATGGGTTCGGTCCAGACGCTGACCTCCTTTGAAGGGGGACAGAACCAGGTCCGCACCCAAATCAATGCCCTGGAAGCCAACGGCGATACCTCGCTCTACGATGCCATTCAGCAGTCCATGGAACTGCTTATACAATCGCGGGGCGACCAGGACGACCGCATCCAAGCGATTGTGGTCCTGAGCGATGGCCAGGACACCAGCAGCCTGACCTCGCTGCAAAGCGTGGTGGAACTGATTGGGGCCAACAAGGAGGAACGCAACCCGATCATTGTCATCCCGGTGGCTTACGGCGGCGACGCCGACATCAACGCCCTCAACGGTATCGCTCGCGCCAGCGCGACCAAGGTCCAGTCGGGCGACCCGGAGAATATCCAGAGGGTGTTGGAGATTATCGGGAGTTACTTCTAAGCAGGGCAAAGGTGCCGGGTGAGCCAACGATATCCCATTCCGGCGGGCGAGGCGCGGGTGGAACTGCACGTGAAGAACTCGCGCTTTATTGGCCGGGCCGGCTGTACACCGAGCGTGGCTGCGGCTAAAGCCTTCATCGAAAAGGTCAAGGCCGAAGAGCCGGCTTGCAGCCACGCTGTTTATGCTTTTGCCGTGGGGCACGGCGCGAGCGTGACCCACGGCATGAGCGACGCCGGGGAACCGAGCGGCACCGCCGGGCGACCGGCCCTCGCCGTAGTCAAGGGCAGCGGCTTGGGCGATGTAACGGTCGTGATCGCGCGTTACTTTGGCGGGACCAAGTTGGGCACAGGTGGGCTGGTTAAAGCCTATACCGAAGCTGCCCAGGCGGTGCTGGCTGAACTGCCGCTGACGGAGAAAGTCGAGCGGCGCTCGGTGCAGGTCACACTTCCCTACGCTGCTTACGATTCAGTCAAACGCATGGTCGCGGCGCACCAGGGCCAGGTTGACGGCGAAGAGTTTGCCGCTCAGGTCACGCTCCGCCTCACCTTCACTGCTGATGACCTGCCCACTTTCGAGGCCGCGCTGGCCGAAACCACCAGCGGGCAGGTAACTGTTGAAGGCTTGCCTGCTTGAACATTTATTGGCGCTTTGACAAGCCTTATCGCCTGCATTATCATACTTCAATTGAATCTGAGGCTGCTTATGACAACCATTTTAGAAGCTATGCGCGTGATTGATTTAACCCAGGCCCTGGCCGGTCCTTACTGCACCATGATGCTGGGTGACATGGGTGCTGATGTCATCAAAATCGAAACGCCCGGCGTTGGCGACCAGAGCCGGGGCTGGGGACCGCCTTTTGTCGAGGGGGAAAGCGCTTATTTTCTGAGCATCAATCGCAACAAGCGCAGCCTGACCCTCGACATCAAATCGGCGGCAGGGCAAAAGGTTTTGCACCAACTCATTGCCAGCGCCGATGTTTTTGTCTGCAATATTCCCAAGGAGGCATCGCGGCGGCGGGCCGGGGTAGATGTCGAAACGCTGCAAGCCTTAAACCCGCGCCTGATTTACTGCCTGATCAGCGGCTACGGCAGCAGCGGCCCCTACGCCGAACGGCCCGGCTACGACTTGATTGCCCAGGGCGAGGCCGGGTTAATGAGTGTGACCGGCGAGCCAGGCGGCGAACCGATGCGCTATCCCATCCCCATTGCCGATATTACCACCGGCCTGTACTCGACCATCGGCATTTTGGCGGCGCTGCTGGCCCGCGAACGGACTGGCCAGGGGCAGGTCCTGGATATGACCCTGATGGAGAGCCAATCGGCTTGGCTGACGATGCTGGCGTCGTCGCTGCTCAACGGCGGCCAGGAGCCGCAGCGGCTCGGCAACATTCACCCCAATATTGTGCCTTATCAAGTTTTTCAAGCCAGGGACAAGCATATTATCCTGGCCGTCGGCACGGAGAAACTGTGGCAGGCCTTTTGCGATGCCCTGGGGTTGGAACACCTCAAGAACGATCCGCGCTTCGCCACCAACAAGGAGCGCAACAAAAATCGAAGCGAGTTGATCCCCCTTCTGGATAAATTATTCTCCAGCCAGCCAGCCAACTACTGGCTGGAGAAGTTGAAAAATACCGGTATTCCCAACGGTCCAATCAACACCATTGCCGATACCCTGGCCCATCCCCAGCACCGGGCGCGCCATTTTATTGTGGATTTGCAGCATCCGCTGATCGGGCCGGTCAAATCTATGGGCAATCCGGTCAATCTCTCGGTCACGCCGGTCAGCTACCACCTGGCTCCACCAACCCTGGGCCAGCACACCGCCGAGGTGTTGGCCGAGTTGGGCTACGACGAGGCTGCTATTACTGCATTACGCGAGCAGCGGGTGGTTTAGCCAGGGGCCAAATTGCAGCTTACAGGTTACAGGTTGCAAGTCTCAGATTACTAAGCACTGCCACACTACTTACTATCTGCTATTTGCTATCTGCCACCTGCCACTTTAACTTTTAGAGGAGTTCCTTATGAGTGAAGAGGAAAAAGTAGTCGTTACCATCAAGCGTAAAGATCGGACCATGGTCTTCCCGGTTAACGAGCGGGACAAACTGCGCGACCTGCTGAAAGACCGCATCTGGTGGGATCGCCGCAGCAACCGTTGGGCCGGGCGCGGTGATGTGGAGGAGTTGAAAGAAATTTTGGAAGGCCAGGGCTACGAGGTCAAATTGATTGGGCCAAAGTAATAAAACGTAACTGCTCAGGCCAAAGGTGACTGATACCTGGATAGCTGAAGAGAAGTGCCAGTCGCCAGAGGAGTAACAAAAAACCGGGACACGAGTCCCGGTTTTTTGTGGGTGTAAAAAAATTACTCTTCTTCTTCCTTTTCCTTGGCCCCAGTAATGACTTCCGGCTCGGCGCTGACCGCAGCTTCTTCCTCTTCCAGGATCTCCGCCGCTACACTTGGCGCTTCAATCTTGGCCACCATTGACTCAGGTTCGGAAAGGATGGTGATGGTACTCGGCACTTTCAAATCAGCCACGGTGAGCATGGCGTCAATTTCGGTTAGACCTGTGACATCTACCTCAATCGCCGCAATCAGATCGGCTGGCAGACACTCAATTTCAACCTCCGCCATACTGTGAACCAAAATACCGCCCAAATCTTTAACCGCAGGAGACGTCCCGACAAAGACCAGGGGCACCTCGGCGGTCACTTTCTCCCTCATATTCACGGCATAAAAGTCAACATGCAAAAGATTGCGTTTGACGGCATCAATTTGAATATCGCGGGCCAGGGTCATACGCGGCCTGGCCTTGCCAACCTGTAGAGCAATCAATTGGTGCGTGCCGGCCTGGGCCAGAACTTTGCGCAAGGCTTTGGCCTCAATTTGAATCGGATCGGCTTCGACACCTTTGCCATAGAGTACCGCCGGCACATAACCCTGCCGGCGCAACTGCCCGACATGCTTGCCGGTGGCTTCACGAACTTCTGCTTTCAATTCAAGGGCTTCCATAAACCTGTTTTACTCCTTCAGCGCTAGGGCGGTTGGCATGTCGAAAGGACGACAGGAAACCGGGTCCAGTTAGCGTAATTTATAAATTTGCTTAAAATCTCCCCACAAAATAAAATCGCCCCACCATGCGGACGATTTTGTCGAGACAACTTTGCTATTCTAGCGATGAAGAGCGCTTTCGTCAAATCTTCAGTGGATTAATACGCAATTCTCACTTTGGAGGGCAGCGAGGCCGACCCAAACAATTTCGGGTTAAAAATAGGGGTTTTTACCTGCCTGCTCCTGCGCGGCCCAATTTGACCATAATTTTAAGGTTTGCCCTCTTTACAATTTTAACCTCTTGGTATAATACTTAAGCTATGGGAGTAACCAAACAAAATATCCCCCAATCGCTCATTTCTGTTGAAGAGGCGCTCAATTTAATACTGGCCAAGATCACCCCCGTGGTCGCCGAACGGGTGCCCCTGCGCCAGAGTTTCAATCGCGTTTTGGCGCAGGCGGTGGTTGCTCAAGTTAACGTGCCCCCTTTTGCCAATTCAGCGATGGATGGCTATGCAGTTATTGCGGCGGATTGCGCAGATGCGTCTAAAGAAACACCGGTTTGCCTCAAAGTGATTGACAACATTCCGGCCGGGGCCACGCCAGCCAAGCCCCTATTACCTCGCACCGCTGTCCGGATTATGACCGGCGCACCCCTCCCGGAGGGGGCTGATGCGGTCGTTCGGTTTGAGGAAACCAGCGAATATATTTCTGCCCGGCAAGAGCAGCGAGCCGATGAAGTGTTGATTTATCAGGCCGCCGCTGCCGGCGATAATGTGCGTTCGGCCGGGGAAGACATTAAGGCTGGCCAGGTCGTTCTGGAAGCCGGGCACCGGCTGCGCCCACAAGATATCGGCGTGCTGGCAGCGATGGGCCAGGCCCAGGTAGCCGTTCACCGGCGGCCGCGCGTGGCCATTTTAGCCACCGGTGATGAGTTGGTGGATGTAGATCAGCCCTTGGAACCGGGTAAAATCCGCAACTCCAATGAATACACCCAGGCAGCTCTGGTGGAAAAATATGGCGGCGAGGCGATCATGCTCGGCATTGCCCGCGATACGGTTGATGAACTGACCGCCAAAATCCGCGAGGGCCTGGCGCAAAATGTGGACCTGTTCCTCACCTCGGCGGGGGTATCGGTGGGCGATTTCGATATGGTGAAAACGGTGCTGGCCGCCGAAGGAGAAATGCGGTTTTGGCAGGTAGCCATCAAACCGGGCAAGCCACTGGCCTTTGGGTCGCTGCGCCGTCCTGCTGAAACCGGCAGCCTGCGCGACACAGTGCCCTTGATCGGCTTGCCCGGCAATCCGGTGGCCGCCATGGTCGCCTTTGAGGTTTTCGCCCGCCCGGCTATTTTGAAACTGGGGGGACAGCGCTCTTATGCCAAAACCAGCGTGCGAGCCTGTCTGGACGAGGAGATCACCAACAGTGGGCGGCGGCATTACATGCGCGCCCTGGTCTACCTGGAACCGGATGGCTACCATGTCACCACCCGGGGCAGCGGGGTACAGGTGCAGGGGTCAGGCATCCTGACCTCCCTGGTTTGGGCGAATGGTCTGGTAGTCGTGCCGGAAAATGTCACTTATCTGCCGGCCGGGGCTACAGTTGAAGTTTGGATACTTGACTGACTGACCAAATTGGCTAAACTCTTGTAGGAAAAATAACAGGTAGCAGGGTAGCAAAGTAGCAGATTTTTTGCTACCTGCTACCCTGCAACTCTGCTACTTTGATTGAGGGATAATCCATTGAGCAAAACTCGCAGACGAACCGCAGTTACAAAAAAATCATCGGCCTCAACTCCTATTTCGCCGCTCATGATTGGGCTGGTAGCGGGCGCAGCCATCCTGATTGTAGGCGGACTGATTGCCCTGGGCTTTATGGGCAACCAGGTCACCGCCAATGTTGACCTGAGTGTCTTTCCCAGTAAGGGCCAGGCCAATGCTCCGGTCACCATGGTCGAATATTCGGATTATGGCTGACCGCATTGTCGAGACTTTGTGCTCGAGAAATTTCCTCTGCTGGATGCAGAGTATATGCAAACGGGTAAGGTAAAATTTATCGTTCATTCTTTCCATCAGGGCCGGCCCGAGTCGGCGCTGGCCGCCGAAGCGGCCTGGTGTGCGGCGGATCAGGGCAAATTTTTTGAGTACGAGCACGCCCTGTTTGAAAACCAGGGCACTGCCTGGAACCAGGGCAACCTGGCCGACCTGGCCGGACGTACCGGCTTAGACCAAAATGCAATGAGCCAATGCCTGTCCAGCGGGACTCATCGCGCCGATGTCGAGAACGCTCGCCAGGCGGCGAGGAACAAGGGGATTAATGCCACCCCGACCTTCTTTGTCAACAATCAGCGGATTGAGGGCAATGTGCCCTATGAAGAATTTAAGCGGGTGATTGATCAGGAGTTAGCTAGAACTGGACAATGAGCGCAATTACAACTCGTTTAAAGTTAATCAGCCTGGACTGGTTGACTTTACTGATGATCTTGCTGAGTATCGCCGGGCTGGGCGTGTCGGCTTATTTGATGTGGGGCTACACCGTGCCCGGCGCAACCCTGTCATGCGGCGGTTCCACCGGCTGCGAAACCGTCAAAGACAGTGTTTATGCCAATTTGGCCGGAATCCCTCTCCCGGTTTTGGGGCTGATGTCGTATGCTGCTCTGCTGGTGTTACTGTTCAGCCAGGGCCAGCCGGCTATCGGCAGACGGGGCTGGTCACCCTATGTGGCCTTAGCCATATTTGGCATTTCATTGGCAGGTGTGCTATATTCGGCCTATTTGACCTATGTCGAGTTATTTGTGATCTACGCCATCTGCCGGTGGTGTGTCGCCTCGGCGATTATTATGGTCGCCATATTCGTTCTATCAATATTCAATTTACGCAATAATCAATCTTACTATATGACCGAGGGATAAGCATGGCCACAAAAATTATCTGCCGCGCAACTGATTGCATCTTCTGGGAAGATAAAATCTGCACCTCAGAAGAGATCATCTACGACCCGGAAGAAGGGTGTCTGACCTATGAAGTGCTAGATGATTTGGTTGACCTGGGCGAAGATGAAGAGGAGTGGGAGGACGACGAGCTGATTGACGACGACGAAGAAGATGAGGAGCTGGCCTGGGATGACGACGAAGACGAAGACCTCTTCCTTGACGACGATATCGAGGCCGAAGACGATGATCGTGACTGGAGACTTTAGGCCGAATTGAACTTCAATCCTCCTTCCTTCCTCAACCGAGCATAAGCCAACCGAGCCAGCGGCGTCCCTTGCCCTGGCTCGTTTTTTACTGCAAAGATAAATTTGTAGGACAAACTGTTAGTTTGTCCTACAGCATTACAGGTTAGGACAATCCCAATGAGCAAACAGCAGGTAGATATTCTATTAACCAACGGCTACGTGGTCACGATGGACAGCCAGACACGCCTTTACCCCCACGGGGCCGTGGCCGTCAAAGATAATCTCATCAGCGCAGTCGGGCCGGCGGCCGAACTTGAAGCAACTTTTGAGGCAACCACCGTGATAGACTGCCGGGGCTGCATCGTCAGCCCCGGCTTGATCAACGCCCACACCCATGCTTCGATGACCTTACTGCGCGGCTTGGCCGATGATTTGCGGCTTGACGTGTGGCTGTACGGCTACATGATGCCGGTGGAGCGGGAGTTTGTGGATCATAACTTCAGCTACATCGGGGCGCTGCTGGCGTGCGCCGAGATGATTCGCTCTGGAGTAACCACCTTTTGCGATATGTATTACCACGAGAGTGAGGTCGCCCGGGCCACAGCCGAGGCCGGGATGCGGGCCGTGTTAGCCCAAACTATCCTCAAGTTTCCTTCGCCCGATGCCACCAACTACGATGAAAGCCTGGAGTACTGCCGCCGCTTTATCGAGGAGTGGCTGGATCACCCGCTGATTATCCCGGCGGTCGGGCCGCACGCGCCTTACACGGCTACGCCCGACATGCTGCGCAACAGCGTCGCTCTGGCCACCGAATACGACGTGCCGCTGCATATCCACCTGGCCGAAACTACCCTGGAGCAGGAGAGCAGTCGCCAGCACTACGGCACCACCGTAGTGCCCTGGGTGGAAAAGTACGATTTATTCAAGGCCAAAGTCATCGCCGCCCACTGTGTCCATGTGGAAGAGAGCGAAATGCGCACCCTGCACCAGTACCGGGCCGGAGTGGCCCACTGCCCCAGCAGCAACCTGAAGTTGGCCAGCGGCGTCGCCCCGGTCCAGAAAATGGTTAACCTGGGGCTGCATGTCGGCCTGGGTACGGACGGCCCGGCTTCCAACAATGATCTGGATATGTTCGAGGAGACCCGCCTGGCCGCTTTTCTGCAAAAGGGTATCTTTGGCGACCCGACCCTGCTGCCGGCCAAAACAGCCTGGGCTTTGGCCACCAGCGAAGGCGCGCGGGCGCTGCACATTGGCCACCTGACCGGCTCGCTGGAGCCGAGCAAGCGGGCCGATATTGCCGTCATCGCCAATACAGCCACGCACCAACTGCCTCACTTCACCCGCGATCCCGAGGCAGTCTATGCCCAACTGGTCTACGCCGCCAAAGCCACCGATGTGCGGGATGTCATTGTAGACGGCCGGATTTTGATGCGCCAGCGCACTCTGCTGACCCTTGACGAAGCCGAGATCACCGAGGAAGCCAGCCGGATTGCCCGGCGTATTGATGCCTTTCTCATGGCCCGCGAAGGCAGCCTGTTATCCAAGCTGTTAGCCATCAGCGCCGATTTCATCCCGCAAGAAACGTATGAAATTCAGGTTAAGGTTAAGCTGCCGGAATTGATTGATGTCGAGGCCATCCTCAAAGATGCCGGGATTGAAATCCAACGCGCCTCCGTCCGCGATCAGTATGACACTTACTTTTTCTTTGAGGATAAGGAGGCCGGGCGCTTGCGTTTCCGTGAAGATGAGGTCCGTGACGAGCGCGGGGAATTAAAAGAAACCTTTTATACCATGACCCTGATGGGGCCAAGCAGCGAAAAAGAGTTTGAAAACTCGATTGTGTTGACCCGTGCCCGCTACACCGCCTCGGCGAGCCACAGCTTGCGCTTTTACCGCGAGTATTTCAAACCGGCGGCCGAGCGGGAGGTCAGCAAGCACCGCCGCCGCTGCCATATTCTCTACAAAGAGACCGACCTGGCCATTAACCTGGATCAGCTCTCCAGCCCGGAACCGAACTCCGCCTATCTCGAAATCAAGAGCCGCACCTGGTCGGCCAAGGATGCCATGCACAAGGCCGGGTTGATCGGCGAGCTGTTAGAGAAGTTCGGCTTCAAACATGAGGACCAGTTCAAAGTGGATTACATTGATCTGGCTCCCTGAAATAGATGAGGCGTGCAAAAGCTTTGCTTTGACACGCCTGAAGGCAAGTCTCTATGGTTATCGGTGTTTGTACCCTTGAATTGAATATTCCAACGGCGGCCTCGCTCAAGGACAAGCGGCAGGTCATCAAGAGCGTCGTCGCCCGGCTGCGGAATGAGTTTAATGTTTCGGTGGCTGAGGTGGACCGCCTGGACTCGTGGCAATCGGCAGTTGTGGCCGCCGTTACCGTTTCCAACGACCGGGAGTACGTTCACGGCCTGATGACCCGCGTGGCCCTCTGGGTTGAGCGCAACCGGCTGGACTGCGACCTGGTGGATTACGAAATCGAGCTGATCTAATTCGCCAAAATGGCTCTCCTGTCACCCCTGCTTATTCGCCTCGGCTCGGCCAATGCCTACCTGCTTCCGGCACGAGACGGCTATGTTCTGATTGACACCGGCGATCCCGGCCTGACCTTCCTGCTCTTCCGGGCGCTGAAACGGCATCAGATTTCGCCGCGTGAGATAAGCCTGATTATCCTGACTCACATCCACTACGATCACATTGGTGGGTTATGGGCGGTCCAGGCAGCTTCGGGAGCGAAGGTGATGGTGCATGAGGCCGAGGCAGCAGACTTAGCCGCCGGACGAGTCGTGATCCCGCCGGGAACGTACCCCATCACCCGGCTGCTGGGAGGCACGGGCCAGCGGTTGAGCCGTTTTTTCCACTTCCCCGGCTACCGCGCCGAGCATGTGATGAGCAGCGAGGAGCAGCCGCTCCAGGAATTTGGTTTAGCGGGGCGGATTCTGCACACGCCCGGCCACAGCCCCGGCTCGATCAGCATGGTGCTGGACAACGGCACTGCCTTTGTCGGCGATCTGTGCCCCAACACTTGGTACAACCGCCTTTTTCTCCGGACCCACTTTCCGCCCTACGCCGACGATGTCGCGGCGGTTTTTCGTAGTTGGGCGCGGCTGCTGGGCACTCCGGCGCGGATGTTGTATCCGGGGCATGGACCGCCGTATTTGATGGAGGAGTTGCGGAGTGATCGGATGTTACGAGAAAGAAGTGATCACACAAAATAAAAAATGCATGGCACTTTATAGTTGAAAGGGATTTAAAATATCATTAGATAAAGGTGGAACGGTAGTTACGAGAACTAGCCTAAGTGATACCTTATCGCTGACTTGCATTAATCTCTCATAGATACTTTCATTGTGGTTATCAAATCCGGGAAGAATTACCCCGGACAAGTGTTTAATGTCTTTAGTCAGCTTAAGAATTACATAAAAAGCTTGTAAATTTTCTGGCTTCTCAATTACTGTGATAGTATTCGGAAAAGGTATATCTTCAATCTGCCATCTAACACCCTTCAAAACTAGCGTCTCCTCAAAAGGGTATTTTATCTGTTTTCTTATCTGCTCTGTAAAGTCTTGTAAAATGTAGCGATACCCAAAGCAACGAAACATCATAAGATAAGCAACGCGCAATAAGGCTACTAAACTTGCTGTGGGGTTATAATCAAAATTTAGCCTCAATGAAATATTTTCAGGACCTGACCTTAACGCAATTTCAGAGGTTTCTACCGATTTAGGATTTGATTGTTTTGGGATACCCACGATTTTAATCGGAGCGTTTTCATCATTAGGAAAATAAGTGTCTGCTCCAAATTCTCCTTCGCCTATGAAAACTCTACCATTAATCGGATATTCTCCTTGTTCAACTCTTACTCTCTGAACCAAACTAGCATCTAGCTGGCTTCCTTGTCTGTTATTGCATTCCTTACAAGTTAATGTAGTTAAACTTCCTCCAAGACTTTCAGGAAGTATATGTTCTTCGCTAACTATATTTTGAAGATGCCGAGATTTGATAATCCTTTTTAAACACAAAGGGCATATAAAAACAT
>JAHDWA010000090.1:21480-31637 GCA_023382535.1 Anaerolineae bacterium | reverse complement strand
AGGGTATCATCACTTTGACCACCATTTTTTATAGTCATATAGACGGCCCCGTTCTCGGTCGTAACCCTGGCAAAAATATCGCTGACCGTAACGCCCTGGGATGGAGCAGCCGCCGGGCCGCATTGCGCCGCCATCACAGAAAATACCAGCAAAATCGTCACATATATAAAGTTTTTCATTATAGTCCTATTCCTTTGCTCACATCATGAATTTTCCTGGCTTAACAGATAGGCCAGGTCGCTCCGCAGATCTTCAGCTTTAAAGCCAAAAGGATACATCAAGAGCAATTTTTGGTCAGGAGTGACCAGGTATAAGCGCGCGCTGTGATTGACCAGGTAGCCGGCCGTAGAGCCGGTCACCGTTTCTTTTTCGGCAAAAGCGCCGTAGGGTTTCATGACCTCTTTGACCTTCTCGAAATCATCGGTCAGGCCGATAAAACCGGGGTCGAAAGCCTTCAGATAACGCCCCAGGACTTGGGGGGTGTCGCGCTCCGGGTCAACCGAGACAAAGACAACATGCACCCGCTCCCGGCCCTGCTCAAGCCCATTTAACGCCTGCCTGACATTCGCCAGGGTCAAGGGGCAGACATCGGGGCAAAAGGTGTAGCCGAAATATATCAGGACGATGTCGCCTTTAACATGGCTTAGGCGAAAGGGTTGGCCGGTAGCAGCCATGAGTTCAAAATCGGGCAGGGGAGCAGGCGGCTCCAGCACGGACCCTTTGTATTCGTAGGCGGAGGCAAAAGTTTGGCAGCCCCCGCCGACGACAGCCAATCCCAGCAAAAGAAGCAGCAAAGCAAAGTTTGCGCCTTTCGGAAGAACCATGATTCACTCCTGCGGCATACTGTTTACAATCGTAAAGAGTTCTAAGACTGAAAAGCAATAGCAACCTGATGGCTATCCGAAAATTCGTCGCCTGTTTGAAACCAAACAAATTTAGGCCCGAGTTTTCGGGTAGGTTTTTAACAGGATAATCTGAAGGTCAGGCTAACCGGGTCAAATGGGGGGTTTATCGAGAGGGACCAGCCATGCCGAACGCCCGTTGAGGGCAGCCAGCGCAACCACATCAAAGAGGGCAGGCAGGTGAAAAATCTTGAAGCGAGTTGCCATCAAAATATAACCATCACCCAAACCTGAGGCGAAAAATGAGGAAAAACCGGGTACAAAATTTTGAGCAGTACGGAGAATATTGGTTAGGGGATTGAGGTGGCTGACCAGCCAGAAGCGTATTTCCTCGGCCAGGTCCTCAGACAGGGGTGGCAAAGGATTGTGAGCATGGGTTGCCTCATCAAAAACACTCAAGTGATAAGGATGCTGTCCATGCTCGTGCCCGGGCGCAAAACCATCAAAATAGGCCAGCGAACCCACTCCCCCCAGACAAAAAATAAGCCAGCCGTAGAATAGCTTTTTGATCCACCCCGTCAGGATCTTTTGATGCAGCATTGATTTTCAAATTCCCCGCCCCAAATTATCTACTTTTTAACCGTGATGTCAAAGATAGTTTCTTGTTCAGGCAGGAGGACCAAGATTGAGGAGGTGCGGTTCAGTAGTTACCGGTCAGCCGCTGGTGGAGCATTTGTCCCAGCCAGGCCAGCCCAAAACAAGCGGTACAGGTTAAGACAATCGCCGCGCCGGAGGAGACGCTGAAATAGTATGAAGCATACAGCCCAACCAGGCCCGAAACCATCGCCACAAGCGCCGCGATGACCATCATGCGGGGCAGTCGGTGGGTGAGGAGGGCCGCCGTGGCGGCCGGGGTGATGAGCAGAGCATTCGTCAGCACCACCCCTACGGCTTGAATGCCGACGACCACTGTCAAGGCCAGCAGCATCAGCAGCCCGTAGCGCACCACATCCGCGCGCAGACCAATCACTTGGGCGTGGATGGGATCAAACGAGGTCAGTTCCAGCTCTTTGTGAAAAAGGGTCAGGACCAGCAGGACCAGCACGGCCACCCCGGCAATCAGAGCCAGGTCGGTGGGGGTCACGCCAAGGATATCGCCAAAGAGGATATGTGACAGGTCGCGAAAGGAGCGGACCGTGCTGATGAGCAAAATGCCCAAAGCAAACATCCCGGTAAAGAGGATACCGATGGCCGTATCTTCGCGGACCTCTCGCCGGCGGGAGAGCCAGCCAATTCCCAGAGCAGTGAGCAGTCCGGCCACCACTGCGCCGCCAAACAGGTTCCAGCTATTGAGGTAGGCCACCACCAGGCCGGGAAGAACGGTATGGGCCAGGGCATCGCCGATAAAAGCCATGTGCCGCAGCACCACATACACGCCCAGCGTGGCGCAGGTCAATCCTACCAGCAGGACGGCCAGCATGCCTGAGCGCATAAAGGCATACTCCAGGGGTTCAATCAGCCAGCTTCCCATGCCGCCTCCCGGCCTACCTGCAAGCCGACAAAGGCCCCCGGTGGAGCGGGGACTTCCCGGCCCTCGTTCAGGTAGAGCGCGCCGTCGAAGTCCGTCTCCAGCCGTCCCAGGTCGTGCGTGGCCACGAGCACCGTTTTGCCCTGCTGCTGGAGTTCGGCCAGCACCTCGGTGATCACCGTGCGGGTTTCGGCGTCTACGGCATTCAGAGGTTCGTCGAGCAGAAGCAGTTCGGCCTCTTGCACCAGCGCCCGGGCCAGCAGTGCCCGCTGCTGTTGGCCGCCCGAAAGTTGGCTAATCTGCCGTTCTGCCAGATGGCTCAGCCCTAATCGGTCCAGAACCTGCTCAACCAGATGTTTATCATGGGCATGCGGACGTTTTAACCAGCCCAGGTGAATGTAGCGCCCGGTCAGCACCAGCCGGCGGACATTAATGGGAAAACGCCAGTCTATCTCGCTGCGCTGGGGCAGATAGGCAACCCGCTGCCGGCATACCCCCACCGGCCAGCCGGAAAGACGCAGTTCGCCCCCTTCCACCGGCAGCAACCCTGCCGCCGCTTTGAGCAAGGTTGATTTGCCTGCGCCGTTTGGCCCCACCAGAGCCACCTTCGTTCCCACCGGCACGCGCAGACTAACTCCGCGCAGGGCCGCACTACTGCCGTCGGGGTATCCGGCACTGACATTGACAGCTTCCAGGGCAGGCGCGTCCGGGATCGGCTCGGCAAACCCCTGGCGATTATAAGGAAAACGTGGTCGGCTCACAATAATTTGTCCAATTTAAACCAATAAAGTTTGACAACCAAATTCGATAATCTGTTTGGAAGATTGGAAGGGTGGAAGGTTGGATTATTTTATCCAATCCTCCAATCTTTCAGCCTTCCAACTCATTGGGATCGTCCGAAAATTACTGACTCAACGCCATTACTATGACAGTAACATTGTGACGCATCATCCTGATATAGGTATCACCATCGCTGCCCGGCTCGGTCAGGGCATCGGTGTATAAGGCCGGGCCAAGCGTTACCCCGGCCTCGGCAGCGATCTGTTCCATCAACCTGGGATTGGAAACATTTTCGACAAAGATAACCAGGACCCCGGCCCCTTTGATTTCTTCAACCAGGCTGACCAATTGCGTGGCAGAGGGATCGCCTGCCTCCGTAGTCGAGCCCAGGCCGCTGCCCACCATATCAAAACCATAGCGGCGGGCAAAATAACCAAATGTGTCGTGTGAAGTGACCAGTTTACGGCGGCCTTTGGGCAATTTTTCAACTTCCGCAATCACCCACGCATCAAGTTCTTTCAACTGGCCTAGATAAGTCTCGGCATTGGCCTGGTAGGTTTTGGCGCCGGCCGGGTCCGCTTCGACCAGGGCATCACGGATGCCCTCCACCTCGTGGATTACATTGGCCACATCCTGCCAGACATGCGGATCAAACTCGCCGTGCCCATGTTCGTCAACCGCGCCATGCTCCTCGTGATCGCCTTCGGCCATAGCGATAGGTTCAAGACCTTCAGTCACAGCCACCCGCTTAGCTTGGGAGTCGGAGGCGGTATAGAGCTTATCCAGCCAGGTTTCAAGCCCAAGGCCGTTCTCAAAAATCAGCTTCGCCTCGACCAGGGCCACGCTGTCGCTGGGGCTAGGCTCAAAGGTGTGCGTGTCGCTGCCCGGCCCAACCAGGGTGTACAGCTCAATTTTGTCGCCGCCAACATTTTGCACTAAATCCCCCAAAATGCTAAACGTGGCAACTACTTTGAGTTTCTCACTCGTCGAGGAGGCCGCTACTTGATCAGGTTGGCTGCTGCCACAGCCCACCAGCAGTACCAGCGCCGTTAGCAACAAGGTGTGCTTTAAACCTATTTTTAACGATTTCATTCTGCCCCCTTTAAACGGTGATATTCAGGCATATCAAAGTGCCCTCTGGCACGCCTGAGTTTTCTTTATTACCCATGCTAGAGATCATATAAATAAATGAGATTTATTCTCAATTAAGATGCAAAAATCCTATTGGTCTCTACCGAGTACATTATTAATTTCAGAAATGAGACTTATTCTCAAAATTGTAGGGCAAAAGGTTTAATTGTCAAATGACCTAAAGACAGTAAAGAAGCCCTGAAGCCTTCCCAACTGCCCGCTTGAAGACTTTGACAATGAATTACTCCCCGCTATAATCGTTTATGGTATGAAAACCCTGGACACTCCCCTGGTTCCGGCTGAAGCTGTCGAGGCTGCCCCCCGCCGTTCCGGCCGGTTTATATTTAAGCCGGCCTATCGTTTGATTTTAGCCCTGCTGGTCCTGGCCCTGGTGCTGGTCATCGGCGAAAGCTCCCTGCGCAACACGACCGTGCCGCTGAGCGACCGGCTGCAAACTTTTGTCACTATTTTCCTCAGCATTTTTATTGAAGCGGCGCCCTTTTTGCTGGCCGGTTCGCTGGTTTCCGGCTCTATCGCCGTATTTGTAGATCAGAAACTCCTGGATCGCTTTGTGCCGCGCCAGCCCCTCCTGGCCGCTTTGGCCGGCGCATCCCTGGGAATAGCCTTCCCGGTGTGCGAGTGCGGCGTGGTGCCGGTTACGCGTCGGCTTTACCAGAAAGGGCTGCCTATCTCGATGGGTATTGCCTTTCTACTGGCGGCGCCGGTGGTCAATCCGGTCGTTATTGCCAGCACCTACGCGGCCTTTGGCTGGGGTCCAATTCTGTGGGGCCGCCTGGGCTTCAGCTTTCTGATTGCCGCCGTCGTCGGCTTCCTCTTCTACCTGGCCAAACCCCAGGAGGTGCTCTTGCCGGAGACGATTGAAGAGCACCTGAACTGTCATCACCACCCCCATGCGCAGAAGGCCGCCAGCCGCCAGCAGCAAATCTGGCATGCCCTGGCAACCGGCGGCGACGACTTTCTGGATATGGCCCGCTACCTAATTGCCGGCTCGATGCTGGCGGCAGGCATGCAGACACTGGTCCCTCAATCCGCCTTGCTGGCGCTAGGCGCCGGGCCGGTGTCGTCGGTTTTAATGATGATGGCGCTGGCCTTTGTCCTCTCGGTTTGCTCCACGGTAGATGCCTTTCTGGCCCTGGCTTTTGTCAATACCTTTACCCCGGCTTCGATCCTGGCCTTTCTGGTTTTCGGGCCGATGGTTGATATTAAAAGCTCGCTGATGTTCCTGGGTGTTTTTCGCCGTCGCGCTGTAGTTTATTTGATACTTCTACCTTTGATGCTGACCATGGCCATTGCGGTCTATCTGGGTTTGAACGTGAGGTGGTAAATGAAGGGAAGTTTTAAGGGATTAGCGTTGATTGCTTTGGGGTTGTTTCTTTACAGCCGCATTTATAACGGCACTCTGTTCTACTATATCAGCGAGCGTTTTGCCTGGCTGACTCTCCTGGCAGCAATTGGCTTTATCGTCGTAGCAGTCAGCTATCGCTACCGGGCCGAGCCGGCTCAACCCGACGAGCATGAGCAGGCCGACAGCCATAATCACAACCACGCCGGGCACCAGCCCGGCAACTTGTCGTGGGCTGGACTGCTGCTGGTGGTCTTGCCGGTGATCCTGGGACTGCTGGTCCCGCCCAAGCCGCTGGGCGCAGCCGCGATGAGCAATCGCGAAATTAGCGTCGGTTCGGTAACGTCGGCCACTTCGCCCAAAACGTCACAAGTTATTTCTCGGCCTGCCAGCGAGAAAAATGTGCTCGACTGGCTGATTGATTTCCGCCTCGCCCAGAATCCGGCTGCTTTTGCCGATCAGGAGGCCAGGGTCATTGGTTTCGTCTACCGGGATGACCGCTTTGGCAGCGATCAGTTTATGGTCAGCCGCTTCGCCATCAGTTGTTGCGCCGCCGATGCGGCTCCCCTGGGCCTGGTTGTCCACTGGCCGGACACGGGCAGTTTGGCCAGTGACCAGTGGGTCGAAGTGTCTGGGCGCTTTCAGGTCGGCGAATTTGACGGTGAGCAGATGCCCATCCTCAGCGCCGATAAAGTGACCCCCACAGAAGTTCCCGACCAACCGTATCTGTACCCTTACTAAAGATGTCCAGGTTAGAAGAACGACCGCAGACGGCTGACGGCGGTCTGCGGCCAGATGGGTCTGTCTCTCAGCCAATTGCTGTGTCTTTAACAGCAGCCGGCGATTGGTGGCCGGTGGTCACCTTAAGCCGTTTTGACCGGGTCGCCCTGGCTACCCTGGCCGGGCTACTTTTGCTGACCCTGCTCACGATCTGGCGTGGTGATCAGGTGGGGGTACAGGTGGTTTCGGTTAGCCCGGCCGAAGGGGCAGCCGAGGTATCCACCCAAGCCAGGATCCAGGTTGCTTTTGATCAAAAGATTGCCGCAATTGGCTCTGATTTTCCTCTCTCAATCTCCCCGCCGGTCAGCGGCACGCTGCGCTGGGAGGAGTCCGCTCTGGCTTTTGTCCCGTCGCCAGCGCTGGCCCCGGAGACCACCTACACTGTCACCTTAACTGGCAAGCTGCAAAGCCAGCAGGGACGGCCTCTGAATGGGGCGCTCACCTGGCAATTCCACACCCGCTCCCCCCGTATCCTCTACGTTAGCCAGGATACGGCGGGCAAAGATCAATTGTTTGTCATCAATCCATCAGGCGGACAGCCAACCCAATTGACCCGGGCAGAATTGGGCGTCTGGGATTATGCCCTCGCCGCCGATGGGATGACGATTATCTATGCCGCCCTGCGCGAGGATGGCGGCAGCGATCTGTGGGAAGTGGCAGCCGATGGCAGCGGCGCGCAGCCCTTATTGGCCTGCCCGGAGATGTCGTGCAGCGGCGCCGCCCCCTCGCCCGACGGCCAGCGTCTGGTTTATGAGCGGCGAAATATGCTGGTTTCCGGTGCTGCCCCCGGTCCACCGCATCTATGGTGGTTAGACCCGGCGACGGGTGAAACAGTACCCGTTTTTGAGGACCGGCAGTGGATCGGCTACGGGGCGCGCTGGTCCCCCGACAGCAACTGGTTGAGTTATGTTTCGCCGAGCAGCCAGGGGGTGCAGATATACAACATCAATGATGGCCGCAGCTTCGTGATTCCCAGCCAAATGGGTGGCCTGGCGGTCTGGAGTCCGCAGGGGAACGCCTTGCTGGTCAGCGATATTCAACGGCAGGAGGAAGGTTTTGCCGTTCACCTGCTGCGGGCCGACCCGACCAACGGCCGGTTGACCGATTTGAGCGGCGCCAATGCCAATGTCGAAGACGGTTCGCCGGCCTGGTCGCCCGATGGAGCCTGGATTGTGCTGACCCGCAAAGTGGCCGGGGCAGCGATGGGCAAACAAATCTGGCTCATGCGGCCCGATGGCAGCGAAGCACGTTATCTGACCAATGACACCGAGATTAATCACGGCCTGCCGGCATGGTCGCCCGACAGCCGCTATTTGCTCTACCATCGCTATTCTCTCAAAGAATTGGGCGCGCAGCCCAGCATTTGGCTGCTGGATACCCAGACCGAACGCGCCCAAGAATTGATTCGCTCTGGCAATCGGCCCACCTGGCTGCCGTAGTTTTTATCTTCCCCTCAAGCCATCTCAACAAAGTCATGACTCCATAAATGTAATAATCAGGGCCATCCGTATATCTTTAAAGAGAGTAATCCCCAAATTATTGAGTCGCCTCTCGTCCTGGCTGTTTCACTTTGAATTTCGAAATTCTTTTAGTATACTGAGCGCTGACCTGCATCTAATATTTTAATGACAACAACTTGGCTCAGTCCGGATTAAGAGGCACAAAGAATTGAATAACGAACAACTGATGAAACGTGTCGCCAACGGGGATGCGGCTGCCCTGGAAACGCTTTACGAACAGTATGCTCCGGCGGTGTTGGGCCTGGCTCTCAAAATGCTGGGCGACCGGCCCAGCGCCGAAGAGGTGGTTCAGGAAACTTTTTGGCGAGTGTGGCGCAATGCCGCCTCTTTTTGCGAGCAGCAGGGGGCCTTTCCCGGTTGGCTGTTTGGGATTACGCGTAATCTATCCATTGACACGTGGCGCCGGCGCAAGGCACGGCCCCAGCCTATTTTTGATGGTAACGAAGAGCAGCAGCTTGAAGACAGCCCTGACCTCCAGGCAGATGTGACCGAATCAGCCTGGACGGCTATGAAACACCTCCAGGTGCGCCAGGCGTTGAATGCCTTGCCTCAAGCCCAGCGTGAGGTAGTCGAAATGGCTTTTTTTGGGGGTATGACCCGGCAAGAAATTGCCGAGGCGATGGGCGTCCCCCTGGGTACAATCCATACCCGGGCGCGGCTGGGGCTGCAAAAGCTGCGGGAGGCCTTGCAGGAGCAAGGATTTGAAGAGTAATCATCATGGACGAGCACTTTGAAGAACTGTTCCCTTTCTACGCCCTGGGTGCGCTCAGCGATGACGAAAAGGCCCAGGTTGAGGCTTATGTGGCCGTAAATAGGGCGGCTCAGGGGCGATTGGTTGAGGCCTGTCAAATTACCTCGGCTTTGCCTTACGCGGCCAGGCCGGCCAGGCCATCGCCGCAAGTTAAGCTGGCGCTCCTGAATCGGATCAACGCGGAGAAGCGCCAACCTCGCCTCCAACCCGCCCCATTCCCTGCGGTTCGTAGGCCGAGTTTCTGGGAGCGGCTGTGGCAAACTCCTCAATGGAACTGGGCTATGCCGGCCCTGGTCGGGTTGAGCCTGCTGCTGGCCTTACTGGCCGGGAGCTGGGCCGTTCTGCTGAATGGGCAAATATCCCAGGTTCAACAGCAAAACCTGGCTTTCGAACACGAGCTTTCCCGGCAAAATGAAACCCTGGCTGCCGTGCTTGAGCGAATGGGGCCGTTTCAGCAAGAAAACGCGGCGCTCAAAAATGAAGTGGGGGCGCAGAAAGCTGCTTTAGCCAAGTTGAATGAGGCTGTCGAACCACTCCAGGCCGAAAACAGTACCCTCAAGCAGGAGTTAGCTGCCCAGGCGGAGCAGCTCGCTGCCCTCGACCAGGCTGCATCTCAGCCACCAGGGGAGCCTACCGTTTCAGCCGAAACCGTGGCGGCTCTGCAACAGGAATTGACCACCCAGCGCGAACAACTGGCTGCCCTCGACAACCAGGTAGCGCAGCTTCAGGCTGTGAACACCAACCTGGGACGGGAGCTTGTAACCCAGCGCGCGGTAATGGCTGAAGTTACTTCACCCGATGTCCAGGCGATGAAACTTGCCGGAACAGAAACGATTCCGCAGGCTCACGGCCAGCTCATCGCCAATCCGGGCGAGGATACAGCCGTATTAATTGTGTCGGGCCTGCCTCCCCTTCAACCCGGGCTGGTCTATCAGTTTTGGCTGGTCCAAAACGGCCAACTAAGACGGGCCGGTGAATTCACCGTAGATACCTCAGGCTTAGGGTTATTGCAGGTGGCTGCAGATACGGCTATTGGCTCTTACGAGGCAATGGGCATTTCTGTTGAGCCGGCGAACAGCAGCGGCAGTTCCAGCAACGAGATGATCATGCTCGGCAACCTCTCCTCTTAAAGAGTATTCCCATAGTATTCAAGCCTCCCGCCTACTGACCGGGGGGCTTTTTTTGTAACCTTAAATTTATACAAATTATAGACAAATTAGTAACAAAATCTGGATTTTTTGAATGCAAACTCCGTTGAGCTGCGTAATATAAAGTGAACTGCTAAAAAACAGCAGCTCAAAAATCTCTCGACAAACAATTTATTTTTAAGAAAAAGGAGAAGTAACTCATGTCCAACCCAATCAAAAAATTCGTTCCATTTATGCTGGTTATCCTGCTGTTGGTGACCGGCGTAACCCAGGCTTTGGCAGCGCCGCCCAAGCAAGCTACATCCGACATCGTG
>JAHDWA010000090.1:0-21380 GCA_023382535.1 Anaerolineae bacterium | reverse complement strand
GCGTCATTCACGTCATTGATACCGTCCTCCTGCCCCCCGCGGAGGCGGCCCCGGCTGCTCTGCCTGCGACCGGCGGCGACATCCCGGCTAATATCTACCTGCTGGCGGCGGCGATGGCTCTGGGCTTGGTTCTCCTGGCCGGCGGCCTGGCTCTGCGGCTGCGCTGGAATCGTTAATTTCAACTGAATAGGACCTAGAAACGGGGGTCAGTACGATTACTGGCCCCATTTTTTGTTGTCAAGTTGATTAGTACCAAATACTTAGATGGCAAAGGCTAAAATATGGTATACTAAATTTATATGTTTGGCGGCAGTTAACAATCCCATGCCCAGACAGCCAAAACACGCCCGATAACAGCAAAGACGATTCAGAAAAGTTTACAGTTACAAGATGCGACGGATGAAAATTGGTTCCCGGCTGGCCCTCTCCTTTGGCCTCATGCTGCTGCTGATGCTCCTCAGCACGGCGGTCGGGTTGTGGCAGTTGAATACGATTCAGGTCCAGGCTCAACGTCTACACCGGGCAAATACCCAGGCCAGCGCTGTTTTACGGGTTCACAGCCACGTCCTGATCCTCAAAGACGAATTGCAGCGCCTCACCCTCTCTCGCAGCACAAGCACTCCTTTTGAAGCAGCGGCGCTTAAGCTCCGGGAGGATTTCGTCAAAATAGTGGACGAAGCGATCAATACCCTGGAACCGCCTCTCAACCATAGCCAGCAAATTGAACAATTGGAAAGCATTAAGGTCTCGGTACCTGCGCAAATAGATGCTCTGATCAGTCTGGCCCAAGATAATGAGTGGGTTTTACTGCAATCCCGGCTTAACAGCGATCTCCCACGGACCAGCGGAGCTACCCAGGCGTTAGTCGAGGAGATAAACGCCGAAGTAGCAGTCGAGCAGCAAAATGCTCTAAAAAACATGGAGCAAGTGCAACGGCAAGCTCTGATTACCCTGGCCCTCGTCAGCCTCTTGACGCTGCTCGCCGCAGGCGCCCTGGGTTTTGCCGTTACCCGTAGTATTGCTCAGCCGCTGGCTCAACTGGATGCCGGGGCCAGGTCTTTAGCCCAGGGCGATCTTAACCACACCGTTGGCGTCAGCGGCGACGATGAACTGAGCCATTTAGGTCGAGCTTTCAACGCCGCCGCGGCTCAACTGGCCGGCCTGTACGCCGGCCTGGAGCAGCGGGTACAGGAACGAACTGAAGAGCTTCACCGCCGCTATCGGCAACTCGAAACCAGTATTGCCGTCGGCTACCATCTCACCTCGATCCTCGATCTTGACCAACTGCTTAACTACGTGGTTGAACTGATTAAAGAGGGCTACGGCTATTATTTTGTCGGCGTTTTTCTGCTGGACGAGAGCGGCAGCTACGTGACAGCTCAGGCCGGGACCGGGGAAGCGGGGCGCAGCCTGCGCCAGGAAGGGTTCCGGCTGAAGGTAGACGAGGAGAGTATTATCGGCTGGGTTGCCAAGAATCGGCGGCTGGCGCGGATAGACGATGTTTCGCAAGACAGGCACTATATTCCCCTGGATATTATCCCGGCTATGCGCTCCGAGTTAGCTTTGCCGCTGCTGATGGGCAAATCGGTGCTGGGTGTGCTCGACATCGCCAGTGACCAGCCGGCTGCGTTTCGCCTGGACGACCTGCCGGTTTTTCAGGCCCTGGCTGACCAGATTTCAATCGCTATCCAAAACGCCTCTCTCTATCAAAGCGAAAAAACACGCCGCCAATTGGCCGAAACTCTGTACGAAGTTAACCAAGTCCTCTCGCGTACCCTGGATTTGCCGGAAGTCCTGAACCTCATTCTGGAGTACCTGGCTAAAACCGTGCCTTACGACCGGGCGACGGTGATGCTGCAAAATAAAGATGAGCTTGAACTTGTGGCTGCTCGCGGCTTTCCCGACGACGTGCAGCCCCTCCAGTTGCGTGTCTCGATCAAGGAAGACGATGTTTTCCAGCAAATCTACCAAACCCAACAGGCGCTGGTTATCCCTGATGTATCGGAGCGGCCCGATTGGCAGCATGTGGAAACTCTGCCCCCGGCCCGCGCCTGGCTGGGCGTCCCGCTGACTCGTTTTGACCAGGTCATTGGCATGCTGTCGCTGGTCCGCGAAATTCCCAATGCTTTTAGCCAGGACGAAGTTAAACTCGCCACCACTTTTGCCGGGCAAGCCGCTTTCGCCCTGGAAAATGCCCGCCTCTATGACAAAATCGTCCGCTTCTCCCAGCAACTTGAAGACATGGTCCGCGAGCGCACGGTGGCGGTCCAAGAGGCTTACGACCAGTTGGAACGTCTGGACCGCACTAAATCCGATTTCATTAGCATTGCCGCCCACGAACTGCGCACCCCGTTGACCGTTTTGCGCGGCTACAGTAATATGCTGCTCAACGATGCCGCCGTCAAAGAAAACGCTCACCGTCTGGAGCTGGTCAAGGGGATCCATACCGGAGCGGTTCGTTTGCAAGAGATCGTCACCAGTATGCTCGATATTACCAAAATTGACAGCCGGGTTCTGGAACTCTACCCGGAGCCTGTCCACATTCCTTCGATCATCGAATTGTTGGCCCAGACTTTTAGCGACCCCCTGGCCGAGCGCAAGCTGACCCTCACGGTCGCCGACATGAGTGACCTGCCCTCCATTATGGCCGATCCTGACGCTTTACAGAAAGTCTTCTATCACCTGATCGTCAACGCTATCAAGTACACCCCCGATGGCGGCAAAATTACTGTTACCGGCCGCTGCATGAACGGCAGCCTCGACATCCCCGTTCCCGGTATCGAAATCGTTATCAGCGACACCGGTATCGGGATTGACCCCAACGCCCATGAGTTGATCTTTACTAAATTTTACCAAACCGGCCAACTGGCCCTGCACTCCACCGGCAAAACGATTTTCAAAGGTGCTGGGCCGGGCCTGGGCCTGGCTATTGCCCGGGGTATTGTCGAGGCTCATCGCGGCAAAATTTGGGTTGAGAGTCCCGGCCACGATGAAATAAGCTTCCCCGGCAGCCAGTTCCACATTGTGCTCCCCCTGCGCCAGAAACATTAAGTCTGCCTTTCCCAACTGGCACAAATTCCTAAAAACCATACAATGACCATAACTACTCCGCTGGCCCTGTAAGAGGCTGGTTTTAGCCCGTAATTGGGTAGTTACGAATGGTAGGGAAAAATGCTTCCAACTTACACCCAAGAAAAACGCACTGCCATCGAAGCTGTAACCCGGGCGGCTGACCTCTGCATGGCCGTGCGCACCACGATGATTGGCGCGGATGCGCTGCAAAAAGATGATAAAAGCCCGGTTACTATCGCCGATTTTGGCGCTCAGGCTTTGGTGTGCCAACATTTACTGGCGGCTTTTCCAAAAGATCCTATTGTCGGCGAGGAAGACTCGACAGATTTGCAGAAGCCAGAAAATTCGGCCAAGTTAGCCCAGGTAACGGAGTATGTTCGTCGTTTTCAACCTGCTGCTGCCCCTGAAATCATTTGCCGCTGGATTGACGCCGGTAACGGCGTCCTCACCCGGCGTTTTTGGACACTGGACCCTATTGATGGGACCAAAGGTTTTTTACGCAACGATCAGTACGCGGTGGCTTTGGCTTTAATTGAAGCAGGTGAGGTCAAAGTAGCAGCGCTGGCCTGTCCGGCCCTGCCCCTAAAATTAGACGAGCCGGGCGGTCTAACCGGGGTGGTTTTTGTGGCGGTCAGGGGTCAGGGCGCGGCGATGGCGCCCGTGCACAGTGACGCGTTTGTCACCATTCATGTGACCGGAGAAACCGACCAGACCGGTATGCGCTTTGCCGAAAGTGTTGAAGCGGCGCATGGAGATCAGGCGCGGCAGGAGGCCCTGGCTCAAGCCACCGGAATCACGCAGCCCCCACTGCGCATGGACAGCCAGACCAAATATGGGCTTGTGGCCCGTGGTGACGCCGCGCTATATCTGCGCCTGCCCTCGCCCAAAGCGCCTGATTACCGTGAAAATATTTGGGATCATGCGGCTGGCTCGCTGATTGTGGAAGAAGCGGGTGGGCGCGTCACCGACATGTACGGCCGACCTCTGGATTTTGCCGGCGACCGCAAGATGCTCCACAATCGCGGCGTTATTGTCAGCAATGGGCTGCTGCATGATGCGGTGATTAAAGCTTTGGCTTGAGCCGAGGTTATTTACTTCCCAGGGGCGCCGACGGTATAACCGGCAATGGTCCGGCTGAAACTTCGGAGGAAGTTGCCGGCGTTTCCGGCGGTACGGTTTGACCGGCTTTTTCGATCAATTTGGCCAGGCGGTCGAGCATGCTGGCTGCCTCTACCGGCAGGGGTTCATCCAGCTCATTTATCATCATTTGCACGGACTCTAAGCGTTCCTGCAAATCGGCTACTTGCAGGGCTGGCTTCGGTGCTGCTGTAGGGACGGTTTGACGCATCAGATAGCCGGATAGAATAGAAACCGCCACAACCAGGGGCGGAGCCAAAATCAAACCGAGCAGGCCGTAATCGTTAGCCAGGATAATCATTCCCAACACCATCAGCAGCGAACTGTAACGACTGCGGTCGAAAAAGTACGGCTCGACGATTACTTCTAAGATAAGGAAGATAGCTGCTGTAGAGAGGGCCGCCGCTATAGCCAGAGATGGGTTACTGATCCAGCCTACCAGCAGTGGCAATACCGCCGCCAGAGGCGCGCCAACCATCGGAATGGAGCCTGCCAGCACTCCGACCAGGGCTAACGTGATGGGATATTGTAACCCCAGCATCCAATAAATGAAGCCCAACATCAGCCCGGCCAGGAAGCCCTGGACCAATTCGTTGCGAATATAAGAGCCAACCCCTTCCTCAATATTCCGCCAGACCTCTCGCGCTCCGATGCGCTGCTCAGCCGGTAACAAAGAAAGCCAGAGCCGCTCAAAACGCGCCCGGTCAATACTCCAGTAAACGCTTAACACCAGGATTACGGATATCTGGCCAATAATAACAAAAAAACCTGAGGTGACACCCAAGAGCGTTTGTATGAGCACCGTACCGCGCTCACCCGCCAGGGCCTGGTAAAATTCAACAGGCGGCGGCAGGCGTTCGGCGATGGCTTGCTGAAAGGTTGTGCCCTGCGGCCACTGCGCTATGATAATTTCGTAAGTTAAGGCAAAATTGTTGGCGGCGCGTTGCAGTTCGATCAGCAGCAGACCACTGACGGTATAAAACAGAGCCCCGATGACGATCAGCCCTGCGACGTAAATGAGGATTGAGGCCAGACCGGGTGACAGGCGGTACCGCTGATTTAAATAATTAATTAACGGGCGAACCGCCGCCGCCATGGCCAGGGAGAGCAGGAACACCAAGAATTCCTCCCTGAATTGCCATAGTAGCAGCACCAGGGTGGTTATGCCCAAAACAACCGTAGTATACCAGGCCAGTCGCTTCATGCCGTAGTCTCAGAAGGAGCAAATTGGGCCAGAATACTATCCAGATCGGTAGCAATGGCCTCAATTTTCTCTTCAACCTGGTCGCTCTCTTCGTCGGGAATTAGCTCTTTCTGTCGGATATGCTGCCGCATATCCTGGATCAGTGCTTGAGTTTCATAGCGCAGCACGCTCATGGTATCTCGGCCCACCGGTGTTTCTTGCTCAACTGCGCTTGGACCAATGAGGAAGCGATCCAGTAGTATTTGAATAATCGCGGCCATGGGAATAGCCAGGATAGCGCCCAGCACACCAAGCAGCGAGCCAAAGGCGGCAATTGAGAGTAAGGTTACAATCGGATTAACTCCAACTGACTCGTCCATAATCCGGGGCACCAGCACATTATTTTCAAGCTGCTGGATGATAAGGGTTGCTACCACCACCCAAACCGCCAGCATTGGGTCAATCGAAAGCGCCAGCAGCAGAGCCGGAAGCGCGCCCAATACCGGCCCAATCCAGGGAACCAATTCCATGAGGCCGGCAATCAAGGCCAGCACAAGCGCGTAAGGCAAACCAATCAATAGATAAGCAACCAGGGATAAAATGCCGATAATTAAACAAAGGAGCGTCTGTCCGCGAATATAACTGCTCACTTTAATCTCAATCTCGTCAAAAATACCGCGCGCTTCATCCCGCCACGACATGGGCATCCATAATAATACCGTTCGTGTGGCCCGCTGGCCTTCCAGAATCCAGTAAAAGCCTAATAAGAGCGTCGCCAGGGTAACGAAGGTACCCCAGCCAATCAGGCTTCCATAATTCAAAGTCTGGAGGACGACGGTATCCATCGGATCAGTGTCTGTGGGGGGAACTACTTCGTTATTCAAACCGGGCAAAAGGGAAGGAGATGGTATCTGCGCAGGCAGTTGCTGCCCCAGGCGCCAGAGGGGACGGATGGGAGAGTTTATCATTAAGTTCCGCAAGCTCTCGTAATAATCAGGTAGCGAGGCCGAAATGGTGGCGACCTGCTCAATCAACAAGGGCACCACCAGGAAGCCGAAACCAATGAGCAGGGCCAGTAAGACCAAATAGACCAGAATGGCGCCAATGGCTGGAGATACGCCACGACGCTGCAACCAGGCCACTGCCGGCCGCATCGCTATACCAATCACGATAGCCACAAACAGGATAAAAACAACCAAGCGGTAATGGTAGAGCAGCCAAAAACCAGCCGCAACGGTCAGTACGACTAAAGTGGCCAGGACAACCCGGCGCGTAGACCACTTCGGGATCAGGGGTGGAATGGCTTCAGTCATAATTGCTTCTAACTTAGGGCAAACTTTCGGCTTCGTCCCAAATTTTGTTGGTCAGATAAACAGCCAATCGTGTCGCCAGCGCACCCAGGATAAGACTCAAAACGCCAAAGGTTAATTTCCACTTCAAATCCTTATTCTGCGTCAAAGAATTTCTCATTTTGACCTCTCTTTTATGGACCAAAATTCAGGAGTAAAATATATAATAAATCTCTCATTATTATAACATTAGTGAGATAGGCAAATTCTTTACAGCAGTAAAAAAAGGATATATCTTCAGGTATATCTCATGTATAAAGTTAATTTTGCTGTGATCATTTCAGCCAATATCGAGTGGCAAGCTATTCGCACCCTTTTTACCCATATTCAGCCACAACCTTCACCCCTAGGTGAGTGGTTTGTTGTTAATCAGACTATAGCCGGACGTATTGAACCGGTTATTTTCTTCCACGGCGGCTGGGGAAAGATAGCCGCGGCCGCCTCGACCCAATACGTGATTGATTATTGGGCCCCTAAATTACTGGTCAACCTGGGCACGTGCGGTGGATTTGAGGGGGAAATTACGCCGGGCACGATTATCCTGGCCGAACGGACGCTGGTCTATGACATCATCGAGCAGATGGGCGATTACGACGAGCATATTGCTCACTACACTACAGAGTTGGACCTCTCCTGGCTGGGCGAGGATTATCCCCACCCGGTACAGCGGACTTTGCTCGTTTCTGCCGACCGGGATTTGCTAGCTGAAGATATCCCACGCCTAAGAGCGGAATTCGGCGCTGTAGCCGGGGATTGGGAGTCGGGAGCGATTGCCTGGGTAGCAGCTCACAACGGGACGCGTTGCCTGATCCTGCGCGGCGTCAGCGACTTGATCGGCGCCAGCGGCGGCGAAGCATATGATGGCAATATTGACGTTTTTGTGGAAGGGGCAAGGAGAATCTTGGGATATTTGGTTGCGGCCTTGCCGGCCTGGCTGGCTAAAGTAGAAGCCACCCATACGAGAGAAACAATCTAAAAGATTATCACTTAAAAAAATTACGTTTTTACCTTTACTTTTAATCAAGTGCTTGACATATTCTTTAAGTGGTGTTAGCATAAGAATCAAGCATTTGCTTGAAAAGAGCCTGGTTTGCATCAAAAGAGTATTCTTGGCAAAAAACAGACACTTCTACCGGGATCGTCCCGCAGCGATATTCGCCGCCAGGAGCTGGTTCTGGCGGCCTATCAACTAATTGCCGCCAAAGGTTTGGAGGGGTTGCGGGTTCGCGATGTAGCGGCAGAGGCTGGAGTAAACATCGCGACGCTGCATTATTACTTCAACAGCAAAGAAGATCTCATTCGCGGGGTGGTAGAGTATATGGTCCACCTGTTTCTCACCCTCAAGGCTCCCCTCCCAAGCGAGGGCAATGAAACAGCCGCCCAAAAGCTGCGCCGTATCTTCCTGGATTTGCAATACCAGTTGCAGCAAGCGCCGCAGATGTTCGTCGTTTTCACCGAACTCCACTTGCGGTCCCAGCGTGACCCGGTCATACGAGCCGTTCTCAGGGACTTAAATGAGGCGTGGCAGGCTCAAATTGAGGCTATCTGCCAGGAGGGGGTAGGCCAGGGTACATTTCGGCCCGATCTTGAGGTCCACCGGGCGGCCTCAGAAGTAATCGCCCTGATCAAAGGGATTAGCCTCCAGGCAGCCAGCCAACTTGACAGCTTTAATTTTGAGCGCTTAGGTGCGGATGTTGAGCAATGGTTGGCTAACCCAGCGACAATGGCGTTTGTCCCTGCTAAGGGTCGAAAAGGAACGTAGAAAATTTTTGGTCTGGAATCAAAAACCCGCGCCTAGCGCGGGTTTTGCTCAACTAAACCTTGGGCGGGTAATTTATGCTTCAGTTTCGACCGGTGCTTCTGCTTCTGCCGGTGCTTCTACTTCTGCTTCTGCCGGTGTTTCTGCTTCAGCTTCGGCCAGCAGTTTTTGCTCTTCGGCTTTGCTCAGACGCTCGCGCTCCAAAATGCCGCCCTCGGGCAGAACATGGACCTTGATGCTTGTTGCCACATCAATCATCAGTTTGATGGTGACTTCCTGCTCGCCCAACTGCCGAATTGGTTCAGGCAGAGCAACCTTGCGCTTGTCAATTTCCAGTCCGGTTTTGGCTTTGATCTCATCGGCCATGTCCGCCGAAGTGACAGAGCCGTACAGCTTGCCGGTTTCACCTGCCCGCCGTTCAAAGTACAGTTCCACGCCGGTCAATTGATTAGCCATTGCCTGGGCATCGGCCATTTCGTGGGCGCGGCGTTTCTCCGCAGCCTTGCGAATCGTCTCAGCCTGTTTTAATGCCCCGGCGGTAGCAAGAACGGCCATACTGCGCGGGATCAAATAATTGCGTCCAAACCCATCGGCAACCTTTTTAACATCACCCGCATAGCCCAAATTGTCAACATCTTGAATGAGTAAAACTTTCATTAGAGTAACTCCCAGTTGCAACAAAGATCAATGGAATGAATTATCGTGTCTATGATTAGTGGTCCGTAGTCCGTTGAAAAATTTCTAAAACAAACAACGGGCCACTAACAACAGGCAGTAACTTTACTTGTAGTTGCGGTCGAAACACACAAACGACAAGTATACTTCAAATCGAAACTTTATCCAAATTTGAAGGTTAAAGATTCGGGGTTTATGGCTGGCAATGCTATAATCCGCCCAATTGACCCGTGAAAGGACACTTTTGTATGCTTCATGACGCTCTGACTTATGCTCAACATCACCGCAGCGAGAACCTGGAGGATTTGCAGGCAATCCTGCGTATCCCCAGCATCAGCACCCTCCCCGAAAGCAAACCCGACCTGCAGCGCGCCGCGCAGTGGTTGGCGGATAAACTGAACGGACTAGGGCTGGACCATGTTCAAATTATCCCTACGCCAGGCCATCCTGTTGTTTATGCCGATTGGCTGCACGCCGGCCCGGCAGCGCCAATCCTGCTTGTTTACGGTCACTACGACGTGCAGCCCGTTGATCCCCTGGACGAGTGGCTGACTCCTCCTTTTGAGCCTGCGGTTAAAGGCGACAATATGTTTGGCCGGGGTACTACCGACGACAAAGGCCAGCTCTACGTCCATATTGCCGCAGTCGAAGCTTACCTTAAAGGAGCCGGACAGCTCCCGCTCAATATTAAGTTCATGCTGGAAGGCGAGGAAGAAATCGGCAGTCCGAACCTGAGCGCCTTCATGCAAGCACACCTGGATTTGCTCAAGGCTGATGCTGCCCTCATCTCCGATTCGCACATCCTTGACCCCCACACGCCTGTCCTGATTACCGGCGTGCGCGGACTGGCCTACTTGGAAGTCACCCTGCGGGGTTCAACGCACGACCTGCACTCCGGCAGCTATGGGGGAGTGGTCCAAAATCCCCTCAACGCGCTGGTCGGACTGCTGGCTTCGCTGCACGATGAGCAGGGCCGCATCACCATTCCCGGCTTTTACGATGACGTGCGCGACTTGTCTCCTGCCGAGCGCGCTGCGGTGAACAGCGGCCTGGTCACGGACGAGTCGGTGTTGGCTGAAACCGGCGCCCCGGCCCTGTGGGGCGAGGCCGGCTACACGACAGCGGAACGCAAGAGCGTCCGGCCCACGCTGGACATTCATGGCATTCGCGGCGGTTTTGTTGGGGCCGGCCAAAAAACGGTCATTCCCGCTGTTGCCAGCGCCAAAGTAAGCATGCGCCTGGTGCCCAACCAGAGCGCCGATAAAATAGCCCAGCTCTTTATTGACTACATCCAGCGTATTGCTCCCAAAACAATGGAAGCTTCGGTGGAGAAAATGAACTGTGGGGATGGCGCGGTGGTAGACATCTCGGCTCCTGCCGTCGAAGCGGCGGCGGAAGCGTTCGAACGGGGTTTTGGCCGCCGGCCCTATTACATGCGAGAAGGAGGCAGCATCCCGGTGGTCAGCTTGCTCGACAAGTTACTGAATATGCCCGTGGTCATGATGGGCTTCGGCCTGCCCGACGACCGGCTGCACGCCCCTAACGAAAAATTCCACCTGCCCAATTTTTACCGGGGCATTGAAACGGCGATTCATTACTACGATATTTTCAGTCGCAAGCCTCGTTGATTCGTGAAGCGTATGGCGTGTTGCGTATTCCGTAATGCATTACGGAATACGCAACACGTACCACGTCCATTCATTAACGGAGCCCCTATGTTTCACTCATACTCCCACATCTACCTCTCTCCCCATTATGATGATGCCTCTCTATCCTGCGGGGGAGCTATTCATCAACAGACTCAGGGAGGACAGGCCGCGCTGGTCGTCACAATTTGTGCTGCCCCGCCGCCATCCGGCGAGCCGCTTTCTCCCTTTGCCCAGTCGCTGCACTACGCCTGGGGCAATCCCGCCGACGTCATTGCCACCCGCGAGGCCGAAGACCGCGCCTCGTTAGAAATTCTGGGAGCCGATTATCTCCGGCTCAATTTCAACGATTGTATCTACCGGGGGCATCCAGAGCGAGGCCAATGGTTTTACACCCATGACGCCGACCTGTTTGGCTCCATTCATCCCGACGACCTGCCCCTGGTCTCCAAGATTGAGAAAGCGCTGCTGGAACTCATCCCGGCGGAACCGGGCATGCTGATCTATGCCCCCCTCGGCGTGGGCCATCACATAGATCATCAGTTGGTCCACGCTGCCGCCTGGGAGCTGCGCCGGCAAGGCTGGACCATTGCCTTTTATGAGGATTACCCCTACGCTGACCCCGACTCGCGGTACGCGGCTGCGGGTTGGGGCCATACCTTAGAGACCACTCTGGCTGCTCTAAAAGCCACTCCCTTGCAGCCCCAACTGCGCTTCTTGTCTGAAGAAAATTTACAGGCCAAAATCCAGAGCATCCGCGCCTACGCCTCACAGACGCCAACGCTGTTCGAGACGCAGGCCGATATAGGGCAGCGCCTGCGGGCCTATGCCTTGCGGGTCGGTGAAGGTAAATTAGCCGAGCGGCTTTGGCTTCCGGGCTGAGGCGAAGCAGCGAAAGTAACCTCTGCCGTGTCCTCGCCTCTTCGCCTCTTCCCTACCTCACCAGCGACAACTTTGCCGTAACCGGGAAATGGTCTGAACCGCCGGAGTCGCTCAAGGTGCGGGCGCTGCCGGCAAAAAAGTGGGGGCTGTAGAAAATGTGATCAATGCGAATGATGGGGGTAAGGACGGGGATCTCTCTTAAGCGGGGACGATGCGCCGGAAAACTGAAGCCAAAGCCCCAGCCCGCTTCCCAGTGGGCATTATGCAGATACTGGTTCACCAGGTGGTACGTCTCCGACTGGTCGGTTGTGTTGAAATCGCCGCCGACGATCAATGGCCCATCCACCGCCGC
Organism: Anaerolineae bacterium; assembly: GCA_023382535.1. The sequence goes on along the minus strand of JAHDWA010000090.1, from coordinate 9,325 downwards.
AATATCCTCGGCTAAAGCTGAGATTTGCCGGTACTGCCGTGACCAGGGAAGCGGCGTGTTGGGATGCACATTCCAGACGGCAATGGGTCCGGCTGGGGTGACGGCAATTACTTTTTGGGCGCGCCCTTTATCGTAGGCTAACTCAATCGGAGTCAACGGAAAGCGGCTAATAATCCCCTGATAAGCTCGCGACTCATAGGCCCAATAAAGTTGGCCGCCGGGATACAGATCGGCCAGCTCTCGGGTCAGCGCTCGAGCCATACCCGGCGACAGCTCTTGCAGCAGCAGAATATCCGGCTGCTCCTGCCTAATGAGGCCGGCCACTTCAATCATCTCGTCATTGCGAGACCAAACATTGTAACTCATCACCTTGAAAGAGGCGTGCGCGGCCAGCACTCCTTCCGGGCGGGGCAGAAAGAGCGGTGCAAACGTCAGGCCGATGAGGAGAGCCGGCACAGCCAGGATGAGGGCGACCCATTTGCGCCGGGCCAGTCCGGCCAGGGCCAACCCTGGCATCAGCCCCAACAGCAGCCAGGGCATAAAGTAATTGAAAAGGCGCACCGGCAAAAAACGGTCGCCGGGCCACCAGCGCAGCCCATACCAGATGACCAGCCCCAAGCCAAGAAGTGTCCACCCCAGCCAAAAAAGCCGGCATAGGCTACTCCAAAGTCGTTTCAATGCCAGAATAACCAGAGTAATAGTCAATGATGTAAGTCCTCCCAAGGGTAATGTTACGCGCCAATCAAGGTAATTTCTGTAATTTCGGGCGGGCAATTAAAGCGGGTTGGGACGGGACCCAGTCCAATACCACGGGTAGTATAGACCCACATATCCCGCACCCGGTATAAGCCTTGATCGTATTTGCGGCCCAGGTGGGGTAAAATTGGCGCTCCAATTCCCGGTAAGCGAACCTGCCCGCCGTGGCTATGGCCTGATAATTGCAGCGAAATCCGGCCATCCAACGCAAAATTGTCGGCCAAATCCGGCTCATGCGCCAGCAGAATTACGGGCGCATCCTGTGGTAATTTAGCCAGAGCAGCCGATAAGTCAAGCTGGCCGCTCCAACCGTCGTCAAGGCCGGCCAGATAGAGGAGGTCTGAACCAACACCTAAAGCGACGCCATCGTTAACCAAAACCGGTAAGCCAGCCTGCCGCAAGCCGGCTAAGACAACTTCGGCATTGGTCCACAGGTCATGATTGCCTAAACTGGCAAAAATACCGTATTTAGAGTTAAGACTCGCCAGCGCCGGGGCCAACTCGAAAATCGACTCGGCGCTTTCCAACACATAATCACCGGTTAAAACCACCAGATCAGGCTGCAACGTGTTGGCCTTGGCGACCGCTTTCCGCACAAACTCAAGCTGAGTATAAGGATGCAGGTGGATGTCACTCATGTGGACAATCTTAAAACCCTCCAGCGCCGGCTTGAGCTTCTTGATCGGGATCTCCACCTGTTCTACGCTCAGCCAACTCGGCTCAACTTGGATGCTGTAGCCATAGCCAACTGCCCCGGCCACAGCGCTCCCCAGCACGACCTGTCCCAAAGCTTTTAAGAACCCACGCCGACTTGTTTTCATCATCGTCTCCAATATCATCTATCGTTATACGTAGATTATCTAGGCAAAGTGACGAAAAAACTCCTGGCGACACAGCACCAGGAAATAGAAAGAAACCTTTTAAGCCGGCAAACCGGGCCGGGTTTTACTACGCTGAATCCAGCGAGCGGCCAGCCAGACAAAAAACGGATAGAGGGTTAACCCAATGGTAGCCAGACCCAACGGCAGTTTGTGCAGGAGCAGGCTGCGAGTGGTGAGGGTAGTGATAAAATAGTCGGGAAAAGTTTTAGCCACCATAATCATCAAGGCTACAGTCCCGACGTAAATCAATTGGGTGCCAATCAGTCCGGCCAGCAGGTAGACGCCGCGCCGGCTGGGCCGGGCTGCCCGTAGGCTGGCCGCCAAAACCGCAATCCATAAAATCGAAAAAGCCGTTTCCAGCCAAACGATATTGCCCGGGTAAAGGTTACCGGGTCCCCACCCGGTTGTGACAAGCTGCTGGCGCTGAATAATCGTAGCAAAGGCCAGATAAGTGGTGAAGGGCAGGGTCATTAAGGTTGCGTGCTGCCAGCTATCAATGGCCAGCAGGGTGACCAGAACGGGAAAGATGATGAAAAAGGCCCAGTGGGTTTCTGGTTTAACCAGCAAGGCCAAAAAGAGCCAGCCCAACCAGGCATACCACCAGGTCGGCCAGCTTCGCTGCCAGGCGACAAACGCGCCTAAACCAAAAATAAGCAGATAAATGGGCAGAGGGATTAATTTGCCGGCGAACTCCCAGCCCAGGCCGGTAATGCCCAGGATAGGCAGGGCCGCCAGGAGAATGTCGGGCCAATCCACAACACCGGCTGCCCGCCGCCATTGATTGCCAATATGCCGGGGCACACCGAATTGACTCACCGCCCTACTCTCAGCCTCCGGGCGTGACAGCCCTCGCCGCTGCCATTCACGGGTCAGCTCTTCCAGATGAGAATGAACTTCAGCAATAGCCTCGCTCTGCAGATCGCTTGGAATCGTCTTCTTGAAATCCCTCAGGTATTGTTCTATGGCAGACATAGACTCAGGTGACTCCGCAGGTTACTTTAGCACAAAATTGGGTAAGGATGGCAGTGCCTTTTGGCGCATCTGGGCTAACATCTATAGCGTACAGGGTCTGAAATGACTAGGCAATCCTACCTAAGTCATATTCACCAGGTCTACTATGCCGTTCCGCCTAACAATTTTAAGAGATGGCGGGAAAAGTCGCTCCACTGCCGGGCCGATTTCTCCAGTTCGATCCGGCCTGCCTCGGTAATTTGGTAATATTTGCGGGAAGGCCCATCTTCAACCACTTCCCACTTGCTGTCCACCAGACCCTCTTTTTCTAGCCGGTGCAGCGCCGGGTACAGAGTTCCCTGTTCCAGGTCAAAATAACCTTCGCTGCGGGCTTGCAACTCTTTGACAATCTGATAGCCGTACATTGGCTTTTCCGCCAGCAGCCGCAGCACCATTACCGCGGTGCTGCCGGTGCGCAGATCAAGTTTGGTCATAACTCTCCTCCATTTACATTCATCTTAATACCTAGATATTCTACTATTATTCAACCTGTTTGTCAAGGGAAGTCGCAGATCACGCTTGAAACGCAGCCTGCTGCTTCACGAACTCGGTCGCTCATTGTCAGCCATATTAATCTGGAGTATAATGGCACTCGGATGGAAACATGGACAAAAGCTGATGGATGAATCCCGCTATAATTACGATTATGATGACGACTATCCCGAATACCGGCAGCGGGGTTTGACCAGTGTCGGCCTGCCGCCGGGCCAGCTCGCCCTGATTATCGGCGTCAACGCAGTCATCTCGCTGGTTATCAGTGTGGCGGTTGTGTTGATTGCGGGCCGGCCGGCTCTGCCCGGCGACGTTGCTACTCCATCAACCCAGGTGGGCGGAGCAACCACAGCCAGTCCTGAACCGGGGGGCAGTTCGACTCCCGCCGCTGCTGGCGGCTCGGTGGAGGCCAATGCGACCCCCCAACCAACCCGGCCAAGCACTTATTTGGTTCAAGCGGGCGATACTCTGGGCGCCATTGCCGATAGATTTGGCGTGTCACTTTCGGACTTGATGACGGTAAATGGTTTGACCAACCAGGATTTCATTCAGGTAGGCCAGCAGTTAGTCATTCCGGCCAACGACACCGCGCTGCCGACCCCAACCTTTACCGCCATGCCCATCCCCACCGATACACCTTTACCTTTTGACCCGCCGACCCCCTTGCCCACCGATGCTGCGGTTCCGCCTGAGCCGGCGGCAACCGTGGGACCGACTTCTACCCCAACGCCTTCCCCCTCCCCCACTCAGCAAGGGCCAACGCCAACCGTGCTGCCCACTTTCACACCCCCGCCCTTCGACGAAATAAAAGTTGTCATCAGTGAGGTCAACAGTCCGGGTGATCTTTTTCAGGAAACCCTGGTCATTCTCAACCAGGGAGCAGGGACCAGCTTGAAGGACTGGAAACTGGAAGGCTCGCCGCTAGGTGTGGTGACCTTCCCCGATATTATCCTCTTTAGCGGCGGCAGTATCCGTATCCATACGGTAGCCGGCGAAAATACGGCCAGTGACCTTTACCTGAATCAAGGGGAGGCGGCCTGGCCTCCGGGTACGACCATCATTTTGAGCAACGCCAACAATGCGGAGATTTCGAGGTTTATGGTTCCGCCCGCGTCATCTCCCTAATCCATATCGTCTCAGAACTGGATAAATCAAGATGGACAAAGAAATTGTTATGTACGTCCGCAGCGCCTACTGCCCCTCGGTAGCGTTAGCGCGCGATTTACTCAACCGCTACAATATCCCTTATCGTGAGATCAACATCAGTGCTGACCCGGCTATGGCCGACCGAGTCAGGGAGTGGACCGGTTTTCTTAGCGTGCCGACCATCATCCTGGCCAATCCCGATGAGGATTTGCCTTACACCGATTTCTTACCCCGGCCTGCTGACCGCTCCCTCAAAGGCTACAATCGCGGCCCTATGATCACCGAACCAAATAACAAAGACCTGGAAGATTGGCTCTACCAGCACAATTTCCTGGATAAACCTTACAAACGGTAAGCTGTTTTTCCAATGCTATTGAAGGTTTTCCAATCCTTGAGGTATAATTACACTAAGTTTGTTATCTTGTTTAAAGTTTCACAGATAGGAGAAGCCTCATGGTAAAGAAAAACCTTTTACTCGTAGGGGGATTGCTGCTCCTTATCGCGCTGGTGATAGGCAGCTTCCCTTCGGCCACATATGCCCAACAGGGTACCCCTGGCCAACCTAACTTTGTTTTTATCAACTATTTCGGCCAGGATATGGTGTTCGACCTGGATGATGTGACTTACACTATCCCTGGCACGGCGACGGCGCCCCAGGGTGGCCGGCTAGAGCTGCAATTAGCTCCCGGCGAGCACAAGTATGCAGCCAATGTTCCCGGGGTGAACACCGGCTCGGCGGGCACGTTTGTCATTTCTCCCGGCGGTTTTGTAGGCAAGGCGGCGCGCATGGAAATGACCAACGCCGCGTTGGACCGCGATGGTAACGTGTTAGAAAAACCCAAGGAGTATGTCTTTGTATTTGATGTTGACCCGTTTGCGGCTCCCGCGCCGCAAGCGCCTGCCGGTGATACCTGGCAGCCTGTAGCGGCTGCGCCAGGCCAGGGCAGCATTGCCTGGACAAATTATGTTGGCGACGAATTGACAGTGGACCTGAACGGAACTCTTTACAAAGTACCACCCGCGTCTAACAATATTCCAGGCCACCTGCAGATCAATGTCGCGCCTGGGCTGTATCGCTACACCGCCAGCGTGCCCAATGGCAGCTTTAACGGCGAGCTGAATCTGGCCGCGGGCCAGGTGATGGGTCTGAATTTTTCAGCCAAGTTGCAGCCGGACCCCGACTATGATATTGGCGAGCCATCGCCGCTGCCGTTACCGGTCGAGTTGCAGTTGTCTCAGGAAGATTTGACGGCCAAAGCCGCTCCTCAGGGCACCGTAGCCCCTGGTGCATTGCCTGCTTCCGGCGGTGTGACTGCTCCAGCCAGTGCACCGGTCACGCCTGTCAATGAAGGGTTATTGGTCAAAAATTATGCCGGCGACACCTTGATTTTTACCATTAACAACCAGGCCTACTCGATTGCCGACAATAGCTCCACCACACTGTCACTGCCGCCGGGCAGTTACAATTACACCGCGAGTTTGCCCTTCGTCGCCACCACCGGCACGGTTGATCTCACCGCCGATCAGGGTGTCGAGTTGAGCATCGCCACCAACGTCAACCATGATGTGTTGAGCGTTTATCAAAATTAGTTACCCAGACGCAATTCTGCGATAAAACTGACCGGTAGCAACCTTTTATCTGCTACCGGTCTTATTTTTTGCCAAAAATTCTGCGTTAGAGGTTATGAGGAGAGCTGATGCCGTTAGTTGTATTTGTTATGATTGATGGAACCCGACCGGACGCGCTGGCGACAGCGAATTGTCCGAACCTGGCCTCTTTACCGGCGCGAGGGGCGTTTACTTTCAGGGCCACCTCAGTCATGCCCTCAGTGACATTGCCATGCCATATGTCCATTTTCCACAGCGTGCCGCCGGAACGCCACGGCGTGACCACCAATGATTGGCGGCCGATGGCCCGGCCGCTGCCGGGGCTGGTTGACCAGGCTCATGCCGCCGGCAAGCGCTGCGCCTTCTTCTATAATTGGGAACCGCTGCGCAATCTCAACCTGCCTGGCAGCCTGGCCTTTTCCTATTTTCGGGAAAACGTTTATACCGACCCCCAAGGAGATCAGATTATCGCAGATGAGGTGGTACGCTACCTCAGTACGGATCGGCCTGACTTTGTCTTTGTGTATTTTGGCACCGTTGATACTGCTGGCCACCGCCACGGCTGGATGTCCAACGAGTATTTGGCGCAACTGGAGCGGGTAGATCATGCTCTGGGAACGCTTTTGGCTGCCTTGCCGGCTGGCAGCACGCTTCTGCTGCAAAGCGACCACGGGGGCCACGAACGGACCCACGGCACCGACTCGCCGGAGGATATGACCATTCCCTGGATCGTGGCCGGGCCGGGCATCCGGCCGGGCCATGAGATAAAGACTGCGGTGAGTTTGCTCGATACCGCGCCAACGCTGGCCCGGCTGCTCAAGATTAACCCTCATCCCGACTGGGAAGGGCGCTGTGTTGAAGAAATTTTTACTTGAGATGCACTGCTAGAGCTGCACTCTAGAAGCGACTATATATCAGTGCCAATCCAGCCTATCCTTCTATTTGCCAACGAAACTATAACAGACTTAACAGCCCACCCGACTCAAACCGGATTCAAACCAAAACCTGATATAGTAGGAGAGTAAGATTTGTCTGTTTGGCGTTGAGTGAATTTACTTGCGTTGCCAGAAACTTCACAGCATAGAAAACAGACCCCCTCACTGGCCAAAGACACTAAGAAAACAAAAACCAACGGCTGCCTTGATGTTCAAGTGTTTATCCGCAGCCTCAATATTGTCTCTTGAAAAGAGGCACACTCCTTCTCACCCGTGCAGCTTTTGCCAGCTTTGGCAGAGCACTGCGAAAAGAATGAGGCGATTATTCTTATCGGAAAGATTCTAGGTTAAAAAGATTATGGCACAGCGCTACCGTATCATTATTGCCGAAGATGACCGGATGGCGGGCAAACTACTTGAGATTATTATGATAGGACTTTATCCATTGGGCCACGTCTCACTTGTGCTTAATGGTCAAGAAGCTTTACAGGTATATGAACGACATGGGGCTGATCTGATTATTTTAGATAAGAATATGCCTGTCATAGATGGTCTGGAACTCACTCGTATCCTGCGGGCCAGAGGCGTATCCATACCCATCATTGTAATGTCAGGTAACGCCGCCCTGGAAGCGGAAGCCAAAAAAGCTGGGGCTACTCTCTTTGTGGGGAAGCCGGGAATATACACCCAACTACCCCGGCTGCTGCCTAATCTGTTATTATCGATTTAAGAAAACAGTGACAGAGGGATGTCTGCTACAAAAGCCACTCGCCCGGAGTGGCTTTTTGTTAAAAGTGGGCTGGCGGAAATCAGTCCGTTGGAGTATCACTTACGTTCTCAAGACTTCGCAGGCTGGCTAACCCGGTTTCCATAAAAGCGACGACAGAATAGAGTCGCTCAATGAGCGTGCCCAAGAGCGGTGTGAGGGCGGGCGAATGAAATTCTTTAATTACATCCTGTAAGAGCTCAAGGGTGGAACAGGTAAGTTCCTCCAGATGTTCGCACCGTTCCTCAACTGCGCTGTAGTAAGAGGCTGTTAAGTCTGTGGGTGCTGCGTAATAATACGCACCTCGTTGTTCAGGTGGCTGATTCATTGGATTTCTCCCCCTGTCCTTTAAGTTATCTAACTGAGACGCCGCGCATGCTAACAAAAAAGAGTATCAATCAGCAATACTCTGGCAGGTTCATTCTATAAAACATCAATAGGAAACTTGCCAGAAAAACACCGGAAAAAAGTTAGAGTTTCAGAGTGCCAGAGCCTTATTCTCCAAGCGAGACTGATTTTAGGCTTTGACCTTCTGGATCATATTGTCACCGGTAGAGACTATTGGGTTTCACTCAGAGACCGAAGGCCTGGGTTTTGACGGGATTTGCACGGTCGCTAGGGCCGGGGTATAGTGTTAGGATTATCGTCAACACCCGCTGCTAACCGTTAAATCCCACCCATTGGAAAGGCGCTTGCTATCCTCATGCCCCCTTTAGCTATTTTCCTCGTCTTACTGTCAACGTTTCTCCATGCCGGTTGGAATTTGATCCTCCGCAGCCAGCGTTCTCATTCTACTTTTTTACAGATCACGATTGTAACAAGCGTGCTTGGCCTTGGCCCGGTCCTTATGGCGGAGTTTGGGCCAGAACCCCTGTTGATGCATGTATGGGGGTATCTGATTGTCGCCGGTATTTTTCAGGCCATTTACTACCTGGGTTTGACCCAGGGGTATCGTTCTGGTGATTTTACGATTGTTTACCCCATTGCCCGCTCCCTACCGGTGCTCCTGGTGGCCGTGGGCGATGTAGCCCGTGGCTACGCACCTTCACTTGTGGCCTGGCTGGGGATGATCCTCGTCACCACCGGTTGCCTAATAATCCCCCTGGAGTCTTGGCGAGGATTTAGTCTAGGGCGCTATTGGAATCGAGCCATGCTTTGGGCTTTTATCACTGCCCTTTCGATTGTGGGTTATACCATAACTGACAAAATCGCTGCCGATTATATCCCACAAGGTCCCTGGGCGGCAGGCCGGTACGGTATTTATGAGGGAGCCGCTTCTGCTGTTGTGTATTGGTTGATCTTGAAAGCAATGGGGCAGGCAACAACGGACCAATCAAGCTGGGCGAGCTGGGGCTGGGCGGCCGTTGCAGCAATTGGGGTGTTTGGCGCCTACTGGCTCATCCTCTGGAGTTACCAGCTTGCGTTTCAGGCAAGCTATGTCGTGGCGCTACGACAATTGAGTATTGTCATTGGCGTTGGTCTGGGAGCGTGGTTCTTACGGGAGGCAGCACCCGTATTACGATTAAGCGCCGCTTGTATTATTGTTGCCGGGGTAGCCGGAATTGTGCTGGGAGGGTAACTTTTACTTTTAACCCCGGGGATTGAATTTGACCACTTTTGGGCAAAATGCTATACTACCGGTCATTGTAGTGCAGCGACGGCTGTTAAAAACAGCTTGCGCCGAGGTAGCTCAGTTGGTAGAGCATTTGACTGAAAATCAAAGGGTCCCC
>JAHDWA010000089.1 GCA_023382535.1 Anaerolineae bacterium | reverse complement strand
GCGACCTGCATGCCAATTGGGAAAGCCTGCTGGCCTTGCAGCAGGCTGAACCCCGCCCCGATGCAGTCTTTTGTCTGGGGGACAACGTGGGCTATGGTCCAGATCCCAAGCAGTGTCTGGACGCGGTTCGGGCCAGTATGGCTGGCGTAATTGGCGGCCGGCACGACCGGGGTGTGGCCGAGCCGGAGACTGAGCAGCAAGAGGCGGGAGTCATGGCCTCAACCTGGAGGCACGCGCGCTCGGTGTTGTCCGGGGCAGACCGTGATTACCTGGCTGCACTGCCGGCAGAACTGACCGTGGAGATGGCCGGGACACGCTTCCACCTGACCCGCCTCCCTCCCGACGACGGCGAAATCGAAACGTCTCTGCTCATCACCCTGCCTCAATCACGGCTGCGGGAATTGTTTGGCCATGTCGAGGCCAGCATCATTCTGGTAGGGGGGCCGCATGTGCCGGCCATGCGCCAATTTGATGACCGGCTGATCGTTTGCCCCGGCAGCCTGGGACAGCCCCGCTACGGCGTCCCCGACCCCACTTTTGCGGCCTGGCAGGATGGCCGGCTGCAGATCCATCATCTGCACTATCATCCTCAGGAGACAATTCGTAAGCTTTCGCTGTTACCCCTGGACCCGGAATACAGGCTGCAATTGCAGTCCATTCTGCAAACAGGCGGGCTTGAGTAAGGTGTGCGTCTCAAAGTGAGGCAAGAATGACCCCCGTCAAGCTGCAGATTCTGGCGATTATTTCCGGTGAGTACGGCCGGCGCCACGTTGATAACATCCGAAAGCATGGCCCGCCTGGGTGGACCGTTGAAGTCTGGCAAGCACCGGCCATACTTCCCCCCATCATAGATTATCCAGAGGATTACCTCCCTTCGACCCTGCCGCCGGCCAATTTGCTTCTCTCCTTTGGCGAGCAGCGGGGTATTGCCGAACTGATACCCGATATAGCCCGCATCAGCGGCGCTCAGGCGGTGATTGCGCCGGTTGATAACGAGGCCTGGCTGCCGCGGGGCCTGGCCCGCCAGTTGCGAGGCTGGCTTGCCGAGATGGGTGTCGCCTGTGCTACGCCCAAGCCTTTATGCTCATTGGCGGAAAGGCGCTATAATATTGCCCGTCGTCACTGGATTGAATATGATGATCCCCTCATTGCCGAGTTTGCCCGCCATTTCGGCCAGCCCAGGCTGCACCTCACCCTTGATCCGCAAACGCGGCAAATTACCGCCGTTGAGGTACTGCGTGATACGGTCTGTGGCTGCGGCCGTTACGTGGCCCAGGGACTGGTCGGCGTTACGGCCGACGAGGCGGAACAAGAGGCCGGTATGTTGCATCACCACTATCCCTGTCTGGCCAGCATGGGTATTGACGGCGATTATGGCGATACATTGATGCACGTTTCGGGTAATTTTATTAAAGACGAGATCGCCGAGCAGGTTAAACCGTTCAAGCAGATTCAGTACATTGCGCCGGGAAGCCGGAGCGAGTAGACTGGATAGACGGTCCGCAAGTGTGAAAGGATATGGATAAGATGCCCAAAATAGCGATTACCGGCAAGGGGGGTGTTGGTAAAACTACTCTGGCCGCCTTGTTAGCCTATATTTATGCCCAGGCCGGCCACCCCGTCATTGCTATTGATGCCGATCCTGCTGCCAGCCTGGGTTACGCTTTGGGACTGCCCCCAGACGTCTTAGCTCAGATAATGCCGATCGGCCAGATGGATGAGCTGATCTATGAGCGGACGGGCGCCAAACCCGGCACCACCGGCGGGTTCTTCCAGTTAAACCCCCGGGTAGACGATCTGCCCGACCGTTTTAGTGTGCTGCACCGGGACATTCGTTTGTTGCAACTGGGGACTATTAGCAAAGGCGGGAGTGGCTGCATTTGCCCGGAAAGCGCCCTGCTGAAGACCCTGGTCACTTACATGATCCTATACCGGAACGAAGTGATGATTTTGGATATGGAGGCCGGGATAGAACACCTGGGGCGAGCTACAGCCAGCGCCGTAGATGCGTTTGTCATTGTGGTTGAGCCGGGACAGCGCAGCTTAAGTACGGCCCGGACAATTTACCATCTGGCACAGGACATCGGGGTGGTCCGATGTTACGTGGTGGGCAACAAGGTGCGCGACCAGGCCGAGCGGGACTTTATTCGCACCAATCTCTTCCCGGATTTACCGGTCATCGGTTTTTTATCAGCCGACCCACGGGTTATTGATGCTGACCGGCAGGGTCAGGCTGTTTTCGATGCTGTGCCTGAATTAGTGACCGAGGCGCGGCAGGTGGTAGCTGCTTTGTCCACTCCTGTTGATTGACTGACCGATTTAATTTTTAACCGCAGAGGACGCCAAGAACGCAGAGATTTTAATAAATTTCTCGGCGGCCTCCCCCTCGCACTTGCCGCGCCAGGGGCAAGTGTGTGCTCTCTGCGGTAAATTTGAGCCACATAGACGCGATGACAAGCCCCCTGATTTTCAGGGAGGCTCTTATTTGGCACCTGGCCGCTCAGGGTCACGATCAAATCTGTTCAAACCAAGTCGTGTTTAAGACAAAGAGGGTAGCCCGGTGACTGCCGTCATTGGGGGCAGGGCCGCAGGCCGATTTGATGACGGCCATGACTTGCTCTACTTTCTCGGCTTCGACGCCGATGATGAGCGTGGTGTTGCCCTGGCGGAAGAAAGCGCCGGTGCTGGCAATCCGGGTAGCGCGAAAATCCTCGGCGACCAGGGCCGTGGTGACGGCGTTGGCGTCGCTGTCGCGGATGATGGCAATAATGAGTTTGATCATGGCTAAAACACCTCAAAGTGTTCAATCTCGCAGTTGAAAATTGTCGCTCCGCCCACTTCCACCTCGATCGGAAAGGCTGAAATGGTAGGCGCTGCTTCGATGTAGTAAGCAGGCATAAATGTTGTGCGTTGCTGGCAGGTGTCCTTGAGAATGCTCGTCACTTGCGGCAACTGTTCGGATTGCACAGCCATCAAGAGGGCAGTGTTGCCCTGCCGCAGGAACCCCCCGGCTGAAGCAATCGGCAGCAGGCAGGGCAGGTCCAACACCTTTAGCCGGTCCAGCACGGTTGAGGTATCCTGGGCTTGAATAATGACCAACATCGCTTGCATAGACTCCTCACTTTCCTCCACAGCCTATTACTGGCAAAGTTAGCTCCATCAAACTCTATTATAGTGTGGAAAGGGGTCAGGATGAAAATTGGCCCGCTTAATTGAGCGGTGAGGGTCAACTGTCCTAAACAAATTGGGTCAGTTGACCCTGTTAGGTCGCCTTGTTTTGGCGTATACTGAAGCCAAGATAAAAATAAAATTTGCCCGTTGGGCTTAGTGAAGAAATAAGGAGATTTACAATGGCTGCTATCGTTGCTCGTAGAGGACAAGTGGTGTCGGAACCACGTCTTGTGGAAGCAATTCTCAGTGACCCGCGCGCGGGGTGGTTGTGGTTAGTTTTACGGATTTGGTTAGGCTGGCAGTGGATTGAAGCCGCCGAACACAAAATCTTTGACCCCAAGTGGGTTCAAACCGGCGAAGCCCTTAAGGGGTTCTGGCTGAATGCCGTCCAAATTCCGGAAACCGGCCGTCCGGCGATTGCCTTCGATTGGTATCGTGCTTTTCTTCAATCCCTGCTGGATGCCCAAGCCTGGACTTGGTTTGCTCCGCTGGTGGCTTATGGGGAACTGCTCATCGGTATTGCCCTCATCCTGGGCGCCTTCACCGGTATCGCCGCATTTTTCGGGGGCTTTATGAACTGGAACTTTATGATGGCCGGTTCCGCCAGCACCAACCCCCTGCTCTTCGCTGTCGCAGTTGGGCTGATCCTGGCCTGGAAGGTGTCGGGGTACATTGGAATGGATTACTTCTTACTCCGCTGGCTAGGCACTCCCTGGAAGAGTGCACCGGTCGAAGCGGTTGGCAGACCTATCCCCTTCAGAAGCTGACCGAGTTACCCCAACTGCATAGTGTAACAAAAATGGCCAGGGCGGTGAGATTTCTCACCGCCCTGTTGTCTTATGGAGAAGTAAGTCCGTATCCTGTCGCTATGCCTCTTGATTCCCAGGTAGAAAACGCTCAATATGGTGGCGCACGGCATAGGTAGCGGCTTCGATACGATTGGTCAAGCCAATTTTGCTCAAAATCGTGCTGACGTGATTGCGCACGGTTTTTTCGCTCAAGAACAAAACATCGGCAATCTCGGCGTTGGTTTTGCCTTCGGCGACCAGGGCCAGGACTTGCAGCTCTCGTTCAGACAAGTGGCGAAAGGCGGCTGATTGGGCTTCGTGCTCGGCGCAACGGACGCGGGCCAATACTTTTTGTGTTACCGCCGGATCAAGTACAGCATCACCTCGACCGATGGCCCGTACGGCGTTGACCAGTTCGTTGGTGTCCAGTTGCTTCAAGACATACCCGGCAGCCCCGGCGCTGATCGCTTCCAGCACTAACTCTTCATCGGCGAAAGAGGTCAGCATGAGGACCTGGATTTCGGGCCACTGTTGCCGGATGCGGCGGCAAGCGGCAATTCCACTCTGATCCGGCAGCCGGATGTCCATCAAAATCAAATCGGGCCGGAGCTGTCCGGCCATCTGGATGGCCTCGGCGGCTGTCGCTGCCTCACCGGCTACTTCAATATCCGGTTCAGTCTCCAGCAAAGCGCGCAACCCCAGGCGCACCACTTTGTGATCGTCAACCAGCAGCAGACGAATGAGATCCATTGACTTCATTCCACGGAACTTCTATCGTTATGATTGTGCCCTGACCGGGCCGGCTTTCCAGCGACATGTCCCCCCCTAATATGCGCGCCCGATCCTGCATATTGCGCAGCCCGTAGCCCACTACGTAATCTTCCGGCAAGCCGTGGCCGTTGTCTTTTATTTCCAAACGAAGCCTGTCGTCTACGGTAGTTGCACTCAGAAGAACATGGGTCGCATGGGCGTGGCGAGCCACATTGCTGAGGGCCTCGTTAGCGATGGTTAGCAAGTGGCCCACCTGGGTAGGGGACAAAGCTTTGCCCTCCGGTAAATTCAGCGCCAGGTTAATCTCTACCAGAGAGCGGAGATGTTGGGCGCGGGCCAACTCTTCCAGGCCGGCCGCCAGGCTCTGGCTGCTGGATTGGGGCCGCAGCGCACCAATATAACCGCGAATATCGGCCACGGCCTGGTTGAGCAATTCTATGCTCTGTTGCAGGCGGGCGGTGTTTTGCGGTGATCCCGTTTTGACCAGTTCTTTAGCAACACCTCCTAGCAGAAGCCCGGCGGCATAAATAGTTTGTAAAGTGCTGTCGTGCAACTCCCGTCCAATCCGCTCCCGTTCCGTAACAAGCATCTGCAATTCTTCCATACTCCGAATCCGGCGGTCCAGCTCATCGTGAAAGACTTCCATGGCCCGAATTATAGCCAGAGTTAAGGTCAGGCCCAGCAGGCCGCGGAAGACCTGGACTGGAATAAAAGTTAGCTGCTCAAAGCGAACACTGTTAAACCAATTGGCGGGAAAGAAGTCGCCGGGAGGGACAGCCAGTCCCCCCAACAGGCCGTAACCCGCCAGGGCCAGTCCAGCAACTCGCAGGGTACGCAGCACTTGAGGCGTTTGCAAAGGGGTGATGAGTTCGTGCGCCTGGCGGCGCAAGCCATAAGCAGCCAAGAGCGCCCCAGGAAAGCCCATACTGTAACGTGCCCAAATGTTGTTGAGGATGTACCACTCTGTGACATCGGCAGAGCGAGTCAGAGATGGTCCTAAAGCCCAAAAGAGCCACAACACCAGCACTAGCCCTGGCAGATAACGGATCCAGCGCTGGCGAGGTGGCAAAGGACGGAGGGTTTCGACGCCGAACTGAAAGAGACAGGTAAACGAGGCCGCCAGTAGCAAAAGTTGTAAGGCGTAGAGTAGATTCACGATAGGTGTCGGCATATATTGGGCCTGGATTGGGATGAACAAGTCACCCCATTCATGCAAGCCATGAGTAAACCCAAACGCCGCTAACCATTTGAGACTCCGGGCCAGGCGCAGCCGGCTGTGCCGCCAATACTGGGAAGCAATGGCCAGTCCCAACACAAAAAAAACTTGCCCGTAAATAAAGAAAATGATGGGCCGGTTGACGCCGAGAAAGTCACGCAGCAAATCACTCACAAGACTTTTGTCCAGACCTGGTAACTATTCGAGAAAGCTTCATTATAGCTTGCGGACACGCGATTACCAAAAGTAGAGAAAAGGCTCCACTTGGGGGAGCCTTTCTTTTTTAGAATGTGGATTTGCCCTACGGGGTGTCGGTTTAAAAATTAGTCGTCATCGTCACCGCCTGAGCGACCCCCCCTGCCGCGCCCGGAGTCATCATCGCCGCCGCCACCTCCCCGGCCGGAGTGGTCGTCACCGCCACCACCGCCACCGCTGCCGGAGTGATCATCACCGCCGCCAGAACCAGGGTTATCGCTGCCACTGCCGGAACCAGAATTGTCATCACCGCCGCTGCCAGAGCCGGAGTTATCGTCACCACTACCACTGCCGGAGTTGTCGCTGCCGCGACCGGAGTTATCTCCCCCACCGCTGCCGGAGTTATCACCGCCACTGCTGCCAGAGCCAGAATTATCATCGCCGCTGTTGTTGTCATTGCTGTTGTTGTCGTTGCCATTGTCATCATTCTCGTTGACGGTATCATCGTTGCTGTTGACGTTGTCATTTGCGTTTGCGTCATTCTCGTTGGCGTTTGCATTGCCACTGTCGTCGTTTTCGTTCTCACTTTCATTTTCGTTGGCATTGCCGTTAGTGTTGTCGTCATTGCTGTTGGCATTACCGTCGTTCTCATTGGCGTTCGCATTGCCATTGTCGTCGTTTTCGTTCTCACTTTCGTTTTCATTGGCATTGCCGTTAGCGTTGTCATCATTGCTGTTGGCATTATCGTCATTTTCATTGGTGTTCGCGTTGCTATTGTCGTCGTTTTCGTTACCATTGATATTGTCACTTGCCTGGTTGTCGTTACCATTGCCGTTAATCGTGTCGCTGGCGTTGCTGTTAGCACTATCATCATTGGTATTCAGATTGTCGTCATTGCTGTTGAGATTATCATTGGCATTGGCTTCGTTGCCGTTGAGGTTGTCATCGTTCGTGTTTGCATTGTCGTCGTTACCATTGGCAGCGTCCTCGTTGGCGTTATCCTCATTGGCGTTGAGGTTATCATCATTAATATTGTCATCATTACCATTGGGGTTGTCTTCGTTGACATTCCCGTCGTCGTCGTTCAAATTTGCATTGTCGTCATTGGTATTGGCACTGTTATCATTCGTAGTTACATTAGCATTGACGTTTGTATTGGCATTATCCACGGCCGAGTTTGGCCTTGCTGCCGGGACACAGGCCGACACGACCCCGGCTACCACCAGGATGAAGGCCAGAATGAAGTTTTTGTAAAATCTTTGCGTGCGTTTCATCGTTGTTCTCCTTAAGATAAAAAATAATTTGGCTGATGATTAAAAGTAATAAGATTAAAAGTTTGAGCTTATTTAGGATTTAGGGTTAGGTTTTTCTCCTTTCTCACGTTCACGAGGCCAACTCGGTTACTTATCCTGTACCTGAAAGATGGCGGCGTACTCATCGCGGTACACTTCGGCCAGGTGTGGGTCGGCTTTGGCCTGGCGCAGAAAGCCCTTATGGTCCAGATCGGTGATAATGTAACGGGCGCCGAAGGTCTCGACAATGGTCTGGGCCGGGGTCTTGACTCGTCCGCGGGTGATGTTGACCCACAGATCATACAGGTCGGGATCGTACAACTGCATGTAAGTGGGGTCCAGGCCGACGGTGTAGGTGTTATGGGTGTTGTAAAAAAACAGCCGGGGAAAATCATCCCAATCGGTTTGGAACACAGGACTGCCCGCCGGTGTATTGGCTTGCAGCCAGGCGGAGGCAGCGGCGTAGCGCTGGTAAGGTTTGGCATTCTGCATGTTCTCCTGCGCCGCCTGAACGGTGAACCAGAGGCCGGGCAGCAGGATGGCCGCTATCAGCCCGGCCAGGATGCGCCTCCGCCAGGTTTCGCCCTCGTACCAGCTTCTCAGCAGAGGTCTCCAGGCCAGGGCCGCAAAAATCAAGGCAAAAGGGGGAAAGTATTCTACAAAGCGGCGTGATTTGAAGAGCATCAGGCCGAACAGGACCGATAGTAAAAAAGTAGTCGCCGTCCTGGCATCCATGCGCTGCTCGCGCAGGCCCAGGGCAAAAGCTCCGGCTATAAAGAACAGCAGTGCCGGCCCGGAGTTTTCCACCAGGGTCCAGGTTTGGTAAGGATACCACTCGTTGCCAACGCTGATAGCCGTGGCGTCGGTCAGCTTGGGGAAGAGGTGGTGGTAGATGAAGATCAGGTTATGAGGAAAGTAAGGATTGATGATCAGCCCCAGGCCAAGCCCGAGCGCGGCATAGACCAAGGGAGCGAGGACGAGTTGGCGCTCCAGCAGCCAGCGGGCCGCCACATAGACGCCCACTACCATCAAAATCAGTGGAAAGGCGTTGTAAAACCAGACATACAGGAAGGCCAAAGGCAGCAGCCAGCGATACCGCTGGGTCAGGGTGACGTGTAGGGCCAGCAGCAGCACCATCAGCGATACGGCCTGGGCGCGAGGCATGCTCATGCGGTAGAGGAACGCCTCGGAGACAATAAAGAAACCCAGCGAGCCCAGCGCGGCGTAGGGGACGCGCTGCCCGCGCAGCAACAGCCAGCCGGCCAAAAAGGCGAAGGCGGGAAAAATAACGCTGGCCCATTTGGCCCCCTCCCGCAAATCGCCAAAGGTAAACGGGATGAGCAGCACATGGTAGAGAAAGTGGTGGTCTACAAAATCGCTGGCATTGAGCACGGACAGGGGCAGCCAGGGGAAGTTGGGCCGCAAACCTTCCTCGCGCATCAGTTGAGCCAATTTGATGTGATAGTAACCGTCGTTGTCAACCATGTTGGGTGTGGCAAATTGAATAGCTGCCAACAGGGCCACATAGATACCAAACAGAGCGACCCCGCTGAATACAAGCCGCCAGTTGACTTGGGGGAAAGTGCGGAGCAGTCGGCTGCTTTTGGGCTGGGGATAAATCCCGGCTAACTGCATGGAAAGTGTCTTCATCGGTTGAGTTCTCATAGCACTCCTTCTCCGGACAAAAATTAGTTAGAACTGTTGAACGCCTATACTGTCGCAGAAATTTGCCAAAAGTTACGCAGAGTTCTTTAATTCGTCTTAAATTTTTGAAATCTCTTGCAGCGATGACCGCCACCCCCACCCTAACCCTCCCCCTCGTAGGGGGAGGACAGGGGAGGGGGGGTCAATGAAAATTTTAAGGTTTGGTGCGAGCCTTTTTCCCAAAAACCCCGACATGTTAAAGTAACGAATAATGATGAACGATCAACAGTTGCTAGCCCAGGCGAAACAACTCGACCCGGCTGCCTTGCACGTGCTGCACCAACGCTTTTATGAACCTGTAGCGCGCTACATCCAGTTCAAAGTCGGCGATCCGTACACCGTGGAAGATCTCTCCGGCGAGGTTTTTGTGAGAGTCCTGCAAGGTTTAAAGCGAGGCCAGGCCTGGCAAGATTCACCCCAGGGCTGGATTATGGGCATTGCCCGTCACGTCGTGGCCGACCATTATCGCCAGAAAGAACGGATGTCGGAAGTGGAACTGAGCGAGGGTTTGGCCGCGGCTTCGGAGACAGGTCCGGCCCATCAAGCGGGATTGAATGAACGGAAACGGCTGTTGGAGCAGGCTATTCAACAGCTAAGCGAGGAGCAGCGCGACGTAATTCTGTTACGCTTTATGGAAGGTATTGATATTCAGGGAGTAGCCAGGGCCATCAATAAAACCCCCGGCGCGGTCAAAGCGCTGCAATATCGCGCGTTACGTGCTCTGGCCGAACTGATGCAGGATTTTTCATTAGAAGGCGCGTTGAGCGAAGAATGATGATGCAGGATCAATTTACCCCCTCCCCGGAGGACCAACTGGAAGACGCCCTGGCCATGCTGGCCGCCGGTATCCCTGTCGCCGATATTTTGGCCGGCGCCGGGGATGATGCCGACTGGTTGCGCCCGCTTTTGGAAGTGGCGGCAGAAGTTAAAGAATTGCGCCCGGCCATCCGTGTCCCTTCGCCTGAGGCCAGCTTGCAGCGAATGTTGGCCTATGGTCAAAAGTTGGCGGCGAATTCGCCGCCTCCCGCCCAATCCAACCGGTCAATCTTTCTGGGGAGTCTGCTCGGTGGCGGCTGGCTGCCCCGGCTGGCAGCGGGATTGGTTTCAGCTTTATTCATCGTCGTTTTGCTGGGCGGCACGCTAACCGTGCTGGCTCACCGCAGTTTACCGGGACAGCCTTTGTATGCGCTCAAACGAGCCGGTGAGACCCTCCGCCTGAACCTGACCCTTAACCCGGACCGGCGCAGCCAGTTGCTAGAGAATTTCAACCAACAGCGCCAGACGGAAGCAAAATTGCTGCTGGAACAGAATCAGGTGGCTGCCGTTAGCTTTTCCGGCCGGCTCGATTCGGTTACTGGCTCCTCGCTGACCGTGGCCGGCCTGGAAATTCAGTTGACCCCCCAGACAGAGGTGAGCGGAGTTATGGCGGTGGGCGCGCGGGTTAACGTGGAAGCACTGACCCAGCCGCCTGACCGGCTGTCGGCCCTGGCTGTTACCGTGGTTGAACCGGGTCCGCCGACGCCTTTGCCCAGTCCAACTTCAACCGTGACGCCTACCCCCTCGCCAACGGTCACTGCTACGCCTACCCCGACGGCTACGGCCACCCGGAGTCTGAACCGCGAGGCCGATACGCTGCAACTGCCGACTTTTACCCCAACCAGCACACCTACGGATGTGCCGACAAACACGCCCACCGTTCCGCCGCCTCCGGCCACGGCCACTCCGCTGCCGGCTTCTCCGCTCATCCCTCCTACGGTTAGCACTGATGACGGCAATACTAACGAGAACAGCAACGAGGGCCTTAACACCAACGATAATGCTGATGGCGGCAATGATAATGCCGACGACCATGGCAACGACAATGGCAGTGACGACTCCGGCAGCGACAACTCCGGTAGTGGCAGCGACAACTCCGGGAGCGGTGGGGGAGATAACTCCGGGAGCGGCGGGGGTGGTGATGACGATTCTGGCAGCGACAGATCGGGCGGGGAAGGGGGCGGCGGCAAAAGCGACGATGATAAATAGGAAAGCGTTCGGAAACTATTTCATTGGTCTGGCCCGCCCCGGCATGAATGCCAGGGCTATGGAACAGCGCCGGGTCAACCCGGCTTTAGCCCGATTAATCGGGCGCTGTGGGGTAGTCCGGCGACTTTATCGCCGGACGAGCGCCGGTGGCAAGGTTGCCGCCGGGGTTTCCGAACGCTCTCAAATAGAAATTTTATAGGGCCGGGCAGTTTTGACAGAATACTCTTTTTATAGTATCTTCTTTCTTCCAGAAAGAAAGTATCCTTAGCTGCAATCCGTAAAATAATTTGACAGTGTCTTGGATTAGCAGTATAGTGGAAGCCGTCTCACTTCATCTACCGACTGCTGCATTTCCCATTTTATCTTCCAAACTCCGGCATCGTTTTTGCCAATTTGGTGTTGCTATCAAAGCTTCGCTTGCTGTTAAAGAGTTGACAAAGAGGTTAACGTTTGGACAGCTTTATCCCCGTTCCTAAAGGTTTGCGCTTCGCCCCCGGGGTCAACTCTTCTTCATAAGTGGAAACTTTACACCCATCTTCCGGGTGTTGAAGTAAATTTATTTACTAAATATGTAAAAAGAGGAGAGATTGCTATGAAACGCAAAGACGAGGAGTTTCTGATTCAGGAGCTGTTGCGCTCTCAGCTCATCCGGGGCGAAATCAGCCGCCGCCAGTTTTTGCAGAATATGATTATGGCGGGCATGGGCTTGGGCGGCGTCAGCGTCCTGGCCTCCTGTGCCGGAGGTGCTCCGACGGCT
The DNA here is from genome assembly GCA_023382535.1 of Anaerolineae bacterium. Next base: position 20,120 of record JAHDWA010000089.1, on the reverse strand, counting down.
GTCCCCACTCAAGCACCAGCGGCCCCGGCTACCGAAGCGGCAGCGCCTGCCGCCGCTACCGAGGAAGCCGCCGCATCCGGCACGCGGCCCTTGACCCCGACCTTCTATCAATGGATCAATGACCTTCACCCTGGCATCCAGGCAGTCAACCAGGCCTTTGGCGAAGTGGATTACCAAATTGCACCCGTGGCCGGCTTTGATGTCGCCCGCTTTGTGGCCGAAGGCAAGAACAAGCAGAGCACCTGGGATGTCTATGTGGGCATGACCCCCTTTGTGGAAATGGCCTCGCTGATCAAAGCCGACGTGATCGAGCCATGGGATAATTACATCCCGAAGGATGTACTGGACGATATTATCCCTTCGATCCGCGAAGAATGTACGGTTGACGGTAAACTCTACTCCTGGCCCTTCCTGCTCGACATCATTGTGCAGAGTTATAATTCAGCAATTACCACCAAGGCTGGTCTGCCCGACACCCCGCCGGCGGATTGGGATGAATACCTGGCGAACTCTAAAACTGTTCTTGATTCCGGCGCGGCCCGCTATGGCTGCACTTTCGACTCAAACGGCTGGCGCTCGCTCTGTCCTATCACCCACAGCATCAACACCGACGTCTACTACATGCTGGATGGCGATGAGAGCGGCGTGCCGCTGTATGATTTTACCAACGAAAATGCCATCCAGGCTCTGGAAATCATGAAGCAGATGCTTGACCTCTCCTCGGCCAATGCCTTGCAGCCCGGCGCGACCGATGGCGGCGTCAACCAGACACCGGACGAAGTGGCTTTTGCCGCCCAGCAGGTCGCCTACTACATCAAGTACCAGAACGCGCCGCTGCGTATGGCCGGCACCTGGACCGACCCGTCGGCGCTGCGCCTGGGCGCTCTGCCCAAGGCTAAAGGCGGCGCCGGGTCAACCGTATTTTGGACAACAGGCGCCTGCTTGTTCAAGTGGGGCCAGAATAAGGAAAAAGCGGCCGAGTATATGCGGTCGCTCACCTTCAACGACCAGATCTGGAAAGACTCCATCGCCGGCAGCGCCTCCGGCAAGCCGGGGCAGTTACCGCCCTTCCTCTCGGTCAATGAGAAGCTGCAAAAGGAGAACCCGGATTGGCTCCAAAAAGAGACCTGGGTACCACTGGTCTTTGAGCAGTTAAAAGTAGCCAAAGCCATCCCCAACCATGCCTTTGGCCTATCTCAGTTCCAGCTTGGAAAGCCTTTCTGGGAAAAATACTTAACCGGTGAGGAAAAAGATCCAAAGGCAGCGATGCAGGCGGCTAAGGATGCTGTTGCGGCTGAAGTGAAGAAGGCCGGTTAAGTCAGGTAATCAGTAGTCAGTAGACGGTAGATAGGGTATTCAGACAGGGGTGCAGAGGAGCAAGGGCGCAGGGGAGAATTATTACCTCTACCCCTCCGCACCCCTGCCCCCCTGCTCAACTTCCACCGTTGGATTTTACGAGGAGCACGATGGCGAGCACAACTCTTCCCACCCGTGCAGCTCGAGCCAGCCGTTGGCGTTGGCGTGAGCTGAAGCATAGCGTCAACTGGCTATATCTTATTCCTGCCCTTATTTTCTTTCTTGGCTACCAACTCTATCCACTGCTCCAGGTTTTCTACATAAGCTTCACCGATTACCGTTATCTCAACCCCGCGCCGGCCAATTTTGTCGGACTGAAGAATTTTTCTGATGCCATAGCCGACCCAGTCTTTTTGGTTGGCCTGTGGCGCGCGGCTATCTTTACCGCAGTTTTCCTGCCCGGTGTTATCTTTATTCCTCTCTTTGTCGCTATTTTGGTAGATCGGGTACAGAACACGATTCTGGCCACGCTCTACCGGCTGATCTTACTGATACCGGCAGTTATCCCCGGCCCCATGATCTTTGTCTTGTGGCGCTGGCTGTATGATTTTGAGGTCGGCCCAATTAATGTCATCCTTGTCAACTACCTCCATCTGTTTAATTTTCGCAACGCCCCCCAATGGGTGGGCGACTCACCCCTCGCCCTGCCGGCAGTTTCTATTATGGAATGGTGGTGGGGACTGGGCTACCATACCATGTTCTTCCTGGCCGGACTGGCCGCCATTCCCAAAGAGTTATTCGAAGCGGCGCGGGTTGACGGTGCAAACGAATGGCAGATGTTCTGGCATGTGACTTTACCTCGTTTGCGGCCCATTTTTTTGATCCTGGTAGTCCTCCGTTTTGGCTCCGCCATGGCCGTAATTGATGAATTTCTGATCATGGGCGGCTTTAATCGCTCCCTGCCGACCTATACCTGGACTGTTTACATGTGGCATCTCGGTTTCCAGTTAGGTGATTGGCCGCAGGGGTATGCTGCCGCGATTGGCTGGCTCGGCGCAATTAGTATGCTGGTTGTAGTGGTCGCCCTGTTCTATATTTTCCGCAATCAAGATTAGACCCTCACCCCGTCCCCTCCCTGGATTGGGGGAGAGGATGTTTTTAAAGGAATTAGCGATGGAACTGACCCAACCTGTTGACTCTTCTCGTGTGCATGAAGCCGCAACCACAATGCCCCGCCCGCGGCCCCGGATTCAATTGGGCACGATTCTGAAACATGCCATCATCATCTTTTTTTGCCTAACTATTATACTGCCCATTGCCTGGGTATTTTTGATGTCTATCAAATCCGTGCCTGATGCCTATACCGGCAAATTATGGCCTGAACAGTTCGACTTTACCCACTACCGTTATGTATTCGAGCATATCCCCACCTTTTGGCACAATTACACCAACAGCATCATCGTCACCTCAGCCACGGTTGTTATTACCACCCTGTGTGCCATTCTGGCCGGTTATGCCCTGGTTCACCTCAGGCTGCCGGGCGCGCCTTTGGTGGTCAGCCTCCTGGTAGGTACTCTCTTTTTCCCAACACGCCTGGTTTCTCTGATCGGTATTTTTGAAATCCAGAATGCGCTCAATCTGATCAACACCCTGATCGGCTTGATCCTACCCTATGTGACTTTAAACCTGGCCATCAGCATCCTGATTATGCGGAGTATCTTTGAAACCATTTCTCACGAAATTGTTGACGCGGCAAAAATTGATGGAGCCAGTTCCTGGCGGATTCTGTGGGAAATTATGCTGCCCCTGATCGTTAACGGTATTGTCGTGCTGGTCATCGTCAACTTTGTCAGCGCCTGGGGCGAGTTCCTTTTGGCCGTAACGCTGACCAACGATCAATCGGTGCGAACACTGCCGGTTGTGCTGGCTACCACCTTTGGCGGTTTTGGCGAGTGGGCCTGGCCGCGCATCGCTGCCGTTTATATAATGGCTATCCTGCCCGGTCTGATCGGTTTTGCTATTGCCCAACGCTGGTACATGAAGGGCTTGACCGAAGGCGCGTTGAAGGTTTAGGTACATCAAGTGTCATTCTGAGCGACCAACGGAAGCGAAGAATCCCCCAGATCGTTGATGATAAACCATGTCATTGGAGATTCTTCACTTCGCTGCGCTCCGTTCAGAATGACACGGTGGAAAGCTAAGGAGTTATTCGCATGCGTGAGTTCGATCATGTGGGTGTTGTCACCGACGAAAAACAAGCCGAAGAAATGTATGTTCCGGCCACCAAAGTCTGGGTCACGAACCCGGCCTCGCATCCTTACAAGATTGAATATTTGCGCTTTGAACCTGATACCCCGGTGACTGGACCGGTGCGAAACTTGCCTCACATTGCTTTTCGGGTAGATAATCTTGAAGAAGCAATGGGCGACTCTGAAATTTTACTGGGGCCGTTTAACCCAACCGAAATGCTGCGGGTTGTCTTTGTTCTCCAAGATGGGGCGGTCTTTGAATTCATGGAGAACGCGGAAGGCGGCAGGTGGTTTCGGGGTGGGGACCAATCAAGTCGTTGAAGTCAGGTCAACTGAATTCAATAAGGCGGGGGGGCGAGGGTTTCTTCGTTTCCTCGTCTCTTTTTAGGAGAAGATAATGGCGGCCAAAATTCGAGTCGGCGTGGCCGGGGCCGGGTTTATCGGCGCGGTTCACGCCAGGGCCTACAAACAAATCCCCGCAGTGGAACTGGTCGGTATCGCCGACCCGGCCGCAGAGCGGGCCGAACCCCTGGCCCAGGAACTGGGTTGCAGGCGTTTCCATGATTACGAGTCTTTGCTGCAAGCCGGGGTAGAGATTATCAGCGTTTGTCTGCCGCCTCGCCTCCATTTACCCGCCGCCGAAGCGGCAGCCCAAGCCGGCGTCCCCATTTTGATGGAAAAGCCCATCACCCGCACTGTCGAAGAGGCGGACCAGATGCTGGCGGTTTGCCAGAAAGCCGGAATCTATTTGATGACCGGCTTCACCCATCACTTTTACCCGGAAATGCGTGAAGCAAAACACCTGGTCGAGAGCGGCGCGATCGGCCGGCCGCTGACCGTGCTGGACTCGATGTCTATCACCCACAGCTTTGTTTTGCCCTGGTATCGTGACAAGGAGATCGCCGGCGGCGGCGTTTTTATGTGCAATGCGGTCCACGGGTTTGACCGGGCCGCCTGGGTGCTGGGCCAGCAAATAACCGCGGTGGCGGCCATCATCGAACCCACTCAGGGCAGCCGGGCCGAAGATTACGGCTCGGCCCTGGCCCGTTTTGACGGCGGCGTGCAGGGGACTTTTTTCCAGCACTGGGGACCTTATCGCACTTTGATGTGTGAGATGCAGGTTTACGGTGAAACCGGCATGCTGCGCGTCCGCTCCTGGGACTCGCTGGAGCTTTTTACTACCGGTAAGCGGACCACCCAGCACTTTTATCACCCCGATGCGGGCCTGTCGGAGCGGGTGATGGTCGGTATGATCGCCGAATTGAGCGAAATGGTCGAGGCGGTGCGCCAGGGACGGCAGCCCGAACCTTCCGGGGAAACGGGCCGGACCTCGGTTGCCTTAGTGCTGGCTACCTACAAATCAGCCGAAACAGGCCAATGGGTCCAACTTTGATTTTAGACTTACGACTGCCCTTTCGGGGGTGGACTTTGGATTGGTCAGAGCGAGATAATCGAAAATCCGAAATCTAAAATTAGGAACGGAACGATGTACGATCTGTTAATCACCGGTGGCCGGCTTATTGACGGAACCGGCACGCCCTGGTATTGGGCCGATGTTGCAGTTCAAGGAGACCGGATTGTCGCTCTGGGGCCGCTGGCGGGGGTCGCAGCGAAACGAGTCATCAAGGCAGAGGGACGAATCATTTGTCCCGGCTTTATTGATGTGCACACCCATTCCGACCTGTACCCGCTGTATAACCCGTTGATGGAAGGCAAGATTCGCCAGGGTGTGACAACTGAGGTCGTCGGCCACGATGGGTTGGGCCTGGCTCCGGTGACGCCCCAAACCGCCACCCAACTGCGCGAACAACTGGCTGGCTGGAACGGCCGGCCGGATTTGGATTGGGATTGGGGAACGATTACCACCTACCTGGACCGGTTTGAAAATCAGGTCGCGGTCAATGTGGCGACGCATGTGCCGCATGGCACGGTGCGGATGGCCGTTATGGGCATGGACAACCGCCCGCCCACACCCGAGGAGCTGCACCAGATGCAGCAACTGATTGACCAGGGCATGCGCGAGGGGGCCATTGGTCTCTCGACCGGGCTGACCTATGCCCCGGCCATGTTCGCCAGCGATGAGGAGGTGGTTGAACTATGCCGGATTTTGCGGCCTTATAACGGCTTCTACTGCCCCCATCATCGTAACTATGGCATGCAGGCGCTGGAAGCCTACTATGACTCGATTGAGATTGGCCGCCGGGCCGGCGTGCCGGTGCATCTAACTCACTGCCACCTGGGATATGCGATCAATAAAGGCCGCGCCCCGGAGTTGCTGGCCGCGATTGACCACGCTCGTGCCGACGGGATCGAAATCACGCTGGACACCTATCCCTATCTGGCCGGGAACACGTATCTCCACGCCTTCTTGCCTTACTGGATGCACGAAGGCGGCACCGAAGCGACCCTGGCCCGGTTGAAATCGCCCGATATTCACGAGCGGCTGCGCCACGAGATGGAGGTCAGCGGCTCCGATGGCTTCAGCGGGGTGCCGATGGGCTGGGAGATGCTGCAAATTGGCGGGATCATGGGCGAGCACGACCCGGCCCTGGTCGGCATGTTTGTACCGGATGCGGCGGCGCGGGCCGGCCAGACCCCCTATGAATTTTTTGTTGACCTGCTGCTTCAAACCCGCCTGGGTGTCTCCTGCCTGGCCCACATCGGCAATGAGGAAAATGTGCAGATGATTTTGCAGCATCCGGCTCACGTGGTCGGCAGCGATGGTATTTTGGTCGGCGGGCGGCCGCACCCGCGCGGCTGGGGCACGCATGTCCGCTTTCTGGCCCATTATGTGCGCGATTTAGGCTTGTTGAGCTGGGCCGAAGGCATCCGCAAGATGACCTCGGCTACGGCCCGGCGGATTGGCTGCCTGGATCGTGGTATTGTCCGGCCCGGCTTCATGGCGGATTTGGTTGTCTTCGATCCTAACACGCTCCGCGACACCGCCACCTACGAAAACCCCATCAGCTACCCCGAAGGCGTCCATTTTGTTGCCGTGAACGGGGTGTTGGTGATTGACGAGAGCCAGCCAACCGGCGCGACGCCCGGCCGCGCTCTGCGCGAGCCGTATGGCCGCCAGCCGGAACGAATCACCGGACCTGTTCAAATGATGAAAGGATAAAGCTATGTCTTTTGAAGCAAAACTTCGTGAAATGGGTTATACCCTCGAACCCGTTGAATTGAACGCCGGGCGCTTGATGCATGCCAGGCGGACGGGCAACCTCATCTATACCTCCGGGCAGGTATCGAACTGGGGCGGCAAAGCCATCAAAGGCAAAGTGGGCCGGGAGGTGTCGGTGGAGGAAGGATACGAGGCCGCCCGGCTGTCAACGTTGAGCGCCCTGGCTGCTATCAAAACCCTGGCCGGCAGCCTGGATAACGTGGTCCAGGTGGTCAAGGTGCTGGGCATGGTCAATGTAGCGCCTGATTTTGACGACACCCCGGCTGTTATTCACGGCTGCAGCGATCTCCTGATCGAGGTGTTTGGCGAGGCGGGCCGGCATGCCCGCAGCGCTGTCGGCATGACTATTCCCCACAATTGGGCTGTCGAAATTGAAATCATTGTCGAGGTCAAATGAGTCAGCCTACCGTCCTTGAAGTCTGTATTGACTCGGTCGAGTCGGCCATTGCGGCGCAGCAGGGCGGGGCCAGCCGGGTGGAGCTGTGTGACAACCTGCTGGAAGGCGGCACGACCCCCAGCGCGGGCGCGATTGCCCTGGCCCGTAAAAATATTGGCATTGATTTGAATGTCATCATCCGCCCGCGCGGCGGCGATTTTTGCTACACCGAGGTCGAATTCGAGGTGATGAAATATGACATCGAGGGGGCCAAGCGGTTGAGAGCCAACGGCGTGGTGATTGGCCTGCTCAACCCGGACGGTTCGGTGGACGCGGCCCGCACCGCCGCGCTGGTCGAACTGGCCCGCCCGCTGAGCGTCACTTTCCACCGCGCCTTTGATATGTTGCGTGATCCGCATGAGGCGCTGGAGACGCTCGTCTCGTTGGGGATTGACCGGGTGCTGACGACAGGGCAGGAAAGCTCGGCCCTGGAAGGGCTGGATTTGATTACGGAACTGGTGCGGCAGGCGTCCGATCGAATTATCATCATGCCGGGCCTATCCGGAGTGATTTCCGAACGGAATGTGCAGAAAATAATAACCGGGAGCGGGGTCAAAGAAATCCATACGACTGCCAGTACCCCTTTAGAGAGCCAGATGACCTATCGCAATCTGCGCTCCTTTATGGGCGGCGAATTGCGGCCGCCAGAATTTTCCCGGATGGTGACTGACCCCCAGCGGGTCAGAGATTTTGTACGGGCTGTTCAATAAACACGGGTGTGCGAAAGGAGGTTAAAGGATGAAGACTGTCAATCAGCTCTTACAAAACAAGGGATCTCAAGTGTGGGCCATTAGGCCGGATGCGCTCGTTATTGATGCCTTGCAGTTGATGGCTGAGAAGGAAGTGGGCGCTTTGGTTGTTCTTGAGGGGAATCAGGTTGTTGGTATCCTCTCGGAGCGGGATTATGCCCGCAAGGTCAGCTTGCTGGGAAAGTCATCCAAGACCACCCCTGTGCGCGAGATCATGACCGAAAAAGTAGTCTTTATCCGTCCCGAACAGACGGTGGAGGACTGCATGGCCCTGATGACCAACAAACGCATCCGCCATCTGCCGGTTATGGAGGGTGAACGCCTGGTAGGGGTCATTTCCATTGGCGACGTGGTCAAAGAGGTCATCTCCCAGCAAGAATTTATTATCACCCAGCTCGAAAATTACATTATCGGCCGATGAAATAGGCCGATAATGTGATAGCCGTCTTTCAACAGCGGTAATACAAGATTGAGGAGAATGACAGGAATGATGCAAGGGATTCCTCGTTGGCGTGCCCCTCATGTCCCTGAAGGGTGGGACACTCAAGCCGATCCGGCCACCTGGAACTGGACTGACGTACCTTCCCTCCCACCGTTCATCCTGGCCGACGGCAGCGGCCCGGCGGTACAACAGACGGTCGCCCGGGTTTGCTATGACCCCCAGGCGTTGTATGTCCGGTACGACTGCGACGACCGCGATATTTGGGGCACGTACACCCAGCGGGATGAGCCGATCTATGACGAAGAGGTGGTCGAAATTTTCTTTGGCCCCGGCGAGGCCGATTTAGTGCGTTATTTCGAGTTCCAGGTGAGTCCCAACGAGGTGCTGCTGGATGCGCGCATCTACAATCCCACCTCACAGCGAACCGAATTGGAAGTGGACTTCGGCTGGAATTGTCCGGGCATTCGCTGGCGGGCCGGTCGAGAGGACGCTGCCAACCGCTGGTGGGGGATTATCGCGATTCCCTGGGCAGCAGTTGCTCCGCCGGGCGAGCTGCCGCGGCTGTGGCGGGCCAACTTCTACCGTATCGAGCGCCCCCGCGACGCCGCGCCGGAGTATAGCTGCTGGTCGCCGACCATGACCGAACCCGCCGATTTCCATAAACCGGCCCGCTTCGGCTTGTTGGAGCTGGCTTAGTCTCTGCAACTGCTTACACTTTTCAGATCAAAGGAGAATTGAGGTGACTCAACTCAGTGATATTATCCCTGCCGCAGCCCGGCTGGAAAAAGTGTTTGAGGGCTGCGCCTTTGCCGAAGGGCCGGCCGCCGATGCCGAGGGTAACGTTTATTTCTCGGATTGCCCCAACAATCGCATCCTCGTCTTTCGCCCTGACAGCGGCAAAACAGAGGTCTGGCAGGAACCGAGCGAGCGGGCCAACGGCATGAACTTTGACCGTCAAGGCCGCCTGGTCGTTTGCTGTGACGGCAAGGACGGCGGGGCGCGGGCGGTGCGCCGCTATGAGCCGGACGGCGCCATCATCACCCTGGCCTCGCACTACAACGGCAAAAAGCTCAACGCGCCCAACGACCTTTGCTTTGACCGCGAGGGCCGCATCTATTTTACCGATCCGCGCTACGGTTATCGTGGGGATTTGGAGCAGGATTGCATGGCGGTCTACCGGGTTGAGCTGGATGGCTCGCTCACCCGCGTTATTGACGACATGCAGTTTCCCAACGGTATCCTGATCACCCCTGACAACCGCACCCTCTACCTGGTGGATCACAACCCGGACCCCGGCGGGGCGCGCCTTTTGCTGGCCTATGATCTGGTTGGGGACGGTTCCTGGAAACGGCGCGGCATCTTATATGATCACGGCGACGGTTACGGCGGTGATGGTATGGTCCTTGATGTCGAAGGCAATATCTACCTGACCGCCGGCGAGGGCGAAAAGGCCGGTATCTACATTTTCTCTGCGGCAGGCGAACTGATCGGCATTATTCCCCTGCCGGAGATACCGGGCAACTGCACTTTTGGCGGGCCGGACCTGCGCACGCTCTACATCGCCGCCTCCAGCTCTCTCTACCGGATCAAGCTGGCTATTCCAGGCCAACTGGTCTATCCGCCTCTGTCTATCTGACTACTGATTACTGATTACTGGCTACTATCTTTAAGGAGTTCTAACTGATGAAAGCGTTAGTCTACGAAGGCCCGCGGCAGTTGAATATCCGCGACATCCCTGCGCCGGAGCCTGGGCCGGACGAAGTGCTGATTAAAGTGGCCTATTCCGGTATTTGCGGCTCGGAATTGAGCGGCTACCTGGGACAAAACAGCCTGCGCAAGCCGCCCCTGGTGATGGGTCACGAATTTTCGGGTGAAATTATCGAGCTTGGCTCGCAAGTGGCCCGGCTAAAACCGGGATTGGCCGTCGGACAACGGGTGACGGCCAATCCCTTGATTTACTGCGGTTCGTGCCGCGCCTGCCTGGCCGGTCGCCACAATTTGTGCCGGCAGCGCCAGCTCCTGGGAGCGCACCGGCCGGGCAGCTATGCCGACATGATCAAAGTTCCGGCCCAACAAGTCTACCCCGTACCGGACCACCTCAGCCTGGAACATGCCGCTTTAACCGAGCCGGTTGGCTGCGCCATCAGGGCAGTGAAGCTGGCGAATGTCACGGCCCTGGACACCCTGCTGATTACCGGCCTGGGACCGATTGGCCTGCTGGTCTTGCAGGTCGCCCGCACCTTTGGCCTTACCAAAATTGTGGCCACCGACACCGATCCCCACCGGCGGGCCATCGGCGAGGGATTTGGGGTGCGGGTGTTAAATCCCCTGGCGGAGAACGTGGTCGAGGTAGTTCGCGCGGAAACGGATGGGCTGGGGGCGGATGCAGCCATTGACGCCGTGGGGCTGACCGTTACCCGGCAGCAGGGCATCGAGGCGGTCAGGCCGGGCGGCAGCCTTATCCTGGTCGGTCTGCACGACGAGGAAAGCCAGGTTCAGTCTAACCTGGTCATCCGTAAAGAGGTGAAACTGCTGGGCAGCTTTGCCTATACCCCGCTCGATTTTGAAGATGCCTTCGCCTGGTTAGCTGCGGGGCAGGTTCAGATTGACCCCTGGCTATTGAAAGCACCCCTGGCCGCCGGCCGTGAGTGCTTTGAGCGATTACTGGCTGAGCCGGGGCCGGTTGCCAAGATATTGCTTCACTGAAAGAGGAGGCGGGGATGACAATCACCTACGCTAAAATTATGGTTACTCTGGATGGTTCCGCCCTTGCTGCTCAGGCTTTGCCCCATGCCCTGGCCCTGGCTGATATGTATCAGGCCGAATTGATCTTGTTTCGAGTTGTTCCAGAAGCTCACTTTTTGACCGGATATATCCAGGAAGGCGCCCTGGACCATGCCAAGCGCCAGGAGTATTGGCTGGACGAAGCGACCCACGCCCTGAACGAAGTTGCTGCAGATTTGAAGCTGCACAAGCATAAGGTTTCCCCGGTCGTCGAAGTGGGCCTGCCCGCCGAAACGATTGTTGATTACGCCAGCAAGAACGGGGTCTCATTAATTGTGATGAGTACGCATGGCCGCAGCGGCGTGGCTCGCTGGGTGTATGGCAGCGTCGCCGACAAAGTCTTGCGGGCCGCTTCCTGCCCGGTGCTGTTGGTGCGGGCGACGCCAGTCTAATAAAGATTATTTTTATTCAGAGCCGAAGGCCCCCTGCCGGCAATTCACAATTGGCTATTCAGAATTCACAGTTTTTTCAAAATAAGGAGTATACCCTATGCCCAAACAACAAATCTCAACCAAAAAAGGCGCTTCTCCGATGGGCGCTTACTCCCAGGGATTAAAGGCCGGCGATTTTGTCTTTGTCTCCGGCCAGGGACCGCTGGACCCGGACACGGGTCAGGTCGTCGGCGGGACGATTGAGGAGCAGACCACCCGCACCCTGGAAAACATCAAGGCCATTTTGGAAGCCGCCGGGGCCAGCATGGCCGACGTGGTCAAAGTGTCGGCCCACCTGAGCGACCTCAGCCTGTTCGACCGCTATAACAAAGTCTACTCGACCTACTTCCCCGATCCCAAGCCGACCCGGACGACGGTGGGCAGCCAGTTGCTCGGCATCATGGTCGAAATTGACGCCATCGCCTATATCGGCGACAAGTAGGGCCGCAGGTCAAAATGGTCACAGGACAACAACTGGCCGAGTGGCTCAGCCGGCTGGTGCAAATTCCCAGCGTCTCGCCCGAGCAGGCCGGGCCGCGCGCCGGTGTCCCCGGCGAGGCGCGTCTGGCCGCCGAAGTGACGGCCTGGTTTCAGGCGTTTGGCGGGGAAGTTCACCGGCACGAGGTGCTGCCCAATCGCCCTAATATTTACGGCCTCTGGCGGGGAAAGGCTGATCGCTGGCTGGCGGTAGATGTCCACATGGACACCGTCGGCGTCGAGCAGATGCTGGGCGACCCGTTCAGCGGGCTAATTGAGGCGGGCCGGGTGTATGGCCGGGGCGCGGTGGATACCAAAGCCTCACTGGCAGTTGTCATGGCCCTGCTCGAAGCGATGCACCAGGCCGGGCAGACTCCGCCAACCAACCTGCTCATCGCCGTGACAATGGATGAAGAGATGCGCGGTCAAGGGGCGGTGGCTTTCGCCGAGTGGGTGCGCCAGCAGGGCCTGCCGCTGGACCAACTGGCCGTAGCCGAACCGACCCTGTGCGGGCCGGTTTACGGCCACAAGGGAGCGCTCCGCATGGGATTTGAAGTGCAGGGTAAATCCACGCACTCCTCCCAGCCGGAATTGGGCCAGAACGCCATCACCGCCGCCGCCCGGCTCATCCTCGCCCTGGACGAGGAACACCAACGCCTTCAAACCTTTGCCCCCTTTAAGGGGGAGGGCCGGGGAGGGGGTCTTGGCCCGCCCACACTTAGCGTGACCATCATCCACGGCGGTATCGGCGAAAATGTCGTGCCGGAGTCATGCGAGCTTTTTATTGACCGCCGTATCGTAGACGGCGAGAAATCGTGGGAGGTAGCCGCAGCGCTGCAAGAAGTGGCCCGGCAAGCCTGCCCGCTGCCGGTGAAGACGACCACCGGCCTGGCCGTCGAAGCTTTTCTGCAGCCGCCCGATACGCCCTGGCTGCGCCAACTGGCCGCATGGTCGGGCCGGGCGCCGGCGGTTGTGCCTTACGGGACCAATGCCTCGGCTTACGGCGGCCTGGCCCGCGAGTGCGTAGTCATCGGGCCGGGTTCCATTGACCAGGCTCATGGCAGCGAGGAGTGGGTCACTATCGTCGAGTTGGAAAAAATGGCCGAGATCTATGCTAAATGGTGGGGGCTTCAAGTTTAGCTTGCTAGTTTGAGATTTTGGATTGTTTACGGCCGAAATGGAACTTCAAAAATCGAAAATCCAAAATACCCGTGATCGGGGCACAGGTCAAAAATCGAAAATCCGTATGGGGGTGGTGGGTTTGGGCAGTTTTGGCCGGCTGCATGCCCTGACCCTGGCCGGTCTGGCCGAAGCGGAACTGGTCGCCCTGGTGGACTCACGGGAAACGGCGCTGGCCGAACTGTACCAGCAGTTGCCCGGGACACCCGGCTGGACCAGCCTCGCGGCCGCCCTGGCCGAGGTCGAGGCCGATGCCTGGGTCATTGCCACCCGGACCGAGTCCCACGTGCCCCTGGCCGAGCAAATTCTGGCCGGCGGCGCTCACGTGTTGATCGAAAAACCCCTGGCCGAAAGCCTGGCCGCAGCGCAGCGGCTGGAACCGCTGGTCGCCGCCCATCCGGAGCGGGTGATGCTGGGCCACATCTTGCTCTTTGCCGCCGAGTTCCGTCGCCTGCTGCAAGAAGTGCGCCAGCGCGGGCGGCTGATCCACTTTCACCTGGTGCGTCACCGACCCAGCACAACCTGGGAGCTTTATCAGGAAACGCCCTTTCGCCTGTTGATGGTCCATGATTTGTACCTGGCCTTTGCCCTAACGGGTGGAGAAGAACCGGTCCGTCTTTGGGGTCGCCTGCACCCGCGGGAGGGCGGTGGTTTTGACCTGGCGCGAGCCGAGCTGGAGTGGCCCGGCGGCGTCTGGGGGTCGCTGACCGCCTCCTACCTGACGCCGCCGGGGATGAGCAGCGATGGCTTCGACCGGATCGAGCTTTTTGGGCAGGGCTGGGCGGCCCAGTTGCGGCTGAATCCGCAGCCGCTGGAAATTTGGAGCGAGCGGGCCGAATGGCCGCTGTCGCTGGCTGTCTACGCCGACCTCATGGCCTCGTCCGGCTGGCTGGCCGAGGAACTGCGCCACTTCTGCCGGGTTGTTCGTGGTCAGGTCGAGCCGCCCCTCGGAGCGCGGTATGCCGATGCCCTGCGGATTCAGAGCTGGCTGGAGCAGTTGGAAGCCTCAGCCGCCTCTAATGACTTCGATGAGCAAATTTAGTAACACAGTGATACACCGTTGGTAATGAAAAGCGGACCCCCTCCCCAACCCCTCCCCCGATTCGGGGAGGGGGTCTTACGAGGAACGAGATGTTAACCGATCAAACCCGCCGCGAAGCCTTCCCCTCGCTTGAAGGCATAACTTACCTCAACACTGCCGCTGAAGGTATTCCCCCGCTGGTGGTTGGCGAGGCGTTGCAGCAATATTTTTATGACCACCAACTGGGTATGGATGGCCGGGAGCGGCATCAGGCCCAGCGAGAGGCGGTCAAGGCGCTGACAGCCCAACTCTACGGCCTGACCCCCGCCGAAATCGGTCTCAGCTCTTGCAGCTCCGAAGCCTACAACCTGGCGGCGCTGGCCCTGCAATTGCAGCCCGGCGATGAAGTTGTCATCAACGACCTCGATTTTCCGGCGGGAGCGACTCCCTGGCTGCAGCCCACCTGCCCGGCCACCGTCAAAGTGTGGCGCGCGCGCGGCGGGGGCTTGTGGGTTGAAGATTTGGTCCCTCTGCTGGGGCCGGCCACGCGGCTGGTGACGGTTTCGCTGGTCAGCTTTTTCAACGGCTTTATGATTCCGCTGGCAGAAGTTGTGGCGGCGGTGCGCCGTCATTCCCCGGCTTTGCTCGCTCTCGACGTAACCCAGGCCCTGGGCCGCATCCCCCTGCACCTGGCTGGAGTTGATTTGATTGTCAGCAGCACCCACAAATGGATTCTGGCCTGCCACGGCGGTGGCCTGGTGGGGGTGCCGGCGGAACGAATACAGGAATGGACCGTGCCGGCGGGCGGCTGGTTCAATTTGCAGGACGCCTTTGGCCCTCAGCGCTTTGAGGGGGCGGTCAGCCTGCCGGGGGCGGCCAGTTTTACGGTCGGCATGCCGAACTATCCGGCGCTTTATGCCATTCGGGCAGCGTTAGAGTATATTCAGAGGGTGGGCGTCAAAGCGATTGATGCGGCGGCGCGGCCGCTGGTGCTGGCCTGCCTGGAAGGTCTGGCCCGGCTGCCCGTTGAGCTGCTGACGCCGCAAGAGCCGGACGCGCTGGCGGGGATCCTCGCCTTTCGTCACCCGGCTTCCGAAGAAATCCAGCGTTACCTGCACAGCCAGAATGTTCACCTTATGGCCCACGCCGGCCGCCTGCGTGTGTCGCTGCATGGCTACAATACAATGGCCGATGTGGAATTGTTTTTACAGAAGTTAGAGGAAGCGTTGAAACTTGTTGGGGCCAAGTGAGGCTGTATAAAAGTCTAGGAGAAGTGCACTTTTGCATTCCTTTCCGCAGAATTTGAAAGTCGGTTATCGTGCATTATGATAAGGGGTCAATAAGTGAAGCGGGTTGAGGGGAAAGTAGCCCTGGTCACGGGGGCAGCGCGGGGCATCGGCCAGGGGATTGCCCTGTGCCTGGCCGAAGAGGGCGCGGATGTCGTGGTCAACGATCTGCCGCCAACCGGCGAGTACGATGCCCGCGAGACAGCTGCTGCCATCGAGGGGCTGGGCCGCCGGGCGCTGGTTCAGTACGCCGATGTTTCCAATCGAGAGCAGATGGCGGCCATGTTTGCGGCCGGTGTGGCTCACTTCGGGCAGATTGATATTGTGATCGCTAATGCTGCCGTGACCATCCGCGAATGGGTGGTCGAAGCTCAGTGGGAGCACGTGCTGCGGACCCTGGAAGTGAGCCAGTTTGGGGTCTTCCACACCTGCCAGATGGCGGCTCGGCAGATGGTCGCTCGGGCCAACCAGGGACAGTTCGGCGGAAAAATTATCATCATTGGTTCCGTCCTGTCCGAAATTCCCCTGCCGACGAGCGCACCGTACAACATGGCCAAGGCAGCCATCAACCACCTGGGCCGGACGTTAGCAGCCGAGCTGGCCCCATACCGGGTCAACGTCAATGTCATTAATCCGGGCTGGATTGATACGCCGGGCGAGCGCAAACTGGCCTCCGCCGAGGAACTGGAGGCGGGAGCCAAGCTTATTCCCTGGGGACGTATGGGCACCCCGCGCGATATTGGCCGGGCCGCCGTCTTCCTGGCCAGCGACGACGCCGATTATATTACCGGCACGGCTCTGCGTATTGACGGCGGTTTTACGCTGGGTGTGCGCAGGCCCGACCAGGCTTAATCACAATTCGACCTGAAAACTTTAAACCACAAATTTCACCTATTACCCGGATTTTTACTTTTTCTGTGAAATTTGTGTAATCTGTGGTTTATTGAAGGAGACCAAAATCCATGCATCAAGAACAACGCCAGCGCGCTCATGCCTATTTCAAATCCAGGGGGATCGAGCGGGCGCTTTTGGCCAATCCTTATACCGTCAAGTGGTTGACCGGCTTTGCTCCGCCGGTGCAGGTCGGCTCCAACTTCTTCGCCGGCGGCCCGCCGCTGGTCTGGTACGAGGATGGGCATTTTACCTTGCTGGTGGTGGATGCCTATGCCGCCGATACAGCCGCCTTTGACGGGCAGGCGGATGGAGCCGTCATCACCCACCTGGGTTATACCATCGAGCAGCCGCTGGCCGGGACCGATCATTTGACTGCTGCCTTGCGCCAGGTGATGGGAAAATCCAGGAGCGGCAAGGTTGGCGTTGAAGAGCGCGACGTGCCGGCTTATTTTTTAGGGGTGGTGCGCGAGACTCTGCCCGGTGGGGCCGATTTTGTACCGGTGGACGGCTGGCTGGAGCCGCTGCGCATGATAAAAACCGGCGAGGAACTGGCCAAGCTGCGTGAGAATTTCGCCCTGGCCGATATCGGGCAGGCGGCGGCGCGGCGGGCGGTGGCTGCAGGGAAACGGGAAATTGATGTGTGGACCGAGATTCACAGCGCCGTCCAGCAGGCGGCCGGGCGGCGAGTCCCGCTGGGCAACGACTGCGTGGTCGGCTACCGGCAGAACAATATCGGCGGCTGGCCGCTGGACTATGAGATCAGGCCGCACGACTCGTTGATTGTGGACCTCAGCACCATTTTGTATGGCTATTGGAGCGACGGCTGCGCCACCTATTACGCCGGCGAGCCGACGTCACAGCAGGCGGCTATGCACCGCACGGTGCAAGAAGCCCTGGAGTTTGGCATCTCGCTGGTGCGGCCGGGCGCGGTAGCCAGAGAGATTGACCAGAAACTCCGCCAGTTTATCGCCGCTGCGGGCTATCCGGTCTACCCGCACCACAGCGGGCATGGTATTGGCGTGATCGGCCACGAAGCGCCCCGCATCGTACCCTATAATGAGGAAAGACTCCAGGAGGGCATGGTCGTCATGCTGGAGCCGGGTATTTATCTGCCGGGTGAAACAAGCGTGCGCCTGGAAGATGCGCTGCTCGTTACCGCCTCTGAGGCTGAGGTGTTGACCAAGCACGATAAGAGTTTGCCGTGATGGGGGAAGATTGGAAGGTTGGTAACTTTCCAGCCTTCCAACCTTCCAGCCTTCCAACAATAGAAAGGAATGAACTTAAATGCTTATCATTGACGCGCATCTTGATCTGGGCTGGAATGCTTTGCAGTGGAATCGGAATTTATTGGCTTCGGTTTATACCATCCGGACGCAGGAGAACCGGACCCGGGGCGAAGGGCGGGCGCAAGGAACGGTGGCCCTGCCTGAGTTGGCCCAGGGGCGGGTGGCGCTTTGTTTCGCCACGCTGCTGGTCCGCTCGACCGGCAGGCCGTCGCCGCACATTGATTACGCTTCCCCGGCCCAGGCGTTTGGTATTGCCCAGGGCCAACTGGCCTACTATCGCGCCCTGGAACGGGCCGGTTATGTGCGGATCATTACGAACCAGGTGGAACTGGACGATCACATGGACGAGTGGGAAACTTGGGACCAAACGGGTGACCTGACCGCGGCCTTACCGCCGCTTGGCTTTGTCATCAGCATGGAAAGTGCTGACTCGATCCTGGTTCCCGATGATTTGCCGGAGTGGTGGGAGCTGGGGTTGCGGGTGGTCGGGCCGGCCCATTATGGCCCTGGGCGCTATGCCGGCGGCACCAGCACCGAAGAGGGTCTGACTGAGTTTGGTCTAGACTTGTTGGCCAAAATGGAGTGGCTGGGTATGATCCTAGATTTGACCCACTTTTCAGACCAGGCTTTCTGGCAGGCCATCGAAGCCTACAACGGCCCGGTGCTGGCCAGCCATAACAACTGCCGCAGCCTCGTACCGCACCAGCGCCAGTTTGCCGATGACCAGCTCAAGGCCATTTTTGAGCGGGATGGGGTGATCGGTGCCGCCTTTGACACCTGGATGCTCCAGCCGGGTTGGATCATCGGCCAGAGCAGCAACGTCCAGATTACCATGTCAAACGTGGTGGATCATATTGATTATGTCTGCCAGTTGGCCGGCAATGCTCGCCACGCGGCTATCGGCACAGACCTCGACGGGGGATTTGGCCGGGACCAGTCACCCTCTGATCTGGACACGATTGCCGATTTACAAAAGCTGCCCGGCCTGCTGGCCGACCGGGGGTATCAAGAGGAAGACATCGCCGCGATTATGCACGGCAACTGGCTGCGTTTGCTGCGCCAAAGCTGGGGCGGCGAAGAAGTCGCCTGAAATCGGAATCATTAATCAAAGTGAGGACTATTCATGGAATGGCAAAATGATGAAGAGCTGATGGCCCTGTTGCGGGCGGAATTGTATACCGCCGTGATTGGCGATATTCTGGATGACCACGGCTATACCAACCAGTTTCTCCCGCCGGAAATTCAACCGCTGGACCCCCACATGTTGCTGGTCGGACGGGCGATGCCGGTGCTGGAAGCCAATGTTTTTGATACCAAGGACTCGTACGGTCTGATGTTTGCCGCGCTGGACGACCTAAAGCCCGGTGAAATCTATGTCGCCAGCGGTGCATCGGCCCGTTATGCCATGTGGGGCGAGTTGATGTCTACCGCGGCCAGGGCGCGCGGGGCGACCGGGGCCTTGCTCAACGGCTACGTGCGGGACACTCAGGGCATTCTGGCGATGGAGTTTCCCGTTTTCTGCGTCGGCCGTTTTGCCCAGGACCAGAAGGGGCGCGGCCGGGTGATTGACTACCGCATTGACGTGGAGATCGGCGGGGTGCGCATCCAGCCCGGCGATATGGTCATCGGCGATATTGATGGGGTGGTCGTCGTGCCCCGGGCGGTTGAAGCCGAAGTTTTCAGCGCCAGCCTGGAAAAAGCCCGCGCCGAAAAGGTGATCAAAATCGAACTGGAAAAGGGCATGCTGGCGGCGGAGGCGTTTGAAAAGTACGGGATTTTATAAAGAAGTGTTCCCCAACCTTTGACACATCGCCAAGAATGAAAGTGATCAGTTGTCAGTAATCAGTACTCAACCGTTCACTGCTCACTGATTACTGCTAACTATTTTCTGAGGAGTAAACTCATGCATATCAATCAACTCGAAACACCGGCAGCGGTGGTTGAACTGGACAAGCTGGAAGCGAATATCGCCAGGTTCCAGCGTTATTTGGACGAGCACGGCATTGCCAACCGGCCGCACATCAAAACCCACAAAATCCCGGAGATTGCCCACTTGCAGCTCAAGGCCGGAGCGGTGGGGATCACCTGCCAGAAGATCGGCGAGGCCGAGGTGATGGCCCAGGCCGGTATTCAAGATATTTTCCTGCCCTATAATATCATTGGTGAGAGCAAATTGGAACGGCTTATGCGCCTGGCCCGCCGGGTCAAGCTGAGCGTCACCGCCGACTCGGAGTTCACCCTGCGCGGGCTGTCCGGCGCGGCGCAGCGGGAAGGGCTGGAGCTGGAAACGCTGGTCGAATTTGACAGTGGCCTGGGCCGGTGCGGGGTACAGTCGCCCCAGGAGGCAGCGGACTTGGCCCGGATCATCGCCCGCGCGCCGGGGCTGCGTTTCGGCGGCCTGATGACCTA
>JAHDWA010000088.1 GCA_023382535.1 Anaerolineae bacterium | reverse complement strand
CCAACTATACCAAATCCGAGGGCTGACCGCCAACCTTTTCAGACAGCTTCTTAGAATCTTTATGGTTTTTAATAGGCAAACTCGGTAAAAGGATGGGAGGGCTGGAAGGATGGAAGGTTGGATGCTTATCCAGCCTTCCCATCCTCCAACCTTCCAGATTGACCATGATCTATGAGTTGAGAGTCTACGAAGTCTTTCCCGGCAAAATGGAAGCCTTGCACCGCCGCTTTGCCGAAGTAACCGTTCCTCTGTGGGAGCGGCTGGGGGTGAAAATTGTCGGCTTTTGGAATACAACCATCGGCCCATCCCATAATCAATTAGTCTACATTCTGGCCTTTGACAGTCTGGCCCGGCGCGAAGAAATTTGGGGAAAGTTCAAAAATGACCCCGCCTGGCTGGCCGCCCTGGCCGAGACAGAAAAAGACGGGCCGCTGGTCAAGCAAATCAGCAATTCCTTTATGACGCCTACTTCTTATTCACCCCTACAGTAACTACTCGGATAACTGGCGCTTTTGTTCTCTTCAACCCGGCGCCAGTCATCTTTAGCTTAATGAAAAGGTATTTTGATGGTTCTTTCACGGTACGCTGAATTAGTTGAACCCGGCAAACTGGTTGTCAAAGAAGAACAGCTCACCCCCAACGACGACCAGCTCTTGATCCGCATTACGCACTGCGGGATTTGCCAGTACGATGGAGTCTATTATAAAGGCATTATCGGCCAGACACCGATGAGTTTGGGCCATGAGCCGGTCGGCGTCGTCGAAGCCGTGGGCCGTAATGTTAAGGGTTTTCAGCCCGGCGACCGGGTGACGGGCCTCTATGCCTATTTGCGCGCCTTTGCTACCTACGGCCTGGCCGAACCGGGCCAGCTTTTGAAAGTGCCCGACCACGTGCCCTCGGAACAGGCCCTGGCCGAGCCGCTCAAATGTATTGCGACCATCCTCCGCGCCGCGCCGCCGGAATTTGGCGACCATGTGCTGGTGATGGGCAGCGGCTTTATGGGCTTGCTGGTGATCGCCGGATTGGTGGGGCGAGGCGTGGCTTCACTCATTGCCGCCGACGTGCGCGAAGACCGCCTGGCCCTGGCCAAGGAAATTGGGGCGACCCATACGGTCAACGCCAAAGATCCCGATTTCCTGGCGCAGGTCAAAGAGATCACCCAGGGCCATGGCACCGACGTGGTGTTTGAACTCACCAGCAGCGCCGAGCCGGTTGAGCTGGCGGTCAAGACGATGCGCCGCACCCGCGCGCGCTACGTGCTGGCCGGCTGGCACGGCCAGCCGGGCACTTACACCCTGCGCAACTGGACCACCCTGGGCGCAATTATCCTGCCGGCGCACCCGTCTTTTTCCCTGGATCAGATGGACGATATGCGCCGGGCCATAGACGGGCTGGCCCGCGGCGTCTTTCCAATGGACAAGCTCATTACCCACCGTTTCCCCCTGGACAACATCCAAGCCGCCTTTGAGATTGCCATGACCGGGGCGGATGGGTATATCAAAGGAGTGATTACTCCCTGAGTAGATGAAATTAGACCCTCTGGCCCTTCCCCCAAATTGGGGGAGGGGTTGGGGAGGGGGTCTATTCGAGGAGCAGTACGGATGTCTAATTTTGTTGTTGGCATTGATATCGGCGGCACCAAAATTGCGGCCGGCGTTATAGACGAATCGGCCAACATTATGTCCCGTTACATCTCTAAAACCCACGCCGGGCGGCCCCCTGATGAAGTTATCGCCGCCAGTGTCGAGGCTTTTCATGCCGTCATGGCTCAAGCCGGGCTGCAAACCGGCGCTGTGGCCGGCCTGGGGGTCGGCTTTGGGGGTCATGTTTTCGGGGCGGCCGGGCTGATCCTGACCAGCAGCAACATGCCCGCCTGGGATAACCACCCGCTGCGCGACCATTTGCAGGCGCGTCTTGGCGTTCCGGTTGTTCTGGAAAATGACTCCAACTGCGCGGCCTGGGGGGAGTATCGTTATGGCGCGGGCCAGGGGTCACACTCCATGGCTTACGTCACCTTCAGTACCGGTTACGGTCTGGGTGTTGTGATTGACGGCCAGCTCTACCGGGGCGCAACCGGCACCGCCGGCGAATTGGCCCATACCGTCGTTCAGCTCGACGGGCCAACCTGTACCTGCGGCAAACGGGGCTGTCTGATGAGCTATGCTTCCGGCTTAGGGATTTCACGCATGGTCTGCGAACGGTTGGAGGCCGGCGAGGAAACGTTACTCCGCCAGCTCTGCGGCCCGCAGCCCGAGCGTGTATCCGGCGAGGTGGTAGCCGAAGCCGCGCAGCAGGGCGATCGGGTGGCTCAGGAAGTGCTGGCCCTGGCCGGCCGCTACTTCGGCGTGGGTCTTTCTTCCGTGGTGCAGATGTTCAACCCCGACCGGATTGTCATCGGCGGCGGCCTGGCCCACATCGAAGAGTGGCTGATGAAACCCTGCTTTGCCGCGCTCAACGAAAATATTCATCCGGTGCTGGCCCATTCCGCCGAACTCGTTTACTCCAAGCTGTGGGAAGACGCCGGGATGATCGGCGCGGCCTCCCTGGTTTGGGAACAATAACCCCATCTGTAGGACAGGTCCTACAAAAACTGTTTTCAGGAGAAAAGTAAGATGCCTAAATTTGGTTCTCATGCTTACCTTTGGATTGACGAGTGGACCCCCGAAAAAGGCAATTATGCCATTGCGGCCACGGCCAAAACCGGGTTCGACTTGATCGAGATGCCGCTGCTCAAGCCGCAGGAGTTTGACGCGGCGGCGCACAAAAAGGCGCTGGCCGAAGCCGGGATCGAAGGGACGACCACCCTGGTGCTGCCGGATGACTGCCACCTGCCTTTTTACCCGCAAAAGGCCAGGCAGTTTTTACTCGGCGCTTTGGAAAAAGTCGAAGCGGTCGGCAGTACCTTTCTGGGAGGCTGTATTGCCTATTCCCTGGGGGTGTTTACGAACAAACCCCCAACGGCAGCCGAACGCCAGGCCGTTGTTGACGTGATGGGCGAAGTGGCTCTGGATGCCAAAAAGCGGGGGATTACCCTGGGCTTTGAAACGGTCAACCGCTACGAGTCCTACCTTTACAACTCCCTGGCCGATGGCCGGGCAACCATCAAAGCGATTGGCGCAGATAACATCGTCCTGCATCCCGACACCTATCAAATGAATATCGAGGAGGAAGGTTTTTACCAACCCCTGGTGGACTGCGCCGACGTGCTGGGTTACATCCACATCAGCGAGAGCCATCGCGGGCTGGTCGGGAGCGGCACCATTATCTGGGATGATGTCTTCCGCGGCCTGGCCGACGCAAAGTTTAAAGGACCGTTGGTATTAGAGTCGTTTGTAGCCATCAATCCCGACCTGATGGCAGCGACCAAGCTGTGGCGTCCGCCGAATCAACCTTCGGAAGTGCTGGCCAGCGAGGGCCTCAAGTTTATGCGGGCCAAAGCCGAACAATTCGGCTTGATCTAAAACGAAGGCGGGTCAGTGACCCGCCTTCGCACTTATCAACACAACGGCTGACATCCTTTTGTGAATTTTATAATTTTTATAAAAATAACTTTACAAATTCTCCGTTCGATGCTATAGTAGCTTCTACAAGCTTGGATACAAAAGATAACTTTCTGGATTGCCGAGGCGTACACTGTCCATGGAATTCGACAACTTGCCCATTCCCGAAGAGGAGATCAGCGCGACTATGCGCGACTACCTGGCCGAAATTTACCGCCTGGGGCAGGGCGGCGTCTGGGTCAGCACAACAGCCCTGGCTGAGCGGCTCAATGTCTCCGGCCCGGCGGCGGTGCGCATGGTCCGCCGGCTGCACCAGGGCGGCCTGGTAGACCACCTACCGTATCGGGGGGTGCGTCTAACGCCGATGGGCAGCAAGGCGGCGCTGCTGGGCATTCGCCGCCACCGCCTGGTCGAGCGTTTTTTGGTGGATGTGCTCAAATTTGGCTGGCATGAGGTTCACGACGAGGCGGATGAGCTGCAAAAGGGCATCACCCTGCTTATCGAAGAGCGCATGGACGAGCTGATGGGCCATCCGGCGACCTGCCCTCATGGCGATCCCATTCCCACCCGGGAAGGGTTTATGCCCGAACTGAATGACAGACCGCTGACGGTGGTTCCGCCGGGGGCGAAAGGCCAGATCAGCCGGGTGAAAACGCGCGAGCCGGAGAAGCTCAAATACCTGGCCGAAATTGGCCTGGTGCCCGGCACACCGTTTGAATTGGTCAATCGCGCGCCGTTTAACGGTCCATTGCGGCTAAGAATCAATACTACCGGGCGAGAGCAGGTCATCGGCGTTGAATTGGCCGCGGGGCTGTGGGTCACCAGCGAAATCCCCGCCCGCCCGCGCCCTGACGGGGCAAAGCAAGCTGTTACGCCTCATAATTTATAAAGTTCTACCAAGCGCCGCTCTGTTTCCCCCTCCAGACGGGCCTCAATTTCGACGTAGGGGGCCAGCGTCGAATTTCTGAGCTTGCGCTTGAGCAGTTCATCCACCTGGAAGATACCGGCCGAGTTGCTCAGGCTAATGGCAACTCGTACCGGCCGCTCTATCCCCTTTTCAATCATTACCGCCTGGACGGCCCGGGCCGACACCGAATGGATATTCACCTGTCCCGCCTCAAACGGAATCCGGGAACGGCCGTGGGTCATATCGAGGGCATCGGCCACCTTGAGCACGCCTGCTTCAAGGGTCAGACAGGGCACTTCGGCCCGGTGGGCGATGACGGCGTGGAGCACTTCGGCGACCATGGTGGTCAGAGCGGGTTCGTCATAAAGGCCGACCAACAGTTGGCGAGCCTTGGGGTAAGCCAGGATCAGGCTGTAACGCTCATGACCATCCCGGTGAATAGCAATACCCAGATCGTGCAGACAGGCGGCGAGGACCACGATCACCTCGGCGTCGTCGGGGGTTAATTGATGGTGGGTGACGACGCTGGGTTCAATGCCGGCCTCGATCAGCAGCCGCTGGATGCGCAGGGCGGCGTTGGCTACGATGCGAATATGCACCTCGCCGTGATCGCTGATGCCGCTCCGTTCAACCGCATTGATGTTGGCGCACTTCCAGAGCTGGCGCAGCTCTGTGTCAGCCTTGACTCGTTCGACCAGTTGCTGTAATTTGGCGTTGTGCCGGGTGGGTACTTCAAAAGTCATTGCTCTATCCTCCAAAATCGCTTCGGTGTCTTTCCGTCTCAAACCAGGTGACAGGCACTTTTCAACATAGCCGATAAGCGCCTGTCACCTTAATTCCCACCAATGTTTAACCGGTTCAATAACTCCGGCAAAACCTGGCCGGCCGGGCCGGCCAGAGCATAGGTAGCGCTCTGGGTAAAGGGCGTCTCATCCGGGTTGATCTCGACGACGGTCACGCCCCGCCGCAGTGCTTCGTAAGGCAGCGAGGCCGCCGGCTGTACCAGGCCAGAGGTGCCGACGACGAAGAACAGGTCACACTGCTGGGCAGCCTCAAAGGCAGCGCGCAGCGCCTGCGGGGGGAGCGTCTCTCCAAACCAAACGACATCAGGACGCAAATAGCCGCCACAGCGAGGGCAGCGCGGCGGGACTTCCGGGCCAGGCGGCCAGGAAGTGACGATCTCTCCCTCTTCAAAACATTTGACCCGGTTGAGGTTACCGTGCAGTTCGATGACGTTCTGGCTGCCGGCCCGCCGGTGCAGGCCATCTACGTTTTGGGTGATCAGGGTGAACCGGGGCATGCGCCGCTCGAGTTCAGCCAGAGCCAGGTGGCCGGGATTGGGATTTGCCTGGGCGACCAGTTCCCGCCGCCAGGCGTACCACTCCCAAACCAGCCGGGGGTTGCGCCGGAAGGCTTGAGGGCTGGCCAGTTCCTCCGGGCTGTATTTGGCCCACAAGCCGGTTTGGGCATCCCGAAAAGTGGGAATCCCACTCTCGGCCGAGATGCCGGCCCCGGTTAGAACTACCAAATTCAAAGCTGAACGCAGGACCTCGACCAACTCCGGGGGAATGAAGGCGGAAGCGCTTTGTCGGCTCATAGAATCTACTCCAATAATGATATAGTCTACCACCCTCATGACCAGGGTGCAATCTGAACCTGTCTTTGGGCTGCTTTACGTAAAAGAACTTTTGGGGTAAAATGGAGCAGATGGTGGCGAAGGGAGACAAACGTTGACTCGTTCACAGGCGCTGACCCTGGGTATTTTGGCTGGATTTGTCGTCCTTGTTTTTGCGGCGATGATTGCTTTATTGTTTGTTAACCCGCTGACCCAACTCTCGCCGCCGACGGGCACGCCGCTTCCACCCACGCCTGTGCCAACCGCTACCCCAACGCTGCCTAATTTTATGCCCACCCCCGGCCCCACGCCAACGCCGCCCGAACCGACCGCCACCAATACTCGCGTTCCAACCAGCACCCCGCAGCCCCCCAGAGAACCAACCGCCACCGTCGTCTTTAGCTTTCCCACCTACACCCCCACCTTCACGCCGATACCCCCCTCCGCCACACCTGTGCCCGCTACCGATACCCCCATCCCGCCCACGCCGACCTATCCGCCCCGGCGGTACGAGGTTTCCTTTGAGGCCGGCGAGACCACAATTACCAGGGGAGACTGTACCGACCTGAAGTGGGAAGTTATCGGGGCGGTTGCCGTTACTCTCGACGGGCGGAATGTCGAACCGGAAGGTGAAAAAGAGGTCTGCCCTGACGAAGATACCGAGTATAAGCTCACCGTACAGTTCCCCGATCAGGCCCGGCTGGAGAATAAAACCGTCGAGATTAACGTCGAAGATAACACGAATGAAAACGATAACAGCGAATAAGGTGATTGTACGTTTGACATACTTTTATAGTTGTGATAGTCTTTCCTTATAAGAATCAAAAATTTCTCTAGTAAATTTAACCTTTTCATTGGAGCCAGCGCGTGTCGAAGGTACTGTACATAGAAGATCACCCTGCTCAACGAGATATTCTAGCACAGATGCTGGAACTCAACGGTTTTGAAGTCGCCACCGCCAGTGATGGTCAGGAAGGGGTCGAAAAAACCCGCGCCTGGCTGCCGGATTTAATCCTGATGGACCTGCGCATGCCTCGTATGGATGGCTTTGAAGCCATCAAAATCATTCGTTCTGAGGATAAAACGGCCAATATCCCGATTATTGCCATCTCCGCCTGGGCCAGCGCCAAACATAAAGAACGGGCCTTGGCCGCCGGGGCCAACGAACACTTTACCAAACCCGTTGATTTGAACCGTTTGCTGACCACAATTAATCGCTATTTGAAAGGTTAAGCGCCTGACGCTGCTCTCAAAGAAATTAAAAAGCGACCCCCATTGAGGGGTCGCTTTACTTTTGGGATCAGCCTGCCCGCGCCTAGCGGTCTGAGAGCGACGAGGGCGAGCGCAGAAAGTTAACCAGCCCCAGGATCAGCAGGACCAGCAGGCCCAGCCCGGCCCAGGCTAAAAAACCCTTATCTCCCGGCAAAATCCCGCCGCCTTGCGGTATTTGCGCCGGAGGATTAACGGCCACCGCCGCCGGAGTCGGCGTGCCAACCTCGGTGGGGCGCAAGACCAGGGTGCTGGTGGCGGTCGCATTGGGGTCTGGGGTGGCTGTATCGGCCAGGGGCACCGCCGGCTCGCCCAGGACCGGCTCTTCCTCGGTAACCGCTGCTTCCTGTGCCGTTGGGCCAACGACCAGGGTTCCGGTCGGCGTCGGTTCCGGGGTATTGGTGGCAGTGGGCGGGATGGGTGTAATGGTCGGGGTGGGGGTCAACGTCGGCTGGGGCGCGATGACCGGCGTAGCCTGAACCACCTCCGTTTGCGTCTGGTTGGCCTGTCTCAAGGCCAGGACTGCGCCCAGGCCCAGCAGGCCCACGCAGATCAGGCCGACAACGGCTACCGCCAAGAGAATAAAAAGCCGGTTACTTGCTTGCCCTTCGTCAACGTCGGCGCTAATGGTTTAGACCTCACTTCTCCCGACAATTTTATCCAAAATCGGATAATTATATAATAACTCTTTTTTTCATTATGGTCAAGTAGCAAACAGAATTCGACCCCCTCCCTAACCCTCCCCCTGGGAAGGGGAGGGAAGGGTGGGGGTCGGCGGTCGCAATTTGAATAGATTTCCCCGGCCAATTGTGCTATAATAGATGGCATCTCCGTGACGAAAGGGCAGACCTGCTTTGGTCCGTTATATTGCCGAAAGCGAAGAAGACTTTAAAACCTTGCAAGAGCCGCCGGCGTCGGCCTACCTGGTGCTGCTGGTGGGCGGACGGCCCAGTCACGCCTTCCCGCTGCGGGGTGAGATCCGCCTGGGCCGGGATAAAGACAACGCCGTGGTCGTGGCCGACCAGAAGGTCTCGCGCCACCACGCCACGCTGGCCCCGATTGACAACACCTTTATCCTGACCGACCAGGGCAGCGCCAACGGCACCTACCTCAACGGGGTGCAGATTGCCCAGCCGACCCGCCTGAAACACCACGACCGCCTGACCGTGGGCGACACCACCTTTCTCTTTACCATCGGCCAGCCCGACCTGACCACGCCGCCGGACCGCTCAACCCCTGCGCCGCCCCTTCCCCCGGCCGCGGCTGCCGTTCAGCCTGCCGCCCCCCCTGCCATCCCCTTCCTGGCCGAGACCCACACGCCCATCTGGGTGCTGGTCGGCTGTATGGCCCTGGTCATCATTACCCTCTTGTTTGTGCTGGCCCTGCTGCTGGGGCTGTTTATGGGCAGCAGCCAGATTTTGGGATTGGGCCTAATACACTCAATAGTTTAGGATTGATTCAACAGTGTAGGGATGGAGAACATAAATTTAATGGACAAGAATGAAGTAAAAACGCTCACTGAACGGATTACGATAGACCCTGAAATCTGTCACGGTAAGCCCTGTATCCGAGGGTTGCGTTATCCGGTAGAGATGATCCTGGAATTGTTAAGCGCAGAAATGACCATTGATGAAATTTTAGCCGATTATGAAGATTTAGAACGAGCCGATATATTGGCAGTTTTAGCTTTTGCTATGAAATTAAGTCAGGTTAAACGAATGCAGGCGATATTTGCATGAAGTTTTTGATAGATGCCCAGTTACCCCGTCGCCTGGTTTATCGGCTACAGGAAGCAGGGCATGAGGCAATCCATACACTTGATTTGCCACTTGGGAATCGGTCTCCTGACCGGGTTATCACTGAAATTTCTGAGCGGGAGCAATGGGTTGTCATCACCAAAGATGCAGACTTTGTAAACTCGTTTACGCTTTATCACAAACCATATAAGTTGCTGTTAGTCTCTACGGGCAATATAAAAAATGCCGAGTTAGAGCAGTTATTTTTACAGAATATTCAGCCAATTGCCGAAGCATTTGAGAAGCATGATTTCATAGAGCTAGGCCGAACAACGTTGACAATTCACGAATAAGGAAAAAAAGGGCAGTTATCCCCGGAAGCGCATCGCCGGATTGTTTTTGCCGCAGAGAGAGCCGGTAAGCGGTTAGATAATTGGGTGGCCGAGGTGCTGGGGCGAGCGGCCTGATTTTAGAAATATCTTTTCCTCCATAAACACTCCCTGCTTCAAGAGTAAAAGGTCAAACGTCAAGGTATCCCCACTTGTTGCTTTCCCCGCCGCGTTCCTGGCCAAGGCCCATAAGCCTATCTTATGGGGAGTAGTAGCCATTGGTGCGGGAGGCTATTAACTATGTCTGATAGTACTTTTTGCCCGTGGTTAGGACGACCTTTGGAGATGTGGAGAGGATACTGATTTCTGAATAATTGCTCTTACGAAGATTTGAACCACTTCTTCTGTGTTTGCTTCCATAGGTAATGCGATGAGAATTATATCTACCTTTCTTTGCCCAGCGTACAACGATGCTTGGTGCCAGAGTCGTCCCCGTCTTTTCAGCGATTGCCAAGTTTCTTTCTGACACGGATAGGCAAGGCATACTACAATCTTTTTTGTTGTCGCAAGTGTCGAATAAGCTAATACCTGCAATAAATCCCTCCGGTGCCACTCCTGTAAGTCATCTGTAAGATTATGCCAACGATCGCGACTTAGCTCTTCCCAATGACTCTTGTATTTAGCATCAATGATAATCGTTTCGTCTTCACGCTCCAAAATAAGATCAGGCAATAAATATCTCTGTGATCCAGTATAAGGAGGATCCCAAACCATAGGAGTAATCGTCTCCCTTTTTCGGCCTATGCGAAGAATACCCCCTATTTGTCTTGATAATTTTTCTGCTATTGTCTCCACCCAAGCCTCAAAAAACTCCACCATTGACATCATCCAGGCAATGCCTTGTAAGTCGGCCAAGCCAGCTAATCCCCGGTCATCAATTGTCCACTCAACCGCTTGCAATCCCTCCCGAAAAACGTCTGTACGCAACGGCCTTCGGTGCCATGTTTCCAAAATCAGGGAGGAAGGTTGTCGCGGTAACACATTTTGGACTCGCAGTAATAGCGACTGGCAAAGATCAATCAGTCGTATGACAACAATACCTGCCGTTCGTTGGCTCTCCAAACTTGCTAATTGTCTGCGCAAGGAAAAATGAATAGCTGCTCTTAATTCGTGCTCCTCAGTTAAATCAGGGAAGCGACAAGGAACATGTAAAAATTGTGCTGAAGGCAGATTGGAAGTGACATAACGAGACCAATTTACTTGGCCGCGTGGAGCCATCAATTCCGCTTCTGTCAGCGTAAAGTGCCTGTCGAGGTTGTCTAACAATACCTTTAGTCGAAAAAGAATTATGGTAGATAGAACCCAGGGAGGAACTTTTCGTTCGGAACGAGGTAGTAAAGGGAGTTTTAGAGGAGCTGGGATGACACGCCATCCCATAACTGCCAGCATCGGCCCTAGTCCGGCCCAATCAAAACGAGGTCTAATAATCAAGCCATAGTCCGGCCGACTTGTTGTCGGCGAAAGGAGAGGAAGCGCTCCGATATTGGTACTGGCTTCAAAAACCAAATCGGCTTTGTTCCCATCGAAAACCAGATTAGTTGATATACCAAAATCTCCGAGCAAGCCTCGGTTTTGGCGAATGAATTGATTGGCTAAACGGGCTGCCTGTGCCTGTGGGTCTCGTGGAAGTGGTCCTTGAACAAGAAATGTGGCTGGTATCCGAACGACTGAAGAATCAAGAATTTCAAAACAGAATGAACCATTAGGTGCTTGGGGCAAAAAAGATGCTTGAGCAAAAGTTGAACCGTATTGATTTTTAGCCGTCATTTTTGACATAACTAGCGATCCATTGAAGATAGGCCCTAATTTGATCCGAAAAGCTAGCAACGTACCCTTGTGCAAGATACTCTTCCAATAAGGGAACTAGATTGACATTAAGGTACTTAGCGGCCTGGGCTTCATCTGGCTCAAGAAAGTAGGCATGTCCAGGAACAAGGCTAAAAGCATCGTCGCCAGCATGTTCAATAAAAATTGACACCAGTTCAATAAAAGCGTGTTGCATTAACTGGCTTCCATAAACCTGTACAATCTTCATCTGTGGCCAGAGCTTTATAAAAGCAAAACGACGCCGGACAGCAACATCAACAATCGCAATACTTCGGTCCGAGCTATTCATTGTACCTAGAATGTGTAGGTTGTCTGGTAGCCAAAAGCTACTACCAAAGGGCGAGCCGAAGTCATAAGCTAAATTCAATTTACGTTTTTCTCTGGCTTGGGATTCCAACAGAAAAATAGCTTCCCCTAACACTTTTGATAAATCTGCTCGGTTGATTTCATCAATATACAGCAAATAAGGATCATTGGGATTGTTTATGGCTTCTTCTGCGGCTTGCATCAGATAGCCTTTTTGTGGGGCGAATTGAAACCCCAAGCTATCTGTTGTTTGTACTGGCGCCAATCCGCCAACGAAATTCTCGTAAGTAATATTGGGGTGAAATTGGATTGTCATTCCATGTTGATGATAGGCATGGCGAAGGATGTGAAGTGCCATTTCGGTTTTGCCTGTTCCAGGAGGACCTTGCAAAATAACGAAACGTCGGTTCCTGAGCAGGTTAAACACCTCATTTTCAGAAATGTCAGGCATTAGATAGCCAAAGTATTGAGTATGGATTTGTTCTGCATCATCCTTTGAAGACTTCAAGGGATACTCGCCACGTTCTTCGAACATAAGGTCAAGAAAAGCTTTTAGGGCATCACTTGTCGCGTCTCTACTGTCGTTGGGAGCAAAGAAAGCATAGATGACCTTTCCATAACGGTCAAAAACGGAGCTGTATATTGAGAAAAGATTCCTGACCTTTCTTGGGATATCCTTATCAATTCTAACTGGGTCTTGCTTTGCCCAGGCCAACATATTGCTCTGTCCGTGTTTTCCATTTAGCCAAGCACAAATGGCAGCGGCTTTGCGAGCATGACCAGAACGTCCAAGCACTTCTTCATCCGGGCTCAAACCTTGTGTTCCAATTACCATAGCTATCAGACAAGGGGCATCTGATACTGGAAAAATGACAAAACTCATACCACCGTATGCGCCGGAATCGCTATTTGACGGATGAATGAGAGCCGCAAAAGGTACTCCACTTCCTCCTTGAAATTCTGGATTTCGTAATGAAACAACATTCCTTGATCGTACTGAATAACGTCCACCGTTAGTCCCAAACAACTCTTCAAAAGCGTCTCGTGTTCGCTCAGACCAATTTTCGACCTGACCTTGGGCGTGGATAATTTCAAGCAAACGCTGCATATTCATTCACCTTTAATTATCAATATTTACGGGCATTCTGGCTATCCGACAAGACAACCAGCTCAGTAACGAGTGAACTATCCTGAGAAGAGTTTGCATGTTCCTGTCAAAAAACCAATACATCCTCACGCCACTGCACCTCTGCTGAGGTTAAAACGGGAGGACGGCGAGGAAAAATCTCCGGGCCGTGGCTGATGGGATGATACTTTTGGAGTTCGGCATCGTTTGCCTGGGGCATAGGCTGATAGACCTTATAGTTTGATTAAATCGCCCCTCTATTCTATCACACTCGCCTGGATGCTTCAAGGTCACAGCTTCTACTCAGTCTAAAAGCCGCCATGGCCAAGATACACCGCTCAAGATTATCACAAAAATTGCCCGAATGTCTGCACTTTATTGGGCCAATGTTCCTCAAAAATTGCTCGAATTTTTGCGATTTATTGGGCCAATATTTTTCTAATTATGGGGCAATACTTTTTGATTTAAAGATTCACGAGGATGGGATAAAAGAAAAGATCATAGAAAACAGGGAGGGGCGCACCGAAATGCGCCCCTGTTATTAAGATGGTGAGGAAAAAGAGAAGGTTAGCCGACGGTCAGGGTCGCCGCCAGCGTGCCGGTGCGAATCACATGGTTGCCCATCGTCGTGCGCAGTTCCAGGCTGTAGTCGCCGGGAACGAGGGTGGCCGGGACGAGGAACATCAATTCGGCGGCAGTATTTTTGCCGACAACACTGACCCGGGTGGCTTTATTATCGGCAACAATAAAGAAGATGCCCTGCTCCGGGTCGGCGGGATCAAATTTCAGGCGGTAGCCAATCACCTGGCCCATTCCGCCCGGCGTGACCAAACTATTCAACTCGCCGCTGTTCAGGTCTAAATAATCCAGAAGCTTGGGCCGGCGTTCGTTGGCCTCCTGCTTTTGCACGTTGGCCCGTTTCTCGATGGCCCGGCGAAGCTGCAAGCCGGGGCTAAGCGTGGCCTCGACGGTGTTACGACCGGGGGTGAAACCGTCGCCCTGGCCGTTGAAGCTGCCCTTAACGCTGGTGCGATAGTTAGCGCCCGGCGTGACGATGTTAAAACCGTCCAGCAAGAGACCCTCAATCGCCGTATAGTAATTGTCCAGCACGGCCAAAATATCGGCGCGGGTGATGGTGGAATGCTGGATCAGCATGCGGTCAATGACCCCGTCGAGGTTGACCGTGCCGGCAGGCTGTACGACAGCCCGGTATTGATTGGCTTCAGCGCTAAAGTTACTCTTGCAGAGTGAAAAGTTAACGGACATTCTAAGTGTTCTCCATTTTGTGATTAAGTATTTGGAATATCAGGTTGAAGTAAAGTACCGGTTCTTTACACGATTTAGATTATACCTCAAAATCAAGAACAGCATACCCCAAAAGTTGGGGGTTTTTAGGTACGTCCCCACCCAACTTTTCCCCCGGCTTAAAACGTGGTACTATGGAGACAAATTAACAATTGACGATTGACCGTTGATTATTGACCATTTTCTGCTATGAGCAACTTACCCTTGCCTGAACAACCCGCTCCCCCCGTTCCCTGGACGCCCCGCGACGTTGCCGGGGGGCTGCTGGTTTTTGTGCTGTGGATTCTCTTTTTTGTCGGCATGGGCCTGGCCGGGACGCGGCTTGAGCTGCCCGTTGACGCCGGGCTGGTCATCGTCTTTGGCGAGGCCGTTTTGCTCATTCCGGCCTGGTACTTTACCGTACATAAATACGGTGCGAGTTGGGCCGATTTGGGGCTGCGCCCTTTTCGGCCCGGGGTGATCGGCCTGGGCTGCGGCTTGATGCTGGCCTCGGTGCTGGTCAACTTCGTCTACGCCACCTTTCTGGCCCAATTTGGCCTGCAAATTCAGCCGGAGCTGCAGCAAATCTTTGACGGCACGGCTTTTCCGCTGGCCCTCTTGTTTGGCGGGGCTGTCGTCGCCCCGGTGGTCGAAGAGATTTTTTTTCGCGGCTTTGTCTTTACCGGCCTGGCCGGACGATGGGGTTGGCCCAAAGCAGCCCTGGCCAGCGCCGGGTTGTTTGCCCTGGCCCACGTCCTGCCAACTTCCTTTTTACCCATCTTTATCCTGGGCTTGATTTTTGCCTTTCTGTTCCAGGCCTCCGGCTCGATCTGGCCGGCCATCCTGATGCACATGTTGACCAACACGGTCGCCCTGCTGCTGGCTTACGCTCTCTCCCAGGGTTGGCTGCCGGGGGCTTAAAAGCAGAGGGCAGCGATTACCTGATTCCAAACTTTATGTTATAATGGGCGGGTATGTATACGATTGTCGCGCCGGTACCGGAGAATTTAGCCAAAGCCGTCGAACCTTACCGCCAGCAGTACGACCCGCTGGCCCGGCTGGCCCCGCCGCACATTGCCCTGCTCGATCCCTTCCAATTCGTGCTGCGCCCGGAAACCCTTTACGCTCACCTGAGCGATATTGGCGAAATTCACGCCCCTATCAAAGTTTTTCTGGTCGGCTGGCACGTCCACGAGGGTAAAGAGTACCAGCTTCAACTGCCGATGACCGCCGGCCAATCTGAACTGATCGCGCTCCAGGCGGAACTGCTGAGCGGTCCCCTCAGTTCGCTGGCCGGCGCGGAAAAAGGCTACCGGCCCGCGCTGGTGTTTGGCCGTTTTACCCAGGCCGCCGCGCTGGAGCAGGCCAAACGCGCCTTAAAAGGGTTTGAACCCCAATTTGTTTTCCGGGTAGGCCATCTGGAATTGTGGCAGCGGGACGAAGCCGGCCAGCCCTGGCGTGTCGAAATGAAATTCAGCCTAAAAGCCACCGTCGCCGGGCGCGCCCGGCGTGAAAGGGCGGAGGATAATGTTTGAATGGAATTTACACAGAAAGAATTATACCAGTTAATTAACCTGGGGCGCGGCCCCTTGTGGCTGGTCGGCGCTGATTTAAGCCGGGCCAATCTGAGCCGGGCCAATTTGCGCGATGCCGACCTGGCCTGGTGTAACCTGACCGGGGCCGATCTGCGCGGGGCCGATTTGGAGGGCGCCAGCCTGACCGGCGCTAACCTCAGCGGGGCCGACCTGCGCAACGCCAATCTGAAAGATGTTGACCTGGACGGCGCCAACCTCGAAGGCGTCAAATTTTGGGGCGCAGTTATGCCCGACGGGTCCACCCATTATTGACAGGAGTTA
Organism: Anaerolineae bacterium; assembly: GCA_023382535.1. Next base: position 16,234 of record JAHDWA010000088.1, on the reverse strand, counting down.
CGCGGTGGGTGGAAAGGCCCTCCCTAAATCCCTCCCAAAGGGAGGGACTTAAGCTAATTCTCCCCCCTGTGGGGGGAGTTAGAGGGGGGCAAACCCTCCAACCTTCCTAGCCTCTATCCCCCAGCCTCTCCGTCACCCAGCGCGCTACCTTCCGGTTGGCTTCCACCATCAGCGTCAGCGTGACGTGGCTGGCGCCTTTGACCTCCATCAAGGTCGCTTGGGGAGCAGCCTGCTGCAAGGTTCGACCCGCCGCTGCCGGGGCGATGCTGTCCCGTCCCCCATGCACCAACAGAATGGGCATCTGGCCCAATTTAGCGATATTTTCCAATGGGTTCAACAGCTCAATGATTTCGGCGGTGTTTTTGTGCCGGCTGACATAACCGCCGGTAAACCAGCTCTGCCGCAGTTGCCTCACCGAAACTTCCCGCCACAGCGACAGCACCGGCGCGCGGTACGCATGCCACATCTCGCCGTAGCGTAAGCCCCGGCTGTACTTTAAGGCAACGGGTGTTTCCAGGGCGGCCAGGGCGTCAATTTGTCCATTGCCAGATCCTAAAGGTTTTTTCAAACCTTTCGGGTCTTCAATTGTTTGGACCAGGCTGGCTATGGCCAGGACGCTGCCCAAACTGATCCCGACCAGCCCGACCCGTTCTATTCCCGGCTGCGCCCGCAGAAAGCGCACGGCGGCCGGGATGGCCGAAAGGCAGTCGGGATAAGCCAGGGGACGCTGGCGGTAATCGCCGTGACCGGGCAGGTCAATGGTCAGCACCGTTAACCCTTCGGCCAGGAGCGCCTGTACCAGCCGCCATTTGTAGGAAGTTTTGGTATCGCCCGCGCCGTGTATGACCAACACCCCCCCTTCTGGAGGGAGATGGAGGGGGTCCGGCGGAGTCAACAAATACCCCGGCATCAAATAGTCGCCATCGGGAATTTGGACGTGCCGGCAACTGCCGTGGGCCGGATGGTCCCCTTCAAAAAGGCAGTCGGGATGGGGCGGCGGGTCAATATAAGAACCGGCCAGCAAAAGCAGCAGCAGCGCCAGGAGAGCCGCCGGCAAGGCCCAACCCACCCCCCCCCACGAGTTTGGCAGCAGCAGCGCCCCCGCGACAAGGAGCAGCAAACTTAGGCCGTACCCGGCCAGGCGTCTCGGTCCCACCAGCGAGGCGGCCCGCCAGCCCTGGCACGTAGAGATAAGCTGGCCCAGGCCAAGCGTAATTAAAAAGACAGCTAGAAAGCCTTGCATAGAAGCCTGCTGTCCAGACCTGTCTGTTTCGAGCTACAATTTTTGGTAGACATGTTACAGCAATTAGGTACTTCCTTTGGTATAATGGTTATAGACTCATTGAGGTAAGCAGGTCAAATGGGTGAATTCTTTCCGGTCTATATCTTGATCTGGATTTTCTTTATCGGTATCACCGTTATCTACCCGATAATATCGCAGCAAAATAGAGAAAAGCAAAAAAGCGCCTGGCGGCAGTTAGCCCTGGCCCATAAGTTGATCTTTGTTCCAAATAGCGGCTATTTTGGCAACGGGGCTTACGTGGAGGGTAGATACCGGGGCTACTCGCTCAGGCTGGAGACAACTGAAAAAAAGGAAGGCAGAAGTAGTGTGACCTATACCTGCCTAAAGATTTATGCTAACCGCTGGCCCGTTGAACGGCAGCCCAAGACTCAATCGGAACCGTCATTGTCTTTTCAGGAGGCACTGAGCCACTTTATCTCACCAAACTTTAGCTCTGGATTGGATGGGGAAATCAAAGCCGAGCCAGGGGGACAACTCATTTACTACGAACAGCAGGGGGTTATCCGGGATACCCAATTCTTGGAGAATCTCCTCGACCTCCTGACTTCCTTAGTCGAGGCCTATCCTATTTTGGTTGCCGGTGGAGCCGAAGTCATACCCGCTCTTGTCCCCGCTTTGGCCCATAAGGCTTTCGGGGAAATTACCTTACAGGTACTGCGCGACATTACCGAGGAAAACACCAGACGACTGGCCAGCAATGCCCATCGCTTATTGTGTCCACGCTGTTTGACCCGTTTTGGCCTGCACAAGGTATATCTTTCATGGTGGAATGGTCGAACTTACTATGGCTGCCGTACATGCGGCCAGAGCCGGAAATTTTTGGAGGGTCCGGTCATCGCCGTGCTGGATAACCGGATGGCTGCTGCACCGGTTCAGCAAGATGGAACGGTGCGGATCAACTGGTCGGCTCGCCGCGAGTTGTTTGACTTTGATGCGGTCGAGATCGTTCAAGCCAGCGACGAGGATGTCGAACGGTTTGCCGTGCAGGTGGGCAATGATACAGATCCCTCCCGCCAGCCTCACTATAAAGGAATGGAGTGCGTCATCCGGCCTGATTGCCAACTATCAGAGAACAGCTTACGGATATTGCGGCAAATGTTTGGCCAAACCGTGGGAGTAGCTGAGGAAGCCCGCCCAGGTTAGGGATGTCAAAGTGCACTTTGACATCCCTGATTTCTATTGTCAGCCTCACGCCGCCACATGCAGGCTCAACTCGGCCATCATCGGCAGCGAGAGCAGGTCCGGACGCTGGCCGGTCGAGCCGACGGTGCCTTTGGGCGCGACCTTCCAAAACAGACCCAGGCGGGTCGCCCAGTTGTCCAGGACAGCCTGGCCGCGCGCGCTGCCGGTCAGCCGGACGTGCCGCGTAATCAGATGTTTGAGCAGGGCCACGTCTTGCTCGTTGGTAACGCGGACCATCTGGACCATATCGGCGTTGAGCCGCCGGCCCAGGTGTTGGCCTTCGTCCAATACAAAAGCCAGCCCGCCGCCCATGCCGGCCCCAAAATTATAGCCGGTCCGGCCCAGGACTACCACTACGCCGCCGGTCATGTACTCGCAGCCGTGATCGCCCACACCTTCCACCACGGCCACCGCGCCGCTGTTACGCACGGCAAAGCGCTCCCCGGCCTGCCCAGCGACAAACAAACTGCCGCCGGTTGCCCCATAAAGAACGGTGTTGCCCATAATCACGTGATCGCCCGCCGCCAACTGCGATTTGAGCGAAGGCCGGACGACAATCTGGCCGCCGCCCATGCCTTTACCCACGTAATCGTTCGCCTCGCCAATCAGGGTCAAGTTGACTCCTGGCGCATTGAACGCGCCAAAACTTTGCCCGGCGCTGCCCAGAAATGTCACCTGGATCGTGCCATCAGGCAGGCCCCGCTCGCCGTAGCGTTGGACAATTGCCCCGGATAGGGTCGCTCCTACCGTGCGGTCGGTATTGTTGATCGGCAAGGTCAACTGCACCGGTTCTGCCCTGGCCAGGGCCGGTTGAACCTGGGCGAGGAGAAGTTGATTGAGTTCGCTGACAGCAACAAGGGAAGGTTGGAAGGCTGGAAGGTTGGAAGGTTGCTCTGGTCCATTCTTCCGTTCCTCCATTCTTCCATTCTCCCATTCTTCCATTCTTACCAGCAGCGGCGACATATCCAGCGTGTCGGCCATAGCGCTGCCGGTAAGAATCTGGTGCAGCAGCTCGGTCCGTCCGATAATCTCGGCCAGGCTGCGAAAGCCCAACCCGGCCAGGATTTCGCGGACTTCCTGGGCCACAAAGTGCAGATAGGCCATCACATGCTCCGGCGTACCAGCAAACTTGGCCCGCAGTTTGGGGTCCTGGGTGGCCACGCCGACCGGGCAGGTATTGCTGTGGCAGGCGCGGGCCAGCAGGCAGCCCTCGGCCACCAGGGCCGCCGTGCCAAAACTGAACTCATCCGCGCCCAAAATAGCGGCCATGATAACATCGCGGCCCGTTTGCAGGCCGCCGTCGGTGCGCAGCCGCACCCGGTCGCGCAGATTGTTCAGAACCAGGGTTTGCTGCGTTTCGGCCAGCCCCACTTCCCAGGGCAGGCCCACACATTTGATGCTGCTCCAGGCCGCCGCGCCGGTGCCGCCGGCATGCCCGGCAATGTGGACCACGTCCGCGCCGCCCTTGACCACTCCGGCGGCCACGGTGCCCACTCCGGCCTCGGCCACCAGCTTGACCGACACCACCGCCGCCGGGTTAACCTGCTTCAAATCATAAATCAGTTGGGCCAGATCCTCGATGCTGTAGATATCGTGGTGGGGCGGCGGCGAAATCAGGGTTGTGCCGGTGGTGGTATGGCGAATGGCAGCAATTTCGGCGGTCACTTTGCTGCCGGGAAGCTGGCCGCCCTCGCCGGGTTTCGCGCCCTGGGCCATTTTGATCTGCAGTTCATCCGACGCCATCAGATAGGCCGGGCTGACGCCAAAGCGGCCCGACGCCACCTGTTTAATCCGGTCGTTCTTTTCCGTGCCAAAACGCCCCTGGGCCGACCCGCCTTCGCCGCTGTTGCTCATTGCACCCAGGCGATTCAGGGCCACTGCCAGCGTTTCATGGGCCTCGCTGCTCAGCGCGCCGTGCGACATCGCCGCCGTAGAAAAGCGGGCAAAAATGGCTTCCAACGGTTCCACTTCGGCCAGGTCGAGCCTGGGCCGGCCGGTTGAGACAAAATCGAACATGTGGCGCGGGTCAATCACGGGGCGCTGCTGCACCAGCTCGACAAATTCCTGGTAAGCCCGATAGCCGGCGGCAAAGTTAGCGCCCACAAACGACCGCTGACCGCCGGCTGTGGACCGCCGTTCATTGATAATTACCCCGTGACTGTAGTCCGTAGTCTGTAGTTCGCAGTCTGTTGCCGGTTGAGCAGGTACATGGTTCGTCCCATTTGTGGTTACTTTGGCGAGGGCCGAGACACGACTGTTCCTCGGCCTGCCGTTTCCCTGGATAATTGAGTTATGGCTGTTAGACTCTGACAATTGACAATTCATTATTGACAATTCATTATTGACAATTGTTCTCTCTTCCCTCGCCGCCGGACTGAGCACCCCCTCCATCCGCACGGCGGTTTGCAGCGCCTTGACAATCAGCGGATCATAGGCGTGAGTTTCGCCGTCGCGCTTGTACTTGTAAAAGCCGTAGCTCTGGATGTCGGGCCGCTGCGGATCGGCAAAACCGGCCTGGTGCCAGCGCTGCGTCTCGGCGGCAATCGCTGCCAGGCCGATACCCCCCAGGCGCGAAACCGTACCGCTGAAGAATTCGCCAACTAGCGCCTGGCTCAGCCCCACCACTTCAAAAATCTGTGCGCCGCAGTAGCTGTCTACCGTCGAGATGCCCATTTTGGACATGACCTTGAGCAGCCCGGCCTCAAGCGCCCGCACAAAATTAAGCCGGGCTTCATTCACTTCCAGCTTGATTTTCCCCGCCCTGACCAGATCATCCACGGTGGCCAGAGCCAGGTAGGGGTTGACGGCATTGGCCCCATAACCGATCAAACAGGCCAGGTGATGTACTTCACGGACCTCGCCGCTCTCAACCACCAGGCTGACCTGCATCCGCTTGCCACGTCGCACCAGGTGATGATGCACCGCGCCCACGGCCAGCAGGCTGGGAATCGGTGCGTACTGCTCGTTGATCCCCAAATCGCTCAAAATGAGGATGGTTTTGCCCTGGCTAATCGCATCTTCGGCCATTTTACCCAGCCGGTTGAGCGCCCGGCGCAAGCCCGCTTCTCCCTGAGCTACCGGATAGCGCATGGCAATAGTCTGCGTCTGGAAGCGCGGGTCGCCCAACCCCTTCAACGCAACCAGGTCGGCGTCACTTAAAACCGGGCTGGCCAGCTCAACCAGGTGAGCGTGTGGGGCCGTCTCCTCCAGCAGGTTGGGGTGCGCCCCCAGCCGGATGGTCAGCGACATAACAAACGTCTCGCGCAGCGGGTCAATTGGCGGGTTCGTCACCTGGGCAAAACGCTGCTTAAAATAGTGAAACAGGGGCCTGGCCCGGGGCGACATGACCGCCAGCGGCGTGTCGTCGCCCATTGAGCCGGTTGGCTCTTTGCCTTCGTCGGCCATGGGCCGGACAATAACGATGAGTTCTTCGTGGGTGTAGCCAAAAGCCGCCTGCAAACGGGCCAGCCACTGCGGCGTTGTGTTGACCTTGGGCGGCAGAGGGCGCTGCTGGACCGATTCCAGCGAGAAATAGGCCGGGCGCGTTTCCGTGGGCAGCGGTTTGAAGCCCTCCACCCAATCCCGGTAAGGCAGGCGGCGGGCCAGTTCGTTCTTAACCTGGTCGTTGGTCAAAAAGAGCTGCCGCTCCACATCCACCAGGATCATCTGGCCGGGGCCGAGTTTCCCCTTGGTCGTGATGGTGCCCTCGTCCAGGCTGACCACGCCCGCTTCGGACGTAGCAATCACCAGATTGGTGCTGGTGGTCAGATAACGCATCGGGCGCAGGCCGTTGCGGTCCAGGGTTGCGCCGACGCGCCGGCCATCGCTAAAGACCACCCCCGCCGGGCCGTCCCACGGCTCCATCAACGCGGCGTGGTAGCGATAAAAAGCCTGCCGGTCAGGGTCAAGATCGAGCAGGTTTTCCCAGGCCTCGGGCATAAGCATGGCCATGCTGTGATGAATATCCCGCCCGGCATGCAGCAGCAGCTCCAGGACGTTATCAAGCATGGCCGAATCGCTGCCGGAGGGGTCAATAATGGGCCGCAGGTCGGCCAGAGCGTCCGGCCAGAAGGGCGAGGCTAACATTGACTCGCGGGCGCGCATCCAGTTAATATTGCCTTGCAGCGTATTGATTTCGCCGTTATGGGCTACCAGGCGGAACGGCTGGGCGCGCTGCCAGTTAGAGGTGGTGTTGGTGCTGTAGCGGGTATGTAGGGTGGCCAGGGCTGTTTCATAGAGCGGATTGGCCAGATCCAGGTAAAAATCGGCCAGGTAGGGTGAGAGCATCAAGCCCTTGTAAACCACCGTGTAAGCTGACAGAGAGACTATGTAAAAGTCGTCCAGACCGGCCTGGCGAGCGGCGGCTTCTAACCGCTTGCGTACGGTGTAAAGAAATCGCTCAAAGGCAGCGCCGCGTTCAAGGTGCGCCGGGCGGTGAATGATGATTTGCTTGATCTGGGGGCAGGTGCGCCGGGCCGTCGGGCCAAGCGCGGCGGGGTTGATGGGTACATCCCGCCACTCGATTTTGGATTTTCGATTTTCGATTTTCGATTGAGAAGCCACGGTTTCAAAAATTTGATTAAAGGTTGTCTCAACCCATTCAATTATTTTTTCTAATCCCTGACCCCTGACCCCTGACCCCTGACTCCCATTTGGCAGGAAAAGCATACCCAGTCCATAATCGCCCGGTTTGGGCAAATCGGCCACTTCGGCGGCCAGCAGGCGATGGGGGAGTTGGGTCAGCAGGCCGGCGCCGTCGCCGGATTGGCCGTCGGCGTCAATGCCGCTGCGGTGTTTCATTTTGCCGACAGCTTCCAGCGCCATCTGCACAATATCGTGCCCGGCCCGGCCGGTGGTCCGGGCGATAAAACCGACGCCGCAGGCGTCGTGCTCAAATTCGGGACGATAGAGGCTTTGTTGCGGCAAATCAGGCATAAACTCAGGACCCTTCCTTACAGCAAAATACCCCGCGCCGGGTCACTGCTCGGTGACCGGTTGGGGGTTTTACTCGATGAGCTTATCAGTTACGAGATTTTAATTGATTCTGGGGAGCGTGTCATCACCCAAACGGGCCATTACGGCAGTTCAGTTGTGCCCATCAGGTAACGGTCGCACTCGCGGGCAGCACCGCGCCCCTCGTTAATGGCCCAGACGACCAGGCTTTGCCCGCGGCGGGCATCGCCGGCGGCAAAAATGCCGGGCACGCTGGTGGCGAATTTACCGTACTCAGCCCTGGCATTGGAACGCTCGTCACGTTCGATGCCGAGCTGGCTGAGCAGGCTCTCTTCGGGGCCAAGAAAGCCCATCGCCAGGAGGACCAATTGAGCCGGTACAATTTTCTCGGTGCCGGGGATAGGCTTGGGGTAAGGGCGGCCGCCGTTGCCGCCGGTCGTCCACTCAACCTGCACTGTATGCACCTCTTCGACCTGGCCGTTCTCATCGCCGACAAATTTGGTGGGCGTATACAGATAACGGCGCGGGTCATCGCCATAGAGCGCCTTGGCCTCTTCCTGCCCGTAATCCAACTTGTAGACTTTGGGCCACTCCGGCCAGGGGTTATCGGCCTGGCGCGTCTCGGGCGGGCGAGGCAGAATTTCAATCTGGGTCATGCTGCGACAGCCATGCCGCAGCGACGTGCCGACACAGTCCGTGCCGGTATCGCCGCCGCCGATGACGACCACATCTTTGCCTTCGGCCGATATGAAAGGGCGAGACGAGGCGGTGAGGCGATGAGGTGATGAGGTGATAACTTCTCCGTTTCTTCGCGTCCCCGTGTCCTCGGGTCCTCGCCTCTCGGCGTCGTCAAGGAGTCGCTTGGTGTTGCCGTGCAAAAATTCCATAGCAAAATGGATACCCTTCAGTTCGCGGCCCTCGATGGGCAGGTCACGCGGCTGGGTCGCCCCGGCGCACAGCACGACCGCATCAAACTCCTTGAGCAGCTTTTCGGCCGGGTAATTCTGGCCGATCTCGGTGTTGGTGATAAACTGGACGCCCTCGGCCGCCATCAGATCAACGCGGCGCTGGACAACTTTTTTATCCAGCTTCATATTGGGGATGCCGTACATCAACAGTCCGCCGATGCGGTCGGCCCGCTCGAAGACCGTGACCCAGTGACCGGCCCGGTTAAGCTGGTCGGCGCAGGCCAGGCCCGACGGGCCAGAGCCGACGACGGCGACTCGCTTACCGGTGCGCTTGGCCGGCGGCTCAGGGACAATCCAGCCTTCTTCAAAGCCCTTATCAATAATGGCGCATTCAATGGTCTTGATCGTGACCGCCGGCTCGTTAAGGCCCAGGGTGCAGGAACCTTCGCACGGAGCCGGACAAACCCGGCCCGTAAATTCGGGGAAGTTGTTGGTCTTGACCAGCCGATCCAGGGCCTGCCGCCACAAACCCCGGTAAACCAGGTCGTTCCATTCCGGGATGAGGTTGTTGATGGGGCAGCCCGAGGCCATGCCGCTCAAGAGCGTGCCGGTGTGACAGAAAGGAATGCCGCAGTCCATGCAGCGCGCGCCCTGCTGCCGGAGTTTTTCCTCGGCAAAATGCAGGTGAAACTCCTGCCAATCTTTTATCCGCTCCGCCGGCGCCCGGTCGAGCGGCAGTTCGCGGGCGTATTCCATGAAACCGGTTGGTTTAGCCATTTCTTTTTCTCTCTCACTTTCGGGAGTGAACAGTCATCAGTGACCAGTAATCAGTGAACAGTTCACTGATTACTGACTACTGATCACTGACCTACTGATTACTGACCACTGGCAACTAATTTCCGCTCACACGAGCCTGGTCGTTTTTGTTTTGCTCAAAAGCGGCCATGACCGCCTCTTCCCCGCTCAAACCGGCCGCTTCGACTTCCTTGAAGGCGGCCAGCATGCGCTGGTAGTCCCTGGGCATGACTTTGATAAACCTGGCGAGCAGCCTATCCCACTCAGCCAGCACCCGCTCAGCCAGGGCGCTCCCGGTGTAATCGGCGTGGCGCTGGATCATAACCTTGACCTCGGCCATCTCGGCGGCGTCCTCGAGCCGTTCCAGGTTAACCATCTCCTGATTGCAGTGGCCGGGGAAATCCCCTTTTTCGTCCAGCACATAGGCAATGCCGCCCGACATCCCGGCGGCAAAGTTCCGCCCGGTCCGGCCCAGCACGACCACCCGGCCGCCGGTCATGTACTCGCAGCCGTGATCGCCCACGCCCTCGACGACGGCCCGTACCCCGCTGTTGCGCACGCAGAAGCGCTCGCCGGCCACGCCGCGAATGTACGCTTCTCCGGCCGTCGCCCCATAAAAGGCCACGTTACCGACGATAATGTTTTCCTCGGATACAAACGTCGCTTGTTCGGGCGGGTAGACGATAATTTTACCGCCTGACAGCCCCTTGCCGAGATAATCGTTGGAGTCGCCCTCAAGAGCCAGGGTCATTCCGGCTGGGATAAAAGCCCCAAAGCTCTGCCCGGCCGAGCCGATAAAGCGCAGGCGAATGGTGTCTTCGGGCAGGCCGGCCGCGCCGAAGCGCCGGGTCACTTGACTGCCCAAAATCGTCCCAACCACCCGGTTCACATTGCGAATCGGCAGGGTGGCGGCGACGGGAGCGCCGTTTTCCAGCGTAGGGCGGCACAAATCGAGCAGAATTTGGTTATCGAGGGCTTTGTCCAGGCCGTGATCCTGCTCGATCTGGCAGTAGCGGCCCACCTCCGGCGGCGCTTCCGGCTGGTACAGGATTTTGGAAAAGTCCAGCCCCTTGGCCTTCCAGTGCTCGACCGCCTCGCGCACCTCCAGCTTGTCGGTCCGGCCCACCATCTCGTTGATGGTGCGAAAGCCCAGTTGGGCCATTATCTCGCGCATCTCCTGGGCGATAAAATGCATAAAATTGACGACATGGGCCGGATCGCCGCTGAACTTTTTGCGCAGTTCCGGGTTCTGGGTAGCCACCCCAACCGGGCAGGTATCCAGGTGGCAGACCCGCATCATCAGACAGCCCAGGACGACCAGCGGCGCGGTGGCAAAGCCGAACTCTTCCGCGCCCAGCAGGGCGGCAATAACCACATCGCGCCCTGTCTTGAGCTGGCCGTCCGTTTCGACGACAATCCGGCTGCGCAGGTTATTCAAAACCAGGGTCTGGTGGGTTTCGGCCAGGCCCAGTTCCCAGGGTAGGCCGGCGTGTTTGATGCTCGTTTGCGGCGACGCCCCGGTGCCACCGTCGTGGCCGCTGATGAGGACCACATCGGCATGGCCTTTGGCGACCCCGGCCGCAATGGTCCCTACCCCGACTTCCGAAACCAGCTTGACATTGATCCGGGCCTGCGAATTGGCGTTTTTGAGGTCATGAATCAGCTCGGCCAGGTCTTCGATAGAGTAGATGTCGTGGTGGGGCGGCGGCGAAATCAGGCCGACGCCGGGGGTAGAGTGGCGCACTTTGGCAATCCAGGGGTAAACTTTGCGGCCGGGCAGTTGGCCGCCCTCGCCGGGTTTGGCCCCCTGGGCCATCTTGATTTGCAGCTCCTTGGCGTTGACCAGGTATTCGCTGGTCACGCCAAAGCGGCCTGACGCGACCTGCTTGATGGCGCTGTTGCGCGAATCGCCGTTGGGGTCCAGGGTATAGCGGGCCGGGTCTTCGCCGCCCTCGCCGGTGTTGCTCCTGCCGCCGAGGCGGTTCATGGCAATCGCCAGGCTTTCGTGGGCCTCTTTGCTGATCGAGCCGTAGGACATGGCCCCGGTCTTGAAGCGCTTGCAGATTTCCTCAACCGGCTCCACTTCCTCGATGGGGATGGGATTGGCCTCAAACTTTAAGTCTAACAGGCCGCGCAAAGTTCCCAGTTGTTTGGATTGGTCGTTGATAAGCGCCGTATATTTCTGAAAAATGCCGAAGTTGTTGCTGCGGCAGGCGTGCTGGAGCAGGTGGACGGTTTGCGGGTTGAAGAGATGATGCTCGCCGTCGCGCCGCCACTGGTACTGGCCGCCGACATCCAGATTGTGGCCGTTGATCGGCCGCTCCGGGAAAGCCTGGGCATGGCGCATCAGGGCTTCCTGCGCAATCACCTCGATGCCCACCCCGCCGATGCGCGAAGGCGTCCAGGTGAAGTACTTGTCCACAAATTCCTGGTTCAAGCCGACCGCCTCAAAAATCTGCGCCCCAAAATAGCTCTGGATGGTCGAAATGCCCATTTTGGACATGGACTTGACCACGCCCTTGACGGCGGCCTTGATATATTTCTTGATGGCCTGCTCGTGGGTCAGATCGGTCAGCAGCCCCTCGCGAATCATATCACCCAGGGTGGCGTAAGCCAGGTAGGGATTGATGGCGGTAATGCCATAGCCGATGAGCGTGGCAAAGTGGTGGACTTCGCGCGGCTCGCCCGACTCCAGGATCAGGCCGGCGTGGGTGCGTGTCCCCCAGCGGATGAGGTAATGGTGCAGCCCCGACACGGCCAGCAGGGCCGGAATCGGCGCGTATTCCTGGTTGACGCCCCGGTCCGACAAAATCAGAATGTTGGCCTCACCGCTGGTGATGATGCGGTTGGCTTCCCGGCACAGGTCGGCCATAGCCTGTTCCAGCCCTTCCTCGCCGTCGGCGGCTTTGAAGAGAATCGGCAGCGTGACCGCATTGAAGCTGGGCTGGCGGATGTAGCGCAGCTTGGCTAACTCTTCGTCGGTCAGGATAGGATGTTTGAGCTTGATCTGGCGGCAGTTTTCCGGCCTCGGCTCCAGCAGGTTTTGCTCCGAACCGATCATCACTTCCGTAGCGGTAATCAGCTCCTCGCGGATGGCGTCAATCGGCGGGTTGGTTACCTGGGCAAAAAGCTGCTTAAAGTAGTTGTAGAGCAGTTGCGGCCGGTCGGACAGAACGGCCAGGGGCGCATCATTACCCATCGAGCCGATGGCTTCCACGCCGTCTTTGGCCATCGGCGCCAGCAGCAGACGCAAATCTTCAAAGGTATAACCAAAGGCCTGCTGGTATTGAATAAGCGAGCTGTGTTCGCTGAGGGGGTCGGTGACGTGGCGGGAGAGGTGGAGGCTGGGCCGCCCGTTTGTCTTAGGTTGGGCGGGCGGCGTGGGCAGCTCTTCAAGAGTAACAAGATGCTGGTTCAGCCACTGGCGGTAGGGCTGGGCCGAGGCCATCTGCTGTTTGAGTTCTTCATCGCTGATGATACGGCCTTCTTCGGTGTCAATCAGGAACATGCGGCCCGGTTCAAGCCGGCCTTTGTAGAGAACCCGCTCCGGCGGAATGTCGAGCACGCCAACTTCAGACGCCATGACCACCAGGTCATCCTTGGTTACGTAATAGCGCGAGGGCCGCAGACCGTTGCGGTCCAGCACGGCGCCCACCCGGACGCCGTCGGTGAAGCCAATCGAGGCCGGACCGTCCCACGGCTCCATGAGGGTGCTGTGATACTCGTAAAACGCTTTTTTCTCGTCGCTCATGCTCTCGTGGTTTGACCAGGGTTCGGGAATCATCATCATGACCGCGTGGGGCAGCGAGCGGCCGGCCAATACCAGAAATTCCAGGCAGTTGTCGAACATGGCCGAGTCGCTGCCGTCTTCGTTGATGACCGGCAGGATTTTTTCCAGGTCGTCGCCAAAGAGCCGGGACTGGAAGCGGGTCTGCTGGGCGTAAAACCAGTTGACGTTGCCGCGCAGAGTATTGATTTCGCCATTGTGGATCAGGTAGCGGTAGGGATGGGCGCGCTCCCAACTGGGAAAGGTGTTGGTGCTGAACCGGGAGTGGACCAGGGCCAGGGCCGAGGCCATATCCGGGTCGGACAGGTCAGGGTAGTAATCTTCCAACTGGGTGGCCATGAGCATGCCCTTGTAGACAATCGTTTTGTAAGACAGGCTGGGTATATAAAATTGAGATCCACCCGGCATCCCCGTGTAGCGAATCGCATTGGCGGCCCGCTTGCGAATAACGTACAGCTTGCGCTCAAAGGCCATATCGTCCTTGAGCTTGCCGCTGCGCTCGATAAAAACCTGGCGGATGACCGGTTCGGCGGAACGGGCGGTTGCGCCTAAGTCACTGTTGTTGGTCGGCACGGTGCGCCAGCCGAGCAGCCTTTGCCCCTCGGCGGCGACAATCTCGGCAAAGCGATTTTCGCAGGCGCGGCGCAGGGCCGGGTTGGGCGGCAGAAAGACCATGCCGACGCCGTACTCGCCGGGGCCGGGCAGGTGAATGTGCTCCTCGGCGGCGACTTTAGCCAGGAAGGCATGGGGTGTTTGCATGAGAATCCCGGCGCCATCGCCGGTATTGGGTTCGCAGCCGCACGCCCCGCGGTGGGCCAAATTGCGCAGAACAGTTAGGGCCTGGCGCACAATGTCATTGGATTTTTGGCCTTTGATGTTGACGACAAAGCCAACGCCGCAGGCGTCGCGTTCAAATTGGGGGTCGTAGAGACCCTGCTTAGAGGGAAGACCAGGCCGCTGCTGGGCAGGCTCCTCATTGGGGTTAATCATGGCGCTCCTCCCTTGAAAATAGTAATCAGTCGTCAGTAACCAGTAGTCAGGGTGTTACACAGATTTTGCAGATAAAAATAAAAATCTGTGCAATCTGCGAAATCTGTGGATTTTTATCAAGCGACACAAAACACCCCGCCGGGCCACTTCTCGGTGACGCGGTTGGGGGTCCAGATGGTATGGCGGAATCAGGACAAAATTTGGGAAATCTTAATTCAGTTGAGGGAATATGTCACTACCCATTTGGGTAATCTTACCAGTAAAAAAGACCCCAAAGGTTTTGGAACCTTTAGGGTCTAAATCACTCTTTATCCTTGACAATTCAATTGTTGTTAAGCCCATGCACCCAGGGCAGATTAACCGCATTACGAAGGCGCTGATCGGCCGTCCACAGCTCACAGTTCAAGGTTTCGGCTAACGCCAGGTAGAAACTATCATAAGCGGCGACGCGGTTTAAGCGGTGAGTCCAGGCAAAGGCGCGGTGAGTCTGAGTTTCATCAGGGGGAATAGTCTGCACACTTAATTTGTGAACCAAGGCCAGCAGGCGCTGCGCCTCAGCCGGGGTTAACTCTCCAAAATGAACCATTTTGCAGAGAGCTGAGGTGATCTCATACAGCCACAAAGCGGGGGCATACAAAGTGCAGCCCTCTTGTTGCCATTGAGTGACCAGAGTCCGGCAGTGGATTTGCTGCGGATTGGGTATTATTAATTTAAAGACAAAACTAGCGTCAACGACGAAGGATTTGGTCATCACGCGCCTCCAGGTCTGCCCGCGCTGCCTGCCATAACGCCTCCGCATCAAATGGTTCATGATTACGCCGAGCCAAAATCTCGCCGGTCAGTTTATCACTTTCGGCCAGCCAAGCCTGCCAGCGAACCAAGTTGTTTGTGGTCTGTTCCTGTTTGAGCCGTTCATAATCCTCGACGCTGACCAAAACGGCTTTAGGTTTGCCGCGGGAAGTTAACACGATCCGTTCACCGCGGTAGGCAACCCGATTCACCAAATCGGAAATGTCTCGTTTTACCTGGCCAATACTCACCTGTGTCTCGGGGTTCATCTTCCTGTCGCCTCCCTCTAAAAATTGCACTATCCTGACAAAGAGTATAAGAGCATTCGAGAACAATGTCAACACCTCTACCGACCATGTATCTTGGTAAATAGATGGAACCATGCTATGATTATTGCCTTAATTTCATTGCAGGAGGCGTGAAAAACCTCTGATGGATCACTTTTCACGCCTCAAGAAGGAAGGCTATGCTCACTCACCCAACACCCGCCATCGAACTCGCTCGCCGCCTGGCCCAGGAATTCGCCGCCCGCGCCGACGAGGCGGATCGGCTGGGGCGGCTACCGGCGGAAGATGTCCGGGCGCTGAAAGACTCCGGCTATCTGGGCTTGAGTATTCCTGAAGAATACGGGGGTTGGGGGCTGTCGCTGAAAGAGTGCTTGGCCGCGCAGTTGGAACTGGCCCAGGGCAGCGGCTCGACGGCTATGGTTGCCGGGATGCAGCTACACCTGTTTGGCCACACCCGCGAGATCCGGCCCTGGCCGGAGCCGACCTTCGCCTGGTTATGCCAGGAGGCGGTCAACGGCGGGTTGTTTAACAACGTCGCCAGCGAGCCCCAATTGGGCAGCCCATCGCGGGGCGGGCTGCCGGCCACCACTGCTGTTCCTAGCGCCGACGGCGCTGCTTGGGTGATCAACGGGCACAAAACCTGGACCACCGGCGGCAGGCACCTGACCCACATGATCGTCACTGCCCGCCTTGAGGAGGATCCGGCTTGGCTTTTGGTCTGCCAGGAGGCGCCCGGCGTCGAATGGGTCGAAACCTGGGGAGACTCGCTCAGCCTGCGGGCCAGCGACAGCCACGACGTTTTTTTTAAAGATGTTGTTGTACCGGCTGGCCATTTGCTTCAGCGCGGTATAACGCCTGCCCAGGCGGTCCCCAATGCCTGGTTTCCCATGGTGATGTCCACGATTTACCTGGGTACTGCCATTGCCGCCCGCAATACGGTTATCCAATACGCCCTGGAACGAGTACCCACCGCTCTGGGTAAACCCATCGCCACCCTGCCCAAGATTCAGCGCCAAATCGGCGAAATTGATTTGGCCCTGCAAGGGGCTCAGGCTCTCATGTTCGAGGTAGCCGGGGATTGGACCGGCGAGGCCGCGAACCGGCAGAAACTCCATCCCCGCGTGGTGGCCGCCAAGCACCTCATCACCGAAACGGCGAACGAAGTCACCGACAAGGCGCTGCGCGTTGCCGGCGGTCTCAGCCTGACCAAGTCGCTGCCGCTGGAGCGCTACTTCCGCGA
>JAHDWA010000087.1 GCA_023382535.1 Anaerolineae bacterium | reverse complement strand
GCGTGATGCGTGATGCGTAGTGTGTGGCGCGTAAATCGTAAATCGTAAATCGTAAATACAAAAAGTAGGCCAGGCTGAGGTAGAAGATATACAGTACCGTTTGCGGATGGCCGGCCAGGATGGCCAGGGCGAAAGCGAGCGCACCGCAATAGGGAGCAGGGGAGCGGGGGACTGCCAGCGCGGAGCGCCAGGCGGGGGGAATAAGGGAGCGTGAGGCGTAATTATTTGGAGGTTGTCTATCCTCAGCCCATTGCCGATTATCAGTCGGCAGTCGGTGGTCTGTGGTCGGCGGTCGTGCAGCGGCGCTGACGGCCCACAGCACCCAGGGCAGCCAGGCGCTGGCTTCCAGGATGGTGATTTGCTGCACCGGGAAACCGGTCAGGTAGCCGCTGTAGGTAAAGGCGAGCGAAGCCATAACCGCGCCAAAGCGTGCCCGCCGGAGCGAAGCCGGGAAGCGAAGCGGCGAGGCTGCGAAGAGATGAAGAAAGGAAGCGCGGGCAAAAAGGTAGGTTCCGACCGCCGCCAGGGAAAAGTGAGCTATAACCTGTAATTCCAAGGCCCACAACGGAAAGCCGAGACCGCTCCAGCCAAGAAGCAAGCTTTGCAGGAGGTGGGGCGGGTATAAGGCCCCGGACTGGATATCGGCCAGGGCCGGCTGGCCGCCAAAGAGGTAAGGATTCCAGAGGGGAACCTGGCCGCGCACCCACTCCTGGGCGGCGAAGGCCCGCAGCGGGAAATACTGCCCGGTGAAATCGCCGGCGGCAACAGCCATATGGTCGGCAGGGTTAGGGGTAAGGAGTCGCCAGAAAAAGAGGCCGGGCAGGAGGGCTAACAACACCAGCAGGGCGGCGTCGGGCCAGTAATGTGACCGGTTGTTTAATTTTGGGTGACGAGCTGCCTGAGTCATTGTTTCATATCGAGTGAGACGCCTGCGGGTTAGTTATGCACCGTCGGTTCAGGACACCTGGGCGGCTGGCAGTTCTGCACAATAAGCCGGTAAAGATGCTGGGCCACCTCCAGGTTGACCGCCTCATTGGGATGAGCGTCCATAGAATTAACCGTCGTGGTGGCTGGGTCACGTCCGGCCAAAAGCTCGCTGACATCTAACACCGGAACGTTATGCGTCTGGAAAAGGTCAACGACCGGTTTGAGCAGTTCGCGGCTCTCCTCGACTGCCGTCAGGCTGGGAAAAACCACCACGATCAGCGGAATCTGTTCGGAAGCCGCCCCTTCAATAATTTTTAATAACTCCTGCTGGTGCCGCCAGCGAATATCAGGGTCAACGCTGATTTTTTTGAGCCACTCGTTCCAATAGATATCAGCCCATTCCTGCGGCCCCAACCGGATCAGCCGCCAGTATAAAAAATTAAAGGCATAAGAATTTTCCACCAGCGGCGACAGCCAGGCCGGCGGATCGCGCCTGATAATGGGTCGCTGCGCCCCGGTTTGATAAGCGGCGCCTTCGACATCATTAATGTAGTAAGACAGCACTAACAGGTCGGGCCGCTGGGGATAGGTAAGGATAGCGTCCACTTCGTCGGCGGTATCCCAGCCGGGAGAGGCGACGACAAGCACCGCGTATTCCTTACCTAGGAGCCGGTTGAGTTGATTGGCAAAGCGGTCCTGCGGGTTGGCAATGCCGGAACCGGCCACAAAAGAGTCGCCCACCACCATCACTTTGGTTTTGCCGGTCAAATTTTCCGGGGTCCACTCCCTATCGCGATAGCCAAGCGAATTTTCCTGCCAGTAGCGCTCGTACCAGTTTTGTGAGGCCAGCGTGTAGCGGAAGCCGTCGGATTGGGCAAAGAAAAGTTTGAAGTAAATTTCCAGGGCCAGCAGGGTTAAGAAAAGGGCAATAAGGGCCAGGCAGATGTTTTCAACCAGCGGGTAGCTGCTTCGCCGCCGGCGCAGCAAAAGGACCGGGCTGGCCAACACCATGAGGCCGGCGCTGAAAATGAACGAATAAATCAACCAGTAAGTCATCGGTTACTCGGGGCTAACGGCGATGGATGAGAGCAGGATAAAATCCGGCTGGCCGGCATGATCCTTAAGAGTCAATCGTTCTTTTGTTTCAGAGTTATAGACACCCGCTCGCAGTTGATAGCCGCCGGCCTCGGCCTCGGGTGGGATAAAGAAAAGGCTGGGCATCGCCAAAATCTGCCCCGGCGGCCATTGAGAAGTCGGATACAACCAATCTCCCAGCAGATAATCCGTCTGGCTGACCAATTCTCCGGCCGGAGAGACCAGGTGGACAAAGGCGCTGTAATCTTCGGCCATTTTTGCGGTGCTTTGCCAATAGAGATAAACCAGGATAGGCTGTCCGGGCCGGGCAGTCAGGCTGGATATATTATTATCCAGCAACGCCAACTGCTGGCCAAAAACGATGAGCTGACGCTGAGCCTCATTTTCGGTGAGGGCATAAGGCTCGACAGCAATCCGGTTAAAAATTACCGGGGCGCATTCCTGCTGGCAGAATTCTTCAGGATAGAAGGTAAATCGGTGGGCGCCCGGCGTCAGAGAGAGGGGAAGCTGATAGCTTAACGTTTCCTGCTGCAGGTAGAAGCGGGCTAAAGGGCGGCCATCCAGGTTGACGGTGAGGTAACGGTTGGGCTGAGGCGCAAACACAGATAAATGCAGCCTCAAGGAGCGTCCCTGGCCCTCATCCAGGTAAACCAACAGATCAGCCGGCGACCGGATTTCCAGGCCGGCTGTATTTTCAGCCCGCTGCCAGCCGTCACCGCCGAGCAAAGATACAGCATGAGGAGGGTCGCCGCCGGGAGGAACTTCAAAAACGGCGACCTCCCCTTCCGGGCGCGGCTGGCCCAGCCAGGTAGAGAGGTAGGCCAGTTGGGATTGAGCGGCTGCGCCGGTCATCAGCGGCAGCCGGGCGATTATTTTGGTAAAGCCGAATTTATTTAACAGGCCCAGGCGGGCTTGAGTATCCGGCATAGCTATAACAGGGTGGTCCGGCGGCGGCAGCAGTAATTGATTGAGAAAAGCCAGCATCTCCTGCGCCCCGGCCGGTTCGCGCATCAGGTGGCCGCCGGCCAAGGGCTGTTCATGAACCGTTTGATAGTGCATCGAGTAATTATTGTAAGCCGGTTCCCCTAGCAAGGGCAAATCAATAATCATCTGCGGCCGGGCGGCTTCTTGCCTGAGCCGGTAGTAAAATTCAGGGACTATATCCGGCTCTGCCGGGAAAGGGAAAATGGTCCAGAATTCAAAAAGGATGAATCCCGCCAGAATTAAAACCAGGCCCAGGCGCCACGCCCTTTTTAGGCCCGAAAGCAAAGCGGTCACTCCATATGAAGCCATCATGGCGACACATAACATAGTGGTCACATTCAACCGCCCCAGGACGGGACTCCAATCCAGAACAGGGATAGACCGCAGCAGGGCGTACGGCAAAACGACGTAGCCAACGTAACCTTCAATGTTTAGCTGAACCAGACTGCCATTAAATTTCAACAGCGGCCCCAGCGAGAGAAGCATAGCTCCTAACGCCGTGAACAGCCAAAACCCGAGCCGGCCCCGAAATTTGAGCAGGCCAAGCCCGACCAACACCAGCGGGGTAAACCCGATGTAGACCAACCGTTCCTGAATATCGTCCCGGTCGGCCAGGATCCGCGTGGCGTATGGGGGCAATAGATGGAGCGGCTGCAGCACGGGGTGATAATTAGAAGGGGCGGCGAAGGCCAGCAGGTCAGCAGCAAAGTGAATAGTATCTTTGCCACCCAGATGGGCATGGTCGCCCCGCAACGTGCTGCTTAACAAAGGCCAGTAAAACCCCAGGAGCAGGACAAAAGCTAATCCAAACGTCAGGCCAAAATATTTGAGACTGCCCCGCTTTTCCGGCCGGCGCAGCCAGGTCAGCCCCTGGCAGATGAGAAACGGCAGGGTTAAGGCCACAACCCCATAAACGACGTGCAGCGGCCAGGTCAGGCAGAGAAGCGCCAGGGTAACGGCCGCCCAAACAGCCCGGCGCAGGCTGGGCCGGCGGGCAAGCATGAAGAGGGCCAGCAGATAAACCGGCAAGAAATAGGTGGTGAGTTGGGCTAAAAAAGTACCGGTGGCGTAGCCAAATCGAGCCGGAAAAAAGGCAAAAATCAAGCCGCCCACAAAGGCGGCTAATCGCCGCCGGGTTAAATAAAAGGCCAGCAGATAAGCGGTATAGCCGGATAAGGCAAAAGAGAGGAGAACGCTGAGATTAAAACTTAAGGTCGGCCCGCCCAGCAAGGTGAGGGGTAAAGCCAGCGCCGGGACATAGGTGGTTACGCCATAAAGGGGTTGGTCGCCGCCGGTGGGCGCAAAAAGGACAGACACGTGGCTGACAGAGGTTTGGAGATTCAGGAGAGAATATTTGAACCACCAGAGAAACCAGCGCCACTGCAAATTGTCTTCGCCGGGGAAACCGGCCACATGGCTGGTAAGCTGAAAGGCGACCGGATAAGTCAAGATAACCGTGAGCAGGATATAAGAACCCGCGATGAAGACAGCTTGGCGACTCTGATTCTTGATCATTTGTTCACTGCCCAGAATTTGGCCGTTAAGGGCAACTGGTTTAAACTAGGCTGCATCTTTGCTCACCTGACACAAGGTTTTTTCGATGAAACGCTTCCTGGTCAATTTTGGTCTTGTCGGCATAAGTTTGAGCATTGGCTTACTGATGGTTGAGTTTGCCCTACGGCTGCCTGCCATTAATCAACTGGTGGACCACAGTCCTGACCGCCGGCTTTATCGGCTCAACCCCGAGACAGGGTGGAGCCTTAACCCGAACGTACAGATCGTGTGGAATACCGATAATTTTGGCGACGATGATATTAAAGTAGAGGTTCAAATTAACTCATTAGGTCTGCGTGATATTGAACGCAGCTACCAAAAACCGGCCGGTACTTTTCGGGTGCTCCTCCTGGGAGACTCATTTACCGAAGGCTTACAGGTTCCCCTGGAGCAAACTTTCCCGGCCCGGCTGCAAGTCTGCCTGAACGAACGTCTCTCAACGCCGATTGAAGTGATCAACGGCGGTGTTTCGGCCTATAGCCTCGGCGAAGAGTACCTTTTTTACACCAGCGAAGGGGTTAAGTATGACCCCGATTTGGTGCTGATCGCTTTCTATGCCGGCAACGACCTGGCGGACCTGGACCGCAACGATAACAAAGGCATGATCAGAGACTTTGGCGGTTACAAGTTTACCCTGGAAAAAGGGCAACTCAACAAAACCTGGCTGGATTGGGCCGAGCCCTATCAGGAAAAAATTTCGGGGGTAGAACGCCTGCTGCGGCGCTACTCGATGCTCTACCGGGTTTTAAGGCACCCTAATTATAAGTTTTACTGGGAATATCAACAATGGCTGGCCAGCCTGCAAAAACAGCTTGGCCTTGAACCTGATCCTGACCAGAGTCCCTTACCCGATTGGGACGTTTATGTTTTTACGCAAGACTTCACGAACCGCCCGGATACGCCCCTGCCCCTCAAAGATATGTGGCTTTTGTTTCAGGCCATTTTTGAAGAGATGCGGCAAGCGACCGCCACGAACGGCGACCAACTGGCGGTGATGATCATTCCCGAAAAACGCCAGGTGCATTATTCTCTTTTGAAAAAACAAGTCGAGATCATGTCTCATGAATTCTCAGAGTACTGGTCAATCCCCTGGGATTTGGAGGAGCCAGACCGAAGTTTAGTCAATTATCTGGATCGGGTCAAGGTGCCGGTGCTGGACCTGCTGCCGTATTTTCGTGCCCACGAGGCCTTAAACGGCTATTTACTCTACCTGGAAAATGACATCCACTTCAATGCGGATGGTCATAGATTAACTGCCGATACCCTGTGCGACTGGCTTATAAAAAACGAAGCCATCTCTCTGCCACGCCCCCAAACTCAACATTAAGCGCCCCGGCCCACTTTTGATTTACGCCGTCCCGTTCTCCTTTTCAAACCAATAAAAATTGTTCAGCTTGTAGACAAAGCGGCGGTGCAAATGGAGTCTGAAACCGGCGGCAGCGCATAATTCGATGATTTTTTGGGTCCACAGCCCCTCTTTCTCCCCTTCTTTCATGCCCCCTCGCTGATGATGTTCGCCATGCCGCCAGAGGTACCTGTGACCGACCGCGCCGATAATCGGGTCAATCATAGTCACCAATAAGCGTCCCTCCGGCTTCATCAGGCGGAAGGACTCGCGCAGGGCAGCCTCGCGGTTGGGAATATGGTTCAAACAGGCTATAAAGCAGATGGTATCAAAACTTTGATCGGCAAAGGGCAAGCGAGCCGCATCTTCAATCAGCCAGGCCCCCCCGCTCCAATCAAATACATCCACCCCGACCCCCGGCCCTGGGTAACGTCGAACCAGATTGTTATGACCGGCCCCCACATCCAGCACACGACCCCGCACGTAGGGCAGCACACAGGACAATCTCTCTTCTTCTAACGTCGTCCAGCCAAAACGGGGGAGAAGCGGCTGCGGCATAAACCCCAAACGAAACGGGATACCGAAAAAATCCCAGACTTGTTGCGTTAAACTCTTTGCCATCAAACATACCTTTCAACTCATTGGATTTCCTGGCGAGATCCTCATGGGCAGCGCTCGGCACTGCCAGGAAAGACCAGATACCGACCGTTTGCAAAGCAGCTTTCGCCTTCCAACCCGGCGGCAATCTTGGCTGAGGCCAGGATGAAATCGGCTTTCAATTGATGGGCCGTGCGCGTGGCCGTAGCCAAATCGGAGCAGGCCGCTTCTAAACCACGATAGCGTTCAAAGGCCGGCACAAAAGCCGAGGTATTGAAGGACATCAGGTTCAGGTCCTTCCAATTATGGGTGATGCCCCGCTGGGCCTGGCGACGAAAATTCAAGGTAGTGATCGGGCCAAAATCGCACCAGTAGAACAGGACATCCGGCGCAGTATGCTGCTTGACCCAGCGATACAACTCGGCGTCCTCTTCATGCCAGATGTGCTCCGACCGCCTGGCCTGGGGGTCAAACAGGTTTACGGCCGGTAAGGTTAGATAGGGCGCGGCCAGAGGGGCCAGCGGGCCGAATAAAACCAGGACGATAGCCGCTGCTGCCGGTAAGGGCCACCAGGGCAGTAACTGCTTCAACCCCGGCTTCTCCAAAAAAATTAGCAGGGCGATGATTCCGATAATGATTCCCAGGATAATCACCGCTGTTCCGCCCCACTGCCGCGACAGGCCGGGGCTTAGGATCAAAAGCAAGCCAACGGCAAGCGATAGCAAATTTTCCAGACTGGGATGAGCCTGGCTGCCCAGGCCCGGTCTGAGACGGGTCACTTCATTTTTCAGGAGGTCCACCACGTCCTGCGCCGCCAGGCCGGTCAGAAGATAGACGGGTAAGTAAACAAAGCGAGCAGAGCGGAGCTGCTGCACAAACAAGGCGGTCAGCGTCCACAGCTCAAACCTTTGCCACAGGAGCATCATAAGATAGTAAGCCACAAATGAACTGAGGACAATCAGGCCCGTTAGGGTGATCAACCAGCCATCCACGGGGCGGATTGATCCGCGCCGGAAGTGGTAAATTACATAGAAGGTAATCAACCCGAAAAACAGGGGTAAGTTAAATAAGGTCAGCAGATAGGCGTACCAAACGATCACCAAGCCGCCGATCAACCACCCCCAGCGCACCAGCGCCGGCCAACGCCGACGACCCCACCAGAAGGCCGGCAGGGCCAAACCGGCGAAGATAAAGTAGCCCCAGCCCAACCCATCTAACCAGGGACGTTTAAGGGTGAGGCCCAGCAGCGGCCATTTAATTTCAGCGGGGCTGAATGGGATGCTGTAAAACAGCCCGAGTGTCCGGCTGAAAGAGTCAAACGAAATCCCGGCAGGAGCAGTCCCGTCTGAGTTGACAACAAAGTTCCCGGCAGTTGGCCAGGCCCCCAGCAGGATACCGAGAAACAACACTCCCAGTATCTGCCAGTAGCGCCAGTGCCGGTGCAGCCACGAAGCCAGGAAAAACAGGCTGCCCAACAGAATCGCCAGGTGTAACCCCGAGGTCGGATGCAGATTTGCTGCCAGGCCAATCCCAACGCCCAACATCCCCCCTTTCAACAGGGTAGGGTTTTCCAACGTAGCCAGGAATAACCCAAACAAGTAGGGAACCACCGCCACAAACAAAGTCCGGGCCAAGAGGTGGGATGAGCCGGCTACGCCCCAAATCTCTTCACCCAAACTGAATTGGTAGGAAGCTGAAACGACGGCCAGGCTCAAGGCCAGCCAGGTATTGCCGATAACACGCCGCAGCAGGATAAACATTCCGGCGAGATAAACGCTCAAGGTGATGGGCGTCAACCAGACCAACCCCGCTTCAAAACTACCCGTGACCTGCCACAAGCGAGCCAACAGCCACCGGTAAAAGGGGGTGTAAAAACGATAAAAACGGTCATCGGCCAGAAAATAATCGCGAGAGAATAAAGCCGGATCTAAATCTTTGGCGACCATATTGGCGACGAGATGCATATCACTGTTGAACACCTCTGCTTTGCGGGCGCTATCCACAGTCCAGGCCAGCACCACCAACGCCAATGTGACCGTCACCACACCCCATGTTTTGGTGGACAATCTCAGTGGCTCGCGCATTCGGTTTTACCCGCAGGAAAAAGGGCATAACGGCCGTTCAAAAAACAGGTGAGGTGCTCCATCCCTGCGGCCCGGCCGGCCGGAATCAGAATATAATCGGCCTCGATCTTGTTAGCTGCCGCCACCAGGCTGTCGAATTTTTGACAGGCCTGCTCTAATTGACGATACCGCTGGTGGTAGGATACCAGGTTAGCCATATCATATAAGGCCAGGTTCATGTCCTTCCAATTCAGATTGATACTTCGTTCCCCATATCGCCGAAAGAAAAGCGTGGTGCCAGGCCCAAAATCACACCAGTAAAACAAGGACTCTTTTGGCGTGTTTTGCTTCACCCAGTTATACAAATCTTGATCGTCTCTAGAATAAACAGGTTCCACGATCTGCGCGGCGGGGTCCAGCAGGTTAATGGCGGGGATGGGCAGAAAAGGGGCAAACCAGGAGGCCAGCGGTCCAAACAAGATAACCACCAGGCCCGCCATTGCCAGGGCTACTCCCCAGGAGTCTAAGCCCACCAGCGGACGGCTCTCCAACAACCGTGCGGCTAATACAACAGCGCCAACTCCCCCGGCCAGGGTTATGATGGCCAAAGGCAGGCTAGTAAAGAACATCGTTGACAGCCCAGGCGCTAGACTTAAGAGAACAGCGCCCGCCAGGGCAAGGGAGTCTTCACCCGGCGCACGTCCTTGCAACTGCCCCTGCGCCCGGATGTTCCTTAAACCACGAGCCAGCATTTGCACGTAGACCAGAGCCGCCCGCCCCGCCAACAAGTACAAAGGCAGGTAAATAAAACGAGCGGCTCTGATCTGCCCGGTAAAAATGGCGATAAACGATTTCAATTCAAAGGTTTCCCAGGCCCGCATGAGGAAATAATAGCCGACAAACGAGGTCAGCACGGTCAATCCCAGCCAGCCGATTAACCACCCATCCACCTCGGGTATCTGCCGCAGCCGAAAAAGATAAATCACATACCCGGCGGCCAGGACAAAAAAGATGGGTAGGTTGAACAAAGCCACCAGATAAGCATAAGCCAGGATAACCAATCCGGCCCACAGCCAAATCCAACGGACCCCTTCGGGCCGGTAAAACCTGGCCCAGAGCGAAATAATCAACAGCAGTAGGGTCAACCCAACATAAAGCCAAACCAACCCTTCCAAAACCGGTTTGGTCAACTCCAGGCCGGCTAAATCCCAGGTCACGGTTTCCGGGCGAAAAGGAATGGTGTATTTCTCGTAAATCACCCGGCGAAATGCCTCAAAGCTGACCTCGACCGGCAGGCCGCGCCCGGTCTTCCCAAAGACGCTTTGCGCGATGGGTAAAGCGCCCAGGCTGATCGCACCGGTCAGCGCCAGCAATATGCCCCACCGTCGCCAGCCGGCTCGCTTCAAACCGAAGACCAAACCTGTCAGCCCAATCACCAAAATGGCGAACTGCCAGCCCGAAATGGGATGCAGATTGGCCGCCAGGCCGATGGCCAGGCCCAAGACAATCCCTTTGAACCAGTCCGGCTGCGCCAGGAAGGACAAGAACCATAAAAATAAAAAGGGCGCGGCGGCGGTATAAACCGCCCGGGACATCAGAAACTGCGAGCCTCCGACCCCCCATAACTCCTCGCCCATCGCCTCGTAATAATTGGCCGAGGCCACCGTGATCCCCAGAGCCAGCCAGGTATTGCCGATGACCCGCCGGGATAAGGCGAACATGCCGGCCAGGTAGAAAGCCAGAACCAGGGGGGTCAGATAAACCAGCCCCCCTTCAAAACTGCCGCTTATCTGCCAGAATTGGGCCACTAACCAGCGATAAAGCGGGGTATAGAAACGATAATAGGTATCCGTGGAGAATATATCGTCGCGGGGATAAAGGCCAGGGTCCAGGTCTTTGGCCACCATTGTCGCCACTAAATTGAGGTCTCCGCCGGTAATCGCGGGATGAAGCGCGCTGAAGGTGGTCCAGGCAATAACAACCAGGAGCAGAACCAGGACCACTACCACCAGTTCACGACGGCTGAGCGCGTATTTTTCGGTTAGGATAAGATTAGGACGCTGCATGGAGACGAGTCATAATTTATTGGGGCTGGAGGAACCAGTTATAAGTTGCGGCCAGGCCCTCAGCCAGGGAGAGCTGGGGCCAGTAGCCCAGATAGTGCTGCGCCTTATCAATTTGGGAGTAATTACGCCAGATCTCGCCCGGCTGGGGCGGGCCAAACTGCACCTCGATATCCTCGCGGCCAGCCGCCGCCTTCAGCAGCCCCACGAACTCCAGCAGCGAAGTCTCCACACCGCTGCCGATTTGAAAAACTTGATCAACAGCTTCCTCTCTCCTCAGCGCCAGGATGAGGCCCTGGCAGATATCGCTCACATGCACAAAATCCCGCGTTTGCTGTCCGTCCCCGTAAATGAGCAGCGGTTCGTTCTTTAGAATCCGGCGGATGAATTTGGCGACCACGCTCGATTTGTGGGTGGAACGAGGGCCATAGACATTGGCAAACCGTAAGACGACCGTCGGCAGCCCGTAAGAAGCATAAAACGCCTGGCACAGGGCCTCACCCGCCAGTTTACTGGCCCCGTAAGGCGATTTTGGATGAGGTATCTGTTCCTCGTGGACGGGAGGAGACTGCTCGCCTAACGGGGCATTGGAGGAAGCAAAAACAAACCGCTTCACCTGAGCATCACGAGCCGCGGTTAGCACGGTCAGGGTGCCCATCACGTTAACGTCAACATCTGCCTCCGGATGGGCGACCGAGTCACGAACATCCGTGTGGGCAGCCAGATGAACCACAGCATCTATCTCGCGCATGGCCTGTTGGACCTTCTGGCCGTCCCGAATATCTCCGACCACGAGGTCAATCGTATCGGGCAGCAGGTCGGGCTGTCCCAGGCTGAGATCATCAAGGACCCGGACCTGATAGCCCAGGGCTAAGAGCTGCTCGATGAGATTACAACCAATAAAGCCACACCCGCCGGTGACCAGGACCCGCTGGTTTGATATGTCCATGGCTACTCCAAGTCAAACTACTCTAAAAGGGTTTAGGTAAGCGGGACTGCTTGGGGCTGCAAATATCCCACCTTTTTGCGCCGGCCGTCCCAGCGAATATCGGGAATCAACGACTCGCGTTTTTCTTCGATGCAGGCCCGGTACTTGAGCAGGTCGGCAATCATGAGGCGCAATTCACTCTCCATATCATGGGTGGGTTGGTAGCCCAAATCAAGCAGGTGCTGGTGGTCGGGATGGTAATAATGCTCCTCGGCCTCCTGGCGGGGATTCTCCAAGTTCCAGATTTCGCCGGCAAGCCCAAATTCACGGGCGACTTGCTGCACCTTGTAAGCCAGCTCGGTTACGTTATAGACTTCTTCAAACTGGTTAAAAACCCGATACTCGCCGGCCTGGGGCGGATTTTCGATGGCCAGCGTCAGGCACTGCATCGAGTCACGCAGGGGTAAAAAGCCCCGCTTCTGGTGCCCCTTGCCGAAGGGCGTCATTGGCTCGCCGATTACGGCCTGGCAGCAAAACCGATTGATGGCCGTGCCAAAACTTTGATCAAAATCCAACCGGGTTAAAAGCCGTTCATCGTTATTCATCTCGTTGATGCGGGTGCCGTAGACAACGCCCTGCATGATGTCTGTCGAGCGCAGCTTCCAGATCTTGCAGGCGAGCATGACATTATGGCTGTCGTGGACTTTACTCTGATGGTACCAGCTCCCGGCCTGGCGGGGGAAAGGCAGTTTATCGGTCCGGCCTCGATATTCAATGGTAAAGAAGCCTTCGGGAATATCCACGTTAGGCGTGCCATATTCACCCATGGTGCCCAATTTAACCAGGTGAGCCTCCGGCGTCACATCCCGCATGGCAAAAAGAAGGTTGAGGGTGCCGACAATATTATTGGTTTGGGTAAATACGGCGTGCTCAACATCAACCATCGAATAAGGCGCGGAGGGCATCTCGCCTAAATGAACGATGGCCTCCGGTTGAAAGTCCATCAGGAAATCGTGGACAAATTGATAGTGGCGCAGATCGCCCTCACGAAAGAGAAGCTCTCGCTCAAAATTCTGGCGAAAGGCAATTAATCGCTCGGCCATCGGCAAAATCGGGATGGCGCTCTGGCTGTTCATTTCTGCCACCCACTGGCGGCGTAAGAATAAGTCAGCCCCGGCCACAACATGGCCCCGGGCCGTCAGATATTGGGCCAGCGTCCAGCCCAGATAACCATCAACTCCAGCAATAAAAACACGCAATTGAGTAATCCTCCTTTGGAAATAGTAGACGGTAGACAGTAGACAATAGACAGGAATATTCTACCCCTGCGACTTTGCTACCTGGCTACCCTTTTATAATCAGTTGGGTTTGTGACCA
Source organism: Anaerolineae bacterium (assembly GCA_023382535.1). Next base: position 19,673 of record JAHDWA010000087.1, on the reverse strand, counting down.
ACTTCACTTCTTTTTGAGCTAAACATCCAGGGACTGATGAACAGCCCCACCAGTAAGGTAAACAGCAGCGAAAAGATACGCTGCCCCACCACAAAGACACTCACCTCGAAAGGCTGATACCCCAGCCAGGTTAAAACACCCAACCAACTTAATTCCAAGACGCCCAGCGCCGCCGGGGTAAAAGCGGCAATCAGTCCGAGTTGAATAATTGGGACAACCAGCCAAAAATCCAGATAGGAAAAGGGCAAATGCAGGGCTGCGGAAATCAGATAATGATATAAAACGAGCAGCGCAAAACGAAGAACGGTCATGCCGTAGGCCCCGGTCACAGCCTTTGCCCCAACCAGATTACGGTTAGCCGCCAAAAAATCGAACCACTGCGCTGCTTTGTTACTGTGCCGGAGCAGCCAAGAGCCGTAAGGTGAAAAGAAACGAAGGAAAAACTGGACTAACTGTTCATAGCGGCTCCAGAACAGTAAAAGCAGCATGGCGATCAAGCCAACAAGAGACCAATAGCTCTGCCACGAGAGCCGGTCCAGCAAAAGAAAGAGGACAACCCCCGATAGACCCACGGCCAGGAGCAAATCAAACAGCTTATCCAGAATGAGGGCGTAAACCATTCGCGCGGTTGACAACGAATTGGTCGCCCGCAGCGCCAGAGGCCGCACGCCGTAATCTCCCAGATTGAAAGAAACAAACAAACCAAAGACTCGGCCGAGCACCAGATAATAAAAGTAATTAAAATAAGAGCATACTTTCTCGCCCGCGACCGCATTGGTTAGTAACCCCCAGCGAAGGGAGCTGCTCCCCATCAGCAAAACGTTGACCCCAAAAGCCAGCAGCAAATAGCGGGCATCTGCCCGTAAAATTTGCTGCCAGGCTTCGGGGCCGGCATAGTACAATACGCCGCCAAACAAGATCAAGCCGGCCAGGCCGAGCCAGTGCTGAGAAGATAAGCCGGCCGGCTTACTATTTTTAGGTTTACTTTTAAAGAAATTATCCCGGAATCCGGCCATTTTTAGCGCAGCCACGTTTTAACAATGACCCAACCAAACCCAAGCGGGTAGCCCAAGCGGCGCGGTTTTTTGCTTTCACCCTCCGCGCGGCGCAAGATAGTAACCGGCAGTTCCTGGATCCGCAACCCGGCCCGGGCGGCTTTCATGATGAGTTCCGGCGCGCTGAATTTATCTTCCCGCAGGTCTAACTTGGCTAACTCGCTGCCACGGATGGCCCGAAAGCCGTTGGTGCAATCCGAAATATTGATCCCGCCCAATAAGTTGATCAGCCCGGTAAAGAATAAAATGCCCACATGCCTGGCCCCGCCCTGGTCCTCATATTGGCCCAGGAAGCGGGAACCCAGCACAAAGTCAGCCGTATCTTCGATAATGGGCCGTACTAACTTTTCAATTTCCTCCGGCCGGTGCTGGCCGTCGGCGTCCATCGTTACCACCACATCGGCGCCCTCCTTCAAGGCGATCTCAAAACCTGTCCGCAGGGCATCCCCCTGACCCCGATTCATGACGTGGGCAACGACCGGGTAATTTTCACGCCGGACAACCTCGGCTGTTTCGTCGGTGCCTCCATCCACCACCACGACAATCTGGGTCTGGTAGGTCAAGATGATGCGGGGAATCCGGGGCAGCACGTTTTGAATAGCCTGTTCTTCGTTATAGGCCGGAATGACCACAAAAATTGATTGGACCGGCGCGCCGCCGGCCAGGTTTTTATTCTTGACGTACTCCTGCCTGGCCAGAGCGCGCACTAACTCCCCAAGCTGGCGGTTGGCCTGATTCGCTTTGTTAAGTACGTAAAGAAACATGCCGAACAGGATCATATTGGCGATAACCAGGGTGGCAAAGAGGCGATTTTGCAGCCCGAAAATCTCAGTTAAAACATTGGCGACACTGGGCGAAATAGAAAGTGCGACAATGCCAATCCCCACCGCAGCGCCGATCAGCGTGTCTAAACGCTGGTAACGGCCACTACGGTGCTTGTAGAAAATATAGAGGATGAATAGAAGGCCGATGATGATACCGGCAATACGGATACTTAACATCTTTCCCTCCCTCGAAATAACTTTCGGAGTGCAAAAGTGCACTTTTGCACTCCGAAAGCTCATTATTGCTGGCGTGATACAGGTTTGTGAACAGACCCAAACCTGTATCGCCCCATTTCCCCTCAAGGTGGCATTTGCTTGAGAAAATCGCCGCAGTTCTCTAAAATTTTTTGCTGGCAAAGATGGGCCAGCACCGTCTGGCTGACCACGTAATTCCCCAACTGGCTAAAGTGTCCGCCGTCATAAGCGTAGTAATCCAGGTAGTCACGCTGGTCTGTTTGCCGGGCGTGGGTAAAAGCCGGGGCCAGATCAATCACTTGCAGCCCCTGCTCACGCAGTAAAGTAATGCCGGCGGCATAAGGTGTAGCTTCGCCTCTTTCGTGAGCCTCGATGGAACTGCGTTCAGGAAAAATTACAACAATCGGCACCGAACCGTTCCGTACCGCTTCCTCGGCAAACAGGCGAATCAGCAAAAAGTTGACCCGCTGGATGAAAGGGTTTTGAAAAGAGCTAACCCCCGGCCGGCTGGCCTGGGTCATTTCATAAACCAGGGTCCGCCCAAAACGATAACTGGCGAAAATATCTAACGGCTGCGATTGGTAGCGGTCCCGCTGGCAGTAAAAATCATGGGGACAGACGATATCCAGAAAACGTTCCGGGCTGTTCAACAGCGTATCTTCCAGGGCTTCTAACGTTTGAAAAGGATTTTCCAGTAAGGTCAGTTCATTCCCTTTTTCAATAAAAACCGGCTTGGTTAAAGGGATATCAGTTTGGCCGCGAAAAAAGGGACGAAAGCGGTTAACATTTCGCCGGATGTTATCCTCTTCAAAGCCAATCAGGACCACATCAGGCTGGTAGGCGGCGCCCTGCGTTTGATAACGCAAGAATGACTGGTCCGTACCGTAGCCGCCTACGCCCCAATTCATCACCTCTAAATCCGGCCTGGCCCGCTCCATTTGCGCCTGCCAGGTAGCCTCATCAGCCACATCATCGCTGTGAGTAAAAGAGGGGCCAAATGTGCCGATGCGGAGGATGCCGGCCGTTTTTGTCAGCAGATATTCCCGCAGGCTGCGCATCCCGGCGCTGTTGGAGGTGTAAGTCATGCCGTCCTGCTGCCCTTGCGCGTTTGGCCGGATACTCCAGCCCAACACCGGGTCAAATTGTACATACTTGTTGGGGTCGGCGGCCCAGGCTTTGAGACTCTCGATCTGCCGCTCATTGACCAAAGGCGCAGGTAACAGCGCAACTTCTTTGCCGAACAAAAAGCGCACGACCTGATCATTCCACCACACCAAGCGCGTGAAAAGCTCCAGCACCAGCAGCGTTGCAAAAACAATAATTAATCCATTTCGTCCGATCCGCCGGAAGGAAGTCCGTTGAGGGTGAGTAAACATAAGACTCTACTACCCACAAACACCAGACGGCCTGGCCGGCCGAGCTTTATCAACGGCGTAAACCCGGTATAATTCGTTAGCATAGGCCACCGGCAGATCCAAGGAGTTCTGTTCCGGTTTTGTGATAATATAGTCCACCCCATAAGCCTGAGCGCAGGCCAAAAGCTGGTCAGGGTTCTCGTAAGCGGCTTCTAACTTCTGGAAGCGCCGGTAATATTCAATAGCCAAAGGCGGGGTGTAATAGCCGCCGCCAACATCTTTCCAGGAATGGGTTACAGCCCGCTGGGCCAGGAATCGAAACTCATACTGCCGGTCGTTAAAATAAAAGAGGGCCTTTGGCTCTGTCTGGGTTCTGGCCCAGGCATACAACGCCAGTGAGTCGGGCCGGTCCGAGGGCAGGCCGTAATCATAAAGGCCAAGCGTTTTAACGGCCTGGGTGTGCAGAGGGGCAGGCGCATCGGCGGGGGTCAGCAGCAGCGGGCCGCCGAAAAGACCAAAGAGGATCACCGCCAGCCAGGCGGCTCCGGCCAGGTAACGCCAGGCGGGATACGGCCAAACCGTTTTGACGATCACGGTCAGGCCCCCACTGAGTAAAGCCAGCACCCACAGCCCGGGAAAAACGACCAGCCCGGCGATGTACAGCCAGAGGTAGGCTGTCGCGCTAACGCTTATCCCCAGAATTACCTTCGCCCCAACAGGCTGCGGCGGGGCAGCAAACAGCCAAACCCCGGCAACCGCCAGGGCGATTAAACTGAAGCCCATGCCCCATTCCGCCGGCCCCCAGGCATCTAAAAAGTGCCAGTGGCGCACCACCAGGCCGCCGACCAGGCCCGCGATAATAGCGATGGTTGTGGCTCGTTCCTGGCGTTGTTGCCACAGCCGGTAAAGCCAGCGAGCCAGAAAGATATAAAGCGGCAGGTAAATAAAACGGGACATGCGGGCCTGCTCACCGAAGAATGAGGTCAGCGACCAGAGTTCAAAGGTTTGCCAAAACCAACCTAGCACGGCGCTCGCCACAAAAGAGTAGGCGGCGGCGCACACCAAAACCGCCAAGAGCTGTCTGTCCAGGGCATCGTCATCGCGCCGGGCCAGCCTTGACGCCCAGTAAGCAGCGGCCACCAGGATTAAATCCAGCGCCGAGAAAGCGCTGACCAGGTAAACCAGGGGGAGATTTAACGCTACGAGGCCAATGAGCAGCCAGTTCAAGGGACGGCCCCCGGCCCGCAGCCGTCCTTGCCTCCGTAAGCCGATAGCTGCCGCCAGCCATACCCCCATCCCCAGCAGATACAGGATGGCGATCAGGCTTTGCTGGCTCGATTCCAGAGAAATCCCGGCCAGGTTCATCTGCTCCGGCGGGAAAGGGAACTCGGTGCGCATGCGCCAGTGCAGAATATCGGCAAACTCCTGGAAGGTGCCGGCAGGGGTTAGCTGGCGTGACTTGACAATCCCGGCCAGCACAGCCCACAGGGTAGGCAGCCCGCCAATCACTGCCCCGACCCCCACCCCGAAGAGTCTGGATAGGGTTTGCCGGCTGACGGCAGAAGCAGAGAAGACAATAATTAAGGTCAAGATTATTTGGATCGAGAACAGACCAGAGGGAGGATGTAAATTGGCCGCTAACCCGGCCAGGAGACCCAGCCCGAGAAAACGTCTCATATCCAAAGCGGGACTGCTCAACCCGGCTGTAAAATCGTTGCGGGGCAGACCCGCCGGCTGGCTTTGGGCCAAAGCGCCGGGCAGCCAGCGAAACAGGAGCAAAAACAGCCAGGGAGCGGCGATTAAAAAGGCAGTCCGAGGCATCACCGCGCGCATATCGGTGGCCGCCCAGAACTCCTGGGCAATGGAACCGCGTAAAAGAGCTGAGACGATGGCCACAAAAGCCGCAACCAGGTTGTTGCCGGTTACGTAGCGTAGCAGCACGAACATGCCGATTAAATACCCCGGCAGCATCAGGCTGTGCAGGAGAATCATCGCCCCATCAACACTGCCCGCCAGTTGAAGCAGCCCACGCAGCAGAAGCAGATAGAGTGGAATATAGTGGCCTTGAAAGAGGGGATTGCCAAAAGCATAATCATGCTGCAAAAAAGTGGGGTCAGCTTGGCGGATAGCCAACAGCCAGTTGCTCCGCTGGTCGTCGGAGTAAAACTGCGGCTCGGTGAAGATGGGCCACGATTGATACAGCACAAACAAGGTCAGCAGCCCTATGGGAACTACCCATTGGGTTAAGCTTCTCCAGAACTCTGTACGAATATTTGTAGAGGGCGCCAGCGTGAGTGGTTGCATGGTATCCAGAATTCGTAATAAACTTGCCTTATGGCTCTACCCTTACCTGGGTTAAAGACAAAGCATTCTCACCGCCGATATCGTTCAGCAGGGGCAGGCGCTCCAGGGTTTCGGGGAGATACCAGCCTGCTATCAAACGGTAGTCGCCAGCCGGAATATCCCCAGGAACGAGTAGGGTAAAGCTGTCTCTGATGATCCGTCCACTCTGCCAGCAAGAAGTGGGTAAAAGTCCATCGGCTACCTGGTGGTCGTTCTGGGCCACCGTCTGGTCAGAGCTGTTCCGCAGGTGCAGAAAAACTGTATAATCCCGAGGCGCTTTGGCCAGAGCTTCCCAGTATAAAACCAGACGAATTTTTTCGCCAGTCTTTATTGCCGTTTTATCGAGGTTGTACCCGGCCAGGCGGATTTGGTCAGCCCAGTTGGCCGCCAGCTCGACTTGCGGAGGGTGACTTTTGAGGAAATCGCCGGGCAACTGTGCCTGAAAAATCCAGAGAGCAGGATGGTCAAAAATCCGAAAGGTCAACTCGGCCGAACTATCGTCAATGGTCCAGCCGAGGAGATTAGGCCGGCGGATAAAGCTTTTAATGGGATAAAAGCCCAGTTCGCCATTGAACAGCCGGGTATAATATTCGCTTTCAACCGGAAAGAGCCGGCTTTGCTCTTGATAGACCGAATAATGCCGGTCGCTGAGAACAAGATAATCGGCGCAGTGGAGCCGCTCGCCGATATACCGCCATTTTTGCTCTGCGCTGAGCGGAGAAGGTTGGCCGGCCTCCGCCAGACCTGTCTTTCCTCGCCGGCTGACTTCTATGCCCCAGCCAGCCAGGAGAGGGGGGAGATGAGACTCGCGGTACAACGAACTTGACTCATACAGTGTGTCTAGATTTATTTCGGCAAAACGATAACGGGTTTGATCTTCGTCATAAAACCCTAAAGGCGGCGCATAGACCGTATCACTTTCATGGACAATCCGGGCGCCCACCGGCACATTCGCCTCAATCCAGCGCGCGGCGAGGATGCGCGGATCGGTCTCTGAATAGATATTTACAAAAGCCAGCGCGTACAGCGCGGAGCCGATCAGAGTCAAACTCAACCAGGTTTTTAGCCCCCACTTCCAGAGCGGCCTTTCCCATGCGGCGGCCAGAAACGCGGCGGCCAGCATATTCAGCCAGGGTAAAGCCGGCAAGGTGTAACGAATAAACTTCACCCTGGCATCGGCGGCCATGACCAAATACACGATCAAAAAAGATAGAACGATTAAATTCCCTGCCTGCCGCCAGCGGAGCAGGCCATAAATCAATCCCGCCAGGTAAGCCAGCAACAAGAAGGGGCCTGCCGCCCACCACAGGTTTGAAACGTAAAACCAGGGGGTCGTACCTTCAAACTGGAGCGTATACTGGGATTTCAAGTAACCACTGGCCTGCAGCATTATCCAGACCAGGCCATCGTAGAAGAGATATTTCCGCGGGTCCAGAACGAGAGCTGGATTAAAGGCGATAAAAGTCCCAAGACTGAGGAAAAGCGCCAGCATGAGCTGTCTTTGGGCCATTAATCGAGCCAACCGCAGGGAGTAAGCCGGCCATACCCGGAGAGGGGGAATACTCCACCGGCCCGTGTCGCCAGTTTCTCTGGAAAATTGGCCGCAGTAATGCGCAACCAACAGGGGGCACAGCAGGAGGTAGCCGTTGAGCCGGACCGACGCCGTCAGGCCAATACAAATTCCCGCCAGAACGTAACTTTTTGTATGCCCCCGAGCGGCAACAGCCAGGATCGGGAAGAAGGCGACCAGGACAAAAAAAGTGAAGACCCCGTCAAGGCTGTAGAAGTGGGAATACTGGATATGCAGCACCGTCAGGGTGGTAAAAATGGCCCCATACAAAGCCGGCTTCTGGCCGTACATCTTTAGACCCAGCGCGTAGACAAGCAGAATCGTGGCGCAGCCTAAGAGGGCCGCAAAGCTCCGGGTGATGAGGTAAATATCCGGGAGAGCCGGGGTATAAAAGAAAGACAGGATGGCATAGATGATTTTAACCACCAGGAGCGGCAGCGCGCCCCACTCGGAGGCCGAGGGGTGGAGGTAATCAAAGCTGATCCCCCAGTCAATCAGCCGTTTTTCGTCGGGGTTGAAGAAGTAGGGCGCATCCGGGAACAGGCCGTAAAAACGTAATCCGGCCGCGGCGGCTATAACGATGCTGAGGGCAGCCCACTTGTACTGAGGCAACCATCCTGATTTACTCGCCCGGCCTCTAACTATCATAAACAAGAAAATGCCCAACCGGGCCAAGGTTTTTAGCTATCACCGGTTGGGATTACGGCGCATTCTACCATCAAAAAAAATGAGTGTCAAACGGTTACGGGAGCCTGACCTGCGTGAGACGAAGGCTGTTATCCTCCGCTGAGGCCGGAACAGGCAAACGCTGCCCGGTCGCCGCCTCGTACAGCCCGACCGCCAGGGTGTATTCTCCCGCCGGCAACTCTGCCGGCAAAGGCACAGTAACAGTATCCGAGATAACCTCGCCGGGGTCCCACAGGGAAGTCAGGTAACTTCCTCCTCCCGGCAGCCCATCGCTTTGAGCAACGGTCTGATCTTGAGGGTCCCGCAGATGGACAAAGCGGGTGTAATCTATCTCCGTCTGCGCTTCGCTCTGCCAAAAGAGGGTCAAATGCAACTGGCCGGCCTGAAGGTCGAGGTCATACCCTTTCAAACGAATGATAGGCTTATCGCCAAACGGATCGTCTCGAACTACTTGGGGGCTGAACCGGTTCAGCGTAACGCCGGGCGGCGGACCGCCAACCTTAACCGGCCCCATCAACACCCTGGTGATGTCTGTAGGGGAACCGTTCTGAACCAGAGGCAGCGAAACCGGCTGGCCCTCTTGCAGGTCATAAAACCCTACAGCCAAGTAATACATCCCTTGGGGGGCATCCGCTTTGATCGGCGCCACAAACCCATCGCTGACGACCTCGCCGGGAACCCAGAGTATGGTGCTGTACGTTTCCTGGGGCAGCCGGTCATATCCTCCCCAAACCTGTTGGTTCGTATCCAGCAGGCGGACAAACATGACGTAATCTTCCCGCATGCGGCGGAGGGCCTGCCAGTGGAGCACAACCGGCAGGCCCCCGCTCGGCTGCACCCGCCGCGAAGGCAGGTCATAACCAAGCAGCACTATTTTATCGTCAAAGTTAGCGTCAAGGCGATGGCTCATGGCCGGCGGCTGGAAAGGCCGGGGATTATTCTCCACACGCAGCACCGGCTCGCTCTCGACCCGTTCCACCCCCGAATTGGCTGTCTCCACTTCCGCCTCCAGCCGGTATTCGCCGGAAGGCCAATCGTACTCAACAATAAAGGTTTGCAGCGGCCCGGCAGCAGTCACCGGCGGCCGCCGCTGGTGATCCGGCCCCACCAGCCAGAGCTGGACCTGACCCTGAAGGGGAAAAGGGTTAATCGTGATGGGAATATCGGCCAGGTAGCGATAAAGAGGCATGGGGCCAGCCAGACGCCCCTGGTTCCAGACCGAAAACCCCTTTAGACTTTTTCCAGCCAAGATATGCTGAGGGGAGGTGTCTGCTTTAGCCGCTGCCGGCAGGTCTACTTGAGTTAAAATGACCGCCTCGGCCCCACCGGTCGTCGGGAGCCACGTCTCCCAGCCCCGGAGACGCAGGCGCACCCCGTAAGACCCCGGCGAGATCCCAGTTAGGGGCAAAGCAATAACATCGTGGATGGCATCGCCGGGGTCCCAGGCTCGGGTGGGGTAACGGCCATGCGCCGGGTGTGCCGCCGTCTGTACGACGACCCGGCCTTGCTCGTCGAGTAAACTGATCTCGGTCAAGTAATCTTCGTGGGCGTTCGCTAAAGATTGCCAATACAGTCCAATTTCCACCACTGAAGGATCGTTCCGTAATCGGTAATCGTAACCCACCAGTTTAAAGCCATCGGCAAAGGTAACTGCCAGGGAATGGGAGGGACGTTGGGCCAGTTCGGGAGCGGTGCGCACCGGCAGGGGGGCCGGGAAAGCCAGCCTGAAGTAAAATAGTTGAGCCAGGCTCAGGCCAAACAGCACCAGCACCAGAAGATAACTGGGCCACAGCCGGCGTTGGGCCGGGAGCCAGGCCGACGCTCCCCAGGCTAATAACATGCCAAATGCCGTTGCCCCCGGAAAAAGCGCATGGCGGGCCTGGGCCGTGTCATGAATCTGGCCGGAGATCACGTAACGAACAAACGGGAGAAGGAAAAAAATGAGGAGGTGTAAAGCCAGCAGGTACAGCCAGAAACGATGTTGCTCAGAGCCTTGACGCCAGATACGCCCCAACCCCCACAAGGATAAACCGCAGAACAACAGCATGAGCAGGAGGGTATAAAGCGGCGGGTAGAGTGGCGCTGCGCCGAAAACTGGTGTTTCCCAGAAACGTGAAAAAAAAGTAAGCACCCAGTCGTAGAAGGGCTGGTGAACCACCTGGGCTTGATCCGAACCTTGATCAGCCAGGGCCTCGCTGAGGCGGGCCATCGTTGGGTCGCTGGCATCGCCGGCTAGGAGGGGACGAATCAGCCCTAAGGGCAGGCCGAGCCGGTCAATTTCGTTGAAGTGCCAGCCGACAAAGATGAACCACCAGCCGGCGACGAGGGCAGCGACAGCCACACAAATGCTCCAGCGGTGCGCCCAGGCGTAGCGGGGCCAGCCTTGAGCGCGGCCGATCAAGATCAGGGCGAGCGCCAATTCGAGCGGCAAAACAACCGTGCTGTATTTGGTAATGATAGCCAGGCCCATCAGCGCTCCCAGCGCAACCAGCGTCCAGGGAGATTGGCTGCCCCGCCCTAAGCGGACCAGCAGGTAAAAAAACAGGGCAACGACAACCCCGGCCAGGTTGTCATCGTTAAGGACGGAACTAATGAAGAGATAGGCCGGGGTAAAGGCTACAACTGCCGCCGCCGCGAGGGCCAGCACACCGGCTCTGAAGGGGGAGCTGGTGGGTTGAGGAGCCGCCAGCGGTGGCAGGCCGGAAAGAATTTCTAAAGCGGTCAGGTAGACCAAAATAATCGTGACCGCTCCGCACAGGATGGACAGCCATCGCCCCAGCATCCAGCCCAGCACTTGCCCCCGGTAAGGCCAGGTTTCGTCCTCGGTGCGGACAATCATGGCCCGCGGCAAAACAAGGTCCACCAGTTTGCGCCGGGGAGAGTCCCAGGTCATTTTCAAAACCGGCGGGCCGGCGGTTTCAATCCAGCCGGTGGTCAAGGCGACCAACCCGTAGTAGAGGGGAGGCTGGTCGGCTTTGTAACCCGCCGTTTGCCGTTCTTCTGAGGTTATGGGCAGGCGGCCGTTTTCAACGATAAAACGGCTGTAGAGGAGATGGACATATTCATCCGGCGCTTTGCTCAGAGGAATGGTCATACTCAAGGCAAAGGCGCAGCCCAGGTACAGCAAAAGTAGAATTACCAGGCCAAAACGAGGCCAATTCAGGGCAGCAGGCAGCAGCCTGCCGCTGGCTGTCTGTTTTGTCGGCAAAACCTTTTCTAAAGCATTGGACTTATTCACCCCCCACCACCTCAATGGGGCCAATGGTGACGCTGCTCACCTCGCTCATCTGGCCGTTTTCTACCAGGGGCAAATTGACCGCCGCCTCGCCGACGGTGATATAGTAGCCTACGCTAAGGTAATATTGACCGGGTGGGGCGTCGGCATTTACGGGCACGGCATAACCATCTACCACTACCTCACCCGGCGCCCAAAGCAGGGTGCTGTAATATTCCAGCGGGCGGCGGTCATAGCCGCCATGCAGATTGCCCTGGCTGTCCAGCAAGTGGTTAAACTGCACAAAATCGGCCTGAGGCGACATAGCGGGCAAAGCCTGCCAATACAAGGTCAACGGAAAGGCTTGACCGGCTTTGACCTGTTTTTGGGGCAGAGTGTAGCCCAAAAAGTTGAGCTGATTAGCAAAATTGACCTGAGCCGGGGCTGCAATGCCGGTTGGCGGCTCAAATTGGCGCGACCACCAGTTTTCTACGGTGAGGACAGGGTCAATGGCAGGCTTGTCGCCCACCTGCAGGCGGTAATCGCCGCTGAGCCAGCGCGGGCCAATCACAAAGTGGTGGATATTCGCCCTGCTGCGGGTGGGAGAATAGGGCTGGCCGGAGGGGTCGAGCAAGCGGACCGGAGTAGGTGAGAGAACGGTGATCGTAGCGGGATAGCGAAAGATGGGGTTAGGGCCTGGCAGAGGCGAAATAAGCGATTGAAGGTAGGAAGCCGGCGAGCTGGAGGCTTGCCACAGGGCGTAATCTACGCCGCTGGGAAGAGCGGCCGCAGCCGGGGCCTCTAAGCGAACCGGCAGGGTCACGGCTTCGCCCAAAGGCTGGCTGTCCGGGCCGACGCCGAGCTGTAAAGTAAGCTGATAATCTCCGGCGGCGAGAGCCGGCAGCGGCAGAGCCAGGCGGTCAAAAACGGCATCGCCGGGGTCCCAGGCCAGGGTGGGCAGTCGGCCCTGGGCGGGATAGCCCAACCAATGAGAAACAGCCTGGCCGGACGAGTCTAGTAAAGTAACCTGAAGGAGATAGTTCTGGTTCACCTGGGCCAGGGATCGCCAGGCCAGGTTGAGGTTCAGCCGGCCCCGCTGGGGCTGCGAGTCAAGCTCGTAGCTGACCAGTTCAACAGCCTCACCGAATTTGGCTTCCAAGGGCTGCGCCAACCACTCTGCGGCCTGCGATAAGGTCCGCATAGGCAGGGGTGGGGGTACGTAGGTGTCCAGCCGATAGAGATGGGCAGCGCTCCAGCCAAGCAGGCCGGCAATTATGAGCGAAAATATCCCTGGCTGCCATCGCCGGGGAATGGCTGACGTCAAGCCCCAGACCATTAAACCCATTACGGCCACTGCCGCCGGGATGAGAATGTGCCGTCCCTGGGCGGTCTGCCCCAGACGGCGCGACAGGCCAAAACGAACGAGAGGCAAAATAATAAATAAGGTGATGTGAAAAACCATCAGCAGCAGCCACTGGCGAGAGGCGAGGTCGGTGCGCCACAGCCGCCACAAGCCCACGCCGGTTACACACAGCACGAAGCCGATAATGATATAGGCAAAAGGGAAAAAGGGGATGAAATCGCCGATAGTTACGCCCCAGAATGAAAAGAAGGTGCTTTGCAGCCACGCCGGAAAGGTACCCACCTTGATATTTTCGGGCAGTTCGGTTAAACCGATTTGACCCCCGCTCAAGAAATTCCCCAGCCGGGCCAGGGTAACATCGGTACCGCCTGTAAAAATGGGCCGCAGCAGGCCAGCTACCAGCCCTAATTCTTCAATTTCGTTGAGATACCAAAAATTCCAGCCAAACCACCAGGCAGAAGCCAGCACCGCCATCCCGCCGACCAGGGCCAGGCGCAGTCCATACCAGGCCCAACCCAGGCCGCGTTGTCGAACCATCACCGCCAGGATCAGGCCGATTTCCAGGGGCAAAATAACGGTAGTGTATTTGGCTGTCACCGAAAGCCCCAGAACCAAGCCCAGCAACCCAAACGGCCACCACCGGTCGGGCTGCTTCACAGCCCGGATGAGAAGCCAGAAATATAAAGCGGCCAGCATGGCGACCAAGGCATCTTCGTTTAAAACAGAGCCTACAAATATAAAAGCCGGCAAAAATGCCAGCATCGCCGTAGCCGCCAGGGCCAAACCCGGCCGGTCAGGCCGCATTTCGATTAGAGCCAAATAAATCAGGCCCAGGGTAACGGTGCTAAAGGCCACCGAAAGCCAGCGCCCCAGGTGGAGGGCCAGAATTTGTCCAACATAAGGCCGGAGTTGGTCTTCGGTCAGCAAGTAGCCGGGGGTATCATCTTGCATATCTACGGCCTGATAGCGAAACGAATCCCAATATTTCTTTATCAGGGGAGGCCTGGTGACATCAACCTTGAAAATTTGGCTGAGTCCGGCCACGCCTAGATGGTAGAGCGCCGGCCAGTTGGCTTTGGGACCCACCTGGTCGCGCTCAGCATAGGTGACGGGTAAACGCCTGTTAGCGATGATAAAGTTGATATAGGTCAGGTTGATCCCTTCATCAGGGCCTTTATTAAAAGGCGTTACCTGGCTAAAGGCAAAAGCCAGCAGCAGGTAAATAATGAGAATGGCGCTCAATCCCGGCCAGCCAGCCAGACGCGCGGTTTGCCACACCTTCATTTACCGGCCTCAAATACACCCAGCAAAATGGCGTTATCTGGCGAGTTGGGCACAGGCAGACGCACCCCGGTAGCCAGGTCGTACATGCCCACGACTAACTGGTACGATCCCGGAGCCAGCCCGTCCAGGGGAATTGTCACCTCATCTTTAATAATTTCGCCCGCCTCCCATAACCCCGTGGGATAGACTCCCCCCGCGGGCGGGCCATCTTTTTGGGCGGCGGTTTCCCCGGCAGCATCCCGCAGGTGTACAAAAACGGTATAGTCGGTGGAGGGGATCGCCAGGGCCTGCCAATAGAGGGCCAGGTGAAGGGAGTCGGAAGGCTGGAAGGTTGGAAGGTTGGGTACGCTCTTCGTTTGCTCGCTGGCTTGCTGGCTCATTAAATCAAAGCCTAACAATTTGATTTGTTCTCCCAGAGTAATATCTATCTCATGCTGCGGGGCAGCCACCGTCACGGTGACTCCCGGCGGCGGGCCGCCCACTTTGACCGGCCCGATAGTCACCGCTGTTGACCCGGCGGGTTGGCCGGTTTGCGGATCAAGAATTGCCAGCGAGTCGGCCTGTCCCCCAACCCGCCGGTACCAGCCCACATTCAAGGTGTAAATCCCCGGAGGGGCAGCCGCGTCCACCGGAACGGCGAAGCCATCGGTGATAACTTCGCCGGGCGCCCAGAACAGGGTACTGTAATTCTCTTTGGCCCGGCGGTCGTAACCGCCCCAGGCCATCCCCTGATTATCTAGCAGGCGATTGAAAATGACAAAATCTTCCCCCATCCAGCGCAGCCCCTGCCAGTAGAGCGTAACCGGCAGCCCTTCCCCCGGCTGAACGCGGCGAACGGGCAAATCGTAGCCGAGCAATTTTACCTGGCCGGCAAAGTTAGCTTCCAGGGGATGGAGCAGCGCCGGTATTCCAAAATTGCGCTCATTGTTCTCGACACGTAAGACAATCTCACCCTCGGGCTGCCAGCGGTAATCACCCGGCGGCCAATCAGGCCCAATAATAAAGTTGGCCCAATGATCCCCCGCGGAAGCCGGAGGATGAGGATTTCCATCTGGACCGACGAGTTGGGGGCCAGGAGCCGGGGGCCAGGGGCCGGAAAAAGTGAATTGGGCTGTCTCACGCTCCCGCAGCGTAGGGGGGATTGAGGTTACCTGGCCGTCTCGCCACAAGGTCCACCCCCTAACTCCGCTGTCTTGCCGACTCGCCGGCTCGGTCAGGGTATAAGTAGAAAGAGTTTGCCAATCCACCACCGGCCCTGCTTCCCCTAAAATCCGCCAACGCGCCGTATATTCGCCCGGCTCTAATCCCTCCAGGGGCAGCCAACCCTCATCGCGAATGGTATCGCCTGCTTCCCAGGCGCGGGTCGGATAGCGCGCCTGGGTCTGGTAAGCCAGCCAGCCAGCGCGAGTCTGGCCCGCCCTATCTACCAGGTCCAGTTCAACCTGATAATCCTCCGGCGCTGGCGCCATACTCCCTTGCCAGAAAATGGTCACGGGCAGAGCAGCGGGAGACGCAGCAGCAGAGAAGCCAGAGAACCAGGGATCGCTGCCAGAAATCACTACTGTCGCCGTGAGGGCTGTCGCTCCGCCGGGTAAGGTCGCCAAAGACGAGGAGGTCGCTGCTTGGGTTATCGCCAAAGGCGTCGTCCGAACCGGCAGGGGAGAAGGGTAACCGGCTCCCAGCGTAAGGAGTTGAAGAATCGCTCCGGTCAAGAGGAGGCCGGTTAGCGCGTAAAGTGTGAGGCGCGGAGCGTGAAATGTAAAACCTGAAACCTGAAATGTAAAACGCGATATGCCCCAAACTAATAAGATGGCGACAGCGGGACCGGCCAGGAACAGGAGGTGGCGGCCCTGGACAGCTTCGAGGGCATCGCGCGCGCCAAAGAGGCGGATGAGCATGAAGGGTAAGGAGAGCAGGCAATGAAGCAGCAAGAGAGAGATGAGGAGACGAGGAAGCTGGAGGGTTGGAAGGTTGGAGGGTTGGACTGATCCTCTGGGCCAGTAAAAACTACGGGGTCGCATTAACAGGCCAATCACGGCCATGATGGTTACTCCGGTCATTGCCAGCACAAACCAGTTGAGCGGAGAGGGCCGGGTCACCGGATTAATCCAGAAGGTGATAAAAAATTCACTGATGAGCTGCCCGGCGGAGTAGTGCTGTCGGTCAATGGGGGCCGGCGGCGGGGCCTGGCCGCCGCTGATTGCCGCAAAAATTTGCTCTACCGTGCGGTCGCTGCCGTCGCCGCGCAGCAGGGGGGCCAGAGTGCCCAAAACCGGGCCGTAGGTTTCGATCTCGTTGAAATTGACCAGCAAGTAACCAAACCAGCCGCCGGTGACTAAAAGGAAGGCGAGCAGAGCCTGTCCCAACTTTAGCAGGGGGGCAGGGGAGCGGGGGCGCAGAGGAGAATTTATACACGTTCCCCTGCTAAAAGCCAGGAACACCATCTCCAGCGGCAGCAGCGCCGTTAAATATTTCGTCAGCAAGGCTAATCCGGCCAGGCCGCCCAAAGCCCAGAACCCCCAGCGCGGATAATACCCTTTGGCTACCCGTACCGCCAGCCACAGAAACAGCGAGGCCACGAGCAGGGTCAGGCTGTCATAATTAAACAGCATCCCGGTGAAGAGAAAGCGCGGGATGAAAGCAAGGAAAGCCACACAGGCCAGGGCCAGGATTTGGGGAGAGAGGAAGCGTGAAGCATAATTCTCTGTATTTCTACTACCTGCTACCTTGCTACCTGCTACCTTGCTACCTGTAAACACCTCCAAAGCCAGTCTGTACGTAACCAACAGCGTGCCCAGGCTAAAACCAATGGAGAGAAACCGGCCCAGGCGCCAGACCAGGATTTCTTGCTGCCAGGGAAACAGTTCATCCTCGGTATGGAGAATAGCCTCGGAAGGGGGGGCCGGGATGATTTGGCGGCGAAGGTGGTCGGGATCGGCCCGAAATTTGAAAGTGGGCGGGCCGGCGGTGTCAATCCAGGCGGTGACGGCGGCAGCGCCGAGATGATAAAGCGGAGGCCAGTCAGACTTGTATCCGGCGACCTCACGCTCGGCGGGGTTGAGCGGCAGACGGCCGTTTTGAGCAATGAATTGAGCGTACCAGTAATGAGCCCACTCATCCGCGCCCCGGCCAATAGGCGTGATGATACTGTAGGCTGAAGCCAGGGCGAGAAAGAGAACCAAAATGAGGATCAGGCCTCTTATACTGAAATGTGTCAGGCCAGGATATTTAAGGGACTTGAACACTGGTCAGGCTAACCTCATTAGCCGGACTGCCCGGCGCCGCCAGCCGCTGGCCTGTATTAAAATCATAGAGACCGGCCACAAGCTGGTAAGTTCCTGCCGGTATGTCTGCCGGCAGAGGGATGGTAACAGTATCGGCAATGATTTCGCCGGAGTCCCACAGGCTGGTAGGATAAGCCCCGTTGAGAGGAGGCTGGTCTTTCTGAGTGACGGTTTCACCCGCCGCATTACGCAGGTGGACAAAGGTGGTGTAGTCAAGCGGCAGAGGCGCTTCACTGCGCCAATACAATTTGATTGATAATTGACAGTTGAGCATTGATTGTTGGCAATTGTCTCTTTTCAAATCATAACCCAGCAAGGTCACATTCGACTCATCGCCAAAAGGCTGGTTGACTACCGTTTGCGGCGTAGCTGTGGTCAGGATCATGCCGGGCGGTGGGCCGCCGATCTTAACCGGGCCAATCGTCACACTGCTCGCGTCAACCGGCTGGCCAGCCTGGACGAGGGGCAGCGAAACGGCCTCCTGCCCAACCTGTTGATACAGCCCTACATGCAGGTAGTAAACGCCATCCGGCGCATTCGCTTCCACTGGCACGCCAAAGGAGTCGGTGACAATTTCGCCGGGCGCCCAGTAGAGGGTGCGATACCCCTCCTGGGGCAGGCGGTCGCGCCCGCCGTAAACAGGGGGGCTGGCGCCATCGCCCGGGTTGGGCGTAGCCGCAATCAACTTGGTGAAGATGGTGTAATCATTGCCCAGCCAATCCAGGCCCTGCCAGTAGAGGGTCAGAGGAATCCCACCGCCCGGGTCGGCCCGGTTTGCGCCCAGGTCGTAGCCCAGTAATTTGACCTGGTTGGCAAAATTAGCCTCAACCCGCCGCCCCATCGGCGGCTCGGTGAATTGCCGCCCCCAGCGATCAACCACGCTGAGAATTTTGCTGGAATTGACCTGCTGCGGCTCAGCCGTGGGGGAAGTGAGCGTAACCTGGAGATGGTAATTTCCACCAGGCCAGTCGGGGCCGACGATGAACAGGGCCGTATCATTGAATTCGCGTGCCGGGGCGAAGACACGGTTAGGGTCAGGGCCGCTGATGCGGACGGCGCGCTGCTGGCCGGGGAGCAAGGGGCTGAACGTGACCAGGACCGTTTCCCGGTAGCGAAATTCCTGCGGACCAAACAAGGCCTGCCCATTTTGCCAGACCGAATAACCGGCAGCGGCGGCAGCCTGATCGGCAAAGGCCAGGCTGGCGTTGAAGGTACGCAGTGCTGTCTCGGGCAGAGTCACATTGCTCAGTGTGAGCGGGATGGCCTCCGCTTCAGGGGGATAGGTTTGGCTGGTCGGAATAAGTTTAAGCTTGAGTTGGTACGATCCCGCTGCCAGCCCCTCCACGGGCAGCCAAACCGTGTCACGGATAATGTCACCCGCATCCCAGGCGCGGGTCGGGTAACGCCCCCCGGCGGAATAGCCCAGCCACTGCGCTTGCAGTTTCGCCTGCGTGTCAACCAGATTGACCTCGGTCAGATAATCTACCGGGCTAAGGGCTGTCGCCTGCCAGATAAGGTCCAGGCGCAGGACTCGACCCGCCGGGTCAAGCTGGCTGGTATAGCCGGCCAGGGTGACAAACTTATTGAGCGGCCGGTCGAGCGTGTGGGCCGCTTGCGTCTTAGCCTGCGGCAGGGTCGAGACGGGCAGCGGGGGCAAATAGGCCCAGGTCATCGCCCAGAGATGGGCGGCGGTCCAGATGAGGAGAAAAAGGGCAGGAACGAGAGGAAGGAAGCGTGATACGTGATCAGCAGCACTGCTTAGGCCCCAAATTAATAGGATGGCAAAAGCAGGGGCGGCGGAGAAGAGGATGTGGCGGCCCTGGGCGGTGTCGGCCAGGCTGAAGGTGACGGCATAGCGCAGCAGGGGCAGGATCAAGGGCATGAGGAGGTGCAGCGCCAGCAGGGATAGAATCAGACGGGAGTAGGGACGCGAAGCGGGGAGTAGGGGGCCTGAGGTTAGCTTTGGGGCAGCGGAGGTCAGGCGACGAGCAGCGATCAGGGGAAGGAGAAAACCGGAGACTGCCAGCAAGCATAAGGCTAAGGCAATGACCAGGGCGGCTGGAGCGAGCGGCTGCACGGTTTCAACCGGTACCAGCCAGAAGGTGCGAAAGACGATCCTGGCCCATTCCCACGGCGGGCCGGACTCCAGATTTTCAATAGCCCCGGTAAAGCCGGCCTGTCCCTCGGTGAGAAAACTCAACAAGCGGTTGGTGGTCGCGTCGCTGGCGTCGGCGGCGACGAGGGGCCGCAAAAGGCCGACCCACAGCCCATCGGCGGCGACCGTATTGAAATAGGTCAGGACAAAGCCAAACCAGAGGCTCAGCACGATAAGGGCGGCGGCCAAAGCGATGAATGCCTCGCGCAGCCAGGTAGAGGATGTATCTTTTTTGCCAGTGCGCCCGATAAGCCGGAAAGCCACCACGATCTCCGGCAGCAGGATAAGGGCGCTGAGTTTGGTCAGAATCGCCAGCCCGGCGAAAAGGCCGAGGAGGAGGGGGA
>JAHDWA010000086.1 GCA_023382535.1 Anaerolineae bacterium | reverse complement strand
CAATGATATGATTTTTCCTGGCCTATCGTTTTATCCTTATTTCGCAACACGTCTAATATATTCATCCGGGCTTTTTGCCAGTAGGTGAGGGACTTGTGGAGCTATCATCGTTGTTTTATGAGGGTTATCCTTCCATAGCGATCTATTGTCGTGTGGAATGTAAGTTAGGAAAAAGAAAGCCTTGGGTGTTGTTTACAGAAAAGAATATAGCCATTGACGATTTGCGATACAGTGAAGCATTTTTGTTCGGTACAGCGATATGTACCGAGATTGGGTACGAATATCTGAAAATTTTGCGCCCACAATTCTTTCTTTCCAGGATTCACAATCGTGTTGGTTATGGAGTGATAGAGGCTTTGCGTAGTGCCAACGATAATTCAGATGTACCCTATAAAGCAGTTTTTAGCGCGCTGAATTCTGCTGTTGCTTCCGCTATTGAGGATAATGAGGAACAATTATGCTCGATAAATTTCCCCATTGTTGTAACTGGAGGAAATCTATTTGAGTCCTATCTGAATGACTCTGGAGAGATAATCGTTAATAAAATTGAGTTAGGCATTCTTGCCAGAGGTTTACCTAGCGTAGAAAAATACCTTCCTTGGCCTTCCAATGAAGTAGCGCCATATGTTTATATCTGTACTACAATTGGGCTAGAATTGTTAATACAAAGTTTAGTAAGCTTAGGGGATGATCTTCTTAAATCTGGAAGGGCTCCAATATTGGAAACCAGATATTTCTTTGATAAGAAAAATGATATCAGGAAATCGTCAATTGAACTACAGAAAAAGATTGTTGCCAACTTTGAGCAGGGTAAACTACTGAATTTACGTGGGGTCAATCTGCAAAAGAATGACCTCAGTGGTGCTTTGTTAAGGGGTCTTAATTTGAGTGGAGCTAATCTTCAAGAAGCTGACCTCTCTTACGCTTATCTGGAAAGAGCTGATCTTAGTAAAGCCAATTTACACGAAGCTTATTTGATTCGAGCTAAATTGGTTGAAGCTAACCTAAGTCGAACAGACTTAACAGATGCAGTTTTGATTTCGGCCGATTTAACAAAAGCAAATTTATGTGGAGCAAACCTACTGGGGGCTGATCTTTGCGGAAGTAATCTAACCGAAGCTGATTTACGCGGAGCCAACTTGGATTGTGAATTACAGGAAGTGATTACAACTGGGGCAAAATATAACGATCAGACAAATTTACCTGAATGGTTTAATCGCGAAGCTATGTGCTACGTGAGTTAGATTTATAATGCGCGATAGAGGCGATTTAGGTTTTATGTTTCCACCCGATTTGGATCAAAGTTGATGTCGCAATGAGTTTACCAAAGCTGTACTTTGCCTTAGCCTCAGCCTTAGCCTTCCCCCAAGAGGTTAGCGCGTGAGACTGACCATCATTCACCCCTGCATTGGCCGGCGACCGGGCCAGCCCTACATCGGCACCTGGCAGATGGAGCCGCTGCCGGCGGCGGTTATCGCCGGGTTGACGCCCCCAGAGGTCGAGGTCAAATTCTACGACGACCGCATGGAGGCCATCCCTTTCGACGAGCCAACCGACCTGGTTGCCATCAGCATCGAAACCTACACTGCCAAGCGGGCTTATCAAATCGCCAGTGACTACCGCCGGCGCGGCGTGCCGGTCGTCATGGGCGGCTTCCACGCCACCCTCTGCCCCGAAGAAGTAGCTGACTACGCCGAAGCGGTGGTCATCGGCGAGGCGGAGGGATTGTGGCCGCAGCTTATAGACGATTTTCGCCACGGCAAGCTGGCCAAGATTTACCGGCAGCCGGAGCGGCCCTCCCTGACCGGCTTGAAGCCGGATCGCACCATTTTTCGGGGCAAGCGCTATTTGCCCATTGGCCTGGTCGAGGCGGGTCGAGGCTGCCATTTCAAGTGCGATTTTTGCGCCGTCCAGACCGTCTTCAACAAAACCCAAAACCGCCGCCCTGCTGACGACATCATCGCCGAGTTAAAGGCCATGCAGCAGGAAAAAAAGAAATTCTTTTTCTTTGTGGACGACAACATCACCTCCAACATGCGCCAGGCTAAGGAGTTTTTCCGGGCGCTCATCCCGCTCAAGCTGCGCTGGGTCAGCCAGGCCAGCATCAACGCGGCTCATGACGAGGAATTTCTTGACCTGCTGGTGCGGAGCGGCTGCGAGGGCCTGCTCATCGGCTTTGAGAGCCTCAACCCTGAAAATCTGCGGGCGATGGACAAGGGCTTCAACACGATGAAAGGCGGCTACGAGCAGGCTCTGGCCAACCTGCGCCGTTTTGGGATTAAACTCTATGTCACCTTCATTTTCGGCTATGACCTGGATACCCCGGCCTCCTTTGCCGAAACAGTCGAGTTTGCCCGGCAGCACCGCTTTTTCATTAGCGCGTTCAACCATTTGACCCCTTTCCCTGGCACGCCTCTGTACCAGCGCCTGGAAGCCGAGAAGCGCCTGCTCTACCCAGCCTGGTGGCTCGACGATGGCTACAGCTACAATAAAATCCCCTTTCAGCCGGCCCAAATGACGCCCGAAGCGCTGCAGGCCGGCTGCCTGGCTGCCCGTAAGGCTTTCTACTCCATCTCCAGTATCTTCCGCCGCGGCCTCGATCCGCTCAACCGGCCCGACTTTTTTATGCTGCGACATTTCTTCATCATCAACGCCATGATCCGCGCCGAGGTCGGCCAGCGGGATCACTATCCGCTGGGGGATGCGGGCTGGCGGGGGCAGCTCTTAAAAGCTCATTAACAATTAGCAAATTGACCATTGATTGTTGGCTCTTTGGAATTGTCAACAGTCAACGGTCAATGGTCAATGGTCAATTGAAGGAACATTAAAAGGAGACGCATATGGCCAAAGGCGACGACATCCAGAACCGGCTCATTGATTTCGCCGTCAGCATCATCCACCTCTGCGCCGAACTGCCCAAAACCCAGGCTGGCAAACATATTGCCGAACAGCTCCTGCGCAGTGGCACGTCGCCGGCCCCAAACTACGCCGAAGCCCGCAGCGCCGAAAGCCCCGGCGATTTTGTGCACAAACTCAAAATCACTCTAAAGGAACTTAACGAGACCGGAGTCTGGATACAGGTTATCCGGCGCAGTGAGATGCTTACTGCGACCCAGCTTGATTTTGTTTCGGCTGAGTGTGAGGAATTGAGTAAAATCATCAACGCCAGCATCAAAACGGTGCTGGCTAAAAAGCAGGTGCGGACACCCAATCGTTGACAATTGATTATTGACTGTTAATTATTGACAATTGTCAACGATCAACAGTCAATGGTCAATTGTCAATTTTTAATTGAGATAACCCTTTGAGTGAGTTTGTTTTTGAATTAGCCACTCCCGCCGACGATCCCGCCATCCGGCGGCTCCTGGCCAACGACCCGGTTCCCGGCCAGATCACCGTAACCTACGAGCGCGAGCCGGATTATTTTCTCGGCTGCGGCACGATGGGCCGGTTTTGCCAGGTGCTGGTCGCTCGCCGGCAGCCGGGTGGTGAGGTTGCGGCCGTAGCCACCCGCACCACGCGGCCCCTTTTTGTCAATGGCCAAATAGAAGAAGTCGGCTATATCGGCCAGCTCCGCGTGGACGAGCGTTTTCGCGGGCGGTGGGTTGTTTCCGGCGGCTTTCACTACTTTCACCACCTCCATGCTGATGGCCGGGTGGCTGGTTACATTACGACTATTATCGAGGGTAATACTCAGGCTCAGGGCCTTCTGGTGGACCGTGCTCGCCGCCACTTCCCCGTTTATCGGGAGGTTGACCGGCTCTGTACAGCGGCGATTATTCTGAAAAAACCCCTCTTTCGATTACGCTCACGTAACCCGCAACAGAGCGCAGCCTCCCCTTGGGACGCAACACGCAGGATGTTCGAGATTCGTTCCGCCGCCCCCGCCGATCTCCCCGCCATCGCCGCCTTTCTCCGGCAGCACGGTCCGACCAAGCAGTTTTTCCCGGTCTATACCGAGGATGATTTCTGCAACAGCCCAACTACCCGGGGCTTTCAAGCGGAGGATTTTATTGTCGCCCGCCGCCAGGGGGAAATTGTGGGGGTTATCGGCCTGTGGGACCAGTCGAGCTACAAGCAGACCGTTGTTCGGGACTACAACGGCTCTTTGCGCCGGCTCAGACCGCTCTTGAACGGCTGGCTGCGTCTGAGCGGGGCAAAGCCGCTGCCATCGCCCGGCCAGCCGATCCACTTTGCCTATGCCAGCTTCATCTGCGTCGCCGAGAACCGCCCCGACATCTTCGGCATCTTGCTGCAAAATGTGTATAATTTAGCGGTGGAGCGCGGTTATGCTTATTTAATGGTTGGCCTGTCTACCCGTGACCCGCTCCTGGGCGTTGCTCGGAAATTTGCGCATATTCCTTATTACAGCCGCCTGTATAGCGTCTGCTGGCATGATGAAGCAGCATTTCATGAAAAACTCGATCAGCGTCTTCCTTATGTCGAAATCGCCAGCCTCTGAGACAAGCCGACGGCCCCGGAGTTTCAATAAACAATGAATTTAAACGCGACGATAGCCAGCAGTCTCGGCCGGTTGACCGGCCGGGTGCAGCGGCCTCAAAACCTGACCTCGGCCGAACGCAGCCAAATGTATGCGCTCCTGGTCAATTACTTTGCTAATGTGACCCGGCCCCACTTTGAAGCTGATCTGGCCGAAAAAGAGTGGGTGATCCTGCTGACCGATACGGCCGCCGGCCAAATTGAAGGATTTTCTACCCTTATGCGCTTGTCGGTGATGGTAGACGGACAGCCTATCGTCGCCTTTTTCTCCGGCGACACGATTATCCACCGTGACTATTGGGGTGAAGCCGAACTACCCCGCCTGTGGGGCCGGCATGTTTTCAGCCTGGCCGAAGCCCTGCCAGATGTCCCTGCCTACTGGTTTCTAATCAGTTCTGGCTACAAAACCTATCGCTTTTTGCCGGTCTTTTTCCGCGAGTTTTACCCGACCTATCTGCGCTCCACTCCCCCGGCTGTCAAGCGGATTATAGACGCCCTGGCTCGGACCAAGTTCCCCTCGGAGTATGACCCGGAACGGGGGATCATTTGTTTGACTGATTCTGCCCCGCTTCGCCCCGGTGTGGCGGAAGTAACCGCCCGCCGCCTCAAAGATCCACACGTCGCCTTTTTTGTCGCCGCTAATCCCGGTCACGCTCACGGTGACCAGCTCCCTTGCCTGGTAGAGCTGACCCGCACCAATCTAACCGCAGCCGGCCGGCGGATGCTGGGGGAATAAGAAAGGTCGGAAGGCTGGAAGTTGAACATTCATCCACCCTCCAACCTTCCAATCTTCCAGCCTTCCATGAAAAGCATCCTCTGCCCCCTGGCTAATATCCTCTGGTATCTCTCCAACTTGCCTGAAAGTGCAGCTTTCCGCTTGGCCCGGCGCGATGTGACCGACACCCAGTCCAGGCTGCTGCTGCGCCTGCTCCACCGCAATGCTCAAACCGATTTTGGCCGCCGCCACAATTTTGCCTCTATTCGCTCGGTCGCTGAATACCAGGAGCGGGTTCCGCTTTCCACTTATGATGATTATCGCGAAGCTGTTGAGGCGATTGGCGCCGGCCAATCCCATGTGCTCACCGAGGAGCCGGTGCTGCTGCTGGAACCGACCAGCGGCTCGACGGCCGCCAGCAAGCACATTCCCTACACGGCGGCACTCAAAACCGAATTTCAGCGGGCCATTGCGCCGTGGATGATTAATCTCTACAGCCACAGGCCTGGCTTATTTGGGGGACAGGCTTATTGGTCGGTCACACCGGTCACCCGGCGTAACCAGCGTACGGCCGGCGGCATCCCGATTGGCTTTGAAGAAGACAGCGAATATTTTGGCGGCTGGCAGCGTCACTTGATTCAAGCAGTCCTGGCCGTGCCCCCCCTGGTCCGGTTGATTGATAACATGGACGCCTTTCGTTATGTCACCCTGCTGTTTTTGCTGCGCAGCCGGTCGCTGGCCTTTATCTCGGTCTGGAATCCCTCCTTTCTCACCTTGCTGGTCGGCCCTCTCGCCGATAGGTGGCCCCAACTCAGCGCCGATATCGCCGCCGGGACGCTTACGCCGCCGGTGCCCCTCGCCCCGGATTTGCAGCGGCAGCTCATCGCTCTCAACCGGCCCAACTCCCACCGGGCCGAGGAAATTCGGGCCATCTGCCAGGCCGAGAACGACCCGGCTATCCTTCACACTCGCCTCTGGCCGCGCCTCCGCCTCATTAGTTGCTGGACCGAAGCCCAGGCGGCGCTTTCCATCCCGGACTTGGCTCGCCTCTTCCCCCAGGCCCAAATTCAGGGCAAGGGCCTCATTGCCACCGAAGGTTTTGTTTCCCTGCCGCTCGTCGGCCAGACGGGAGCTGCTTTAGCCGTCCGGTCCCACTTTTTTGAGTTTCTGCCGGAAGGTAATAGTCAACAGTCAATTGTCAATTGTCAATTGCCAATTAGACCCCACCTGGCCCAAGAGTTGGAAGTGGGCCGACCGTACACCGTTGTTATCACCACCGGCGGCGGGCTGTATCGTTACCAACTCCACGATGTGGTGGAAGTGACCGGCTACCTGGGGACATGTCCCCTGTTCCGGTTTCTAGGCAAAGAAGCCCACGTTTCCGATTGGTTTGGTGAGAAACTCAACGAGCGCCACGTGCGCCAGGCGCTGGCTGAAGTGTTGGCTCGACACGCCGTTCAGCCTGCTTTTGTGATGGTTGCCTGTGATGATGCCGGCGCGTCGCTCCTAACGGCCAGCCGCTTTGCTTACACCCTCTTCATCGAAGCGCCGGAGATTGCCGACGATATATTAAAAGAACTGGGGCAGGAGTTGGAGACAGCCTTGCAGGAAAATTATCATTATCGCTACTGCCGCGAGTTGGGCCAGCTTGGTCGGCTGCGAGTCTTCCGCATCGGGGGCGGGGCGGCAGCAGCCTATCTGGCGGCGTGTCAAGCTCACGGTCAGCGTGCCGGCGATATAAAATTGGTGGCACTGCACCGTCTGGGGGGATGGGCGCAGGTTTTTCAAGGGCAGATGGTAGAACGGGAGGACAAAGTGTTAGAGAATGGTTAAATTTTAAGGTTTCCAGTCAATTTTCTATTGACAAACTTACTGGTATTATGGTACTATAATATTTGAAAAGGGTCCCAAGGGATTTGAAAGAGGACTCAAGAAGAAAGTAACTGAAAAAGTAAGCTCTATAGTAATAGACGGGAAAACTTGGCGACAAGGCTGAACCGCGAGCTGGTGGAAAGAGCAATTGGGAAACCAGCAATTGAATGAGTTAAGTAGTATAACTCATCAAAAGTGAAGTAGAGCCTCTTTTGAGGAAACTCAAAAGCAAGTAAGTTGCTGGGCACTTGAGAAATCAAAAAGGTTACTCGGGGCTCTTTTCATTTTAAAAACAAACCCCGGTATTGGCCGGGGTTTGTTGTTTATTCACCTTTTCCACCTATCTCATCCGGTTCAAATTTAGCCAGGTATGGCAGGTTACGGTACTGTTCCCTAAAATCAAGCCCGTAACCAACCAGGTAATAATCGGGGATTTCAAAACCGACGTAGGCCAGATCAACATTAATAATCCGGCGGCGGTTGCGATCAAGTAAAACACAAGCCTTGAGGCTTTCAGGTTCGTGCAGGCGCAAGGTGCGCATGATAAAATGGGTAGTTAGACCGGTATCAATGATGTCCTCAACCAAAAGGGCGTGCCTCCCCCGCAGCGGCTCGTTGAGATCCTTGGTCAGGCGCACCACGCCCTGGGTTTGCTCCGTAGGGCCGTAACGGGCGATAGCCAGAACATCAAAAGCAGCCGGGATGCTAATGGCTCGCAACAGATCGGCCATAAAAAAAAGCACACCTCTCAGCACCCCAATAACCACCAAATCTTTGCCGGCATAATCACGGCTGATTTCAGCACCCAGTTGGGCGACCCGCTGTTGAATCTGCTCCTCGGTCAGAAATACCGGCCCTATCTCTCCCGGTCCTGCTGAAAAAGAAGTGCGGTCCACAAAATCTCTCCTGTGAAGTAATCGGCACAGTTGAGCTTTTAAGAAGAAGTAGCCTGCTGCCCGATTAGCTCATCATCATTGTCCAACTCATATTTCATCATCATTCGCTTAAAGTCGGATCGGTTCAACAGTTTGATATTGATATCCGGGTAAAGTTCCCGCAACCGGCGCAGCTTGCGGTGCTTTTTAGTGATGAGCCGCTGCTCCATGGTCGTTAGCTCGATGTAGAGGTCTTGCTCCGGCAGGTAAAAATCTGGGCTAAACGCTTCGATGATCTTACCCGCGTCATCCTGCCGCAGCACAAAGGTTTTTGGTTCATATTCCCAGGCAATCTGATAGAAGTCGAGAATACGGGCGAATTCTGCCTCGCTGGGATGAGAAAAAGTCACTTCGGGTTGAGTTGGGCCGTTTTCTGCCATAAACCTGTTCTATGTGCGCTCAATTCCTGAACTCAGCCCGTCCCTTTGGCTGGCGCAATTTGCTTTGAACCATGCCTGGCTTGTTTGTAGGACCAGGCTGATGGCCTGGGACAGGCCCAGCAAACCGGTATTGACGGTGAGATGGTACAGAGTTGGATCGTCTATCTGAACGCCGTAGCTCCGCCGCAAGTAGCGGGCGCGGGTTTTGGCGCTTGCTTCCAGGCGGGCGCGAGCCGATTGTGCCGAAATATTTTCTTTCTGTTGCAGATGGGCAATGCGCATTTCCAGGGGGGCGACGACACGAATGTGGAACACATCGGGCCACCCGTACAGCGCCATCTGGCCGCCCCGGCCGACAATGACCACCTCTCCCTTATAAGCCCAGGCCTGGATAATGCCTTCCACGTGAGTTTGATAAGCGCGCCACTCCTTGGCCGATGCCCGTAGATTAAGCAAGCCTAATTCATCAATATCCACCAGGGCCATATGGGGGATCCCGGCCGCCGCTGCCGCCCGGTTAATTAATTCGCGCGCGACAAGCTGCCAGCCAAGTTGTTGAGCCACCTGCCAAGCCAGTTCATCCCCCCGGCTGCCCATTTGCCGGGAAATTGTGATGGCGCTCATCGTCCCGCCTCATTTCTTGAGCAGTCTTAGGCCGCCCAGAATTGCCACCTCAAGAATATCTTGTCATAACGATTATACCACGACTTAGGTTAAAGATAAAAGCGCCAATTTTGCTCAAGATGTTTTCCGGTTAATCTAGTTCCCAAACTCAGTTGGGGAACTAGACTGCAAAAGTTAGTTGGGCTGATCCATAATTTTGCCTCAGGATATTTTCAGTTAAACAAGGTCTTGCTTCATTGGGAAAATATTGGTAATATTAAGCCAAAGGAGAAGCAACGATGTCGCACTCAACTTTCCCCTCACTGGCCTTAGCGGAGTGGCAGTCTACCCGCGATACTCTGCAAACTTACAGCAAGGTTTTGGGCAAAATCCGGCGGGCCTTAAGCCCTCCCCAGAAACATTGGTGGCATATCAGCCTGCACGTGGTTCCTCAGGGCTTAACTACGACTGCTGTCCCCATCCCTGATACCGAGGACGATGCCACATTTGAGATGGTATTAGACCTGCAACAGGGGCAGTTGATTATTACAACCAGCCGGGGCGACTCCTGGCGAACTCCCCTGGCGGGCCAGTCGGCTAAAGAATTCTGCGAGCTGAGTCTGGCTGCTCTGGCCCGGATGGGCATCGCAGTTGAGATTGATCGCACTCTCTTTGCCGACGAATCTCCCCGTGTTTTTGAGGCGGCAGCAGCCAAAAATTATTGCCAGGCAGCCGTTAATATTGACCGAGTTTTTAAGCAATTCAAGGCCGGGCTGCCCGGCGAAACCGGCCCGGTGCAGTTATGGCCGCATCATTTTGATCTGGCCCTGCTCTGGCTCTCCGGCCGTAAAGTGCCCGGTGTAGACCCGGCTGACGAGGAAAATGCCGACGAGCAGATGAACTTTGGCTTCTCGACGGGGGATGAAGGGATGCCTGAACCTTACTTTTACATCACTGCCTACCCCTGGCCGGCCAGTATCACCGACGCGCCTTTGCCCGCCGACGCAGTCTGGTATACGGAAAGCTGGAAGGGGGCGCTGTTGCCGTATGAGACTTTGGTGGAGGCCGACCGGCCGGAGAAAAAATTGTCGGCCTATCTGCAAGCCGCCTATCAGGCCGGTTCAAATTTGATGCGCTGATGGATTTTCATTTTTATGGTCAGTAAAATATACCCCGACGCGCCGCGGGTTGCGGTCGGAGCGGTGGTGACTCATCAAGATAAAGTGCTGCTGGTTTTAAGAGGCCAGCCTCCGGCCAAGGATATGTGGGCTATTCCCGGCGGTAGCGTCAACCTGGGTGAAACGCTCCAGGCTGCCGCCGAACGGGAAGTGTTGGAGGAAACGGGTCTAAAAATCAAAGCCGGTGAGGTGATTTACACCTTTGATGCCATTGTCCGCGATGAAGCCGGCCGGATTCAGTTCCATTATGTAATCCTAGACTTGAAAGCCAAGGCGCTCGATCCCGCCCAGCCGTTACAGCCGGCGGACGACGTTTATGACGCCGCCTGGTTCTCCCTGGCCGATCTTGACCGGCCCGACCTGGTTATTTCTGATACGACCCGCACTTTATTGCACGAATTGTTGAACGGCTCATGACTGACCCTAACCAGCCTCTCCCTAACCACCGGCTGCGCCTGGTCTTCGCCAAAAAAAAGCACATCAAATATATCGGTCATCTGGACCTGGTGCTGGCCTGGGAACGCGCCCTGCGCCGGGCCGGGATGCCCCTGGCCTACTCTAAAGGCTTTAACCCCCGACCCAAAATCCAAATCGCCTCCAGCCTGCCCCTGGGTACCACCAGCTCGGCGGAGATCATGGACATTGTTACCACCCAGTTTGTGGACCCAGCCGAAGCGTTAGAGCGCATCCGGCCCGCTTTACCGGAAGGCATCGAACTGCACGCCGTCGAATCCATCCCGCTCAAAGCGCCCACCCTCCAACATTTGCTGCGCCAGGCTGAATACCGGGTTATAGTAGAGACCGACCTGCCGGCTGAAGGGTTGGCGCGACGGATTGAGGAGCTGTTGAGCGCGGAAAAAATTGTGCAGTCCCGCCAGCGTAAAAAACAGACCGAAGAGATTGATCTGCGGCTGTGGCTGCACGAATTAGAACTGGAGTCGGTGGGAGAGGGTGAAGCTCGTCTCTACATGCGGCTGACGGCCGGGCAGTTTGGCAATTTACGACCCGAGGCGGTGCTTCAGGCGCTGGGGCTGGCCGACAAGTGGGCCGAAATTGAGCGGACCCGGCTGATTTTTGAGTTAGAGTAACTATTCAGTAGAGGCTGATGGAACGCAAGAAACCCGAACCACGAAAAGGCAAAGTTGATAAATAAGGCACGAAAAAATTATAGGAGGTGCTGAAAAAACATTTTCGTGCATTTCTTACTTTCGTGAAGTTCGTGTTTCTAAACCTGCCCCGGATATGAAACGCAATCAAAATTCTTGAGACGGTTGCGTTTATTTTTTACCTGTGCTATAATCTTATGTGAAGTTGTTATGTAATTTTACTAAAAGTATGCTTACAGGAGGGGGTTCACCGTGAAAAGTCATCCTCTACAATACGTGATCCTTATAGTCTTGGCCATCACCCTTTTGCTGGGCCTGGGTCAGCCTGCACCGGCAAGCGCGCAAGCGCAGGGAGAAAATGTGACCATTACCACCCCGGCGAATGGCTCCGCTGTGTCCGGCCTGATTACTGTTACCGGCGCGATCACCTTTCCCGATTTCTTGAAGTACGAAATCTTCCTCAAGCCGGACAAAGGCGACATGCTCTGGGTAGCCACGACCTACGCCCCCGTCATCAACGGGAACCTGGCCCGCTTTGACACCCGCACCTACCAGAATGGGACTTACGAGATGATTATTCGCCAGGTACACAGCGACAGCAATTACACCGAGGTAGCCGGTCCAATGATCACGATTGACAATGAGCTGGGTGCGCCGCTGCCCTACCCGGAAGTCGAGCCGAGCTACCTCTACCCGACCGAAAAATATGCCCTGGTGCGCCTGAAAAACTGTTCCGGGGTTGAGCTTGCTTTCGACTATATCAGCCCGCAGGGCTTCCGCAGCGCCGATACGCTCTTGCTCAAGGCCAAAGGCCAGGATACAACCTACTGCCCGTTTGAAGATTTTGTGCTGATCCCCGGCGAATATCGCGGTAGCGCCACCGGGCAAGGGGAAAAAGCCTATACCTACAGTTTCCAGGCTGAGGTGGGCCGGGTTTACGAACTCATCTACAACGGCGAGGGCGCCGGACGCAATCAATTTATAGTCAATTACGTCCAGGGAGACAAACGGGCCAGCAGCGACACCGGCGGCGACCAGATCCCCAGTTCGGCGGTGGCCGCAGCGCCCACCCAAACCCCTGTTCCGGTGGCGGCGGCAATAGCTCCGGCCGTGGTTGCCCCCGCCGAAGTTATTGCGGCAGATGTTCCTGCTGAAAGCAATTCAGTCCTGCCGGTGACAGGCCAGGGAGAAACATCCGTGCTGCCCTTTTTATTGATTGGCATGGCTGCCCTCCTGTTTGTCATTGGCGGCGGCATCCTGCTGGTCATGTGGCGTCTCGGCCAGACGGGTTGAGTTTGGTTCAAAAAAGCGACGAGCCGCAGAGTAAAAGACTCTGCGGCTCGTTTTGTTTATATGGATGTTACCAAATAACAATCACAATCGTCCCATATCACGCAAAGTCCTTAAATCGGCTTCAAATTCATCCACATCGTAATGAATTGGAATCTGTCGGCTATCTAACAAGAGTTGAAACTGTAGCTGACTCATCCGGGCCAACTGGCTAGCTTGGCCCAGGGTTAGTTTCTCTTTCTGGAAAAGTAGAATAGCAATCTCTTGGAGCAATTCAGTTTCGGTCATGCGGGTTATGTATAAAATTTCATCCGAAATTAAGACACTCATCTTAATTGCCTTTCAAGTCATTACCCCTGTTATTGAATCTTCCAGGCTAAAGTGGCTACTCAAACCCGGCTCGAGGTCGGTTTGGTTCAAGCTGTCTCTTTTTTCTGCCTTTACCTGCGCCTCTGTTTACAATTTTAAGATTCTACTACTTGACGCTGTACTTCATCGGTGGGCTGCCCTTTTGATTGGAAGAACACCGTGATACAGAAGCTTTTCAAATCGGCTCCTTAAAAACATTCATTTACCTGATTGTAAAACCTTTGTAAAACCAAGGAAATTTATTTCCAAGTAACTCTGTTATGTTAAAATCCTGGAAACCTTCTGGTAACACCGGAAACAAGACAATTGTATTTCCATGATAATAACCGACCCCTACTGCTTCAACATAACCCAGGGGCTTAAGTATTTCACGTAGTTCAACGGCAATCAGGCTGGCAGCCTCTCCATTTTTCCACTCTAAGGATAAATGAGTTCCATTTTGCCAACTGTCACGAACCTCTTTGTCGCAATATTCTAGGTGCTTTTGAAATACTTTATCTCTTATCCCGGCAAACTCTAAAGGGTTTAGACCTTTCGGCAAATCCACAACCTGATAGGCAATATTTTTTTCAAATACAAAAAAATCATCTATCTTGAAACCTTCAGGGGGTTCCGGTTTGAAATCGTGTTCTTTACCTGTCACCATTCTTAGCCTAAAAGGAGACAATCATTATTTGTGATCATATCGAGCAAGTTGTTTTATATATTCAGCCGCCCAACAATGATTCTATTAGCCCATCTCCTAAACCTCTCCCCCTTACAGCGTATCCGAAAACAACATCCCACCCAGGCCGATAATCACCCCCAGGTGTAATAACCACAGCCCGGCGGTCAAAAAAGCGAGGGCCGGCACAAATTGGGCAATGAAGCTGATAATGACCAAAACCAGGCCGATAATCACCGGCAGTCCTTTGATCATTGCCATTTTGTCAAGCATAGTGAATTCCCTCCGTGGGTGGCATAGATGTCCAGAAACATTTTGGGCCGGGATTAGGGGACACTTGCGCCTGCACGCAAGTGCAGGTGTTAGGAGATTTTTTCCTTTATTTTTCATCCCCCAATCCTCTAATCCCGGCGAAATCTTCTTTAGAGGACTATATTCTCTTATAACGAGCCGACGACCGACCGCTGACGCCCATCCTGGCTTAGCGGCGGTCGGCGGTCAGGGGTCGGCGGTCGTTTTCAGGCGCGATGGGGTTCAAGCTGAAAAGGCTGAAGCGCCTCGCGCAGGTGTTCCGGCACGTAAACGGCCATCCGCGTCCCCTCGGCTTCGTGGCTCTCATGATTGATAATCGCCTGCTCGTGCAGCAGCGAAACAATGTCGCCCCGCTCATAGGGGATTAACAGCTCCATCGTGCGGTGGTTCGCTTGTAAGACCCCTTCGATGCGGGCGAGCAGCGCCGGCAGGCCCTGCCCGGTTTTTGCGCTGATGCCCAGGCTGTTGGGGTATTGGGCCAACTGCTCGATGGCTTCGTCCGGATCATCCAGCCGGTCAATTTTGTTCAAGGCGACCAGCACCGGGGCGCGGGTCGCCCCGATTTCGGCCAGGGTATCGGCGACAGTCGCAGCCTGTTCGGCGGCATTGCGGTGGGTAATGTCCACCACGTGCAGAATCAAGTCGGCCTCGGTGATCTCTTCCAGGGTGGCGCGAAAGGCAGCGACCAGGTCAGTCGGCAGTTTTTGAATAAAGCCGACCGTATCACTGAACAGCACTTCCAGGCCGCTGGGCAAGGCGACGCGGCGGGTGGTCGGGTCGAGCGTGGCGAAAAGCTGGTCGGCGGCGTACACGTCGGCCTGAGCCAGGGCGTTGAGCAAGGTGCTTTTGCCGGCATTGGTGTAGCCGACAATAGCGACCACCGGAATACCGGCGCGCTGCCGCTGTTTGCGGTGGCGGGCGCGATGGGCGCGTACCTTTTCCAATTCCTCTTTGAGGTGGGCAATGCGCTGGCTGATTTCGCGGCGGTCCACTTCAAGCTGGGTTTCGCCGGGACCGCGCACGCCCACGCCGCCGCTGGCGCCGCCGGCGCGACCACCGGCCTGGCGGGCCAGGTGGGTCCACATGCGCGTCAGCCGGGGCAGCCGGTACTCATACTGGGCCAATTCGACCTGCAACTGGCCTTCGCGGGTATGGGCGTGGCGGGCAAAAATGTCCAGGATCAGGGCCGTTCGATCCACGACCTTGACGTTAAGCTGTTTCTCCAGCTCACGCTGCTGGCGGGGACTTAGCTCGTCGTCAAAAAGAAAAACATCAATCCCCAATTCGTCACGGTAGCCCTGTAACTCTTCAATTTTACCGCTGCCAATTAAAGTGCCTGGATTAATTGCCTCCAAGCGCTGATAGGTTCCGCCTTCAACTTCGAGGCCGGCAGTATCGGCCAGGGCAGCCAATTCCTCCAGTGAGTCTTCTACATCGAAGCTGATCTGCCCGTTTCTGGGCCGTTTTAATTCAACCCCCACCAGAAAAGCGTGTTCGGTCAGGGGTTTAATGGTGATAAATTTGTCTGTTTTTTGCGTAGAAATAAGTCTTACTCCTTGAAAATAGTAGACGGTAGACAGTAGATAGTAGACAGGGAAATTAAATGTCTCTGCAACTTTGCTACCTTGCCACCTTTTTATTCTTGATGGCGTGCCACAGGTGCGTGAACACTTTAAACATGATACACACAATGCAAGTGACAGGCAACCCTTTTCAGGTATATTTAGCGATAGAAACGCTTTAACCCAAAATGCAGCGAGCGCAGAGCAGTATAACATTATCTCTGCGCCCACAGGCCCTGGTAAATCCAGGCTGATTTTCCAATTGGCGGTTTGAGTCAACGTAAGGTGACATCCCCGGCAAAAATCGTTACCGTTGAGCCATCTGCCTGGGTCAGGAGCATGGCTCCATTTTCATCTACCCCGGCCAGTAGGCCTTCGTACCGCTGCGCTCCCTCAAGCACTTTCACCGTGACCGGCTGCCCAATCCCGACGAGCCGTTCCTGCCATTCGCGGTGCGGCAGCTCGCCCCGGCGCAGGGCCTCGTAGCGCTGCTCGACATTGAACAGAAAACTCTGTAAAATCGGCAGGCGCAGGCCGCCGGTATCGCGGCCCGTAATCATCGAGAGACTGGTTGCTACCTGGGCCAGCGGCGGCCCACCGCTGCCGGGGCGGCCGGGCCGGTCGAGTTCGGTTTCGGTCTGCCGGCTAAAGTCTACATTAACGTTGAGGCCAATCCCAATGACGGCCCAGTTGAGCGCATCTCCTTCTATATCCAATTCTGTCAGAAGACCGGCCAGTTTTTTGCCGTCAATCCAAACCAGATCGTTGGGCCATTTGAGGCCGGCGGACAATTCGGTGTGCAGTTCAATGGCGTCGGCCAGGGCCAGCGCGCAGAGCATGGTCAGGCGTTGGGCCTGATGCGGGGCAACCAGGCCGGCAGGTCGAAAGAGGAGGGACAGCAGCAGGCTGGAACCGGCCGGAGCATGCCAGCTTCGTTCCAGGCGGCCGCGTCCGACTAACTGTTCGTCGGTCAGGTAGAGCATGCCTTCGGGTGCGCCCCAGCGAGCCAATCGCTTGAGTTCCGTATTGGTGGAGCCAGTTTGCTCTGTGTAAATTACATTTTGGCCAAAAACGAAAGTAGGCAAGCGGTGCCGGACCAAATCACCACTCAATCGAGACATAACACCCCCTTGCTTGAACGTAACTGATGATTATGATAGCCCTGCCCCCCCAATTTGCAAATTCGCTTGTTGGGTCTCTCTTTGGTAAAATAACGGATAAGAAGATGACGAGGCGAAGTGTTGGGATGAACCTTCGCCTCATCGTTTCTGTGCTACTCTGATATATACTGCTTTATTCAGCGGGAGCAAATTTATGACTGTAGGAAGGTTGTATACACCCTGGCGTATGAAGTATGTTACTGCGACCCAAGTTGAAGGTGACGATTGTATTTTTTGTACCAAGTGTAATGACCAGCATGAGCGGGACCGTGAAAATTTTTTGGTTTATCGCGGCCAATTCGTTTTTGCGATGCTCAATATTTATCCCTACAATACCGGCCACTTGATGCTCCTGCCCTACCATCATGTGGCCACGCTGGCCGAAATGTCTATGGAGATGCAGGTTGAACTGATCACCCTAACCACTTATTTTACTGAATTGCTGACCGAGTTGATGCAGCCTGACGGCTTCAACATCGGCATCAATATTGGCCGGGCTGCCGGGGCAGGGATAGACAGCCATCTGCATGTCCACATTGTCCCCAGGTGGAGCGGCGACAGCAATTTCATGCCGGTTATCGGTGAGACCCGTGTCCTGCCGGAAGAGTTAAGCGGCACTTACGATAGAATTATAAAACTGCTCAATGAGCGGCCGCCAACCGCTGATAGGGGATGGCCGCAGTAGCCCGAGAGGGGTCAAAAGAGTGGCATTTGGTCTGAGAACGACCCTAAAAATCAAAACTTTCCATACAAGGAGATGTCCCAATGTATCAAACTTATAACCTCTCGCATAGCGACGCCTTAAAGATTGTTGGCGCGATTCAGGCAGAATTGGAGAAACAGAGCAAAGCTGCGGCTATTGCCGTAGCCGACTCGCACGGCGAGTTGATTGCCTTCCTGCGCCTGGATGGCTGCAAATTGCCTTCGCTGACCATTGCCATGAATAAGGCTTTTACGGCTGCGCGTGAGGCAACAGAAAGCAAAATCGTCGGCCAGCGGTCGCGCGAAGAGGGTTTTCCAATGACCAACTTCGGCGATTTGCGCTACACCGCCTGGGGCGGCGGCGTACCGATTACCTACCAGGGCCAGGTGATTGGCGCTGTTGGCGTCAGCGGCATCCCGGAAGCGGAAGACATGGCCATGGCCCAGGTGGGCGTCAGGGCTTTTGAGCAGACGGTGAGCGGGCAGTAGAGTGGTAGACGGTGGACAGTAGACGGTAGGCAGGGGTTAAATTTGGGGAGTAAGACTTGCCTCGCTCCTTCGCAGATAGCCCTCTCCCCCAACCCCTCTCCCAGTGGGAGAGGGGAGTCGCGTTAGCGACGGGGTGAGGGCCTTACGTCACTGGCGGGTTGCCATAGGTTCGTGAACACTCCTAATAGAATCGCTCCACCGTCCAACCCCTGGCGGCGGCGATTTTAGCCAGTTTGCGGGAAGGGTTGACCGGAACCGGGTGAGCGACCATTTCAAGCAGTGGCAGATCGGATGAGCTGTCGGTGTAAAAGTAGCTGACCGGTGGCGGAAAGGTGAGGTTATTCTTGAGCGCCCACTGCTCGGCCCAGTAGACTTTGCCGGGACCATAGCACAGCGGGCCGGCCAGCGCGCCGGTATAACGATCATTTTCCACGGCCAGGCGGGTACAAAGGTAATCTTGCCCTAAACCGAGATATTCGGCCACCGGTTTGACAATCTCTTCAATTGAGGCTGACAGGATGACGACCCGGTGGCCCTGGCTGCGGTGCCAATTAATCTTGGCCTGACCTGCTGCTGTTAAACGCGGCAAAAGACGGCGCGGAATCCATTCACTAAAAAATTGGGCCGTTTCGCTGGGGCCGTGCCGGCCAATATGGGTAATGAGCCGGCCATGCGCCTGGCCGAAATCGAGCCGCTTCAACTGGTAGTTGAGAAAAGTGTGGCTCACCACCCACCACGGAACGCGTCGTTGCCGGAGCGCTTCTCGGATGTAAAGCAGCCCTGAACTGGCGTTAAGGAGGGTGTAATCTAAATCAAAAAAGGCAACAGCAGTCATCTGGATCGCTTTCTGGAAATAAGAGAGATTATAGCCAAATTCCTCTATCAATAAAAGGTCGTCTTTACTGACACAAAGACGACCTTTTGCTCACTTAAAAATGACACCAAACCTCTATTTGATAACTCTGACTGTATCTGCCACCAGCACGTTATTGGTCCGCAGGAAACCGATTACTTCGACCTCGTTACCCTCCTGGGGTTGACCCTCCAGGGTCACATCGGCCGGTAGAAAGACCGTTTCCCCGGCGATAATCCACAAATTGCCCCCTTTTGTTTCCAGAATCCCTTTAAATTGAACCACGGCGGCTCGATTTTGCTCGATTAGTTGCTCTATTTCGTCCAGACGACGCTGGTTGAATTCCTCGACCAGGACCTCGCGGCGGCCGACATCAAAGGTTAGCCCAAGTTGAACATTCTCGGAGAGCCGTTTGAAACTATACAGTAGATCGCTGGGAAGGGTATCCCTGGCGGCGTAGCTTAGGAGTAAGAGGGTCATTACCAGGGTCAAGAGAACGGTAAGGGTAATCGTGACCAGGTCGTTCAGAACCGCCCGGCGCGTTAACCGCCGGCGGATAATCCTGAAAATTGCCTGGACTTTTTCACTCAGGTTGGGGGAGGAAGCGGCGGGCAGAGTGGCAGCTTGCTTCATGTACTCGGCCCGCAGAGCCGACTTGCGCTCCTCCGGCACGAGGTTGGGGTTAGGGTCAGCTAAAATAGTGGCGGCAAAAAGCAGCGGGCGCAGTTCGGCGGCGTACTCCGGGGTTTCGGCCAGAATGTCTTCGATGGGAACGCCGGCCTGCAAGGCAGAAATGCTCTCATCGAGGATAGACTCAAAGCTATCACTCATGATCCACCTCCTGCGGCATAAAGCGGGCCAGCGAGGCCAGGGCGCGATGCTGCAACGCCTTCACCGATCCGACCGATTTGTCGAGAAGAAGGGCTGTTTCAGCCAAACTTAAACCCTGGCCAAAGCGTAGTGCGACCACGTGCTGCTGCTCTTCAGTTAGCTGCAGCAGTGCTTTTTTAAGAACCGGGGCCAGGTGCGCCAGATAGGCCTGGTCGGTTAAAGAGGCGTCATCGGCCAGGAGATCATCCTCGAGAGGCACAGTTCGGTACTTTTCCTTGATGTAATCGGCGGCCAGGTTGCGGGCCACGCTGTACAACCACCCGGAGAGGGAAACTCGCGGCGGTTTGTTGGCCTTCAGCGTATCAACCAGGGCTAAAAAAACCTCGCCCGTTAAATCGGCAGCCACCTCCGGCTCGCCCAAACGATAGGTGAGATAGCGATAGATTTGATCAAAATAGCGATCATACACGTCGGCCAAAGCTTGCTGGTCTTGCCGTTGGATGCGCGCCAGCAGGGAGTCCTCAGTGGTCACCAGCCGGTTCCTTTCGTGGTTGCCGTCACGCTCTTACTATACACGTCTTTCATAAGCCAAAAAGGATTCGGGATAACCAGTAGGACAAGCTTTAGCTTGTCCCATCACGGACAAACTTGAGTTTGTCCTACACAGGCTCAAACGAGCGCCCTGCCTCCATCTACAAAATAGACCGCCCCGGTGATAAAGTCACTCTCGGCCAGAAAGACGACGGTGCGGGCGACATCCTCCGGCGTGCCAATGCGCCTGAGCAGCGAGTTTTCAACCGCCCATTGAACCTTCGCCTCGTCGGCGTTATCCGGCAAGAGCACCGTGCCGGGAGCAATCGCGTTGACCCTTATATCCGGGGCCAGTTCGGCGGCCATGACCCGGGTCAGAGCCACCAGTCCCGCCTTGCTGGCCGAGTGGTGGGCATAGCCGGCCCAGGTCTGGTAGGCCGAAAGGTCGGTGATGTTGACAATCAGCCCCCCTTTTTGCCGCAGCATGTGGGGCGCAGCCGCCTGGCTCATCAAAAAGGGGCCGGTCAGGTTGATGTCCAGCGCCGACCGCCAGGCTTGCTCGCTGATTTCCAGGAAAGGCGCTTTTAACCAGACCGAAGCGTTGTTCACCAGCAGGTCAACCCGTCCAAAACGCTCGACAGCGGCCGTCACGACACGGGCCGGATCGCCGGGAGTCTGCACATTCATAGGCAAAGCCAGCACTTCGACCCCCTTCGCCTGGATCTCGGCAGCAGTTTCCTGATAAGGTTCTGCCTCGGTCAGGTAGGTCATGACGATGTGGCAGCCTTGCTCGGCCAGGGTCAAGGCGATGACTCGCCCCACCCGTATTGCCGCGCCGGTGATGAGGGCAGCTTTATCTTTTAGTTCCAATTTTTTCTCCAAGACCAGGCTAAACTACTCTTCCCACTGAACCTGGCGATAAATTTGGGCTAAGGGTAACTCAACCTCGATTGATTTCAAGTTTAAAACATCGTCCAGCTGGGTAAAAACCAAAAGTTCCCACAGTTTCTCATTGACCCGGCGGAAGTACTCGACGTGGAGGCGATACTGATCCACTAAAACGTATTCCTCAAACGTGTCCAGATTCCAATAAGCCTGAAATTTATCGCTGCGATCCTCTTCGGCGGTGGATTTTGATAGCACTTCAATAATAATCTGAGGGTTCGTCACCGTGTCGGTTCGACCCTCAACCAGGCAGGGTTCGCCGCAAATGACCATAACATCAGGATAGACAGCCCGGTTCTCCGGCTTGATCCACAACCTTAAATCAGTCGCAAAAACAGCACAAGGTTTTGTTTGCAGAGCGTTATACAGGGCCGCGTGAAAGTTACTGACAATCCGATTATGGGCCAGTGAAGCGCCGGCCATCGCCACAATCTGGCCTTGCCGGTACTCGCTTTTGTACTCCGCCCTTTCTTCGTGGACAAGATATTCCTCAAAAGTATAAAAAGGCTGATTCTTGGCTAACATAAACTTCTGCCTTTCAACCCATTATCTACGCCATCAAGTTGACCAGTACTGATTGTAATACGTCAATAGCCCGCAGATATTCATTCAAGTCAATGTGCTCGTGGGGGGTGTGATCCAGGCCACTGTCGCCGGGGCCATAAGCGACCACCGGCGTATCAGGCCAGTGCGGGGCGACGACGTTCATATCGGCTGTGCCGGTCTTGACCACGAAGCGCGGCTCGTCCCCAGCGGCGCGGATGGCCCGTAAAAAGGTGCGCACCAGCGGATTCGATTTGTCGCCTTTGTAAGCCGGTTCGCCGCCGGAAAACTGCAATTGGGCGCTGGTGCCCGCCGGCAGAGTTTGAATTACCTGGCGCAGTTCCTGCTCCAACTCGGCCAGACCCAGGCCGACCGGCAGCCGGAAGCCCATCCCCAGTTGGACCACGCCGAACGCCCCTTCATCCCGGCTGGCAATGTGCCGCAGCGAGGGATCGAGCCGGTTGAAGGGCGTGTCAGCCTGGCGATCCTTGTTGACTTGAGCGCAGAACTGCTCCACCTGCCGCCACAGGTCAACCGCCTGCTCGGCCGGCAAACGCCCCTCCCCCGCCGAATGGCTGAAAGGTACGCGCAACACGACATCCAGCAGCAGCCGGCCCTTGTAGCCCAGCGTCACCCGGTCCCAATGGCTCGGCTCGCCGATGACGCAAAAGGCAGGGGGGCGGGGGAGCGGGGGAGCGAGGGAGAGATTTCTCCCCTGCCCCTCTGCCCCTCTGCCCCCCTGCTGTTGGTTCTGGAGTCTCTGGCTCAAAACATACCGCGCCCCCTTGCTCGTCGCGGCCTCTTCCTCCACCGCGCCGACCACAGTCACCCGCCAGCCGGGCGGCACCTCCACCCGGCTTGTGGCGGCGGCAAAGGTGCAGAGTGGGCCTTTGGCGTCCACTGTTCCGCGCCCGTAAAGAAGATCGCCTTCGCGGCGAACGGGCACTTCGCCGGGGAAGGTGTCAATGTGGCCCAGCAGCAAAATTTCTTTTGGCCCATCGCCTTTCATGCCGACCGCGCTGCCAGCTTCGTCAACGTAAGCGGTCAGACCGTGCTCATTCATCCAGCCAGCCAGGTAGGCCGAGGCGGCGGCTTCCTCTTCGGAGGGGGAGGGGATGGCGACGAGGTGAGTCAGAAGTTCAATCGCTTCATCACTCATAACTTACCTGCGTTGTTCGGAAATGAGTTCAACACCGCTTTGAGGTGACGTCCAAACGGCAGCGACTTGTTGCGCCAGGTGTTTCATCCCGGTTATGATTTCCTCGATCTTGAACTGCTGAAAAAACTGAGTTAGTTCATCCATATTGTCGTAAAGGAATAGCTTTTGCGAAATTCCTGCCAGCGTCTCCGAAATATCCGCGCCTTTCCGGGCAATCGTGACAAGCGGGATGCCTTTGGCGTAGGCATAGCCGGCCTCGATGCCCAGACCAACCCCTTTTTCCGTCAACTCGATCACGACGACATCGCTGGCTTCGATTTCGGCAAAGCTTCTTTGCATTAATTCGGCGGGGGTGAAATGGACCTGCCCCCATTGTTCGACATCACGAACAATGCAGACGGTCTCAAACCCTTGCTGCTCCAGTATGCTCGAAATTGCCTCAACCCGGTCCCGGTTTTGTTGATTGGGGTGATATTTGATAGCTAGATAAAGCTTCATAGATTACTTGAGGACTTCGCCAATTGTGCCCACCACTTTCTCCAAATCGGCCTGCTCGATGACCAGCGGCGGCAGCAGGCGCAGGACATTCAGCCCGGCGGGCAGCGCCCAGACGCCGCGCTCCATCAACTGCTGCAAGACCGGGGTGACTTTGCCACGCAGTTCCAGGCCGACCATCAAGCCTAGGCCGCGCACCTCCCGTACCTGGTTGGAGTGAAGTCCGCGCAGTTCGCTCAGCAGCCACGTCCCCAAGGTGTCGGCCCGTTCCACCAGACGCTCTTCGGCCATCACCTCGATCACGGCCCGGCTGGCGGCGCAGACCAGCGGCCCACCGCCAAAGGTGCTGCCATGTGTGCCGGACTCGAACAAACCCAATCGCCTTGGCCAGGCGGTCACACCCAACGGCAGGCCACCGCCGATGGATTTGCCGAGCGTTACGATGTCGGGCGAGAGTTTGTGGTGTTCGCAGGCCAGCCAGCGCCCGGTCCGGCCCACGCCTGTCTGGATTTCATCCACGATCAGCAAGGCTCCCCGTTCGTTACACAGGCGGCGCAGCCCCTGGAAGTACTCCGTCTCGCCGGGATAGACCCCACCCTCGCCCTGGACAATTTCGATGATGACGCCGGCCGTATCGTTGCCAATCGCTGCGGCTGCCGCTTCGAGATTGTTGTAGGGTATATGGGTGACGCCGGGCAGCAGCGGCTCAAAGGGGTCGCGGTATTTTTTGTTGGCCGTAACGCTCAACGCGCCCATGGTCCGCCCGTGAAAGCCGCGGCCGGCGGCCACAAAACCTTTTCGGCCGGTCTGGAAACGGGCAAACTTGAGGGCGGCTTCGTTGGCCTCCGCCCCGGAATTGGAGGGGTGAATGGCGCAGTCTGTCCAGCCGAGACTATTCTGGAAGATAGCTGCCATGTCCGCCAGCCACAGCGCCCGTTGATCATTAAAAGACGACTCCTGCGATGCCACCAGCGTTTCGGCCTGCTTCTGAATGGCTGCTGTCACCACCGGATGGCTGTGCCCAACATTGGCCCACCCTTGCGCTGCCGCGCAGTCTATATACTCTTTACCCTGGCTGTCCCACAAGCGCGCCCCTTTGGCCCGGACCAGGGCCACCGGCCGGCGGCCCACCGCTCCGGAGTGATGAATTAATTCTAATTGAGAAATTTGCTCATAATTCATGCTATTACGGTTCCCTCTCCCGCCAGCGCCCGGCGCACCGGCTGCTCGACCCGGCCATCGGCGAAAATCACCCGGCCAATGCCCTGGGCCAGAGCCTCCTGCGCGCCCATCACTTTTTTCTTCATCCGATCTTCGGCCACGCTCATGAATTGGTCAATTTTAGCCGCCGGGATGTGGCGAATCAAGCTTGACTCGTCCGGGAACTTTTCCAGCAGCCCCGGCACGTTGCTGAGGATAACGAGCGCTTCGGCCTGGAAAGCAGCGGCCGTGGCAGCGGCGGCCCGATCGCCATCTACGTTGATCGCCTCGCCGTCGAAACTGGCGGCGGGGGGCGTCAGCACCGGCAG
Organism: Anaerolineae bacterium; assembly: GCA_023382535.1. The sequence continues at coordinate 9,432 of JAHDWA010000086.1, read as the reverse complement.
CGTTCCCGCAGCGAAGAGCGTTTGCAGCAGGGCCGTATTGACCTTTTCCACCTTGCCGGTGTAATCATCGCGGATGACCAGCCGGCGGCCGTTCTGGATGACCTTGATCGCGTCTTTGCGCGGTCCTTCCCAGATGCGACCATCCAGTCCGCTCAAGCCCACTGCGTTGACCCCACGCATTTGCAGCTTTTCGACCAGCCCCTTGTTCATCTGGCCGCAGTAAACCATCTCAAAAATTTCCAGAGTGCGCCGGTCGGTGCGGCGGGAGGTAAAGCCGCTGACTGAGGTGACAAACTGCGGCGGGTGGCCCAACTGCTCGGCGACTTTGTTGGTCAGCGCCGAGCCGCCATGCACGACAATAAGCGGCTGCCCTTCTTTGACCAGGCTCGCAATATCGTCGGCAATGAAATCGTAATTGATCCCTTCACTTCCACCAATTTTCAGAACAATCATAGATACCTCTAACGATTTACGATTTATGATTTACGATTTCTTTGTTTGGGACGAAGCGTTTTGATAGAGGAGACAGTCATTGCGATGATTTCATCAGCTTCGGTCATAAGCTCTTTGAGACGAGATCCGGGAATAATTTCCGCTTCAACTACAAGTTCCAGCCAGTATAGAGTTTCATCTGCTTCTTCCTCGACCACCTTAAGTTTGTTGATAATATCGGGAGTAGATTTTGCTCGACATGCGGCCCGGTAATTAGCCCCAACTGAGGTTGCTGAACGGAGTAACTGTTTGCTTATCACATCTGCTGTCGTACTCTTGGGCAAAGCTTCCACCAGCCGAATTACGCGAAGCCCTAACTTTTTTGTTCTTGCTTTAAACTCTTGTTCATCCACTTTGCTCTCCCAAATGCTTATAGTTTTGGATAACTGATCAATCGTAAATAGTAAATCCAAAATCGTAAATGCTCAAGGTCGGCTGTTCCGCTCCCAAAATACGCTGCCGGCGTAGCCCTGAATAGACGAGTCGGCTTTGGCCATTTCCAGCCGTTTTTCGGCCAGGCAGCAGTAGATTTCGTCAATTTCAATGCCGACATAGCGCCGGCCCAATTTTTTAGCGACAACAGAAGTTGTACCCGAACCCAAAAACGGGTCAAGTATGACCTCGCCGGGATGGGAGCTGGCCAGGATGATTTTGGCTAATAATTTTTCCGGCTTTTGGGTCGGATGGTCGGTATTTTCCGGCATGGACCAGAAGGGCACGGTCAAATCAGTCCACAGGTTGGAAGGGTGGGTCAGGCGGAAGCGTCCGGTCTCGGTTTCCTCCCAATCTTTGGGAACACCCCCCTCAGTATAAGGCGCGATGACCTGCCGCCGCAGTTTGACCGCTTCGACGTTGAAGGTGTAATTCTTGGACATTGTGCAGAACCAGATGTCCTCGGCAGCGTTTTTCCAATTTGTCTGCGCCCCGCGCCCTTTCTCCCGTTCCCAGGTAATGCGGTTGCGCACGATAAAATACTTTTGGGCCGTGCGCTGAATCGCCGCCGAGGATTGCCAATCGCCGCAAATGTAGACCGAGGTCGTCGGTTTGAGTGTTTTGACCAGAGGAGCCAGCCACGAGTCCAGCCACGTTTCGTACTCGTCCAGAGACATCTGGCTAAAGGTACGCCCGTTGAACGATTTGCTCAGGTTGTAGGGTGGGTCAACAAAGAGCAGGTCAACAAACTGCTCCGGCAGGTAATCCAACACAGCCTTCAGCTCCTGGCAGATCGTTTTGTCATAAATGGCCTCAACCGAGACTGGGCTGTCCAGCCGCACCAAGCGAGTCTGGTAGTAAGCTTTTTCGGCCTCAGTTAAGGTTATGGTGCGATTGCGCGGGGCGCGTATTTTTTCAGACAAGTCTCGCTGCCGGTTCTTGATGGAATCTGGCTTGAATTAAACAATAGACAATCCAGGAAAGCAAATTGTAATTTGAGTTGAAGGGGTATAGTTGGAGCAAGCCGGAATTAGGAGACATTTGCGTCTGGACACAAGTGCAGATGTTAGGGGATTTTTTAATTTTTTGTTCTGTCTCCCAATCCCCTAATCCCGGCCCAATTACTTTGGGGTCAGCAAACATCAGGAATTTATTATTTTTCTTCAGGGGGTTTGACGGCTTTAAAACTGCGATAGAGTAACAGGTCGTAGAGTATTTTCAGGCCGCCGGCCAGAAAGAAGGGCAGGTTGAACAGGGATGCGCCGAGCAGCGTCCCGGTCAGCACCGGCGCGGCGGCAACGGCGGCGGTCCGAGCGATGGTTGTTGCGCCAGCGGCGGCCGAACGCTCGGTAGGGTCAACGACGGCCATAATGTAAGATTGCCGGGTGGGTACGTCCATCTGCGAGATGCTGAAGCGAGCCAGCAGGACAGCCACGGCCAGCGGCAAAGTGGGCATCAGCGGCACCAGCATCAAGAGGATATTGGAGGGGATATGGGTCCAGACCATCGTGTTGACCAGCCCAATCCGGCGGGCCACCCGCGCCGCCACCAGCGCCGACAGCCCGGCCAGGATATTGGCCCCAAAAAAGATACTGCCTAACCCAGCCGGCTCGACCCCAAACCGCAGGTGCAGCCAGTAGGCAATCAGGCTCTGTACCACCAGGCCGCCGGCGAAGGCGTCGAGCATAAAGAGAGCCGCTAATTTGAGCACGATGGTCCGGGAGCGGTGCAGGCCGAGGTGAAGCGAGGATGCGGGGAGGCGAGGGGTCGAGAGCTTAGTCTCTACCTCGGCGGCGGGGGAGAGGCGGGTGAACAGTGTTCCTAAAATAACGCCAAGCAAAGCATAGCCGACAACCACCACGCGGTAGCTCTCCAGGGGTGCCTGGCCCCAGTTTTGCAGGGATTGGGCTAAGCCGCCGCCGGCTAAAGCTCCCAGCGCCGTCGAAAAGGAGCCGGTCAAATTGTACCAGGCAAAAATCTGGGTGCGGTGCTCATCGGGCGCGGTTTGGGGCAGGATGGCCTGCTCAATGGATAAAAATGGCCCAACTTCGGCCCCGCTGGGGCTGAGTGTGCCGATGATAGCTGCCAGGGTTAGCCAGAAAAGATGGCCGGTCAGCGCAAAAACCATCCCGGCGACGACCATCAGGCCAGCGCCCAGGAGCAGCATGCGCCGCCGCCCAACATGGTCAGCCACGCCGGCAATCGCGAACGAAATCACCGCGTCACCGGCCAGAGTCCAGGTCAGCAGCCAGCCGATTTGCACGTTATCGAGGCCAAGTTCGGCCAGGTAGAGCGCCAGCACCACCGACAGGAAGCCATAAGCGAACAAGCGGACGATGCGCGTGCCAAAAAGCAAGCGACCATCAGGGTTGAGGCTAGATAGGGCTTGAATCTCGGCTAACTGAAGTATCACTTTAGTTCAGTTCTGCTTGAATTCGTCAATCAACTGCTTAGTATGAGCACGGATATTATCACGAGCGCCAGTGAGATCCTCGCTGAGCAAAGGTACATCGTCCCACTGCTCCACCGATGTTCCAGGTGGGAGTAAATCACCCAAGTCGCAGCCGAGTGAAATCACGCGAAAGGCGGTCGCCAACTCCTGAGGCGTGACTCGCCGAGGTATGTGATCGGCCACGTCAATTCCTTCGGCTCGCAGCAATTCTACTACAGCCGGTGAAACTACTGCGTCGGGTTCGGTACCGGCTGAAGTGGCTTGCACATCGAGGTGGTGCTGATCGGCTAACTGTTGACAGTACGCCGCCGCCAGGACACTTTTGGCTGCGCCGTGCGGGCATAAAAATAGGATCGTCTGACTCATTTTAATTCTCCTGTAACTGCTCACGCTTCAATTCTATAACAGGTGTTCCTTCAGTTACCAGCTTGATATTAAAACAGTGCGCCCTATTGCCTCAAGCGTAAAACAGCAGCAAACCGGCTGCTCCCGCACCCAGCACGACGACAGCCACCGCCCCCTTTGCCTTCCAACGGAAAAGTACGAGCAAAGCCAGGGTGAAGATGACCCAGGCTGGAAGGCCGGCAACCGTTTCATGCAGGATATTCAATGCGGTCGCGCCAATCAAGCCCACTACCCCTGCCGTCACGCCATCCAGAAAGGCGTGGGCGGCCTGGTTTTCTACCAAATGTTCCACGTAGTCGTGGCCGATGAGCGTGAACGCGAACGCGGGAGCAAAAATGCCGAGGGTGAGCAGGAGGGCACCCCACGGCCCGCCGCCAATATAGCCGACAAACGTCGAGAAAATGATCAGCGGCGCGGGCAAGAGTCCGGACAGGGCCAGCCCGTCGAGGAATTGGGCATTGGTCATCCAACGGCTTACTTCCACCGCATCGTGTTGCAGAAACGGGATAACCGTGTACGCGCCGCCAAACGTCAGCAGGCCGCCCCGTAGGCCAGAGAGAAAAAGCGACTCCAGTGACGGCGAACCCGTCTGCGCAAGGTTGACTGCTGCGGAGCTTACGATTGGGTTCGCCGCTGGACTAGAGGTGACAAACGTTATCCAGGTCAGGAAAGCCACACTCAACCCCGCCGCCAGCCACCTATAATCTCGCTTGACCAGCGTATACACCGCTCCGGCGACGATTAGGGTGATGGCAAAGTGAATGTCCAACAACTGAGCCAGTCCAGAAACGAGCGCAATCCCCCACAGCCAGTGGTCGTTACGTAAGGCGTGCCCGCCGATGCGGTGTATAGCGCGGACAATAAGGGCCGCTACGGCAGGCTGCATTCCCTGGAATACAGCAGCGAAAAGAGGCGAACTTGTGCCATAGGTGACATATAACCATGAAAGGGCGAACATCAGCAGGAACCCGGGCAGCATGAAACCCAACCCGGCCAGCAGCCCACCGATCCGCCCGCGCGACAGCATCCCAAAGTAGACGCACAACTCGTGCGCCTCCGGCCCGGGCAGGACTTGATAGACGGCCAGCACGCGGTTGAAGCGTTCGGATGTAATCCATTTCTCCTCGTCCACCAACTCCTGTCGAATCATCGCAATCTGTGCCACCGGTCCGCCCCAGGCCAGAAAGCCAAAGCGCAAGTAACGCCAGAAAAGGGTGGGATAGGGTTCGTGCGGGATCGTTGCTGGAGTCGAGGCATCCGTGATTAGCTCTTCCTCTGCTGAAAAGAAGGTTGAGTTTACTTCCATCTATTGTCTCCTAATTCGGTCAAGGATAGGGATGGCAGTAGGACATAGCCTCACTCAGCGGCCACTGCCTCAACTTACTTGAACATACCATCCTGCTTGCTCTGTCGGACGGACTCCTGGCAGTAGGCATAGAGTGCATCATACACAATCCATTCGGCGGCGTTGATCTCATGATCATCCTTGAAGCCCAGGTGCCGAAAACCCTCGGCGATGGCCTCCAGCCCCGGCCCTTCCGGCTGCTGCCAGAGGGAGTTATCCGTATCTGCGCCGTTGACAATTTTACTTAGCAAGCCCAGCGCCGGGTTGCCGATCAACTTATATTTCTTGAGAATGGCCTCAAAAGAACATTCCTGGCCGTGATGCCCCAACTCGACGCCGGCCACGTCATAGGGAATCGCCCCCTCACGCTCGGCCACGGCCAATACCTCGCCAGCGGGCACAAACAGAAATTCGGCCTGCGGGTCAACAAACTTCTTGATCAGCCAGGGACAGGCCACCCGGTCAACTTTAACCTTTTCACGCGTAATCCATTTCATTGTTACCCCCCTTTCTCGGAAAACATGGTATAAAGCCCCTCAAATAACGCGATGCCGTGGGCTTCAAGTTCGGCATCGCTGAACTGGGCCATGAGCCAGCCCTTGAGAATAGCCTCAACACCAGCCGACTCCGGCCGGACGGATTGACCATCCCGCAAATCTATCTCGTGGACGATCTCGGCCATGGCCTGAAGACCCGGCGCATTGAGTTGGAAGGCGCGGATCATTGTTTCAAAAGTGCAGAACTGGCCCTGATGACCAAAGTGGGCGCTGCTCATGTCAAAGGAGATCTCATCCGGCTCCGGCTCCAGCGCATAGCGAATGACTGCATGGGGGTTGAGAAAACGGCGAATCAGCCAGGCGCAGGCCAGGCGGTCAACATGAGGGCGCGGTCGTGTCACCCAGCGTTTGTTTTGGTACTCGGCCAGGGTGGCGGCAGGCACATCAACCATTACCGTTTGATTGGCAACGAGGCTTTGCTGCAAGGCGGCCAGCCGGGCAGTGATGCGCTCCCCGGCGGGGGAATGAAAGTAATCAACCCGTTTGATCTCGGCTTGGCGGCGGCGCAGCTTATCGAGACTATCCTGAAAATTGGCCCGTTCCTCGTCGGTCAGGGTATTTGCCGCCTGCTCCAGAGTTGCCAGTTGCTTTTCGATTTCGCCATACTCCTCAGCCCGCACTTGCTGAAAGCGTTCGATCAACTGGGCGTCGCTCAACCCGTCAAACTGCTCGACCGGCATAACCAGCGCCTCTCCCTGCGCCTGCCGGATTTCCTGGGCCAGCCATTGAAACGCCTCGATGCACTCCTCCTCTGCCGGCAAGATGTGAATTCCGCCTGTAGGTGAGACAGCCCCCAACCGGCGCAGCCGCCGCCACAACGCCACGCGCGGACTTGATCGCGGGCTGGAAGGAAGGGAATAAGATAACACAATCCAGGGCATCAGTTACCTCAAGTTGAAACTAATGTAACATATATTACTAAATATTGCAATAAATATTACATTAAAGTTTTGGTATTTTCTATTTTGGCAGTAAAAGCTCACTTTTTGTACACCCAAAGGGCTTGACCACTCTCTTAAAAAGCAAAGACCCGGCTGTTTGAATTAGCCGGGTCTATGGTGAGATGTTTTTTGAGATAAGCATTTACTTCAAATCGGGTGCAGTCCCGGAAATTCCAATCCGGTGGTTTCCGGCCAGCCGAGCATCACATTCATGGCCTGCACGGCGCTGCCGGCGGCGCCTTTCATCAGATTGTCAATCGCGGCAATCACCACTACCCGGCTGGCTCCTTCTTCGACTTCAAAGCCGACGTCACAAAAATTCGTCCCGGCCAGCAATTTCGGCTCCGGGTAGCGGAAGATGCCGCTCTTCTGCTTGACCAGACGAATGAACGGCTCCTGTTTGTACGCCTGCCGGTAAACTTTCCACACATCTTTCTCTTCCAGCTTTTGGTTCAGCAGGCAGTGAGCCGTCACCAGCGCCCCCCGAATCAGTTCAACCGATGTGACCGACATGTACAGCTCAAAATCGTGGCCCAGGGCTTGCCGCACTTCGGCCTGGTGGCGATGGCCGGTGGGTTTGAAGGAACGAACCGCGCCGCTGCGCTCCGGGTGATGGGAACCTTCGTTGGGCCGCGCCCCGCCTTCCGACGAGCCGACCTTGACGTCGGCCACCACCCGGCCGCCGGCCAGCAGCCCGGCATCGGCCAGGGGGGCCAGGGCCAGGTTGGTCACGGTAGCGTTGCAGCCCACGCCGCTAACATACTTGGCTGCCGCCAGTTCGGCTCGATGCCGCTCCGGCAGGCCGTAGACAAATCTACCCAGCCAGGCCGGGTTAGAATGCGGCTCGCCGTACCACTGTTCATAAACGGCGGAATCACGCAGGCGAAAATCGGCGGACGTGTCAACGATACGCTCGGCCAGGCTAGCCCAGCGCTCGATCTGTTTGGCCGACTCGCCGTGAGGCTGAGCTAGAAAAAGTAAATCGCAGGGTTCCAGAGCTTCGGGATGGCTAAATTGAAGTTCAGTAACGCCGCGCAGATTGGGATGGGCTGCGTGAGCAAACTTGCCAAACTGGCTGGCGCTGGTGATCTGCTTAACCGTCACCTGCGGATGAAACAGCAGCAGCCGCAGCAGCTCGCCGCCCACATAGCCGCTGCCGCCGACGATACTCACGGATAGTTTATTTGACATAGGAACGCTCTATAATTTTGGAAGATTGGAGGGCTGGAGGGTTGCAGATTTTATATAATCCAACCTTCCAATCCTCCAACCCTCCATCAAATTTCTCCCCGGCCCACTTTAACCACGTAATCCACCACAACGGCCGGGATATTGATGCCGGTGGTGTCAATACTGTTGCGGAACTCCATCGTATGGTTGACTTCGTTGACCACCAGCCGGCCATCCCGGGTTTCCAACAGGTCTACCGCCACCACCCCCCCGCCGACCGCTTTGGCTGCCGCCAGGGAGAGCTGGGCAATTTCCGGGGTAATGGGACAATTTTCGGCGCGACCGCCCCGGGCGGTGTTGGTAATCCAGTGCTCGCTGTAGCGGTAGATGGCGGCAATGTTTTCGTCGCCGACGACAAAGCTGCGAATATCGCGGGCGGGTTTGTCTATATACTCCTGGATATAAAAAATGGAATGCTGGTAGCTGCCCAGCACATCTTTGTGCTCCAAAATTGTTTCAGCCGCCTCGCGGTCGTTGATTTTAGACAGCAGCCGGCCCCACGAGCCGACGACCGGCTTCAAAATGACCGGGTAGCCCATTTCCTCAATGGCTGCCAGGGCCGACTCCGGGTCAAAAGCGACTTTAATGCGCGGCGAAGGGACTCCGTCACGCACCAACGCTGACGAGGTTTCCAACTTGTCCCCACACAGTTGAACCACCCGGTATGTGTTGACCGTACGCACGCCCCAATCATTCAAAATCCGCAGCGCATACACGGCCCGTGATTGGGTCACGCAGCGCTCTACGACAACATCATAGCGACTCCAGGTGTTGTGATGCAGGTCAAAGATAACCTGCCGGTCGTCAATGATTTCCGGTTCCAGCCCGCGCTGGGCAAAGGCTTGCAGCAGCAGCTTTTCTTCAACCCGCACGCGAGAGAGTAGGATAGCGATTTTCATAGTCAAGTCTTAAAAATCAGAGTAGCAAGGTAGCAGGGTCGCAAAGTAGCAGGGTAGTTGGTGCTAAAGAGGAAATCCTGCTACTCTGTTACTCTGTCTCACTCCCCCCAATCCTCTTCTTCTTCGGGGGCCAGGTCCAACGTGGGCGGATTCAGGCTGACCACTTCCAATTCTGCGCCACAGTCGGGGCATTGAACAATCTCGCCCTCCATCACATCATCGGCCAAAGTAACCTCACCTGCGCACTCTGGACATTCAGCTTGTTTGCTCATTGTAAAAAACTCCTTTTTGGCATAAAATGACGTTCAGCGCTTCAACGTTGAACGTCTATAAGGTGAGGATAATACCATATTTTATAGGTAATTGTAAATTGGAGTCAAAAAACGAAACTTCTGCCATCGCAGAAGCCCCCAATCTAATCAATACCCTGCGGGCGCTCAATGAAATCGGGATGCGGGTCAACCGGCTCGGGATGGGGCACGACTTGCCGGCTACACTGCAACTGATTGTCGAAAATGCGGTGCAGGCCGTAGCGGTCGGGACCGACCTGGCGGTGTCTGAACGTGGCGCTTCGGCGGTGATTTGGGTGTACGATGAAGCGCAGCGAGCCTTTGACCCCACCTCGCGGGTCTCGGCCGGCGAGCCAACCGGCGCTTCGACCGACGATTTTCCTCGCCCG
>JAHDWA010000085.1 GCA_023382535.1 Anaerolineae bacterium | reverse complement strand
CTCCGCAGTTGAGCAAAGCCGGGTACCCACTCTCTGACCCATTGATAGGGCTGGATTCCGCCCACATTCAGGCGCAGCCCCAGTGACAGCAGCAGCGCTAACCCCACCGCCAGAAGCAGATAAAGTTTGACTCTTTTCTGTGACCCCCCAAAAAGCCCCAATCCGGCCAGGGTAATAAGCCCGAGACCGGGGAAAAGACGCTGGCCCTGGCCAGACTTCAGGCCCAAGATGCGGCTGTAGAAAAGGTTGTAGTCCAGAAAATCATCATAGTAACCGAGTTTAGCCGAGTTGGCTTCGATAGTTTGGGCGCTGCGGCTGAAGTGATAAATCTCCAGCTCCCGGTGCTGCGCCCACACAAAGGGCAGGGTCAGGGCCAAAGCCAGGAGAGCAACGACCCCAAGCTGAGCGGCTGTTTTCAAATTCAGGTGCTCTCGCCGGACCTGAAAAATAAAGGCCAGCGGCAAAAAAAACATGCTGAACAAGCCGTAATAGCTGCAAGTGAGGAAGGTGACCGGCGCCCCAAGCGCCAGGCAGAGACTGCTCCGCCAGGAAGGAGACGAGGAGGCGAGGAAGCGGCTCAAAAAAAACAGCGACCATAAAATGCCAAAGAGGGCAACCAGTTGCAGCACCCCCATTTCTTGAGCCACAAACGGGAGCGACTGCATGAGCAGTCCGACCAGCAGGCTGGGCAGGGGCGGCAGTCGCCAGTTGCGCAGCAGCCAGTAAGTAAACCAGCCGTTGAGCGTCAAGAATAAAATTATGAGAATGTTGTAGCCCAAAGCCGGTGATTGAAAGGCCAGCCAGAGCGGCGCGGCCAGGACGGCGCTCAGCGGCTGCGGCTCCGAAAAGGCAAACGTACCCTTATCCGGGGCAAAGAGGGGCGCATCCCAGTAGCGGGGATAGTCCTGCATCTGCTGGTCAATATTCCATTGCAGCGTCCACAGGTTAAAAAAAGGGACCGTCGCCGCCTCTTCGCTGCCGCGCGGGATGTGGCTGAAGAGATACAGCGGTAGGGGGTAGGTCAGGATCAAGGCCCACAGGGTGAAGCATGAAAGATAGAAGAGGGTGGATAGAGGATAGAAGCTAGCTAAAGCTGGTTTTCTATCTCCTATCTTCAATCTGTTATCTTCAGTTTCCATTCGCCTCACCGGTTCACTGCCTCCTTTAAAGTGTAACATACCTCAACCCAAATGGGCAATCGAAGGGTAAATTGCGATTTGTCTTACATCTAAAGAAAGCATTCGGAAACTATTTCATCTGGCTTACCCGCCCCGGCATGAATGCCAGGGCTAGGGAACAGCGCCAGGTCAACCCGGCTTTAGTCCGATTCATCGGGCGCTGGGCTGTAGTCCGGCGACTTCATCGCCGGACGAGCGCCACTGGCAAGGTTGCTTCTGGGGTTTCCGAATATTCTCCTAAACTTTTGCCTCACTTGTTGGAATGGCAATTTCGATCTATGATACATAGTGAGATGCTTCGTAACATTTCCTTTGCCCCCCGGCCACATTCAGGCCAATATTGGCGGCGGCTGGCGATTTTTACCGCTATCACCCTGGCGGCGGCGGCGCTGTTTCTGCTCGTTTACTTTATCCATCTTCAGGTTAACGCTTTTGTTACCCCAAACCGGGTCCCGGTCATCGGCTCACCCACTGATGTAGGTTTGACTTATCGGGATGCCACCCTGACTACCAGCGATGGGTTAGAACTGGCCGGCTGGTATATCCCCGGCCGGCAGCCGAACGCTATTATTTTGGTGCATGGGATTGATGCCAATCGCGCCGCGCTGCTGCGTCACGCGGCCGTCCTGGCGGGGGCCGGTTATCACCTGCTGCTGTTTGATCTGCGCGGGCACGGCCAGAGCGAGGGATCAGAAATAACTTACGGCTACCGTGAGGCGCTGGACGTGCAGGCAGCCGCGGATTATCTGCTGGCTTTGCCGGAAATTAAACAGGTGGGTGCTTTGGGAACGTCACTGGGCGGGGCGGTCGTGGTCCGCGCAGCGGCGGTAGACCCGCGCCTGCGGGCCATTGTGGTGGAGAGCAGCTTTAGCAGCTTAACCGAAGCAGTGGAGGAGGCTTTTGAAGATCGCTCCATCTTTCCCAAATGGCCCTTTGCCCCGCTGCTGGTGGCTTTGGCCGAACAACGGCTGGGCCTGAAAGTGAGCCAGGTTGACTCGGCGCGGGATGTGGCGGCTCTCTCACCGCGTCCCGTTTTAATCATTCACGGCGCTGCCGACAGCTTATTCCCACCCGGCCACGCCCTCAAAATGTATGCCGCCGCCAAAGACCCCAAAACCTTGTGGCTGATCGAGGGCCACGGGCACGCTAACCCAGTGACAACTCACGAAGCGGAGTATCGAGAGCGCGTGGTTACATTTTTTGAAATAGCTTTTGCCGCTGACGGCCAAACGCCAAATTCGTAGGTTGGGTCGAAGAATGAGACCCAACATCACTCTGCAAATGGAGTCAAAGCGAAGCCCGGGCGAGTATCGCCCAGTGCTCCATCGCGCCCAGGGGAGATGCTGTGCCTTCGCCGAGTCCGTTGATGAGGCAGGTAAATTGGTTGAGTAAGACGAAACCCAAAAATTTCAACATCGGTTACATAGAGCGTCTCATCTAGGGCGCTCTATTTTTCGAGGAACGCCAATGGCTCGCTTCGCGGTCATCGGCTGAAACAGGGGAAACCGGGTGGATCAGACTGATGGAGCAGGCTTCCATTTGAGGTAGCCGGGCGTTTCAACGCTCGGCAGACAGTTGATTAATAATTTCCTTGAGGAGATCAGCCTGCAGGTGCAGTGTGGATCGTTGGGGCAGGGTTTGCAGAACCATCAGAATTTCCGGGCGGGTTCGCTGCTGGCGGCGAATGGCCCGCAGCAAAATACCGATTGTGCCGTGGACACGGTAGCCGAGCGTGGTAGCCGCGAGCCGGGCGGCAGCGTCGTCGGTTAGAAAAATAGCTTGAGGCCGATGTTGCATCAGGGTCAGGGCAGCTTGTTCGCCCAAGTCAAGGGACAAAGCCTTAATTAAGGCTTGAAAAGTGGGTTGCTTGGAGATAACCACCTCAACAGTTTGCAGCGGTATGTTAGGATGCTGGAAGACCTGGGGGCGGTGGTGAGCTACCTCTTGCCATACTTGGGCGGGAACCAATACGGTCTCAAAATCAGCCAGGAGGACTAAACAGTCAAGTTCGTCCAAATGAATAAGCGGACCGGCGTCACAGACAACCGTGATACCTGGCTCAGTCACGCCCCCTCAATCCCCATTCAACATCTTGCCGGATAAACTCTTCCATCAATTCCGCTCGATGGGCTTCCAAGAAACGGCGCAGCGCATCAAGCACAAGATCGTCCATGCTAAGGAACCAACCCGCCTCAACCAGGCGCTGCGCCTGGGTAAACAAAGTTAACGGTATTTCAGTCTGCAAGGTCATCGTTTGGGTATCGTCCACGGCCTCACGCTTTCTCCATAGATTTTAAAAGCTAATTACTGCTATATTATAACTTTTCACATCTAATCTGCAACATACAATACCACCTTCATTCCCACCGGCTTCAGCCGGGGAGAGCAATTGCCTCATTAGCCAAACAATGCTCTCAACCATGATTACCAGGACGATTATCTGGATGCAGGTGAGCAGGCAAAAGTGAGACTCTCTTTTTGCCAGTGCAGCCCCTGCTTAACCAGGGTTATAGGGATTCTTCGGCTTCGCCTCAGAATGACATCCGCATTTTCCGTAGTAGACTATTCCATCAGGTTGGCTTAACCGAGCTATGGTTTGGGTTGGTTGCTGGGGTGTTTGGCCGATCGTCAAGGCAGCCAGGCGGGATACCGCTCGTTCTTGGATGTGGCGGTCACCTGGATCCACTGGCTGCGGGGAATCTCGGTAGGTGCGCCGGTGGGAGCGGGGAGAGTGTAAATATCCCAATTACTGCCGCTGTTAGCGGTAAAGGCAATGGTCCGGCCGTCGGGGGACCAGGCTGGCTCCCGTTCGTCGCCGGGGTCGTTGGTCAGGCGGGTTAACTTCCCCCCTGGAAGCTCCAGCACAAACAAATTCCAATTGCCATCGCGATTGCTGGCAAAGAGCAGAGTGCGGCCATCCGGCGACCAGACCACCGGCCAATCGTCGGCGGGGTGGCCGGTGAGGCGCTGTTGGTTGCTGCCGTCGCTGTTCATGCCATAGATTTCCACATTGCCATCACGGTCGGAAACAAAAGCAATCTGGCCCCCATCCGGCGACCAGGCCGGCCACTCGTCGAAACCCCGGTTGGTGGTGAGCTGGATCACATTGCCGCCGTCGGCATCCATGACATAAATATCAAGATTACCGCCCCGGCCGGAGGTAAAAGCAATACGGCGCTTATCCGGCGATAGGGCGGGCTGCAGGTCGTCCCCGGCAGTTTGGGTCAGATTAAGCGGCTGGCCGGCCTGGGGGGCCAGGTAAAGGTCGCGGTCGCCGCCGGCCAGGTCGCCGGAAAAAAGAGCCTCGTAGCCGGACGCGCGGCGCAGCCAGCTCAATCTGCTGGCAGCAGCCGGGCCGATCGCGGCAATCAGGTGGGTATTGGGAATCGGCTCAAAACTCAGATCAAGCAGCGCCGGGTAGCTGAGCGGGTCAACAGTCAAAGCCGGGGCTGGCGGGGTCGGCGACGGGACGGTGAGGCTGGCTGCCTCGGTAGCCTTGGGCTGAGCTGCAGGCTGAAGGGTAGGCGACGGAGTTGGAGTTGGCGGGGAGGTGGGGGTTGTGGTCGGAAGTGCAGGCGGCGACGGTATGGACGTCGCCGTAGAGGTATGAGTCGGGGAGGGAGTGGGGGTTGCGCTGGGTACAACGACAGTAGGGGACTCAGCATGGGCTTGAGGTTGAGACACAGTGAGGGTTGTCGGCGTGGCCGTTGGCCTGGCCCGGGTTGGCGCCGGCGTCGCTGAAGGCGCAGAGGTTGAAGTTAGCCTGATCGTCTCGACGGGCTGTGGGGTTTTGGGCGCAGTTGCTTGGCTGGTTCCGGCTGAGACGGCCGGACTTGCCAGAACGCTTTGGGCTTCGCTGGGATTAAGACCGTTGATGAGCGCCAGGGCCAGCACGAGACCGGTGATAAGCAGCAGCAGGCCCAACAATGTCAAACCAAAGCGGCTAATGTAAACCGGGCTGAAGCGGGCGACCGGGCCGAAATTGACCGGCACACTGCCTGGCCCGGGTCCGGCTGTCACCGGTGGAGATGTTTTGGGTAGGACTTGAGGGGAAGCTGGCCGTGCGGATTCAGCCGGGGAAGCGGTGATCGCAGCCGTGACAGGCTGGCGTTCGCGCCTGGGCAGCGCCGTGGCCGGCAGGGTAACGGCGGGCAGGCTGAGGTGAGTCTTTTCGGCGTCTGCCTGGAGCGGCAGAGCCACAGAAAAAGTTGAGCCAACGCCTAAAACAGTGGTGGCCCACAACCGCCCACCGTGACGTTCAATGATTCGTTTGCTCAGCGGCAGCCCCAAACCCGCCCTTGCCGGTGAACTGGCGGTGACTTTCTGGCCGCGGCTAAAGGTTTGAAAAATTGTATCCAGTTCCTCATTGGACATGCCCACGCCGGTATCAGAGATAAAAATGACGAGTTCTGAACCCAGTAGCTCCGTTTGAACTTCGATCATGCCCTGGTCCGTATACTTGACGGCGTTGCTGAACAGGTGTAGCAGCGCCTGCCGCAGCCAGGCCGGGTCAGCCAGCAGGGGTGGCAAAGGGGGAGGAGCTGTGTAGCGCACTTCCAGCTTCTTTTCTCGAGCCAGGCCGCGCACAGTCTGCACCAGCTCTCCCAGTAATTGGGCCGTATCAACCGGTTGGAGATCTAACTGAAAGTCATCACTTTCCAGTTTGATCATTTCTTCCAAACTGATGACCAGGCCGGCCAGGTGGTCAATCTGCTGCCAGGCTTCGGGCAGCCAATCAATCCGGGCTTTTCCGTTGCTGGTCTGGGCTGCAACCGCAACTACCTGCTCCAGCCCTTTGAGCGACACTTTTAGTTCCTGAACCGCCCCTCCGATCAAATCGGAGAGCCGCTGGTCATGGTGATTGACCCTTTGACGGATACGCTCTGCCTCGCTTCTGGCTCTGGATAACTGCTCTTTAAGATTTTCGGCCTGGGTTTGCAGTTCCTGGGCGTCTTCCCTGGCTCTGAGGAGTTCCAGGGTCCGCTCGCGCAGCAGATTTTTGCTGTCGAGCAGGCGCCGGTCTACCCTGGCAACATAACTTCGACCCACAGTTGCCAGGAGAGCGGTTAGCAGCAGCAGGCTGAAGGGTGGCAGCAACGCCAGCAAGTTGGTCAGGGTGAATTGCCCGCTCATAAAAACGATGATCAGAGCTACGGCCATTGAAAATAGGGCCGCCGCCAACGTGACCGCCCGGCTCAAAATTAAGCCAGCGATGATAATGGGAGGAATAAACAGATAAGGGATAAAACCAGTGAGGGAATTGATCTGCAAAAACATCCCGGCCACCAGGCCGATCAGTTCCAGCACCAACACATAAGCAGCCATTGCAAATTGACCGGTCCGGCGCAGCACAAAGGCAATCAGAACTACTGCCAGCAGGGCGATAAAGCGCAAAAACCAAAGAGAGGCCGGTCCTTCAAGAATAAGAGCGAGCATGCCTCCGGCCAAACCAATGATCCCCAGGCTTAAAGTGATATAATCAAAGGCCTCTTCTTGAGCCTCGCGAACTTCATTCTCCATGGCGGCTAAGTCCTAAATCCCTTTTTTGATCCCGGCACGGTCAAGAACGCTAACCGTTGCAGGTTGAACGTTTTGCAATGTTGTTAAAGGGCAAGATAAGCTATGTTAGCTTAAGCTTAACACAGCTATGAGTTTAAAAGCAATAGTAAAATGGGGGGAGGTTGCTACTCAAGTGACTGGCACTTTTCCCCTTTGGCAAGATAACCAAGTACCAGTCCCCTTTAGTCTGAGTAATTACGAGGGGAGGCAGAAATCCTCAGTCTTCACTGACACTGAACCAGGTTACCCAAATTGCGCCGCCGATGAAGAGTACAGCTAAAAGCGCCCATAATACGGCCCAAATAAGCGCGGGGATAAAGGTGAGTTCGGCCATGGCTTGGGCATCATTGGCCGGAGCGTTGAAAAACCGCATTGACAAGCCCATGACGGTGGTCAAATCGGAAAAGGCCGTCAATCCAGCCTGAATAGCCACCAGGTGCAGCAAGAAAATGATCCAACCCGGCGCTGCTTTTAACGCCACCCAGAGGAAAAAGCCGCCAAAGATCACGCCGCTGATTGTGGCCAAAATGCCGCTCAAAAAATCGCCGGAGATGATGCTGGGCAGGCCATACCGCAGTGAAAGCAGGCCCATCGTCGCCCCGATGATTCCCAGGGCCAGCCGGCTCCAGCGGTGACTCCGGCCCAAAAAGATCAACATCGCCCCAAAAAGCGCCGCCCCCACATAGCCAGCCGGTATAATCACCCAGCGCCAACCGCCCGCCGTGTAAGCCAGTCCAGCTCCATTGGGAGAAACCACAAAACGAATAAACGCCCCGCCGGTCAGCAGCGCCGCCAGCCCGTGACTTAACTCGTGTACCAGTGTCGTCAACAAGCGAAAAGGATAAACTAAGCCACCAAGCCACGGCACCAACGCAATGAGCAGTGTGACCAGACCCGCCAGGCCGATCAGGGTGAGTGTTTGTTGCGTTGAAAAATCCTCTCGCAGAGAAGGGTTGAACAGAGTTTTTATGTTGTCCACTTTTGTATCTTCTCTTCGTTGGCCTGCTGACTCACTGACTCTGCCTCGAGTGTAAAAACGGTAATTTCCGGGCGGCAGTTGACCCGCACCCGGATGGATGATTCGCCCAGGCCGCGGTTGGTATACAGCCACATTTTCCCGACCTGATAACGGCCTACGGGATATTTGAGACCATAGGGCGGCGCAAACAGGGGTTTTAAGAAGGGAAGAATTACCTGGCCCCCGTGCGAATGCCCGGAAAGCTGCAAGTCAAACCGCCCGGTGGCCGCGCTGATGTCGGCAAAATCCGGCTCGTGTGCCAGTAAGATGGCTGCACCATTGGCAGGCAGTTGAGTTAAAACATGGCCCAGCCGGGCTTGATTCTCCCAGAAATCGTCCACGCCGGCGATGTGCAGCGTGGCCTCCCCCCGGCGGAGGGTATGCACAGCATTGTTCAAATCAAGCATACCACTATCAACTAACATCTGCCGAATTACATCAACCTCAGCCCAATAGTCATGATTGCCCAGTATGGCTACCGTAGCATCGCGTGGTTTCAATTGGCTGAGGGTGGCCCTAATGTCTTCAACATAAGGTAGCGCATGGTGGCTGACAAAATCCCCGGTGATGGCTACGAGATCAGGCTGTTGCTGGTTGATCAGTTCGACGATGTGAACCAGATGCTCGCGGGTTAGTGACGTGTCGGTATGCAGATCGCTGATTTGGACCAGGCGGTACCCCTGAAACTCAGGCGCCAGCCGAGGCAAGACCAGGCGGATGTGTTTTATTTCGACCCAGTCCGGCTTTACCCTGGGCGGCAAGAAGCGGCGGTTGAACCGGGCAAAGGGCACTTCAACCACCCACACCACCGGCATCGCTGTTTTTAAAAAAGATCGTATTAATTGATCCATTTGCGTCTAAAGAAGGATGAAGGGAGTAACTTTTATCCTCTGTCCTTCTGGATTCCTCCTATCACCAGTACCGCTGCTCCATTAATCTGGCTGTGTTTGAGCCGCAGCAGTGCCTCATTGGCCTGCTCCAGCGGGAACAACTCAATTTCAGTTTTAACCGGCACTTCTGCGGCCACTTGTAAAAAATCCAGCACATCCTGGCGGGTGCTGTTGGCCACACTCTGGATGGTTCGCTCGTGCCAGAGCAGGGCATAGGCCATTTCGGGGATGGGACTCATATGGATGCCGCCCAGGGCCAGCGTGCCGCCCCTGTCCAGCCGCTGTAACGCCAGCGGCACCAACGATCCCGCCGGGGCAAAGATGATACTGCTGTCCATAAGCGCGCCAGGGTCGTCTTCCGCGCCGCCGGCCCAAATCGCCCCCAGCGAGCGGGCCAATCGGCGGTGATGCTCCCCACGCGTAAAGACAAACACCTCGCAGCCCCAATGGCAGGCTACTTGCAGCATGAGATGAGCCGAGGCCCCAAAGCCGTACAACCCCAGGCGCTGCCCCGGCTGCACCCGGCTTAACCGCAGCGAGCGATACCCAACCACCCCGGCGCACAACAGCGGCGCCGCCTCGGCATCACTAAAAACTGCCGGAATGGGGTAGGCAAACTTCTCGTCCACCACCATATATTCGGCAAAGCCGCCGTCCGCGTGCAAGCCGGTGAAGCGAATATTCTCGCACAAGTTCTCTTTGCCGGCCCGGCAGTAGCGGCACTGCCCGCAAGTCTGGTACAGCCAGGGCACACCCAGCCGGTCACCGGGTTGGCGCCGGGTAACGGCCTCGCCCACCGCATCCACGATTCCCACCACCTGATGGCCGGGGATCGTCGGCAGGCGGGGCAGCGCCAGGTCGCCCTCAACAATATGTAAATCGGTGTGACAGACGCCGCAGGTATGAATTTTTAGGCGCACCTGGCCGGGGCCGGGCTGGGGTAAGTCCACCTCAGCTACGGTCAGCGGAACAGTGTCAACCGCGGCGGCTTGATTGAGCTGCATGGCTTTCATTTTCAACCTCAACTATTATTCTACCATAAGCAGAGGCAGGCTGCCAGTAGGCTAAAAAACTTGGGTGTGTGTCACTTTGGGGGCGAGTTTCGTGCTTTGAACCACTGAATTCACTGAACAGGCTGAAATCACTGAGGGAGAGAGCAAATTCAGTAGTTTCAGTGACAATCAGCGTCTCAGTGATTCAAACCTGCCCCAAAGCAGAAATGCACCTAAAAAACTTAGAAGTATTTCCTAATT
Organism: Anaerolineae bacterium; assembly: GCA_023382535.1. Next base: position 25,672 of record JAHDWA010000085.1, on the reverse strand, counting down.
TGCGCTACCCGCCTACCTCGTTAACATGGGTGGCGTATTGTACTGGTGGGAGTTGGCCTTTAAGATTTGCGGGGTAGCTGAGAAGATTACTCTTCTCTTAACCTCCTCGGCTCCAAAATTTCCCTTCCAATAGCCTGTTATTACCATTCTAATCTTAAATTTTCTGTGCTATGATACTCTTGTATCCGGGGGAGATATAACTATGGAAACAAAAACTGCCTATATTCCGATGGATCGCTGCCAGGCGTTGGCTCAGGGAGCAGAGCTGCCTCATCGGACTTATGGCGCGGCGCTGTTCGCCGATATTTCCGGCTTTACCCCGCTCACCGAAGCGCTGTTAAAGGCGTATGGCTCCCGGCGTGGCCCTGAGGAATTAACCCGCCAATTGAATTTTATCTACGATGCTTTGGTGGCGGAAGTTCATCGCTATGGCGGCAGTGTCATTGCCTTAAGCGGCGATGCCATCACCTGTTGGTTAGACGGCGATAATGGCCTACGGGCCATCGCTTGCGGCCTGGCCATGCAGCAGGCGATGGGCCGCTTCGCTGCCCTCAAAATCCCCTCCGGCGGTACTGTTTCTTTGGCAATGAAAGCCGCGGTAGCAACCGGCCCGGTGCGCCGTTTTCTGGTAGGCGACCCGGAGATCCAATACATAGATGTATTGGCCGGGGCCACCCTGGATCGGATGGCGGCAGCCGAACACCACGCGAACAAAGGCGAAGTTGTGGTCGGCGCTGAAGTTGTCGCCCAGGTTGGCGACCAAATGGAGCTGGTGGAGTGGCGCCACGAACATCAAACGGATGAACGCTTTGGGGTGGTCAGCCGCTTACTGCCCCAGCCGCAAGTGGAAGCCGCGCCCTGGCCGGCCTTTGCCTCCGAAACCCTGGCCGAGGATCAGGTACGATCCTGGCTGCTCCCGCCGGTATATGAACGGCTGCAAGCAGGTAAGGGCGAGTTTCTGGCCGAGTTACGCCCGGCGGTGGTGCTGTTTCTCAGTTTTACCGGCATTGACTACGATGGTGACGAGGCCGCCGGAACCAAACTCGATGCCTACATGCGCTGGGTGCAGACCATCCTGGCTCGTTACGAAGGCTACCTGCTGCAATTAACCGTCGGTGATAAGGGCAGTTATCTTTACACTGCGTTTGGCGCGCCGATTGCCCACGAGGACGATGCGCTGCGCGCTGCATCGGCGGCGCTCGAATTACAGCATCTTCCGGCAACGCTGGATTTTATTAACGACGTCAAAATTGGCATCAGCCAGGGCCAAATCTTCACCGGCGCTTACGGAGGGACGATGCGCCGGACCTACGGGGTTATGGGCGATGACGTAAATCTGGCGGCCCGGCTCATGCAGGCCGCCGCGCCGGGCCAGGTTTTGGTCAGCGCTACGGCCAAGCAGGCCACTGCCGACACGCTTACCTGGGAGAGTCTGCCCCCCCTGAGGGTGAAAGGCAAAGCTGAGCCAGTTATAGCCTTTAGTTTGGCAGGGCGGAAGGAACGCCGCGCCACTCACCTGTTAGAGCCAAGGTACGCTTTGCCAATGGTGGGCCGGGAAGCTGAATTGGCCCTGGTCGAGCAGAAGTTGACGCAGGCCCTCGCCGGGCACGGCCAAATCGTCGCTATTACGGCCGAGGCAGGCATGGGGAAATCACGCCTCGTGGCCGAGGTCATTCACACGGCCAACGACCACCACATGGTTGGTTATGGCGGTGAATGCCAATCCTATGGTACGAACATCAGTTATTTAGCCTGGCAGACAATCTGGCGCGATTTCTTTGGCCTCGAGCTGGTGGGGGATGTGTCCGAGCAGGTGAAGGAGTTGGAGCGACAGCTCACCCTGATTGATCCGGCCCTAGTTCCCCGCCTGCCTCTTTTAGGGGTCGTGCTCAACCTGCCAATCCCTGATAATGACCTGACCCGTACCTTTGACGCCAAGCTGCGCAAGACCTCCCTGGAATCGTTACTGGTGGATTGCCTGCGGGCACGGGCCAAAAAAACTCCCATGCTCATCATCCTGGAAGACCTGCACTGGCTTGACCCCCTGTCGCACGATCTGCTGGAGGAAATTGGCCGCACCATTGCCGACCTGCCGGTGCTGCTGGTACTGGCCTACCGGCCGCTCGATTTGGAGCGTTTACAGGCTCCCCGGATAAGCCTGTTGGCTCATTTCACAGAGATTACCCTGGCCGACTTTACTTTGCCGGAAGCGGAACGGCTCATTACCCTCAAGCTGCAGCAGTTTTTTGGCACTCAAACGGAAGTGCCGCCCGGGTTAGGGGAGCGAATCACCGCCCGCGCCCAGGGTAACCCCTTCTACATCGAAGAATTGGTAAATTACCTTCAATTGCAGGGTTTTGACCTGCACAACAGCGAAGCGCTGGAGCGGCTTGACCTGCCGGCCAGTCTTCACAGCCTGATTCTCAGCCGGATTGACCAGCTCAGCGAAGGCCAAAAGAGTTTGGTTAAGGTCGCCAGCGTGATTGGCCGTTTGTTTAGAGCAGCCTGGTTGTGGGGCGTTTACCCGGATTTGGGTGAACCTCATCGTATTAAAGCTGATCTGGACGTCCTGAGCCGCATGGACCTTATCCCCATGGACACTCCCGAGCCGGAGTTGACCTATCTCTTTAAACACGTAGTTACCCAGGAGGTGGCCTATGAAAGCTTACCCTATGCCACCCGGGCGGTTCTGCACGAGCAGTTAGCCTGGTTTATTGAACGAGCCTATAGTAAGAGCCTTGAGCAGTTTATTGACCTGCTGGCATTTCATTATGAACGCAGCCAGAACGAGGCCAAGAAACGGGAGTATCTGCGTAAAGCCGGGGAAGCAGCTCAAGCCAACTATGCCAACGAAGTGGCGATCAGTTACTACCAACGAGTTTTACCGCTGCTGGCTGAACAAGAACAGGTAACGGTTATGCTCAAGTTGAGTGAGGTACTGCAACTGGTGGGACAGTGGACTGAGGCTGGCGATTTGTTGCAACAAACTTTGAAGCTGGCGGAGCAGCTCGATGACCGGTCAGCCCAGGCCTGGTGCCAAACTGCTATCGGCGAGCTGCTCAGAAAACAGGGGTTATACGCCGAAGCCTTAACCTGGTTTGAGCAGGCACGGACCGGGTTTGAGGCCCTGGGAGACCGGGCCGGGGTTGGCCAGGTGCTTCATTACAGCGGCTCATTGGCGGCTCAACAGGGCGACTACACTATGTCCAGCGCCCTCTATCAAGAGAGCCTGGCCATCCGGCGCGAGTTGGGCGACAAAACTAATGTCGCTAAGATTCTCATCAATTTTGGTCTTGATGCGCATGAACAGGGCGACTACGAGTCAGCTTACAAGCTCTACCAGGAAAGCCTGGAGCTTCAGCGAGAGTTGGGCGACAAGTGGGCGATTGCCGTTTCGCTTAACAATTTGGGATATCTGGCCCTGGATCAAGGTGATTATGAAGCAGCCCGCACCCACCTGGAGAGCGCCCTGGCTTTCCAACGGGAAGTTGGCGACAGATCAAAGATCTCAGATATTCTTAACAACCTGGGAAATCTGGCCCGGAACCAGGGGGATTATGTCTCGGCGCGCGCCCTCTATGAAGAAAGTCTGACCATTGATCGAGGTTTGGGCAATAAGTGGGGCATTGCGTATGCCTTAGAAGATATTGGGAGTCTGGCTGCTCACCAGGGACAGCCAGAGCGCGCGCTGCGTTTGGTTGGCGCTGCTCAGACACTCCGTGAGGCCATACAAGCCCCTCGCCCTCCCGCCGATCAGGCCAAACTTGAAAGTCTGCTGGAACCGGCCAGGCAAATCCTGGGTGAAGCAGCAGCGGTAGCCACGGCGGAGGGCCGGGCTATGTCGTTGGAAGAAGCAATTGATTACGCCTTCCAGGCTAATTGAACCGCAGTCCGCTAAATTACCCCATCCCATCATTAGCCACCCAGTTCTCAAACTTGGTTTGAAAACTGGATGGCGATATCCTTAATCCTCTCAAGCCGCCTATTTATCCTTCTTGGTCGAGTCGTACAGAGCGCCGCCGTCAATGGCGTTCAGGTCAACCTCACCGTCTTGGTCATGGGGCACAGCAACGCGCACCAGGCCTGAGCATGAGCCGCCGTGCTTGTCGGTGGCGGTAAAGCTAATATGATAGACCCGGCCGTTCCCTGAACCATCCCGTTCAGCCCGAATGTAGGCGGTTGACGTGCCAATACCCTGACCATCGGGACTGGTGTACTTGTTCTTGCCCACCCGCTCGTCCTGGAAAATGCTGACAATTTTAATTGTCACATAATCACCCGCATCCTTAATACTGATCGGCTTGAGTTTGTTATTCGGCTCCCAAATGATCGCCGGGTAAGGTCTCGCCGTTGAGCAATCCAGTATTTTGGGCTTGACCATAATGGTCACCGTTGCCGGGTTGGAATCCGCGCTGCCATCGTTGGCTTTGTAGGTGAAAGTGTCGGTCCCCTGGAAGTTATGATCCGGGGTGTAGGTGAAGGAACCATTGGCGTTAAGGGTCAGGCTGCCGTGACCGGGGTCGGTCACCTTTATCGCCGTGAGCGGGGCTAATTCAACATCCGTATCATTGCCCAACACACCCGGAGCGGCGACAGTCAACGTGCTCTTCTGGGTAACGGTGTAAGCGTCATTTACGGCTACCGGCGCATCGTTGACCGGCGTGACGTTGATGGTGACCGTGGCTACATTAGAGTCAGGAGAATCCAGACTGCCATCGTTGGCTCGATAAGTGAAGGTATCGGTTCCGTTGAAGTTAACGTTCGGAGCATAAGTGAAGGAGCCATCCGGATTAAGAGTCAAAGTACCCTTGGCAGGGCCGGTCACCTGGACTGCGGTGAGCGCATCATTATCAGTGTCGGTGTCGTTGCCCAGCACGCCGGGAGCAGGCACAGTCAGAACGGTATCCTCATTAATTGTGTAAGTATCATTGACCGCTACAGGCGGGTTATTACGCAGGTTCAGGTTAGCCGTTTGAACCGAGGCATGATAGCGAGCGTCTGTCAGGGTCACGGTTTGGCCTGTACTTAAGAGAATGGCGCCGTTAAAGTAGACTTTAACCGTGTAATCGCCGGGCGGTAGAGGGAGGTCCCCCAGAGGAGCGCGGCCCGCAAAGTCCGTAATGACGGTTCTGGTGTGCGAGAAGACTCCACTGCCGGTAACTACAAAGACCACATTCTTCTCAAACAGGCGCAGTCCGGCAGCGTCGGTCAAGGTAGCCACCAGAAGGGCATTATCGCCGGCGAACCCGGAGACAGAAACGGGCTGCGCTTCGCAGGCCTCGTCGTTGCTGGCGGATGGCGGCTCCAGGCAGAGGACAGTACCTTGCTTGGTGATTTCGAACTCGAATGTGTTGGGTGCGGCTGAGGCCGCTTCTTGAGCCGTACCGGGGAAGGCCGCCCGGACCTCATACGTGCCGGGCAAGCCCAGCAGCGGCAGGGTAACAGTGGCTTGCCCGGTATCGTCAGTAACTGTCGAGGCGTTTTGCGCACCCAAACCAAAGTTAACCAGCCGGTCTTTCAATACTTCGTTGTTTTCATCTCTCAGGATGGCCTTAAAGGTAGCTTCAGAACCGTAAGGGCCGGACGAAACCACATCGGGCGGATTTATTAGGGAAAGGCTGGTTGCCGGCAGCGCATCTTCGTCTACACCCGGAATGTAATAGGCCCCCAGGTTTGTGGCCATGCTGACCAGCCCCACCCCGTTGGCCGCCTGCACGATATAACGGACGTTCTCCGGGTTACTACCCAGGTTCAAGGTTTTTTCCCACAGGGTCGAGTCTCCAGTATTTTGATCCAGGTTCTCGGATTGCCACACGCCATTACAGGTATCATCGGATGAACACACCGTGTAGGTTATCCAAACCTCTTGCACACCTGCCACCGGGTCGCCGATCACCTTCATCCTAAAGTTGACCTCGCCTGCTTCGGTGAGCGGGGCCGACACCTGGGCGATGACCGGAGGCGCTGCCAGGGCCGGGCTGAAACCGCTAAAAGTATCCATATTGTCGCTGTAGTAGAGGCGGAAGTTCATGGCGGAAAACCGGCGGAGGGTATTGGGCTCAAAGCCGGGAATGGTAGATTTAAACTGAGCGGGCGTTACCGCCAGGCGGGTGGTGGTTCCTCCATTGGCCAGGGCCTCAAAGTAATTTACACTCCACGGCTGAATTGGATAGAAGACATCGGAGAAGAAGGGCGTATGGACACTGCGGATTTCGGTGGTGGGCGCCCCGGTTAAGGCCCGGACATTGGGTAAATCGGCGTAATTACCACCCCGGAACCCTACCCCGCGCAGCACCAGCGTGCCCGGCCCGGTCACATTACGTACCAGTAGGGGCAAAACCGGTTCCCCCGGATGAGTGAGCACATTGCCGTTAATGGAAAGATAGAGCGCCTCGACCGTCGTTTCGGGATCGTCTATATCCTGAAGCGCCACGGTGCTGGTATCCATCGTGAGATCGTCCGAATCCAGGGAGATGTCGGCAATTTTCAAGCCCAGGGTAGCAGCGGGGGCATCGCCCACGCCGGTGACGATGGTGGCATCACTCGGTGGGTCGAGGCGTGCGCCGGGCATATTGATGCTCAACATCGGCAGCCCGAAGAGGGTCGCCTCAAGCAGAGACTTCTCGTGCAGGGCGCGCAGTTGCGGCGTCTGGGCCAGGTAGATTTGCTTGGCCTTGACCAGGGCCGGTCCAATAGAGACTGACCCTGAACCGGTGCGTAGCTGCCGGCTAAATTCAAGATAGATTCGCTCGCTGTACTCCAGGAAATCGGTATCGCCGTACTGATAGCCGGTACCGCCGATAAAGGTCGCGCCCTTTTGGGCAAAAGCCTGGGCCCAGTCCGGTTCGGCGGTAATGCCAGGAATCCCGTGACTATTGACAATATTGTAGCCAGAATGACAGCCGATACTGAAGATCAGGGCATTCTCCAAATCTATTGACGGCGAGAACAGTTCGGTGGACAGGAAGCGGCTTTCGTAATCGGCAGCGAGAGCGCTGCTGGCGCTGAAGTGGCCACCCAGGAAAATTACATCGTGCCGAGTATCTAACTGGTTGCGCAACTGGTCGGCAGTCCAGGCGCTGTCGTCCAGGGGGGATACCTCCCGCGCCGTGATAAGCGTATCGGCAGGGCGGCCAAGCCCACTTTCGAGCTGCCCCTGAATCTGCTCGGCGGCGTCGGCAAAGAAATCATAACCGGTGACGAGGGCCGAATTGGAGCTGATGACTCCATTGGAAGCCAGGTAAGTATCTAAGATGTGGGTGGCATCGGACGCTGTTTCCACCAGGCGGCCCACAGCCAAATCTGGAATAGGCAAGGTGCTGACCTGCATTGACAGGTCAACCTGCGAGCCATACTCATCCTGGCCCAGCACATAATCAAGCCGCAGGCTGGCTTCTGAAGCCGTGAAGGGATCAACGGGCGGGATAAAATCTGACTCGGGGCCAAGCAGCGCCCGGTCAGGATAGCGGAAGAAGGGAATGACATCGTCGTTGCCGACGATGACCACGTAAGCCAGGTCCGGGTTCGCGTTCCGATAGGCCTTGACTATATCTTTAATGCCTAAGGCCACCAGGTTCTTGGCGTAGGGACACTCAGGGTTATTGTCGGCTTGAACATTTAAGTCCGCCACCCAGTCGCCCACGTCAACCACAACACCGGCAACTTCAGGGCGGGCTATGAAGCTGTTAAGACGCGCTATGAGAGCGGCCTTATCGTCAGCGCTGCCTTCCATTCGATCCAAATCCGTTAGAACGATGGTCTTAAAACCAGGGCCACCGGCGGCAAAAGGAGGCAGTTGAATAGGGCTAACATCGCCACAGGAGCCGGGAAGCAGTTCTACTTCCAGATGAAATTTCTGAGCCAGGCTGAAAGCCCCGTTGCGTCCCTTGACGCGCACATAAAAATCGCCGGTGTTATTCCAGGTATTGACGATCACACCTTCGCTGGCCGTCCCTTCAAACGCCGAGATACCAATCAAACTGCGGGTCTGGGCGCTGGAGAAGGCATCCTGGGCGCGGGAGCCGCGCGCAATCGCTTCCGGGGCGCGGGAGCCGCGCGCCAGGGCGTCAGGCGCATAAGCGTCGGGGGCATAGGCATCGGGCGCGAAACTGTCGGGGGCGCGGGAGCCGCGGGCAATCGCATCCGGGGCGCGGGAGCCGCGCGCAATCGCATCCGGCGAGAAAGCCCCCACGGCAAAAGCGTCGGGGGCGCGGGAGCCGCGGGCAATCGCATCCGGGGCGCGGGAGCCGCGCGCGACTGCATCGCCGGCAAAGGCATCGGTCGCAAATTCAGCATTTAATTTGATAAGGTCTTGCTCGTCATCTGGCAAGGTCAGTTCGTCAAAGGCGGCCTGGATGTCCTTGTAAATTGTCAGATCGTAGTTTTCCGGTAAATTGGTCAGGGTGACGATGACCTGGCTGTTGGGCTGCACGGTAAATTTGAACCAGCGGGACTGGCCCGCTTTGTCCAGAAATTGGTCATACGACGCCTGGAAGGCGTTGCCACTTGAGTTGAGCGAGAACGCCGTCGGCCAGGAGTCATTACCCAGGCTGACCGGCACGCACTGGGAAAACTCCGAGGTGCCACCAGGGCCGGTGGCTGTAGCGGTGACAAACATGTCTTCCGGCAGGGCCGGAACAACAGAGAAGGCGTTCGCTCCCACAAATATGGCATCACCATTTTCATCCGTTGTCACCGAGGTAGCGCCCAGGAACGTTTCACCTTCGCCAAAGTAAGTGGGATCGCAGGTGGGGTTAGCAAAGAATTCGAGAGTGAACGGAGTGCCGGGGGTGCTGTTCAGCCGGCCTTCAACCTGGGTGTCGCTTCCATTGAGGAAGGCCCCGCTCAAAACCGGGAGGTTTTGCAGGTTATTGGGGCCTGTATCCGGGTCACCGGGGTCATTGGGCGTAACGTCATCGCCGCCCAGGTCAATGCCCAGGCCGGTGTTGGAAAAGACCGTATTGAAGCGAATGGTATTGGTGGCTGCGGTGGTGCCAGAGATCACAATCCCAGCCCCGCCGTTACCAGAGATGAGGTTGCCGGAGATGGGAACCGTTCCTCCGATCATATTATTAGAGGCGTTGCTTATAAACACACCCGCGGCGGTATTGCCCAGGCCGCTTGCTCCGCTGGCATCTGTGCCGATGGCATTACATTCAAGCACGTTGCCTCCGTTAGTATCCAAACGCAGGCCGTTCTGCCCGAAACGGGTAATAATCAAGCCGCGCACGGTGGTACCGCCGCCGGTGATGTTCAAGCCATCGGCGTTCGGGCCAGCGTTAATGCCGTCTAGCGTAATAAGCAAATTGAGCGGGTCACAACTGGCGGTGGGTTGGTTGGCGAGGCCGTCAAGTATGACCGGGTCGGTAATGGTGAGGGTGCTGCTGAGCGGGATGGTCTGCGGGCCACCTGGAGGGATATTGAAATGGACTTCATCACGTTGGCCGTCGTTGGGGTGAGTGTTTGCGGCATTAATGGCCTCACGTAAAGAGCAATTGGCCTGGCTGCAAACGCCATCGTTGGTATCAGTGGCAACATTGACCGTGTACGGGCTGGTTTGGGCTGGATCTGTTAGCTGGGCTTCAAAAGCACCGATATCACAACGGACGGTCGTATCGTTGTTGCCATCCACCGGCCGGGGTTCGCCGCGCTGATCGGTTTTCAGGAGGTCGCCGCTACTATCTTTACAGCCATTGGGGTTACCCCCGTCAATCGCCGGGCTGTCAGGCAGCAGCGCATGGGTAAAGGTAGTGCCGCCGTTGTTCTGCAAAGGGCCGAGGCGAGGATCGGCAGCGGTTTGGTCACCCGTCCCGTTGCTGGGGCAGCCGGGGCCTACTAAATTGTAGCCCTGGCTGTAAAAACTTTGGCTGCCGGTAGAGAGGTAACCACAATCGGCCTGGGTAGAGTCAGGGGCGCTATTGCCGGCGATGATGGTGTTCTTAAGGTAAGTCTTGCCATAGCTGTAATTCAGGACACCGCCGCCTTTGTCCTCGCTGATGTTGGCGCTGATGGTGGTGTTGTTCAGCTTCAGCGTGCCTTGATTCTTAATGCCGCCGCCATATTTTTTAGCCGTATTGCCGCTGAGGGTGCTGTTTTTGAGGATTAAACTGCCCCGGTTGTAAATGCCGCCCCCGTATTCGGCGCTATTACCGCTGACCGTGCTGTTATTGAGCGTGGCAGTGCCGTCATTCTTGAGGCCGCCGCCAAAATTACCGCTGGCTGTGCTGCTCAGCACACTGCTGTGGTTGAGCGTCAGCGTACCGACATTGTAAATGCCGCCGCCATAGCTGCCAGACCCGCGTTCAATGGTCACTTTAGAAATAACTGCCTTGCCATATCCAAGGATATGAAAGACCCGGTCGGAGAGGCCGCTGGCATCAATAACGGTTTGCCCGTCGCTGGCGCCGACAATTTTTATTTTGCTCTTAATATCCAGGTCGCCAGTAGTAGCGGCATCTTCATTCTTCCCTGGGATAGTCAGGTTATACGTGCCGCTGTCCAAAATGATGGTGTCATCATAATAGCTATTACCGGCAGGGCAGGCGCCCACAGCTTTATTGGTGTTGGCGGCAATGATGGCTTCGCGCAGGCTACATTTGTCGTTATTGTTCAGCTCATCAGCCATGGTTGTGACGATCAAGGTTGAGGAGCTGAGGACGGCTATTTCAGGCGTTTCAACAACAACCGTACCGCTTAGGCTAGGAGAATCGGTCAGGAGATAAGGATACTCACCCGCCCAATCAAAAACGCGGCTAAATGAGTCGCCGGGGGGGATTTCGCCGCTTTGCCAGTTGGTTTCTGGACCGGCGAAGTTCTTGCTGGCAGCAGGGGTCTCACCGGCTGAGCTGCCGCTTTGAGTATCTGAACCTTTGACGACAAGCGGGAGATAAATAGTCGTGGGGCTGGACGTGCCGCTGCCTTGCAGGCGTTGAGTCTGGCTGGTCTGATTGGTCCACTGGATAGTATCGCCGGGAGAAACGGCCAGCACAGGAGGAAAAATGCCTTCTTCGGTGATGAAGACATCCAGGATTGTTTCAGTCGGCGAAATCGGCTGAGTCTGGAGTGGTGGAGGCTGATTGAAGAGTGGGGGTGAGCCAAGCGGTCGAGCATTGGCGGAAGCCAGCGAACTCATCAAAAATGCCAGGCTTACCAATAGGAACCCTGCCAGAAACTTCCTGTATGTGAGCATGTTAAAGAACCCTCCCCGATATCAAGTACTAGCCAGTTATTATCTTGTAAAAAGCAGTATAAGGGGTCTGGACGACCCCTTGCACGAGGTAATCTTAGAGGTTATGACAAGTCGGCAGGGTGTAGCAGCTTTTGAGGCGCTGGTGCTGATTTAACAGATGCAGGTTGGGAAGTCTATCAGAGGTTGTGCTATGGGAATAAACCATACTGTAACATAGAAATCCCAGAATTTCCATAAGAAAAGAGTATGAATCAGGTTAGAATCTGCGGGGTTTTTACTCTCAATGGCTAAACCAGACCAGCCCCATAGCTCCGCCCAGAATTGAACCAGCTTAGGTGAGTTTGGCGATAACCCAAATTTTAGTAAAATGCGACTCGGCGCATGAAAATACAGAGTCATCAAAAGGTTCTTCTATGCCAACCGCAAAATCAAATCGAGTCAACCGTTTGCTAACGGAAGCCCTCTGGAAAGTTTACCACCGGCCTGATGGGTTCGACGCCTTGACCGAGGCCAAAAATTTACCCTGGCATGAGCCTGCTTTTTCCGAACGGATGCTGCGCGAACACCTGGACGAGTCGCACGGAGCGGCGACCCGCGTTGCCACCGAGCGAGCGGCTCAGCTAGAGTGGCTCTGGACCAGGCTGAACCTGCAAGCAGGCCAGCGGGTGCTGGATGTGACCTGCGGACCGGGGCTATACGCTGTCGAGTTGGCTCGCCGGGGCTGCCAGGTGATCGGGGTGGATTTCAGCCCGGCGGCCATTGCTTATGCCAAAGATTTGGCTCTGAGCGAGGGCCTAGCTCAGCACTGCACCTTTATCGAGCAGGATGTGCGCTGCATGGATTTCGGCCAGGCCCTGTTCGATGCTGCGCTCTTGCTTTATGGACAACTGGCCGTCTTCACCAAAGCCGAGGCCCAGGCGCTGCTGAACCATCTGGCCTTAACTCTGAAGCCGGGGGGCAGGCTCTGCGTTGAGCTGCTCAACCAAGAGCGGGTAGATAAGACCCGCAGCGAATGGTGGTTTACCGACGACAAAGGGCTGTGGGGCGACCGGCCCTTTTTGCACCTGGGCGAGCGCTTCTGGCACGAAACCGAGGAGATGTCGGTTGAGCGCTTTTACATTATTCATTTGGAAACCGGTGAGTTAACCGAAATCTCGCTGAGCGATCAGACCTATTCAGTGGAGACGATGAGCAGAATGATGTGCCAGGCTGGTTTCAACTCGGTTGACGTTTACCCGGCCTGGGACCGGCTGCCCTTGTATGATGCCGACGAATGGATAGTCTACATAGCGCAGCGGTAGGCGTTAGCCTGAAACCAGCTTCGCACTTACTTTTCTTTGACCCCATCTTCAGGTAGAATTTCATCTCCAATTGGGCTACTGAAGGAGTGAGAGATGAAGCGATCTGTAAAAATTTTACCTGGGGGTCTTAGAGCGACTAATGTTGTAACGGCGATAATTCTGTTCATTGGCTGCGCGGGTCAACCGCCGCCGGCAACAGTCCCCGCCTTGGCTGCCGCCACCGCTGCGCCAGCCTCACCCACTCTACCTGCCAAACCAACCGCCACCCCACCTGCCGCGCCGACTGCTGCCCCAACCGTCTCGATAATAGAACCAACTTTACAGGAATATCCCGTCCCGGCCGGCTCCCACCCTCACGATGTCGCCCCCGCGCCGGATGGGCCGGTCTGGTATACCGCCCAGGCTTCGGGAGAATTGGGCCGGCTGGACCCGCAAACGGGTGAAACTCACCATATCGCTTTGGGCCAGGGGTCGGCCCCTCATGGCGTGATTGTCGGGCCGGATGGCGCCCCCTGGATCACCGACAGCGGCCTGAATGCCATCGTCCGGGTAGACCCGGCCACAGAAGAAGTTCAGCTTTTCCCCTTGCCGGCAGAGACCGGCTACGCCAACCTTAATACGGCTGCATTTGATGGGCAGGGAATTCTGTGGTTTACGGGCCAAAGCGGCATTTATGGGCGGCTTGATCCGGCTACAGGTGAGGTGCAGGTGTTCGACGCGCCCAGAGGACGCGGCCCCTACGGCATTGACGCCACACCCGGCGGTCAGGTCTACTATGCTTCGCTGGCGGGCAGCCACATCGCCCAAGTTGACCTGGCAAGCGGCGCGGCTACGCCCCTTGACCCGCCCACGCCAGAGCAAGGGGCGCGGCGAGTCTGGTCCGATTCTCAGGGGCGGATTTGGGTCAGCGAGTGGAACGCGGGGCAGGTAGCTGTGTATGATCCGGCTACCCAGGAGTGGCGCGAATGGCGGCTTCCGGGGGAGCAGCCGCTGCCTTATGCCGTTTACGTGGATGAACAGGACATGGTCTGGCTGAGCGACTTTGCGGCGAATGCGTTGGTCAGGTTTGATCCGGCGGCAGAAACATTTGAGGTCTTCCCCCTACCCAGCCCGACCGCCAACGTGCGCCAACTGCTGGGCCGCCCCGGCGAGGTTTGGGGAGCGGAGTCGGGCACGGATAAGCTGGTGGTCATCCGCACCGCCGGCGTAACGCAGCGCAATGATCCAGCCACCGGCTCCCCAATCGAAGAGGTAGCAGTTCTCCCCACCCCTTCCCTGTTCGACAGTGCCTGGGATGACCGCTCCCCCTTTCGCGCCGGCCTGATTGACAGCGAACAGAATGTTCTGGACCAACTGCCTGGAGCAACCGTTTATCACCTTGACGTGCAATTGAGTGACGATCTGGTCAACCTGCAAGGACGAGAGGAAGTTCTTTACACTAATCGCGAAGACGTACCGCTGGCGGAGATCTACTTTCGCCTGTTTCCTAACCTGGCCGAAGGTTCCAGCACTGTATCGGCAGTTAAGGTGAACGGCCAGGCGGTCGAGCCAAGCTACGAATTGGACCAGAGCGCCATGCGCGTACCGCTGTCCCCGGCCCTGCCGCCGGGCCAGTCGGTTGTGATGCAAATGGACTTTGCCGTGCAAGCGCCCAACGGCGAGGGCGGCAATTATGGGACCTTTGCCTTCAAGGACGGGGTGCTGGCGCTGGCTCACTTCTACCCGCTGATTCCCGTTTACGACGATGAAGGCTGGAACGTGGAAATTGCCCCCTTCATCGGCGATGTTGTCTACGCCGATACCAGTTTCTACCTGGCGCGGGTCACGGCGCCTATCAGCCAAACCCTGGTCGCTTCGGGCATAGCCGCCAGCCAAGAGCAGACCGGCTCACAGCAGGTCGTCACCTTTGCCGCCGGCCCGGTCCGCGATTTTTACCTGGTCGCCAGCGATCGCTATAGTCCGGTCAGCCGGACGGTTGGGCAGACCACCGTCAACAGTTACGCCCCAACCGAATTAGCCGCAGGTGCGGAAATCGTCTTAAACCAGGCTGAGGCGGCCCTGGAAAGCTTTAACGGGCGATTTGGTCCTTATCCCTTCACCGAATTTGATCTGGTCAGCACCACTACCTTTGCCCTGGGTGTTGAGTACCCCGGCATTGTCGCCATTTTGATTGATCTATATGACCCGAACGGCCAGGTCAGAGGCGCAGCGACCGGCTCGCTCCTGGAAGGGGTGGTTGCTCACGAAGTAGCCCACCAATGGTTTTACAGCGAGGTGGGCAATGATCAGGTGGACGAGCCGTGGCTGGATGAGGCCCTGGCGCAGTACGCTACCCTGTTATATTACCAGGATGTCTACGGCGAGGCCGGCGCGAACGGCTTTCGCCGCTCTCTGGAGCGCCGCTGGCAGCGCCTGGATCGGGCGGATATCCCGATCGGCCTGCCGGTGGCCGCTTATGACGAGAGCAGCTACGGAGCGATTGTCTACGGGCGCGGGCCGCTCTTTGTCGAGCTTTTGGCCGAGACGATGGGCCAGGAAACCTTCGCCGCCTTCCTCCGCGACTATTACCAGACCTTCAAATGGGGCATCGCCACCGGCGACACTTTCCAGCAGCTTGCCGAACAGCACTGCGCCTGCGACCTGACCCCGCTCTTTACGGAATGGGTGTCCCCGAAGGAGACCGCCGAGAATTAAATATTAAAGGAGCGCGACCTCATCGTCGCGCTCCTTCTCTGTTACTGCATAAAACTTTTGTCTACCGCTGTATCGTAGGCAACCGGCTGCTCGATCAAGCCCTTATCCTGCGCCCACTTAACGACATCTTCCCATTCGGCCTGGCTGGTAATTTCGTTTTCTGGGAAAGGCGGCACATTGTATGTCCCCTGAATACTTTCCGGGACCCGAGTTTTTTCGATGAGCACATTCCGATAAGCGTTGGGATCTTGGTTGAGGTCGGCCACGGCTTTGTTCCAGGCCCGCAAAAAGGCGCGGACCGCCTCGGGCTTGTTTTCCAGCGCAGTGGTGCTAAAAGATAACACGCTCTGAGAGTACTGCGGGATTTTGGCATCATCAATCACCAGACTGGCCCCACCGGCAATGGCCGCCTGGCCCATCGGGTCAGGCAGCAAGGCTGCTTTAAGCTGGCCGTTCATGAGCAGTTCAAACCGGGTGGGGATGGCGCTCACCTCTTCAATCGCAATTTGATCGGCCGGCAGGCCCCAATCCACCAGCAGGCGATCATTCATATACTCGATCACGCTGTTCTGGCTGATCCCAATGGGTACGTTAGCCAGATCAGCCGGGCCGCTGATCGTCACCCCCGGCGCGGCCACAATCCGAAATTGAGGAAAATCCGGATAGGCCTCGCGAGCTTTAGCCACTATCTTGACCTGGGCCTGCTCCCGGTCAAGCAGCACGGTCGAGATAAGATCGTTCAGTTGACCGTCAATTTCACCTGCCTGTATCAGCGCATCCCGCTCTTGAGCGCTTTTGACAGGCACTAATTCCACTTGCAGCCCTTCGGCCTCGAAATAGCCCTTATCCTGGGCGATATAGAAGGGCAGCACGTCCAGAATAGGCAATAACCCCAGTTTTAATTTCTTTTCCTGGGCAACTTGAGGCCCAAAAGCACAGGCGTTCAGCAGCAGGGGCAGCACCAGCAGCAACAACAAACTGAGCCACAACTTTATTGATTTCACGACAAACCTCCTCATGATCTGGAATTTAAGTTGAAATTAGCTTTTCTTACTGAATTTTCAGAATGTATTGAAAATATAAGAGAAAGTATATTTCGGATATAATTTTTGTCAAAACAAAGCTTTTCATTTTTCCAGTAAGGCAGCAGTTTTTTTTTGGTCAAGTTCCGCGGGCTTCTTCGCTCTGCCGGTCGCCTAGAGGGTCTGTCCCAAATTTTGGGCAGTCCTGTAGAGCAAGTTGCCCGCTTCACGTGTCCTGTATTACCATAAATATGGGACAGAGCCAGAACCAAAGTACAACTTGACGTAATGTTGCACCTGTGATAATATTATGTAACGTTATGCAGAGTTATGTCGAATTACTGATGTTATCAAATCGGCAGAAGGAGATTTTTATGACAAGCTCGTCCAAACCCCTTTATTTTCTGCTTGTCCTGGCCCTAGTTTTTGTTTTAACCGGCTGTGAATTAGCCCGGGATAACAGCGAGGTTTCAGATATGAGTCCCCTGGAGGCGCTGCCTCCCACGCTTGCTCCTTTGGGAGCGCAGGACAGCACTCTGGTTAGCGAGGCTACTGCCGTAGCGACTGTCCTCAGCGTCCAAGCAACAATGACTCCGGCGGCATTAGCGGCCAGCGAAGCCGAGGCTGAACCCATCGAGCTTGTAGCTCCGACTGCCCAGCCGCCCAGCGCTTCTACTGAGCAGAAAGCCGACGAGAGCGAGGCGGCCGCCGCTCCGGCGGCAGAGGCGAGCGCGCCCGAGGCTGAAGCGCCCGCCCCATCCATCGTGGTAGACGCAACGACGCCGGAACAGCTTCCAGAAGAGGGTCCCATTGCGGCTAACCCTCCGGTCAGCGAAACCAACCCGGTAATTCCGGCGGCCAGCCCAGGGGGTACTTACACGGTTCAAGCAGGGGATACACTGTTCAGTATCAGCCAGCGCTACGGCACCAGCATTGAGGCCATCGCAGCGGCCAATGGCCTGACTTCTGACCTGGTGCAAATCGGCCAGGCGCTGACAATCCCTGATGGCAGCGAGACTTATCCTGCACCCTATGGTGATAACAGTTACGCTCCCGCTCCTGTTCCGGCTGTCCCCGGCGGGCCGGGCAATGTTTATATTGTCACCCCCAGCGATACCCTGTTTAGTATTGCCATGCGCTTCGGAAGCTCGGTAGAGGCGATTGCCAGCGCCAATAATATTGTTTATCCCTACATCATCCGCGAAGGCCAGCCGTTGGTTATTCCCGGTAATAATGGCAGCTTTCCTACCCTGCCCCAAAATGGTTATGGACCTGATCAGGGCTATCCCCAGCAGCCAATGGATGGCTACTACCAACAGCCCGATCAAGGCTATCCCCAGCAGCCCCCGGTAGACGGTTACTATCAACAGCCCGATCAAGGGTATTACCAACAACCTCCTATGGATGGCTACTACCAACAGCCCGGTCAGGGTTATCCGCAGCAGCCGCCCGTAGATGGTTATTACCAACAGCCCGGCCAGGGTTATCCGCAGCAGCCGCCTGTTGATGGTTATTACCAACAGCCCGGGCAAGGATATGCACAACCGCCCACAGATGGCTATTATCAACAGCCGGGCCAGGGTTACGCCCAGCCAGGGCAGGAGGACAGCTACTATCCGGCGCCTGGAACTATGCCTGGCGTCGCCGGGACACACACCGTGGGCGCCGGTGAAACTCTTTATTCAATTGCCCGGCGTTACGGCGTTTCGGCTGAGGCGATTGCCGCAGCCAATGGCCTGGCTAATCCTAACCAGTTGTTTGTCGGCCAGGTACTTTATCTGCCCTAACTCATCCTCTTCCTCAACAAGCTTTCAAGTCCTGCCCGAACTTTAACCTGAATCGGGCAGGACTTTCTTTTTGGCCGATGGGCATAACTAAGAACTGCTAAGGCAGTCTTGTTCCCAAACTGACGCGAAGCATGGGAACAAAATTGTCCTGGTAATTTTATTCACAATCTTGAAATATTTGGCGATTAATTATTTTGCCGCTATAGTGTAAGGGAATTCCCAGCGGAAAGAGGCGAAACCCCCATGAAACTTTGGTTCTGCCAGGATGATCGTTGCCCGGAGGTGTTTACCCAGATACCTGAGGTACTTCTGGCTTGATGATGAGGCTCAAGCGGAGATTGGCCGGCTGGCTCCAGCGTTTTCCTCCTCTGCGCTGGCTGCTGGCCGTAGGCGTGCGCCTGGTTGTCCCCCGGCATTATGTGGGAGCGGTAGGTGCGATCTTCAACGATACCGGGCAGGTGCTCTTGCTCGAGCACGTTTTCCGGCCCTACTTTCCCTGGGGTCTCCCTGGAGGGTGGGTTGAGCGCGACGAAAGTCCCGCCGAGGCGGTCCGGCGTGAGATCGAAGAAGAGCTGGGCTTAGCGGTTGAGATCAAACAGTTGCTGTTGTGCGAGTTGCAGGGGAGCGGCAGTCTAAAGTACACAGTCCCCCGCAGCCTGGGCTTTGTTTACTACTGCCGCTGGAGCGGCGGGAGCCAATCCTTGCTAACCCAGGCTCAACACAGCCGCGAAATCCTGTCAGTCGAATGGGTTGATCCTGCGGCGATCACCTACCCGCTCACTCCCCTTGAGCACAAGGGAGTTGCTTTAGGCAGGCAGGCGTTTGAACTGGAACAAATGAATATCGAAAAAGTTATTCGGGATTAGAAAAAGATACTCGTGAAGTGGACTCAAGAACTTGAGTGAATTGGCTATACTTAAACCGGTCTACCTGTGCTTTAATGGGTAAGTTAATTGCCAAATATTGATCCCATAAGGAGAAAGATTATGCCAACTTACCCATTTATGCAAGTTGATGCCTTTACCGACCGGCCTCTGGGCGGCAATCCGTGCGCCATTCTGTTCGAAGCCGACAGCCTGGATGAGGCCACCATGCTGGCCATTGCCAAAGAGATGAACCTGTCCGAGACAGCTTTTGTGCGCCGCTCGGCAGTAGCCGATTTTGGGGTGCGTTACTTCACTCCCGCTGAAGAAATCCCGCTGGCGGGACATCCAACCATCGCCACCACCTTTGCCCTGGTTGATTCAGGCCGGCTGGCCCTGACGGGTGATCGAACCCAGGTGACGCTTGAGCTAAAAGTGGGACCGATTCCTGTAGAGATCCAGTCCAGTCAGGGTAAGGTACAACAGATCATTATGAATCAGAAGAAGCCCCAGTTCCTGGCGACCTATGATCCAGCCGATGTTTTGCCTATCTTCGGCCTGACTGCTGACGATGGACTGAAACACGTACCGATTCAAACAGTAAGTACGGGAACACCTCAACTTATGGTGCCGTTAAAAAACCTGGAAGCTCTCCGTCGAGTGCAGCTTGATATTCCCGCTTACGCCAGGTTGCGGACCATAGGAGACTTCTTCTGCCCACACCTGTTTTGCCTGGGCGGTGTGACCGCAGCCGGGCAGACCTTCGCTCGTGATTTTGGCACGCCGCCCGACCTCATGGAAGATCCTTTTACCGGCTCCGCGACGGGCGGTATGGCGGCTTATCTGTGGCGCTACGGGTTAATTGACCACCCCACTTTTATAGCCGAGCAGGGCCACTGGCTGGGCCGGCCTGGCCAGGCGAGCGTCGAAATCGTTGGTCCGCGCGACGACATCGAAACGGTTAAAGTGGGCGGCGGGGCGGCTACAATTGTGCGCGGGGAACTTGTGTTGTAACGCGTAGTCATGCTATCCTTCTGTAAAAGAAGCAATGGGACGCAGCTTGTTCGGACCACCCAGGCAAAAATTCAGAATAAGAATCTGTTCAACCCGTTCGATGTGCGTCTCATCGCTGCCCGGGTAACAGAGGGAGGATAAAGTCTATGGAGCAACCCGAATTTACGGCCTTGCAAGTCACTGTGTTTGTTAGAACCCGGCCCGGCGCGGCGCTGCCAGTACAGGAGTTCCTCAATTCAGTTCCCTTTGAAGCCCAGATGCAGGAAAATGTCAGCGAATGGATCGAGCAGGCCTTGAAAGGGGCAGGGCTGTCTTTTGAGGAAATTATCGTAGACCTGCGCACGCCCGCCACCAAAGCCAAAGCAACCGGGGACGCAGGCAAAAAATCCTCGCCGCTGGCCCGGCTGTTCGGGAAGAAGTAGCCACAGAAGATTGAAGAGAGACGGGAAACGTGGCCGATAAAAGGGGCTGGCGGGTATCGCTGCTGGTATTGGTGCTGCTGACCGCCATGAGCACGATCGCGCTGTTGTTCGCCTGGGAGCGAAGACCGGCAGAGGTAACTCAATCCTTCCAAACACCCCTCCCGGCAGACACCTCCACCTTAATCCTTGCTACTCCATCTCCTTCGCCCCAGCCTTTGCCTCAGCGAACCTCCACGCCGGTCCCTTTCATTCCCACCCCGACCAGCACCCCGGTTGTCAAGCAGGCAATTGACCCAACCGCCACGCTGAAAGCGGCTCAGCGCGCGACCGCCCAGGCTGAAGAGTCGGCCAGAGCTTTGGCGCAGCTCCAAACGCTGCTGGCTACCCGCCCCACCCCCAAAGCGCCCCGCACGACTTCTTACACCCGTGAGTCGCGGCTGGTCCTGGCCCAGTACTTCGCCTGGTATGATGGCGATGGCTGGAACGACTGCAACATCAGCGCCGGGGATCAACCCCTCAAACTCTACAACTCCGACGATCCGGCGCTCATCGCCCGTCACATTGAAATGGCTCACAACATTGGTCTGGACGGATTTTTACTCCACTGGTTCGGTCCCGGCGACCGCACCGACCGCAACTTTGAAACGTTGCTGGCCCGCTCGCAGTGGCGCGACTTTACCTCCACGATTGTCTTCTCGTATCACATCTGGCACGCGCTGCCCAATCCAAGCCGGCAGAATATCGTCGAGGCCGTCCGCTATATTATGGACCGGTACAGCGACCAGCCCAACTTTCTGCAGGTCGAAAACAAACCGGTTCTCTTTTTCATTGACGTGTATCGCACCCCAGGCGGGCAGACGCCGCAGCAGTTCTGGGCTGCTGTGCGCGATGAAGTTGACCCGCAGCGGCAGGCCTGGTGGATTGCCGAAGGACTGGACCCTTCCTACCTGGCGGTGTTTGACGGCCTGTTTGTCTTCAAAATCACTCATGCCGACTATCCCAACGACTATCTCAAAGCCTCGCGTTGGGCCACCCGTGTTGAGCAATGGGCGCAGCAGACCGGCCAGCCCAAGCTCTGGCTGGCGACGATCAGCCCTGGCTGGGATGACCTGCGGGCCGGCTGCCGCGCCGACGTGCGCGTGCCCAACACACCCCATCGCCGCGACCGGGAAGACGGCGCGCTGTACCAGGCGACCTTCGACGCCGCCCTGCAAAGCAGTCCCGACTGGCTCCTGCTCAGCAGCTTCAACGAATGGGTCGAGGGCACTTACATCGAGCCAAGCGTGCAGTACGGCGATAAGTATATGGAAATGACGAAGGAATTTGCGAGGATTTTTAAAAATTAGCCGGGAGTGACAAGATTGTCTAATTTAGAGCAAGTTGATCAACCCACCCGGTTTGTGGGTAGAGAAACTGAACTCAGCGAAACAAAACAAATCCTAAAAAACGCGGACTGCCGCTTGTTAACCTTGATCGGGGTGGGTGGTATTGGCAAAACGCGGTTGGCAATCAGACTTGCCAAGGATCAACAACAGGCTTTTGCGGGTGGCGTATGGTTTATCAACCTGCAACCGCTCCAATCAGGCAAACAGATTGTTTCTGCCGTAGTGGATGCGATGGGTGTCGTGCTATCCGGTTATGACAGCCCGGAAAACCAACTTTTACAATACCTGCAAGATAAAAATTTACTCCTTCTGTTGGATAATTTTGAGCACGTATTAGACGGTGTCGAGTTCGTGACCCAGATCATTCAGCGTGCGCCGGCCGTCAAACTGTTAGTGACCTCGCGCGAAGCCTTGAGCTTACCGGAAGAATGGTTATACCCGGTCGAGGGCCTCCCTTTTCCCCTCAGCCATCAAATTGATAACGTGGAATCCATTACGGCGGTAGAATTATTTGTCGAGCGAGCGCGGCAGGTAGACCCAAATTTTTCTCTGGCCGGCAACCGGGCCAGCGTCGTCCGCATTTGCCAGCTTGTTGACGGCCTGCCCTTAGCTCTAGAGATGGCGGCTTCATGGACCAAAACACTGCGCTGTTCGGAAATCGCGGCCGAAATCCAGCACAACCTGAATTTTCTCACCTCAAATTTACGGCATGTACCGGAACGCCATCGCAGCATGCAAGCTGTTTTTGCCCAAACGTGGGACCATTTGACGGAGAGCGAACAAGCTTTATTTAAGCGTCTGGCCGTATTCAAGGGCGGCTTTCGGCGCGAAGCAGCAGAATTGATCGCCGGGGCTTCTTTGCCTCTGCTTTCATCCTTACTCGATAAATGCTTGCTTCGGCGCGAAGCCGGGGGACGTTATCAAATTCATGAACTGCTGCGCCAGTATGCCAACGGCAAGTTGGATGAGACCGAAATAAAAGCGCTGGCTGAAGCGCACTGCCGCTACTATTGTGATTTCCTCGCTCAGCGAAAACCGGGTTTGATTGAACGCGAGCAAGTTAAGAACAGCCTGGAAATTGAAGGTGAACTGGAAAATATCCGTACCGCCTGGCAGTATGCTGTTGACCACAAACAGATTGACTCTCTCAGAAAAGCGGCCGCGCCTTATTTCTATTTTTGCCAGATGCAGAGCCGTTACCTGGAATATGTGGATGCTTCAAGTCTCGCCGTAGATGTGCTTGAAGCAGCAGGAGACTTGCCAGGATTAGCCCAAGTCCTCGTTTTCCAGGGATGGATGCTCATCAGAATTGGCCGGTTTGAACAGGCTGCTAAAGGGCTTGAGCGTAGCAAAGCCTTGTTTAAGGATCTCCGGCTAACTCCAGACTACGGTATGGGGTCACACCCCCTCGCCCCGCTTGTTGTCCTCACCGTCATCCAGGGCGATTATACCAGAGCCGTGGCGCTGGGCCAGCAGCTCAAATTCGATATGGCCGCGAGTATGGACAAACAGAACTTAGGCTTTGCCTGTTATGGCCTGACCAGCGCCTACCTCAATCTAGGACAGGATGAAGCCGCTTTAAAAAACGCGGAAGAGGCCATCAAGTTGTTCGCTGAAATTGGCAATCATTGGATGAGCGCTTATGGTCATATTGAATTGGGCAATGTCCATCAGGCCATGGGTCACTATGCCGGGGCCGAACGTCATTATCGCGAAAGCCTCCGGATCAGGAAAGATTATAGAGACCCGGAAGGTATTGCCGTTGCCGCCAAACATTTGGGCGAAATATCCCTCTTGCAGCACGATTATCAGGCCGCCCGGCAGTTATATGAACAGAGTTTATCCATTTACCAGAGGCTGAACGATCAAGGAGGACTGGCTGCGGCCCATCATGGTCTTGGGCAGGTGGCCTACCAGGCCGGTGCTGCCGACCTGGCCGCACACCATTTCCGGGAAGCATTAGACATTGCCGACAAAATCAATTTTATACCGCTGCTGCTGTCGCTGCTGATTGATATTGCCGCCCTGATGCTCGCCAACGATCTCAAAATTCGTGGCCTGGAACTGCTGCGATTGGTCCATAACCATCCGGCCAGTAATCAACAGCAGCAAAAGAAGGCGGCCTCTCTGCTTAAAAGCAGTTCCAGCAACAATGATGCCTCTATACCCGACCTCAAAACAACGATTAGCGCTTTACAAACCGAACTGCTGGACTTTGTACCTGTTTCGCCCGCCGCCCCAGGGTCTGCCCTCATCGAACCCCTTACCGACCGCGAATTAGAGGTGCTGCGCTTAATCGTACAGGGCTTATCAAATCCGGTGATTGCCGAAAAATTGTTTATCTCCACCGGTACGGTCAAAGCACACACCAACCGCATTTACGGCAAATTGGGTGTGACCAATCGTGTTGAAGCCGTTACCAAAGCCCAAGAATTATCGCTTCTCTGAAAATAGTAGACGGTAGTCAGGAGGGATTATACGACTCTGCTACCTTGCTACACTTGCTACCTTTTGATCGTCGGGGGCGTATCACAGGTTCATGAACCCTCCTGAGCGATAAACCCTTCCCCAGAAACTAAACCTCTAAATAAACCCTCGTTAGACGACTTTCTCCTATTTGTAGCTTAAAGTAAAGACATCAAATCAAATGAAGCCAGGCCAATGGCAACATTGAATCAAATAAGTCAAACAACTACAAAAAAGAAAGGAATAAATGAAAATGACAACTTTAACCCCTGAAATGGAAGCCCTCAAGGCTAAACTCAAGGCAACCTGGATGGCCGGTGACTTTGGGCAGATCGCCGAAACTTATTCCCCTGGCGCCGCCGAGTTTGTCAACCGCCTCAACCTGCGGTCCGGCGAGCGCGTTCTGGACGTGGCTTGCGGCACCGGCAACCTGACCCTCCCGGCGGCCCGAAAGGGGGCCAGTGTCACCGGCCAGGATATTGCCCCCAATCTGCTGGAACAGGGCCGGGCCAGAGCCAAAGTCGAAGGGCTGACCATCCAGTTTGACGAGAACGACGCCGAGGCGTTGCCCTATGACGACGCTGCGTTTGATACCGTTATCACCATGTTCGGGGCGATGTTTACCCCGCGGCCCGACGTGACAGCAGCGGAACTGACCCGGATCTGCCGGCCCGGTGGGCGCATTGCTATGGCCAACTGGACGCCGGGCGGTTTCATCGGCCAGATGTTCAAAATTGTGGGCAAATACGTCCCCTCGGCTCCCGGCATGCCCTCGCCGCTGCTGTGGGGCGACGAAGCCATCGTCGCCGAGCGGCTCAACGGCAGCGTAGCTGATCTGCAGCTCACGCGGCGTTTGATCACCTTCAACTTCCCCTTTAGCGCCTCCGGGGTGGTGGAGAGCTTCCGCCGCTACTACGGCCCGACGTTCAAGGCCTTTGGAGCCTTGGATGAGAAAGGCCAGGCTGCCTTGCACCAGGAGTTGGAACAGCACTGGGCGGCCCACAATCAATCCCGGAATGGGGTGACACAGGTTGAGTCGGAATACCTGGAGGTGGTGGCCATTCGGGCCGCATGAATTTAATAAGTATAAAATAAAAACGCCCCGAATTCGGGGCGTTTTTAGATTTTAATTGACTTACGCTTCGGTAAATTCGCCTTCGACGACGTTCTCGTCGGTGGGCTTGCCGGAGCCGTTGCTGCCTTGACCGTTGGTGTAACCGGGCTGTGGCTGCTCCTGGTAGGCGGCCTGGCCGAGCTTCATCATCGCCTGCTGCAGCGCTTCGCTGGTGCTGACGATGCGGGCTTTGTCGTCGGCCTCGAGGGCCTGCTTCACGTCGGCAATCTTGCTTTCGACTTCAGCCCTGACCGTGGCATCGGCCTTGTCGCCCAGGTCGCGCAGCGACTTCTCCGCCTGGTAGACCAGGTTGTCGGCCAGGTTGCGGGCCTCGATCACGGCCTTGCGCTCGCGGTCGGCATCGGCGTTCTTCTCGGCTTCCTGGACCATCCGGTCAATATCACCCTTGTTCAGGT
>JAHDWA010000084.1 GCA_023382535.1 Anaerolineae bacterium | reverse complement strand
GGCCGCCCGCTCCGTTCGTAAAAAGCGGCCTCGATGGTTTCCTCCAACTTCAGCGGGTGATACAACGCCTTAAATTCCGGGCTGCGATCAAAAATGATTTCGTCCGGGGCGCGCCAGAGATAGAGCGTGGCCGGCTGGGCCATGAAGCGCTGCAAACGGGGGGCCAGTTCGGCATCCGACTGCCAGACATAGCCAAAAACCTCGGTCGGAGTCACCCGGCCAGCGGTCAGGTAAGTGACCGGCGCGGCCAGCCCCCAATCCATGGCGATGACGGGCCGGCCAGGATGCGCCGCCAGCCAATCGCTTAACTCATAGATGGCGTCGGAGTGACTGCTCAAGCCGCCGCTTTCCGCCAGCGCCAGGTGGTAGCGGATGACGCTGGTCAGATTGGTGAGGAGCAGCAGGGCCAAGCCAACTATAAGAATGATGCGTGATACGTGATGCGTGGTGCGTCCCAAAGGGAGGCTTTGCTCTGTTGCGTGGTGCGTATTATCGGCTATTTTGCTATCGGCTATCGGCCATTGGCCATCGGCAACCTGCAACTTGTAACCTGCAACCTGTAACCTGCCTATAAACCCCATCCCCAAGGCTATGGCTATCGCCGGCCAGGGCATAATAACAGCAAAATGAGTCACCCACAAGGCTGAGACGGTGGCGATACTGGCCAAAATGACCAGGCCGGTGACTAAAAAGGGAAATATCGCTGCCGGCGCGGCGGGAGAGGGATTCAGGCTGGCCTTGATCACGACCCCCAGCAGCAGCAGAAAAAAAACGAGCGGCGGGATCGGGTTGCCGATCACCCGGCCCAGATACCACAAGTGGCTGCCATCCAGGACAGCGACAAACTGGCGGAAGCGTTCCACCAGGTTAGGCCCAAAGGCCAAATTGTTGACGCCGTAATAAGAAGTGGCGGCGTTTTGCGTCACGCTGGCAAAAGTTCCGCCGGTCTGGATATTGTAGACGATGAGCGGCCAGCAGCCGGCCAGAAAAGCGACAACGGCCAGGAGGATTGGTAGCTTGTGGTTGTTGATAGAATTCCAGCCGGCCTTCAAAGGCGCTGGGTTTTTGAGCCATCCGGGCAAATTGAGCAGGATAACCGCAGCGACCAGGGCGGCGATGAGCCACAAAAAGAGGAACTTGGCGTACACCCCCAGCCCGAACAAAAAGGCCCCGGCCACAGCCCAGGCAACCGAGCCGCCGCGCAGCCAGCGCAGCCAGCACAGGGTCGCCCCCAGGCCGATAGCCGCCGTGATGGCCGTCACAAAGATACCCTGCCGATTCCAGAAGATAAAGGTGGGGTCCACGGCCAGCAGCAGGGCGGCAATCAGGCCGGTCCGGGGCTGCCCGGAAAGCTGCTGCGCCAGCACATAAGTCAGCCCCAGCGTAGCCACACCGACCAGAACAGACCAGACCCGCAGGGCCGCCGGCGTTGGCCCCAACCAGGCGATGAAAGGGACGGCGGCATAGGTGTTGAGCGCGCCGATATAATCCTGGGTCATCAAGGGGAAGAGCTGGCCCCCCAGCGTCAAGCCGCTGTTCCGAAAAGCCGCTACCGGCTGTCGCTGCCACAACTGCAACGCCGGCACCGCTTCAAACGCTTCATCGTAATGCAGGCCCGGCAGGTTGATCTGGTAAAAGCTCAGGCCGGCATAGAGCAGGAGAGTGGCGCTGAGGGCGTAAAGCGTAAAACGTGATACGTGATACGTGATACGTGATACGTGAAATTCGCTCCCTTGCCTCTTCGCTACCCCGCTTCCTCGCTGCTTCGCCTCTTCGCGTCCTCGCTCCTTCGCTGCTTTGCTGACCTGCTGCCTGGCCATGGCTTATTCCTGGGCCAGCAGAGAAACATTGGCGACCATGGCTTCGTAAATCCAGCCGGAGGCGTAGATGCGGATAGACTTGATAAAAACCGGTTTGGCCGGGCCAAGAGCGGTCAGCAGGTTCTCTGACTCGTAGGGATACCAGATAAAGCGGGCGATGCGCTCGTTGGAGTTTTGCGGCTCGTTGTAAAGGATGTAATTGTCGGGCTTGGGCGCGTAATAAAAGCCGTGGTACCAACTCCGGTCGTTGTTATCGGCATCCTTATAATCCAGGCGCAGCATGATCGGAAATTCAGAGCCTTGCTGTCCCCCACCCGGCAGCGTCTGCCGCACCAGGCGGACTTCGGCAAAAATCCGCAGCGATTGGAAGTCACGGACATCTTTATTGACCTGCTGGGTGACGCCCACTTCGGTGTGGATGTTGTCCTCACCTTCGCTGCGAAGTTCGAGGACGTTGCGATCCTGAAAGGTACCGATTCGACTGGTCGGCGTGACGCTTTCGCTAAAGTCTATCTCATAGGTTTCCCAGGAATTGTTGAGCGAGATGGCGCTGAACTCGCTATCCTTGAGCAGGTTTTGGGCAGCCGGCAGCGGCGGTGACGGGACCTGGCCCTGGCTAATCAAAGCCCGCTCGCCTTGCTTGAGCAAGAGCTGTTTACCGCCGCCAAGTACATTGGCTTGACCCAGGCGGGTCGTCACCTGGGTTTCCGTCTCATTGACCTCGATGGAAAAACTCCCTTCGCTGAGTTCAACTTTGGCCTGCGGCGTGTCAATATCAAAGTTCAGAGCTTCGCGGCTCAACGAAGAAGTGGCCCGAATGCGTCCCTTTTGGACCTCGATTAAAATTTTGGTGGGATTGGAGCTGAGGCTGAAACGCGGCGCGCGGGTTTCCCGCAAAACAATGCTGGTATCGCTGTACATGGTCAAGCTGCTGTCGTCGGAAAAGGTCAAAATTGCCTGCGAGGTATTGTCGGTGGCAATGATTGTATTTTCTTCAGCGGTAACGGAATTTCCGTCGGTGAGCGAGGATGACGCTTGGGTATTGGGATCGCCGATGACCACCGTGCCCCGGACCGAGGTGACGTCGGTAGTGAAGGTGTCGGCCGCGTTGATGATATACCAGCGAATACTGGCGGGAATCAAAATGGACAGCAGGCAAAAGATGCCAAAGGCTGTCAGCAGAATAAGCCAGGCGGTGCGTTCAATATGGTTCCTCATTGCAGGTTAAAAACGCACCCCGCCATTCTCAAAATCCGGCCAGGCTTGATCCAGGGACTCTTTTCTAGCTCAAGGCCATCCTCCACGATTTTGGCTGTTTTGACACGGTAAGGTCGTTTTGAAGTGATGAGTTGTGTTGGCTGCGTTTGACCCATAATAATGAACTCTTCGGCAACAAGCAAGAGGTCAGGGTCTGCTATTTTACCATACCCTGGTCTGCAACGCACAAACCGCCGGGGTGATTGAGGAGCATCTTTTGCCTATTCGAGCAGGAGCGTCCCGATTTCGACGCCGGCGCCCATACTTTTGAGCACGCCTGGCTCAGGTTGGTCATACATCCCAACCCGCAGCCGGTACTCGCCGGGGGGGATAGCGGGCGGGACAGTCAAGAGGTGTTGGTCGCGCACAATTTCGCCGGTTTGCCAGTAATGACTGGGGTAGAAATCACCGCCGGGCTGGTGGTCGCTCTGCGTTAGGCCCTGGCCGTTATTGTTAACCAGATGGACGTAGCTGGTGTAATCAAGGGAGAGCGGCTGGCTCACTTGCCAGTGAAGTGTCACCGTGAGCGCAGTACCGGGACGAATTCTGGCGGGAGAGAGATCGTAGCCTAACAGGGTGATCGTCTCGGTGACGCTGGGCGAGGCCGAGAGCGTGATTTCCGGCAGTTTCAGATTGAGCAAGTGCGCGGGTGGCGCTCCATTTGGCGTGGCTCGAACCAAACTCCCTGCGGGAGAGAGGCCGGCTTTGATCTCCAGGCCGGTCATAGGTTTGACCAAATAAACGGGCCGCCCGGAAGCAAGCGCCTGGTCCAGCACCCGGCCCACATTGGCATAGGCCGGCTCAGGCACAATCAGCGGAAAAAGGCCCAGCAAATCAGGCCGGCGGCCCTCGGCGTACTGGTAGTACCACAGCGGCATGATCTCGTTGCGGTCGTTGCTCAGCAGGATCGCCCCCTCGGGCAGAGGCTCGGCCAGGATAGCCTGCCAGCGCTCGCGGGCGGCAATATTGCGGCTTTGGTCGAGTTCAGCATAACGGGTTGCCAGCAGCGCCGCCGGCAGCAGCAGACCCAGGACTGCCAGGCTGAGGGTGATAAGGCGATAAATTCGCCGGCCCAGCCGTTTTTCCATGGCCTCGAAACCGGGGCTGCTGTTAACCGAGCCGGTTTTGCTCTGGACAAAGTATTGAGCCAGCCAGTGGGCCGCGCCCAGGCTGCCCAGGCCCAGCCACAAGCAGACAAACAGCCAGACCGGAATGAACAACACAAAGACATCGCCGATGAAATAGATCAGGTTGAAGGCAACAAAGACGACACAGCCCAGGCCGGTCAGCAGCAATAAAGCACTCTGCCGCCGCTGCCACAACGTCATCAAACCGGCCAGCGCCAGGATTACGCCGACCCAGCCAACCTGCTGGCGCAGCAACTGCCAGACCAACTCCAGGCGGTCCAGGCCGGCGGAGCTGGGCTTGAGTTCTCCGCTGAAAACGCTGCCCATGCTGTGACGCCAAAAACCCTGCCAAGAATTATCGTACAGCACCAGCCGTTGGGTCTCGCTGAGGCTCAGCGTGGCATAGGGTGTGGAGGGAGCGACGAGAGGTAGATAAAGGTACAACAGCAGGGGGACGACCAGGAGCGCCATGTGGGTCAACAAAAAATGGCCGCCGACCGCCGACCGGGGACCCCCTCCCTGCCCTCCCCCTCCTATGGGGAAGGTTTGGGTAGGGGTGCGGTCGGCGGTCAGTAAAAACAACACCAGCGCCGGCAGCAGCAGTACAATTGTGCGGTGATGGGTCAGGCTCAGGCCCAGAGTTAGAGCTAACAACCTGCTGGTTTTGTCACTTCGAGCGAAGCGAGAAATCTCCCAGGAGTCGGGGGGCATTGAACCGGGGCTAAAAAAACCATAACTGAGCGCCAGACACAGCAGCGCCGCCACAAACAGGGCATGGAGGGTATAAACCTCGGCGATAAGGGCCTGGCTCCAAAAAGTATGGCTGACAGCAAAGGTCGCTGCGGCCATTACGGCGGCGATGATTCGAGCCGGGAAGGGTGTATCAGGTAGAGTCCGATCCAGTATCTGCCGGGCAACCGCATAGGTCAGCCCGACCGCCGCTGCGGCCAGCACTGCCGAGAGCAAATTCATGCGCCAGGCAACTTCGCCAATGGGCAGGAGATGGGTCCACAGCCAGCCGAGCAAGATGTACAGCGGGTAGCCGGTCGGGTGGGCGATGCCGGGCAGCCAGGGCACAAATTGAAATTCGCCGCCGTCTGCTTCCAGAACGGTGGGAGCGAGCGTGGCCAGATACAGCCCGAAGGCAGCCAGGGCCAGACCCGTTCCAACTGCCCGATCTACAGCCTGACCAAGAGGCCGGACGGTCGCTTTGATGTTACTTACCATAAGGGTTCAATTATAACACGGAAAACGGGACTGTAGAAAAGAAAATACTGGCGCATAAAAAAGGAGCCCAACCAATGCGGTGGACTCCTGAGTTTGTACTTAAAACTGGAGTGAAAAAGTGTGCTTTTTCACTCCAAAACCCGGAATGGACTCGCTCAATCCTGAGCTAAACTATTTACTTGTATCCAAACCGGGCGTGGTTTCACTCTCAACGCTGACTTCCGGGATCGCCTTCAGGTGTTCCAAAGCCTTGAGCAACTGGATATCTTCGCTCTTGAGCAGGTCGGCCTGGGTCATGGTCTCCAATTCGGGCGGGGTGACCATGGTGGCCCCGACAGGCAATTTCACCTCCACGTCAGGTTCAATGCCCTGCTTGCGAATGAGACGGCCGTTGGGGGTAAGCCACTGGCTGGTGCCCAAGAGCAAGCCGGAGCCATCGTCCAATTCAAAGGGCTGCAAGACTGTTCCTGTCCCAAAGGTTGTTTCGCCCAGCACCGACCCGCGCTTATTATCCTGAATGGCTCCGGCAAAAATTTCGGCGGCACTGGCAGAACCTCGGTTGATCAGCACCACGATCGGAATGTCGGTCGCAACACCGCCCGGCTTGACCTCGAAAGTCTCCCGGTTGCCCTGCGCATCTTCCTGTAAGAGCACGTTGCCGTCCTTCAAAAATTCGCTGGTCACTTTGACCGCCTGCTCCAGCAAGCCGCCCGGATTGTTGCGCACATCTACCACAAACTGTGTCGCTCCGGCAGCTTCCGCCTCTTGAACCGCCTGCTTTAACTCGTCATCCAAATTGGCATTAAACTGGGTCATCCGAATCACGGCTACTTTTGTCCCCGGCGCCATCGCCCACAACGCAGCCGGGATCTTGATCTCAGCCCGGACGAGCTTAAATTCCAGGCTTTCATCAGAATCAGGGCGAAAAACGGCAATGGTCACTTCAGTCCCCTCCTCACCCCGAATTCGATCCACGACCTCATTGAGGGGGAGAGTGGTCACATCTTCGCCGTTCACTTCGAGAATAATATCGCCGGCCTTGATCCCTGCTTCGGCGGCCGGCGAGCCATCAAACGGAGCGACAATCACCGGCAGGCCGTTCTCTACCCCGACGTGCGCGCCAATCCCATAGAATTTGCCGGAAATACTGGTCTGCTGGTCGGCTACCTCTTCCGGGGTAAGAAAGCGGGTATGGCCCTCATCGCCCAGGGCGGTAATCAGGCCGTTGATGGCGCCATATGTCAGTTCCTGGGGGTCGAGGGCCGAGCGGTCAACAAAATGATTCTGCACAATGTTCCAGACCTGCCAGAACACCTCAAACTCCGCCGGCTGGTCGGCGGCTCGCACTACCCCTGGCTTGAGGAAATCAGAATTGGCAAAGAGCACCCCGCCCGCGAAAGAGACCACCGTCAGCATCAGCAGAGTGAAAGCAATCAGCACAACCTTGATGAATTTGTTCATTGAATTATTCCTTAATCCTAAATTATCCTTGATCCACCTACTAAGAGACGCTTTTTGATTTTACATCTTACAGTTTCTAGCTTAAGCTATCCTGAGAAAACCGTGCCGGGCAAACTTAAGTTTGTTCCATAAAATCAGGAGATGACTTGCGGGCCAACCTGCCGTTGATTTGCAGCGTCTGCTGAACCGTCTTGACGGGAAAGGCCGTGCCGCCTACAAAGATAGTCGGGGCAATTACAACTACGATAATTTTACCTTGTTCATAGACCATATGCAAGGCATCTTTACGAGTTGACCGGCTTGCGCTGACAGCTATTCTTCGGCATAATTCCCGGATGAAGGAATTTACTGCTATTCGAACCATCACCGCCATTCGTTACGTTACCCCGCTGCGCGAGGGCGGCTCGCTGCCGGCCATCGTCGAGGCCGACGACCAGCAGCTTTACGTGTTAAAATTCTGCGGGGCGGGGCAAGGTCCCAAAGCCCTTATTGCCGAACTCGTGGCGGGAGAGCTGGCCAGGGCGCTGGGCCTGCCCGTGCCGGAAATCGTCTTTGCTCACCTCGATCCGGCCCTGGGGCGCTCCGAACCTGACCCTGAAATTCAGGATCTGATCAAAGCCAGCGCCGGCCTCAACCTGGCCCTGGCCTATCTTCCCGGCGCATTTGCCTTCGATCCCCTCCTAAACCCGCTGGGGCCGGAACTGGCCTCGGCCGTGGTCTGGTTTGACAGCTACGTGACCAACGTGGACCGGACGCCGCGCAACACCAACATTCTGATGTGGCAGCAGCGTCCCTGGCTGATTGATCACGGGGCCTGTCTCTACTTTCATCACAGTTGGAACGGTTACCTGGCCCGCAGCCGCAGCCGTTTTCCCCAGATCAAAGAACACGTGCTGCTGCCTTTTGCCGATGACCTGCCCGCTGCCGACGCCGCCATGAGCGCCCGCCTGACGCCAGAGATCATTGACGGCGTCGTAAATCTCATTCCGGCTGCCTGGCTTAACAGCGAAGCCGGTTTTGCCGACCATTCCGAACACCGGGCCGCCTACGCTGCCTATCTCCATAGACGGCTGGAGTCGCCACGAGAATTTGTCGAGGAGGCCATCCGTGCCCGCGCCTAGCTCATTTGATTATGCCATTGTCCGCGTCGTACCGAGGGTCGAACGAGAGGAGTTTATCAACGCCGGGGTGATTCTCTTTTGCCGCTCCCGGCGCTTTTTAGGCGCGCGTATTGCCCTGGACCGGCAGCGCCTGGCTACACTCGACTCCGGCCTTGACCCTGGGGATGTCGAACGTCATCTGGCACTGATCCCTTTGATCTGTGGGGGTGGGCCGGATGCCGGTCCCATTGGCCAGCTTCCTCTGGCCGACCGCTTTCACTGGCTGGTCTCCCCACGCAGCAGCATCATCCAGACATCTTCCGTTCACGCCGGTCTCTGCACCGACCCCGCCGCAACGCTCAATCATTTGCTGGAAACGGTGGTTTGCCCACCCCACTCCTAGAACCGCCGAGCCCGCCGAGGGACGCAGAGTTTTTTAATTCCTATTTTCTCGGCGCTCTCAGCGACCTCTACGGTGAAGTTATCCCTCATCAGGCATGCTCAGAAGCCTGGGTTTTGGCAAAGTCTTCATCGCTGACCAAACTAACAACCCGGTATGCTTCGGCATACTCCATTTCTTTGCCTTTGGCAGCCAGGGCGGCCCACTCGCGCACCATCGGCTCCGGGTCCCACTCCCCCATCTGGCTGACATGCTTTTTGAGCGCCTCAATCTTTAGGCCAATTGTCTCGCTGATATTTACAAAGCCATCGGCGGTCTTGTCATCCCAGGCCTGCACATAAACCCGGCGAACTTTGTGCGCGGTCAAGCCTTCCTCGGCCAGTTCTTCAAATAAATTAGGCTGGCCGGCGGCCGGAAAAACCGCATCAATGGCTGCCCCGGCGGCCGCCCGGTGGTCAGGATGATTGATATAGTTCTCACCGGCCCAGACCACCGTCGGGTCGCCGCAGATAACCACCTCCGGTTTAAAGCGCCGGATTTCGCGGACCAGCCGCTTGCGCAGGGCAAGGGTGTTTTCCAGCATACCATCCGGCTCGCGCAAAAAGACAACCTCTTTAACGCCGACCACTTCCGCGGCGGCCAGTTGTTCGGCCTCCCGGATTTCGGCCGCCCTGGCCCTGGTCATCCCCGGCTCGGCAATGCCGACATCACCGCTGGTACAAAGCACATAGACCACCTCACAGCCATCCTTGACCCAGCGCGCCACTGTCCCGGCGCAAGAAAACTCGATGTCGTCAGGATGGGCCACAATCACTAATGCTTTTTTAGGAACGTAATACCCGTTGCTCAAAATGAACGATCTCCTTTACCGATATTCCTAAATTTCTATGTTGGGACTCGAGTCGATCACCAGGGGTTTCACCAACTGCCCGCTCCGCCGTTCTTGGATGAGACCCCACACACTCAGCCCCAGCGCCAGAATCATCAATATGACTACCCCATGGAGGGTATCTTTTAGACCCGCCAGTTGGGCTGCCTTGGGCGCAGCCGTAGCTCCACCTCGTACCAGGCCGCCCGTGTAGAGGGCAACCCGGCTGGCCCAGATCGCCCCCAAAATAGCGACGCCGGTAGTCTGCCCCAGAGTCCGGGTGGTCGAAAGCAAGCCGGACACAATCCCTAATTGATTGCGGGGCGCGCTGCCCAAAATTGCGCTGTTGTTAGGCGACTGAAAGATGCCCATGCCGATGCCAATCGGCAGTAAACGTAAGGCATAACCAAGCACACCCGTATCAGCCGTCAGCGTGCCGGCGGTAAAGTAGCCAATCGCCAGGGCCAGCAGGCCGACGACCGTGACCGGGCGGGTGCCCAGGCGGTCCGACAGTGAACCAGAAATCGGTGCGGTCAGGCCCAGGGCAATCGGCACCACGGCCAGCATATAACCAACCTGGGAAGTGTTATAGCCCAACACATTCTCCAGGTAAAACGGCATGAGAATAAAAATCCCGGAAATGGCGACAAAGGTCATAAAGCCTGTCACCAGGTTAATGCTGAAGAGAATATTGCGAAAGAGGCGCAAGTTGATCATCGGCTGGCTGATATGCAGTTCGAGCCAGATAAACAAGGCCAGAAAAAACAGCCAGCCGGCAAAGAGCAGCAGGATTGGAGTTTGGCCAAAGCCGAGCTGCTGTCCCAGCGTTAGGGCTAACAAGAAACAGAGTAAACTGACAAACAGGGTCACAGCTCCGGCATAGTCAAAGGTCTGCTTACCGGCAGGCGGCGAGGCCGGCACATAGCGCAGCGACATCCACACCCCGACAATCCCGACCGGCAGGTTGACAAAGAAAATCCAGTGCCAGGAAAGGGTCTCAATCAAAATGCCGCCCAGGGTCGGCCCCAGCACCACCCCAATCGAGACAAAAGTGCCAAACAGCCCCAGGGCTTTACCCCGTTCGGAGGGGGGAAAAGCCTCGGTCAGGATGGCCGCGCCCAGGGCCAGCACCATCGCCGCGCCAACCGCTTGCAGCACCCGGAAGCCGATCAGCCAGTAGACCGTTGGCGACAATCCGCACAGAACCGAACCGGCAGTAAAAACGACAAAACCGGCCGTATAAATGGACTTCTTGCCAATCATATCCCCCAGCCGGCCCACGCTGGGCATCAGCGTTGTCATGGCCAGCAGATAAGCCAGGACCACCCATTCGACGACGGCAAACTCGGTTTGCAAATCGTGGACCAGGGTGGGCAGGGCCACATTGACAATACTGCCGTCAATGGTCGCCAGCAAAATGCTCATGGCTACCGCAGCCATCACATACCATTTGCGACTATAATCAACCTGCGGTTGCACACCGTCCCCCTTCCAAGGTTAGACCTCACAGGTCTTAAAGACCTGTGAGGTCTGCCACTATTCTGCAATCTGAGAGATTTTAGGATTTTTTTGAGCGATGGCAAATTGACCGGTAAGACGAACCCTGTTATGAAACAAAAGAGTGCGGAATTTACTCCGCACTCCTCGAAAATAGCAGTTCTAAGGTTTAAGTGCACACAAATAAATTAAGTTGGATTCGTAGTAACGACTTTAGTCGCCTGTAGGCTGGTTAAGCGACCGAAGTCGCCACTACCACTCTTCAAAACTTTTTTGTTTGTACTTAGACCTCACGGGCCAGCCGCCGCTCCAGCTCCCGGATTTGACTCTCAAAATGGTTCTGCACGGCAGCCATTTCGGAAGCCATGGCTTCTAGCTGGGTCTGCATGGCCCCTATGCGTTGGCGCATGCGCAGAATAATTTCTACCCCGGCCAGGTTAACCTCCAGATCAAGCAAGCGGCGCACCCGGCGCAATTCGGCCAGGTCAGGGTCAGCCAGTGGTTGTCCTACCAGCTCAACTTCCAAACAGTAATGGATCGTATCGGGCGAGAGACCCAGCCGCCGGGCCAGGGCGGTCACCTCGGCCGGAAATTGATTTCCGTTCATCATGTCGTATCTTACTTCCTTTCTCGCCATCTAGCTTTGCCGGCGGAGTTGTTCGAAGAGTTCGCGCTGCTTGGGTGTCAGTTGGGTTGGCAGGCGCACGTCAAGCCGGGCGTACAGGTCACCGTGTTCTTTGGCTTTGCCCAACTTGGGCATGCCCTTGCCGCGCAACCGGAAGCTTTGCCCGTTTTGCGAGCCAGCCGGAATTTTGAGATTAACATCACCGGCCAGGGTTGGCACGCGGAGTTCACCGCCCAACACTGCCGTATAAAGGTCAACCGGCACGGTCACGTACAGGTCGTCCTCCTTGCGCTCAAAACGCGGGTCGGGCTTGACCTCAACCGTCAGATACAGGTCGCCCGCCTGGCCGCCGGCCATCCCCGGACCGCCCTCACCCCGCATGCGCACTTTGGTACCGGTTTTGGCCCCGGCAGGAATCTTGACTTCCAGCCGCCGGC
The DNA here is from genome assembly GCA_023382535.1 of Anaerolineae bacterium. The sequence goes on along the minus strand of JAHDWA010000084.1, from coordinate 24,130 downwards.
CATCCTTGGTCAGCAAGCGGGTCGTACCTTGATAAGCTTCGGCCAGGCTGATCTCAACCGGGTGTTCAAAGTCCTCGCCTGACTGCGGCTGAGGGCGGTATTCAAAGCCGCCAGAGCGCGCGCCCCGGCTAGCCCCTACACCGCCAAAGATACTGGTAAAGAAATCTGAGAAGGGACTGCCTCCGCCAAACATATCCTCCAAATCTTCGGGTGAAGCGTAGCGAACGTGAACGCGCTGACCCTCAGGGCCAGTGGCATATTGACCCCAGTTGAAGTCGTTGGGCCGCCCGCCGGTCTGCTGCCAGCGCTGCCAGTCTGCCCCCAGTTGGTCGTACTTGGCCCGCTTTTCCGGATCACTTAAAACCTCGTTGGCCTCGTTGATCTCCTTGAACTTGGCTTCGGCCTGCGGATCATTGGGATTCACATCAGGGTGATATTTACGGGCTAACTTGCGAAAGGCGGCTTTGATCTCTTTTTCGGTGGCACTTTTGTCCAAACCCAGAATTTTGTAATAATCCTTGTATTCCATATCATGCCTCTCGTCTCAAATAGAGTAAATTATGCCGCCACCACGACCTTGGCCGGGCGGAGCAGCTTGTCGCCCAGCTTATAACCCGCCTCTACCTCCTGAACAACGGTGTCGGACGCCGCTTGGGCCGGGACAGTAGCCACAGCTTCATGCAGTTCAGGTGTAAAGGGTTGGCCCACCGCCTCGATCCTGGTAACTCCCTCCGCTTCCAGAAAACGCAGCAATTCCCGCTGGGTCAGTTCGACCCCCTGGCGCAGGTTAGTTTCAGCCGCGTGGTTGTAGCTCAGAGCGCGGTTCAGATTATCCGCCAGCGGCAGAACCGAACGCAGCAAACGTTCGCGCTCGGCGGCGATGGCTTCGTCGGCGCGGCGGGTCTGCCGCTTACGGAAATTGTCCATCTCGGCCTGGAGGCGCTGGGCCACATCCTGCCAATCGGTTTCCGCTGCTGGCGGCGGAGCGGGTTTTTCTGCAACAGGCGGCGCTGTTGGTTGAATCTCTTCTTTTAACTCCGGTTCAGCCACAGGTGCAGGCCGGCTGGGGTAAGGTGACGCCCCCCCAATGGGCGCCCGCCGCACCGGGATGCGCTGGACGGGTTGATTGTAAAAATTCCGATACATGATTTCCTCCATACACATGAATACTGCATGTACTATAACTCAGTTATGTTAGATTTGTGTATGAAGTTTGCTAGATTTGTGCTAATAGTCCCACAACTGATATAAAAGTGATACAAAACGCCGCCACCCCTTGAAATTGAACGGTGAATCCCCGTATAATCAATTTTAGATTTTGGATTTCAGATTTTGGATTAATTGTTTCAATCCAAAATCCAAAATCGTAAATCGTAAATCTGAAAGGGGGGATCTATGGACGCAGCAGCATCCTTCGGCCAAATTGTGCGCGAACGCCGCCAGATAATGGGGCTGACCCAGGCTGAACTGGCCAGGCGGGTCGGCTGCGCCATCGTCACCGTGCGCAAGGTTGAAACCGACGCCTTGCGCCCGTCGGTGCAAATTGCCGAGCGGCTGGCCCTGGCCCTGCATATCCCGGAAGCGGAACAAATCGCCTTTGTCCGCCTGGCCCGCACGGCCCGGCCTCTGACTCCCCTGCCGCCGCCCCCACCTGCCCCGGAGGAAATCGGCCAGGCTGACCTGAGCGGCCGGGCTATTCGAGGCTATCAGTTGGGTGAGCGGATTGGTTCCGGCGGTTTTGGCGCGGTCTACCGGGCCACCCAAGCCACGATAAGCCGCGAGGTCGCCGTTAAAATTATCTTGCCTCATTACGCCGACCACCCCGATTTCATCCGCCGTTTTGAAGCGGAGGCCCAACTGGTGGCCCGTCTGGAACATCCCCATATCGTTCCTCTTTATGACTACTGGCGCGAGCCGGGTGTGGCCTATTTGGTCATGCGCTGGCTGCGCGGCGGCAGTCTGGAGACACGGCTGAAGGATGGCCCACTACCCCTGGACGCCGTGACTCCCATGCTGAGCCAAATCGGTACGGCGCTGCATGCCGCGCACCAGGCTGGCGTCATCCACCGTGACCTCAAACCGGCCAATATCCTGCTCGACCCGGAGCAAAACGCTTACCTGGCCGATTTTGGCGTGGCTAAAGATCTCACCCTGACCGGTTACACTCAAGATGGAGCGATTGTCGGCTCACCGGCCTACTTCTCGCCGGAGCAAATCAACGCCGAGCCGATCAAGCCCCAGGCCGACATCTACTGCCTGGGCATCATGCTCTATGAATTGTTAACCGGCCAAAAGCCCTTTCCCGGCCCCACCCCTCTGGCCTACATCCAGCAGCATCTCAGCGAGTCGCTGCCCTCGCTGGCCGATCATAACCCCACCCTGCCCCCGGCCCTGGACGACGTTTTGGCCCACGCTACTGCCAAAAACCCGACAGACCGCTACGCCGATGCCCTGAATTTGGTGGAGGAGTTCTGCCAAGTAGTAGCAGGGGAGCAGAGGCGCAATGCCAGGTATCACCCCTGCACCCCTGCGCCTCTGCTCCCCCGCCCCCCTGCCCCCCTGTTAGACCTCACCAACCCCTACAAAGGTCTGCGCGCCTTCAGCGAAGCCGACGCCGCCGATTTCTTTGGCCGTGATACGCTCATTCAAGCCCTGTTGGGGCGCATGTCCGAAACGGACGATCTCAGCCGTTTTCTGGCTGTGGTCGGGCCGAGCGGCAGCGGCAAATCCTCGGTGGTCAAAGCCGGCCTCATTCCCGCCCTGCGGCGCGGCGGCCTGCCCGATTCGGAAAGTTGGTTCATTGTCGAGATGATGCCCGGCGCGCATCCCTGGGAAGAATTGGAAGCCGCACTACTGCGTATCGCCGTTAACCCCCCGGAAAGCCTGCTGGCCCAACTGTGCGAAGACGAGCGGGGCCTGCTGCGGGCCGTGGCCCGCGTTCTGCCCGCCGACCCAAGCGTCGAATTGGTGCTGGTGATTGATCAATTTGAAGAACTTTTTACCCTGACCGCCGACGAAGAGGTCCGCCGCTGCTTTCTGGACAGCCTGCTCACGGCGATTGTAGACTCCCGCACCCGCCTGCGCCTGGTCCTCACCCTGCGGGCCGACTTTACCGACCGGCCCTTGCAGTACGTGGACTTTGGCGAACTCTTGCGCCAGCGCACCGAGTTCATCCTGCCCCTCAGTCCCGACGAACTGGACGAGGCCATCACCCAACCCGTCTCGCGGCTGGGTTTAGCCCTGGAGCCGGGACTGTCGGCCCAGATCAGCCGTGATGTCGGCCAGGAGCCGGGCACACTACCCTTATTACAATACGCCCTGACCGAACTCTTTGAACGTTCAACGTTCAACGTTGAACGTTTTACGGAAGGGCCCCTGCTGACCAAACAGGCCTATCAAGCCAGCGGCGGCGTGTTGGGCGCGCTGGCTCGCCGGGCCGACGAACTTAATAACGGGCTGGACGATAGTGGTAGAGAAGCTACCCGCCAACTTTTCCTACGCCTGGTCACGTTGGGCGAAGGAACGGAAGATACCCGGCGGCGGGTGCTGCGTTCCGAACTGGAAGCATTGACCGACGGGCAGACCCCCTCCCTAACCCTCCCCCTACAAGGGAGAGGGGACTCTCTTTCTCCCTCCCCCTCTGAGGGGAAGGGCTGGGGTGGGAGTTCAGCGGCCGTGGACGCCAAAGTCATAGCCGGGATTATTGAACTCTTCGGCCGCCACCGCCTCCTCACCCTCGACCGCGATCCCCTCACCCGCGGGCCGACCGTCGAGGTGGCCCACGAGGCTCTGCTGCGCGAGTGGGGACGATTGCGCGAGTGGCTCGACGCCAGCAGGAATGACATCCGTATGCAGCGCCTCTTAGCAACTGCTGCTGCCGAATGGCAGGCCGCCAACCGCGACCCTGGCTTTTTACTGCGCCAGGCCCGGCTCGATCAATTTGCTAACTGGGCTGAAACCACCACCCTGGCCCTGACCCCAGCGGAACGTGCCTTCCTGGAAGACAGCCTGGCCGCCCGCCAGGCTCGCCGGGCCGAAGAAGAAGCCCGGCGGCAGCGAGAACTGGAAACGGCCCAAAAGTTAGCCCAAACGGAGCAGCAGGCCGCCCGGCGCTTGCGCTGGCTGGCCCTTGGCCTGGCGATTTTCCTGGTGGCGGCAACCGGCCTGGCTATGTTTGCCTTCAACCGGCAGGCCGAAGCCGTCTCCAACTTAGCCCTATCTGAAAGCCAGCGCCTGGCTGCCGAGGCCGTAGCCATTCTGCAAGGCAACGGCGATGCCGAACTGGGCGCCCTGCTCAGCCTGCGGGCGTTGAAGACAGCCTACACCACCCAAGCCGACATGGCCCTGCAGCAGGCCTCTAAAGGGGATTATGGCCGGCGTTTGTTTGTGGGTCACACCGGTGTGGTGGACGGGGTGGCCTTCTCCCCCGATGGCCGGCTGGCGCTCAGCGGCGGTGAGGATCAGACGGCCCGGCTGTGGGATGTGCAGACCGGCCGCTTATTGCACACGTTGACCGGCCATACGGCCTGGGTCAATGAGGCCGCCTTCTCACCTGACGGCCATCTGGCGCTGACTGGCAGCGATGATGATACCGCCCGCTTGTGGGATGTTTCGACCGGTCAGGAACACCAGACCCTGACCGGCCATACCGATAGAGTGACCGGGGTAGCCTTTTCACCCGATGGCCGCTATGCCCTGACCGGCAGTTGGGATGGAACCGTGCGGCAGTGGGATGCCAGAACAGGACAGGAAGTGCGTGTCTTTAATGAGGTGGAGGGGATTAACGGGATGGTCATTTCGCCCGATGGTCAATATGTCCTCACGGGAAACCAGTCTACGAATGAGGTACGGCTCTGGGATACTAAAACAGGCCAGCAGGTATATCGCTTTGCCGGTCCCAGTGGGGGCATCAACAGTGTGACCTTTTCGTCCGATGGCCGGTATGCGCTGGCGGGTGACGGGGACGGTGCGGTCCGCATATGGGACTTACAGCAGACCAAAGCTGAACCTCGCCTCCTGGCCGGCCATACCGAGTGGATAAATGACATCGAGGTTTCTCCCGATAGCCGGTACGCCCTTTCGGCCGGCCACGATAATACCACCCGGCTGTGGGACTTACAGACGGGTGCGGAAATCCGCCGCTTTGTTACCGTCAGAACGATAATGAGCGTCGCCTTTTCGCCCGACGGCCGGATGGTCCTTATGGGCGACGATAACGGGGCCATCCGGCTGTGGGATCTCCAGCCGCCGTCCGACCCACACACTTTTAGCGGCCATACCAACGTGGTAACGGCGGCCAAATTTTCGCCGGACGGCCGCTACGTGCTAACCGGTAGTCTTGACCAGACCGCCCGGCTGTGGAATGCCGCCACTGGCCGGGAATTGCATGTACTGGCCGGTCATACCAACCAGGTACTTTCAGCGGCCTTTTCACCTGATGGCCGCTATGCGCTGACCGGTAGCCCTGATAAGACCGCCCGTCTATGGGAGGCTGCTACAGGCCGGGAAGTACGCGTCTTGATCCACCCCACCCTAGTCTTTGGTGTGGCTTTCTCACCAGATGGCCGTTATATCCTCACCGGCGGCGAGGACAAAGTCGCTCGATTATGGGAGGTAGAGACAGGCCAGGAAGTGCGCACCTTCACCGGCCATGCCGGAGGTGTCACCGGTGTAGCCTTCTCGCCCAATGGCCGTTATATCCTGACCGGCAGCTATGCGGACAGCACCACCCGGTTGTGGGATGTGCGGACAGGTCAGGAAGTGCGTCAATTCCCTGGCTATACCGATTTTGTCAACGGACTATCTTTCTCGCCGGATGGCAAGTACATCCTGACTGCAGGCGTAGAGACTTCGGCCCAACTGTGGGAGGTGGAGACGGGGCGGGCGCTGAACCGCTTTAGCGGGGACAACGGAGTATTCTCGCTGGACGGCAAATATATCTTGACCGGCGGCCTCAAAACGGCCTATCTGTGGGACAGGGCGACGGGCCGCCAACTGCGTGCTTTCGGTGTGACTAACAATTTGTGGGGTGTGGCCTTTTCCCCTGATAGTCAATTTATCCTCATTCACGGCTCAGACAAAATTGCCCGGCTGTGGGATTCCGATTATCGGGTGTTGATGGCCTCGGTCTGCGCCCGCGTTTTGCGCGATTTTACAGAAGATGAACGGGCGGAGTACGGGATCAACGACCAACAGCCCACGTGCCCGTGAATGTAGGACAGGCTGGAAAGTCTGTCCCACAAATGAGAGGGCTTATGATGTTTACGAGAATTCGGTCTATATTGGGGATTGGGTTATTGATCTTGCTCTATGGGAGCGGTCAGGTTACGGTGGCCTCGACCCAAACTCGGTTACTTATGACCAGCCCCGCCAGGGGGCTAAACCAAGCCTCTCTTCAAGCGGGAGCCGGCGGCGGCTTGAAGTGGAAATTCAAAACCGGCGGCATGGTCGCTACGTCACCCGCTATTGCCGGGGGACTGATTTATGTTGGCAGTACGGACAAACATCTCTATGCCGTTGAGGCGCAAACGGGAAAAGAGAAATGGAAGTTTGAGACGAAGGACGTCTTGTGGTCTTCGCCGGTGGTCGCCGCCGGCAGCGTTTATTTTGGCAGCGACGATGGTCATCTGTATGCCCTGGACAGCGCCAGCGGCTTGCCCAGGTGGCAGCTTATGCTAGGCTATCCGGTGCGGTCTGCGCCAGCCTTTGCCGCCGGGCTGGTCTATGTTGGCAGTGATGACAGTCACCTGTATGCTGTGGACAGTCAAGCCGGGCAGGTCAAGTGGCAATTCAAAGCCGACGGCATGGTGCAAGGCAAGGCTCTTGTCGCGCGTGAAACAGTTTACTTTGGCAGCGGGCCGCGCTGGGGTTCCGGGCCAGGCCAACATCTCTATGCCGTAGACAGCCAGACCGGACAGGAGCAGTGGCGCTTCAAAACCGGCGGCCCGGTGACTTCGACTCCGGCTATACATAAGGATTTGCTTTACTTTGGCAGCCACGATGGTTTTTTGTACGCCCTGGACAGCCGGAGCGGGCAGGAGCAGTGGCGCTTTAAAACCGGCGGCCCGGTGGCCTCGTCGCCAACTGTGACCGGCGGGATAGTTTACTTCGGCAGCAACGACACCTATGTTTACGCCCTCAACAGCCACACCGGTCAGGCAAAATGGAAGGTCAAAACAGGGTTTGCGGTCACTGCTTCGCCGGTTCTGGCCGAAGGCGTGGTCTACGTGGGCAGCGACGACACGGCTTTATACGCGCTTAACAACCGGACGGGCCAGATCCTGTGGCAATTTGAAACCAAAGGTAATATCGTCGCTACCCCGCTGATCAGTAATGAAGTGATTTACTTTGGCAGTTACGATTTTCACCTGTACGCGGTCAGGCTGAAAGATAACTGTAACAAATGCCTCATCGTAGACTACCGCTTCAAATCACTCAAAATCTCACGGGCGGCATTGTAGCCGGGCGCGCCGGTGACGCCGCCGCCAGGATGAGTCCCCGCCCCGCACAGGTACAGGCGACCGACCGGGGTCCGGTACTGCCCATAGCCGGGCACGGGCCGCATAAAGAGCAATTGGTCCAGCGCCATCTCGCCGTGGAAGATACTGCCCTCGGTCAGCCCGTACTCCTGCTCCCAATCGAGCGGGGTAATAACCTGGCAGTGACGAATCACGTCTTTCAAATTGGGTGCGTAGACGGCCAGGGTGTCAATAATTTTATCCGCCAGCGCCTGCTTTTGCCGCTCATCCCAGCCACTCCCCTGCTCCCCTGCTCCCTTGCTCCCTTGCAGCTTATAAGGCGCATATTGCATCGTAATTGACATCACATGCTGTCCCGCCGGAGCCAGCGCTGGGTCGAGCACCGAGGGAATGACCACGTCCAGGTAAGGCTGGGCCGAGAAGCGCCCGTACTTGGCGTCGTCGTAAGCCCGCTCCAGGTACTCCAGATTGGGACTGATGACAATATGCCCGCCCAGATAAGCATTATTTTCAGCAGCATCTCCCTGGGGCAAACTGATAAATTCCGGCAGGCCGCTCAAGGCCAGGTTGACCTTGGCCACACAGCCGCGATAGCGGATATTGCGCACCCGGCGCGCCATATGGGGTTCCAGATTGGGCGCGCCGACCAGGCCAAACAAGGTCCGGCGAGGGTCGGCATTGGAGATAATGGCTTTGGCTAAAACTTCTTCTCCATCGGCCAGGACCACCCCAACGGCCTGCGTCTCGCCCGTGTCGGGATTCTCGGCCAGAAGGATGCGGCTCACTTCGGCCCCCGTCCGAAGCTCGGCCCCGTACTGGCGAGCGGCGCTGGCCAGGGCCGCGGCGAGCTGGCCCGTACCGCCGCGCACTAGGCGCGTCGCTTTGAAGCCGCCGTCGGCCGCGCCCAAATAATGGTACAGCAGCACAAAGGCCGTGCCGGACGACTGCGGTCCCTGCATTGTGCCGCTGATACCGGCCGCTCCCAGCAGCCCTTTCAACGCATCGCTTTCAAACCACTCGTCCAGAAACTCCTGGGCCGTCATCGGCAGGACGCGCAGAAATTCCATCATCTCTCTTTGCCCCAGCCCTTTGAGCTTTAGCCCCAATTTGGCCCAGGGGAACAGGTCGCCGGGCTTGGCTTCCTCCAGGCTGGGCGGGGTCAGGGTCATGATATTGTCCAGGATGCTGGTCAGGGCAGTGACCAGGCGCATAAAGGCTGGGAACTTTTCGGCGTCCGTGGGGGAGAAGCGGGCGATTTCGGCCCGTGTTTCGCGCGGATCGCGCCACAGGGTCAGGGCTGGACCGTTTGGCTGCGGAGCAAAGGCCGTGACCGGACTTTCGATGAACTCCAGGCCGTGCTGGCGCAAGCCCAACTCGGCCACTACTTCCGGTCGAAGCATGCCCGCGTCGGGCGCGCCGGTGTTGATTTTGAAGCCGGGCCAGATTTCTTCGGTCACCGCTGCGCCGCCCAGGGTGTCGCGCCGTTCCAGCACGAGCACTTTTTTGCCCGCCTTGGCTAAATAAGCTGCGGTAACCAGTCCATTGTGTCCCCCGCCAATGATTATGGCATCGTAATTGTGGTTTTTCATCGCTTATTTCCACTCCTTCAATATCTCCAGCGCCGCCAACCGACCCGGCGCACCGGTGATGCCGCCGCCGGGATGGGTGCCGGAGCCGCACTGCCAGTAGCCCTTGATCGGGGTGCGGTACTGGGCCAGTCCGGGGGCCGGGCGCAGGAAAAAGAGCTGCGACAGGCTCAACTCGCCCTGGAAGATGTTGCCCTGCGACAGGCCGGTCACCTGCTCGATGTCCCAGGGCGTCATCACCTGGCGGTAGAGGATGATGTCCTTCAGATTGGGGATATACTCCGACAGCGTCTCGATTACCGCATCGCCGAAGGCTTCCCGCTTTTCTTCCCACGTCCCCTCGCGCAGCTTGTACGGCGCGTACTGCACAAAGCAGGACATGACATGCTTGCCGGGCGGAGCCATATCTGGGTCAATCATCGAAGGAATGATCATATCCACGTACGGCTTTTGCGAGAAGTTGCCGTATTTGGCGTCATCGTAGGCTTTTTCCAGGTAATCAATGCTGGGACTAATGGAGATAGCTCCGCGCAGGTGCGGCCCCTCGCCGGGCATGCAGGCCAGGTTGGGCGCAGCGTCGAGAGCCAGGTTGACCTTGCCCGACGAGCCGCGAATGTTGAATTTGCGGATGTAATCTAACTGCTCCTCCGGCAGATGCCCCGGCTCAACCAGGTCGAGGAAAGTGCGCTTGGGGTCAAGGCTGGAAACGATATACCTGGCCTCCAACTCATCGCCGTTTTGCAGAACAACGCCGCCGGCCCGGCCATTTTTGATGACCACCTGGCTTACCGGCGCGTTGAGCCGGATTTCGACGCCCAGGGAGCGGGCCGCGCTGGCAATCGTTTCGGCGATGGCCCCGGTGCCGCCTTTTTGAAAGCCCCAGGCCCGGAAGGCGCCGTCTATCTCCCCCATGTAATGGTGCAGCAATACGTAAGCCGTGCCCGGCGAGCGCGGCCCCAGGTACGTGCCGATAATGCCGCTGGCCGACATGGTCGCCTTGAGCGGGTCGCTTTCAAACCACTCCTCCAGAAAATCGGCGGAACTCATCGTCATCAGCTTGCCGAGCATGTAGAGCTGCTCCGGCCCCAGGCTCAGGAAGTGCTTGCCCAGCGCCGCCAGCCCGCCCAGGTCCTGCGGGTTCAGCTTGGTCGGGTCGGGCGGGATGACACCCAGCATGTATTTGACCGCTTTGGCCATGTGGTACATCCAGCGGGCATAATCGTCGTAGGCGGCGGCGTCGCGGGGAGAGTGGCGGGCAATGTCGCGCAAAGTGCGGAAATGGTCGCCGTCACGATAAAGGTAGTCGCCGTTGGGCAGCGGCGTCAGCGTGCTTTCCAGGGGCAGGATGGTCAGGCCGTGCCGGGGCAGGTTCAAATCGCGGATGATTTCGGGCCGCAAAATGCTGACCACGTACGAAAAGACCGAAAATTTGAAGCCTGGGAAAACCTCTTCCGTCACCGTCGCCCCGCCGACCAGGTGGCGGCGTTCCAGCACGGCCACTTTTTTCCCGGCTTTCGCCAGGTACGCGGCGTTGACCAGGCCGTTGTGGCCCCCACCGATAATAATTGCATCGTATTTTTGTGCCATTCAGCGTATCCTTTCTATAGGGTGCAGGGGAGCGGAGGAGCAGGGGGGCGGGGGAGAAACTTGCTCCCGTTCACCTAAACCTTACTGTTTTGCGGTCCTGTTTGCCATCAACCAAGGAGTTGGATGATTGATCATATTCACCAGCTTGCCTAAAATTTGGTCATAAAGCTGATATAATTCACGGCCCGTTTCGGACGTCAAGTAATTACATTTGACCGCGAACTCCAGCCAGGTTTGTGTCTCGGCTGCCTCAGCCTCAGCATCACTCAGTTTGATCAAAAATGCACCCTCATAGCGACGCTTCCGCCAAGCTTCAGTCAGGTTAGCACAGACAGAGCGAGAGGAGCGACGAATTGATCAGTTAACGAATATCGTTCCTCTGCCGGAAAGCTTTTGGTCAACTCAAAAATTCTCATGGCCGCCTCAAAAGCCATCTGGTACACTTCCAACTCTCGATGACTTCGTATTGGCTTCTTGTCCATAGTTCTCCCCTGCTCCCCCGCACCTCTGCTCCCCTGCCACTTTTACGCCTTCTTCCGCTCCGGCTCAAAAAACGGCAGCTTGACCACTGTCGCCGGGGCCTGTTTGCGGCTGTACTCAACCGTGACTTCCATATTGACCGGCGTACCCAGCGCCGCATACCGGCTTTCGAGCGTAGCCAGGGCGATGTACTTCTTGAGGATGGGTGAGAAGGTGGTGCTGGTCGCCTGGCCGATCTGCTTGCCGCTTTTGTTGTAGACCGGCACGGCCACGCGGGAGGTCCGCCCGGCCAGCCGGGGCGTCAAACCGACCGCGCCGTACAGTTTTTCCAGCGCCGGCCAGTCAATATCCAGGCCGACAAAAGCCCACTTGGAACCGTTTTTCTTCTCCGCCAGCAGGGCACGACGGCCAACAAAATCCCCCTTATCCAGGGCAACGGCCCAGCCCAGCCCCAACTCGAAGGGCGAAGATTTCTGAGCCTCGACTAACGCCTTGTGCGCCGAGATGTAATCCACCTCGATCAGCAGCAGCCCGGCCTCAACCCTGACAATATCCAGGGCAATGATCCCGGCGGCGGTGATGCCGTAGCCGTGACCCTTGTCCATCAGCATGTCCCACAGCCGCTCGGCATGCCGGGGCGCAACCCACAGCTCGTAGCCCAGGTCGCCGGTGTAGCCGGTACGGGTGATGGTCAGCGGGTGGCGGTCGAACTTGCCCTCGGCCAGCCGGAAATACTTCAGGCTGTCCAGGTCCACCCCCTTGACAAATTCCTTCAGAATTTTGCGGGCGTTGGGGCCTTGCAGGGCCAACGCCGCCAGGTCCGCCGAGACATCGGTCAGGGTAACGTCCATGCCGTAAGCGCAGTCGCCAAACCAAAACAGGCTGGGGTCCGCCGAGGTAATGCGAAAATGGTTGTCACCCAGGCGCGAAACGGTGCCGTCGTCAATGATTTTGCCGGCTTCGTCGCACCAGGGCGTGTAATAAACCTGGCCCACCGCGCACTTGTTGATGTCACGCGTAATGATCCGGTTGACCAGCCGGGCGGCGTCGGGACCGGTGATTTCGTATTTAAACAGGGGCGATACATCAAATAACGCCGCCGAGTTGCGCACGGCGTAATACTCTCGCTCGTGCGACGGTTCGTACAGGCCGGCGCTCAGGTAGCCCGACCAATTGCGCCACTCGTAGCTCTCGCAAAGGGCCGAGGTCCGGCTGTGAAAAGGGGTTGGGATAGGCATAGGCAAATCCTCACTTGATTTACGATTTATGATTTACTGCTGGACCAGCTTTTGTGAAATTTCCGGCAGGGCCAGCAGCCGCTCGTACAAAACATCGGCAACGTACTGGTTGCCTTTGGCGGTATAATGACCGGCAGCCCCCTGGTAGTCGAGCGCGCCTTTGGCAATGAACATCGTCGCCCGCTCATCCGGCGGCCAATCCTTAAATTCCTCCACCAGGTCAAGGAATAGAATGTCCTGCTGTTCCGCCGCCGTCCGCACCAGTTTGCGCCACTTCGTTAAATCTTTGTCGGTGAAATCTTGACCGGGCAGGTAGACCAACACCAGGGTGCTTTGCCTGGCCTGATTGAGGCGGGCCAAATCTTCCAGAATTTTCCAGGCCACCGATTCGGCTGATCCTTGCGCCGCCTTGGTTAGCTCATCGGCCGCCGCCTCGTCAAAAAATAGCTGCCGCATCAGTTGGACCGATTTCAACTCGTTAATCGCCTCCCGGTGCTGAGTCAGCCAGGGCATCCAGAAAGAACGCCGGGGTACCGGTACATTCGTAACGGTCAAGGTCTCGTTTTCCAGGGCCAGCAGCGGTTTACCGTAGCCATTGAAGTCAGGCCGTTCCATGCGCCTGAAATCAGTGGTAATAAAAGCAAATAATTGAATATCATGCTCCAGCTTTTGGCCGTCGCGTTTGTACCACAGATAGGCTTGATCCACGCCATATCCCCCCTGGCCCATATTAACGGTTTCCAGGCGGTTATCTTTAGCCGCCAGGCGCTGGCACCAGGCCTGATCGTTGTTAACCCCATAGCCAAAGGTAAAGGAGTCACCCGAACAGATGATTCTAACCTTACCAAAGGGCACCTCCAGGGTAAAATCTTCAGCGTTGCGAAAAGCCTGCCCGTTGGTCTGCAAATAAACGCCGGGGCCGTACATGTCTTCGATATACAGGTTTGGAATGTTTATCCAGCCCAAAAGTTCATCATATTGGGTGTGCCGTCTCTCGGCCAGGGGCAGGGTAGTAGGCAGGGTTTGGAGAAATAAGGCCAGGCTGGCCAGCCCCTCACCCAGCGCTACCAACAGAACTACTGCAACGACGTTGAAAACAACCAGGACTACACCCCGGCTCAATTTAGTCAGTTTGGTCACACCCCCTCCCCTCAGGTGCGATAGCCAAGCTGGGCTGATATTCGCCCCGCTGCTGCTGTGATGGGCGCGGCTAACTCGGCCAACCGGTGCGAAGTCAGGCGGGCGCTGGGACCGTTGAGGCTGAGGGCAGCGATCACCTGGCTATCGTGGTTGCGCACTGGCGCGGCAATGGCCGAGAAGCCGGTTTCCAATTCTTCAATAGCGATGGCGTAATCCTGTTCTCGAACCTGCGCCAGGGCCTGGCTTAAAGCTTCCGGCGCCGTGATCGTCTGGGGGGTCACCTGCGCCAGAGGTTGTTGCAGCCGCACAGCCAGCTCCGCCTCCGGCAAAAAGGCCAGGAGCACCTTGCCGGTCGAGGTAGCGTGAGCCGGCCAGCGCGCCCCGATGTAGTGGGTTGCCCCAATGAGATAGGCCCCCGATACCTCATCCAGCACCAGCACTTCCAGCCCCAGCAGCGCTTCCAGGGTGGCTGTTTCGCCAGTGATGCGGGCCAATCCTTCCAGTTCCGCCCGGCTGACCGAACGCAAATCACTCGCTCGCAGCGCCCGCCCGCCCAGCGCAATGACCTCCGGCCCCAGCCGGTAGGTATCGTTGGCCGGGTTGCGGGCGATGAGGCCTTGATTTTCGAGGGCAGTCAGCAGCCGGTAGGTGGTTGTTTTGTTCAGGCCCACTATTTTAGCCAGTTCGGCCAGACCCAACTGGGGTTGGTCGTCGGTAAAAGCTTTAAGCAAGGCAATGGCACGCATAACCGCCTGGGTTCCGGGATAAGGCTCGTTGACCTGCATCTTCAGCATAACTTCAATATCTACAGCAATATTACAAAGTGCACAAAAATAAGTTACTACCCAGGTGACTGGCACTTTTCTCCTTTGGCCAGAAAGTGAGAACAGCAAAACTTAGGGCTAACCAAGTGCCAGTCGCCTTGAGCCTAAAATAATCTTAATGGTCGGTTCACTATATGATACGTCATTTCAAATCTTTTGACAAATTAGCTTACTCCTGATATACTCCCCCGAAAATTGGCATCTGGGCTAATCGCCGATACTAAAACTAAAGAACTCAGTGGAACTTATATCAGCAGTTCCTACGAATTCCAAGGAGTTTCCAGCTTAAGGAGGAGGGCATTATGGTCATGGTGGATCAATTTTCGACGTCTGTCAAGGGCGCCAGCACACTGCCGGGACGTTACTACACGGCGGAGGATGTCTTTCGGACAGAACTGGAACGCATCTTTTTTGAACGCTGGCTGTGTGTTGGGCGCGAGGAGCAGATACCCAAGCCGGGAGATTATTTTCTTCAGGCGGTTGGACCGGAGAGCCTGATCATCGTCCGGGGGCAAGATGGCCGGGTGCGCGGCTTTTACAACGTCTGCCGGCACCGGGGGACGCGCATGTGCACGACGAGCAGCGGCCATTTTCCCCAATCCATTCAATGCCCTTATCACGCCTGGACGTACGGCCTGGATGGCCGGTTGATTGGCGCACCCCATATGAATGAAGTGGAAGGTTTTGATAAAGGGCAATATCCGCTCTATACCGCCGCAGTTGATACCTGGGAGGGCTTTTTGTTTGTCAACCTCTCTCGCCAGCCGGAACCGTTTGAGCAGGCGTTTGCTCCGCTTATGGGCAAATTCAGCCGCTGGCAGATTGCTTCACTGCGTTCAGCCCGTCGCATCGAGTACGATGTCGCCGCCAACTGGAAGCTGCTGGTCGAGAATTATTCAGAATGTTACCACTGCCCGTTGATCCATCCGGCGCTGGCCGCCCTCTCGCCTTATCGGAGCGGCCAGAATGACCTTTACGAAGGACCGTACCTGGGCGGCTTTATGGACATCAATCACGCCGGCGGCAGTCTGACCATGGATGGCCGCACCTGTGGACTGCCTTTGGGTGAAGTCTCCGGCGAGGATTTGAGCCGGGTCTATTACTACTCCATTTTCCCGAATATGCTGCTCAGCCTGCACCCCGATTACGTAATGTTCCATCTATTGTGGCCGCAAAGCGCGGGCCGGACTCTGATTAGCTGCGAATGGCTGTTTGATCCCGCAGCAATGGCTCAACCCGGCTTCGATCCCGGCGGAGCGGTCGAATTTTGGGATATGACCAACCGCCAGGACTGGCACGTCTGCGAGTTGTCCCAATTGGGCTTAACCTCGCGGGCCTACACCCCTGGCCCTTACTCCGCCGCCGAAAGTCTGCCCGCCGCATTTGATCGAGAAGTGCTGCGAGCGTTGGGGAATTAAGATAACATTTGTATATCATTTTCTCCGGGTTTGAATTTCCTGAACTAACGGCGAGTTAAGAAACGAGGTTTTCAGCGTGGGGTCATCGAGTTGAGTCGCAAGCATCTCGACCAGATGGAGCGCCTGGTCACGAGCGATCCGCGCCTGTTGGAGGTCATCCAATTGCTCCAGAGCGGAGCTGAGACCATGCAGGGCACGAAGCTGATCGTAGGGGCGGCTCAAGGCTTGCCACCCGGCAAAGGCGGCGCGAAACGGCTGGACCGCCTGAGTGGGCTTGTCCTCGGCCAGAGCGATGATACCCTGCCCTTCGTGGTAAGCCGCTTCCGTTTCCGGGTTACTAATCTGAGCGTAAGCTCGTTCCAGCCGCCGCAAGCAGGCCCGGGCAACCGGCAGCCTCCCCGCACCGGGCTGGCTGGCTAACCACCGGCAGGCGAAAAGCAACGGCAGGGTGCTGACCGCGGGGTGAGCGTCGGGCGTGCGATCAATCACCTCGAGAAACTCCTGCATGAGAGCCGCCGTTTCAACTTCCCGTCCCAGGCCGGCCAAAGCCCGCGCCAATTGGCCCAGGTGAGGTACGGTCGCTTGCACCTCGGCCAGCCCTCTAGCTCCAGGCAGCTCATCTTCCAACGCTTGTCGCGCGGCCTGGGGCTGTCCCAGGTCGTTGTGCATCCACCCCAGTAAGGCGCTGGCCCAAACTCGCGGCACCGTCAGGGTTGGCAGGCTCTCCATCCACTCCCATAGGCGCTGGCGGCGAGCGAACGCTGCGGCCCACTGCCCGCCGAGCCAATCCAGCTCAACCAATCGCACCAGGGCGAAGCCGACATTTACGCTGGCGTGAACGCGGGTGGCATAAGTCAGCCCTTCTTCCAAAGTCGTTCTGGCTTCCGCATAACGACACATCCAGATCAAGCCGTCACCTATATTGATGTAGGCCCGGCAGACGTCGTGCGGCAACTCCTTCGTCAAGGCCCGGCGCAGGCTGTCTTGTAACATGGCCAGGCCCCGTTCCGGGTCTCGGTAGGAATACATGTAAGCTGAGCCGATGTTATTCAAGGCATGGATCGTGACCTCCTCCGCCCCCAGGCGCTCGGCCAGGGCCAGGGCGCGCTCACCCCAGGCAATGGCCTGATCTAGATAGTTAGCCGACATGTGCATCTGAGAAATGGCGCTAAGTACGTGGGCTAACTCGACGCTCTCCGGCTCTTGTTCCAACATGGCCAGGGCCTGGTGGTAATGGCGCAGCGACCGCGCCCGGTCGCCGCCCTCCCAATACAAGCGCCCCATCAGCCGCTGCACGGCCCCTGCTTGTATCCGGTCACCGAGCTGCTCAAACAAGGTATGGCCGGCTTCACAGGCCGCCAGAGCCTCCTGGAACTGGCCGATCAGCCACAAACACTCGCCTAATTGGCGCAGGGTTTCCGCTCGCCCGGCCTGATCCCCGGCGGGCCAGTGTTCCAGGGCGGCCCGGTAGAAACGGATGGCCTCATGTGGCGCTGCGACGCGCCGGGCCTGATCGCCCGCCTGCCGCAGATAGCGCACCGCCTTCTCCATCAGCCCGGCCTGCTCAAAATGGCGGGCCAACTGAACTGCCACTTGCTCCGTCTGCTCCCCGTACATGGCCTCCAGCGCCAGGCCAACGGCCTCGTGCAGATAGGCCCGCTCCAACTCATCCAGGTTGTGGTACAGGTAATGCTGGAACAGATAGTGCCGGAAACGGTAAAAGGAAAGGCGCTGCTGTCCCACCCTGCCCAACGTCTGAGCCGTGACCAGCCGGTGTTGTTTATCCAGCTCCCGGCTCAACTGCTGCACCAACCCCCGTTCATTCAACTGCTGGACACGGGCCACCACCTCGGCGGTAAAGGTTTCGCCTTCGACGCTGGCAACGGTCAGGATGGCTTGTAAGTCTGCGGTCAAGCGAGTGATGCGCTGCTCAATCACGCCTTCCACTTTGGCAGGCAGTTTGGCCCACTCGATCGCTGTGCCTTCGACCCAATAGCCCTCATCATCCTGGCGCAAATCTCCCCGCTCCCGCATCTCCCGCAGCAGTTCAGCCGTAAACAGGGCATGCCCGTCGGTCTGCCGGAACAGGGCCGCTCGAAACGCCTGACCCAGTCGGTTCGGCTGGGTATCCAAATACGCTGCCACAAAGCGCTGCCCTTCCGCTGGGGCCAGATCCCCCAGGTCGAGCCAGATGTCACCGTGCCGCCGCTTGAGTTCGCCCATCATGTCGGCTAAAGGGTGACGCACCTCGCCCCGGCTCAAAGCGACTTCGTCCGGCCGGTAGGAGCCGATGATCAAAATACGGTCACTCCCCACTTCCCGGCTCAAGTGAAATAGGAGGGCATTAGACGAGGCATCCAGCCAGTGCAGGTCTTCCAGGATGAGCAATAAAGGGCTCTGGGCGGCCACGGTTTTGAGCAGCGCTGTATATTGGGTCAAGATCTGTTTCTGCTCTAATCCGACGCTGGGAGCATGGGCAGTCATGGTCATTAACTGTTTAAACCAGGGCGCAGCAGCAGGGGCAAAGGGTGTCGCTCGCTCCAACAACAGTTCAGCCGGGATAAAACCCCCGATCAATTCAGGCGCTTGCTTGACCAGCGCCGGTATTGTCAGGGGCATTAACTCCCACAGCCGCCGGGCATGCGCTGACGTGATCAAGCCAGCAGCCCACTTGGCTTCCACCTCGCCCATCAACATATTCAGGGCTTCCCGAAAGGGCAGGTAAGGATCGCCCAGGCCAGTATGGGCATTGCAGTTGCCACTGACGACGAGTAATTCAGGATCGCCTGCCTGGGCACGGCGGGCGAACTCTTGCAGCAGCGTGGTCTTGCCCCGGCCGGCCCCGCCGATGACGAACAGGATTTGCCCCTGGCCAGAGCGAGCCGTCGCAAAGGCGGTCGCTAACTCGGCCAGTTCTCGCTCGCGGGTAACAAAAACAGGGGCTGGTTCTACTATGGATGTATCTTGGGTCAGGAAAGGCGGCAGGGGAGTCATCATGACTGGGACAGACGAGGGGTTAGGGGGTCGGGCGGCAGGAAGTGGGGGCGGGGGCCGTTCGGGATAGGGTTCTGTCCGGGCAAAGGTGATAAAGCGTTCGTATTCCTCGGGCGCAATATCCAGAGCGGTCGCCAAGAGCGCGGCCAGTTCTTTGGAGGGACGGCGTTCGCCCGTCTCGATTTTGCGCAGTGTAGTCACCCCACAGCCGACGCGATGGGCCAGTTCCTGTCGGGTTAAGTCCAATTCGCGGCGGCGGCGTCTGAGCCATTCACCGAAGGTGGGGTCATTATCCATCATCCACTCTCACCACCTGTTGGGACAGCCCAACAACTCCCAGAGCTGATTGGGTCACTTTTTGGGTCACTGCTAGGGTCACGGAATGACCTTACCTTTGAACCTGAACTGTGGTTGAATGATACCAACAATTTTAACAAATATCAAGTGTCTCATCAAACCAAAACTAAAGGAGAATAAATCATGAACTCAAAACCTATTTTTAAGCTGTTCAACCCGAGAGGAAAAGTCCAAACCGTGGTCCATCAAGGCATTTCCACCCTGATAATAAGCTCAACGGTGCTCTCGCTGGTCACGCTTACAGCCTGGGTGCCAATAGTACGAGCCAGCGGACCCGAACCTAACGGTCAGCACACTATTGAGGCGCTCCCCAAAGCCGAGGTAAAACATGAAGTTGACCCTGATGCTGATATTGGCCTGCTTGAATTCTTCAGCCCTGGTTATGGAGCACTCACCGGTGTACTCGAGGAAGCTGAAGTGCTCCCGATAGTTGAGATGGGCATGGATGGGGACATAGGTCTGATGGAGTTTTTTATTATACCCTATGAGACCGGTGCGCCGCAGGCTGTTGAGGCCGACGCTGATCAGGACATTGGCTTGATGGAGTTGAGACCACAAGCGCCGGTAGATCAAAGGTAATTCTCCAATAGAAAATGGGATGGGCGAGTAGATTCCATTCCTATCTGATTTTTACTAAAAAACTAAGTATTCGGGCTATTCAACAAAAACGGTAGCAGATTGCTACCGTTTTTTGTTTTCTTCCCATCCACTTTTGCGACGGTCTACGGTCCGCTGGTCGGCGGTCGTCCTACCACAAATCCGTATTCTTCACAATCCGCAAATACAGAAACGTCTCGATCTCGCGCACGCCTTCGACCTCGGCCAGCTTGTCCGAGATGAAGTCGAGCAGGTGGTCGTTGTCGCGGCAGGCGACTTCGACGAGGATGTCATAAGGGCCGGTGCAAATCGCCACATAGGCTACCTCCGGGAATTTGGCAATTTCGACGGCGGCCTCCCGTAACATCGTGCCCTCGGCTTTGATGGCGAGCATTGCTGAAACCGAAACGCCCAGGGTCAAAGGGTCGGCCGCAGCGGTGATTTTGAGCAGGCCGGCGTCAATCAAGCGGTTCGCTCGCTGCTGCACGGTCGAAGGAGCTAGGCGCAGTTCAGCCGCAATGTCCGCATAAGGCCGCCGGCCGTCTATCTGCAGCTTGCGAATAATCGCCAAATCCACATCGTCAACTTTAGAAGATTTTGTCACGTGCGCTCCAACTACAAAGGCGACAGGTATCTGTCATCGCCTGTCACCTTGCTTGTAATCCACTTTTGATATGTAAACATATTGTACGTCTTTCAAAAGCAGAGTCAATCCATCTTCTGGAAATATCGGCCTTAAGGTCAATTTGGCAAAAAACAGTAAAAAATCGCGGGTTTTATTATATATTCAACATTAAAATGCCCAAAAACCTGTTGACAATATATCGAAATATTGGTACAATGCCAAAAAGCAAGGCAAACAAGGAAGGAAAGTGGGTCATTATGGTGGGTCTAACTAAGTCTAATGCTCTGTTTGAGTCTGCTGCAAAAGTATTACCACTGGGAGTCACCTCAAATTTCCGGTACTGGGGACCGGCCAAAACGCGCTACATTGAGCGAGGCCAGGGAGCGCATCTGTGGGACGTGGACGGCAATCGTTACATTGATTACCGGCTGGGTTATGGCCCGGCCATTCTGGGTCACTCCGATGAGCGGGTGGATAATGCCGTCAGTGACGCGATCCGGCTGGGCCAGAACTTCGCCATGAGCACGCCCCTGGAGCAGGAGGTAGCCCGCAAAATTGTGGCGATGTGTCCGGGGGTCGAGATGGTTCGCTTCACTACGTCGGGCACCGAGGCGACCATGCATGCTGTCCGTCTGGCCCGCGCCTACACCCGGCGGGAAAAAATTATTATGTTTGAGGGCCAATTTCACGGCCTGCACGATTATGTCATGTTCACCTCGGCCATTGGTGGCGACGTACACAGCAGCCGCTACAGCCCGGTGGCTATTCCAGTCAGTTCCGGCATTCCCGAAGCTGTGCGCAATCTGGTCATCATGCTGCCCTTCAACGATCTGGAGGCGCTGGAAGATGAGGTCGAGCAATCGTGGCATGAAGTAGCGGCGATCATCGTCGAGCCGATTCTGGGCAACTGCGGCGGCATCCTGCCCGAACCGGGCTGGCTGGAGCTGATTCGCCGTATGTGCGACGAGAACGGCATTGTGATGATTATGGACGAGGTCAAGACCGGCTTTCGGGTGGCCCGCGGGGGAGCGCAGGAGTATTTCGGCGTCACTGCTGACCTGGTCACCTATGCCAAGGCGCTGGGCAACGGCTATCCGGTGGCCGCTTTTGGCGGCAAGCGCGATTTGATGGAGCAGATCGGGCAGGGGGTGTCGCACGGCGGCACCTTTACCGGCAACCGGGTTGGCATGGCTGCGGCCAACGCCACGCTCGACATCCTGGCCAACACCAACACCCTGGAAAATGTGGCTGAACGGGGGAGTGAACTGCAAGCAGCCATCACCGAAGTGTTGGAACGGACGGGCCTGCCTTTCTGCGTGTCCGGCCACCCCAGCATGTTCAGCTTTTGGTTCAGCAAAGAAGCGCCCAGAGAATACCGCGATTGGCTGGCCTCGAATCGCGCGCTCTACGATGAAGTTGCCGCCGGTTTGATCGAGCGCGGGGTTATGCCCGAGCCCGACTCGCGCGAACCCTGGTTTATGTGCGCGGCGCATTCCCAGCAAGATATTGCCACCACAGTCAACGCGCTGGAAGACACTCTGCGCGAGGTGCTGCGGTTCCATGTCGCCGCCAAGTACAGCTACGCCTAGACAAAACTTATTACCGCTGCTGCGGGCGCATTCGGTGGCGATTGTCGGCATCAGCCAGCCGGACCGCTTTGGCGGGCGGGTCTACGCTAACCTGCATGACTTTGGTTATACCGGCCGGATTTACGGGGTCAATCCCCGCTACAACTCGCTCTACGATCAGCCCTGTTACCCGACGTTAAGTGATCTGCCTGACCGCCCGGACTGCGCCATCCTGGCCGTACCGAACGGGCGTCTGCTCAACACGTTGCAGGAAGCGGCGGTGTTGAAAATTCCGGCAGCGGTCATCTTTGCCAGCGCCTATTCGGAGAAGGTTGAGGCTGAGTCAGAGGAAAACGGTCATCTTGCCTTGCAAGATCAGTTAGCGGATATTGCTCTGACTAGCGGCATGGTCATCTGCGGGCCGAATTGTATGGGCTTTTTTGCCCTGCATGAGCGGCTGGCCGTATCTGGCTACGAGTCCAACCCGGCGCTGCCCGCCGGCAATGTTACCCTGATCAGCCACAGTGGCTCGATGTGGGATGCCCTTTTACAAAATAACCGGCAGGTCCGTTTTAATTATGCCATCTCTTCCGGTAACGAGATGGTCACCAGCCTGGCCGACTACATGCAGTTCGCCCTGACCGACCCGACCACGCGGGTCATCGGCCTCTTTTTGGAGACGGTGCGCGACCCGCAGACCTTCAAAGCGGCGTTAAACGAGGCCGCCGAGCGCGATGTGCCGGTTGTCGCCCTCAAAGTTGGGTGCAGCGAGCGGGGGGCGCGGTTAGCCCAGGCCCATAGCGGGGCGCTGGCCGGAGTGGATGCCGCCTACGATGCTCTCTTTGCCGCCTATGGGGTGCGCCGGGTTAAATCACCTGACGAGCTGCTCGACACGCTGGAACTGCTGTCTACCGGGATGCGCGCCGCGACCCGGACCATCACCGCCCTCTGCGACTCCGGCGGGGAACGCGGCCTGCTGGTTGACCTGGCCGAAGCAGAAGGGGTGGAGTTTACCCCCATCGCGGCAAGCACCTCGGCCCGCCTGGCCGAGATCCTTGAACCCGGCCTCGATCCGATCAACCCGCTCGACGCCTGGGGCACCGGCAACAACTACGAGCGTATCTTCCAGGAATGCCTGCAAACGCTCGACGCCGACCCGCTGACCGGCCTGAACGTCTTTGCCGTAGACCTGACTTGTGCCAGCGATTTCAGCCCGGCCTACATTGAAGTGGCCCTGGCGGCGCAGCCCCACCTGCTTCATCCGCTGGCCTTTCTGGTGCATCTGGCCGCCGCTGCCGGCGACCAGCAAATTGCCCGCCTTCGCCGGGCCGGTATCCCGGTGCTCCTGGGCACGGAAAACGGCCTGCGGGCGATTCGCCACGTGCTGGAGTACAGTGAGTATCAACGACAACGCCAGGCCACAAGGGGGCAGGGGAGCAGGGGAGCAGGGGGAATTCCACGCTCCACGCCTTACGCCCTACGGACCGAACCGCGGCAGATGTTACAAACTGCCTCCGGCCCGCTCGACGAGTTTACCAGCAAGGAAATTTTACGGGCGTATGGCCTTGCGACCCCGGCCGAGACGGTGGTGACGTCGCTGGCGGAAGCCATCCATGCCGCCGAAGTGATCGGCTATCCGGTGGCTGTCAAGACGGCGGCGGGGCAACTGCACAAGAGCGACCGGGGCGGCGTGCGGCTCAATGTCAAAGATGCGGCGGCGCTGACCGAGAGCTACCTTGATTTTGAGGTCCGCTTTGGCCCACGGGTCCTCATCCAGCAGATGGTTCCGGCAGGCGTGGAGCTGCTGCTGGGCCTGGTCAACGACGCGCAATTTGGGCCGATGCTGACCCTGGGTATGGGCGGAATTTGGGTCGAAGTGCTGCGCGACCATCGCTGGCTGCTGCTGCCAGCCACACCTGCCGCTATGCGCGAGGCGCTGCTGAGTCTGCGCGGGGCGGCCCTGCTCACAGGCGTCAGGGGACAACCCCCAGTGGGCCTTGAGGCGGTGGTAGATACGGCGATGCGTCTCTCGGCCCTGGCCGCCGACCTGGGCGACCTGATTGCCGAAGTGGACATTAACCCGCTCATGGCCCTCCCATCCGGGGCGGTGGCGGTAGACGCGCTCATTGTGCCCCTGGTTAAAAAACAGTCCACAGATGCACGCAGATAAACACAGATCTCTTATAGATGTGTTGCGAAATAACGAAAAAAAGGGTATGGTCAATCAGAAATCAGAAA
>JAHDWA010000083.1 GCA_023382535.1 Anaerolineae bacterium | reverse complement strand
TTCTCGCGATTCAGAATGGGCGAAACGCGAGTGATTTTACCTCAGTTGCCCGTAAGTTTCAACTGCCAGTTGATGATTTTGATTTGAATGGCATCTGCACTATTGCACGGATTGGGAATGCAGCCTTTGCGATCCGAGTCGTTGATATCCACCTCATCTTCACTCTCTAATGCCTTACAGTGCTTCGGATTTACAGCGTAGATCGGGTCGGTCGTAAATTTAAATTCTTCGCTGGCCCGCTGCCCATTTTCGACGACGTAGGCAAACCAGTTATGAGAGGAGGTGGTCGCTACCTTGTTGCTGCCGGGCAGCAGCAGCGCTCCGTAGCGGCCGTTGCCGTCGGTGCGGGCGGTAAACTGGCTGCCGGAAACCCCTAATTCACCGTACTGAATTTCTACCCCGGCTTTGGGCAGACCATCCGGCCCATTAACCACTCCTTTGAGGCCGATGTCGGCGCAGTTATTCTCGCTGGAGTGGGAAGAAACAAAATAGCCAAAGGGAGTCGGCGTAGCGGTGGGCGTTGGGGGCCGGGTTGGCGGGAGGGGCGTGTTGGTGTCGGTCGGGGTGGGCGTCAAGGTGGGGCTGGGTGTCTTGGTCGGGGTCGGCGTGCGCGTGTCGGTGGGGGTTTTGGTCGGGCCTGGGGTGCGGGATGGCGTAGGCGTCCAGGTGGCCGGGTAGGATTGGTCAGGGGTGGCGACGATGACGACTTGCGTGGCGACAGGGGGCGGGTTTCGCAGCGCCACTTCAGTCGCCCG
The DNA here is from genome assembly GCA_023382535.1 of Anaerolineae bacterium. Next base: position 35,396 of record JAHDWA010000083.1, on the reverse strand, counting down.
GCTGGGGCTGAGGGGATTAAACGGGACGTTGGGCTGAATAAAAATGGTGGCGTAGCAGAGCACCGAGAGGAGGGTCATGCCCAGCGTCAGCGCCAGTAACACCGTAGTCCAACGATTGTCTAATCTTTGAATCATCATGGTCCTTACCTCACTGTTTTTTGGTAGGTCAAACTTAAGTTTGACCTACAGTGGGGACAAGCTGAGTGCCTGTCTTTCAACTGATTTCTCTACCCTAACTAAGGAAGTTGTTCACAGGCGATACCATTACGGTCAGGGTCCAGCGCATCGGTGTTCTTGTTATTCCCGCCAGCGGCATTAAAGGCAGCCTGGGCCTGGGCCTGGCTGGCAAAATCAGAACACTGCAAAACTCGACCTATCGGCAAATCTTCACAGGCAATGCCGTCACGATCACGGTCAAAATCATAGATGTCTACCCGTGGGCCGCCCACCGCGACGAACAGGCGCTGCGCATCGGCTTGGGTGGGGCAGTCATTGCAGCTACGCTCTAAGACGAAACTGGCATAAGGCGGGATGCAAAGACCGAGCCGGGGCGTTGGGGTAGCGGTCGTTACCAGCAGTTCTTCTGGCCGGAAGACAACGTGTTTGACATTGGTTGCATCCTGGCTGGTGCAGGGGTCCGGGATACAGCCATTATTATCGTTGCCGTTGTTGTCGTTACTGCTGGAGTTATCATTGCTGTTATTGTTATTATCATTGCCGTTGCTGTTGTTGTCGTTGCTGCAGCTTTCACTGGGATCGGCATACATCGGATCGGTGGAGAACAGCAGAGCTTTGCTTACTTTTTGCCCATTTTGGACCAAATAGGCAAACCAGTTATGTGACCGCCTGGCCGCGGGCTTGTTGGTGCCGGGGATCAGGGTAACCCCATAAAATTCATGGAACTCAGTTGGCCCAGTAAGAAAAACGCTGCCTCGCACGCCGATTTCGCCATACTCCACCTGAAAACCGGAGATTGGCTCGTTATCGGGGCCAAAAACTGAATACATTAATTTAATATCAGAGCAGCGATTTGTGCTCTCAGGACCGCTGGAAGCGATAAACGGGTAAGGGGGCACAGGGGTAAAGGTTGGCGGGACAACCGTGGTGGGGGTTTGGGTCGGGGTAGCGGTGCTGGTAGGAGTGTCTGTTCTGGTCGGGGTCGGAGTGCGCGTGTCGGTGGCGGTTTTGGTCGGAGCCGGGGTGGGGGTGGCGCTGGGCGTCCAGGTTGGCGGGTAGGTAGGGGCCGGGGTAGTTGGAGTTGAGGTTGCCGTTACTTGAGCCAACCGGGTGGCAGCAATAGCCGTGGCACGATTGGGGCTGAGCGGGTTGAAAAAGACATTGGGATTTAGAAAAATGGTCAACAAACAGATCAATGTCAGAATAATCAGCCCAACAATCATCGCCAATAAAATGGTTATTAAATTGCCTAAATTCGACATACACTCTCTCCTAACAGGTTACAAGCTGCAAGTTACAGGTTGCAGCTTATCAGGGGTAAACGACTGCCTGCATCTTGCCCCCGGCTCACTCGGGCGACACTAAGCGATACATCTCCCGGCCGGCCGCCTGACCAACGCCCACAAAAAGGCCGAGTTCAGGCTGTGTGGTCAGCAACTGGTTGGATGCATCTAAAAGCTGTTTGCGCCGCTGCTCCTCAGGATAGTTTGGGTACCGCCCCAACTCGCCGGCTAAAACTTCACGGCGGAGTCTTTCTTCGGTCGCCTTATCAATTTGAGAAACTTCCGGCAAAGCGACAATCAAATCCGCATACAGTGCATAGAGTGCTTCATAAGTTTTGGTCAGCTCGGCCCGAATTTGTTCCGCTTGAGCTTCCCACTCGGGCACCAGGCTCAATCCGTAAGCCCGGCGAGCGATGCGATACTTTGTTGATAACCACTCTATTTGCGCAATCGTAATATCTATTTTCCTGGAGAGCTGGGCCGCCGCATTCAACTCCTGAGTGTAAAAGACCAGTTTTTCCCCATCTTCTGCCAGTAGCGCTTCTTTGAGCGCCTCTCTGGCCGACTCGGGCGCATTACCGCCGCGCTCAACCAGCAGCGCTGCCAGTTCTTGTGCTTTGCTCCAGCGGTTTGCCTCCGCCTCCTGGGTCGAAAGCGGCAGGGCAATGGCTTCGCTGGCCTGGGGCAAAATAAAGAGCTGCGTCCCGGGGTCCACTGCCGCGCCTACCGGCCTGGCGGTCAGGTCTAAACTTTTTCGGGCCAACTCTCGCTCATTTAGCCCCAGGTAATCTTTTTGCAGCCGCTCAAATACCAGGCGGCGGTGCGCCCCCTGTAGAAAAGGGCTTTTGGCCGCAACCACAAAAGCTTGGTCCAGATAAAATTTGGCCCAATCCGCCTGGTTTAGACCGCTCAATCTTTCGCCGGCTTCTAAAAATATATCGGCTCGGACCGTATCCGGTAAATTAGGGCTGAGCGCTGCAATCAAACCGGCCATTTGGTAACAGAAAATTGCTTTCTCCGGATTATTCTGGGCCTGGTAAGCTCCGGCTAAAAGTAAAAAATCTCCCGCACTTTCCTTATCGTTCAACGTTGGATAATAGGCCAGGGCGGCCAGGGCTGTTTCGGGTCGTGATTTGTTAATAGCCTCGATGATTACGTCCGCCTCAGACACTCCCCCCAGCGAGGCCAGGGCCAGAGCCGGATCAATTTCCTCAACGTTGACAGCGTTCAGCGGATTTCTGCCTCTCAGGACACTGCCCCCCCCGGATTGAGCGGAGCTAAATTGACCGGAAAACAAAAAAGTGCCAACCGCTACGAGCAAAATAAACATTAAAATTGTTAACGTACCAACGACGATAATTAATCCCAGGTAGGGATTTCTTCGTTTAACTTGTTGCATGGCGCTGTGGTGAGCTTTCCTTTGAGTAAGATAAATTTACCGACTGTCTCCTTTATCCTACCATAAAGCTGCTCAAGATGCGAAGATGCGCAGCCAGGCTAAAATCTGGCTACTAATCTTTCGCTTCCATTGGACCATTCGCCCAATTGGGTATCCTGTTCAGCCTATTATACTACATATGGCTAAAAAATACCATTCGCCCACAAGATATAGTATAACGACAGGTTACACCCTTATCATTATACCCCTGTACTTTGGAAATGGCAACCCTGGACAGAAGATTTTATGTAAATAAGTTGGCCGGTTGATCCTTCGTTTATACGCCCCCTGGAATTTAACCTTTACGTTTTGGATAGATTGTAGTAAAATTCTCCACGTTTATGACTATCTCAATTCGCCCCGTGACGACAATTGCAGAATGTCAAGCTATCGAGCGGCTGCAAATAGAAATTTGGGGTACGACGGAACTGGATGTCACGCCTACCTCACTGCTGCTGATTCTCGCCAAAGAAGGGGGAATTGTGCTGCTGGCCCTGGATGGAACTGAACCAATCGGTTTTTCTTACAGCCTGCCGGGCCTCACTCTGGAGAATCGCCTCAAACTGGTCTCGCACCAGACCGGCGTGCTGCCCGCCTACCAGAGCAGCGGGGTTGGGTATCAATTAAAGTTGGCCCAGCGCGAGGCTGCCCTGGCTCGCCAGCTTGATCTGGTGACCTGGACCTTTGATCCCCTGCAAGGGCGAAATGCCTATCTGAACCTCAATAAACTGGGGGCGGTTTGTAACACTTACTTGCGCCACCTGTACGGCGATATGCCCGATGCCCTCAATCGCGGCCTCCCCAGCGACCGATTCCGGGTGGATTGGTGGATTGCTTCGGCCCATGTTACCCGCCGGCTGGCCCGACAAACTACAGCCCAGATTCCGGCCAGCTCCATCCATCCCCTGATTAATCCGGCCCCAGTCCTGCCCAACGGTTTCCTGGCCGTCCCCTCCACCTTTGATCCTCCCCAGGCGCCCTTTTGCTGGCTCCAGATCCCGCCCGACTTCCCTGCGCTCAAAGCCGCTGCCCCCGACTTAGCCTTGCAGTGGCGGCTCCATACCCGCGAGGTCTTTGAGGCGTACTTTGGCGCGGGCTACACCGCCGTTGATTTTGGCCGGGGCGACAACCGCAATTTCTACCTGCTTCAAAAAGATTGGCAGCCGGACGAAATGTAGAGGGTCGAAGTTTGCTCCCCACGGAACACGCAGCCCATCTCCAGTTGAGAGCTTTTGAAGCAGGAATTTTGGAAAGGTGGCAATTTTATGAAAATCGAGCGTATCGAACTCCACCATGTTTCCCAGCCGCTGGTGGCACCCTTCCGCACCAGTTTCGGCACGCAGGTGACCCGCCCCTGCATCCTGGTGGCCGTTTACAGCGAGGGTCTGGTCGGCTGGGGCGAGTGTGTGGCCGCCGACGATCCCGGCTACTCCTATGAAACAGTTCAGACCGCCTGGCACATCCTGAGCGACTTTTTAATTCCGCCGACTATGGGCCAGGCAGTGACGGCCCCGCAGGAGGTCGCCGCCCGTTATCAATGGGTGCGCGGCCATCCTATGGCCAAGGCGGGTCTGGAAAATGCCGTCTGGGATTTGCTGGCCCAGGCTGAGGGGGTCCCGCTTTCAAAATTGCTGGGCGGAGTGCGCCAGCGGGTTGAGGTCGGCGTCAGCATCGGCATCCAGCCGACTCTGGAAGCTCAACTGGAGCGCGTGGACCAATTCATCCAGCAGGGCTACCGCCGCATCAAAATGAAAATTGAGCCGGGCTGGGAGTTGATACCTCTTACCGCTGTCCGTGAGCGCTACCCCACCCTCAAGCTGATGGCTGATGCCAATTCCGCCTTTACCCTGGCCGATGCCCCCCTTTTCCAGGAAATGGACAGGCTCAACCTGCTGATGATCGAGCAGCCCCTCCATTACGACGACATTGCCGACCACGCCACGTTGCAGCGCCAGCTCCAAACACCTATCTGCCTTGACGAAAGCATTCATTCACCGCTGCACGCTCGCTGGGCCATCGAGATCAAAGCCGGCCGGATTATTAATATGAAAGTAGGTCGGGTGGGGGGCTTGAACAACGCCCTGGCTATCCATGAGATATGTCTCGAGGCAGGCATTCCCCTCTGGTGTGGGGGGATGCTTGAAACGGGCGTGGGCCGGGCGCTCAATCTCCACCTGGCCACCTTGCCCAACTTCACCCTGCCCGGCGACATTTCTGCCACCAATCGCTACTACCGCGAAGATATTGCCGGACCGGATTTTAACTTGAACGTTGAGGATTCAACCATCACTGTACCCACCGGGCCGGGAATTGGGGTACGCATCCTGCCGGAGCGGCTGGAGAAGGTGCGGGTGAGGTATAGAGTCTTTCAGGCGTAATGCCCGTCCCTAAAATCGCCCTTCAGCGCGAAGCAGGTCCAATTTGCCGTAATAATGGGCCTAATCTACTTGCCCGCGTGGCGATAAATTGAAACCGACGTGGGGACCGGGTTCTGAGCAGGTCCGGCTTAACCACATAGGCCATCACGGCTTCCGGGAAATCCTCGGCGGGATGGGTTGTCATATAGCTGGAGATGGGCTGCTCGATCCATCGCGGCTCATTCCAGTTGGCCTGGGTGATTTCATAGGTGCTGTCCGGCACTGTCCCGGCGGTAATGGCCTGCTGGACGGCCGGCACGCCGATATCGAACAATCTGGGAGCAGCCCCGGCGGTCCAGCCCACGGCGGTCTTATAATCAGTCAAGAGTTGAGGGTCCGGCACGTGTCCCGCTGTTCCGCCCGTACTGGCCGGCGTCAGGGCTACTTCCACCAGACCGTGGGCCAATTCGTGGGTAATGATTCTTGAGACCGTATCTTCTCGTAGCGGCAGCGGCAGCGGGGCGCTGCCGGACGTACTGCGCCCTGTTGGCAAGGCCTTGGCGCTGGTCGTGATGTAACGGTAAATCAGGAGGGTACCACCCCCAAACACGGCCGGCACGTTTCGCTCGGTGACCACCCGGGCTGAAGCGTGGTCATAAGCGTATCTTACATTGAAAAAGCCGATTTCCTGGACCGGCGGTATTCCGCCAAAGCTTTCGGCGTACTGCCGAAAAGCATTGACAATCTGGGCATACAGGGTCGAGTCAGACCCGGGATTCCAATCTTGCCAATCGGGTGGGTTAAAAGCCAGGCTCGAATTCCCGGGCGTCTGGCGTAACTCATTCTCTTGATCAGTCCGGTTGCCGTTGAAAATCCGCCCTACCCCAAAATGTTGCTGCATCAGGCCATCAAACTCTGACCGTGAGAGCGAGCCTGATTGCACCGGCGGCAGGGCCAGCCTTGAAGAATCGGATCTGTTTTGGAGAACGGGTTGACCCCCTGGCTGGTCTGACCCTTTTGCTTGAACCGAACGGGGTTGAATCACTCCGGTCCTAAATTGATCGACGGCCTGGTTACCCAGGGTGCGTTGCAGTTGCAGCACTTCAGCAGGGGTCAGGGAGGCAGGGCCAAGCCTGGCCTGTTGAGTAGCTGCCGTTCCGGCTGCTTGAGACGTGGGGGGATGCGTTCTCCGCAAGGTTGGCCGTGCGGTGAGCAGCTTGGGCGGTATTTTGTTCTTATTAGACATTTGTTTTTTCATCGTCGAGGTGATCGCTCTCTTTATCCGACCGCTGTGCTTTGACAACGAACAGCGGTGGGCGTTGGTACGACGTAACCGAAGTAAGCGTTACTACGGGCGCCTGGCATACCATTGTATCATAAAATGAACCGGATTTTTAGCAAGTTTCTCTATGAGTTATAACTTTGAGGGCAGCGGGAATCCCATCACGGGCCAAACACAAAGCTCTCTTCCACAGCGAAGGGACTTTTTGCTACAGGCAGCGATTTAAAAGATTGCGGAGCGAACAGTATCGTTATGAAACTGTAAGGTCGGAGGGGGTTCAGGACGGGTCGAGTCGTGCGCTCAGAATAATTTAGGCGCGGAAGTGGAAGCGGTCACAGCAGCTTTAATGGCTTCGTCAAGCCGCTTCATCTCCGTCGGTTTTACAAAAAAGGCATCAGCACCGGCTGCTTTGGCTTGATCCTGCTCCCTTTTACTGCTCCAGGCCGAAATCACAAAAACGGGAATATGACGAGTTTTTGGATTAACTTTTATCGCTTGAATAGCTTGATAACCATCCATAACCGGCATCCGTAAGTCCATGAGGATCAAGTCAGGTTCCCACTGTAAGGCCATTTCGACCCCTTCTTGACCGTTTTTAGCAGTAGCTACGGTGTATCCATAAATTTCTAACGTCTGGGCCATAATATTGCGAATAACCTCGGTGTCTTCAGCATATAGGATACGGATGGGCTTCTTATTCTCGTCTCCGGGTTGCAGCCCATTTAGTTCTTGGGGATCTTGTTCTGCCATAGGTAAACCTCTGTCTTGATTGAATTATTCACACATTACTAATCCGGTGTGTTTAGACATAGTTTATCACAATTCCTGAAGGTTAGGAAGACCAAAAATTAGGGGTTTTCATTGACTGGGAAGAATTTCCCATAAACAAAAATGCCAGCAGGACATCCTGTGTTCCTGCTTATAGGGTAAGTAGGAGAAAGGGCGGAACTTGGCGACGTGGACTTCGGTGGGACAGGCTTTCGTTTCATGAATAGTTCACCGAGCCGGAGAAAGGCGCGAATAAAAGTTAAAACCGCTTGGCTAAAAACAGGACGCTCCCACTTTCGTGCGAGCGTCCTGTTTTGTCAAGCGGTTTTAGACTGTTACCAACCATTTTCTGCGCCTGTTCTGCCCGTAGGGCCTTTGGTTCAGCCAAGGCAAAGGTGGAAACGGTAGGTAATCTTTTTGTTCTTTAAACTGTATACCCCCGGGCCGACTCGAACGGCCGCACATGGCTCCGGAGGCCACTGCTCTATCCACTGAGCTACGGGGGCAAGGTAGAATTAGTTTAGCACAAATGGTGCTCAATGGCAAAGAAAACAGGTACTCACGGGTTACTTGTCACCTGTTACCCGTTTAATTTGGCCCTTGGCCTGCTTCATGTTAAACTGCCGGGTTGCTATCACTCAATAATTATGAGGTAAATCCATTGCGTCTATATCAGCCACTCCGTTCTTGGAGTATCTTTAATATTATCTTAATTCTTGTCATCCTGGCCTGCGCCTCGCTTCCCTTTCAATCGGTGTCGAAAGAGTCTAAATTTCCACCCACCCGCACCCCGCTGCCAACCTTTACCCCAACCGTCTACGCGGAAATTCCGCTCTCCATCCTGCCGACGCCCACCATCCCGCCGCCTCCCCCATCCACCGATACGCCTGTTCCGCCCCCGCCCACGCAGCCACCTGCTCCCGAGGTGATCCCGACTGACACCCCCGTTCCTCCCCCACCCACCGAACCTCCGGCCCCGCCGGCGGAGCCTCCGGCCGCCGAACCCCCTCCCGCCGAACCCCCTCCCCCGGCGGCTCCGGCTGAGCCTGCCCCTCAAAATGGGGTGCTGGCCAAAATCAGCTTTCGTGATGGCAAGAATACCTACGCAGTCGGCGAGAAGGTCTTTGTAAAGATTGAGGCCAATAATGTCGAAGGGGGGATCAAGACATTTGGCATCCTGGGTCTCACCCCCGACACCGGCAACTTCCAAACCAGTTGGGATAACAGCCAGCTTGAAGCGGGCAAACCTTTTACCCACGAAGACGGCCTGGCTTTCAGCACCCCGGGAAACCACAAATTGTGGCTGTCCATCTGCTTTTCGTCCAAAGAAGAATGCCAGGGGCCAGCGGGTAACTGGGTGCGTTTTGAACCCGGACTTGACGTTATTATTCAATAGAACAGCGAGGAGATCTATGCCCCTTATCAAAGTAAAACCCAACCAGAGAGTCAAGTTAGCCGATATTGATCTCGAAGACACGGGCGGTCTCGAAAAACAGGCGGCCAAGGAACGCTTGGCCAAAAATATTGAGCGCTTATCCGAATTGCAGGAAGTACTTTATGCCGAAGGGAAGCATGCCCTGTTGATTGTCCTACAAGCTATGGACGCTGGCGGTAAGGATGGAACAATTCGCAGCATTATGAGCGGCGTTAATCCGCAAGGAGTGTCTGTCACCAGCTTTAAAGCGCCCACCGCCGTAGAGCTGGCTCACGATTTTTTATGGCGTGTTCACGAACGAGTGCCCCTACGGGGGATGATTGGCATCTTTAACCGCTCTCATTATGAGGACGTGCTGGTGGTGCGGGTAAAGAATTTGGTTTCCAAAGCGATCTGGCAGACTCGTTACGATCACATCAATGACTTTGAGCAGTTGCTGGTTGACAGCGGCGTCACCATCCTTAAATTTTATCTCCATATCTCTAAAGAGGAACAGAAAAAACGTTTGCAGGCCCGCCTGGATCAGCCGCAGAAGCGTTGGAAATTTAACCCGGCCGACCTGGGTGAACGGGAGCGGTGGGATGATTACATGCGAGCTTTTGAGGATGTTTTTGAAAAGTGCAGCACCAAAGCTGCTCCCTGGTATATCGTCCCTGCTAATAAGAAGTGGTATCGCAACGTGGTTATCTCCGAGACCATTATTAAGACGCTGGAAAGCTTGGATATGAAGTTTCCTGAACCGGCAGTAGACCTGGACAAGATTGTGATTAAGTAACAAGATGAGAGTTACTTTGAACCCATTGCCAACTTCCTGATAGAGTGTTACTATTAATCTGATCCTTTAGCCGGAGGGTAACATGCAGCGCGAAGAAGCTCTCGAAAAAATAGCCTGGCATCATCTCAAAAAATTGACCCGCGACGAGGCCGCTGACCTGATTATCGAGTTCTTTAACGAACCGCTTAAACCGAGTCTCCGCGAAAAATTAAATATTACCACCCTTGTCCAGTGGGAAACCCACCAACCCCCTGATGATTTGCAGCCAGGCAACCCGATCTATCGCCCGGTTCTGATTGACAAAATGAAACGGCCTTTCCGGGGCGCGACCAATGAATATTTGGCCCAGCATTTGCGCGAAACGGTGGGAATTCAAGTAGACCGTGTTGAGGGCAACTTGCCCGGCTGGTTGCCTTGTCCCGTCTGCCAGCATCTCACGTTTGAAACGCTTGGCGCCTGGGATACCTGCCCGGTGTGCGGCTGGAACAGCGATCCTGTTCAAGAAACAATGCACGATGACCCTACCGGCGCTAATGGAATCAGCCTTAATGAAGCCCGCCGCAACTATCAAACTTTGGGGGCTATCTCTAAAGAAAAACTGGACCTGCTCAGCCCTGAAGCTAAGAAGAAATATCCAAAATCACCCCTATGAAGTGTAGTACTAGAAGTAGTAGGTGAGCGAAGAGCATATACTATATGTTGTGTTGTGTGAAATTTCACAGCTAATAAAAAAGGCGACGCGTTTTAGCGCCGCCTTTCAATTTTTCACGAAAAAGCGATGGCGTTTAGAGTTGGCTATAAACCTACCGCCCTGCTATTTGGCTCAATTGCTCACTCTTTCGGCTAATACCGCCAAGGCAGCAATTACCCCTCCGGCCAGAAGCAGGTAAGCTACAATGACGACCAGCACCGATACCGCCAGCAAAGCTCGCTTGACCGAACGAGGCCAGGCATACATTGGCGGTAGAGGATTGGTTGAGGAGCGGAATACGGTTGGCAATTGCATGACTGTACCCTCCAGTTCTAATCCCCACCCTCAATCTAATCTTCAGGAATTAATGCCAACTTCCAATAATCGCTTGAAGATCTGCAAAAACGAAGGTATCTAACCCCTTACTCTAATTATATCACAGCATTTTAAAAAATGGAAGGGGAAAATTTGACAATTTAGGCGATTTTAATCTAAAAGATTTGTTTTCTCTTCAGGATGTCGGTAAACTAGCCAACCTCACAGATATTAACCCTATTTCTCCCCAAAAGATACGCTGTTTATTCACAACTTCTCCCCAAAAGACCTGAACTTATTAACAAGTAACTAAATTTCTGAGTCTGAAAGAGTGCTACCCCTATGCTTAATGAAAAAACTTTATTTCTTGAAAAGGCAGGTGAATTGCACAAAATTCCCAAAATTTGCAAATTATCTTATTAAAAAGAAAAAGCTCGGTTCTGTGTTCAACCGAGCTTTCTGCCAGTAGTAAGTTTCTTAGGAAACGTAACTGTTCAGGCTAAAGGTGAGTGGCACTTGGTTTGTCCTAAGCTCTGTTGTCCTCAATCGTCTTGTCAGAGGGGAAAAGTGCCAGTCACCTCAATAATCTACTTATCCTGGTCTGCCTCTTTGCCGGTCCCCGCAAGACCTAACATGCCGCCGGGGAGTTTCAAAATCTGTTGGAGTACTTTTCGTTTTAGGGAGCTTTCAGGCATATTCTCAATGCCCTCTTCGTAAGCGCCGATAGCGGCAATGTACTGGCCTTGCTTTGTGCGGAGTTTGCTGATCGCCTGCCAGACATACATGGCCATCTCGCTTTCGCCCACTTCTTCTAGCATAGCCGCCGATTGTTTGTATGTTTCAACCGCTTCATCCAGCCGGCCCTCTGCTTCGTAAACAGAAGCCCGGTTGCCCAGGGTCTGCGCCTGGCCCTTTTTCTCCTGCAACTGGGTAAAACGAGCCATAGCTTCGTCGAGGGCCTGATGGGCAGCCGGGTAGTTAGTTAGCTGCTTGTAAGTGACACCCAGATCGTTATAAATCTCAGCGGTTTGTTGGGGCTGGTCTGCCGCAGCTTGCAGAGCTTCGTTGAATTTTTCCAGCGCCGCCTCAAATTTACCTTTACGAAAAAGCGCGACGCCCTGCTCTTGCAGCTTTTTGGCGGAGGGCTGAGCCATGTGACATATCCTTCCTTTGAAAATCCTGCTTACGCCTTTGATTTGGCGCTGACAGCAGGAGGGGGTGGTAAGATCAACTGAATACTTGTACCCCGATTGGGGGCATCCTGCCGGGATTGGATGTGCAGTTCTGCTTCAACTAATTGCGCCCGCTCGCGCATGTTGATCAAGCCAAAAGAGCCGCGCCGGTCATAACTGGCTTCGATTTTCTCGACATCAAACCCCTCGCCGTCATCCCGAACGGTGACGATAAAGCGATTATTTTTAGGTTCAAGTAGTAACCAAACGTTGCGGGCATTGGCGTGGCGCTTAATATTGTTGATCGCTTCCTGGGCAATGGAGAAAATGGTGCCCGCAACTTTGGCATCATAACCAACCTCTTCAATGGTTTTGAAATGAATATCAAAACTCTCAGAACTGCGTAGTTGGTTGACATACTCTTCCAGTGCCGCGACCAGCCCTTGCGTTTCCAAAATAATCGGCCGCAGTTCAAACAAAACATTGCGGGCATCCCGGGTTGCCTGGCGGACCAGGTTGCGCAGGGCATTAATTTCATTATGAACCGCTTCCGGCTTAACTTCATTCAGCCGTTCCAGGTGATCGAGACTCATACTGATGGCCGAGAGGAGCTGCACCGGGCCATCGTGGAGCTTGCGGGCCAGTTCACGGCGCACATCCTCCTGCGCCTTGATGATGTGGTCTCGTTCCTGCCGGACCTGCTGGTAGAGGCGGGCATTCTCAAGGGCGATGGCCGCCTGGGCGGCAATAGAACTCATCAGCCGGACATCTTCCTGGTTAAAGCCGGCCCCGGAATATTTGTTCAAAACTTCCAGCACCCCAATAATCCGCCCTTTAATTTTGAGCGGCACGGCGGCGATGGACTGGGTTAGAAAGCCGGTGCGCACATCTACCCGGTGGCTGAAACGAGGGTCGGTCCGGGCATCGTTGACAATGACCGGGTAGCCATTCCGCGCTACCCAGCCGGCAATGCCTTCGTCCAGGGGAATACGCTGCTGGCGCAGCATCTTGCTGCGCGAGCCGTGGCTGACCTCAAAAACCAATTCCTCACGTTCTTCGTCAATGAGCATCAAGGAGGCGGCGCCGGCGTCAATTACATCGGCGGCCAACTGCATGGTATCAGATAATAACTTATTGATGTCAAAGGTGGTGACCAGCGCCTGGCCTACCTGGTAGAAAAGGCTCATCTGGTTCAGCCGCTGTTGAGCCAGTTCCAGGTCCGATACCAACGAGGCCATCTGGCCCATCCCTTTGGCGATACGGGTGAGTAAATTTTGCTGGGGTTCGGCTAACTCTTGACCCGGTGATAAGACCAGACTCAAGGTACCGATCACCTTGGTGTCTTGCAGTAGTGGAACATTAATAAGAGCGAGTTGGCTGCCGGCCAGTTTAGAAATAGAAATGGGGAGGGTTGTCGCCCCTGGGATAATCAAGACGGCATCTTGCAAACGCCGGCTAATAACCGCTTCCCAATGTTCGATACGGTTCAAGGCTTCCTGTCGGAATGCGCCCGACCTGACCCGATGGGTTGATTGCGTCTGAACCAGAATGGACCCCGCTTCTGCGCCAACAATGCGGACCACCATGCCCAGGGCTTTACGCAGCATCGTATCCAGGTTGCGGGTCGCGGCCAGTTCAAAAAGCTCATCCACGACCGAGGGTTTGGGCGCTTCTGCGGGTTGGACGGATTTTTCGGAGGAAAGTTCAGCCATCACAACTGTCCTAGTAGGTCACTTCAAGCAGCCCTTCGGCCAGGCTGCGGAGGGTGTCAGCCGAGAGGTCACTCAAACGCATGGCGATATTGATGTAAAGCAGGTTGGCCGGGTTTGCCAGAAATTCGCGTATTTCTTTAGGTAACTCAGAAAAGCGGGCCAATTCGTCCAGGGTTAAGTGGCCGTTGGTTTGATCGAAAGGTAAACCCTGGTCAATAAAGTAATCCAGGGATACATTGAGATAGTTAGCCAGTGTTTCCAGTTCTAATAAGGGGACTTGGCTTTCACCCAGTTCATACTGAGCAAGCTGGCTAACCGGCAGACCCAGCAAGTTGGCCACATCTTCCTGCGAACGGCCGGCTTCGGTGCGGGCCTGGCGCAGCAATACGCCGATAATACGCTGGCGGAGAGCAATCGCTTCGATGGTGGGTAGAGTTCGTTTGGGAGTTTCGATGGGGTCTTCGGACCAGAAGAAGCTAACCGGCACATTAAAGAGCAGGGCCATCACCTCTAATTGGGGCAGCGTTACCTCTCGCTGACCAAACTCGATCTCGGAGACCAGGCCGGTCGAAAGTCCAACGGCCTGTCCGACCTCTTTCAGAGTTAAGCCTGCTTCGGTGCGGGCATGGCGTATCTTTAGGCCCACTATTTTTTGGCGCAACCGCACTTTTGGATCAAGCATAGAGTCTGGCATAATAATGTTGCCTCCCTCAAATTCTCAGCTTGAATTATAACATAAAAGATTATGTTATACAATGAAGGAGGCGTACCATTCAGAAGCCGCAGGTTGATTCTACGGAATACATGTGTTACAATAGATTTATTATTATGGAAAGTAGAGTTGAGGAGCAGTAGCTTATGGCGCACGTTGAACATAAATCAATCGGTGTAATGGCAGCTCTTGCTCTCTTGCTAACCTTTGTTATCCCTCTACCCAGCCAGGCCGGCGACCCGGATAAAACGATTGGCGGCATCAATCCAAACCATTACGTTTGTGTAAACGATAAGGGCGAGATCATTGATCTGGATAGTGATGCTATATCTGGTGGCGATGTAGATAATGTCTCATTTGATCTTGAAAAAACGATTGACCTGAATAAGTTAGAGGCAGAGTGTGAGGATGCCAGTGATGATTTTGAGGGAGATTTCGAGCTGGAGCTGATCCGCCGCTCCCGGCTTGAGGGTTTCGTGGTGGAATTTCACCCCGACCCTGGCGCTCCTGGCGGGTGGCGGGGAGTCTTTTCCAGGGATGTCCCGGTATTCATCACCGGCCCTGGCTTTGAGGTCTTTAAGGGTTCGGACAAGGATGGGTCTTTTTATTTTGACAACCTGGGAGCCGGCCCTGCCACCTTTAACCTGCGCTTGCCACCCGATGCCCACCCGACCAATCCAAACGTTACCGTGGTGACGGATGGGCTGCCCAATACAACCAGTGGGATCTATCTGGGTTTTTATCGAGGCGATGTACCTCCCCCGGATGTGACAGCCTTAACGGGGCCTGATGGAGTTCCCTTACCCTTAGCCAATTACACCTATGAGGAAGAGATAGGGTCTGCCACCGATCCGTTTACCGGAGAAGTTACGGGTATGCCAAGTGTCGGCGGTGTTTTGCCTCAGCAAATATCTCTGGTTTCTGTTGTTTTGGCCGTTGTGCTTTTGATTGTTTTGCCGGCGGCGGGCGTGCTCAAAGTTCGTCGAAAACACAACAGAGAGTATTCGGAAACTCCAGAGTAACCCTTATCACCGACGCTTGTCCGGCGATAAAGTCGCCGGACTATGGAACAGCGCCCGATTAATCGGGCTAAAGTCGGGTTCACCCGGCGTTGTTGAGTAGCCCTGGCAGTTCATGCCAGGGCGGGCGAGACAGGCAAAGCAGTTTCCGAACGCTCTCACAACAAAGAAATCCAGGGGTAAATAACTTCGCCTCTTCTGTTCACAACCTCTCTAAATCCACCGGCTCCAAATCGGGATTATCGGTGGCTGTCCGGCCAACCTTGGCCATATCCACCCAATCTCCGTTAAGCTTGACCCGGACCACATCGGCGGTGAAATCGGTGTTGGTACCAAGCGCATCGTCGTTGCTCATCAGGCTGGAGCCGACGCCGTAAATGTCAACGGGTACGCTCAGCTCCTCAAACCATTTGATTTTCTCCGGCCTAAAGCCCCCGCTGACGGCAATCTGCACATTATGGCAGTAGGTTCTGGCCCGCTCGTGCCAGGCGGATGGCAAGTTCCAACCGGTCCAGGCGTTATCCAGCGCCTGCCGTACCAGCCAGCACAGCCGGGGATTGACCCCGTTATCCAACTTCTTGTCGCCCAACGGCTGCACGCTCACATCACGCATATTGCCCGACGTGTCCAGGCGCACGCCGAACAGCCTGTATTTCTGGGCCATCTCTTCGTCGCCAGCCTCGCACGCCGCCTGGTAGCGTTCAAACATCGCCTGCAAAACGGCCAAACTGGTGCCGACGCTGTCGTTGTTAAAATCCACCAGGGCAATACGCGGCATCTCCGGCGGGCGCACGGCAGCAAAGGCCAGCATAGCCTCGACCGTGTCGCCCAAAAAGCAGGCGATAGCGGCATGCGCTACGGTCCCGCCGCCCAAACCACCCCACCAGTCCCCCTGAGCGTCGGTGGATACAAACGAGCCAACCTGCTGCTGGTAATCGCGATTGAAACGATGCACAGCAATATCATAGGCGTAACCGTCGGCGGCCTGGACTTCATGCACGTCAAAACGGGCCGGGAAAAACAGCACCGGCTTGCCGCGTGCCGCTTCCAGGGTGTTGTACACATTGGTGGCAATGCGGCTGGCCCGGGCCAGTGCGCCGAGGATAGGCGTCTCCAGCAGGGCAAAATCTCGATAACGGCCTCTGACACGCATCACCGGCTGCACCCGGCGCGGGTCGCCGTGATAGTAGGTCATCACCCCATCCTGCACCGCCTCGACCCGCAAACGTGACCATGTTTCAACAAATTTGCCGCTCTCGTCATAATAACCGGTGCAGTGACGCAGCATGCTCAAAGCTTTGTCAACCCCGGCGATCAGGGCGCGCGGCGCGCGGCGGGTAAAAACCTGCATCTCGACCTCGATATCGCCGGTGGCCAGGCTGGCCGGGTCAATCCCCAACTGGCTCAAAACGGGGCTGTGCCCGCTAAAACGATAATCACGCTCGGCCAGCGCCTGCAAGGTTTGGGCAATATTGACAAAATATTTGTCCGAATACCAGCCCTGACGCATGCGCTCGATGTCGAGCTTAAAGGTGCTGTTGGTTAAGCGTTTCCCGTTAAAGATAGACATAAGAACTACCTTTTCCTTGCTTACGATGGGTAAAATATAAAACGTGGTGCGTATTGCGTATTCCGTAACCCTTACGCATCACACACCACGTATTACGATTATAAACGATGACCGTTTAATGCGCCACTGTTTGCAGTCGTTTCATTGTCAGCCGGGAGGGGGTGGGCAGGTAGGCGTCCCAGTGGAGGATTTCGTCGAGCTGGTAGGCGCCACGCACGACTTCGCGGGTCGTCGGATCCACCTGGCGAATGGCCCCATCCAGGGTGGCGATGGCTTTAGCTTTATTGAAGGCTTCGGCCACTTCCTGGGGCAGCTCAATCGCTTGCAAATTGAGGCCGTTAAAGACGATTCCCAGCGGCTTCAGCCGGTCCGCCAGCAGTTGGCTCATTTGCCGCTCGATCCGTTCGCGGGTGGCCGGTTTGAACAGGTCAGGCACGGCGTAGTCCCCCACGAGTTTGCGCAAACAGATGTCGGCATGGCGGGCAATCGCTTTTTCGCTATTGGTCAGGCCGCGCAGCCGCTGGCTGGCATTCTCGGTGATGAGTTCGGGTTTCAAGGCATAAGTGCCGGACCAGTTGATGTTGACCGGGACGCCGTCGCCGGTGGCAATGGCCGCCGCCTGGCCGGCAATCAATTTGGTTTTAGTTTCCAGCACAAAATCTATTTTTTCAAATGGGCGCAGGACATGCCGGCCGGCGGGCAGCACTCGCTTGATAAAGCCGTCGCGATTGATGGTCACGGCGACGCTGTCTTCACGCACAATCTGGGTTTGCCTGGAGCGAAAGATGACCGCGCCAAGAACTGCCAAGATCACAAAAACCGTTGCTGAAACTGTCAGGAATGTCATGGTGAGCCTCCGATTGGTTCTTATTTCTAATTTCTTAATTCTTATTGGGCTGCTACTCTACCTTGGCGACGACTTCAATCCCATTGAGCCGCATGTGATAGAGAAAGATATAGTGCAGCAGGTCGCCATCATGCGGGATTGCGCCGATTTCGGTGGCAACGGAGACGGGTAGATCATAGGTATCCACGCAGTCCACCGGTACAATCACCCGCACCTTTTCGTTACGGGCATTGCCGCGCAGCTTGAGATGCATCGCCAATTGGTAGGTGCAGAGGTCGGTGCAATCGCCGACGGCGATGAAGGTGTTAACCTGCGGGTGCGCGGCCAGCCAGGGTTCCAAATCGGTGCCAATCGCCGAGTTGATAGACTGTTTGGGCAGCACCTGGAACTGATCAAAGAAGGGTAGTTCCTTGAACTTGTCTACCGTCTCGCTCTCACGCGTGCCCCGGATGCAGTGGGGGGGATAGCTTTCAAACTCAACCGAGTCCTCGGGGTGAGTGTCCTGGGTGAGAACAAAATTCCGCACCCCGGCCTGGTAGCTCTTTTGAAAGAGGGCGGCAATCGGCTCGACAATGGTTGCCACGCGAGGGCTGGCTAAGGCGCCTTCGTAGCAAAAGCCGTTAATCACGTCTACCGAAATTACCGCTACATGTTCTGGCTGGTTGTTGACAATCTCGGCCAGCGGCTTGGACTGCAAACTTTCTTTCCACTCGACCACGTAATTCAAAAAAGGCCGGCTCTGTTCAATCAATTGCTCTCCGTTCATTTTTGCACTCCTAAGTGTATAAAACACACTATTATCTTTCCAATAAAAAACCAAAATGTTTAGTGTTTTATTTACACTAACTATACCCGAAAAAAAGGTTTTTGTCAATACTACACTAACAATTTTAAGGTTGGGAAACCGACCACCGACCAGCGACCGCTGACCGCCGCCAAAGTTCGCTTTTCTTGCGGCGGTCGGCGGTCAGCCGTCTGCGGACTAAGCTTACATCCAGGGAAAGGGCGCGTTTGATTTGGGCAGCGCCTTTTGCAGTTCGAAGCGTTTGAAGGAGAAGGGTTCGAGTAACCTGCTGGTTTCGCCGGTCAAAATACGGGCCACCTGTTCGCCCACGCCGATCATCTTAAAACCGTGGTTCGAGTCGGCGATGACATACGTGTTGGGGCGCATAAAATCGAAAACCGGGAAGTTATCGGCAGAAAAAGCGCCCACCCCGCCGGACGGTTTCTTGGAGGCAAATTGGCGCTTGCCCTCAAAGCGTTTCATGCAGTGGGCCAGCGACGCCACCCAAATATCGTAGAAATCCTCGCCGACGCAGTAATAGGGGCTGCGCGTGCCGTAGGGGTCTACCTCGCATTCCGCGCCCACATCCAGCGGCACCGCCCCACCTTGCACCGCGTGCTTGTCCCGTTTGAAGTAGATGCCCCAGGGCTGATCCCAGACCAGCCGCCCATCCTCGCTGTAGAGGGGCACGTCGCTGTCTACATGCACCAGCGGCGGGCGTAAACCGTCATTGGTAATGTGGATGTAGGGATTGACCTCGATTTCGCCTTCTTGTAAAGCCAGGAAACGCCACAGGTCGGTTGTCTGGCCGGGATGGCGCGGGTCAGCGACCTTGCCCGGCAGGTCGAGCATGCGCCAGACATTCTTGATCCAGGGGCCAACCGCCACAACGACATGCCCCACCTCGACCTCGCCGTAATCGGTTTCGACAGTCTTGACCGAGCCGTCGCCGTTCAGTTTGAAACCCGTCACCGCCGGTCCAATCACAATCTGGGCGTCTTCGCTTTCGGCCTTGATGGACAGGCCGTGAATGGCCTGTTTGCTCCAGGCATGGCCGCCCCGATGCTCATGTAACACGGCAGCCAGTTTTTCGGCCTGCCAGTCATAGAAAATCCCCTGCATATACTTTTTGACTTCTTTTTCCCCGGTGACCAGCGTTGAGGGATAGCCCAGGCTCTGATGGCGGGCATAGATGGCCTCCAACCCCTCACGCATCGGCTCAAAGGAGGCTGTCAGGTAGCCGACCGAGTTGTAGGCAAAGTAATCCGGGTCCGACTCCCAGATGTCCATGCAGTGGATCATGAGGTGGGTCATCGGTTCCTGGTAGTAGTTGCAGCGCACATTGCCGCAGGCCACCCCCGACGCCCCCGCCGCAATCCCGTGCTTTTCAATGACCACGACATCCTCGCCTTTGCCCTTGCCGCTGGCCTTAAGATATTTAGCCAGGTGGTAGGCCGTCGAGAGGCCGTGGACCCCCGCGCCAATGATCAGATATTCAGCTTTTTTGGGTAACGCCATTTTCTCTCTCCTTCATAAACAGAACGGTTGGCGAAGGGGCGACCCCGCGGTCGCCCCACGCGGGACAGGCGCAAGGCCGTGCCCCTACTCCTCTGCAAATAAACCACAGCTTACACGGACGCAAAGCGCACAGAAAAAATAATAATCCGTGTAATCTGTGAAATCTGTGGTTTAAATATAACGTATAAAGATTATCCCTCCTGCATTACATTTAGATTAGCAATCGGCGCGAACTGCGCCCCGGCCAGTCGGGACAAATCCTGCTGGCTGAGTTCCAGGCCCAACAGAGGGTCGCCGCTGCTGATGTTGACTCTGGTACACCTGGTAATCGCCTGATCAAAAACGACCGGCACCTCGGCGGGCAGGCAGAGCGGAGCTACTGCCCCTTGCACGTAACCTGTGACGGCTAGAATTTCCTCCGCCGTGGCGAAGGTCAGCCGCTTCCACGCCTGAACCTGGGACAGATGAGCGCGCACCGCCTGCGGGTCGAGCCGGGCTGTCCCCAGGATGCAGGCCATAACGTAGCGGCGCGGCTCGGCTTTCTCCCGCAGCAGAATGGATTTGACCATCTCTTCCGCTACCACACCCCGCTGCGCCGCCGCCGCTTCGACCGTAAAGACCGGCTCGGCGTGCGGCAGGCGGCGGTAAGCAACGCCTTCGGCGTCGAGTAAATTGGTAATTTTGGTTTGGATCACGACAGCAACCATTC
The DNA here is from genome assembly GCA_023382535.1 of Anaerolineae bacterium. The sequence continues at coordinate 14,832 of JAHDWA010000083.1, read as the reverse complement.
AAGAATCTGTCTTGCGTGTTGCGTGGTGCGTAGGAAAAACGGAAGACGCACCACGCAATACGTCTAACTTGTTGTCACGAAAACAGTCAAAATACAATCACACCTCGCGCAATCTCGCCGCTCAACATGTCGGCATACGCTTCATTGATCTGGTCGAGCGGGTAAGTCCGGGAAATCAGCCGGTCAAGGTCGAGCTTGCCCTTTAAGTACAGGTCGGCATAGAGCGGGAAATCGCGGGCGGTGTTGGCTGTGCCGTAGTAGGAACCGGTGACGGTTTTCTCCTGGCGGGTCAGGATGGCGCCAGGCAGGTTGGTGCTGCTGCCCATCGGGGCCACCCCGACCAGTGTCACCGTGCCGCCGGGCCGGACCGCTTCCAACCCCTGCTCTTGCACTGCCGGGATGCCGATCGCTTCAAAGACATAATCCGCACCCCGGCCCTCGGTCAGGCTGCGGATGGAACTGACGACCTCCGGCCCGGCCATCACAAAATCGGTCGCGCCGAACTCCTGGGCTATGTCACCCTTGGCCTCGTTGCGGTCAACGGCAATAATCCGGCTGGCTCCGGCCAGTGTCGCGCCCATGATAATACTCAGCCCAACCCCGCCTGCACCAAAAACAGCTACGCTGCTGCCAGGCCGGACCTTGGTCGTGTTCAGCACCGCCCCCACGCCCGTAGTCACGGCGCAGCCGATCAGCGCAGCGACGGTCAGCGGGACTTCCTTCTTCAACGGCACGCAGCACTCCTGCGGCACAACGGTGTGATCGGCAAAGCAGGCCAGGGCGCTGAAGTGATAAACAGGCTGGCCCTCTTTGGACAGCCGGGTGCTGCCGTCCATCATTGTCCCGGCCCAGAGCGGGCCGACATAAGCCGAGCACAGGCTGGGCCGGTCATTGAGGCAGTAAAAGCACGCACCGCAATTGGGCGCCCAATTCAACGAGACATGATCGCCCGGCTTGACCCGGCTGACGCCCCCTCCCACCGCCTCGACCACGCCGGCCCCTTCGTGCCCCGGCACAACCGGCGTGACATGTTTGGTTGCCCCGGTCATCAAATGCCAATCGCTGTGGCACACGCCTGCTGCCGCCATCCTGATCAGCACCTCGCCAGCTCGCGGGGGTTCGAGGTCGAGCGTTTCAATCTGAAAAGGCTGGCCGACTTCGTAAAAAACAGCCGCTTTAACTTTCACTGGTAAATCCTCTTTTTATTTACAGAAGTTACGCGGTGGGTGGAAAGCCCTCCCTAAATCCCTCCCAAAGGGAGGGACTTGAGCTAATTCTCCCCCCTGTGGGGGGAGTTAGAGGGGGGCAAACCCTTCAACCGCGTAAGTCCTGTTATTTATAATGATGGTTACTACTCAGGTGACTGGCACTTTTCTCCTGGCTAGACGATAGAGAACAGCAAAGCTTAGAGCCAACGAAGTGCCAGTCACCTTTGAATCAAATTTAGCTCTTTGTCTTTTTCGCTTCCTCGCTTCACTTCTCTTCGCCTCTCAAAACGCCTCCCGGTACAACTGCTCCATCACCGCTTCGCTGACAGCGCGAGGGTTGGTCCACCAATTCAGATCAATCTTATAAGCATTGTGGGCCATCTCTTTAATCATCTCCTCGGTCACGCCGACATCGCGCAGGCGGGTGGGCAGGCCGACATCCACATTCAGCTCCTGCACCGCCTCGACTGCCCGCTCAGCCCGCTGCCGGACCGAACCCTCGGCGGGCACGCCCAACGCCTCGCCGACGCGGGCATACCGCTCCAACGCGCCAACCATACTGTAGGCCATCTGGTGAGGCAGCATCATCGCATTGGCTACGCCGTGCTGGACATCGGCAAAGCCAGAGAGCTGGTGGGCCAGGGAGTGACAGGCGCCCAGCCATTTGGAGCTGATGCCAATGCCGCCAATCATCGCCGCCAGGGCCATATCACGGCGGGCCTCCCGATTTTGCTTCTGAGCCACCGCCACGCGCAGGCTCCGGCCAATCAGTTCAATGCCATGCAGAATCATTGGGTCGAGCGCCGGGTTGTCGTTGGTCGAAACATAGGCCTCGATGCAGTGGGTCAGCGCGTCCATGCCGGTGGCGGCGGTGAGGAAAGGAGGCAGGGTCAACATAAGGTCCGGGTCAATTATGGCTATCGTTGGCACTAAAAAAGCGCCGCCCACGCCCATTTTGAGCTTGCGGCTGAGATCGGTGATGACAGCCCAGGGCGTGACTTCGGCCCCGGTGCCGGCGGTAGTGGGGATGGCAATCATCGGTACCATCTGGCGTCCCGGCGGGCGCGTCTTTTTACCCAACATAAGAGCGTACTCGGCAATTTTGCCCCCGCCACCGGCGGCCAGGCGGACCCCTTTGGCCGTATCCAGGCTGCTGCCGCCGCCAATAGCCACAATACAGTCGGCTTTGCTCTCCTTGAAGACGATAACGGCTGCGTCAACCGACCCGGTATCCGGGTTGGGCACGACCCGGTCATACAAATCATAGGTTAGTCCAGCCGCTTTAAGCGAAGCTGTCGCCGGCTCGGTCAGCCCGGCCCCCACCACACCGGGGTCGGCGATGACAAAAACGTGACTGGCCGGCAGCGATTTGGCTTCCCGGCCCACCAACTCCACCGCGCCAGAGCCAAAGTGAACCTGGCCCGGCCAGATGTAATAAGAGAGGGAATGAGTGGTCATCAACTTGTCCTTGTGTATTTACAGAATATCAACGAGGTGCGTGGTGCGTGTTCCGTTCATGCTTTTACGCACTACATACCACGTACTACGAGTCATATAGATTCTTCCCTTCCAACTCCTGCTCTCGCCGGGCAACATAATCCCACAGGGCTTCGGCAACAGCCGGATCGAGGGGGGGCGGCTCGTACTGGGCCAGCAGCTCTTGCCAGACGATCTGCGCCCGCTGCATCGTATCCAGACCGCCGGCTTCGCGCCAGGTGTCGTAGGGCTGGCGGTCGCCGAGAACGGATTGGAAAAATTCGGTGCTGTAGCGGGCCTGGGTGTGCGGGGTGCCAAAATGATGCCCGCCCGGCCCTACCTCGGCAATCATATCCAGGGCCAGGGTCTGCTCGCTGATCTCAAACCCGCCGAGAAAGTGGTAAAACATGGCCAGGTTTTCGACATCAATGATGAACTTCTCAAACGAGGCGGTTAAGCCGCCTTCCAGCCAGCCGGCGGCGTGCATAATCAGGTTGCTGTGTGAGAGAATACAGGGCCAGAGCGTCCACAAGGTTTCATAGGCGGCCTGAGCATCGGGAACCTTGGCGGTGGTCAGGCTGCCGCTGGCGCGATAGGGTAAATGATAGCGCCGGGCCAGTTGCCCCCCAACCGCCAGCGCCCAGGCGCCCTCCGGCGTGCCAAAGGCCGGACTGCCGCTTTTCATGTCCACATTCGTAGTGAAGCCGCCGTAGATGACCGGCGCGCCGGGCCGGACCAGTTGGGTCAGGGCCACCCCGGCCAGGGCTTCGGCGTTTTGTTGGGCCAGGGCGGCGGCCAGGGTAATGGGACTCATCGCGCCGGCCAGGATGAAGGGAGTGATGTAGCAAACCTGCCCGGCGCGGGCATAGGTAATCAGGCCACCCAGCATGCGGCTGTCGTAGCGCAGCGGGCTGTTGACATTGATCACATCGCCGATGACCGGGTCGCCGGCTAGGTCGCCAAAAACGATTTGGGCCAGGGCGAGGGCATCGCCGGTGATCTCGCGGCCGTGGGCGTTTTCCATCACCGCTTTATCGGTCAGCGTGAAAGCGGCTGCGAGCCGCCGTAAATGGCGCAACGAGACCGGCACGTCATGGGCTGTCACCTGATCCCAGGCAGCAAAGTGCAGAACCTGGCACATTTGCGAGAGTTTAAGGAAGTTTTCATAATCCTGGGTCGTGCCGGGCCGCCGGCCCATCGTTAGATTGGAGGCGTAGACCATGCCACCGCAGGGGCCAAAAGCCAGCGAATTACCGCCGATAAGCACGTTTCGCTCTGGATTGCGCGCTCGCCAGGTGAAGGTGGGCGGGGCGGTGGCGATGGTTTCCAGGAGCAGGTCACGATTAATCCAGACATGCTGGCTGGCGCGGTCTACTTTAGCCCCGGCTTTGGCCCACAGGTCCAGCGCTTCGTCGTCCACAAAATCCAGGCCGACCTCTTCCAGGATGCGCATGGAGGCCAGGTGCAATCCCTCAAGCTGGTCGGGGGGCAGGATTTCGAGCGGGGGCAGCGGGTTCCGCAGGTGACGAAAAGGGATTTTGAGCAGCGGCGACTCGGCGCGCTGTCGCCGCCGCGCGGCTCGCCGGTCCGCCCGTGATAGTTCCAGGGTCTCAGTCATCTTTGCTCCATTGAGTTACTGACAGCATGGCTGAGGGTATTCTCCGGGGAACAGCCAGGCGCGATCAACCAATGTGTTGCATAATGTGAAACACTGTTCCCGTCCAGAGTTTGGCTATTATATCATAGTTATATAGGGAGTCAATCCAGGGAATTTCTAGAATCGCTGAAAGGATGAGACCGCTGAAGTCGTTGAGAAAAGTCAGGAATTCAGCGATTTCAGATTAATCAGTGCTTCAGTGGTAAGGCTAAATGTGTGTGATGTAAGAGAAGAAATTCGGATAGCGGGTGTCAGCGTGCAATTTTTCCAGGTGGGCCTGGACCAGCACCCGAACGCGGCGAATGTTATCTGCGGCTTGAAACGCCTCGGTCCGGCCCAGGAGCGACTGCTTGATCTGTTTAAAAGTGACTGTTTCCCCTCGCTGCAGGGTTTGAATGAGGGCACAGGTCTCGGCTACTTCCGCCTGGGCAGCAGTCGCCAGAACAGAACGAGGTACACCCGCGTGGTCCAGAGCACTGCGCATGGTCTTTTCATCGGCGTCCACTTTGATTTCGACCTGGTGGAGGTAATGGCGGATGAAGTCTACCGGGTCGAACGGCTCCAGGAAAATGCTGATATCCTGACCGGTGGTCAGAGCAAAAAGGAGCAAAAACCCAATTTCGGTGGCAGCGGCCTTTGAACTGGCTTCGGCGACGATGGGCAGTAACAATTTGTCGGCCCCTTTTTTAGACTCGAGTTCGATGGAGAGCAGGGTGCGCATAGCCAGGCCCGCTGCGAGGGGGTCGGGGCTGCGGTAGGGAATGTCCCAGGCTTCGGCTACAGCGCCTTCCGACAAGATGCTCAACGTGTATCCTTCGCCGGTGTACGGTGCGGCGAGTCGTTTTATCTTTTTCTGACAGCTGTCTCGATAAGCCTCCGCGTAAGGCCCGCCCGATCCCCCTACCAGCACGCGCAGGGGATAGTTTTGTTGGCGCCGGCTCTTTTTCGCCAGAAAATCGTTGAAATTTAGGCTCACATGAGCCGCCTCCATTTGCTGTCGTGCGGCAATACAGGCCAGGTGGGCTAACCCCGCTAAATCATTGCCCCGATGAAGCTGCAAAAAGCGGCTGAAAATCGGGTTGCTATCTATCTCTTCCATAAACATTTCGAGGATCATATACTGCGCCACAGCGCCCGGGTCCTTCATACTGGTCAGCAGGTTGTCTTCGATGGAGACGATAACCACCTGCCCCCGCAAAGCCGCCGAAGTCAGGGCCAGGCCCACTTCGGCGATGGAGCCGAGGCTGCCGTTTACGAGTTCATGGTTTTCCAGGCGGATAACGATGACCGCCGCATCGGCCAGCACTTCGGCTTCGACGGCGGCATAAACGGGGTCCCATCCCTCGATTTGGGGGTCAAAGCCGGGTATATTCTCTTGCCTAAATACAGCCAGGAATTCGTTGGCCTTGCGCCACATGGCCGCGCTATGGGTTGAGCCATACCAGCCGGCCAAATTCAAAAGATTCGTTGGGGTTTTTTCCAGCTTGTCTTTCTGGCTCGGCCAGGTAGCCGGGGTGATGACTAAATCACTCGGAGTTGTCGCCCTCATGGTTCACACCTCAATCGAAACCTAGCCTCAATTGGGAGAGTCTGGTAAAATAAGTAAGAGAAAAAAACCTTTTTACCCCCATCCCTGGCCCATTATAGCATACCTGCATTGTGCTGTCTACGGAGGTGAGGCAATGACGCGCACCATTCGCGCTCCACGCGGAGTGCAGTTGACCTGTAAAAACTGGCTGATTGAAGCGGCTTACCGCATGCTGCAAAATAACCTGGACCCCCAGGTGGCTTTTGACCCGGATAATCTCATTGTTTACGGCGGGCGAGGGCGAGCGGCGCGCAATTGGGAGTGCTTCGACGCCATTTTGGAGTCGCTGCGCACGTTGGAACCGGATGAAACGCTGCTGGTGCAGTCGGGCAAGCCGGTGGCCGTATTTACTACCCATGAAGACGCGCCGCGGGTGCTGCTGGCTAATTCCAACATCGTCCCGGCCTGGGCGACCCAGGAAAATTTTGATCGGTGGGAAAAAGCCGGGCTGATCATGTACGGCCAGATGACCGCCGGGAGCTGGATTTACATCGGCACCCAGGGGATTTTGCAGGGCACGTATGAAACGCTGGGGGCGTTGGCCCGGCAGCATGGCTGGGACACGCTGAAGGGCAAGCTGGTTGTTACAGCCGGTCTGGGGGAGATGGGCGGGGCGCAGCCGCTGGCAATTACCATGAACGAAGGCGTCGGCCTGCTGGTCGAGGTGGACCGCTGGCGGGCCGAGCGGCGCCTGTCACTGCGCCAGGTTGACGCCATCACCGACAACCTGGAAGAGGCGATGACCTGGGTAGACGAGGCCCTGGCGCAACGGGAAGCAAAATCCATCGGTCTGATTGCCAACGCTGCCGAAGCCCTGCCTGAACTGGTCGCTCGCGGGGTTGTGCCTGATGTTGTGACCGACCAGACCTCGGCCCACGACCCGCTCTACGGCTACATCCCGGCCGGCTTGACGGTGGAAGCCGCCGCCGAACTGCGCCAGCGCGACCCGGCCGAGTATCAGCGCCGCTCGATGGAATCCATGGCCCGGCATGTCCAGGCCATGCTCGATTGGCAGCAGAAAGGCAGCGTTGTTTTTGATTATGGCAACAATCTGCGCCAGCGCGCCTACGATTTTGGCGTCAAAGACGCCTTCAGCTATCCCGGCTTTGTCCCGGCCTACATCCGCCCCCTATTTTGTGAAGGCAAAGGCCCCTTCCGCTGGGTTGTTCTCTCCGGCGACCCGCAGGACCTCTACACCACCGACCAGGCCATCCTGGAGCTTTTCCCCGAAAACGAGCACCTGGCCCGCTGGATTCGCCTGGCCCAGGAGAAGATTGAGTTTCAGGGTTTGCCCGCCCGCATCTGCTGGCTGGGTTACGGCGAGCGGGCTAAAGCCGGCCTCAAGTTCAATGAACTGGTCGCCTCCGGCCGGGTCAGCGCGCCGATTGTGATTGGGCGCGACCACCTGGACAGCGGCTCGGTGGCCAGCCCCAACCGCGAAACCGAAGGCATGCGCGATGGTTCGGATGCGATTGCCGACTGGCCGCTGCTGAACGCCCTGGTCAATGCCGTCGGCGGGGCGACGTGGGTCAGTATCCACCACGGCGGCGGGGTAGGCATTGGCTACAGCATTCACGCCGGGCAGGTCATCGTCGCGGACGGAACCGAGGCCGCCGCTCGCCGCTTGCAGCGCGTTTTGACCAGCGATCCGGGTATGGGTGTTGTTCGGCATGTAGATGCGGGCTATCCGGAGGCGGTAGCCTTTGCGAAGGCAAACGGGGTCAAAGTTCCGATGCTGGGATAACTGTTTATAGGGTCTAAACTTGAGTATAAACAACAGTAATCAACCGGCCTTCAAGGGTGCCCAAACTATCTTTAATGCTTTCGTCTCTTTTCAAGACGGGTTTAAAGCCATCACTCGCCGGGCGAAAGTCCGCTTTGAACAGCGTGATTGGGCGGGGATGCAAAAGGATGCCGTAGAACGACTAGAACTGCGGGAAAAAATTGTCAACGAGGCCAGGGCCGAATTGAAAAGCTACCTGGGCAGCCGGGCCAGGTACAAGGCCGTGTGGGTCTGGATGAAAACTTATTATTCCGAGCTGGTGGCCGGTCGGCCCGACCGCGAGCTGGCCGAAACTTTTTTTAACTCGGTGACCCGACGAGTTTTTGGCACCGTGGGCGTTGATCGGGATATCGAATATATCTCGTTCGACTTTGACGCGCCCCTGGCCCGACCCAAAACACCCATTTTTAAGCTGTATTATCGCCGCAGTACGACCTCGGCGCTGGTTAAGGAGATTTTGCAGGATTACTCCTTTAAGGTGGGCTACATTCAGCTTGATACCAACTGCACTTTAGCTGGCGCTGAAATTGACGCCCACCTACGGATGGTGTTTGGACACCAACCGGTCGTTGACGTGGCTGAGATCATCACGTCCATTTTTTATCGCAATAAAGGCGCGTATATTGTCGGCCGGCTGCGGGTGGGATCGCAGATTATTCCTCTTGCCTTCGCTCTGCTAAATTTAGAGCAAGGAGTCGTTATTGATGCCGTCTTGCTCACCGACGACGAACTGAGCGTCCTCTTCAGCTTTACCCGCTCCTATTTCCACGTTGAAGTCGAAGAGCCCCGGGCGCTCGTTACCTTCTTGAAATCCATCATCCCTTTGAAGCGAATTGCCGAGCTTTACATTTCCATTGGTTACTACAAGCACGGCAAAACCGAGCTGTACCGGGATTTTATGCAGCATCTGGCCCAATCGGCTGATCGCTTTGAAATTGCCAAAGGCGAGCGGGGCATGGTCATGATCGTCTTTACCCTGCCCTCTTATGATATTGTTTTTAAGGTCATCAAAGACCGTTTCAGCCAGCCCAAAAAAACCACCCGCCAAAAAGTGATGGACCGCTACCAGTTGGTCTTCAAGCATGACCGGGCCGGCCGGCTGGTAGACACCCAGGAATTTGAACATCTGGCCTTTCAGAAGGATCGTTTTAGTCCCGAACTGCTGGCCGAACTCCTGGAAGTAGCAGCCAACAGTGTGCTGGTGAAGCGGGATACTGTGGTCATCAAGCACCTTTACACCGAGCGCCGCCTGATTCCCTTAAACCTTTACCTGAAAGATGCCGGTCCAGCGGCAGCCCGCGATGCTGTGATTGACTGCGGCAAATGCATCAAGGATTTGGCAGCAACCAACATCTTTCCGGGTGATTTTCTGCTGAAAAACTTTGGCGTTACCCGGCACGACCGCGTGGTTTTTTACGATTACGACGAACTCTGTTTTGTGACCGATTGCAACTTTAGGAAAATTCCCCCAGCCAGAGATTTCTACGAGGAATTCGAAGCCCAGCCCTGGTTTTATACCGACGAAGCCGATATTTTTCCTGAGGAGTTTAAAACCTTCCTGGGGTTATCGGGTCGTTTACTGGAAGTTTTTACCGCTCATCACCGGGATTTGTTTGAGGTCAAGTTCTGGCAGGAGATGCAGGCCCGGCACCGCGTTGGAGAGACGATTGACATCTTCCCCTATAAGCTGAGCAAACGTTTATTACTCCATGAGCCAATGTTTGCGGAGTGAAAAAGTGCACTTTTTCACTCCGTCTGACTCTATCAAAGTGAAAGGTATCAGTTGATGAAAATTTTACTGTCCGTCCCCAATATCAGCGAAGGGCGCAATCTCGACGCGGTCGAGCAGGTCGTTGATGCTGTCCGCCGCACGCCGGCGGTCAAGCTGGTTGATTATTCCTCCGACGCCGACCACAACCGGTCCGTGCTGACCTACCTGGGCGAGCCGGAGGCGGTGCTGGCCGCATCAAAGGCGATGGCGAGCAAGGCCTTCCAGTTGATTGATATGAGCCAGCACCAGGGTTCCCATCCGCGCCTGGGTGCGGTAGACGTGGCCCCTTTCATTCCTGTGCGCAACATGGATACGGCCGAAGCGGTCGAAATCTCGCGCCGGTTTGGCCGCTTTGTCGGGGAAATGGGCGTGCCGGTCTACTACTACCGCGAGTCGGCCACCCGGCCAGAGCGGTACGATTTGCCGGCTATTCGTAAAGGCCAGTATGAAGCCCTGCCCGAAAAGCTGAAAGACCTGGCCGCCTGGCAGCCCGACGAGGGGCCGGCGGTTTTTAATCCCAAAGCCGGGGCGATGGTCACCGGCTGCCGCTTCCCCTTGATTGCCTTCAATGTCAACCTGCGCACCACCGACCTGGCCGTTGCCAGGCGTATTGCCGAGGGCGTGCGCTTCAAAAATGGCGGCTATCGCCACGTGCAGGCGATGGGCGTGGATTTGAAGGAACAGGGCCTGGTTCAGGTCTCGATGAATTTGACCAACTATCTCGAAACGCCGCTGCCCCGAGTACTGGAGACGGTGCGTTTTGAGGCCGCTCGCCACGGCGTAACGGTCGCCGGGACGGAGATTATCGGCTCGATTCCGCTGGGTGCAGTGGAAGAAATCATCAAACATTATGTCCAGGCCCACGATTTTAAGTTGAACCAGATCCTTGAGACGGCGTTGTTGGAGTAAACAAAGTAGCAAAATAGTAGAGTCGCCGTAGAATACTCTGTGACCCTGCTACTTTGCGACCCTGGTACTTTGCCTATGAAAATTGATCTGCTGATCCATTCCGCCGCCCAGCTTGTCACCTGTGCCAGCCCGGATGGCCCCAAACGGGGCGAAGCGATGGCCGATGTCGGCTTAATGGCAGATGGCGCGCTGGCGATGGCCGACGGCCAAATTGTCGCCGTTGGCCCCACCGCCGACCTGCGAGCCGATTTTAGTGCCGATGAAACCATTGACGCTAGCGGTAAAGTTATCTGCCCCGGGTTTGTGGACCCCCACACCCACGTCGTTTATGCCGGCGACCGGGTTAACGAGTTTGAACTGCGCATCCGAGGCGCAAGCTATATGGAGATTATGGAGGCGGGTGGCGGTATCGTCAGCACCATGCGGGCTGTCCGTGCTGCTACGGTCGAGCAACTGGTAGCCGAATCACGTCCCCGGCTCGATACGATGCTGTCCCTGGGCACCACGACGGTAGAAATCAAAACCGGCTACGGCCTGGATACCGTCAGCGAACTCAAAATGCTCCAGGCCATCGCCCTCCTCGCCTCCTCGTCTCCTCTTGACCTTGTCCCGACCTTCCTCGGCGCGCATGCCGTTCCACCGGAGTACAAAGGCCGCACTGACGAGTATGTCAATCTGGTTATTGAGGAAATGTTTCCCGCCGTGGTCGAATGGTATCAACCTTCAACCTTCAATCTTCAACCTTCGACGCTTTTCTGCGATGTCTTCTGCGAAGCCAATGTCTTTGATCGGGAGCAGTCACGGCGGGTTTTGGAGGCAGGTTTGGCGCTCGGCTTGCCCGCCAAAATCCACGCCGACGAGTTTGTCAACCTGGGCGGGGTCAGTCTGGCCGTGGCGTTGGGTGCGACCTCGGCAGACCATCTCGACGTTACCCCGCCGGATGAAGTGGCGATGTTGGCTCAATCGAATACGGTGGGCGTCGTCTTGCCGGCGGTGAATTTCAACCTGGGCAGCAGCCATTTTGCCAATGCCCGGAGTATGATTGATGCGGGCGTCGCCCTGGCCCTGGCCACCGACATCAACCCCGGCTCGGCTCCCTGCCCCTCGCTGCCCTTGGTGATGGCGATAGCCTGCCGCTACCAGCGTCTCCTGCCCGCCGAAGCACTCAACGCCAGCACGATCAATGCCGCTTATGCGCTCGGCCAGGGGCATAAACTGGGTTCCCTGGAGGTTGGCAAGCAGGCGGATGTGTTGATCGTTAATGCGCCGGATTACCGGCATCTGGCCTATCAGTTCGGGGGCAATTTGATCGAGCGAGTCGTTAAACGGGGACGAATGGTTTTTTATGAATGAACAGCATAGTATTCAAATAGACGGCAAAAGCCTGACCATTGACCAGGTTATTGCCGTAGCATACGGCCGGCCCGGCGTGCCCAAGGTGGAACTTAGCAGCGAAGCAGAGGCCAAAGTAACTCGCGCCGCCAGGGCAGTGGAGCAGTTGCTGGCGCGGGGCGAGGTGGCCTACGGCATCACCACCGGCTTCGGCGCGTTCAAAGATCGAATTATTCCACCCGAGCAGGTCACGGAGCTGCAGCGTAACATCATCGTTAGCCACTCCGTCGGCGTCGGCCAGCCGTTCGACATCCCCACCACGCGGGCAATTATGCTTATCCGGGCCAACACCCTGGCTCGCGGCCACTCCGGCATCCGCCTGGCGACGCTGCAACGGCTGCTGGATATGCTGAATACGGGCGTTCATCCGATCATCCCGGAAAAGGGATCACTTGGGGCCAGCGGCGACCTGGCTCCTCTGGCCCACATGAGCCTGGTGCTGATCGGCGAGGGCGAGGCCGACTACCGGGGGCAGCGGCTGTCCGGCGCGGAAGCGATGCAGCGGGCCAATCTCCAGCCGGTAACTTTGGCAGCTAAAGAGGGACTGGCCTTGACCAACGGCACGGCAGTGATGTGTGCTCTGGGCACGCTGGAGTCTTATCGCGCCCGGCTGCTCAGCCGGGTGGCCGACATTGCCGGCTGCCTGAGTCTCGAAGCCCTGCATGGCACGACGCTGGCTTTTGACGACCGGATTCATCAACTGCGGCCTTATCCCCGGCAGTTGAACTGTGCTAACTACTTACGCGCGCTCCTGGTGGACAGCGATTTTACCCGCCATCACGATCCCACCAATGTTCAGGACGCCTACACTCTCCGCTGCATCCCCCAGGTTCATGGAGCGGTCCGCGACGCGATTGCCTATGCCCGCTGGGTCATCGAGATCGAGCTAAACTCTGTTACTGATAACCCGCTTATTTTTATTGACGACGAAACCCAAGCGATTACCGTGCTCTCCGGCGGTAATTTTCACGGGGAGCCGCTCGCCATTGCGATGGATTATCTGGGCATGGCCATGACCGAACTGGGCAATATCTCCGAGCGGCGGATTATGCGCCTGACCGACGAGGCCAGCAATGCCCAGACCCTGCCCGCTTTTTTAACCAAGCAGGGCGGGCTAAACTCCGGCTTTATGATTACCCAGTACACCGCCGCCGCCCTGGCGACCGAAAATAAAGTCCTGGCTCACCCGGCCAGTGTAGATACCATTCCTACGTCGGCCAATGTCGAAGATCACGTCAGCATGGGCTGCACCGCCGCCCTGCAAACCCGCCAGATCAACACCAATGTCGAGCTTATCCTGGCCATAGAACTCATGGCTGCCGCCCAGGGTATTGATTTTCGCCGGGAAAAACTGGGCCAGACCGCTCGCCTGGGTCGAGGTACCCAGCCGGCTTATCACCTGATCCGCGAGCAGGTGCCCTTTTTGGAGAAAGATGCGGTGATGTATCCCCACATTGAGGCAGTACGCCAACTGGTGGCAACCGGCCAGATGGTTGTGACGGTCAATAAACATGTTCAGGATATTTGGGAAGTGTAACATAATCTTGATATTTTTTGAGGTACTTGCACAAAAATAAAAGTATGGTATGATTATGCTCAATCGCTCATAACCCCATCCGTTTATTTCGTCATCGCCGACAAACAAGACTTACCACCGCTCACGACCTGCGCCGATAACCTCCTGGGGTAAAACGATTCGGTTTTCGGTGTAAGGTTGCTGGATTCCTCTCTAAATTGCTCTAACTCCATCTTTGTAAAACTCTGAGATGATGGTTAAGGCCCTTTTTGCCATTATCCCAGTGAATTTTAATTGAATAAATATTTTATTTGGTTACTCAAAAGGAGGAAAAGCATGGATAAACCCAGAATTTCCAAAAAACAGATGGAGCGCGTCCATCCCTATATCCCCGAAGCCTACGATTTGCTCAGCAAAGGGCGGATCTCGCGCCGCGAATTTTTGCGGATGGCCACGCTGCTCGGGATGTCGGTCGGTGCGGCAACCATCGCCGCCCAATGCGGCGCACCGGCTCCGGCTCAACCCGCTCCTGAGCAAGCCCCAGCCAGCAGCGGGGGCGGGGAAGCCCCGGCTGCTACCCAAGAAGCGACCGCCGCTCCGGCTGCTTCAGGCACGCCCAAACGAGGCGGCGTTCTCCGCAAGTCTATGCAGTTGCAGTTGCTCGACCACCCGGCTCGTCTCTCGTGGGTGGAAGGGGCTAATGTTGTCCGCCAGTTCGGCGAATATCTGACCGAAACCGGCTCGGATAACATCACCCGGCCTTTTCTACTGGACAAATGGGAAGCCAGCGCAGATGTCAAAACTTGGGACCTTTTTTTGAAAAAGGGGATCAAGTTCAATAACGGCGACGAACTGACCGCCGACGATGTGATGTTTACCTTCGGCGAGTGGTTAAACCCCGATGTTGGTTCTTCCATCCTGGGTTTGATGTCTTATCTGAGAGGGATGCAGGATGTCGAAAAGGTGAACGATTACCAGGTCCGTCTCCACCTGCAAACGCCCAATATCGGCGTGCCGGAGCACCTTTTCCACTATCCGGCCATTGTTCTGCATCGCCGGTTTGAGGGTGACATCATCAAACAGCCGGTTGGAACGGGGGCTTTTACCCTGGAAGAATACGCCGAAGGCGAGCGGGCTTCTTTCAAACGCCGCACCGATTACTGGCAAATGGGCGCCGATAACCAGCCCCTGCCTTACCTGGACGAGATTATCTACGTCTCCACCGATAAAGACGCCGGCGTTGCGGCCTTACAGTCCAACCAGGTGGATTCCCTGTACGATCCCCGGCCCGAAGATTGGCAGGCCCTGAAGGACATCCCCGAGTTGGCAGTCAACTCGGCCAGTACGGCCCAGTGCCTGGTGCTGCGCATGCGGGTAGATGTGGAACCCTGGGACGACAATCGGGTCCGGACTGCCCTCAAGCTGAGCCAGGATCGGGCAAAGATCATGCAACTGGCCTACTTCGGTGAAGGCGACCTGTCCATTGATGCGCACGTGGCCCCGGTTCACCCCGCCTTTTGCGAAAAGCCCAT
>JAHDWA010000082.1 GCA_023382535.1 Anaerolineae bacterium | reverse complement strand
CATGCCTTTGTCTTTTTAGTTATTTTGTTAGCAACATTGCGCTGTAATACTAACCCTGGTTTGATTGACTGACAGCTTTAATCTTTACCGCTGAGGACGCAGACGCGAAGCGCGCAGAGATTTTTACTCGCATCTGTGGAATAATCTCTCGGCGATCTTTGCGCTCTTTGCGGTCAATTTAAGCCACAGCCTGAGTTGTCCTTCGCTTTGCAAAGGGCAACTCAGGGTATGATTATAATTTCCGCGAGGTCAGATTTGCCTGTATAATTGGGTTATTTGAACCACTATCGGCAGGCACGGCATGCCACTGACCACTGGGGAAATTCTAAACAAGCGCTATCGGATTGACAGGCAGATCGGCAAGGGCGGGTACGGGGCGGTTTATCGCGCTTTTGACCTGACCCTCAAGCAGCCCTGTGCCCTCAAAGAAAACCTCAACACGCAGCCCGAAGTACAACGGCAGTTTGAACGGGAAGCCCTCATTCTGGCCCGTTTACGTCACCCCAATTTACCCCGGGTGTTTGATCATTTTGTGTTACCTGAGCAGGGCCAGTATCTGGTCATGGATTTTGTCGAGGGGCACAGTCTCCATGTTCTGCTCAAGGCGCAAAAAGAGCCGTTCGCCGAAGCCGAAGCCCTGTCCTGGATTGACCAGGTCTGCCAGGCCCTTATCTATCTCCACCAGCAGACCCCGCCCATCATCCACCGCGACATCAAGCCTCAGAATATCATCATCACGCCAGCGGGCCGGGCTATGCTGGTTGATTTTGGCCTGTCTAAAGTTTATGACGAGCAGATCCAAACCACAGTTGGGGCGCGCGGGTTGACTTATGGTTACGCTCCGCCGGAGCAGTACGGCCAGGGCCGCACCGATGCCCGCAGCGACATCTACGCCCTGGGCGCCACCCTCTATACCCTGCTGACCAGGGAGCGTCCACCCGATGCTATTGACCGCCTGGTCAACGAAGCACAGTTGGTGCCGCCGGGCCAACTGCGCCATCCCCTTAGTCTGCATGTAGAGCAAGCCATTCTCAGAGCGATGGAACTTAACACCTCGGCCCGCTTTGGGTCGGTGGAGAGCTTTCGCCAGGCCCTGGTGCTTCCGGCAACACGGCCGGCAGTCCCGCTTAAGGTTTCCCCCGTTCCCTCCCGGCCAAAATTATGGGATTGGCTGCGGCGCGCTCTACTGGGCGGCCTGGCCTCGATCGCGCTGGCGGGAACAGCCGGATTGGGGTATTGGGCCTGGCAGACAGCCGTGCCAGCAGCCGGACCCGGTTCAACAGCAACCCAAACAGCCCCTCGAGTCGCAGGCCTGCCCACCCTTAACCCTGCTCCCGCCCTGACTCCAACCAACCCTATCGTCACAGCGATATCGCCGGTGTCCGGACCAAGCCCAACCCAGACTCCCACCGCAACACCTCTCCCTGTTCCAACCGACACGCCTGTGCCGCCAACGCCCACCCCAGCCCCCCCTACGGATACACCTGTCCCGCCGCCATCACCCACCCCGGCCTACCCCTTTATCGTCGTTGGCGTAGAAAAACGAGCAGAACAGTCCGTCACGATATTTGAAGGAACCATTAGCGATGCGGCCGGCAACCTTCTGGACGGAGTTTTTGTACAGGCTGTCTGCGGCACTTACTCGACCATCTCTTTTCCCTCGGGTGCAACGCCGTGGGGAATTGATAAAGGTCTCAATGCCTGGCCGCCGGGTCACTACGACATCAATTTAGCCCAGCCTCAACCCTGTGCCTGGCAGTTAACGATTGTGGACACGGATGACCGCAAAACAGTTAAAGCCAACTTATCCGCCCCCATTACCATCGAGGTCAGTCCCGGTGAGTCGCCTATTATCGTTGATTGGCGCAAGCTGTATTGAAACTAGGTGACAGGCACTTTGAACCCTATCCGTAAGTGCCTGTCCCTTGAGTGGTTTTGACAAACCTGCCCGGCCACCTATAATCCGAACGCCAGAGGGGCGCAGATCCATGATGTCCCTCGTGATAAGGAGCAGCCATGCCCAAAGATAAACAATTTGGCTTTAACACCCGCTCGCTGCACGCGGGGCAGCGGCCCGATCCGACGACCGGAGCGCGGGCGATGCCGATTTACCAGACAACCAGCTACGTATTTGAAGATACCGATCACGCCGCTCACCTCTTTGCCCTACAGCGCTTTGGCAATATTTACACCCGGATCATGAACCCGACCACGGCAGCCTTCGAGGAACGGGTGGCCTCCCTGGAAGGTGGAGTCGGCGCGCTGGCCCTGGGCAGCGGCCAAGCGGCGCAGTTCATCACCATCTTTACCCTGATGGGCGAAGGCGATGAGCTGGTGGCCAGCAGCACCCTGTACGGCGGCACCTATACCCAGTTTGACATCAGCTTTCGCAAAATGGGTATCCAGACCACCTTTGTGGACAACCGCGACCCCGACAACTTCCGCCGGGCCATTACTCCGCGCACCCGCGCCCTCTACGCCGAAACCATCGGCAATCCCAAGATTGACGTGCTGGACATCGAGGCGGTAGCCAAAGTAGCCCACGAGCACAATCTGCCCTTGATTGTAGATAATACCTTTGCCACGCCCTACCTCTGCCGCCCGTTGGAGTGGGGCGCGGATATAGTCGTTCACAGCGCCACCAAGTTCATCGGCGGGCATGGGACGAGCATCGGCGGGGTAATTGTGGATGGCGGCCGTTTTCCCTGGGACAACGGCCTCTTTCCGGGTATGACTGAGCCGAGCAAAGGCTATCACGGCATCCGCTTTTACGAGACTTTTGGCGATTTCGCCTGGATCATGAAAGCGCGGGTCGAGTCGCTGCGGGATATGGGGCCGGCGCTCAGCCCGTTCAACGCCTTTCTCTTTCTGCAGGGGCTGGAAACGTTGGGAGTGCGCATGAAACAGCACGTCGCCAACGCCCAGGCCGTAGCCGAGTTCCTCTGCACCCATCCGGCAGTAGCCTGGGTCAGTTATCCCTCGCTGCCGGACAGCCCTTACCATGCCCTGACCAAAAAGTATCTGCCCCGGGGCGCGGGAGCTATCTTTACGTTTGGGATTAAAGGGGGATTGGCGGCGGGCAAAAAGTTTATCGAAGGTGTGCAACTGTTCAGCCACCTGGCCAACGTCGGCGACGCCAAGTCGCTGGTCATCCACCCGGCCAGCACCACCCATGCCCAATTGAGCGAGGAGGAACAGCTTGCCGGCGGCGTCTCGCCCGACCTGATCCGGCTGTCTATTGGCCTGGAAGATATCGAGGATTTGATCTGGGATTTAGACCAGGCGTTGGAGCAGTCGCAGCAAAAATGACCGCTGACCACAGACCGCCGACCGCAGTCATTTTCTTGCAGCGGTCAACGGTCGGCTGTCAGCGGTCAGAAGTATAGATTCAACAGGACACACATCACTATGGCTAAACTCATCGAAACTGCCGCCGAGCGGCTGGATATTCTGACCCGCTATCGCCGCATTGCCATGGTCGGCTTAAGCGGCAACCAATACCGGCCCAGTCATTTTGCGGCTATTTATATGCTGGCCGAAGGCTACGACGTCACGCCTATCAATCCAGGCGAGCCGGAAATCCTGGGGCGCAAGAGTTATCCGTCGCTTGCGGCGCTGGCCGAAGCTGATCCGGCGGCGATAGAGATCGTGGACATCTTCCGCAACCCCGCCGACGTGCCGCCAATTGTCGAAGAAGCGATCAGGGTGGGGGCTAAAGTCGTCTGGATGCAGTTGGGCGTCATCCATGAAGAAGCCGCCCGGCGGGCTGTCGCCGCCGGTTTGGACGTGGTGATGGATCGCTGCGTCAAGATCGAACACGCCCGCTTCTTTGGCGGCTTGAATTTGATTGGTTTGAATACCGGGGTGCTGACCTCGCGCCGGCACAAGGTATAGAGGTTAACAGAAAAGCCGGGCGTGGGAGCCCGGCCTGCTTAAACTTAGATGACTTTTACCTGTTTCGTCGCTTAGTTAACCCCAACACTACCGCTGCTACTCCCATCACCGCCGCCGCCACCGCTGTTTTTAGGTTCAAAGCGCATCCGTGCCGGCGGCGCTTGCTGTCCCAGGTCGGCATAAGTAGGGCCGGTCTGAACGAGGGCTACGGTCCACCAATATTCCCCACGGACACCCTGCACCCCGGCTGCTCCCGTAATATCTACCCTTAAGCGATACTTGTTTTCCCCCAGGCTTTCAATATTGCCCTGTTCATCGTCATACACGGCGTCATGCACCCCCATCTGAGGCTCTCCTTCACGCCAAACCCGCACTTCAAACCCTGTCCCTTCCGGTACAGGGCCGGTCCACTGCCACTCAAACTCGGTCAAGCCGTAAGAGGGTTGGTCCAGAGCCAGAGGATTCAGCAGGGTAAATGAACCGGCCGGTAAAGTGGTTGCCGGCGCCGGCGGAGCAGGCGCGGTTGGACTCGGAACAGGGGGGAGCGGAGTTGCCGTTGCCGGGGGTAGGGTAGGAGCTGAAGTTGCCGTTGGTAACGGGGTCAAGGTGGGGAGTGGAGTCGCGGTCGGCGGTAAGGTTGGGAGCGGGGTTGCCGTTGGCGCTGCGGTAAAAGTAGGGAGCGGAGTTACGGTCGGTGAAGGAGCCAGGGTTGGCGCCACGGTTGCGGTCGGGGTTAAGGCCGGTGTGGGCGTGGTGGTTGGCAGCAGGGCTGAAACCTCTGCCGTAGCCGGGACGAGGGTTGGGGTAGGCGGTATCGTTGGAACGGCCTCCTCTGTGGAAACGGGTCTGGCCGCAGGTTCAGCCGTGAAACTTTCCGGAGAGGCCGCCAAGCCAACGGTGGTGGAAGTAGCACTGGTTGTCGCCAACGTATTGTTGGTCATCAGCAGCGCAAACCCGACCAGCGCCACCAGGAGAATCAAAGCTCCACTTCCGACCAGGGCCAACAGCGGTGGCGGCAACGGCCGAGGTGGAGCCACTGGGGCTGGCTTCTCTGCCGGTACAGCAGGAATCTCTGCGGGGATGAATTGAAGCGGGTATTGCTGGAGCAGCCAAAATGCTGTTAAGGGCATGGTAAAAGTAAAATCACCTTGCTCATCCAATTGGAGGATGGACCGCTCCTGTAATTCGTCAAATAGGTGAACTAACTCTTCATGCTCAATCGTTAAATGATTTTGATTGAGGATACGGCTAACAGAGGCAGGGGTGATCGGTTGTTGCCCAAATAGGAGCGCACATGCGGCCAACGTGTTAAGGGCAGATGCCGATAGATCCGCAGTGCCTTGCCCTAAATCCGGACTGCTTTTTTCGAGAATGAAGGGGAGAGCTTCATTAAGGGTAGCAACATCTATCTTTTGTCTATCTTTTTTTAGCGCGTAGTTAAAGGTTTCGTGGCAAATTAATTGAACATAATAAGGGTGACCGGCAGTAAGCTTCCAAATCTTGCCAATTGTTTCAAACAGGTAACTAATCGGCGTTGGTTTACTCAGGTTACTTACCAGAAAGAAGGTTTCCAGAGGCGCTAAAAAAGGCAATTCTTCAGTACGGATTTGCTGATTAGACTCTAAAGATAAGGGTAAATCTTGAGGTTTTCTGCTGGTGGATAGGACAAAGGCAACCGGATACTCCGCGGCACGAAACTGCTCCACCTCGACCAAGAAGCCAGGAGTTCCATTACTGTTGCCAGTAAGCAAAGTATCTACATCATCCAGTAACAGCACTAAGCGCCGCGGCGCTATTTTTTTGTGAATCCAGGGGAGAAAGTCAATCTGAAAATGGTCAAGATCTTCGGGCAATTTGGAAGCTGGCAGGCGTAGACGCAGCTGACCCGCAACGCTTCGAGCCAGTGCAGCCCAAACTGCGGGCGATGACAAATCGCCTTGATCTTTGACTCCCCAATAGACCGGCACATACTCCTCGGCCGGCAACCGGGCCATCAGTTCTTGCAGGAAGGAAGTTTTTCCAAAGCGCGCCGGACCAAAGATAAGTACATGCTGGCCAGCGGTGGTCAGCATTTCTAGAATGGACGCCAGTAATTTCTCTCGCCCAAAGAACTGGCCGCCTGTAACCGGGGAACTGATATTATACGGATTGGACTCCGTAATATTCTCCTTGCTATCCAACACTTGGTAAAGTTCAACCATATGCAATCTTACTCACTCACCAGCCGAGATGAAAAAGATAGCATAAAGCTGGACATATGACCATGTATCTGGATACAGGAAAGGGTATTAGCGGGGATATAAATGCCTGACTGCTTTACTATCGGCTGGAGCTACTCCCCTCTAAATTACAACACCTTCCTTAGATAAAAATGAGATAAAAAAAGGCAAATTCTCATTTGAGACCACAAAGGTTTTGAGATCTCTGAATCTGCCTAAAAGCCGGTACAACCCCGCCAATTTGTGCGTTTTTGAATCCTGTCAAAAGTGATTATACTTTCATGAATCATACTACTCAGGTGACTGGCGCTTTTCTCCTTAGAGTTAACCAAGTGCCAGTTATCTTTAGCCTAAACAGTTACCATGAATCTTGAAAAATTTCTCAGGGGGATCTATGGCTGCCGATCAAATTCATATCAAAGACTTACTGTTGCGGACCATTATCGGTGTTAATGAAGAGGAACGGCACAACAAACAGGATGTGGTAATTAACATTACCCTCGCCACCGATCACACCGCTGCTGCCATCTCGGATGATATTGCCGATACCGTCAACTATAAAACCATTGCCAAACAAACCATCAAGCTGGTCGAAGAGTCGCAGTTTTACTTGGTGGAAAAGATGGCGCTGGAAATCGTCAAGCTGTGCCTGGCTGATCCCCGCGTCGAACGGGCGGCGGTGACGGTGGAAAAACCGGGCGCGCTGCGTTTCGCCCGTTCGGTGGGCGTAACAATTGAGCGGACCCAGGCCGAGATTGGCCCATCCGGCAAGTAAGCATGACCAATATTGCCTATCTCTCGCTCGGCTCCAATATTAACGCAGAAGCCAATTTGCGGGCAGCCCTGGAGTTGTTAGCGACCCAGACCCGGCTGCTGGCGGTTTCTTCGGTCTGGGAAACCCGGCCGGTGGGGTTGGCCGAGCAGCCTAATTTTTTGAATGCGGCAGCCATCATCGAGACCGAACTGACCGCCGAGGAACTGAAACGGGAGGTGCTGGCTGCAATTGAGCAGCGCCTGGGCCGGGTGCGGCAGGCCGACAAAAATGCGCCCCGGCCAATTGATCTTGATCTCATGCTCTTTAACCAGGAGATCTTTGAGCTAGGCCCGCGCCATATCCCCGACCCGGAGGTCGTCGAGCGGCCCTTTGTCGCCATTCCTCTGGCCGAGATTGCCCCGGATTATAAGCATCCTGAGCGGAACCAAACCTTGTCTGAAATTGCCGGGAATTTTGAGATAAAAAGTGAAGAAATGGCCGTGCGTCCAGATATCTCGCAAAGTTTAAGGCAAGTGAAACAAAACCGCCATGATGATAGGCTATAATGTGTAAAAGTGGCTAGCTCCTGATTTCGGGAGGATTACAAAGAAGGAGGCAATTATGCATCGCATGACCCCGGAAGATTTGGAAGAGACGTTCCAAATCAGTCCCAACGGCAATGGCAAAGAGGCCCTCAAGCGGCAAAAAGAGATCGAAAAGGCAGTTCGCAAAACCCTGGCCAACATCGGCGAAGACCCGGACCGCGAAGGGCTGCAACGTACCCCGGAACGGGTAGCCCGCATGTACGATGAATTAACCGCGGGCTATCATATGGACCCGGTCAAGCTAATCAACGATGCCCTGTTTGACGTCGGTTACAGTGAAATGGTCATTGTCAAAGACATTGATTTTTACAGCCTGTGCGAACATCACCTGCTGCCCTTTTTCGGCAAGGCGCATGTCGCTTATATCCCCAAAGGGAAGGTGGTCGGCCTGAGCAAAATCCCGCGGATTGTGGATATGTTTGCCCGGCGGCTGCAGGTGCAGGAGCGGATGACCCAACAAATTGCGGATTTCATTGACGAGGTACTGCATCCGCACGGCGTAGCCGTGGTGGTCGAAGGGGCGCACATGTGCAGTATGATGCGCGGCGTCAAAAAAGCGAACGCGACCATGGTTACCAGCGCCCTGTTGGGGACTTTCAAAAGCCATCTTAAAACGCGGGCCGAATTTATGGAACATATCGGCCGCCGTCGGTTTGACGATTAGAACAATTCGGCAAAGTAGGAACGAGCGGCCCGGTCAATCAACTCAACAGTCATGGCCGGCCGCTCGCCGCGATAGGTAGCAAAATCGGTTAGTTGATCCAACAAGTCACGCGGATGACAGGCCTTGAGGGGACGGCCCGCACCAAAGTAATACTCCCGCAGCAGGTGGATAAAGACATTTTTATCGAATTTGATCCCCCGCTCATCACAGGCAATCAAAAATATATCGTAAAACTGTTTCTCGGTAGGATTGTCAATGCCCAATTTGTGACGAATCCGGCGCAAAAAAGCGTCGTCTACCAGCGATTCGGGGTCGAGGTTGGTCGAGAAAATGATCAACGTTTCAAAGGGGACAGCGAATTTCTTACCTGTTTGAAACGTTAAGAAATCCAGGCGTTCTTCCAGTGGCACAATCCAGCGGTTCAGCAGGTCTTTTGGCTCCATCTGCTGGCGGCCAAAATCATCAATCAGCAGCATGCCACCGTTGGCCTTGAGTTGCAGCGGCGCTTCGTAGAAGCGGTTCGTGTCGCTCCAGGCCAGGTCCAGGTCCTGGAGAGTCAATTCACCGCCGGTAATTACCATCGGCGGCATACAGCGCAGCCAGCGCTTGTCCAGTTGGTTCGATTCGGAGAGTTGAGTCTCCTCGCTGCCCATCGTCCGGTGTGTCTCTGCGTCAAAAACTTTAATAACCTGCCCATCCTCAAAAATGGCATAGGGAATCATTACGTTGCCCGGCAGCAGGCCCCGGCCAATGATTTTGGCGATACTGGTCTTGCCGTTTCCTGGCGGTCCATACAAAAACATAGATTTGAACGAGTTGACCGCAGGCCCAATCCGGTCAATGATCTCCGACGACAACACCAGTGACCGCATAGCCTGCTGGACATCCGCTTCGCGCACCAGGGGCCGGTTTTGGGCCTGAAGTTTAACGACATTGATATAATGGCTCAACGTAACCGGGCAGGGACCAACATAACGGTTGCGCTCTAACAGTTCCCTGGCTCGCTTGCTGCCATTGTCGGTAATGGCGTATTGGTACGAAGCCCGATTGAGATTGCTGCCACCGGTCACCTGGACCAGGTGATGCGCCTTGAGAGCCTGTAGAATAGGTTCAACTACCCCGCTAAAGTGCAGGCGCATCGTTTGCGCAATTTGCCAGCCCTTCATCGAGCCGCCAAAATAAAGAATCTTCAAAGCAAGGCTGGTCAGGAATGGTTGGGGAATCTGTGTCGCCTCGATCGTGCGGGGTTCCTCCAATTGCTGCCATAACGCGCCGCTCAACCCATCAACCGGTAGCTCAGGCCTGGGAAATGGCAAAGGCTGGGTATTTCTCTCTCTGGCCGATAGGCGCATCGGTTGTAGTCTGGCTGGTTGCCCATCCGTCATGGTGACTGAATCCTTTGTAATAGTTTTTTACAAGATCGGGCGGTTGCATCGGTGAAGCAGAGGTATTCATAACTATAACATACCGTCGGTATTTCTCCAATAGTTAGAATCGGAACTGATAGGCTTTTTATTCTTGTTCTCCCGCTTCGCGTCAGTTTCGGAACAAGAACGGATAACAGGAATTTGCCTTCATCCTTGCAGAAATTCTCCATTTCGGTAAAACAACTCGCCATCCACCCAAATTTCGCCGCCGTCACGCATGTCGCAGATCATATCCCAATGCACGGTTGAGGTGTTGAGGCTGCCCGTCTGAGGATAACCTTGCCCCACCGCCATGTGCACCGTGCCGCCGATTTTTTCGTCAAACAGAATTGACCCGGTAAAGCGTTGAATATCGTTATTTGTGCCAATGGCAAACTCGCCCAGGCGGCGGGCGCCAGGGTCGGTGTCAAGCGTGTTGAGCAAGAACGACTCGTTTTTGTCAGCCGTCGCCTGCGTGACCAGCCCATTCTCAAAGACCAGCCGCACCCCAACAACTTCATTACTCTGATAATAGGCCGGATAAGTAAAGTTGACCCAGCCGTTAACGCTGTCCTCCACCGGCCCGGTAAAGATTTCCCCATCGGGAAAGTTAACTTTGCCGTTGGCGTTAAGGAACTGTCGCCCGGTAATAGAAAGCTCCAAATCAATGTTTTGGCCGCGCACGTGCAGATGTTTTTTACCGGCCAGGTAATCTACCAGACGCTGCTGCCTCTGCTCGACCTCCTGCCAGGCAGCGACCGGATCGGCCAAGTGCACTTTGCATGCTTCAAAAACAAACTGCTGGTACTGGCGCAGCGACATGCCGGCTGCCTGAGCATAACCCTGGGTGGGGAATTGGGTTGTGCAGCGGCGCAGCGTACCTTTGCCTTCTCGTTCCATCTGGATGCTCATCACCGCGCCGCCGGCCTTGAGCCTGGCCCGCTGCCGCTCCGACGGATAACTCGACAGTGCCCGCGGATTCTCCGACGCTTCTACCCGCACGATGACCTGGCAGGTTTCATACATCAACTTCAACATGGGGTTAACTGCCGCCAGCAGGTCTGGGTTATCCGTCGCTTCGATGGCCAGGCTGTCTTCATCCCGCAGGTGCATATAGGTAAAAGCCTGACCACCGGCCCGCAGGGCGGCCTGATAAAGCGCCTGGATAAGCGGTTCAGCCGCCGGGCTGGTGCCGCGCAATAACACGCGCTCGCCGGGTTGGACGGCAGTAGAATAGTTGATGATAACCTCAGCCATTTTTTCAACGTAAGAATTCATTAGAACATCTTTCCTTCATTTTCTCAAATTGATCAGGAACTGCGCCGCTTGCTCCGCCCCGTTCGATGCATTAGGCTCAAGACGCGGTAAAGCCAGCAGGTCGGGTAAGCGTGACAGCCATTCTCCATTTGCAAATTGGGCTGCCGTAATCGCCAAACCGCTCATATGCTGTTCCAAGTATCGAGCCAGCACGCCTGACTCGCGGAAATCGGGCCGGGGAATATAGCCAAAACGAATACCGGCGTGATAAACTTCGGCCAGGGTGCTGTAACCCAATTTGCCGATAACGGCATCAGCCGCGGCGACCAGGTCAGGATGATAAAACTCCGAGTGGTGCGGCAGCAGGACCAGGTTGCCCCGCCGCTCGAGGCGATCAGCCGCCCCCGGAATGATAAAATAGCACGCCTGTTGGTCGGCCAGCTTTTCCAGAAAAGTATACTCCCACGGAATGCCGCCCATAGTTAGCAGCACCACCCTGGCCTGAGCGGGTAAGCCCAATTTCTGGCGAGCGTCACCGGCTGGCAATCGGCTCGTGCGGCTGACCGGGCGGGTCGTCAGGCTGGCCGGCCGGGGCTGGCAGATTGGCTCGGTTTGGAGGTGATAATCCGCGGCGGCAAACCAGTTTTGAAACTCCCTAATGTACGGCGCTAGCCGAGGTTCAGCAGCAAGGTAGCCCTCATAAATCCAATCCCAGGTAAAATTTTCGACCAACACCGCCGGCAGCCCGGCTGCTTTGGCCACGGCAATACCCAGGGCAGAGATGTCGCACACGACCATCTGGCAGCCCAACCGGTTGACTTGGCGAGCCAGGTTGTCCAGCAGGCTGGGATCAAAGGGCAGGAACGAGGCTAAACGGCGCACTGTTTCCGGCAGGTCTTCGGCGAGCGAATTCTTCTGGGCCAGGCCAATATCGGTCAGCAGCGCATGATAACCAAACGGATACGATAATGAGTCTTCAAAAAACCAGCGGGGTACCCGGGTAAAAATTTCAAAGCCAATCCGCCGGTCAAGGCGGCTCAGGGCGTCCATCACCGCGGCGGCCCGAGCCGCATGGCCGTACCCATGCGGCGTAATAAAATAGGCAATGCGATAGGTTGGGGTCATCGGTCCTTCATCAAACCGGGTCCCGTTTGCGATGGCCATAATGCTCGCCCCCATCTACCCTGATCGTCTCGCCGGAGATGTAATCGGCCTCAATCAAAAACTTGACCGCCTCGGCCACATCCTCCGCTGACCCCCAGCGATTGAGCAAAGTCCTGGCTGCAACCCGCTCCCTCACTTCCGGGCTGTAGTCGGTTGGGGCCAAAACCGGGCCAGGGGCGACCGCATTGACCCGGATGGTCGGGCCAAGTTCTATGGCAAACTGGCGAGTCAGCGCCAGTAAGCTTGTTTTGGCGACAGCATGAGCAGTGAAATTGGGCCAGGCTTCCCAGGCCGAAAGGTCAATGATATTGACAATGGCTCCCCCGCCTCGCTCCAGCATCAGGGGAGCAAAGGCGTTGGTCACATAATAAGGGCCGTTGACGCCCGTACCGATAATGCGTTCCCACGGGCCGAGGTCTTCGCTGGGAAAAGGGCTTTTCTCCCAGCGGTCGGCGCTGTTGACCAGGATATCAATGCCCCCAAACCATATTTGGACCTGGCCGGCCATGGCTTTGACCTGCTCATATTTGGAAATATCAGCCTGGACGACAAGCACCTTGGCGCCCAAAGCGCGCACTTCTTCAGCCGTTGCTTCGGCCTGGGCCGCCGACGTGTGATAATTGATCACCACATCAGCGCCGGCTTCAGCCAGCATGAGGGTAATTGCTTTCCCTACCCGATGAGCGCCGCCGGTGATCAGAGCGACCTTATTTTTTATCTCCATGAGTTTTCTTCCTGCCAGCGTTAAGATTGAAGCCGTAATTATAACTCACCTTACGTAAGAGTCCAGACAAAGGAGGGTGCGATCTTGCAGAAAGGAGTAAACAGTAGACGGTAGACAGTAGACAGGGAAAAGAGATACACCTGCTACCTTGCTACCTGCTACCATTGATAATGGGTGATATGCTCCAACCTGCTGGCGACTCTTGGGCAATTGGTCAAATATGCCAAATTGGGGATTGTCAGCCAGGCTTATAACTGGTATACTTGCATGAGCATTCAATTTAAGTTTGGGGTTGACAAACGTGCGCATTATCAGTTACAGTGAAGCTATCCGCGAAGCCCTGGCCGAAGAGATGAGCCGGGACCCCAGTGTTTTTATCCTGGGCGAGGATGTGGGCGCCTTTGGCGGCGTGTTCGGCGTAACACAGGGACTGTTTGAAGAATTTGGGCCGGAACGCGTCCGCGATACCCCTATTTCCGAAGCCGCCATCGTTGGTGCGGCATTGGGAGCAGCTTTAGTCGGCATGCGCCCGGTAGCCGAAATTATGTTTGGCGATTTCGTCACGGTAGCGATGGATCAATTGGTCAATCAAGCAGCTAAAGCCCGCTATATGAGCGGCGGTAAAGCCAAGGTTCCGCTCACTATCCGCGTGGCCAGCGGGGCGCCCGGCAGCGCTGCCGCCCAGCACAGCCAATCGGTCGAGAGCTGGTTCCTCAACGTGCCGGGACTTAAACTTGTGATCCCGGCCACACCTTATGACGCCAAAGGGCTGCTCAAGTCGGCCCTGCGCGGCGAAGACCCGGTGCTGTTCTTTGAGCACAAAATGCTTTACGCCGCCAAAGGCGAAGTGCCTGAGGTCGAAGAAGAATACCTCATTCCCTTTGGCCAGGCCGCAGTTCGCCGGGTTGGGAGTGACGTGACGCTGATCGCCCTGGGCGGGATGGTTCAGCCGGCCCTGACTGCGGCCGAGCAGTTAGCCGCAGAAAACAATATTTCGGTCGAAGTGATTGACCCGCGCACCCTGGTGCCCCTGGACAAAGAAACCATTTTACAATCGGTGCAAAAAACGGGCCGGGTGGTTATTGGGCATGAGGCACATCGGCGGGGCGGCGCCGGCGCCGAAATCGCGGCAATTATCGCCGAAGAAGCAATTCAATGGCTGGACAGCCCTGTTGTGCGCGTCGCCGCTAAAAATGTGCCGCTGCCTTACAGTCCGGTTTTGGAAGAGTACGTTTTGCCCTCGGTCAACGATATTATTCAGGCCGTAAGGGGTGTGACATCCTATCGGCTGTAACCAGTTTCAGCTTTGGAAGACGGTGGAGTGGGTGCGCAGAGTTAGCCCAGGTCAAGGCCGTCTTATAAAGACAGTGAAGGGGAGTTTAAACCGAGCTTTGACTTCAGCGGTAAAGCGCCGGTTTTAGCCTCCTCAAATTAAAAACAAACAAAATCATCCATGAAGACACAGCTAACCAACCTGAAGTTACCAACTTCTGTCTGGCAATCCCTGCATAAGATTGATAATTTGTTAGGTCGTCCCTTACCCTGGCCTAAACGGTTGGAAGAGATTAACAACATATTGCTGGAAACGCTAGAGGTTGACGCCATCTGGCTCTTAACCATCAAGCCGCTCCCCCCAACGGCTTGCGGGGTGATGTGCACGCCCCTGGCCGTTGCGCCTAACGCCCAGGTTTGCCTGGTTGATAAGGCTCCCCCGCTGGCCGATAGCTGGACCGGCCAGCACAGTCTGCTGAGCCGGGTCATCGCCAGCAAAAAGCCTCATTTTGTGACGCCCCACTTGCCCGCCAAAGAGGTTCATGGCAACGGCCAGACTGACTCCGACCTGGGTGATGTATTTTTTGGAGCTTTCAATGCGATCCCCTCGGCCATTATCCCCCTGGTTTCTGCCGATAAGCCGGTCGGCGCACTGGTGGTCGGAAGCCAGGACCTGGCCAAGGTTCCCCTGCCCGAAGAAGCGCAAAACCTGCTTGTTTACCTGGGCGAGCATCTGGGAGCACACCTCCAAAACGCCTACCTGCTCGAGCGCTCACGGCGGCACGCCAGCGCCCTGATGACTTTGAACCAAATTGCCCACGCCATTACTTCCAGCATGGACCTGGACGAGGTCCTCCGCCGCACAATGGCAGGCATTAATGAGATACTAGAGGTCGAGGCTGGCTCGATTCTGCTAGTGGATGAAGAGACGGATGAGCTTTACTTTAAGATCACCCTGCGCGGAGAAAACAAACAGGTTACATCCTTTCGTTTAAAACGTGACGAAGGGATCGCCGGCTGGGTGGTGGTTAACAACCAGGCGACCGTCTCCAATAATGCTCAAACTGACAAACGCTTCTGCCACGTTATTGACGATGCCATTGGCTTTAGAACCAATACGGTTTTATGCGTCCCATTGATGGTCCACGGCCAGGCGATTGGAGCCTTGGAGGTTATCAACAAACGGACCGGCCCCTTTGACGACGATGATATGGAACTGCTGGTCTCGATGGCCGCCTCCCTGGGCATTGCCCTGGAAAATGCCACTCTCTACGATGACGCCCAGGCGCGAGCTGTTCACCAGGAAATGATTACCCAAATCATTGCCACGGTCAACGCCGGGCACGGCTTATCCGATACCGCCAAAATTATTTTTGCCCAATTAAGCCGGCTCCTGCCTTTCGACCACATGAGTGTCTCGCTGCTGGAAGGTCAAAAAGGATATTTCCGCCAGTGGACCTTTAGTGAGTACGGTTCGATTGAACAGACCAAAACAGCTATTCCCCTGAGAGGGTCGGCCCTGGCCGAAATTATTAAAAAAAACCAGGCCTCCATTAATGCCGACATCTCCCAAAAGAGTAGCCACTCCCTTTACCCCGACGACGCCATCCTGCTGGAAGACGGCATCAAATCGAAACTTTCTATCCCGCTAACCACTCCCAAAGGGCCTTTTGGCAGCCTCAACCTGGGCCGCCGCCTGCCCGATGCTTACCACTCCCGCGATTTAAAGCTGCTGGAACAGCTTGTTTCCCAGGTGGCTGTCGCCATTGAAAAGGCGCGGCTGATTGATGTGCTGGAACAGCGCACCACCGAACTACAAATGCTGAATCATCTGGGCGAGATGCTGGCCTCAACCACCGACCTGAACCTGATTTTGGATACAACCTTGAGCATGCTGCCGCGCTTGCTGCCGGGTGACGTGCAGAGTGTCATCGTAGCCGGGGAAGAAGGCTGCTATCTGGGTGTCGCCGTACCTTTTGCTTTTACCAGAACTGACGAAATCGTTGACAATATCCTGGCTACCTACGCTGAGATGAATGAGGGCCAGTCCCCTAAGGAGCTGGTTACTTCCAAAACAATTGCCGGTAATATGCCTGTACCGGCGAATTGGAAATCAGCCTCTGTCTTCTCCCTGCCCATTATTACCCGCCGGGGCCTGTTGGGCCTCATTTATATGGCTTCTGGCCAAGAAGAGAACCTGAGCGATGATTTACTGCGGATTTTCTCGCTGATTGTGTCCCAGATTTCCGCAGCCGTAGAAAATGCGCTGCTCTTTCACCAAGTTGAGCAGGAACGGGCCCGGCTGGCGGCGATCCTGGCCAGCAGCACCGATGCGGTTTTGGTCGTCAATCGCCACGGACGGATTGTGCTGGATAATCCGGCGGCCTGGGAAGTGATGGGCGTTGAAACATCGCAAAGCAATAAATTGCTGAAGGAAAGCACTCACAATGAAATGCTGGTTAACCTCTTCGAGAGCGCCATGGGGGGAGAGCGGCCCACCGGCGAAATTCGCCTGATGGACGGCCGGACCTTCTATGCTAACCTTTCACCCGTTTCTGCCGGTGAGGCCGGGGTCATCGGCTGGGTGGCGACGATGCAGGATGTCAGCCATTTCAAGGAGTTAAACGAACTAAAAAGTGATTTCGTTAATGCCGTGTCGCACGATTTACGCTCACCGCTGTCCGGGATTATGATTGCCACCCATCTCCTGCCCCAGATTGGCCCGATTAACGATCAGCAGCAAGAGCTTTTGAGTACAGTGGAAGACCGGGTGCGGAATATGGGCGCCCTGATTGATGACTTGCTAGATGTGGGGAAAATCGAAGCAGGGATTGACATCGAAATGGAACCGACGCCCATCACGCCGATTATTCACGAAACCATCAACTCCTTCATGCCCCAGGCTTACGACAAATCCATTCGTTTAACCAGCCAGCTTGAAAAAGAGTCGCCCCTGGTGGTAGCCAATACCAGCCGGCTGCGCCAGGTGTTAAATAACCTGGTCGGCAACGCCATAAAATATACACCGCCCAACGGCCAGGTGACGGTCAAAGCCTTCCGTCACGAGGACGAGGTTTGGATCCAGGTGGTTGATACCGGCATGGGCATTCCTGCCGCCGACCAGCCCCACATTTTTGAGAAATTTTACCGGGTGCGCGGCGACCACGTCGCCAATATTAAGGGCACCGGCCTGGGGTTGGCCCTGGCCCAAAGCATTGTCGAAAAGCACCAGGGCCGAATTTGGTTGGAAAGTGTTTTTGGTGAGGGCAGCACCTTTACCGTAGCTCTACCTATCTATAGTGACTTAGCTTTTTTGGAAGATGAAGCTGTAGCCCTTGATTGAGAAAACTCGCGGCGAAGTCGAAGCCGAATTCAGCAAAGCGATCATCAAATTTGAAAAAGAACACCTGGGGCGTGGGCCACTGGATACCCGGACCTTTTTTCTCAACGACATGATCGTGGTCCGGCTGCGCGGTATTTTAACGCCCGCCGAAGCGAAACTGGCCGAAAGCCGTGAAGGTCAAGCTCTGGTTAAGGAGACGCGCCGCCAATTATTTGAAGTCTCCCGGCCTCTCATCGAAGCGATTGTCGAGGAGGTTGTCAACTGCAAGCTCATTAGTTTGCACACCGATATGAGCACCAAAACCGGCGAGCGCGTCATCGTCTTGACCGTGGATACTAACCTCGACGACCTATTCCGTAAAAGCAATTCCCGCCGCTAACCTGCTCCCTGTTCTCTCCCTAAATAGTAGACAATCTAAATTTTTGGGCTATCATTTCGTCAGGATTATGTAACGAGGGGGCAGTCCTTATGAAATCGAGAACTGAACGGAACAAGCCGGCTATAACCAAGCCCAAAACCAGCGATCCACTCAGTTACAATATTCATCTGCTGGGGGACTTGTTGGGCCAAATCATCCGCGAGCAACAAGGGCAGCGCGTTTTTGACCAGGTCGAGCAGATCCGGGCCCTGGCCAGGGAGTGGCGCAGCACCGATTCGCTCAGCGGGGTCGGGGAGTTAGCCCGCGTTTGTGAAAATTTAGAACCTGAGTTAGCCCTGCCCATCCTCAAGGCTTTTACCACCTACTTTCATCTGGTCAATTTGGCCGAAGAACACGAGCAGGTACGGGTACTGCGAGCCAGAGAAAGTATGGAACAGACTCGCCCGGTAGCCGACTCCATCGCCGAAGCGGTCAATATTCTGCGGCTGCAAGGGGTAACGCCGGAAAAAATGCAGGCCCTGCTGGACCAGCTTTGTATCGAAATTGTTTTCACCGCCCATCCCACCGAATCGAAACGGCGCTCAGTGCTGGGTAAATTGCGGGCCATCAGCCAGATGCTGGACCGCCTTGATAATTACCGGCTCCTGCCTCGTGAATATGAACGTCTCCGGGCCGACTTGCGCGCCCAGATTACCCTGCTGTGGCTAACCAACGCCGTGCGCTTGCAGCGGCCCACGGTCCTGGATGAAGTCAGGCATGGGTTGTGGTACTTCTCGGAAACCTTATTTGAGGTGATCCCCGACATTTATTATTCCCTGGAGCAGGCCCTGACCCGAGCTTACCCAGGTCACTCTTTTCGGGTTCCCACCTTCCTGCGCTTCGGTTCTTGGATCGGCGGGGACCGCGATGGCAATCCTAATGTGACTGCCGCCGTTACTGCCGAAACCTTTCCCCTGCACCGGGAGGTCATTCAGCACTACTTCGGCCAGCTTGTGAATGAGCTTTTTGGTGAATTTAGTATGTCCGAGCGCTATACGCATGTGGCCCCCGCCCTGGAGCAGCGGCTGGCCGGGCAAACGACACACTACCCCAAGCTGGCTCAGGCGCTGGCTAAGCGCCACCCCAACGAGCCTTACCGCCAGGCCTTCAGTTATATTGCTCACCGGTTGGGCCAGCCAACCTTGCCGGACAAATTTCTTGAGCCGGATGAGTCAGCCCCGCTCTCCCAGCGCTTGCTGTATCCCTCCGGCGCTGATCTTTTAGCCGACATCCTCCAGGTGGCCGAAAGTCTAAACAGCGCTAGAGAAACCAGATGGTTGGCCCAGCGGCTGAACCCTTTGCTGCGGCAAGTTGAAACCTTTGGCCTGCACACCGCCGCGTTGGATATTCGCCAGCACAGTAATGAACATCAAGCCGTTATCGCCGAGCTGCTCCAGCAAACCGGCCTGGCCGCCGACTACGCCACCCTGTCCGAAGATGACAAGCTAACACTGCTCAACCAACTGCTCAAAACCGCTGCTTTTCCGGAGGTCAACACCGCCAGCCTCTCTCCTTTAGCTGGCGATACCGTAGAATTGTTTCGACTCCTGGCCCAGGTCCACGCCGCCGACCCGGCCGCCCTGGGCTGCTATATGATCAGCATGGCCCATCAGGCCAGTGATATTTTAGAAGTGCTTTGGCTGGCCGGGCTGGCCGGCCTCTACCGGCCTCAAGAGGGAGTCAGCGCCCTGGATATCGCTCCCCTCTTTGAAACCATCACCGACCTGGAACAGGCACCGGCGGTGCTGGAAGCTCTCTACAACACCCCCGCTTACTACCATCACCTTAGAGCGCGGAACTTTCGCCAATTGATCCAGCTCGGTTATTCCGACAGCACCAAAGACGGCGGCTACTTGACCGCCAACTGGTCACTTTACCAGGCCCAGCGCACCCTGTCCGGGCTGGCTCGCCGCTACGGGATTCAGGTTACTTTTTTTCACGGCCGGGGCGGGGCGATTGGCCGGGGCGGCGGGCCAACGCATCGCGTCATCAAGGGCATGCCTCCCGAAACAATGAACGGGCGGATTCGCATGACCGAGCAGGGGGAAGTCATTTTTGACCGTTTTGGCCATCCCACCATTGCCCGGCGCTATTTGGAGCAGGTTGTCGGTGCGGTGTTGCAGGTGGGTGCGATTCAGGCCGACACGACTCGGCCAGAGTGGGAAGCGGTCATGCAAACCCTCTCCGCTCATGCTCACCGGGCTTATCGCCAGCTCATCTTTGAAACACCCAATTTTCTCGATTACTTCCACCAGGCGACCCCCATTGATGTGATCACCGAGCTGACCATCGGCTCTCGCCCCGCCCGGCGCACCAGCTCAGACCGGATTGAAGATCTGCGGGCTATTCCCTGGGTTTTTGCCTGGATGCAGAGCCGGCAGACACTGCCGGGCTGGTACGGGTTAGGCACCGCCCTTTCTCACTACATGTGGGAAGCGCCCCAGGGCTGGGAAACTCTGCAAATCCTCTATCAAAAATGGCCCTTTTTCAAGGCAGTGCTCGATAACGCTCAAATGGCCCTGCTCAAAGCCGATATGTCCATCGCCGCTCGTTACGCCCAATTGGTCGTTGACCGGACCCTGGGAGATCATATTTTTAGCCGGATTGCCGCCGAGCACACCCAAACCCAACAGGCGCTCCTGGTTGTCAGCCGGCAAAAAAGGCTCCTGGACAACGAAAAGGTGCTTCAGCGGGCTATCCAACTGCGCAATCCTTACGTGGATTCCCTCAGCCTGACCCAGGTTGGCTTGCTGCGCCGCTTTCGGGCGCTGCCGGAAGAAGACAGCGCCGAACGGAAAACTATTTTGGATGCCTTGCGCTTAAGCATTGTCGGTATTGCCGCCGGTTTGAAAAATACGGGGTAAATTCCGTGAAAAACCTCTTGACAAGGGCTTAAGTCCTATGTTATAATCTGTGCGAAATCCCTATAAACAACTGCGGTGGACGAGGCAAAGAGTCTTTCCCTGGCGGGAAAAGACAGGTTGCCGAGTAGGCCGGCATTTCTCCCTGCTGAGAATAGAGAAATGTCGGTTTTTTATTGCCTATTAACGGAGAATGACCTTGAACGAAACAATCTATACCTATCTTCGCACCAAAAATATTGACTCGTTTCAAAAGCTGCGCCTTCTTCTTTTGCTGCACCAGCATCCCCACTGGTGCGGTACCAGCCAGGAGTTAGCCCAGCGGCTCCACCTGGGCGATACCTCACTCATAGAAGGTATTATTGCTGACCTGCACCAAGCGGGGCTGATTGACCAAGTGGATAATCAGTACAAGTTACCTGACGAACCGGAAATCAGATCTCAGCTTCAATATCTGGCTCGTGCCTTTGAACACCCTTTGATACGCCAGGAACTGCTAAAACAAGTCAAACCAACCCTGGCTTTTATCCGAAGTAAAATGATTAATGCACAACGCGACCTGCAATTAAATTGAGTTTACCATATTTCTAGACAAAATATAAACGAAATCTTGACAAAACAAAAATGATATGGTATAATCTCCCCAAGATTAAGGACAAATCTTTCTCGGTAGACTGGGCAAAGAGTAATCTTCCTGATTTTGGGAGAAGACTGGTTGCCAGGTAGGCCGATACTAAATCCTCCAAGGAATAGGTATCGGCTTTTTTATTGACTTCAAACAGAGTGGTACAAACAGGAGTGAAACCTATGCAAATCTGGAACACGTTTAAAGTGACTTTACTTCTGGCCGCCTTGACCGGTTTGTTCATCTTTATTGGTTCGGCGCTGGGCGGACAAACAGGTATGTTCATTGCCTTTGGGCTGGCGGTGCTGATGAATATGGGCGCCTGGTGGTTTTCTGATAAGCTCGCCCTCAAAATGAGTGGTGCGCAGGAAATCACTCCGGCTGAAGCGCCGGACCTGCACCGGCTGGTCGAGCAACTGGCCGAGCGGGCCAAACTGCCCAAACCAGCAGTCTACATGATTGACAGCGACGCGCCCAACGCTTTTGCCACCGGGCGCAGCCCCAGCAAGAGCGCGGTCGCCGTGACTCGCGGGATTATGCACCTGCTCAATCGCGATGAACTGGCCGGGGTCATTGCCCACGAGCTGGCCCACATCAAAAACCGCGACACGCTCATTTCCAGTGTAGCCGCGACTATCGCCGGGGCCATCACCATGCTGGCCGATATGGCCACCTGGGCCATGATCTTTGGCGGTTTCGGCGGTTCCGAGGATGAGGAAGAGGGCGGCCTGGGCGAGCTGGCCGGCAGCCTGGTCTTTATCATCGTCGCGCCGTTGGCCGCCATGCTGATCCAGTTGGCCATCTCCCGCTCCCGCGAGTTCAGCGCCGACGCGACGGGCGCCCGCATCCTGGGCGACTCGCTGCCGCTGGCCAATGCCCTGGAAAAGCTGGAACGGGGGGCAGACCGTCACCCGCTGGAGGTCAACCCGGCGGCCTCGCCGCTCTACATCGTCAACCCGCTGCGTGGTGGCGGGCTGGCCGGCCTATTCCGCACTCACCCGGCTACGGCTGAACGAGTAGCCCGGCTGCGAGCGATGAAGATGTATGAATTGGCCCAGGCTTACAGCTAATCAAAACCAATGAGGGGCAGGTCTGAGACCTGCCCCTCTAAGCGTGTGAAAAGGAGGCACGGATGACAGCAAAAAAACGCCAGCGTACCCGCCGGGTAGATCAAATCAAACGCTGGTTCCTGGTGGTCATAATTTTACTGGTCATTATCTCAATGTTAATCGCAGACCTGAGCTACCTCTTTATGTAGATAGGTCCTCAACTCGGATTTAACTCAAGAAGGAAATTCATTCAAACGATCAATGGAAGCAAGTATTAACCTCGGACGCATCAAAAATATTCCCATCGGGCTGCACTGGAGCCTGCTGCTGGTCTTTGGCCTGCTCACCTGGTCGCTGGCCCGGGGCTACTTCCCCGAAGAATATCCCTCGCTGCCAGCCTCGGCCCACTGGTTTCTGGCCGTCTTGACCAGCGTTCTATTCTTTGGCTCGGTTCTGCTGCACGAACTGGGGCATGCCCTGGTAGCTCTGCGCAACCACATCCCGGTCCGGCAAATTACCCTATTCATCTTTGGCGGGGTAGCCCAACTGGAGCAGGAAACCCGCCGCCCCGGCGCAGAGTTCCGTATCGCCGCTGCCGGGCCGCTGGTCAGCCTGGGCCTGGCTGGATTATTCGGTGGGCTGTACCTGCTCGACCAGCATATTCCGTACCTGGCCGCGCCGAGCTTATGGCTGGCCCGGATCAACCTGCTGTTAGCCCTGTTTAATCTAATCCCCGGCTTTCCTCTCGATGGTGGACGTATCCTGCGGGCCATCATCTGGCAGGTCAGTGGCAGCCTGCACCGGGCAACTCAGGCCGCGGCCTTTATCGGCCAACTGGTCGCCTTTGGTTTCATTGGCTGGGGCCTTTACACCATTTTCACTGGCAGCTTTTTCAACGGCATCTGGCTGGCCTTCATCGGCTGGTTCCTACAGAACGCTGCCGCAGCCAGTTACGCTCAAGTGAATCTGGAAGAAATCCTGCGGGGAATCAAAGTCAGTCAGGTGATGAACCGCGACTATCAGGCTGTCCCAAGTATTTTATCCCTCAACCAGTTGGTCGAGGAGAAGGTCCTGGCTGGCGGCCAGCGCACCTTTTTTGTCAGCGACAACGGCCATCCCCGTGGGATGCTGACCCTGCGTGATGTAGCCGCCATTCCTCAATCCAAGTGGCGTTTCACCACCGTTGAGCAGGTGATGGTTCCGCTCAAACGGTTAACCCAGGTCCAACCCAACCTGGAGCTGCTGTCTGCCCTACAAATTATGGACAAGGCAAACGTAGCCCAGGTACCGGTCATCGAAGGTGAGAGCCTGGTGGGGTTACTCAGCCGCGAGCAAGTGCTGCACTACATCCGTACTCGGGCTGAGCTTGGAATTTAAAGAATGAGCGAAATTCTAGAACAAATCCATCTCTGGCTGGAACAGATTATCATTACGCTCGGCTACACCGGCATTATGGTGGTGATGTTCCTGGAGAGTCTCTTTCCCCCCATTCCCTCGGAGCTGTTGATGCCATTTGCCGGCTCTCTGGCCAGCCAGGGCCACTTCAGCTTTAGCGGCATTCTCCTGGCCGGGACTGCCGGCTCCTTGCTGGGCGCGCTGACCCTCTATTACCTGGGCCAGTACGTCGGCGAGCCGCTGCTCCGCACTTTTATCCGCCGCTATGGGCACTATCTGCTCGTGGCCGAACGCGATCTCAATCGCTCGCTCGACCTTTTTGAGCAGTACAGCGCGAGTATTGTCTTTTTTGGCCGGTTCATTCCACTCATTCGCAGCTTGATCTCCGTGCCCGCCGGAATGAATCGTATGCCCCTGGGCCGATTTGTGTTCTTTACCGCTCTTGGCTCCGGGCTTTGGAATGGCCTGATGAGTTATATTGGAGTAATATTAGGTGAAAATTGGGCAGAGTTGCTGATCTTTGTTAAGCAGTACGAGATATTAGTAGTCGCGACTCTCGTGGCCCTGATCCTCTTTTTTGTCCTCAAAAGGGCCCCCCAGTTTATCGCCTTTCAATCTAAATCCGAAGATACTGAATAAAAGAAAATGTCTGAAGCACTGTCCAAACCTTCCTGGTATAAACTAGAACCTGCCGAAACTCTAACTCAACTCGGCACTGACGCTACCCACGGCTTAACGGAGGCCGAAGCCGGCCTCCGCCTGGCCGAACATGGTCCCAACGAATTAACCGAACGTGCGGCCAAAAGTCCATGGCGCATTCTGTGGGAGCAGTTCACAGCGACCATGGTCGTCATTTTGATCGTCGCGGCGGTGATTGCCGGCTCGCTCGGCGAGCTTAAAGACACCATCGCCATCCTGTCTATCGTGGTCCTGTTTGGATTGCTCGGCTTCCTCCAGGAATACCGGGCCGAAAAAGCGATGGCCGCCCTGAAAAAGCTGGCCGTGCCGAATGTGCGGGTTTACCGCGATGGCCAGGTGCGCGAAATCCCCGCCCGTGACCTTGTTCCCGGGGATGTCATCCTGCTGGAAGCGGGCAACCTCGTCCCCGCCGACTGCCGCCTGCTGGAAAGCGCCAACCTGCGCATCCAGGAAGCAACTCTAACCGGCGAGTCGGAGCCGGTAGAGAAAATGACGACGACCCTGACCGGGCCGGATTTACCCCTGGGAGACCGGCGTAACATGGCCTACATGGGCACGGTTGTCACCTACGGCCGGGGCCGGGCGGTCGTTACCGCAACCGGCATGCAGACCGAATTGGGCCACATCGCCGGCCTGATCCAGGGGGTTGCCCATGAGCAGACCCCCTTGCAGCAGCGGCTCGACCAGGTGGGCAAAATGCTGGCCATAGTGGCCCTGGGAATTGCCGGGGTCATTTTTGTGCAGGGCTGGCTGCGCGGCGAAGAGCTGCGCCTGATCTTCCTGACCATGGTCAGCATCGCCGTAGCCGTTATCCCCGAAGGGCTGCCCGCCGTCGTGACGATTACCCTGGCCCTGGGCGCTCAGCGCATGCTCAAACGGCAGGCGCTCATCCGCAAACTGCCCGCTGTGGAAACGCTTGGCTCGGTCACGGTCATCTGCTCGGACAAAACCGGCACGCTGACCGAAAACCGCATGACCGTCACCGTGATTGACGTGGCCGGCCATCGCCTTGATTTGAATGAGGACATGCGCCATCACACCCCGACGCTGAATGTTGAGCCTGATCCCACCTGGCAGAGCCAACCCTTCCCGCTGGGCCTGCTGCTGGCCGGCGGCGCCCTGTGCAACGATGCCCTTCTCAAAGCCGACAACGGCGCCGGGCAGAAGTTCCACGCTATCGGCGACCCGACCGAAGGCGCGCTGGTCGTCGCCGCCGCCAAATTTGGCCTGTGGAAAGCCGATTTAGACCAAAAACTGCCGCGTGTAGCCGAACTTCCTTTCGACTCCGAACGCAAGCGTATGACGACCGTGCATAAACTGGAGGATAGTGGATCCAGGATAGAGGGCACGAGCAAACTTCCATCTTCCATCTACCATCTTCTATCTTCTATCTTTAGCCAGCCGCCTTACCTGGCCTTCACTAAGGGCGCGGTGGATGGCCTGCTGGAGATCGCCACACACGTTTGGGTGGACGACCGGACCGAGCCGCTGACCGAGCAGTGGCGCAGCCGGATCGAAGCCGCCAACATGCAGCTTGCCCAGAACGGCATGCGCGTCCTGGGTGTCGCCTGCCGCTCGCTGGAAACGGTGCCGAGCAACGGCCATCAAGCCTCGCTGGAGCAAAATTTGACCTTCCTGGGTATGGTCGGCATTATTGACCCGCCCCGGCCCGAAGTTAAAGACGCGGTCGCCACCTGCCAGGCGGCCGGGATTCGCCCGATCATGATTACCGGCGATCACCCTTTAACCGCCCAGCATATTGCCCGCGAGTTGGGCATTAGCCAGAATGGCCGTGTTTTGACCGGCCAGGATTTGGCGGCGCTGTCGGCGGAGGAGCTGCGGAGCATCGTCGAGGAAATATCGGTCTACGCCCGCGTCTCACCGGAACACAAACTCAGGGTGGTCCAGGCGCTGCAAGAGCGGGGCCACATTGTGGCCATGACCGGCGACGGGGTCAACGACGCCCCGGCCCTGAAAAAAGCCGACATCGGCGTGGCCATGGGCATTACCGGCACCGACGTGTCCAAAGAAGCTGCCGATATGGTTCTGCGGGATGATAACTTTGCCACCATCGTCGCCGCGGTGGAGGAAGGCCGGGTTATCTACGACAACCTGCGCAAATTTATCAAGTTCTCCATCGCCGGGAACATCGGCAAAGTAGGGGTGATGCTGTTTGGCCCGCTGCTGGCCTTCCTGGTCCCGCCGGAAATGGAGAAAGAACTGCTGGTGCCGCTGCTGCCGCTGCAACTTCTCTGGCTCAACCTGCTGACCGACGGCCTGCTGGGGCTGGGCCTGGGCGTTGAACCCGCCGAAAGAAATACGATGCGCCGCCCGCCCCGCGCTCCCAATGAAAGCATTTTTGCTCAGGGCCTGGGCTGGCATATTCTGCGCACGGGCCTGCTGATTGCGATCATCGCCCTGGCCGTAGGCTATTGGTATGATCTAACTGACCGCGCCCACACCCAGACCATGATCTTTACCACCCTGGCCCTAGCCCAAATCTGGCAGGCCCTGGGCATTCGCTCCGGCCAGGACTCGTTGTTCAGGGTAGGACTGCTTTCCAACAAGCCCCTCCTGGGTGCAGCGGTCGTAGTCTTTGTCTTGCAACTGGCGGTGCTTTACACGCCTTTCTTGCAGGACTTTTTCCAGACCCGCTCGCTTTTGCCCATTGACCTGGCCATCAGCATTGCCGCCGGCAGCCTGGTTTTCATCGCCGTCGAGCTGGAGAAGTGGCTGGTCCGGCGGGGAAGGGCTTAATCAATTTTTTCCTCGTTGACTGTTAAAAACCGTAAGAGATAACCCAATGAGACAAATCGAACAACTTTTTGAAGGGGCACTGTGGCAGAGTCGCCTGGTGGTGATTGTGGCCGTAACTGCCAGTGTCCTGGTCGGCATCGGCGTGTTCTATATGACCACGGTTGACACCGTCATCATGCTCAGCCACCTGGCCCAATACGCCGACCTCAGCCTGGCGGCCGATGCGCGCACCGCCTTGCGCCTCAGCCTGGTCGCCGAGGTGGTGGCCATTGTGGATGGCTACTTACTCGCCGCGATTATGCTGATCCTGGCCCTGGGTCTGTACGAACTGTTTGTCAGCAAAATTGGCTTGGCCGAAGGCTCCGAATTTGCCCCGCGCCTCCTCCTTATCCACAGCTTCGACGATCTTAAAGACCGTCTGGCGCGGGTGGTCCTGCTGATTCTGATCGTCAAGTTCTTTCAGCAGGCTGTGCAGCTCAAATACACCGACACCCAAGATTTACTCTTTCTGGCCGTCGGCATCGTCTTGATTGGGGCAGCCATTTTTCTCAGCCACCGGCGAGATACCCATTAAATCTGTCCCTTTTGTGGCTGGATGCAGCCACAGCATAGTTACCTTTAAGGGGCTTATGAAAAAATCTGATGATAGATTGAGTTTACGTATATGTTTGCTGCTGTTCTATCTGGCTTTGCCTTATCCTTAGCTGCGCCGTGGCTGCATCGCCTGGCGCGGGGAACTTCCGCTTGGCTGATCGCCCTGCTGCCGGCGGGGCTGCTGGCCTATTTCGCCAGCTTCCTGGGAGCCATCAGCGCCGGTGAAATCCTCACCCTCACCTATCCCTGGGTTCCTGGCCTGGGTATCAACCTATCATTTTACG
The DNA here is from genome assembly GCA_023382535.1 of Anaerolineae bacterium. The sequence continues at coordinate 9,092 of JAHDWA010000082.1, read as the reverse complement.
TGGATGGGTTGAGCCTGCTGTTCGCTCTGCTCATCAGTGGCATTGGCGGGTTGGTGGTTATCTATGCCGGGGGCTACCTGGCCGGACACCCCCAATTGGGTCGTTTTTACGCCTACCTGCTGATGTTTATGGCCTCGATGCTGGGGCTGGTCCTGGCCGGCAACATCATTACCCTGTTTGTTTTTTGGGAACTGACCAGCCTGAGTTCCTATCTCCTCATCGGTTTCTACCACCAAAAAGAGGACTCCCGCGCCGCCGCCCTGCAGGCTCTGCTGGTTACCGGCGCCGGCGGACTGGCCCTACTGGCCGGATTGATTTTGCTGGGCCTGGCCGGCGGCAGCCTGGAACTGGATGTCCTCCTCAACCGGGGCGAGGTCATCCGCAACCATTCCCTCTACCTGCCCCTGCTGGTTCTGATCCTCCTCGGCGCTTTCACCAAATCAGCCCAATTTCCATTCCATTTCTGGCTGCCTGGGGCGATGGCCGCCCCGGCCCCGGTCAGTTCCTACCTCCACTCGGCCACGATGGTCAAGGCGGGGATCTATCTGCTGGCCCGGTTTAGCCCCATTTTGGGCGGTACGGAGCTATGGCAGTACGCGCTGACCCTCACCGGCGGGGCGACAATGCTCATCGGGGCCTACCTTAGCTGGCAGCACACTGATCTCAAGCGGATTCTGGCCTACTCGACCATCAGCGCCCTGGGGACGCTGGTGCTGCTGATCGGCCTGGGGACGAGCGTGGCCATCAAAGCGGCCATCTTCTTCTTGATTGTCCACTCGCTCTACAAAGGTGCGCTTTTTATGGCAGCAGGGGCCATTGATCACGAGACCGGTACGCGCGACATCACGCACCTGTCGGGGCTGCGCCACATGATGCCGGTCACTTTTGCCGCCGTGAGCCTGGCCGCTCTCTCCATGGCCGGGGCGCTGCCCTTCCTGGTTGGCTATATTGGCAAGAAGTTGATCTACGAAGCCACGCTGACCGCACCCTCCACCGCCACCCTCCTGACCGCTGCGGCCATGCTGGCCAATAGCTTTACCATTGTCGCCGCTGGGCTGGTGGCTTATCGTCCCTTCTTTGGCCCAAAAGTTGATACCCCCCAAAAAGCCCACGAAGCGCCGCTGCGCATGTGGCTGGGACCTCTCGTGCTGGCCTCGCTGGGCCTGCTGCTGGTAGTCATCATCGAATTCCTGCCGGGCAGCCTGTTTAAGCCGCTGCTGGCTGCTTCCGCCGCCGCTGTCCTCGACGAGCTGATCGAGGTCAAACTGACGGCGTGGAGCGGCTTTAATCTGGTCTTTATTCTCAGCCTGATCACGCTGGCCGCCGGGGTGGGACTTTATGCCGGGCGCGACTTGCTGCGCCGCATCACCCAACGATTCGACCCGCTGGCAGCCTGGGGGCCGGAACAGTGGTACCATCTGGCGCTGCGAGGCATGCTCCGCATAGCCCAGCTTCAAACAGAGTGGCTGCAAAATGGTTATTTACGCCGCTATTTGCTGGTGGTCATCGCTACGATCATCGGTTTGACCGGTTATACCCTGTTCACTCAGGTCACCTGGCCGGATCTTTTTGCCGATTTAGCCCAGGCTCGCTATTACGAGTGGTTCCTGGCCGCCCTGATTCTGGGCGCTGTTTTGGCCGTGGGGCAGGCCGAGTCCCGCCTGGCCGCCATCGCCGCCTTGGGGGTGATTGGCTACACAATTGCCTTGATTTACATTCTGTATGGCGCACCCGACCTGGCCATGACCCAGGTCGCTGTTGAAACCCTGACCGTGATTCTCTTCGTGCTGGTGCTGTACCGCCTGCCCCGTTTTGCCCGGATGAGCAGCCGGTCGGCCCGCCTTCGCGATTTACTGGTCGCTCTGGCCGCGGGCGGGCTGATGACACTGTTGACCCTGGTGGTGCGAGCCTTGCCCGCCCCGGACTACCTGACGCCCTTTTTTGCTATGAACAGCCTGGTGCTGGCTAATGGGCGCAATGTGGTCAACGTGATCCTCGTAGATTTCCGCGGCCTGGATACACTAGGCGAGATCACCGTTCTGGCTGCGGCAGCGGTGGGCGTTTTCGCCCTGCTCAAATTACGCCTGGGAGGTAAAGCGCCATGAGATCGTTAATCCTGGGCACGGCCACGCGCTATCTGCTCCCGCTCCTGCTGCTCTTCTCAATTTACCTACTGCTGCGCGGTCACAATGAACCGGGCGGTGGGTTTGCCGGCGGGCTGGTAGCGGCCGCCGCTTTTGCCCTGTATACCATTGCCTACGGGGTCAACCCGGCCCGGCGAACGCTGCACATTGATCCGATCAAATTGACCGCCCTGGGCCTGCTGCTTGCCCTCGGCAGCGGCCTGTTGGGACTCTTATCAGGACAACCTTTTATGACCGGCCTCTGGAGCGCCCAGACCATCCCAGTGCTGGGCAAAGCCGGCACGCCTGTTCTGTTTGACCTGGGGGTCTACCTGGTGGTCATTGGCATTACTTTAACCATTATTTTTGCGCTGGCGGACGAATAAGATGGAAACGATTCTGGCGTTTGTGATCGGCGGGCTGTATGCGGGCGGCATCTACATGATGCTGCGGCGCAGCATTGTCAAATTAATCATCGGCCTGGTGCTGCTGGGCCATGCCACCAATCTATTGATTTTCGATGTAGGGCGCTTGACTCCCGGCCAGCCGCCCCTGATCCCGGCCAATGAAACCACCCTGACCACGCCCTTTGCCGACCCGCTGCCACAGGCGCTGATTCTCACGGCCATTGTCATCGGCTTTGGGGTGCAGGCATTTGCCGTGGTGCTGATCAAGCGTGTTTATCAAACCGTCGGCAACGACGACCTTGATCAGATGAAAGCAACCGATAGCTGACGCCATGAACACCCTCCTGATTTTGCCTATTGTTATCCCTTTTTTGACCGCCATTGTCTGCCTGCTGGCCTGGCAGCGCCCCCGGATGCAGCGGCTGTTCAGCCTGGCAGGTAGTGCGGCGCTTTTTGGGGCAGCCCTGGCCCTGCTGACCTCCGTCTGGCAGAACGGCATCCAGGCGACTCCGGTGGGCAACTGGCCCGCCCCTTACGGCATCGTCATCGTGGCCGACCTGTTCAGCGCCTTGATGGTCGTGCTGGCCGGCCTGATGGGCCTGCTGACCGTGCTTTACTCCTGGGCCAGCCTCGACCGCCCGCGTGAGGCGTTTGGCTACTATCCCCTCCTCAATATTATGTTAATGGGTGTTTGCGGCGCTTTTTTGACCGGCGACTTCTTCAACCTGTATGTCTGGTTCGAGGTATTGTTAATTGCCTCCTTTGTGCTACTGGCCTTGGGCGGCGAACGCCGGCAACTGGAAGGCGCGGTAAAATATGTCACCCTCAATCTGGTCTCGTCGGCTCTGTTCCTGACCGCTCTAGGTATCCTTTACGGCCTGACCGGCAGCTTGAATATGGCCGACCTGGCCCGCCGGCTGCCCACTATTGCCCAACCCGGCCTGGTAACTACCCTGTCTATCCTGTTTATGATCGCTTTTGGAGTCAAGGCGGCCATCTTTCCGCTCTTTTTCTGGCTGCCGGCCTCGTACCATACCCCACCGGTCGTCATTACGACCATCTTTTCGGCCTTGCTGACCAAAGTGGGGGTTTACGCTTTGATCCGCAGCTTCACCCTGGTTTTCACCCAAAACCCGGATTATACCCACACCCTGATCCTGACCCTGGCCGCCCTGACCATGATTTCCGGTGTACTGGGCGCGGTAGTGCAAAACGAATTCCGGCGTTTGCTGTCGTTCCACATTATCAGCCAGATCGGGTACCTGCTGCTGGGGCTGGGCCTGTTCACCCCCCTGGCCCTGACCGGCGCAATATTTTTTATGGCTCACGTTATCCTGGCTAAATCAGCCCTCTTCCTGGTCAGCGGCGTGGCCCAGCGGCTGGCCGGGACGTATGATTTGAAGAAACTGGGCGGGTTGTACCAAACGCAGCCGGGGATTGCCGTGTTGTTCTTAATACCGGCCCTGTCTCTGGCCGGTATCCCACCGTTATCCGGTTTTTGGGCCAAATTCATCCTGGTCCAAGCCGGCCTGGAAGCCGAGCACTATCTCCTGGTTGCCGTGGCATTGGGGGTCAGCGTGCTGACCCTGTATTCGATGACCAAGATTTGGGCCGAAGCTTTCTGGAAAGAGCGGCCGCCCGTGACAGATGGGAAGGCGCCCGCACCGGCCGGTACCCAGCCCCAAAAATGGCTGTTTCTGGCCCCGATTGCCTTTTTGGCGCTCTTGAGTGTGGTGATGGGGCTGGCCGCTGAACCGTTTTTCCTGCTGGCCCGCCAGGCCGCCGAGCAACTGCTGCATCCGGCAGCCTACATTGATACGGTTTTAGGAGGGGTACCGTGAAGCTTTTTATTTTGAACGTACTGCTGGCCCTGGCCTGGGTAGCGCTGACCGGCCAGTTCACCCCGGTCAATCTGGTCGCCGGGTTTGGGCTGGGCTATCTGCTGCTGTGGCTGGTGCGACCGGCCCGGGAGACAGCCGGCTATTTTCGTAAAATTGTCCGGGTGGTCAGCTTTTTCTTCTTCTTTCTGGGCGAGCTACTCATTGCCAACCTGCGGGTTGCCTACCACGTCATCCGCCCATCCCTGACGATGCGGCCGGGGGTGGTCGCCATCCCCCTGGATTTGAAGTCTGACGCCGAAATCACCCTGCTGGCCAACCTGATTACCCTGACTCCTGGCTCGTTGAGCCTGGACGTCTCGACCGACCGGCGCGTCCTGTACGTCCACGCGATGTACATTGAAGACGTCGAGACCTTTCGACGCGAGATCAAAGAAGGGTTCGAACGGCGGGTGCGAGAGGTTTTCTCATGAGTGGGCCAATCCTGCTGCTGGTCTCGCTGCTGCTCCTGGGGGCGTTGGGGCTGGCTTTTATCCGCCTGCTGCGCGGGCCAAGCCTGCCCGACCGGGTTGTCGCGCTTGATCTGATCAGTGTGATTGGGGTCGGGCTGGCGGCTACCTACGCTGTGACCGTGAATCAACCAGTCTTTTTGGATGTGATCATGGTTTTTGCCTTGATTTCATTTCTGGGCACGGTGGCCTTTGCCTATTATCTGGAAAGGAAAACCAAAAATGCGCGAGGTGATTAGCTTATTGCTGCTGCTGGCCGGCGCGGTCTTTGTGTTTATTGCCGCCCTGGGGGTGGTCCGCATGCCCGATATGTTCCTGCGCATGTCTGCTGCCAGCAAAGCCGGCTCCCTGGGAGCCAGCCTGGCCCTGCTGGCAGCCGCCCTTTATTTCTACGATTTGGCGATCGCAATACGGGTCATCGCCATCATTGCCTTTATTTTTTTGACCACACCAGTAGCCGCCCACCTGATTGCCCGGGCAGCATATGTGAATGACGTGCCCCTGTGGGAAAAGACAATCTGTAATGAACTGCAGGGGCGGTACGACCAGGAAACTCACCGCCTGGCGAGTTCAAGTACCCAGCAGCAAAATTAACCTGATGCCTGATACATAATCAGGGTCATCGTACATCAACTTCAAGCCCCACGAAATCCTGAAATCCCGCAAATTCTGATTTACCAAGCGAGTCCTCTTTCCCCTTAATATCCGATTGCCCAGTCATTGCCAATATGCTATAATCCGCCCACTCTTCCTGGGAGACCTGCATGAAAATAGCTCTGGATGCTATGGGCGGCGACCACGCCCCGGAGGCGGCAGTCCACGCGGCTGTCTGGGCGGCGCGGGATTTCAAGCTGACCGTTCAACTGGTCGGCCGGCCCCAAACTATCGAGGCTGAGCTGGCTAAACACCCGACTGCCGGCCTGGATTTGCCGATCATCCCCGCCAGCGAAGTCGTCGAAATGCACGAGCACCCGGCGACGGCGGTAAAAAACAAAAAGGATGCCTCGATGGTGGTGGCGATAGAGCTGCTGAAAACGGGAGCCAGCGACGCCTTTGTCAGCGCCGGCAATTCCGGGGGCGTCTTGGCGGCGGCATTATTTGGCCTGGGCCGGATTAAAGGCATCAAGCGCCCGGCCCTGAGCGTGATCTTCCCCAATGAGTCGCCCCAGGGCTTCTGCTTTTTGCTGGACGTGGGCGCTAATACCGATGCGCGCCCGGAGTTTCTGCTGCAATTTGCCCTGATGGGCCATTACTACGCCAGCCAGGTGTTGAACATGCCCAACCCGCGGGTTGGGCTGCTGTCCACGGGCGAGGAGGAAGATAAGGGGAGCATGCTCGTTCAAGAAGTCACGCCCCTGCTGAAAGCCAGCAACCTCAACTTTGTCGGCAATGTCGAGGGCAAAGATATTCCAGCGGGCCTGGCCGACGTCGTAGTAACCGACGGTTTCACCGGCAACGTCTTTATCAAAGGGGCCGAAGGCGTCGCTTCGATGATTGTCAAGGCGCTGGAACGTGAAATCAAGGCGCGGCCCCTGGCCGCAGCCGGCGCCCTGCTGGCTCGACCGGCCTTCCGTGCGCTGAAAGCCAAGCTGGATTACCGCGAATATGGCGGCGGGCCGCTCCTGGGGGTTAACGGGGTGGTCATCATTGCCCACGGCCGCTCCGACGCCTATGCCATTCGAAACGCCATCCGTGTGGCCAAACAAGCGGCTGAAAAAAATATCGTCGGCGTTATTGAGCAGGGGCTGAACGAAGCGAAGAGTCAACAAGACAACGAAGCAATAGCTCAACGAGTCAGTGAAGCGGATTAAAATATTAGATATCATCGGAATTAAACTCAGAACATGTCATTTCGAGCGATCCGCTACGCGGGAGCGAGAAATCCCTGAAAAGCTACGCTTTAGTATAGATTTAAGAGATTTCTCGTTCCGCTACGCTCCACTCGGAATGACATAAGAACCCAACTTCTTTACAGATTCGCCGACTTACGGAAACGCAGGAGAAGTAACATCCAATATCCAACATCCCAGACTCCATCTCCCGCATCCCGCGTCGTCATCACGGGTATGGGCGCGATGACCCCTTTGGGGCATACGGTCACAGAAACCTGGGAGAACCTGGTCAAAGGAGTATCCGGCATTGCCGGCATTACTCTCTTTGATGCCTCCCACCTGCCGACCCGCTTTGCCGGAGAGGTTAAAGGTTTTTCACCGCAGGCTTACCTCCCGGCCAAAGAAGCCAAGCGGATGGCGCGCTGCTCCCACTTTGCCATTGCCGCAGCGGTACAGGCCGTCGAGGATGCAGGGCTATCCTATCCCTTCACCGGCAGCCTGGCCGAACGCAGCGGCGCACTGGTTGGGACGGCGATGGGCGGCTTTGACAAGGCCGAAGATGGTCTGCGCGACTATTTGGAGCGCGGCCTGGGCAAGGTCAGCCCCTTTTCGCTGCCAGCGGCCCTGCCCAATTTGTCAACTTTTCACATCTGCATTAAGCTCAACGCGCAGGGCTACAGCAATACGACGGCTACCGCCTGCGCCGCCGGGACGATGGCCATTGCCGAGGCCGCCGAGGTGATCAAGCGGGGCCGCTGCGAGGTGATGATTGCCGGGGGAGTCGAGGCGGCCATTGTTGAAACGACCCTGGCCGGGTTTAGCGCCATGCGCGCCCTCTCGACCCGCAACGACGACCCGGCCCACGCCTGTCGGCCCTTCGACGCCGGCCGTGATGGCTTCGTCGTCGGCGAGGGGGGAGCCATGTTTATTCTGGAACGATTGGACCATGCCCTGGCCCGCCGCGCCCGGATCTATGCCGAAGTACTGGGCAGCGCGCACTCGTCTGATACCTATCACATTGCCGCGCCAGATCCCGACTCGCGGGGGGCTATCCGGGCTATGCGCTGGGCACTGGCCGACGCCGGGGTCAGCCCGGATGAGGTGGAGTATATCAATGCTCACGGTCCTGGCACGCCGCTGGGCGACACCAGCGAGACTTTCGCGATCAAGTCACTCTTTGGCAAGCGAGCCTATACCATACCGATTAGCTCGACCAAAAGCATGCTGGGCCACTCGTTTGGTGCAGCCGGAGCGATTGAGGCCCTGGCCTGTGTCAAGGCCATCGAAACCGGGGTGATTCACCCGACCATTAACTATCAAATCCCTGATCCAACCTGCGACCTGGATTACGTACCCAACCAGTCCCGCCAGTGCAGCGTGCAGGTGGCGCTGTCCAACTCATTTGGCTTGGGTGGCCAGAACTCTTGTTTGGTTTTAGGCAAATACAAGGATTATCTATGAGGGTTCATACCAATACCGAAATTATTCAAAGCCGGGCCAAGTGGGCCAGGCGCGTTGCCCCCCTGACCATGCTGTTCCTTATTGGCGGCCTCATCACCAACTTTATGAGCATGAGCCAGCCACAATATTTTCAGCCAACCTTGATTCTGCTGGCTCTGGGCTTCGTTTTTGCTACCATCAGCTCCCACCTGGTCAACCGCTGGGTGCGCGAACCACGGGCCGACCAGGTGTTGACGACGACTCTCAAGAAATTTGGCAACGATTTTGTCCTGTTCAACTACACGGCCCCGCTGCCGCATGTGCTGCTCACCCCCAGCCGCTTGTACGCCGTAGTGGTTAAAAATCAGGACGGCCAGATTATCGTCAATGGGCGGCGCTATTCCCGCAAATTTACCTGGAATCGGTTCTTTCGCTTCTTTGCCGACGAGGGCTTAGGATCTCCCGCTGCCGAGGCTGAAAACCGCCTGGACAAGCTGGAGAAATTCTTGCGCAAAAACCTGGCGGAAGAGGAAATACCGGAGCTGAAGCCGCTGATTCTCTTCACTCACAAAAATGTCGAACTCAGCGTCAGTAACTCTGACATCCCGGTGATGCGCACCAATGAGCTAAAAGCCTATTTGCGCGAGCAGGAGAAGAGCCGGGCCATCTCGGCCACCCAGCGCCAAAAGCTGACCCAGCTTTTGGGCGGCCGGTGGGAGGAAGTGAAGGAATGACCCGGCGGATAGCACCGGTTCTCCCATCGCAGTAGGTCGGGCACAGCCTTTTGCCTGCCTGGTATCGGGCGACCGTGAGGGTCGCCGCTATGCCAAACCTGTTGTTTTATAAGGAGTCGTCACGAGCCTGACTATACACCACCAATAATGAATAAGGTAGCAGAGTCGTATCATCCCTCCTGTCTACCGTCTACTATTTTTAGAGGAGT
>JAHDWA010000081.1 GCA_023382535.1 Anaerolineae bacterium | reverse complement strand
TCTAAGGGCGGTACAAACGATGAGGAAAATCTGTTTTTAGCCTGCCCTATGTGTAACAGCCATAAGGCCGCTCGCCAGGAAGCGGCTGACCCTGAAAGCCTGCTCACTGTCCGTTTGTTTAACCCCCGTACCGAAATATGGACCGAACACTTTGAGTGGGTTGAAGTATTGGCGGCGAAGGTCGGCGCGGCCTGGAATGGTGACAGGAGCGCCATTGAAACATTGACTGAGATGCGGCGATGAATTGAGTGTAAACTGAGCCTAGTAACCAGTTTATGAACCAACCAGGAAATTAACAATGAAGCAACACGAAGCAGTAATTGAAGTGATGAAAGCCAACGGCGGCTTTGCTACCTTCAGCCATCTTTATGCCGAAGTTTTGAAAGTGCCTGGTGTGAAGTGGGGGACGAAAACGCCTTTTGCCTCCATCCGGCGGATTGTGCAGGATGAGCGTTTCTTTTTCAAGATTCGGCCTGGTTTGTGGGCGCTGAAGGAATACAAAGATAAGCTGCCTTTTGCAGAGGCTATCAGTCCAAAAGCCTCGGAACAGCAGCAGGCCGAATTTAATCATACCTATTATCAAGGCTTGTTGGTAGAGATTGGCAATTTCAAGAAGTTTGATACCTTTGTGCCAAACCAGGATAAAAATAAGCAGTTTCTCAATAATCCCCTTACTCAAGTAACAACAGTGCGAGAATTTTACCCCTTTACTTACGAGAACATTATCAATCAAGCACGAACCGTTGATGTCACATGGTTTAATGAAAGGAAATTGCCGAAAGCATTTATCGAGGTGGAATATTCAACGCCTCTAGAGCGATCTTTGATTAAGTTTGTGGAGTTACAAGATTTTTATGTGGATTTCGTTATTGTGGCCGCAAAAGTCCGTAAAGCAGAGTTCGATTCAAAAATTACATTAAGCGCATTTCAACCCATTCAAAAAAGAGTTAAGTTTTGGGAGTACGAAAGTGTTTCGAATCTTCATTCATATTTGACAGAAGTGGCTCTAATTGAGCTGAGTATGTACCTATAGGATATCTTGGTGTAAAAACTCCTAACTTATCGAATAAACAAGGGATTGGATATTTTGTCGAAAAAAGAGGATGTTAAGAAAGTAGCAGATGCGCTTGGGATGTATCATAACAGCCTATTGCCACAGTTGATTGTAAAAGTTAAAAGTATATCAGATGCAATTGAAAATTAAGCCTCTTTTGATGATATAAAAAGCCTGATTAAAGAGATGTATACACTAACTTCCCCTTGGGAAGTCTCAAACTCGAGGCAACGTAAACCCTATTTAAAGTTTTTAGCCAGTCAAATAGATATAGACCTTTATCTGGCGTCGTTCTATTACGCCAATATTGGCAAGTTTTCTCCTACTGATATTCATGAAGTAGTTGCTGAAGCGAGTTTTGAGGTTATGATGGATATAGTAGAGGGTAAGACATTAGGCTAAAGAATATTCCAGTAAAAGTGCGTCAGCCGCTACAAGTTTTACCTCATCATGCATGAGCATCTGTTTGTCTTTCGCAAGCCGCAGCCGGGCGAGGATTTGGGCCGGATTCGCTACAGCGTGTGGCGGGCTGCGGCGCAATCGTAGCCGGACGAGGTCAAAAACAGCCCCAATTTTTAGAAAAGATTGGGCTAATGTCAGGGAAAGATTGCACCAATGTTGGGGAAGAGTTGGCCCAATCTTTGCCAGATATTGCGCCAATTTTTTTTAGACCCTAAAGGGCTGCCAAGACCTTTAGGATCTTTTCTTTTCTCACTCCCCTTGCGCTGCTTCCATCTCCTCTAAAGTCCGGGTGACGGCTCGCAGCGCCGCCCGGCGGGTGCGATTGAACGTTCCCTCTGAAATATACAGGCGGGCCATAATCTCCCGGTTGGGGATATCTTCCAGATAGGCGTCGTGCAAAATGAGATAAGCGGTCCATTCAGCCGGCGGCGGGTCAGGGGGCAGTTTGCCCGCCGGCCTCAGCTTTGCGATGGCCTCGGCCAGAATCGTGTAAACCAGCTTGCCCCGATCCAGGTGGGTCGTCGCGCCCGGCGCGAGGCGGCAGGCCACAAGGTTCAGGCTGGCTAAAGGATGCTCCCCCAAATAAGCGTAATCGGTTAGATTCCGCAGCGCATTTTCCACCCCTTTGATTGAAATTTGTGAGGTTGGCGACTCGGCCTCCGCTCGATTCTGTTCGACCAGGCCGGCCAGTTGGGTCAAATACTCGGTTTCACGCCGGGCATTTTGAATGATGCCGGCTAAGCGGTCGCTGGGATAGAGCAGCAGCTCCAGGTCGGCTTTAGAGTAGCCCACCCCGTTGCCGGGGCGTCCCAGGATCAGGACGCCGACCTGCTGATTTTCAGCGTAAAGGGGAATCAGCAGCGCGGCTTCGGCCAGGGGGGGCGCAAAATGGCCTGGTTTTAGCGGCAGGACATCGTCGGCCAGCAAATCGGTGAGGGCTAACGGCAACTCGCGGTGAGGCCAGCGACAGGCAGCCGCCAGTCGCAGGCTGCCGGACTCGAACAGGACGACAAGCCCAAAAATAGCCCCAACGGAGGCCGCTAAAGTGTCCAGGGTGAGGGACAACTGCTCTTCCTGGCTGAGCTGCTCGCCCGCCAGCCGGGCCAGTTGGCGCAGGTGAGCGCGTAAGCGGCGCGTATCACGTTCGTAGAAGAGCGAGTCTAAACCGGAGCGAGCCACATCAATCAGGGCATGGCTGATAATGGCAAACATGACCACCAAGACAAAAGCCGCGGCCGGAATGTTATAAATCTGGACCGAAATCCAGGTGATCAACAAATAGAGGCCGGTGACCACGCTGACCACAACGGCGTTATAGAAAAAATCTCGGCGGATGGTGCGGCCCTTCACCAGGGCGCTGTAACGGGCCACCCCATAGCCAATCAGGCCGACCGCCAGGCCCAGCGGCAGGGCCAGGGCCAGCACCGGCATGGGCAGCTTGAACATCGAAGCGGCAATGGAGAGGGGGCCGGTCAATCCACCCATCAGGGTGGCCACAGCCAGGAGGATAAACTGCTTGGCTAATAGGGAGGTCGGCGCGGTCCGGGCCGAATTGATGAGATTGGTCACACTCAGACCAATGTACAGTAATATAAAGAAGGCCAAGAGGGGATAAAGAGGGCCAACTTCAAGTGTTTTGAGATAAAGCGGGTCATCGCCGGAGGCCGAGACAAAAAAATGATGGGTGTTGGCCTGCAGAATGAGGGCGACGATAATGAGCGCATAGCCCCCTAAAATGCGCGTCCAACGCCAGGGAGTCAGCGGGCCGGGCCGCATCAGCGTGGTGACGTGATGCCAAAGCATAATCCCCGGGGTGATAGACCAGCCTTGCAGCCAGCCGGTCGCCCCCGGTCCTTTTAAGGCGACAGTATGCCAGAACGGCAAAAATAACCAGAGCCAATCGGGCCAGGCCGGCTGCGGGGGTGGGTTGAGGGCCAGGAGCACGTTCTTAAACACGCTGGCGATTGACCAGAGAGTCAAGCCGGTCAGCCAGGCAATCGCGCTGCGGGGACTGCGGGTAACGATGTACAACCCTAACCAAATGGCCAGGGTCATCGTTAAAAAACTGGTGATTTCGGTCAAGGTAAAGAGCACAGGCTCTACCTCTGGGTGGAATATATCCTATTGTGGGGGTAACAGGCTAAATTGTCAATCCTTTTCTGCTTTTGCGTTAAGTCGGCGGTTTTTGGCAGTTTTTAGACTGTTTTTGGCGCTTGCAGGGTGGTTAAATAGGGGCAAAATAAATTCATTTTTTAGCAAAGGAGACACTATATCATGCAGCGCGTCATTAGAAATCATTCCTCAGAGTGGTCAGGTATAGGAATTGCAGATCTTTTGGCTATCACCGGGGCCATCTTACAACGGCCCGGCGAATTTTTTAATGAGATTCGTGATGGCATCGGCCTGACGGAGAAAATAGAGGCTTTGCTGATTACCAGTACACTCTTCCTGGCGATTTATGGGGCTGTTCTTGGCTCAGGACACCCCCTCCAGGCCTTAAGTTCGGCCATCAAGTTGCCGCTCGTTTTCTTGGCCAGCCTGATTGCCTGCGCCCCAACCCTGTACATTTTCGATTTACTGCTCGGCTCCAAACGCAGTCTAAATCAAACCATAGCGGTGCTGCTGACGGCTGTGACGGCAATGGCGGTCTTGTTATTCAGTTTTACTTCAATCATCATTGCCTTCAGGTTAATGCTCAGCGAGTACCAATTTTTTAATCTGCTGAATGTTGGGTTTTTGGTGATTGCGGTGTCTATCGGGGTGTTGTACCTGGTGACGGGGTTAAGCAGAAGTTCGGGCACAAAGACTCATATCCTTCATGACCTGTTTTATGTTTGTTGGATCATCCTCTTTCTGTTCATGATCAGCCAGGTAGCCTGGAGTTTGCGCCCCTTCTTCTACTATCCGGGGACCTCTTTTACTCTCTTCGCCGGCGGCGGTAATCTTTTGACCGGAATTTTTGGGGCCTTAGGTGAATTTTTAGGGTTTGGAGTCGTCCGCTAGGTGAGGGACCATGACTCAAAGTTACCGGAAAAAGAAAAATTACAGCGGTGGGGCGGCCGTGTCGCTGCCCCACCGGAACTGGGGCTTATTGGTCAGTGTGACCCTGCTGGTTCTGGGGACGCTCATCCTGTTACTAAACTTACCTGGCCCTCATCGTGTTCCCGATGGAAATCCTATCCTGGTGCATGACGGGTTGATTGTAACAGGAAGTGGTTCAACGTTCTATCTTTTCAAAAATTATGTATTACATCCAATAAGTAACCCCACTCCTGAGCAGCAAGCCCAGGCTCAGCGGGTTGATGACGATTTTCTGGTCCGATTCAACTGCGCTGAGCCGGTTGACTACCAGGGTAGACCTTTCACCCAACTGCCAGCCCCAGAAAACGGTCCACTGTGTCCGGTTCGCCCGGCCTTAACAACTTCGCCCTTAACCAACCTGTCTCAATGGGGATGGTTAGGCGGCGTGGTCGGCTTGGTCGGCGGAGGCTGGTGGTTGATCCAATTGTTTTATCGGGGTCAAAGTAGTGGCCCACCCCATTTACAGCAGGCGGCTGTCTACACTGCCCAAATTGAACGTCTCTTAAAATCGAACCCCAGCCACCAGCGCCAGCAACTGCTTAGCCAAATCTATAATTGGCAGAAGACCATTGAGGAGCTGGTACAGGGTCTAACCAGTCTGCGCCAAAATGACTTGATCAATCGTGATGTAGTTGACCTGCCAGAAGTTATTGCCGACCTGGAACAACAATTGGTCACTGAAACCAATCCGGCGCTGCGCCCTCACCTGGAGCACATCCTGACCCAGCGGAAAGCCCAGCTTTTGGCTTTGGAACAGTTACAAATCACCGTCCAGCAGGCCGAAATCCAGGTAGAGACGACGGTGGCTTTGCTGGGAACGATTTACTCGCAACTGCTCATTCAACAATCTACTTCCCATGTAGCCGATTACCAACGCCTCGCCGACAATGTGAACGACGAGGTACAGCGCCTGCGGGATTATCTGGAAGCGTTACAAGAGGTGAAGCATCTTTCTTACAGCTCTTAATAACTCAACCGCGCGTAATACGTCTCCTGGGCGGCGTTGCGGGCATCTTGCAGGGTGATAATGCCGCGCTCGGCCAGGAGGGGGATGAGCTTGAGGAAGATTTCGCCGGTCAGGATAGCGTCGCCGAGGGAGGTGTGGCGGCCGATGATGTTGAGGCCCAGCCGGGCGGCGATGGCTTCCAGGCTGTGGCCTTCCTGGTGGGGGTGGATGACCGCCGACAGGAGCAGCGTGTCCAGCACCGGGTTGATAAATTTGACCCCGGTTTGAGCCTCTTTTAGCTGCAACAGGCGCATATCGAAGGCGGCGTTGTGACCAACCAGCACCGTGTCTTCGGCGAAGCGGCAGAACAGGGGCAGCACCTGCTCGATGGTCGGCTGGCCGGCCAGCATGTCGGGCGAGATGCCATGAATGTTGATTGACTCGCGCGAAATCGAGCGGCGGGGGTCCACCAGTTGGTCAAAGATTTCCTGGCGGAGCAAGCGCCCGTTGACGATGCGCACCGCGCCGATGGAGATAATTTCATCGCCGGCAGAGGGCGACAGGCCGGTCGTTTCGGTATCAAAGGCGGTGTAGGTCAGTTCGGCCAGGGGCCGCTGGTCCAGTTCGGGCTTCTGGCCGGGCTGGTGGAACAGATCAAAATCGTAATATTCGGGCCGGCTTTCCTGGGAAATCTGGAGGCTGCGGACCGGTTTGGGCTGGGTGGTCGGCAGCAAGAGCCGGAAGTAAGCGGTATTCGTCGCCCGGTCGGCCTGGCACCAGACTTCGCCGCCGTGCCGTTCGGCCACCTCGCGCAGGGTCAGGGGCGTGCCCTCGCCCTCGGTAATCAGG
Source organism: Anaerolineae bacterium (assembly GCA_023382535.1). The sequence goes on along the minus strand of JAHDWA010000081.1, from coordinate 30,901 downwards.
GCCTGGTTTTGCCAGCTCCACAGGATTTCCATCTCGGTCGAGCCGTCGGGCCAGAGCATATCCAGCACGGCGAAGCGGCCCGATTGTTTGAGGCGAAAGGTGACGTGCCGGATGTCGAGTTCGGCCCTGAGCCGGCCCATCATATAGGTCATTGCCTGGACGACCGAGTAGCTGTCTACTTTGAGCCAAAGATTTTCTTCCACGGTTTCCAGGGTGGTGGTTACGCCCAGTTTATCCTCAAAGCGGCGCTGAATGGCCCAGAGCAGGTCGTCGCCGAGCATCTCCTCGAGCTGCCAGTCGGCTTTTAAATCTTCAGCATAGTCGGCGGTGGCCTGGTTAAGCTTGGCGCTGAGGGTCAGCGCCTCGTCGTAAATAACCTGGCGGAAGCGGTGCAGCTTGGCCTGGTCCATCTCCGGGTATTCCAGGATGGTTTCAATAGCAGCGCGAATGCTGCCCAGCGAAGCCCGCACGCCCTCGGTCAGCGCCTGCAGTAAAATATCGCGGCGGCTGCTGGTCTGGAACTGGCGGGTAATATCTTCCAGGGTCAGAATGAAACCGCGCAGCGCATGCTGCTGGTCCAAAACCAGGGCAATTCGGGCGCGGATGAGCTGGCCGTTAGCGGCGGTAGTGACAAACTGTGACACCAGCGGGCCGCTCTGTTTCTGGCTGCGGTAGAGCAGGTTTTCCAGGGCATGGGTGATGGCATGGCGGTCCAGCAAGCCAAACACCGAGCGCCCCAGGCCCATAAAGCCGCCAGCGCCGGAGAGGGTGTGGCCGCCGGGCGGCTGGCTGAGCAACTGCCTGGCCCGGCTGTTATAGAGCAAAATCTGTCCCTCCATGTTGCAGGCCAGCACGCCCTCGCTTAACTCCGACATCAGGACCGACAGCCGGTTCCGCTCCTCTTCCAGGTCGGCCCTGGCCCGCCGGATTTTGTCATCCTCGTCGGCCAAAAGGGTCTGGAAACGGTCCGCGTAAGCATTGGCGGTTTCGGCCAGGCGGTGCATCTCCGCCGGGCCAGTCAATTGGACGCGGTGGGCCGGATTGGCCGTAAGAATCAGGCGCATCTCCTCGGCCAGCCGCCGGGCGGCCAGGATGTAGTGCCGGAAAAGGTAATTGAGACCCAGGCCCAGGGCCAGGATCAGCCCCAGGACCAGCAGAAAGAGCCAGATGGCCCAATCCCCGGCCGTGGCCGAGTTGAAGATGAGCGCCGCGGCCAGCAGTCCCAGTATGACCAGCCCAATATTAGCCAGTTTCAAGATAAGTGAGTCGTTCATTGTCTGCTGTAGATAAAAATAATGCGTGATGCGTGATACGTGACTTTTTACGTATCACGCATCACGCGTCCAACCCTATCTCGATGGTCAAAACGAAAATCATCGCCTGCTAAAGTTGCTCCAAAATATGCCGCACCTGGGCCAGCAGCTCTTTGGTCGAAAAGGGTTTGGTAATGTAAGCATCCGCGCCCAGGGCCAGGCCCTTGGCCATCTCGACTTCACGGCCTTTGGCCGTGAGCATAATAATTTTGATGTTCTGCCAGGCAGGGTTCTCGCGGATACGGCGGCAGACATCAAAGCCGTTGATGTGGGGCATCATCACGTCCAGGAGAATCAAATCCGGCTGAAAGGCCGCCACCTGCTCCAGCGCCTCCCGGCCATTAGCCGCGAGGCGCAGCTCGTAGCCGGCCTGTTCCATTAGAAATTCCAGGGAAATGACAATATTTGTTTCGTCGTCAACAATCAAGACTTTTTTGGCCATCGCCCTGCTACCCTTTGCCTTCTGGACAAAAACCGGAATGATTTGGGCCGGGATTAGGGGATAAGTTATAAAAAATTCTCCTAATCCCCCAATCCCGGCTAATTTATTTGGAGTTGCTTGAAATTAGACCTCGCTGGCGGGTTTGGGAAAGACGCGGCCCATAATGATCCCGCCCGGTATCCCGTACAGCAGCCCAATGACAACCCCGGCGACCACGCCTACAGGATTGTCCGGCGCCGCCAGCAGGCCCAGGGTCAGGCCGGTGACAGCCCCGCACAAGCCGAGCACGATGGCGCCGGTGCGCCCGCCGCCTACCCAACCGACGATCCCGCCGCCCATCGCCCAGAGCAGGGCCATCAGTAGGGCCATGCTCCGCATGTTAACCAGGGCCTCCAGGGAAAGGTGGCCCAAAAAGCGAGCCATGACATACGGGAAAATGGTGGCGGTCAAGCTGATCCCGCCCATTCCACCAACCAGGGCGCTGAAAAGAGTGCGCCAGATAGAACGTTTTTGCAGCATAGGGATGGATTCCTCCTTCATAAATAGCCCTCACCCCCGCCCCTTCTCCCAGTGGGAGAGGGGAGTCGCGCCAGCGACGGGGTGAGGGCTTTTTCATCGCTGGTGGCGTGCCACAGGTTCGTGAACACTCCTCAAAAATTTTACTTTAACGTCAACCCGCGCAGCGATTTGATGGTCGTCAGTAAGCGCGAGCGGCCGTTGGTTTCGACGACTTCACTGCCCAGCGGCTGCGGCTGGAGCGGCAGGGTAAATGAAAAGGTTGCGCCGTGACCGGGTTCGCTTTTGACCCAAAGTTTGCCGTCAAAATGGGTGATGATGTGGCGACAGATGGGCAAGCCGAGGCCGGTCCCCTGCGGCTTTTCGGTTAAGGTGTTGCCGCCCTGGCGGAATTTTTCAAAAATAACCTCCTGGTCTTTGGGATGGATGCCCGGCCCGTTATCGCTCACATCCACCTGGGCAAAACCGTTCCTGACGTGCAGGCGGATGCCGACCCAGCCGGCCTGATTATTGCAGAACTTCATGGCGTTGGAGAGCAAATTGAGCAAGACTTGCATAATCCGATCGCGGTCAGCTCTGAGGCGCGGCATGCGCTCCGGCAAATCCAGTTCCACCTGGATATTTTTCTCCTGGAATAATTGGCCCGTGGCCGTAAGCGCCTCTTTAATCACTTCGGTCAGATCAATTTCCGAGAGCGACCAGACCATCTGGCCGGACTCAATCTTTGACAGATCCAGCACCTGGTTGATCAGCCGGGTTAAGCGTTCGCTCTCTTTAAGGATAATGGTCAAAAACTGATTCTGCCGGGTTCCGTCCAAATCAGGGTTGTCGCACAAAATCTCGGAGAAGGCGCGGATGGAGGTGAGTGGGGTGCGCAGTTCATGGGTGACGGTAGAAATGAAATCATCCTTCAGCCGGTCCAGTTCCTTGAGCTGTTCGTTGGCGGCGCGCAGTTCCGCGGTGGCCGCTTCCAGCTCGCGCGATTTCTGTTCCAACTGGTGGCTGTAGGCAATTACCTGTGATGTTTCATCCAGAATATCCATGACTTCTTCGAGACTGAGTGGTTCTTCTTTAACCACCGAGGCGACCATGACCCGCGCCGAGGCCGCACCAATGGCCCCGGCCAGGAGTTTTTCGGCAAAGTCAACCAGTTCGGCATCGGCGTCGGGGGCTTGCGACCAGTTGAGGGCGCGCTGCTGGGCATAGTGAGCAAAGGCTTCTTCAACCCGCTGCTGGCCGAGGAAGCGCCCTAACAAAGAGCGCAAGGCGGCGACCGAGGCGCTGCCCCGCCAAAAGCGGGCGCGGTCCCCTTCGCTGGCGTGTTTGAAGGCATCCACGAAGAGGGTGGCCTGGCTGCGTTCGCTCACACTCTGCTGGCTCAACAGCGAAACAATCACGTAGCCGCCGGCGTTGACCAGCATACTCCAGAGCATGGCATGGGTGATCGGGTCCAGGCCTTCCAGGCCAAAAAGAGCGTAGGGCCTGAGCCAGTTCAGGCCAAACGGCCCTATTTCAATGAATTGCGGTGGCAGGTAACCCGAGTCAACCAGCGATGGCAGCGGCAGGGTGTAGCTCCAGACCGCAAAACCGGCGCTCAGGCCGACCAGCGCTCCGCTCCGGCTGCCTCCCTTCCAGTACAACCCGCCCAGAATCGCCGGGGCAAATTGGGCCACGGCAGCAAAAGAGATCAGGCCGATGGAGACCAGGGCCACCGACTCGTCGGTGAGCCGGAAGTAACCGTAACTCAGCAGCAGAATGACGAGAATCGCGCCGCGCCGGATACCCAGTAACAGCCCGCTCAGGTCGCTTCGTTGGGCCAGGCTCAGCGCCTGCCAGCGCAGCAGGACCGGCATGACCAGATCGTTAGAAACCATCGTCGTCAGCGCGACTGTTTCGACAATGACCATACTGGTGGCCGCCGAAAGACCGCCAATGAAGACCAGTAAAGCCAGGGTTTCCTGGCCCTCGGCCATGGGTAGGGTTAATACAAACGTATCGGGGTGAACATTGCCGCCAGGAAAATGCAGCAGGCCGCCAAAGGTTATGGGTAAAACAAAAACATTGATCGCCAGTAAATAGAGGGGAAAGAGCCAGATGGCTTTGTTCAGGTGGCGTTCGTCGGTGTTTTCGACCACGGCCATTTGGAACTGGCGCGGCAAAAAGAGAATGGCCATCATCGAGATAAAGGTGAGCCAGACCCAATCGCCGTAGCTGCCGGAGGGCATGGTGAAGAGCGCTTTCAGATCGGGCTGGTTAGCTGCCTGGGCAAACAGGTCGGCAAAGCCGTGATAGATGCCGAAGGTCACAAAGACGCCAATAGCTAGAAAGGCCAGCAGCTTAATCACCGACTCGAAAGCAATGGCTGCCACCAGCCCTTCGTGGTGCTCGGTCGCGTCGAGGTGGCGTGTGCCAAACAAAATGGCAAAAGCGGCCAGGAGCAGCGCGGCATGGAAAGCGGTATCACCCAAGATAGGACCAGTGTTAACGTTAGCAGGCATCATCAGCTCAGGGTAATGCCACAGGACGGTAAAGCTGGTGGAGATACCTTTCAATTGAAGAGAAATATAAGGAATAATCCCGACGACGGCAATAACGGTAACCAGCCCTCCCAGAACCATACTTTTACCATAGCGCGAAGCGATAAAGTCGGCAATCGAAGTGATACGATTGGCCTTGCTGATGCGGATGATCTTTCGCAGCACGAACCACCACAGGGCGACCATAAGGGTAGGGCCGAGGTAAACCGGCAAAAAGCCCACCCCGGCGCTGGCGGCGCGGCCAACGCTGCCATAAAAGGTCCAGGCGGTACAGTACACTCCCATAGACAGGGCATAGGTGTAGGGGTTGCGGATGAGGCTGCGCCCGGCATCGGCTCGCTTGTCGCCGTAATAGGCTATGGCAAACAGCAGCCCGATATAAGCTAATGAAACCAGTAAGATAAACCAGCCTTGCAGCATTGGGTTGACCGTTTACACGTTAAACGTCCTAACTTTCTATGATCGTCGCCAGCAGGCCAATCAACACGGCCCAGGTAATAAAGATATAGACGTACAACAATGGAATACCCCACACCAGCCCATCCTGGCTAAAGAGGGCTAAGAGCGGGTAGTTGAAGAGCAGGCAGCCTACCAAAAACAGGGCAATTAACTGCTGGCCTTTTAAGTGTTTTTTATTCATCGCCGTTTATCTAAAGAAGATAAATGTGATAATAATAAAGACCGGGAGCAAGATCGGGAGAGAATACTTAAAGATGTAGGTGAAGAAATCGGGCATTTTATAGCCCCACTCATCGGCAATGGCCTTGACCATAAAATTTGGCCCATTGCCGATATAGGTATTCGCGCCCATAAAAACCGCACCCAGGGAGATAGCGGCCAGGAGTTCTGCGGGCACACCCAGGTGCGCCAGATTCGCTGGGACTGGATAGGCAGCCGGGGCAGCGGCAGTCAAGCCCTGGGCCAGCGACAAAAAAGTCAGGTAAGTGGGCGCGTTATCAAGCACAGAAGACAAACCGCCAGTAGCCCAGAAGAACTGCCAGGTTTGGGTGACGCCAATACCGGCGCCGTTGGCCTTGAGGATCTCCAGAGCCGGGATCATGGCCACGAAGATGCCGATGAACAGGTAAGCTACCTCCAAAATCGGGGCAAAGGTGAAGTTATTTTTGCGGCGTGTTTCCGCCGAGAGCGGCGAGGTCAGCAGCGAAACACCGGCCATCAGCAGCATCAGGTACTCGCGCAAAAATTTCAACGGACCGCTTTCAAGGCCCCAACTGGCCAGATTATTGGGGGTGATAAAGATGACGGCCAGCAGTACCCCGGCCAGCCAGACAAAATTCACCCCGCCTTTTAATTTCAAGGGCTGATAAGTCATGGTATCCAGTTTTAGGGCATAAGCTGTTTCTTTTTTGTAGCTCAAGGTATCCCACACAAAGAAAATGGCCAGAACCAGGCAGATCGCCACCAACCATTCAAAAACCAGATTAAGTGTCCAGAAAAAGGGCACCCCTCTCAAATAACCCAGGAATAGAGGGGGGTCGCCAATGGGCAGCAAGCAACCGCCAATATTACTGACGATAAAGATAAAGAAGACCGGGATATGGATGGTGTGCTGTCTTTCTGAATTCGTTTTAAGCAAGGGTCGGATGAGTAACACACTGGCCCCGGTAGTACCGATGAAGTTGGCCAGAACCGAACCGATACCTAAAAAGGCGAGATTCACGGCGGGCGTCGCCTTTAGGTCGCCTTCCAGATAAATGCCCCCCGAAATGACAAAGAGCGCAAACAACAGGGCAATAAAGGAAAAATATTCCTCAAGGCTGTGCTGGAGCGGAGTCCACTCGCCCAGCGTAAACAGCAGAATAACAACCGGTAAGGCCCATAAAAGGGCAATAATGAGCTTATTGCGGTTGCTTTCCCATAAATGCCCCAAGGGGCTGTGCGGAAAGTTGGCCGCTATAAATGACATGACCCCGATTGTTAAGAGTAAACCTGCAAAAGGAATAATGGACCAGAACGGCAGGTTCAAGGTTGCCTCTGGTTCATTGGTAGATAAGGCTGCCGCTAACCTGACCGGATCGTTCTGGCTGGCTGCGTAAGCCTTGGGAACGAGCGCTATGGTTGTCACGACGAGTAAGATCAGTATAATCCAAGCCAGGTATTGAGTTTTTAGGGTTATCATCTTTTTCCTCAAGAGTAAGTGTTGTCGTTGCGCTGGGGAATAGAGATCAGGTGAGTCAGGATGTATGGAAAAGATTTAGCCCACCGGATAGGGTCAGCCCGAGGAGCAGGCTGGCTCGTCGCCGGCCTGGCCAGCCTGGCGGGACTGTGGTTCACCATCCAGGGCTTTAATCAGCTTTATACGGCCAACTGGGGGTGGTTATGGCTAACAACCCTGGTTGTAGCAGGCGGCATTGGGACTCATCTCTACCAGCGACGCAAGTCCAAGCTTACTGCCTGTTTGGTTAAACCGCAAATCTACCCGCTGCAAGTCAGTTGCCTGGCCGTCCAGACCCTGGGAGTACAATGGCTCTGGTATGCGGCTTCCCCCGATTTTGTGGCAGTGATGCCGCCGTTCCTGGCCTGGACCGGCTGGCCCTACCTTTGCATCGTTAGCGGCGTCGCTGGCCTGGGTTGGTTGAGCCTCTATTGCGACTGCCGCAATGAGGCGCTGTGTTCTTTTGAACGTTCACCAAGTTACCCTAACCGTTCGGTTTGAAAATGGGATGCCGTCAATTCCTGGATCTCCCGGACGGCCAGGAAAGCTTCCTTGAGATGCCGGCGTTCCAGGGACGAAAGTTGCTCCAGCCGGACCCGGTTGGTGGGAGGGTCGCCGCGGCGGTAAGCCCGCAGTTGCTCGCGCAGCCGCAGATGTAAGATAAAGCGGAACGCTTCAGCCAGCACCTCGGCCCCATTCTGGCTTAGAGTTCCGGCCTGACCGGCAGCTTTAAGCCGGGCCAGGGTAGACCGGCTGGGGTCGCCCACCTCTAACGCATATAACCGGGCCAGGCCCACAATGGGGGCAATTCCTCCTTTCTTCAAATCTACGCCACCCTCTTCCGCCCGGATTCGGCGAAAAAAGCCCAAGGGTGGTTGAAAACCTAGCGCCGCCCTGGCCAGATGGGCCAGAAAAAGCCCCCGTTCACCAGCCTTCAGAAAGATCTCCTCTAAAGAGTTGAGTGAAAGCGACCCATGCACCCGGCGAAAGTCAAAAAAGATGGCCGCCTCCAGCAGCGCCTGGGGTTCAGGCGCATGGACCCATGTTCTGAATAACTGTTCCCACTCCTTCAGAGGCCGGCGCCAGCGAGTAGCCATGTACCCTCCGGGGCAAAGAGGAAAGCCCGCCTGTGTCAGCCCGGAGACGACTTGCTGTGCTAATCGCTCAAAGTAAATCCGGGCGGCGGGGCTGTCCTCCGCATAAATCAGGGCATTATCCTGGTCGGTGAGCAAAGTCTGTTCCTGCCGCCCTTCGGAGCCGAAAACGATCCAGGCGTAAGCGGTTGGGGGAGGGCCAAATTCCTCTTCGGCCAGGCTGAGCAGCCTCTTTATCAGAGCGTCATTCAGACTGGCCACAATCCGCCCAATTTGGGCAACATCCAGCCCGCCCTCAAACAGCGCTTCGACCATTCCGGCGATATCGAGCGCGTGCCGGGCCAGGTCGTCATCCCCGACCAGGCGACGGACACGCTTAAGCAGGTAGAGCGGGCTTTTGGTGCGATGGCGCAGCAGGTCGGTATCGGTGATAACGCCGGTAATTTCGCCGTGCCGGGTGAGGGGGAGGTGGTGGATATGCTCTTGCAGCATGAACAACAGCGCGCCGTAGACCGGCGTATCTACCGGCAGGGATTTGAGCGGCCGGCTCATCACCTGGAGCACCGGCGTTTCCGGTCCCAACCCTTCGGCCAGGACCCGGCTGCGTAGGTCACGGTCGGTGATAATGCCGGGCGGGTCGCCCATAACCAGGACGGAACTGATCCAGGCCTGGCGCATGACCTGGGCTGCGGCAGCGACGGTGGCCTCGGCGCTGACAAACACGGGAGGCCGGGTAATCAGCGTCTCAACCGGCGTGGCCATGTCGCCGGCCAGCGGCGAAAGCTCAAGGCTGGCAGCTTGCTGCAAGCGTTCGCTCAGGCCCTTGAGGAAAAATTCGGCAAAGGGCGGGCGCTCCAAGAGCTGCTGAAAGATATGTTCGGGGATTTGGTAGGCCAGCGTGTCTTCCTCGGCCACCACGTCGAAAGAAGGGGATTGCCGGCTGAGCACGGAGGGATAGCCGAACAACTCCCCCTCTTCCAACACCTGGACCACCTGCCCCTCGAACTCAAGGCGAACGGCGCCCTGGCGGATCAGATAGAGATAACGGCTGGACGGGCCGTTACGGGTCAAAATTTGACGGCCGCGCGGAAAGTGAGCCGGCTCAAGGCTCTGAACCACTTGCTCCAGCTCAGACTCGTTGAGGCAGTCAAAGGGATGCTGTGCTCGAACAAAATCTTTTATTTCCACCGTCTTCTCGAAAAAATGAGGGGTGCAGTGGCGCACCCCTCATCCAGTTCTGCCAAAATTGGGTCTTACTTGGAGGCCGGGGCCGGGCTGGGCATTGGCTGCTGCAGCAACTGTTCCATCAATTCGTCGTCCTCCTGCGGGTGGCGCAGGGTATCCACCAGACGCTGCATCTCCTGCGATGGCTCGGGGGTCAATTTGCTGACCACATAAATCAGGGCAAAGTTGACCGGCACACCAAAGATACCGGCGGACAGGTGGGAAATGCCCAGCACGTTGAATTCCGGGTTGATGTAGTTCATGACCATGTAGAAGATGGTCACGGCCAAGCCGCCGATCATCCCGGCAATGGCGCCGGGGCCGTTGGCCCGTTTCCAGAAGATACCCATCATCACCACCGGGAAGAAGGAGGCCGCGGCCAGGGAGAAGGCCCAGGCGACCATCTGCACAATCAAGGCCAGGCGGGGGATAGCCGCCAGCGCGGCGACTGCTGCGGCGACCAGGACCATGGCCTTGCCCAGGCGCATGCGGGTTTCGGCGCTGGCATTGGGCCTGAGGGTGCGGTAAAAGACATCGTGGGCTACGGCCGAGGCGATGACGACCAGGAGGCCGTCGGCGGTAGACAGGGCTGCCGCCAGACCGCCCGCAGCCACGAGCGCGGCAATGGTGTAAGGCAGGCCGGCAATTTCAGGTGTGGAGAGCACAATCAGATCGCCGCTAATATCCAGTTCAGAAAACTGGAGAATCCCGTCGGCTGAAGTGGCAGTCACGGCCGCGCCCGATAGCTCGCCGGCCGTGCCGGTCTCGTTGCCGTTATCCGCAAAAGGCCCCAGTTGAATCTTACCGTCGCCGTTGGCGTCGGTGAAGACCAGGGCGCCGCTGTCAAATCTGGTTTTGGCCCAGGCGGGAACGGCGGCAATTTCCATGTCGGATAACCGGTTGATATCGGTAATACCCAGCAAGCCGGTTCTGGCCCAGTTAGCTGCCCACGAAGGCAGGGTGGTGACCTGCTGGCCGACGACATTTTGCAAAATCTCCCAGCGGGAGAAGGCGGCGTAAGCCGGAGCCGTAAAATAGAGTAGGAAAATGAAGAAAAGCGCCCAACCCACGCTGGTCCGGCTTTCACGGACGCTGGGCACCGTATAGAAGCGGATCAAAATATGGGGCAAACCGGCCGTGCCGACCATCAGGCAGAAGGTCAGCGCCATAAATTCCCAGGGCATATTGGTCCCTTGGGGGAAAATGGATTTTGGCTCTGGCGGGGTCAGGCCGACTTGTTTGGCGCTGTCTACCGCCGACTTGTTGCTCATCGGCTCATTATAGGGGGTGATATAACCTTTGGTGATGCCCTGTTCGGCTTCCAGCCGCTGGATGTTTTGCAACGCCTGCCCATAGCTGAGTTCAGGGATGGGGAAACCGGTCAGTTGAACCGACAGGAAAATGACCGGAATGAGGTAGGCGACAATCAAGATAATGTACTGGGCCACCTGGGTCCAGGTCACGGCCTTCATCCCGCCCAGGAAGGAGCAGACCAGCACCCCGGACAGGCCGATGACGACGCCCCAGGTGTAATCCACGCCGACAAATCGGCTCATAATCACACCGACGCCCGTGACCTGAGCGGTGACATAGGTGAAGCTGACAATAATGGCCGCAATGGCTGCGACCACCCTGGCCTTGTTGCCGCCAAAGCGCGCGCCGACAAAGTCGGGGATGGTGAATTGGCCGAATTTGCGGATATAAGGGGCAAAGAGGAGGGCCAGCAGCACATAGCCGCCGGTCCAGCCCATAATGTAAGCCAGCCCATCATAACCCAGCAGCCAGAGCGAGCCGGCCATACTGATGAAGGAGGCCGCGCTCATCCAGTCGGCCCCGGTGGCCATCCCGTTGAAGAGCGCCGGTACACGGCGTCCGGCCACGTAATACTCATCCAACAGCTTGGTGCGGCTGATGATGCCAATGGTGGCGTACAAACCCAGTGTCAAAATTAGGAAAACCCAGCCGATAAACGCGGTGGGCAAACCGAAGAAAATTTCCAGCAAGAGTAAAACAATCGTAAAGATAATGAAACCGCCGGTGAAAATACCATAGGTTTGGACCAATTTTTGACGAAACGCGTCTTTGCTTGTAACTGTCATCGTCGGGACTCCTTATCTCTTCAGGCCAACTAAACCATACTCTTCGTCGAGCTTGTTCATGTACCAGGCATAGAAAAAGATTTCGACGACGAAGACGATCAGCGAACCCTGGCTGCCCATATAATAGCCGAGCGGAAAACCGGCGATCACAATCTGGTTGAGCTGGTTGATAAACAGCGGTGGAATATAAGCCACCGCAAACCAGATGATGAGCAAAATGGTGATGATGCGAATATTGGCTTGCCAGTATGACCCAAGCCTTTGTCTAACTTCTTGAGCTCTATCTTGTTCATCCATAAGTCTGTCTCTCCTTTGAGTTTTTAAATAATTTAGCGAGTCATGCCCTCAATAATCTGTCGAGTGTGGAGTGCGCAAGCGAAGCTTTCGCAAGTCAAAGCTATGCTTTGACACTCCCTGAATCTGTCTTTTGAGGTTATGGCATAGCTACCCCCCTTTCTTCAGTTGTTCAGACAGGAAACAGTGGCAAAATGCAGCGAAGGCCAGGGGCAGTAATACCTTTACCCCTGCTTTATTCCTTACTTTAGCAGGCTTGGGGTGAAAAGTCGTCACCCCTGGAGGGAAATCCTTTATCCCCCCAGGGGGTGAAAAATTTATCCCCTCCGCGGGGGAGTTTTTGAGGAGGTGGGGGTGTATCTCCTTTAAATCTTGCCAAGATGGGCAAATTTGGCTATGATGAACACAGGCTGGAGTTTTGGCGGGAGCGGGCCTCAGGCCCGTTTCTGGGCTGAGGGGGCCAATGGCGGCTGATCTGCCGGCGACAGTTAATATATCCGCAACACCTCAAACGCTGCCCCATGTCAGGTTGAGCTTCGTGGCGCCGCAGCGCCAGTGGGTCGTTTTTTGGCTGGTTTATCGTTGGGCCAGCTTGCTGCCGGCGATGGGGGCGTTACTGCCCCTGGCGACTGCCATTGAACCTGCTGCCTTGTGGCTCTTTTTGTTTCTGTTTGCCGTTGGCAGCACGCTTTTTATGACCCTCTTCAGCCGGACCTTTCTCTTTACACCCATTGAAACCGTTGCATTTGTGGCGGTTGACCTGATAGCCGCGGCGCTGCTGCTGGCTTTCGGCGGGGGGACTGACGGCCCTTATTACTGGTATGCCTTGAGTCCGCTGCTGGCCGCGGCGCTGTTGTTTCAACGGCGCGGCGCGCTTTGGGCGGCAGGGATATTTACCCCGCTTTACCTGCTGGCCCTGCTGCTGGGCAACGGGGCTGATCCCGCGACCCTGGCCTTAGTTCCTCTCTTCCATCAATTGGCCGGTATCTGGCTGGTACCGCTTTTGTTGAGCTATCCGCTGCAACTCCTGCGCCGCCAGGAAGGGGAACAAGCCGCCTTGCTCTTGGTTCAAGAGAATTTGTTCCAGCAGCACCGTCAACTCCTGGCGACACACGACCAACTGGAAATCATTCACGATGCCACCCTCTTGTTGCAAGGGGCGTCCGATATTCAATCGGTGCAGCAGCGAGTGCTCCGTGCTGTGACCGGCGAATTGGGTTTTGCCCGGGCTATCGTCGGACTCGTCAATCCGGCCGGGCAGCATTTGGGTAATTGGCAAATTTATCCGCCCACCGGCAGGGCTGAGGCATCTACCCTCCCGCCGTTACCGCTGCTGTCGGAGCAAGGGGTTATCGCCCAGGCCCTGCTCGACGGCCATGCCCGCTGGTGGACCAACGAAGAACCTCTGACGGTTGATGAGACGCTGAATGCCTGGTTGAGCCAGTCGGCCTGGCTGGTTGTGCCGCTGGTACTGCCGGAGCAGCGGGTCGGCCTGCTCCTGGTCGCCGTTGAGGGTGGTCCGGGCAGTCTCTCCGAAGATCAACTGGTTGTTTTGACGGCGGTGGCCAGCCAGGCCGCTACTGCCCTGGGCGCCATTGACCGGACTCAGCGGCTGGCGGCGGAGCAGGAGCGCAACCGGATTGCCCGCGATATTCACGATACCGTCGCGCAGTCGCTCTTTGGCATGGTTTTTACCCTGGATGCCTGCATCAAAATGCTGCCGGAGCAGGGCGAGACCGTCCGGCATGAATTGGTGGAACTGCGCCAACTGGCCGACCAGGTGCGCCATGAAATCAGGCGGTACATCCTCGATACCTGGCCTTCTGAGCTAACCGAGACCAGCTTCAAAGCCGACCTGGAGAAATACGTGGCTCATTTTGCCCCGGCTCACGCGTTTTACATTGATTTCACGCTCAACGGTAATTTTGACCGGCTGCCCTCGGTTATTCGCCGCAGCCTTTACCGGGTATCGCAAGAGGCTTTGGCCAATGCCGCCCGCCACGCCGGGGTGGATTCGGCCCGGCTGACCATGCATGTCGAGCCGGATGAGGTTTACCTGAGTATTTCGGATCGGGGCAAGGGTTTTGAACCCAGGCTGGCCCTGGCGCGCGAAGTTAACCGTGAACGCTTTGGCCTGCGGGGAATCCGTGAGCGCATTCAGGCGTTGGGGGGCACATGTGATATTCTCAGCCAGGTTGGCCAGGGCACGCAAGTCCTGGTGCAGTTGCCGATCAGCCGGAGGCACGAACGTGGCTGAAAGCCGGATTCGTTTGATGATTGTAGATGACCATGCGGTTGTGCGCAAGGGCCTGGCCATGGTCCTGCGCCTGGAACCCGACTTCGAGGTAGTGGGAGAGGCCGAAAATGGGGCTAAAGCGGTTGAACTGGCGACGCGGCTCCGGCCCGACCTGGTGCTGCTCGATTTTGTGATGCCGGAGATGGATGGCCAGACCACTGCCCTGGCTTTGCAGGCGGCTGCACCCGGTGTACGTATTTTGATGCTGACCGGCGTCGCTCTTGACGAGCGGGTGCTGGAAATGCTGGCGGTCGAAGTGGACGGTTATGTGATGAAAGACATCGAGCCGGATGAACTGGCCCAGGCCATTCGCACCGTGGCCCGCGGTGAGGCTTATTTGCATCCGACCCTGGCCCGGCGCGTGCTGCACCGGGTGGCAGAGCGGCGTCCCCCTCTGGCCGCGCCCCCGGTTCAGCTCACTCAGCGTGAACATGAAATTTTACGCTGGATGGCCACCCCGGCCACCTATCGTGAAATTGCCGAACAGCTCTTTGTCAGCGAAGAAACCGTTCGCAGCCATGCCAAGCATATTTTGAGTAAGCTCCAACAGCCCAATCGCGCCCAGGCCGTCTTGGCCGCGGTGCGGGCCGGGTTAATCGAGTTACCCGAATAACCTCAAGCTCAAAAAGTTTTGCCTTCTTACCCGGTGACGTCCAAAGCGAGTGGAGACATCAGACAGTCAGCTTAAAGAATTTTAGGCTCTCGTCCCCAAACCGGTTTGGACATGAGAGTGTTCGGAAAGGTTAAAGATTTGGGAGGCAGGTACTATTGTAAGTTACAACAATAAAAGCTAGAGTTTTCTATAAGAAGTTGTTGTTGGAGTCTCTAGGTATGGAAAGTTTGCTGCGGCCCCCGACCAAAGAAGTTGACGTGGATTTTTTAGTCTTTGTCGAAAGATATGCTACGGATTTGCTGAAGTGGGACATTTTGACTTTTTTTGCCCATAATCCTAACTTTTCTGCCCCGGCTTCACAGATTGCCGGGCGAATTGGACGCAGCATCCACTCTATTCAACCGGAATTGGGGGATTTGGCCCTGCTGGGTATTCTGGAGCAGACCCAGGCACGGAACGATCAAACTGCGTACCAGTTAACCCACACTCCCCACCTGCGGCGGGTGATTCTGAAATTTGCCAATCAATTGGCGGCCGATCAGCCGATCATCTAACTCATACTTTTTACACCAGACGGGGGCAGCAATGCCCCTATTTTTTTTTAGCCGGGTGGAGGATCATGTGTTATGTACAGTTGGTTTAACTTCCCTTTTCCTCTAAAGCATGGTAGAATGGTCGTAAATCCTCATATCTGTTGGGTCTTGCCAAAGGAATAGTTAAGCTTATTATGGAAATTACTTGGTACGGTCATGCCTGTTTCCGCTTAAAAGACCGCAATACAACGGTTATTACCGATCCTTATGATAAAACCCTGGGACTATCGTTGCCGCGCCCTAAAGCCGATATTGTCACTATCAGCCACGCCTCCCCGCACCACAATCATACCGCCGGAGTGAAAGGGGAATTTAAAGTCGTTGATGGTCCCGGAGAGTATGAAATTGGCGGCGTTTTTATTACCGGCATTCATCTGACCGGGCCTAAAAAAAAGAACGGCGACGACGTGGCTCAAAACAATATTTATGTGATTTATATGGAGGACATTGCCATCTGTCACCTGGGAGACCTGAGTCATGTCCCTACCCAAAATCAGGTGGAAGATTTAGGCAGCATCGAGGTTTTAATGGTACCGGTGGGCGGACAGAACGCGCTTAACGCCGCCCAGGCAGCGGAGGTCATCAGCCTGATCGAGCCGTATATTGTCATCCCCATGCATTATCACCTGCCGGGCCTGACCATAAAATTGGACCCGGTAGAGAAATTTTTGAAAGAAATGGGCCTGGCTAAAGCGGACACGACGGATACGCTCAAGGTAACCAAGTCCAGCCTGCCCGAAGAAACGCAGATTGTGCTGCTCGAAGCAAAATTATAGTAAAAAGAAAGAGTGCATAACTACATATATATTCGGTCTTGTTTATATTTTTGACAAGATTAAAAAGATTTACAGGATAAAAGTCGGTTAATTCTGAATATCTTGTTTGTTTAGTAAAAAATGCGGGGTCGGATTTAAGATTATGTCTGTAGAATACTATGGATAGCTCTGATTACTACAAAATACTTCAAGTACAACCAGACGCAGACTTTGAAGTTATTCAGGCTGCTTATCGCCGTTTGTCGAGAAAGTATCATCCTGATGCTAGTAATTTACCTGATTCCGAGGAACAGATGATACTTTTGAATGAAGCATACAAGGTGCTATCTGACCCTGATAAACGTGCCGAATATGATCAAAAATATAAGCATGCAGCCCCATCAACCCCAAGTCCCGCATCAATAAATGATGAACACGACTGGGATAACCATCTCCAGGGGCAAACAGATATAGAAGCTGAAGAATTCACTTCGTCTGCTTCCAAAGAAGTAAAAAGTGCAGGGTTAGGGTGGCGAACTATCCTCGCGATTCTCTCCCTGGTTATTGTTGGCGTCCTGGCTTATCAATTCTTTCAGGAACAAAACAAAGCCGGACCAGCCACCCCTGCCAATGTATCTCCCCTGGCTCCAACCCAGGTCACAGCACCCGAAGCGACGGCACAGGCTAATCCAGATTCGGCCCAGGCCCAGTTTGAGCTGGGTAATGCTTACACCGATGCGGGACAGTGGGAACAAGCCCAGGCTGCTTATCAAAAGGCAATCGAACTGGACCCCAATTTTCAAAGCGCTTATGCTAATCTGGGTGTCGTTTACTACCAATTGGGCCAGTTAGATTTGTCCGCTTCGCAGTACCAAAAGGCGCTTGAACTTGACCCCACTGACGGCGATGTGGCTTATAACCTGGGGGCATTATACTTGCAGCAGGCTCTGCTAAAGAGCAATCCGCCCGACCCGGACTCGGTTAAACAGGCAGTAGATCAGCTTCAACAGGCCATTAAATTAGACCCGGATTTGGCTGAGCCTTATTTTAGTTTGGGAGTAGCTTATAACGCATTGAATCAAAAAACAGAAGCAATCCAAGCTTTTGAAACCTTCTTGGCTCGCAACTCCAACCAAGACCCGCGCGCCCGTCAGGAAGCCCAACGTTACCTGGATACCTTGCGCAATCAGTAAGCCGTTCCTATATTCGCCGGCCAGCCCGACGCCAGGGGCGCTTCCTTATCTGCACTTTAAAACTCATTTTCCTCACTTTTTTCTCTCTACCTGCCAAAGCCGAATTGCTTTTACCAAAGTCATCCCCTTGTTGCAGAAAGGAAAGGGGTACTTTAGGGCATGGTACGCCAGTACTTTTTGTTAAACAAACAGGCTTGCTCTGGAGTACTTTTGCTCCTGTATTTTCGTTATGTTATGTTTTATAATGGGGATGTCGGTAGCATATCTTGGCCTATCAGTCTTAAAATTGGCTCTTTATCCGATCATCCCGAATCTTTTTCGCCACAGTTAAGACTCTATTGTTAGCTACCGCAACTGCTAAAGCTTTAGTAGTCACAGCCAAAGGATACCATGCAGTTCTCAGTGCAGCGATTTGTTAGCATGATGGCGGTGCCGTTTACACTCGCCATAATAGCTCTGTTGAGTTTTTGCATGGCGGCTCTGGCCCAGGAACTTACCACTTTTGAAATTAACTTAACCCCCCAGGCAGACCATGCGGTCAGTGGTCAGCCTTTCACTTATACCCTGGCCATCACCAATGTCGGCCAGTCGCCTTTAAAAGATATTGTTGTTAGAGCCAAAACTCCGGCAGGCACAACTCTAATTGACACTTATTTTGCCAATGCGAAGTGGCTCGTGGGTGGGGTTCAGCGGGGTAAAGCAGGGGAAATTATTTGGGTAACTCAGCAGCCCATTGCTCCTGGCGAAGGGATGGCCTTTGATTTTGCGGTAAGTGTCTCCCCTGATCTGGTGGGTCAGCAGCTTATTATGGAAGAGTACCTGGTGACCCCAATGGAAGATAACCAACCCCTTGCTGTTGGCCCCTCCGTAAAAATCCCGGTGTTGACAGCCCCGCCAACGCCGTCACCCATTATTCAAGTGGTTGATACAACCGCTCCAACTTCTACGCTTGCACCTCCGACGCCTCTCCCGGCCAATCCCACCCTGACTTCGACCTCAAGCACTGACTCTGCGACTCTTGAAGCTCAAGCTAATCCAACCAGCGCCACTATAGCCATCTCTACGCCACCCGCAGCTTCTCAAGCTGGAGCGGTGGATACGCCTTTGCTCAATACCTGGGTTACAGCCGGTTTAGTGGGTGCAGTTCTGCTCATTGCTGGCTTGGTTTGGTTTTGGAAGTACCGCTAAATCTTAATTGACCAGATAATTTGTGTCTTAAAAGGGAGTCACGCTGCCATGGACCATAAGATTTATGCCCAACCAACTCTTGTCAAAAATAAGTGGGTTCGTCTAACTTTTTCCTTTTTATTGGCCTTTGTCTTTGCGCTTATCTTATTGGTGCTTCCCCTCACGGCGAGAATAAACCCTCATTTACCCTTCTCCGCGCAGCTAAACATGCCTCTGCCCTTTGGGGCCAAAATTGTCCATGCGACGGGTGGCTTGACTATCACCAAAACGGCCAGCCCTACGCCAACGGTGAATCAGGGCGATTTCATCACCTATACCCTGGTGGTTAGAAATGACACGCCTTTTGATCTGACCAACGTCACTGTAACCGATACTGTGCCGGCTAATACCGAGTGTATCACTGTATATGATCCGCCAAGCGGTTGGCTTTTTAATGGCTCGACAAACTGTCAATTTATTACCAAAGAGGCTTTTTGGTTTTTGCCACCTCCAAGCGGTAGTTCCGGCGGGGTTATTACTGCAGGTACGGCTGTCACCTTAACTTATAAGATTAAGGTCAACCAACCCCTGCCCGATTTAACCCAGATTGCCAACATTGCCGGCAGCTATGGGGTTGAAGCCCTTTTACCTTCGCGGTTTGCCGATGCCGGCGCTGAAACGATTACCACAACGGTTTTTGCCCCCACCTGGGAGATCAGTAAAGCCGTTGCCCCCTCTGCTACGGCGGAACCGCTTGACGTTTTAACCTATACCCTGACCATCACCAACATCGGCCATATGGCTACCAACGGCTTCTACACCATTACCGACCAAATTCCGGCGGGTACTACCTACGTAACCGACTCGGCTTTTCCACCGGCTACCTTTAACGATCCGATTCTGACCTGGATTACAGACACACAAGTTAGTACCAATACTCCTTTCATAGTCAGTTTTGCTGTCACCGTCAATGACGAATTGCCCGATCAGACAGAACTTATCAATCAAAGCTACAGTATCACCGGGGGCAACGTTTTTAGCCCGGCGGCGGGCGCTTCTGTCACCGTAACGGTGCAAACCCCCGTAACCCTGACCCTGACCAAAACAGATACGCCGGACCCCGTTCAGGCGGGCGATCTCATCACCTATATCCTGACCATCACCAACGATAACTCCTCCAAGGGACCGGCGGACAACGTGGTTATTAGCGATTCTGTCCCGGCGAATACCTCATTTGAAGATGCCGGTTTCATCAGTCCGGCCGATGGAATCTTCTCAACGAATGGATCGCTGGTCGTTTGGGATTTTACTGAGCCCGAACCCTTTGACAGAGGCGAAACTGCCAGCGTTTTTATGGTTGTTCGAGTCACCTCACCTTTAACCAGTGGTACCGTTATTACTAATGATACCTACTCTACCAGCGCCTCGAATACAATCGTGAATCTCGTGGACCCGCCTGTGGTCACCACTACGGTCGAAAGTTTCCCTGAATTGGAAATATTCAAAGTAGGTTTCCCTGAACCGGTCGAGGCCGGGGGGCAGTTAACCTATACCATTCGCTATACCAACAGCGGCAATGCCGACGCCACCAACGTCGTTATCAGGGATACCTTCCCGGTCAGCACCAGCTATGTTTCTCATATAAGCGATCCTGACATCGGTGCCGGGGTTACCACACCCAACGACATTACCTGGAATATTCCCGTCCTGGCCGGAGCAGATGGGGGTGGGCTTATTACTCTGACGTTGAGCGTGGACGAGCCGCAGGATTTGGGCACAATTTTAACCAACGTCGTTTCAATCACCTCCAGCGAAGTGATTACGCCCGAGCTTGCCACGGCCACCAACACGATTAGCAGCACCCCTAACCTGCACATTCAGAAGAGCGCCGATCCCAGCCCGGTCGCGGTTGGCTCTGTCTTAACTTATACCATCGTCTACTCCAACGACGGCAATGCCAATGCCGTCGGCGCGGTCATAACCGATGTGTTGGACAGCGGGGTGAGCTTTAATGATGCGTCGGCAGGTCATACCTTTAGTAGTGGGATCGTCAGTTGGGCGGGCTTATCCATACCAGCCGATGGTCAGAATCAGGTCTTGACGTTGTCGGTCACGGTTGCGCCCACGCTCCCCAATAATTCTCTTTTAACCAATAATGTGACCGTTGTCGCGGCCAATGCGGTCGCTACCGATTCAATCACAACGCTGGTTCAAGCGCCATCTCTGGACATAACCAAAATCGTGTCGCCTGCCGGCGTCGTTCGAGCCGGAGACCCCATCGAGTATGCGATTGTTTACACCAATACGGGCGCCATCACGATTACCTTCCCAGGCGTCCTGATCACCGACACCTTCCCGGTCAGCATTACCAATATCGTTTCCGGCAGCACCAGGGCAATTTTCCAGTCCTCTTCGCCGCCAGAATTTGTCTGGGCTGATACCGCCGATTTGCCTCCAAACGGCTCCGGCGTTATCACCATTACCGGCCAGGTGATTACTTCTCCCTGGGCCTCCAGCGGGGGACAGATCAGCAACTCGGTCATCGTCGCCGGCAGCGGCTATTCAGCCACTGCTACGGTGGGCAGTGAAGGACGGCCCGGTTTGCCCTTCACTATGACCCTTACGGCAACCCCGCCTGTTACCCCGGTAAATAACAATATTCGGGTCAATGCTTTTGTGCGGGATGTGTATGGTAACCCGGCTTTCGACGGCACGGCCATTACCCTGACTACCAGCCTGGCCGGCAGCCGTCTGGATGGGAGCACCTCCCCCATCGTGCTCGCTACCTCCAATGGAGGGGTCACGGCCACGCTTTCCTCCACGGTGGCTGGCAGCACCACCCTGACCGCCCAGGTCACCGGCGCCAGTGGGACGATTACCCGCACGACGGTCGCCACCTTTACGCCAGGGGCGGTCGTCAGCTTTACCCTGCAGGCTACTACCCCGCAAACTGCGGGTGTCGCCTTCCCGATCACAATTACGGCCGTTGACGCCTTTGGCAACCGGGTAGATACCTTAAACCAGCTCGTTACCATCAGCGATACCACCGGTACCATTATACCTACTTCTGCGCTCTTGGTTAACGGGACCCGAGTTGCCAGCTTCACCGTTTTCTCGGCCACCTCGCCGGCCTTGGATCGAATTACGGCGATCAGCGGGAGTATTACCGGTACGGTGGATGTCGAGATACGGCCTAACGTCCCCACCACTCTGACCTTGACGGTAGCCCCAACTTCCATTCGGGTCTGCCAGACCGCCGCGGTGACAACCAGCTTGACCGATGCCTTTGGCAATGCGATCCCTAACAAACAGATCGGTCTGAGCATAAACCCCGGCGCAACGACTGATTTTTCAGCGCCCAATCCGGGTAATACCAATAACGCCGGCATCTTTACTTCGACGTTGACCGGCCAGACTCCGGCCAGCCCGGCCATCGTTCAGGCGACTACTACCTCCGCCCCCATTTTAGCTGATGTGGTTAATGTTAATGTTATCACCCCGGCTATCCCTACCAGCTTAAACCTGACGGTCATTCCTAACCCGCTGGCTACGGGCGGAAATATCGCCACGGTCACCGCCACAGTGGCCGATTGTCTCGGCGCTTCGGTGGGCCAGGTAGTCACCTTTACGGTGAGCAATCCGGGCCTGGCTTCTCTTCCGGCTAACCCCACCATCCGGACCACCAACGTTGGCGGTGTCGCTACCACAACCCTCACCTCTAATTCGATCCCCCAGGATGGCACCGTGGTTGTTACCGCTACCACCGGCTTGCTCACCCGGACTGTTTCTGTGGTCTTGCAGACAGCCGCCTTGACGATTACCAAGACGGCCAGCCCTGCTCCGGGCGTTGAAGTTCGGCCAAACAATACCATCAACTATACCCTCCAGGTAAGGAACACAGGCACCGGCACGGCCACCAACGTCGTCATTTCCGATACGCTTCCGGCGGGGGTATCTTTTGTCGCCTGTACACCTCCCGCTGCCTGTTCCGGCGGCCCGACCACCACCGTAACGATACCAGCTCTTGGCCCCAATCAAGTCTTCACGGCTAACGTTCAGGTTTCAGTCTCGGCGGTCCCATCGGGCACCATCCTTTCAAACTCGGCCCGTGTTCTTAGCAGCCAGACTCCGTTGACGACCAGTAATATCGTGACCCATTCTGTCACAACGGCCACACTTGATGTGTTCTTGCCGCTTATCATTAAGGATTTTGTCTCGCAGCCCGATCTGGTCAGCAGTTTCTCGCTCAGCCCGGCCAATCCCTCGGCCGGCCAACCTGTCGTGGTCACAGTAGTGATTACCAATGTGGGTACCGGTCCTACCGGTGATGGTTTCTGGGTTGACTTTTACATCAATCCCAGTCCCGTGCCCACCACGGGCAACCAGCGTTGGGATAAATTGGGCAGTACGGTATCTCCAAAACAAGGTATTGCCTGGGCTATCCCCTCGCCGGGGTTAGCTCCCGGCGCCAGTATCACCCTGACCTCGAACGGCGTGGGCGGGTTGGCTCCCAGTGGGCCTCATACGATTTGGAGCGGTAGTTTTGTCGGCGGAACGCAGGATCTCTTTGTGTATGCCGACAGCTTCAGTCTGAATGCCTCTCCTAACGGCGGCATCATCGAGAGCAGTGAAAGTAATAACCGCTCTGAACTCCACTTTGTTGCCCCGCTTTCTGGAGGAGAACTCCTTGATCTAAGCAATCTACCTGACCCGGCCTCGTTGCCGCCCCGGTGGGACCCTTAATGACTTTACATAAGGCAGATTGACGTGGCTTCTTATGTATGGTAACATAGAGGTATGAAAATGGATGGTCCATTAAAGGAATAGGGGTCAAATGAAAAACAGAAATAAAATCCTATTTCGCTTAATGATCGGGCTAATGGTAGCAGGGCTAATCGGAGTAAATCTGCTGGCGGTCGTTCACGCCAGTCCACCCGCCCAGGACCCTCGCCCACCCGCCGAGCCAGGTGGCGGCGGCGGTGGTGGCGGCGGTGGTGGTGGCGGCGGTGGCGGCACTGGCGGTGGTGGTGGTGATGAAGGCGGTGCTGGCGGCGGCACGGGCGGCGGCGTTACCAGTGGTGGTACCGGCAACGTCCCTGCAGAAGCCGGCCCCGTAGTACCAGGCTGTGCCGCGACAACGGGCCAGGTCATCAATTGGGGTTCGGGCCCGCAGGCTGATATGGGCGTTGAATTAAAAACCGGGAGCTGGCGGACGGCCACCCGCAGTGCCAGCGATGGGAATTACAGCCTTGGCGGCTTGGGTGTGGGTATTGCCAAATTACACGTCGGCGTAGCCCCGGGGCAGACCCAGCTTCAATCGCTTATCCAGGATGCCGGGATATACCTCAACTGCACCTATCCCACTGTGGCGAATATCGCCGTTTTTAGTGGTTCACGAGTGGATCCGCCGGCCAAAATTGATATGGCCGCCCCCAGCCAGACCATCACTCCGGATAGTAACTTTGAAGTTACCCTAACTGTTGAAAACAACCTACCCACCGACATCACCAACGTTATTGTCACCGATTTGATGCCGCGAGGGTTTAAAGCATTACAGGTAAACAGTTCGGTAGATCCCACCTACGGCCAAATTGTTGATGGCGGCGAAGACGGGCAGTTAGTTGTACTCTATTGGGATAAACTGGCCTCTAAAGCCAAAGCAGCAATCCGGCTGACGATCAATGCCGATGTGGATTTGCTCGGCGGGACCAAGATTCGGAATACTGCCACCCTCTTCTACCGCGAAAGCGCCGCCGATCAAGCCTGGCTTGACTTTACGGTGGGCAGCGATGAATCGCCGGTGTTAGCTGCCTCAGGCGTGGCCGGCAGCGAGGGCGCGGAATTTGTCCCGCCTGCCGAAGCGCCGACCACCGGAGGAAGTTTGCTTGAGCCGGCTGCGGACAGCGCCAAACCGGCGGCAGCAGGTCAGCCGGCAGCTTCAGCCGCCAATCCCCCGGCGGCCGGCGACGAGTTTGTCCCGCCCAGCAATATGCCTTCGACGGGAGGCGAGATTGACTTGCCAACGGACGCCCTTGATCCAAGGGGTGAAGTCAACCTGGCCGAGGCCGAGTTGGTGGTTGGGGATGAGGTTGATCATGCTCCCACCGGCGCGTCCCGTGTAGCCAGGCTGGCTATCACTACCGATAGCGCTGGACAAAGCGAGGTGGTCGTCGTTCATAATACGGCTTCCAGAGGGCCGTCCGTCACCGTCGCTGTGGCTGTGTTCTTTTTGGGGTTGCTGGTGTTGGGCAGCGGGATCACTTTTTGGCGTCGCCGCTTTGACTTGTAGGACAAGCTGGCAACTTTTTCACAGAACTGCCTAAAATTGACCTTTGCCTGACTCAGCTTATAATCACTCAGGCTGCGCCTTCAAGCGCAGCCTGTTTTTTTACTACTCAGGTGACCGGCGCTTTTGCCTTAGCTAACCAGTTGCCAGTCACCTTCCCAAGGAAAATAGACTGTTTATGTATCAACTCCATACGCTAGCCAATGGGCTAAGAATTTACTTCGTGCCGGTATCCGGCTTTCAATCGGTCAGCCTCGGTATTTTTGTGCGAGTCGGGTCTCGTTACGAGCGCCCGGCGGAAGCGGGCGTTTCTCATTTTATCGAGCATATGCTTTTTAAGGGCACTACCCGGCGGCCCAGCGCCAGAATTATCGCCGAAACGATTGAAGGGGTGGGCGGGATGAGCAATGCCTACACCAGCCAGGAGGCAACGGTTTATTATGCCAAAGTAGCCGCTGCGCAAGCCAGCACCGCTCTGGATGTTCTGGCGGATATGGTCCGGCATCCTCTTTTCGAGCCGACTGAGTTTGAAAAAGAACGCTACGTGATTGGCGAAGAGCTGAACATGATTTATGACTCGCCCGATAGCTGGGCCAATGTGCTGCTGGACCAGGTGTTATGGCCCACCCATCCGCTGGGGCACAACATTGTTGGCACTCCTGAAAGCCTGACCAGCCTGAGCCGCGACTCGCTGGCGGCCTACTTTACTGCCAGCTACCACCCCGGAAATACTTTAGTTGCCATTGGCGGAGCTTTTGACCCGGATCACATCCTGGCCGAGCTGGCGGCTTTATTAGGTGATTGGGAACCACGCCAGATACCGCAGTTTGAGCCGGTTCCGCAGCCTCAAACCAAAGCCCGCTGGCACGTCGAAGATCGAGCCATCGAGCAGGGGCATCTTTGCCTGGCCCTGCCCGGCCTCTCTCGACACGACCCAGAGCGATATGCTCTCAGTGTGCTCAACGCCGTCTTGGGCGAGGGCATGAGTTCCCGTCTCTTCTTGAACATTCGTGAAGAAAAAGGGCTGGCTTACGCGGTGGACTCCAGCCTTAATTTGCTTCAGGACACCGGCTCGCTGGTGGTCTATGCCGGCGTTGACCCGGAACGCGCCCCGGAAGCCTTGCAAGCCATCCTGGCCGAGCTGGACCGCCTGCGTATGGAACCAATCCCCTCCGCCGAGTTGCACAAAGTCAAAGAGTACCTCAAAGGCCGCCTGGTCTTGGGACTGGAAGACAGTTTTAGCCGGGCAGCCTGGGTGGCTTATCAGGCCTTATTCCTGGACGACATTCGGACCCCGGAAGAAGTTTTGCAAATCTATGATGCCGTAACCGCCGAGGATGTCCTGGCAGTGGCCCAGAAAATCATCACCCCTCGTGCTTATAACCTGGCTGTTGTCGGTCCTTTTGGCCAGGGGCAAGTGTTGGGTAATCTGCTGGGCGAGGCAGAAATTGTTACCCTGTAAATCCTGTGGGTGGTCAGCGGTTATTTAAACAACTTGCAGAAATGACCTTGTTCTGCTATCCTCTCTGCTACAATCTTGTCTGTCGGCTCGTAGACACCTCCTGAAGGATAACATTTATGGTTAAGATATTGATGAGTTGGGACATTAAGCCCGGTTCTGAAAGTGAGTATTTTGAATTTATTGTCCGTGAATTTGCCCCTGGGATTATGAAACTAGGCGTCCAGCCGACCGAGGCCTGGTATACGGTTTTTGGCGAAGGTCCCCAGATTCTCACCGGCTGTGTGGCCGAAGACTTGCCGACCATGCAGTCTGTTTTGAGCAGCCATGATTGGCAGAAGCTGCAAACTAAACTGTTTGAGTTAGTGACCAACTTTAATTTCAAAATCGTGCGGGCGACCAGCCGTTTTCAGTTGCTTTAACCTTGTAGGACAAGCTTCAGCTTGTCCAGCGTAAATAACAAGAGGAGTCCAAAGTCCACTTTGGACTCCTCGTTGCTTTAAAATCCGGGTAGTGCTTGCATCTGTCTCATTTTATGTCATAATAGGTTCATCCCTGCAAGAGTTTGAGGAGGCGTTATGCGTCGCCCTGGTTTGTGGGTCGCCAATGGTCATCCGGGCGATCCCGCCCAAATGCTGAGTTGGCGTCCTGGTGCATTGACCTGTTTCTACGATTATCTGGGGGTGAACGGCGTCTTCGGTTACAAGGCGGCCCATCCCGACGTCCCTATCATTGTCCGTTTTCAACACCCCTTCAACTGGCAGCAGGACCCGGTTGGCTTTGCCCGAGGCCTGGGCGAGCAGGTTGCCAGCAAATGGAATGATATGAAGGCGCTCGACCCCTATGTCTACTTTGCCAATGAGATGAATCTGCACTACGAAAATGGCGACCGGAATGTGGGTCACCAATCCCTCTACACCACGCCCGAATTTTATCAAAAGTACGCCCAATGGGTCCGCATGACCGCCGATGTTATCAAAAGCCGCGTGCCGGACATGAAGCTGGTTACACCGCCCTTTGCCTTTGGCCATCACGAGGACGGTTCGCCGGACGACAACGGCCAGCCCACCGAAGGCTGGGCTGGCTACGATTACTTGTACGAGACCATCCGCGATTATTTCAACAATATCATTTGTTTCCACTCCTACTGGGGCCATGCCGGCGGCTCTGAGCGCGCCTGGCTTTACGACCCGGTTCTTTCTTCGTGGTACGCCTTTCGCTGGCGGCGCGTGCTGAAATTGTTTGAGACCCGCTACCAGATCAAGGCCAAAATCCTCATTGATGAAGCCGGTAACTTCGGTGCAAGCGATCCCGATTTTACCGAACAGGTCATCTACCATGCCCGGCAATGCCTGAGCGACGCCCGCGTTATTGCTGTAACCTACTTTCTCTGGCTGGACCCAACCAACAGTCCCGGTAACATCGCTAACTCCTGGGTGCAGCGCGTCCGCAACCTGTCCGATCACCTGGCTCGCTTGGAAAGTATGCCGGAAGTGCCGATTACCACCGGCAGTGAAGCCGAACCGGGCGAAGATACCCCCGCACCCACCATTCGGGTTTTATTCGATGACGGCACGGTAAAGGTGATGCTTTTGGAGGAGTACCTGCGGGCGGTCGTTCCCGCGGAAATGCCGGCCCTGTGGCCCGCCGAGGCGGTCAAAGCTCAGGCTGTGGCTGCCCGCAGCTATGCTCAATACGCCATCGAGCATCCCCGCCACCCCAACGCCGATATCTGTACCAGCCCGGCCCATTGTCAAAACTTCGATCCAACTAAGGTTCACCCTAAATCCGACGAAGCCATTCAACTTACCAGAAACCTCGTGGCCCGCTACAACGGCCAGACGGTGAACGGTATCTTCTCGGCTAACTGCGGCGGCCATACCCTTAACAACGAGGATGTCTTCAAGGGTGCGCCCGTGCCTTATCTGCGCGGCGTCCCCTGCCCCGACAAAGGGGAAAAGCTTGGACACGGTGTTGGCTTATGCCAGTATGGGGCGCGGGCCTTTGCCTCGCAAGGGCAGCCCTATGAGGCCATTATCAAACATTACTACACCGGCGTGACGATTGGCCCGATCACCCCGCCTGTCCAGACCGGGGCGATTGTGGGCCTCATAACCGACCAGGCCGGCCAGCCGGCCGCTAATATCCGCGTCGTTTTGATGGGCGCCGGCCAGACGGTCGAAGCCCGGAGCCAGGCCGATGGGCGCTATGGCTTCAGCAACGTTCCTGCCGGAACCTATACCCTGGAAGTGCCTGATTACGGCATTCGTCAAACCAATTTAATCGTAGCCGGCGGCCAGCAGTTGACCGTCAATTTAACCCTGTCGGCCCCGACCCGGCCCCCCATCGTCGTGGACGCCGTGCGTGGTCCCGGCCTGCCCCTGCTGGTGGGCAATTGGATTCAGCCCAATGTACCCATTCGGATCACCCCTCCTGGCGGCCCTTCGGTTGTCGTCGTCTCCGGCTCCAAGCCGGAGTTCGGCCCCGGTGGGTTTGAAATTTACGCCAACAAAATCGGGACGTATGTCCTGGAAGTCGCCGGGTATCGTTTTGATATTCCCATGAACGGCCAGTTTACCCGGCTCACTTTCCGCCAAACCGGCCCCGCCCAGGGGACAGGAATCATCGAAGGTATCCTGCTTGATTACCTCAACCGGCCTGTCCCCGATTGGTTTGTCCGGTTGACCGGTAATGGGCTGAACTTAACGGCGACGACCAATGCCCAGGGTTACTTCGCTTTTGCCAATCTGACCGCGGGCAGCTACGTGATCACAGTCGCCGACAGCGATATCAGCCAAACGGTGGCCAACAACGGCCAGGAAAAAGTGACCCTGACCTTGCAGCTCCCCGCGCCGCCGTCAGAGGGGTGGCAGGTAGACCTGTCCCAGGGAACCGGCCTGCCCCTGCTGGTCGGCGATATTGGCGTAGCCAACGCGGTCATCACCATCACCAGCCCCAGCGGGCGGCGGCAGCAGGTGACCAGCGGCAGCAAGCCGGAGTGGGGCATCGGCGGTTTTGAGGTTTATGCCACCGAATTGGGCAATTACACCGTGGAATTTTTGGGCCAAAGCTTTACCATCCCAATCCAGGGCCAGTTCACCAAAGCCGTCTTTCGCAAAGAAGATGGCTCCGCCGACCAGCAGGTCCGCCTGGTTTCGATGCTGCTCTCCCGCTCCCGCGCCGAGGCTTTGCGAGCCGAGTTGGAGGCTGATGCGGATACGCGAGGGTTGTTTACGGTGCAGGTGGTATAAAAAGAAGTTAGCCGATAGATGATAAGTATTGATTGGATTAGAACAGTCCATTCCTAAAATCAAAATGCGCGATAGTTGAAAAAACTACATGGCAGGTATAATTTACTGACAACTTGGGAAATAAGTGGCAAATCGAGAACAAAACGAGCGAAAATTTCCCCAATGGATTGATTTTCCCGGCGAGGGACGGCGTTATTGGCGGGATGTGCCAGGACGTCTCGGTAGCTATGCTCGTTACGTTAAAGAAGTTGACGTCAATGAGCAGACGACTAAATTTTACCAGGAGATCTATAACAGTGAAGGGATACTCATTGAGGTTCATGAAAAGTTCCCTTTTGATAGGGGACACCAAAAGGTAAATTGAGGTGAAACAATGCTCATCACCAAAGAATTAGTTCGTGACCAAATATTGGCCTATTTGAATCAGCACATAACCCTGGCGCAATTGGTAGATTGGGCTGAAAATACCCTGAACGAGGGTGAGTTAGAGATGCATGATAGTGAAACGATCAGTGACATTCTGGCGCGGTTGGGTCTGGCTGATGTGCGTGAATTTGGCTTGTCCTGGGAAGATTGCGCGGCGCTCTTAGCCCGCTTAGGCTATCAACCCCAAGTTGAGGCAATTCCACTTGTCGTCTAACATTATCCAAAATCGTCCTAAAAGACGCCGAAGGCGCGCAGAGGGCGCTTGCGGTATAAATCGTAAATCCACGCCCGTCAGACGGGCAGTCTAAAATCCAAGATGTTGCCTCTCTTTGACTATGCCCCCCGCGTGCTCAGCGTGAGCGCGGTTAATGCCTATATCCGCCGCAAACTTGAGGCCGACCTGACCTTGCAAGACCTGTGGCTGGAAGGGGAAATCTCCAACTGGAAGGCGGCCACGTCGGGCCATATTTACTTCACTCTCAAGGATGCCGCCGCCAGTCTGCGTTGTGTGATTTGGCGGTCGCAGGCAAGCCAACTGGTTTACCTGCCCCAGCGAGAAGGCGAAGCGGTGCTGGCCCACGGCCGGGTTTCCGTTTACGAAGCCGGTGGGAATTATCAATTCTATGTGGATGATCTTCAGCCTGCCGGACAGGGGGCGCTGGCGGCCCAGTTTGAACGGATTAAAGCCAGGCTGGCGGCGGAGGGTTTGTTTGACGCCGAGTTGAAGAAGCCGCTGCCCCCCTTCCCACAGAAAATTGGCCTGGTCACCTCGCCGACGGGAGCAGCCTTAAGTGATGTCCTCAACGTGCTGGCCCGGCGTTATCCCATCGCCGAGGTGATTTTGGGGCCGGCGCAGGTGCAGGGTGAGAGCGCGCCCCTGCAACTAATCTCTGCACTGGCCGCGGTTGCACAGCAGCAGGTGGGCGTCATCATTCTGGCCCGGGGCGGCGGCAGCCTGGAGGACCTGTGGGCGTTTAACGACGAACGTTTGGCGCGGGCGATAGCAGCCTGCCCCATTCCGCTCATTACCGGCATCGGCCACGAGGTTGATTTCACCATCGCCGATTTTGTGGCCGACGTGCGCGCTCCCACCCCGTCTGCCGCCGCCGAACTGGTCACACCCGATAAAGTGGAACTCAAGCGGGTGATCTATGCTCAGGAATTGGC
>JAHDWA010000080.1 GCA_023382535.1 Anaerolineae bacterium | reverse complement strand
AGTTACCTATTGTATCGAGGTCTAACCGGGCAGCACCTCGCTTATAGAGATAACCAAACCGGACTTGAAACCGAAAGCAGGAATCCGTTCGAACAGGGATGGCAAGAACAACCAGGTGACGCGATTGATCCAACCGACATTATAGATGAAGCGGTTTGGGAAACGTTCCCCGCCAGTGACCCTCCAGCCTGGATGTCCAGCCGGGTAAGATAACGGGGTACTATTGTGGGAAGTCTGGGGGCAGGTAGATGCTGTTCGGCGCCTGATTGGTGAACCTGGCCTATTGAAGCCTGAGAATCTAAAAGGCGGCCGCCAGAAATTTATTGAATATGTAGCTGAAAGGAGAGAATTCAAATGCAATCACGGCTTGAGTATAAGAAGATCGCGCCTGCGGCATACAGGGCCATGCGTGAACTGGAGACTTATGTGCAACAAAGTGGCCTGGAGCCATCGCTCCTTGAATTGGTCAAGACCCGAACCTCCCAAATTAACGGCTGCGCCTACTGTATTGATATGCACACCAAGGATGCCCGAGCCAGGGGTGAAAGCGAACAACGTCTGTACGCCCTCAACGCCTGGGAGGAAACGCCGTTTTTCACCGAGCGCGAGCGGGCAGCCCTGGCCTGGACCGAGGCAGTGACGGAAGTGGCCAAAGACCACGTTCCGGATGAGGTGTACGCGCTGGTCCGGCAGCAATTTACCGAGAAGGAACTGGTAGACCTGACCATGGCTATTATCGCCATCAATGGCTGGAACCGACTGAGCATCAGCTTTCGAACCGTACCCGGTACTTACCAGCCGGCGCATCAGCCATAGAAAGGGTAGGGCCAGATGAGAGGAGCAAGGGCAATGGCGATCCCCACATCGGTTCAAGACTCAGCGAGGAGTCTGATGACACCCTCCGTCTTAACCCATTTCCTGACCCAAGTTCGTCTCTTTCAAGGTCTGGCTGAGAACGAACTTCAAGATGTGGCTGAACGCGTCCGGCCTTGCCGGGTCGAGCAGGGCCACTTCTTCTTTCGCCAGGAAGATCCAGCGACTACGCTCTACGTGCTTAACCAGGGTAAGCTTAGACTTACCCAGCTAACACCGGATGGCCAGCAAGTTCTGCTGCGTTTTTTTCTGCCCGGCGAGATGCTTGGCGCTGTGGCCGCTCTGAGCGAGTCCACCTATCCGGCCTCGGCTCAGGCCGTAGAAGATTGCCTGGCCCTAGCTTGGGCCGGTCCCACCATCGCCCAATTGATGGAACGTTACCCTCGCCTGGCGCTCAACGCCTTACACCTGCTAACCGGACGCATTCGCGAATTGCAGGATAGCTATCGGGAATTGGCTACGGAGCGGGTCGAACGCCGGGTGGCTCGCGCCGTGCTGCGCCTGGTGCGGCAAGTCGGGCGTAAGGTAGCAGGGGGAGTTTTGCTTGATTTACCTCTATCGCGTCAAAGCCTGGCCGAAATGACCGGGACCAATCTGTACCAGGTCAGCCGGATCCTGAGCCAGTGGGAACAGCGCGGCCTGATTGAGGCCGGGCGGGAACGGATACTGATTCGCTTCCCCCACGGCCTGGTGGCCGTTGCCGAAGACTTACCTCCAGCCCCTCTATCACCCGAACTTTGAGGCTATCGCTCCTTTAGCCCGGTTTTTGAGTCGCAGCGAATAACTTCAGCCGGCCTCTTTGCAAAAATGCAAAGACGCCCTGGCCTATTTAAGGTATCCTTGAGAATGTAGATAAGTGAAAGTCTACTAGTCAAGGATTTTACAATGGACCCTCCCTCCATCAGTGCCGATCTCACCGTAGCCGAAATATTGTCCCGCTGGCCGCAAACCGTCCCGGTCTTTTTACGCCATCGTCTAGCCTGCGTAGGGTGTGTGATGGCTCCTTTTGAGACTCTAACCGATATTACCCTGATCTACCAGCTAAACCTGGACCTCTTTATCAAGGAGTTGCAGCAAGCTATTTTGTTTACGGCAGAAGATCAGGAAGATCAATAATGTTTTAAGGACAGGGAGGATCCAGACTCCGCCCAGCATGACTGTCAAGCAAACAATTATTTAAATGAGGCAGAAATGATTTCGCAAGAACAGGTGCAGCAAGCGCTGCGCCAGGTGATTGACCCGGAGTTGGGTCTGAATATTGTAGATTTGGGACTGATCTACAGCCTTGAGGTCCAGGGTAGTCATGTCGAGCTGGCCATGACTATGACCACCCCAGCCTGCCCGTTGAGCGGCTATTTGATCGAGATGGTCGAAGCGGCCCTCTGGCAACAAATTGCCGAGGTCGAGTCGGTCAACCTCAAGCTGGTCTGGGAGCCACCCTGGCATCCCGGGCTGATGTCCGACGAGGGAAAAGCAGCGTTGGGGTGGATAAGCTAATGTTGAGCTAAAGATCAAGTCTGGCAGCGGCTCAAAACAGTCCCGTATCCGGGTTACAGCCGGGATGTGGTTTCTTTTGGCCTGGTCCAACGCGTGACTACCCAGGCAGAGAGTGTCACCATTACTCTGGATATAAGCCATCTGGCCCGCGAGACCCAAGAGGCTATTGCCGGGGCGGTCCACCGGGCCATCCAGGAAATGCCTGGGATAAAAAAGCTGCGCCTGGAGGCGGCACAGCCGGTCTCGATTCAGGCGCAGATGGCCTCAACGGTGCTGGAGCGACCCGGCATTCGCTATGTGCTGGCGGTAGGTAGCGGCAAAGGGGGCGTCGGCAAATCGACTGTGGCGGTCAACCTGGCCGTGGCCTTGGCCCAACAAGGCTTGCGTGTCGGGCTGATGGATGCGGATGTTTATGGCCCGAACGTGCCGCGCATGCTGGGTGTCGCCCGACTGCCACCCTCGTTGAATGGTAAACTTGTTCCGGCTCAAGTCTATGGCCTGCGGCTGGTGTCGTTGGGACTGCTGGTCAAACCGGACGAGTCGATCACCTGGCGCGGGCCCCTGACCGATAAACTGATCCGCCAATTCATGACCGACGTGGCCTGGGGTGAACTGGATGTGCTGATAGCGGATTTACCGCCCGGCACCGGCGATGTGGTCATCTCGCTGGCGCAACGGACGCGGCCGGATGGCGCGGTGGTCGTCGTCACCCCGCAAGAGATAGCCCTGGATGATGCCCGCCGGGCGGTCAGTATGTTCCGTGGGTTTGAGACGCCGGTGCTGGGGTTAGTGGAGAATATGAGTTATTTTGCCTGCCCCACGTGCCACACCTCGCACTACTTGTTCGGACAGAAAGGGGGAGCGAGCCTGGCCGAGGCGCTGAACATTCCTCTGCTAGGCGAGATTCCTATGGGAACAGAAGTGCGCGAGGGCGGTGATCAAGGATTGCCTGCTGTTTTACAGCCCGACTCTCAAGCCGGGTTGATCCTGCGGGGCATCGCTCTCAAAATCTGGACGCAACTCGAAGTTTCCAAAGTCTAATCGGTATCGGAATTACTTCTTTCTTAGAGTGATGATGTCATCACCTGCATCTCTATGAGAATAGGAGAAAAATCGAATGCGCTTAACGATACGTCAAATGAACTATCTGTTGCTTTTTGTCATCGTGGTGAGCGCTGCCGTTCTCCTGTGGGGCACGGTCCAGACTTACCACTCGCTACCGCCGTTACCTGAGGCATTTGTCGCTCAGGATGGGCAGACGCTTTTTACCCGTTCAGATATTAAAGCTGGGCAGACCGCCTTCCAGCAAAAAAATTTAATGGGATTTGGCACCCTGCTGGGTAATGGCAGTTACTTTGGGCCTGATTTTACGGCGGAATACCTGGCCTTGCTGCGAGATGGGCTCCTTGAGCGTTTAGCTCAGCAAGATTTTGGCCTCCCCTCGGCCGAGTTAACCCCGGAGCAGCGGGAGCAGGCGCTGGCGCAGGTGAAGGCCGTGGCCCGCTCGACCAAACTTGTAGATCATCAGGCGGAGATTCCAGTCCTTTGGGCCGAAGCTCATCAGGACATCGTAAATTTGTACCGGGAACGTTTTGTCGCCGGCGACCCCGAGCTGGGCGTCGCCTCACAGACGTTGCGGGCTGAAGAAGCCGAAGCTTTAGCGGCGTTTGTGGGCTGGACAGCCTGGTTCAGCCTGGCTCCTCGTCCCGGCAGCGACGGCTCCTACACCAATAACTTTCCGCCTTTGCCAGAACTGGGGCTAACGCCAACACCGCAAACCCTGACCTGGTCTGCCTGGACCCTGGGGATTGTCTTGCTCCTGGCGCTGCTTATCGTGCTGGCCTACATGTTTGTTGAGATAGAACCGATTGCAGAGCTGCCGTTGTTGGCCGAATCGGCCGATCAGCCGCCAAGTTTTTTACAGAAGGCAATCCTGTTTCTGCTGGCAGGTTGTGCGCTCGTATTTCTGGGGCAAACCCTGGCCGGGGGTTATCTGGCCAATGCCTATGCGGCCCGGGCAGATTTCTATGGCCTCTTTGGTTGGCTGGGGCTGGAACGGATGGGGGTATTGCCCTTTCAAGCCATTAGAACTGTGCATACCACTATGGCCATTATTTGGGTGGTGGGCATGTGGATGGCCGGGGCGGTCTATGTAGCCCTGCTGTTAGGTGGTCAGGAAAAATCCTGGCACCGTCCGGTAGCTCTGCTAGCCATCGTCGTTCTGGCGCTTTCGGTGGTCGGGACGATGGTTGGCCTATACGCCAGCATCCAGGGCTGGCTTACCGGCCCCGCCTGGGCTTTCATTGGGAGTGAAGGCACTGAATACCTGGAGATGGGCCGGTTGTGGCGAGCCGGTCTCGGGCTGGGCTTCGTCCTGTGGACGGCAATTCTAATATCGGTGTTGGCCAGCGCGCGGGTACGCTGGCGGCCCTTGTTGAATTTGCTGATGTTGGCTGTGGGAGGTATCACGGCAGCCTTCTTCGCCAGTTTTATCTATCAACCCGATAGCCACTGGGTGGTGATTGATTTCTGGCGCTGGTGGACGGTCCATCATTGGGTCGAGGGGATCTTCGCCTTCTTCCAACTGTTGGTGACCGGCTGGTTTTTAGCGGGCCTGCGCCTGGTTACCCGCGAGGAGGTGACGAAATCGGCCTACCTGGAGGGAATATTGGTCCTGCTAGCCGGCTTTCTGGCCATCGGCCATCACTTCTGGTGGGTGGGAGAGCCAACTATGTGGCTGGGCGTCGGCAGTGTCTTCAGTACCCTGGAGGTGTTGCCGCTCTTTCTGCTTCTGTTCAGCGCCCTACGCGCCCTCAAATCAAAAGCCCTGGTATTGCCGACGCAGCACCGTTTACCCCTCTATTTCTTTCTGGCGGGAGCCATCTGGCAGTTTATCGGGTCAGGTATTCTGGGGCTGTTGATCAACTTGCCGGTCATAAACTACTACGAACACGGCACTTTCCTGACGGTGGCTCACTCGCACGCCTCCTTTTTAGGGGGATTCGGTTTTATCGCCCTGGGTTTATTACTTTACTCGGTACGCCACGCCGGAGTGGGTAACTGGAACGAACGGCGGCTTCAGCTTGGTTTCTGGCTGCTCAACCTCGGTCTGGCGCTGATGCTGGTCGTCTCGGTGGTTCCTGTTGGGGTGCTACAATTGCTAGAAGCAGTACAGGTGAACTACGCCTTCGCCCGATCGCTGGCTTTTTACGAGCAGCCGCTGGTATTCCTGTTGAACGAACTGCGGCTCCCCGGCGATACGCTGATCATTCTCGGCGCGGCTTTGCTGGCCTGGGAGGTCGTGCCTCGAACTGGGCGTATCCTGCTGGAACAAAGAATTCAAATACTTACAGAGCAATGAGTATGGCTAAATATCCCCGAGTAGTGGTCGTTGGGGCCGGTTTTGGGGGGCTATGGGCTACCAAAACCCTGGCCCGCTCTTCGGTCGAAGTGACTCTTATTGATCGAAACAATTACCATACCTTCTTCCCGCTGCTCTACCAGGTGGCCGCGGCCGAATTAGAGCCGGCAGACATCGCCTACCCGGTGCGGAGCATCCTGCGAAAGCAATCAAACGTTCGCTTCATCATGGCAGAAGTGACGAAAGTGGATCTCATGGCTCAAGTCGTAGAAAC
The DNA here is from genome assembly GCA_023382535.1 of Anaerolineae bacterium. Next base: position 31,827 of record JAHDWA010000080.1, on the reverse strand, counting down.
CGACGGTCCTATCATTCCTTACGATTACCTCATTTTGTCAATGGGCAGCAGCTCGCATTTCTTTGGCATACCCGGCGCTGCAGAGGTTGCCTATCCTTTGCGGACTCTCGAGCAAGCTGTAGCCCTACGCAACCATATCCTTTCTTGTTTTGAGCAGGCTGCCTGTACCTTGGATACCAATTTGCGCCAACGGTTGCTGACATTTGTCATCGTCGGAGGCGGGCCGACAGGAGTGGAATTCGCCGGGGCCTTGGCCGAGCTTGTCTATGGTTCTTTCATGGCAGATTATCCAACTCTGGATACCCGAGATGTGCATCTCGTGCTTCTGGAAGCAATGGGTAGTTTGTTATCGAATCTGCCGGAGCCCCTACGTCGCTATACCCTGACCCGCCTACGAAAGAAAAAGGTTGAAGTGCGCTTGGGGGCTCAGGTCGTCCAAATTACCACGCAGGCCGTTCAGCTCAATGGTGGGGAGACTATTCCTACAGAAACCGTAATTTGGACGGCGGGGGTGCGGAGCGCTCCTTTGGCCCAAACCCGGGGGTTGCCAATTATCCGTACGGGGCAGGTAAGGGTTTTGCCCACTCTTCAGGTGGAGGGCTATCCAGAAGTTTATGTCATCGGAGACTTGGCCTCAATAGAGGAGGATGAGCATCCGCTCCCGATGGTAGCTCCTGTGGCAATCCAGCAGGGCGTGGTAGCCGCCCAAAACATCATTCGGCAAATTGACAACCGGCCCCCAGGATCGTTCGATTATAAAGATATAGGAACGATGGCTGTCATTGGGCGTAATGCAGCCGTGGCTCATCTACTCGGTCGGTGGGGTTTCACCGGTTTTCCAGCCTGGTTACTTTGGTTAGGCGTCCACCTGCTCCGGTTGATTGGTTTTCGCAATCGCTTGGTTGTGCTCATCAACTGGGCCTGGGATTATCTTTTCTACGAGCGGGTCGTACGTCTGATGCTGCCTCGAAAGATGATGCCGGTTTCGGAGGACAGACTTATGACCACGTCGGCAATACCGAAGGATGGTGATTAGTATTTGTGAGTAGTTGAAGCCTGGTTGACCGATTTATCCGGCGTAATAATAGCCGGACTAACAGGTGGAAGCTAGCGCTAAACTGATTTAAGGAGAAAGGAAACAAAAATGAAAAGCTTACAACTCCTGGAACACCTGGAATTTCACGACAAAAACCCTTATGCGGAACCTCTCCACGTAGACAAGGTTGGCCGGGTGCTCCGTTTTACCCTGAAACCCGGCCAGCAGGTGGTCGAGCACAATGCGCCTGAATCCCCGGTCTATTTGGTCGTGTTAAAAGGACGCGGGTTGTTTGCCGGAGGAGATGGTCAGGAGCAGCCGTTTGGGCCGAATGCCTTGCTTATCTTTGAACCTGGCGAAAATCACTCGATCCGGGCCGTGGCTGAGGAGTTGGTTTTTATCGCCATCCTTCACGGAACATCGCACTGGCATTAGAAACCCTGAAATCCTCCGGGTGCGACTTAACTTGAGTCATGGCTACTCCTCAACTATAATTTCAAGGTAGAAAGGGAACCTGGCTTTGATCTCCAGGCAACTGGAGTCTATTGATAGCCCAGGAGCCATTATCGTGTCGAGCGGCAGCCGTGAGACTTATCAAACCAATGAATTACACGTTCTGACCGAGGTAGCCAAGACGCTCACGGCTCACCGGCCCTTACCGGAGTTACTGGCCGCGGTGATGGAACGCATCGCCGAGGTGTTGGAGCCGGCCGAGTTTGGGGTCGTGTTGCTGTGGGATGCCTCTGAAGGGGTCTTTCGCCCCCAGGCCGTGTGCGGCCCAGATTTTCCTAACCTGGAAGCCCTGCGCCAGTTGAGTTTACAAGAGGGCGAGTCAGTGACGGGCAAAGTTTATGCCCAGGGGGAAGCGGTCATCCTCGACAATCCTGCGGCTATCGTCACCGCGATGGACAATATCCGGCCGGCTAACCGTCAGGTCTGGAGTCAAGCCCTCGGCTCAGACCGGCCCCTGTCCAGCCTGGTGGCTGTCCCGTTGTGGGCCAGCGGCTACAAATTTGGCGTCCTCATCCTGGGCACCGCCTACACCCAACAGGCTTTCTCGGCTAAAGATGTGCCGTTTGTGCAAACCCTGGCCGACCTGATTGCCCTGGCGATTGAACGCGCCCGGCTGGAAGCCGAAGCTATGACCATCCAGGAAGCTAAACAGGCGGATCGGCTGAGAGCCGAAGCCCTGGCCACCCTGTCTCACGAACTGCGGACTCCTCTGGGAACCATCAAGGGTTATTGTACCGCCCTGCTGCTTGACGAAATCTCCTGGCCTAAGGAGAAGCAGCACGAATTTCTTCAGCTCATTGAGTCAGAGTGCGAGACCCTGGAGACGATGATCCGCAATGTGCTTGACTCTGCCCTCATTGATGTCGGCCGGCTGACCCTCGAATATCAGCCGGTGCGTCTGGAGCGCCTGGCCCGCGAGGTGGTTGATGAAATGCAAGTCCTGACCAACCTCCATCACATTGTGCTCGATTTTCCCGCCGATTTTCCCCTCGTTGACGCGGACCCGGCCCGGCTCAAACAAGTTTTTCGCAATATCATTAATAATGCCATCAAATACTCGCCGGAGGGCGGACTGGTGGTGATTCACGGCCAGGTGCGTCCCCCTGATGTGGTCATCAGCATTGCCGACCAGGGGGTGGGTATCTCGCCGGAAGACCTCATTCCGCTCTTTGAGAAGTATTTCCGGGTCAAGTCGCCCACGGGCTACCACATTCCCGGCACGGGGTTGGGTCTGCCTGTCGCCCGGGCGATTATCGAAGCGCACGGTGGGCGTATCTGGGCGGAGAGCAAGGTCGGCGCCGGGACCACGCTTTATTTCTCTCTACCGCGCCAGGCGCCAAGCGCCGCCATGGAGTCAGAGTATGCCTGAAGCCCATATCCTTATCGTCGAAGATGAACCCAAGCTGGTGCGCCTGGTCTCCGAGGTGTTGACCGCCGTCGGTTTTGTCACCCTCTCGACCGCCCGAGGGGAGCGGGCGGTTGAAATGGTTGCCCTGGAACAGCCCGATCTGATCGTGCTGGATATTCTCCTGGCCGGCGAGATGGACGGCTTTGAGGTGGCGCGCCGGGTGCGTGAATTCAGCAGCGTGCCCATTATTATGCTCACGGCCAAAGCGCGGGAGTCGGACCTGTTACGCGGCTTCGAGGTGGGCGCAGACGACTACCTGACCAAGCCCTTTAGTTCAAAGGAGCTGCTGGCCCGGGTGCGAGCCGTCCTGAAGCGCAGCCGCCAGGAGGTGGCTGGCCGGACGGAGGCAGAAATTAGCTGCGGCCCGCTGCGAATAGAGCTGGCCCGCCGCCGGGTGACCCGAGACGGGCAGGAAATTCGCCTGACCCGGACCGAGTACAACCTGCTGCACGAACTGGCAGCGCACAAGAATCAGGTCATGCTGCACGAGCAGCTTTTAACAGCGGTCTGGGGTTTTGAATACCGTGACGATCTTGACTACCTGCGGGCCTATATCCGCTATCTCCGCCAAAAGCTTGAAGCGGACCCGACCAATCCTTGCCTGATCGTAACCAGTGCCGGGGTGGGCTATATGTTGGAGTGTCCAGAGGAAACCTGATTCTCTCGGCTTTTGGGCCAATATAAGGTGAGATAAGGCCGCAACCACCTGGTTGCGGCCTTTTTTCATGGATTTTTCATGCAACTCGTACTTTTTTCTATGCGTTTTTCACCGGCTTTGTTGTACACTGGCATGGACTGGTGAGGGGAGACATGCCACAGCGCTACTGCCAGAAACGCCTCTCCAGATCGTTATCTCTGATAGTTATGCTCAATGATCATCTGATCGTTTTTGTGGAGGTTGACAATGACATTTACCCAATCGCGGCTTGAAACTGCCGGAACACTTTCGACCGGTACAGTGACCCATGCGGACAGCATCGCCAAAAGAATCTGTCACCAGGCTGTGGTGGAAACCTATGACAAGCTGGTCCCGGTGGAGCAGGAGTTGAGCCTGGAACGCTTGTTCCAGCGCCGGGCGCTCTTCCAGAGTTTCAAATATAGCCTGGCTAAAGGGGTGGCCGAGACTTTAGTGAACAACGACAAACGGGTGCGGACGGTCTATGTCTTTGAGCCATCCGCTAATCCTGACGCGGAAGCAGAGGAAGATCTGCCCCTGGAAGCCACTATCCACCTGTTGGTCGTGGTCGAAACGACATCGGCGGCTCTGGAGGCCCTGATCGCCTCCCTGGATCGCGGGCTGGTCCAATGCCTAAAGGAGCTGCCCTCGCCCCTGTTGGCGGACCGCCGCTCCATTTTGGATGTGAACGTGGTGACGGAGGAAGCGGTGAAGTATAAGACCGGCTCTGCCAACCTGCTCTCTTCCATTTTTGCCCCGCCGCTCAAACTATGGGAACGTCAGGCTTGAGCGGTTCAATATTCGATAGACGAGGAATTATGATGAAACACCGAGACATTTATATTACCGATCTGGATCTAAATCGTTTGCGCGAGCTGCTTGAGACAGCCCGGCGCTTTAATCAATACGATCCGGCTGACTTGGCCGAGTTAGCCGTTGAGCTAGCCCGGGCCCAAGTCGTCCCGTCCGCTCAAGTTCCGGCCGATATCATCACCATGAATTCCACTATTTGCCTGGAAGACCTGGAAAGTGGGGAGGAAATGACCTATACCCTGGTTTTTCCGAACGAGGCCGATATTGACCAGGGCAAAATCTCGGTACTGGCGCCCATTGGCACGGCCATGGTGGGCTATCGGGTGGGCGATATCCTGGAATGGCCTGTGCCCGGTGGGATCAGCCGCCTGCAGGTCAAACAAATCCTGTATCAGCCCGAAGCCAACGGTGTCGCCGAGGCCGAGGGGGTTGATTTCTCGCCCACCGATCAACGCGGGTGGCGGGAGACACTGGAGAAATTATCGAGATTTCAGGAGGTCTTTGATGATTACTCTTTTACGTGAAGCCAACACTATGGTCGAGCGGGTTAAGCCTCAGCCGGGCAAAATAAAGCCAGTCTATTCATTATCTGGGGAACAGGTTCAGAGGCAGATTAACAATGATCTGGCGGAGTTACTCTCGCACCAAATTTTGTCCAGCGCGGCTAAGGTAGAGGTCATTGCCTATATCCTGGGTGAGCTATCTGTCTCGTCGAAACAGATTCCCCCCGAAGTGCTGTCTACCCTGCATTCACTCACCCGGCAACTACGCTATCTGGGACAAAGCGCACTTTATCTTGGTTCGACCGCCAGGTCAGCCGCCCAACTTTCCTTTAAACCGGTGAATATAACGGGATTGATGGATGAAGTCGTTGAGACGTTTCAAGTGCAAGCGCCAGACCGCTTGGTCAAAGCGTACCCGTCTAAGCTGCCTGATGTGCGAGGCGACGCCGATCAATTGCGGGTGGTGCTGGATAATTTGATCAACAATGCGCTCAAATATTCTCCCTCCCAAAGCCCGATTATCCTCACCGCCGAGGTATGCCAGGGACTAACCGAGAAAGACAACGGCCACCTGCTCGTTTCTGTGACTAATCACGGCTCCTATATCCCGACAGAGGAGCAGGATAAAATCTTTACGAAATTCTACCGGCGTGAGGAACATGAGCAGCCCGGCCAGGGCCTGGGGTTACCCCTTTCTCGGCGCTTGATCGAGTTGCACGGGGGGCAACTTGAGGTGGAAAGTTCGATTGCGGACGGAACCACCTTTTGGTTCACCGTGCCGCTGGCCAATATTAGAGATGTAATGGAGTCATGAACAATGGCATCGCCTGTTTTTATAAAGCCTCTCACCTGGGTAAAGAATCCCAATGCACCTACAACCACAAGCAGTGCAGCAGTAGATAAAATTTTTCCTACCGGAATTTTTGAGCAGGCGCGCAATTTCCATCGCCAGATTCCGGGCTATCAAATTAGCCCCTTGAAGAATCTATCCAACCTGGCAGCAATGATCGGCGTGGGTGGGCTTTGGGTTAAGGATGAGTCGGCCCGGCTGGACTTGCGTTCGTTTAAAGTTTTAGGGGGTTCCTTTGCCATCTATCGCTTTATTAAGTCCAAACTAGGGCTGGACGACGCCGAGCTATCTTTTACTGAATTGATGTCTCAACCTGTGCGGGCCCAAGTGAGATCGCTAACCTTTGCCGCCGCTACGGATGGTAACCATGGGCGAGGCATTGCCTGGGCGGCAAACAAATTAGGTTGCCAGGCCGTCATCTATGTGCACAAAGAAACATCCCAGGCTCGTATCAAGGCTATTGAAAGCAACGGGGCAAAAGTTGTGGTTGTTGATGGCACTTATGATGACGCAGTCAGGCAGATTAATCTTGATGCTCAGGAAAATGGATGGCAGGTTATCTCGGATACTTCCTGGGAAGGGTACGAGGATATTCCAACCTGGGTTATGCAGGGCTACACCACCCTCTTATCCGAGACCCAGGAACAACTGGCTGCCCAGGGAATTATCAAACCTACCCATATTTTTGTTCAAGCCGGCGTCGGTGCTTTGGCCGCCGCCGCCATTGGGTTTTACCATAAGCTGTTTGGCTCCGATCAACCTGTTTCCGTTGTCGTTGAGCCGACCAATGCTGCTTGCCTGTTTGAATCGGCCCGAATGGGTGATGGTCAGCCCCACCCTGTGGGCGGCGACCTGCAAACCATCATGGCCGGCCTGGCCTGCGGCGAACCCAGCGCCATTGCCTGGAAAATCTTGTGGGATTGCGCCGATATGTTCCTGGCCTGCCCTGACTACGTAGCGGCCAAGGGAATGAGGGTTTACGCCGTACCCCTCAAAGGCGATCCCTTTATCGTGTCAGGCGAGTCAGGTGCGGTTACATTAGGCGCGCTGATGTACACCGCGGAATTCCCGGAATTCGCAGCCTTGAAGGAGATGCTTCAACTTGATCGTGACTCTCAGGTGCTCTTAATTAACTCCGAGGGCAACACCGATCCTGACTACTTCCGCCGCATCGTCTGGGAAGGTGTTCAGCCGGTACCCGAGATATATAGATAGTTTTCCCAGTATAGACTTAACGCCACAAGGAGGAACGATGTGTTTCATTATAAGTATCTTATCATTGGGGGAGGGATGGCCGCTGCTGCCGCCGTTGAGGGTATTCGCCAGGTAGACCCAGACGGTTCAATCGGGCTGATCGGCACCGAATCCCATCCGCCCTATAACCGCCCGCCCCTCTCAAAAAGGCTGTGGCAAGGCCAGCCCCTGGAAAGCATCTGGCGCGGGACAGATAACCAGGGTGTGGAACTTCACCTGGGCCGGATAGCGGTGAGTCTCGACCCGCAACATCGTTGTGTTACTGATGACGAGGGGACCAATTACATCTTTGATAAACTGCTTCTGGCCACGGGTGGAACACCCCGGCGCCTTCCCTTCGGCGACAATCAGATCATCTACTTTCGCACTCTGGCCGATTACCGGCTCCTTCGCTTTTATGCCGAACAGAAGCGGCGATTTGCCGTCATCGGCGGTGGCTTTATTGGCTCCGAAATTGCCGCAGCCCTGGCTATGAACGGCCGGGAGGTGATGATGCTCTTTCCAGAAGCGGGGATCGGAGGAAGAATTTTTCCGCCTGACCTGGCCTACTTCCTGAACGGCTACTACCGGCAGAAAGGCGTCGAGGTGCTGGCCGGGGAGTTACTCACCGGGCTAGAAAAGCGTGGTGAGCAGTTTATCTTGAAAACTAAAAGCGGGGCTGAAGTCATAGTGGATAGTGTGGTAGCCGGCCTGGGCCTTGAGCCAAATACGCTTCTAGCCAGGCAAGCCGGGCTTAAGATTGCCAATGGTATCCTGGTTGATCAATTCTTACAGACCAGCCATCCAGACATCTACGCGGCCGGGGATGTGGCGAATTTCTATAACCCCCTCCTGAAGAAGCGTTTGCGGGTAGAGCATGAAGACAATGCCAACACCATGGGCCAGATGGCAGGTCGAGCGATGGCCGGCGACCCCGCCCCCTATCAGCACCTGCCCTACTTCTATTCTGATTTGTTCGATCTAGGTTACGAAGCCATAGGCGATCTGAATCCTGAGTTGGAGAGCGTCGCCGATTGGCAGGAACCCTATCGCAAGGGGGTAATTTACTACTTGCAAGAAGGTCGGGTCCGGGGAGTGATCCTGTGGAACGTGTGGGGACAGGTCGAGGCGGCTCGATCTTTAATAGCCGAGCCAGGTCCCTTTCACCCGCAGGCTCTGCAGGGGCGGTTGCCGGCCTGACAAAAAGGATAAGATTATCCAAAATTGAGGAGGTTCATTATGGAGAAGCACCTTTATCCAGCTTTTACCAGGGCAATGGCTGAAAAACGGGCACAGCTTGCCCCGGAAGTTCACGACGCCTTCCAAACCTTCAGTACACGCGTCTTCGCCGCTGGCGCGCTCCCGGCCAAGATGAAACAACTCATTGCGGTAGCTGTGGCGCACGTGACGCAGTGCCCCTATTGCATCCGGGGCCACACCAAGCAAGCCTTGAGACAGGGCGCCACCCCCGAAGAGGTGATGGAGGCCATCTGGGTCGCCGCGGAAATGCGCGCCGGCGGCGCTTACGCCCATGCCGCCATCGCCATCGAAGTGATGGATGAAGTAGCCAGCAAGCAGCATGAGTGAAGCTAGCGTTTCAACTTAACGGAGGCAAGATGATTAAACTCAAACGCACCTACGACCCCCCGCATAAAGAAGATGGCTTCCGCGTGCTCGTTGATGGCATGTGGCCACGCGGCGTGAAGAAGGAAGACCTGGCGCTCGACCTGTGGCTGAAAGAGATTGCCCCCAGTTCGTCCCTGCGCAAGTGGTTTGGTCATGATCCGCAGAGATGGCCGGAATTCTACCAAAGATATGAAGCGGAACTCAAAGAAAAGGGAGATGTCACCGGCTTCCTCAAGGAAAAAAGCGATCACGGCATCCTCACCCTGGTTTTCTCGGCCCGTGACGCCGAGCACAATAATGCCGTGGCCTTAAAAAAGTACCTGGAGGCACTCTAATCATTACGATGGATACCTCAACCCTCATTGGATCACTGGGTGTAGCCCTGTTGCTGATCGCCTTTTTCTTGAACCTGATTAAGCGCCTACCCCAAGATAGTATGGGTTATATCGCGCTGAATATAGTAGGGGCGGGCCTGGCTTGCTATGCCTCCTGGCTTATCGGTTTTCTGCCCTTCGTGGTGCTGGAAGGCACGTGGGGTTTGGTTGCGCTTGTGGCTCTCTTTCGCCGGTTCCGGGCAGACCCTACGTAGCTTAATCATTTAGTTAGCATGAACATTGGACTTCTGGTGGAACTGATGATGTGGAGTATGGTCCTCTTACCGCTGCTAATTCTGCTCTTTAGTTGGTACGACCTGCGGCGGTAAACGGGATCACACTGATAAGATATATAGGGAGGTTGCTGTGAAAGGCTCAATCGCCGATTTTATTCATGTCAAACGTATCGACTCGTTCCAAAAGCTGCGCCTGCTGCTCTTTCTCTACCAACGCCCGGGAGTGACCAAAAGTCTCCAACAATTGGCCGAACGATTGTATCTGGGCCATCTGCCTTTACTGGAGCGAATGATAAACGATCTGCGGCTGGTCGGACTGGTCGAACGGGTGGAGAGTCGCTACCAATTAGCTAATGATCCTCAGGTCAGATCGTATCTGAGCGTTTTGGCTGAGACGTTTGATGATCCTCTGGCTCGACAACAAATTCTGGCCCAGGTGCAAAATAGTAATCTGCCGTTCGACAATTACCAATCACGGGGGGATTGGGATGGAGAAATGATAACGAATCCTTTGGTAATGGAGGTTTTTTCATAATGAGTAAATTATTTCATCTGTTTATCTGGCTTCTACTTATGGCAGCCCTTAGCCTCGTCGCGTGTAGCGGTAATACGGGGAACCCGTCTCAGGCCGGGGGTGAGGCTGCTCAGGCGAATGAAGCTCTCGCTGCACCTGCTACTCAGGGGGATCCCCTTGCGGGTAAGGAAAAATTTACAGCTACCTGTTCAGCTTGCCACGGCCCGGCGGGTGAGGGGATTCCAGGGTTGGGTAAAGATATGAAAACCAGCCAATTCATTGCCGGCAAAACGGATCATGAGTTGGTCGAATTCATCAAAGTAGGCCGTGACCCAAGCGATCCGCTGAATACAACAGGCGTAGCCATGCCGCCTAAAGGGGGAAACCCCGCGTTCAACGGCGATGATTTATATGATATTGTGGCTTACATTCGAACCCTTCAACAGGAGTAGAGCCTGAATGAAAGTCAAAGAGATCATGACCAGCGACGTTATCACCGTGCTTGAAGACAGCACGGTTGAGGAATCGGCGCGGCTGTTGACCCAGCATCGTCTAAGAGGACTCCCGGTGCTCAATCAATCCGGCGCATTGATCGGTATCGTCACCGAGTATGAATTGGTTTCCAAAGAGGGCCATACCGTCGCCGACATCATGAACCGGGGCGTGATCAGTATTAGCTCCGAGACCGATGTCGAACATGTGTCATACCTGCTGTCTAACCGGCAAATCAGATGTCTCACGGTGGTGGACGGCGGGCAGGTGGTTGGGCTGGTTAGCCACGCCAATCTGATCCAGCAGATGACCATGCGCTGGATCTGCCCGGTTTGCGGCGAACGGGTCCGCGGCCTGGAAGCGCCGGAGCAGTGCCCGCGCTGCCACGCTCCCAAGAGCGGCTTTACTCAGGAAGTGCTGCCGCCGGGGGTGTAAACCCGGCAGGTGGGGTTTAAAGGATGGACCGGTTCCTTAACGGAAGGAGAAATAACCATGGCGAAAGCCACCCCAACCCAAGTGGTAGATTCTGCCGCGGAGAAGCGTCTAAACCTGGCCGGTGAGGATGCCGACCAGCTTCGACACTACTACTCCCAGATGCTGCTGATCCGCCGCTTTGAAGAGCGAGCCGGCGAGATGTACACCAAGGCCAAAATTGGCGGTTACTGCCACCTCAACCTGGGCGAAGAGGCGACTATTGTCGGCCTGACGGCGGCGCTGGAGCCGAGCGATTACATCTTTACCAACTACCGCGAGCACGGCTATATCCTGGCCCGGGGCGTCGCACCTGGCCCGGTCATGGCCGAGTTGTTCGGCAAGGAGACCGGCGTCTCGCGGGGGCGCGGCGGCTCGATGCACCTGTTCGATAGCGCTGCTCACTTTATGGGCGGTTATGCCATCGTCGGCGGGCAGCTCCCACTGGCGACCGGCGCCGCTTATGCCCTCAAGTACCAGGGGAAACCCGGCATTGTCGTCTGCCAGATGGGGGATGCGACGACAAACATCGGGGCCTGGCACGAGTCGCTCAACCTGGCGGCGTTGTGGAAGTTGCCCATTATCTACTTGATCGTCAACAACGGCTACGGCATGGGCACCGCCGTTGCGGAGGGCGCGGCCGAGCCAGACCTGTACAAGCGCGGCTGCGCCTTCCGCATGCACGGCGAACGAGTGGACGGCCGCGATGTGCTGGCCGTGCGCGAGGCGGTGCTCCGCCTGCGCCGGCGGGCCGAAGCCGAGCACGAACCGGCCATCCTGGAAGCCTTCAGCTTTCGCTTCCGCGGCCATTCGGTCATTGACGCCGACCGTTACCGCGACCCGGAGGAGATCAAGCGGGGACGGGCGGACGACCCCATCACGTTGTTTGCTCACCAACTTTTGGAGGCTCAGGTCGTTGATAATACCTGGCTAAAGGAGACAGCCGCCTGGGTGGAGCGCGAGGTCCAGGAGGCAATTGATTTTGCCGACCAAAGCCCTGCCCCCAGGCTCGAAGCGTTGTATGACCATATTTACGCCACCCCGGTCTCGAATACGCCCGGCCAGGCCGAGGCAGAGCTGCTGGCCCAACAATTAGAAAAGGAGGGTAGATATGCCCGTACTGACCTACCGCCAGGCGCTTAATCAGACTCTTGGCGAGGAGCTGGCTCGCGACCCCAATGTGGTGCTGATGGGGGAAGAGATTGGCAAATTTCAAGGCTCCTACCGGATCACCGAGGGCCTGCTGGACGAGTTTGGCCCCAAGCGGGTTGTGGATACACCTATCTCCGAGGAAGGCTTTGTGGGCCTGGCTATCGGCGCGGCCATGCTTGGCCTGCGCCCGGTGGTCGAGATCATGACCATCAACTTTATTTTGCTGGCCCTTGACCAGATCGTGAATCACGCCGCCAAAATTCACTATATGTTTGGCGGCCAGGCCAAAGTCCCCCTGGTCATTCGCACGCCCAGTGGTGGGGTCGGCCAGCTCGCCGCCACCCACTCGCAAAACTTTGAGAACTGGTTTGCTTACTGCCCCGGCCTGAAGGTGGTCGCGCCGGCCACCCCCTACGACGCCGGGGGGCTGCTGCGCGCCGCCATCCGCGACGACGACCCCGTGATCTTTATCGAGAGCCTGTCCCTGTACGATACCAAGGGCGATGTGCCCGAGGATGACCCTTATACCCTGCCCATCGGCCTGGCCGAGGTCAAACGCCAGGGGAGCGACGTGACGGTGGTGGCCTACTCGCGCATGACCCCCATCGCCTTGCAGGCGGCCCAGTCGCTGGAAAAAGAGGGCATCAGCGTGGAGGTGGTAGACCTGCGCTCGCTGCGGCCGCTAGACCGGCCGACGATCATCAACTCGGTCAAGAAGACCAATCGCGCCATCACGATGGAGGGGAGTTGGCGCTCCTACGGCATCGGGGCTGAAGTTGCCGCTGCCATCCAGGAAGAAGCCTTCGACTACCTGGACGCGCCGGTACAGCGGGTGGCCGGCCTGGAGGCGCCGCTGCCCTATGCTTCCAATCTGGCACAGGTAGCCAAGCCGGGCGCTCAGGAGTTGAAGAACGCCATCTACCGGGTCTTAGAAGGAGGAAAACGATGGCCGAGATAACGATGCCGCGTCTCAGCGATACAATGTCCGAGGGAGCCGTCGGTAAGTGGCTCAAAAAACCGGGCGATCGGGTAGAGGTGGGTGATATTATCGCCGAGATCGAGACCGATAAGGCCGTGATGGAGCTGGAGGCCTTCGACAGTGGTACGCTGCTCAAGATACTCGTGCCGGAGGGACAGGTCGTACCCATCGGCACGCCCATTGCGCTCGTCGGCGAGGGCGAGATAGAAACCGAACGGCCCTCTGAAGTCGGTGGCCCGGAGACGTTCGCTCGCCCTGCCATTGAAGTCCAGGCCGTCGAGGAAGGCGATGGCCACATCAAAGCCTCGCCAGTTGCCCGCCGCCTGGCAGAGGAGCGCGGCATTGACCTGCGCCTGGTGCAGGGCACCGGCCCCGGCGGGCGCATCATCAAAGAAAATGTCGAGGATTTTCAGCCGGTAATCGCCCGTATCCCGCAGCCAACTGCTCAACCAGTTCCCGCTGTCCCAACGCCGGTCACCCCACCGGCTTCCACGCCGTCGGCTGAGGCCACACCGTTGAGCCGAATGCGACGCGCCATTGCCCGTGTGATGACTGAGGCGCAGCCCGGCACACCACATATCTATGTCACAGTTGAGATTGATATGGCTGAAGCGATGAAACTACGCCAACAGATCAACGACAGCGGCGCGGCCGACGTCAAGATCTCGGTGAACGATATGGTCGTTAAAGCCGCCGCCAAGGCCCTGCACAAATTCCCGGCGCTCAACAGCAGCTATGCTACCGGCAGCGACGGCCAGCCCGCAATCCTGCGACACCAGCAGATCAATGTCAGCATTGCCGTAGCCCTGGAAGATGGCTTGGTGGCGCCGGTCGTGCGCGACGCCGACAAGAAGGCGCTGGGCGCGGTTGCTGCCGAGATCAAGGAGTTGGCCGGTCGCGCCCGCGAGGGCAAACTCAAACAGCAAGAGTTGGAGGGCCCGACGTTCCAGGTGTCGAACCTGGGCATGTACCGGGTGCTTGCCTTTACTTCGATCATCCCGGCCCCGCTGGCGGCTTCGCTGTCGGTTGGAGCCGTGCGCCAGACGCCGGTAGTGCGTGAGGGTCAGTTAACCATAGGCGAGATCATGGACGTAACCCTTAGCGTTGACCACCGCATTGCCGATGGGGCGATAGCCGCGCAGTACCTCCAGGAGCTGCGCCGGTTGCTTGAGTCGCCCATGAGTCTGTTGATATGATCGGTCCTAAGTTGATAATTTTTGCAGTTCCTACTTTCCCAACCGCTGATAGCCCTGAATAACCTGCTGGGGCTCATCAACGGTGATAAAAGAAGCAGGATCAACGTGGTTGACCAGACCCATCACCTGTGGTACCTGTTTCCGAGGAATAACGACTCTAATCAGCGATACCGGGCCGGATTTGCCGCTGGCCTGCAACTCCGTGGCTCCATAGCCGGCCTCGTGGATGGCCTGGACAATTTTCGCGCCTTGGGTCATTGAGATTATGCGGATATCCACGTGACCTAGCGCCAGCTTATCTCCGACCCACATCCCGACCGCCGTACCGGTGGCAAAGCCGCCGCTGTAGGCCAGCACATTCCAGAGATTATCAAGGTTGGAAATTACCTGGCTAACGGCCATGACCCAGATCGTAATCTCGACAAAGCCGATCAAGGCGGCCCACTTGCGCATGCCCCGGGTTATCATAATCAGGCGTACTGTATCGAGTGACATATCGGCAATGCGGGCCACAAAAATCAGCAGAGCGCCCCCTAAAATCGGGCCGGTCAAGGGTAGTAGGGCAAAATCGAACATGAGGACTCCTTGCTTTAATAATTCTCACGCTTATTCTCTACAGCATACCTTAAAAGCGCCTCAAATACACCCGGCGTCAGGATAGTCCACAGCTTAACCGGAGGGTGGGTCCGGGGCCTGGTCATTTGACCAGGTGAGAATAGATAGGGTGTGAGAGATAGTTTTGGACGCGTTGACGAACTATCCCAGATAACCTATAATTGGCTGGTAAATGATGCTGAGATGAGGCATGGGAGAGAAGTATCGAATATGATTACTCATAGCATTAGCAACCTTTCACAAATATAGGCATCCTTTTGCCAAAAATCAGTTCTAGTAGTACATTTGTTCTTATGAAAAAGTCGGTCCTGCCTGAAAATACCGTTCGGCTAGTTGAACAGCACCGTATCTATCCCTCTGACCCACGCTATGCCGTCATTGACCCCGCCTCTTTTGCTTCCAAAAATATTTACAATCTGACCAATTATCACGCCCGGCAGCATTTCTTCGAGACCGGGCACATCCTCTCTTACGAGACCCTTTATCACCGGCTCAAAGGGACGGAGGCCTTTCTGGCGTTGCCGCAAAAAGTCAGTCAGCAGACGGTTTTGCAGGTCGCCCGCGCTTGGACGAGCTTTCGCGAAGCCGGCAAGGCTTACCGTAAAGACCCCTCCAAGTTTTTGGGACCGCCCCGTATTCCCCGCTACAAACCCAAACAGACCGGTCGAGCCGTCCTGACTTACACCGATCAGGCTATCAGTCGAGCGCCTGAAGCTCAGGGTTTGATTATTCCCTCTGGCTTGGCGATTGAAGTGCCCACCAAACAGCGTCAGGTCCGCCAGGTGCGGATTGTCCCTCGCCCTGGTTACTATGTAGTCGAAGTAGTTTATCTGGTTCACGTTCCTTCCAACCCCGAGCTCAACCCGGCCTGGGTGGCCGGTCTAGACATCGGGGTGGATGCTTTGGCGACGATAGCTGCAAATAAGCCTGGCTTTCAGCCTTTCCTTATTAACGGTCGCCCCGCCAAAGCCGAGAACCACTTTTACAACAAGCGTAAAGCTAAGTTGCAAGCCTGTCTCCCGGCGAACTGTCATACTTCGGCCCAGATCCGTCGGCTGGGTCGGATTCGTAACGGTCGGATCAACCACTACATGCACGTCGCCAGCCGACGCATTGTTGACTGTCTGGTCGCCGAGAGGATTGGGACCTTGGTCATCGGCAAGAACGACTTCTGGAAGCAGGAAGCCAAGTTGGGTGACCGGAACAACCAGAACTTCGTCCAACTGCCCCACGCCCGCTTTATCGAGATGCTGACCTACAAGGCCAGGCTCGCCGGGATCAAGGTCATTTATCAGGAAGAAGCATATACCAGCAAGTGTTCCTTCCTGGACCTGGAAACCATCGGCAAGCATGCGGTCTATCTGGGTAAGCGGATGACCCGGAGCCTGTTCCGGGCCGCGAATGGGCAGTTGATTCACGCCGATGTCAATGCGGCTTACAACTTGATCAGAAAGGCAATTCCAGCGGCTTTTGCCCATGGAACAGCGGGCGCCGTAGTTCGTCCATTGCGGCTGACTGTCGCATGAAGTATAAAAAGCGGAATGTCACATTTGCTAACATTTCTGCTAACTATGAACAGTTTATTCTCACGCGCTGCCCTGCAAGTTAGCCTTCTTTACGCTGTGGTCGCCGGGCTGTGGCTTACCTTTTCCGGTTGGCTGCTAGCTTTCTTCATCCCCAACCCTGATCAAGGCCTCACTCTGGCAACCTACCGGGGTTGGGTTCTGGTCGTGGTTACTACGCTCCTGCTCTACTTTCTACTGAACCGTGAGCGCCGGCGGCGCGAGCAACTGGCGAAAACTCTCCACGAGAGCCAGCGAGCGCTCTCTACCCTGCTGAGTAACCTGCCAGGTATGGCCTACCGTTGTCAGAATGACTCCGATTGGACGATGGTATTTGTCAGCGAAGGCTGCTTGGCCTTAACCGGGTTTCAACCGGTTGAACTCATCCAAAATCGAAAGGTAAGCTATCGGCAGTTGATTCATGCGGAGGATCAAGCAGGGGTAGGGGACGAAGTGCGGGCAGCCTTGCAGGTTGGCCAACCCTATCGGCTTACTTACCGCATTATGACTGCCGCCGGAGAACAGAAGTGGGTGTGGGAGCAGGGCTGCGGTGTTGAATCTCTCGATGGAAAGTCGTTAGCCCTGGAGGGGTTTATCGCCGACATCACCGAGCAAGTCCTGACTCACCAGATGATGGAGCAACGTGTTGAAGAGCAGACCCATGAACTTTCGGCCTTGCTGGCCATCTCCCGCAATATCACCGCCACCCTGGAACTGGAACGGCTCCTGGATCTCATCCTGGTCCAGCTTAAAACCGTCGTAGACTATACCTCGGCGTCCATCTGGACGGTGAACGGAGATGAGTTAAAGTATCGAGCCTATCGCGGCCCGGCGCCGGCAGAAAAAGTTGCCCAATCAGCCACGCCGCTCAAGATTTCGGTGATTTACCCCGGCTGGCCTGACATACAGCAACCCCTCATCATTCCTGATATTTACGCCGACACATCTCCGGCTCAGACCTTTCGCCAGGGCATGGGGGAGCGTCTGGAAGTTCACCTGAGTTATATTCGTGCCTGGATCGGCTTGCCCTTGCTGATTAAGGGGCAGTTAATTGGGATGTTGGGCCTCAGTCACGGCGAGCCAGACTATTTTTCGTCCCAACAAGTAGAATTGGTCTCAAACTTTGCTCATCAAGCCGCCGTGGCTATCGAAAATGCGCGCTTATACTCCAGAACCAGACAGCATGCCGACGAGTTGGAGACCTTATTGGCCATCCAGCAGGCTATCACCGGCCCGCTGGACCTGGGAGCTGTCTTGCAGCTAATTGCCGATGCGGCTCGGCGTCTGACGGAGACCCAGTTGAGTCTGGTTTATCTGCTTGAGGGTGATACGTTGCGCCTCGCTACCCTCTCGGGCGAGCATAGCCCCGACATCTTCGTCGGTTATCGGGTACCGGTAGCCCAATCGGTGGC
Organism: Anaerolineae bacterium; assembly: GCA_023382535.1. The sequence goes on along the minus strand of JAHDWA010000080.1, from coordinate 14,166 downwards.
CGGGTTAACTATTGAATCCGGCCAGGCGATTATCGTGAATGACGTGGCGCAGGATCCCCGGGCCTATCCTGATTCTGTGCAACGTTTAAGGATACACGCCTACCTGACCGTTCCCTTGATCTCTGACGCTCAACCTATTGGCGTGCTGGCGGTAGCCGATAAACAATCCGGCGCGCTGGGGGCAGATGACGAGCGGATCTTAACCGTGCTGGCCTCCGGGGCCGTTGTCGGCCTGGAGAACGCTCGCCTGTATCAGGCCGAGCAGGAGCGGCGGCGCGAGGCAGAACGCCGCCGCCATGTGGCCGAAAACCTGGGCGATATTCTGGCCATCCTCAACTCGAGCCGCTCTTTGGACGAAATTCTGGACCATATTGTAGCTGAGGCCGGCCAACTGCTGGGCAGCAATGCGGTAGCGGTTTACCGGCTGCACAGGGACACCAACCTGTTGCGCATTCAGGCTGCCCGAGGCCTGCCGGCAGATTTTATGGCCGCTGCCGATATCCCGGTTGGCCAGGCAGCCGTAGGCCGGGCCGTGCTGACACGCCAGCCGGTAGCCGTCTCCGATATAGCCGCTCTCCTCTCTGGCGACAGCGATTTGGCCTTAGATTTGCCCCGGCGCGAGTTGGTGACCCGTTTAGGCAACCTTTATCAGGCCTGGCTGGCGGCGCCTCTGCTGGTAAAGGGCGAAATTTACGGAGGTATTTTACTCTATTACCCTGAACCTCGACTGTTTTCGGACGAAGAGGTTGAGCTGGCCGTGATCTTCAGTAATCAGGTGGCCCTGGCTATTGAGAACAGCCGGTTCCAGGCCCAGATGGAACAGGCCGCCGTGGCGGCTGAACGCAATCGCCTGGCTCGTGAACTGCACGACGCCGTGACCCAAACCCTCTTTTCGGCCAGCTTGAGGGCCCAGGTTCTGCCCCGTGTCTGGGAACGCCATCCGGAAGAGGCTCGGCGTGGGTTAGAGGAATTGCGCCAGTTGACGCGCGGCGCGCTGGCTGAGATGCGCACCCTGCTGTTGGAACTGCGCCCTACGGCTCTGATCGAGACTAAGCTGGGCGAGTTACTGCGCCATTTAATCGAGGCCGTCACTGGCCGGACCCAGGTGCCGATTACCTTAACGGTCGAAGGGGATCGTGTCTTACCGTCTGAGGTGCAAATTGCCCTCTACCGGATTGCCCAAGAGTCGCTTAACAATATTGCCAAACACGCCAGGGCCAGCCAGGCGAGTGTAACCTTACGCTTCACCCCTTCTTCCCCTGCCGATACTGTGGGCGAGCTGGAAGAGAGTGTTGAACTTTGTATTAGCGATAACGGGCGGGGATTCGATCCGAGCCATATCCCCCCAGAGCACCTGGGGGTGCGAATCATGCATGAACGGGCCGAGGCTATTGGGGCTAAAATAAAAATCGAAAGTCAAATTGGACAGGGGACGCAGGTGACGGTGATCTGGCAAGATGAGGGACGAGAGACGGAGGATGCAGGACCGTGGACGAAAGACGAAGGATAAAGTAGGGAGGGCAGACAAATGCCTCCTAAGTTTAAGTAGATTGAGGTAGGGCAACCGGCGTTAGATTATATGGAGGAGGAGTTATGACCGCAGCAAAACCCATTCGGGTGATGATTGTTGATGACCACGCCGTCGTTCGCGGCGGCTTAAAATTTTTTCTGTTGGGTTTCGATGACCTGGAATTGGCGGGGGAAGCCGAGGATGGCGAGGAGGCGCTGCGCCTGTGCGACCAGATTCACCCCGATGTGATTCTAATGGACATGATGATGCCCGGTATAGATGGGGCTACGGCTACACAGGCCATCCGCCAACGCCACCCCCAGGTACAAGTCATCGCCTTGACCAGTTTCAAAGAGCAGGACCTGGTACAACGCGCCTTGCAGGCCGGGGCTATCGGTTATCTGCTCAAGGATGTCCAGGCTCTCGAATTGGCCGAGGCGATTCGAGCGGCCCATGCCGGTCGGCCCACCCTGTCGCCCGAAGCTACCCAGGCGCTGATCCAGGCTGCTACCCAGCCGCCCCAGCCGGGGCATGATCTGACCGAACGGGAGCGTGAGGTTTTGGCCTTGATGGTCAAGGGCTTAAGCAATAACGAAATTGCCGAGCGGCTGGTCGTGAGCATATCCACGGTCAAGTATCACGTCAGCGGCATCCTGTCCAAGCTGGGTGCGGCTAACCGCGCCGAGGCCGTGGCTATGGCCTTGCAGCATCGCCTGGTTGTCTCATAGACAAGTTACTTACAACGACGAATGCCTGGTCAAGCAACCAAAGCAAAACTAGCCGTTTGTCTAAGTCCTAAACTCCCCCGATGCCCGGTGCATCGGGGGAGTTTTTGGTTTACACTAAAGATAGACGATTTTTGGAATGGCAAAAGGAATGATCTCTCAATGAGAACTCAGACATTTAATCAGTTAATCCTTCGGGATTTTGAGTGGGCTATGTATAAAGCTTTTTGGCGAGATTTGCTGAGTTGGCTGACTCGAAAATCCAACCGTCTGTTATCACTCGCCCAGATTTACCAATGCTTACCGTTCATAAGACAACGTTATCTTGGTTTGCAGGTGGTCTCCCTTGATAAAATTGTAGGCAGCGCAGGGCGTTATAGTGACTTCGACCGGGCTTTCTTTCCTCGCCACCCCCACCTGAAAGACCGCTGGATGAGCATTAACGAAGCCTACTATAAGCAGACGCCTCTGCCGCCGGTGGAACTGATCAAAATTGGTGAGGTTTATTTCGTCAGCGACGGAAATCATCGGGTCTCGGTTGCCCGCGCTTGGGGAAAAGATTTTATTGACGCCTCTGTCAGTGCGATTGACACGCCCGTTCCTGTTGAACTATCTACCTGAGTTCGAAATTACGCTGAACTCAGGTATCTAAGATAATGATAGATAAGATCAGATCAATGCATATTTTATTAGCCGATGATGAGGTCCGAGTACGCTCGGCCTTGCAAATGTTATTAAAAGAGCAGCCTGGAATGAAGGTGGTGGCTGAGGTCGCCGAAGCCGAAGCTCTCTTGGCTCAAATCCGGGCGACTCAGCCCGACCTGGTACTGCTCGACTGGGGGTTGCCAGGCCTGGGTGCGGTTGGCTCGCTACCTACCTTACGCCTGGTTTGCCCCAACCTGGCCGTGATTGTCTTAAGTGGACGACCGGAAGCCGGTCGAGAAGCCCTGGCTGTCGGAGCCGATGCTTTTGTCAGTAAGGTGGAATCGCCAGAGCATCTGTTGGCAGCTTTGCATACAATTGCCGCGCGAATCAATGGAAGGGGCAGCCCTTAACCTTTTTTCTGGCGGGAAGCGTTTGGTTTTCGGTTTTCAGCCTCGACAGCGAGGTTCTATAAAAAAGTATAAATTTATCCAAGGAGATTTAGAAATGACTACACCAAAAACATTTAAGACAGGTATAGATATCGCGCCTCAAGCGCGAGCCAAGTTGATTGGCTTGCTCAATCAACAGTTGGCAGACACGACTGACTTGTACAGTCAAACCAAGCAAGCGCATTGGAACGTCAAGGGAGCGCAGTTTTATCCCTTGCACGAATTGTTCGACAAGCTGGCGGCTGAGTTGCTGGCCTACACGGATCTAATTGCCGAGCGGGCGACCGCTTTGGGCGGCACAGCCCTGGGCACAGTGCGCCTGGCGGCGGCTGCCTCACGGCTGCCAGAGTATCCGGCCGAGGCGATTGACAGCTTGCCGACCGTCGAGGCCTTGGCTGCCCGCTATGCCGGTCTAGCGACTACGACTCGCGCCGCTATAGACACCGCTAACAGCGCCGGCGACCAGGACACGGCTGATTTGTTTACTGAAGTTTCGCGTGGGCTAGACAAAGCCCTCTGGTTCCTTGAAGCGCATCTGCAAGCATAGGCGCTGCAATTTAGACGCACACATTTAAAAATTTGAGTTTAGACTAACCGTGTTTAGTCCAAACTCAGGGATATAGAAAGAAGAAAAATACAATGTGGTGGCACGATGGATTTAACTGGGGGTGGATGATGCTCTCCAGTGGACTGATGATGCTCCTCTTCTGGGGTGGGTTAATAGCCTTGGCTATCGTGATTGTCTGAGCCATTTCCGGTTCTGGTCTCCGGTGGTCAGCAGATTCAGTCAGCTCATCCCCCTTGATTCATAACACCGCCCTGAACATCTTGAAAGAACGCTACGCTCGAGGCGAGACCAGCAAAACCGAGTATGAAGAGATGCGCGATAATCTTGCCAACTAATCGACTTGAGAGTGCTGAATATCTCACTTGCCCATTGAGCAATTACGTAGACTGACCACATCTTTGATAAGACCTTAACGGGTCTTCTTCACCAGTGGATACTCCTCGGATGCCTGACGCATTCGAGGAGTTTTTTATTAATATGGCGATACCTCAATCAAACAGGGGTTAGCCTTTCGACCAGGTTCAAGACTCACCCTTGGTCTATGTGGTAGACTATGCAAATACCCCGTGTGTTTATGTTATTTATGAGGTATGCTGAGGATGATAAAGTAATAGTCCATAGAGAAACGAATGAATAAAGAAGGGCTAAGGTTACTACAAGATTTTAGCCCTGGAAAGGTCAAGAACATTGAAAAAGAGAGTCCTGAGCTTAATCATTAGAATTGCATTATCTATCCTGATCCTCAGCCTGGGTGTAATCACAGCCTTGATAGTGGGTGAGAGCAGAGGGTTGGCTTTAGCCGACCTCTCTGACGCGCCCGTTCAAGCCTTGAGCGCCACAGCCCGGGGTGACATACTCTACACCAAATTAGGCGACGGTCTGCCGTCAGGCGGTATTTACCGAAGCGACGATAGCGGTCACACCTGGCAGATGGTCAGTTCTGGGCCGGGCCGACCTGTTGAAGCCATGGCTGTGCATCCTACAAATGACAGGGTGCTCTATGCAGGTACGACCGGCGGTCCAATGGCGACAACCGATAGCCTGTGGCGCAGCGACGACGGCGGCCGGAGTTGGCGCAAATTCAATTTGAATCTGCCGGCCAGCCCTGCCGGAGTTATACCTGCCGTTACGGCCCTGGCGATAGACCCACAGCAGCCGGAAGCGCTCTATGTAGGCACCGCCGGGCAGGGTGTATATCGCTTTGACGAGCGGCGTCTGGGCTACGAGTTACTCGGCGGCGTCTCGCTCTATAACGGCCACGTCAAAGGTCTGATGGTGGGTCCTGATAGTCGGGTGTATGCGCTGACCAACGAGGGATTGTTGGGGCTGGACGGTGACAATTGGCAAAAGCTGGACGCTTTGCCCGAAATGGCGGTAAGCCTGACCGTGGCTGCCAGCGACCCGCAGGTGCTTTATGCCGGCGGCCCCTCTGGTGGCGCTTACCGGTCGAGTGATGGCAGCCAGAGCTGGCAGTCCATCAGTAATGGCCTGGGGCTGACGCCGGGTGCGGCCCTGCGGGTAACGGCCCTGGCGGTAGACGAGCAGGACGCCCAGCACGTAGTGGCCAGCACGGCCTATGGCCTGGGCAGCCGGTTAGCGGGTGGCGGCATCTATGAGAGCCACGATGGTGGCCGCCAGTGGATAAAACTGGATGATACGGAGAACCTGGTTACGAGCCTGTTAATCAATGAGCGCGGCGTCTATGCCGCCACAGTGGACGGTCTGGCTCATTATGGTGAGCCAACCGAACCTGCGTCGGTTATTCCCTGGCTTGATTTAGGCCGATTAGCCCATCCTACAGGTATTCAACTGTTCATTCTTGTTCTGGCCATCGGGTTGACCGGGCTGGTCTTATCTAGCTGGCTAGACAGGCTGACTGAGCGTAGTTTGGGTAAGGCTTAATCAGGTTGATGGAGATTGAATGATGAAAAGAGGTGACAAAATGAAAGTATTGAAAATTATCGGTTTGGGTGTAGCGATCTGGGGCTTGAGTCTATTTTGGCCGGATCTCAATCGTGTCTTTACACCGTTGATGATGACGAGGCTAGTGCTAGGATTGGGCCTGGCCTATCTGTTGGGTCAATATCTTGGCCGATCTCAACAAGTCACTGCTCCAGCCGAAGTGACCCTTCCAACGCGATCCCCGTTTTGGTGCGAAAACAAAGGTGAAAGGAGTTAGAAATGAACAGAAGAGATCACTTGACACGATGCGTTGACAACACAATCGGTAGGGCGGCCGCCCTTATCATTATTGGCATAATCTGGTTAATGCCTTTTGTCCTCTTCTTCTACTTCTACGGGGGACCAATCGGCAAGGCCCTGGAACCAACGCCAGGACGGGCCGAGCCTACCATCCTCTTGGAACCGGCCCTGGGCCAGCCGGGGACTGAGGTGACTGTAAAAGGTATAGGCTGGCCGACCAACAGCATGATCTTGATCTACCTCAAGTCTTCTGAGGAACAGGAACTCCCGGCCTATGCCACGGCCGGCGCGGTCGCTGATGGAGCGGGCAGCTTTACCACTGGCTTTATCTTCTCGGCGGAACCTCGCTGGGAGGGTCAGGAGCAGGTGGCTGTGATTGCTCGAATGGCCGACAACGGGTTGAGTGCCCAGGCAAGCTTTAAGTTGGTGAAGCTTGGCCGGTCTATGCAAATCATTGCGCCAGTTGAAGTTGCCGTGCCAACTCGACCTTGGCTTGGATTTGATAACAAAGATGAAAGGAGTTGGAAATGAGATCAAGTGAGCGTTTGATACGATTCGCTGAAACATCAATCGGTAAGATACTGGTGCTTATCATTATTGGAATAATCTGGTCTGTGCCCTTTGCCCTCTTCTTCTACGGGGGACCAAGTAGCAAGGCCCTGGAACCAACCCCTGGACGGGCCGAGCCTACCATCCTTTTGGAACCGACCCTGGGCCAGCCGGGTATGAACGTGACTGTAAATGGTAAAGGCTGGCCGGCCAATAGCATGGTCTTGATTTATCTCAAGTCTCCAGAGGAACAGGAACTCCCGGCCTATGCCACAGCCGGTGCAGTTACCGATAGGGCGGGCCGCTTTACCACCGGCTTTGTCTTCCCGGTGGAACCTCGCTGGGAGGGTCAGGAGCAAGCAGCAGTGATCGCTCGAGTAGCTGACGGTGGATTGAGCGCCCAGGCCAACTTCAAGTTGGTGAAGCCGGAGACGCCAACCGACGCTGAGCCAACAGTTATGCCTGGCTTGAATGAGACTACCGAGCCAATCGCTCCGGTCGAACCGACAGCCACGCCTGTCCTGAGAGGAACCGAAGGACCTGCCTTGAGCGAAACGGTTGAGCCGCCTATCGTAGCTTCAACGCCTACGGTTACTCCTGCGCCGCCGGTAGTAACAGCCCTGGCCAACCTGAATATTCGCAGCGGCCCCGGGACGGCCTATCCCCTAATCGGCTGGCTACGGGCCGGACAATCTGCCGAAGTTACCGGCCTCAATTTCGACGCCGGTTGGGTACAAATCGAATTCGCGGGGGTGGCGGAGGGGCGCGGTTGGGTCTCAGCCAGATATGTTGCAGCGCCAGATTTATTGAGTGGTGTGCCGCTGGTTCAAGCTCCGCCGCCACCCGCTCCGCCAACGCCCACGCCGCTACTTATCAGCGATTGGCGGGGTGAATACTTCGACAACCCCAATCTAAGCGGCGCTGCGGCGCTGGTGCGCAACGACTCGGAGATCAACTTCGATTGGGGCGAGGATGCACCGGGGCCCGGCGTGCCGACTGACAACTTCTCCGCCCGTTGGACACGCAGCCTGTACTTCCCGGCCGGTACTTATCGCTTCTACGCCCACGCAGATGATGGGGTCCGCCTGTGGGTTGACGGCAATCTGGTGGTTGACCAGTGGCGCGATAGCCCGCCGACGACCTACACCGCCGACGTCAGCCTGGCCGAAGGCTCGCACAGCCTGCGGCTGGAGTATTACGAGCGAGGCGGCGGGGCTTTGGCCCAACTCTCCTGGCAGCGTCTGGAGACCTATTTTGACTGGAAGGGCGAGTACTTCAACAATCCCAATCTGAGTGGTGGGCCGGTTTTTGTGCGCAACGACCACGATATCAATTTCAATTGGGGACCCCATGCGCCCGGGCCGGGTGTGCCGGCCGACAACTTCTCCGCCCGCTGGACGCGCAATCTGAACTTCCGCGCCGGTACCTACCGCTTCCGGGTCCTGGTTGACGACGGGGCGCGGCTGTGGGTCAACGACAAGCTGGTTATTGACCGCTGGCGCACCGGCCCGCCCAAGTCCTACACTGCTGAGATCAACTTGACTGAAGGAACCCATCACTTGCGGCTGGAGTACTTCGATCATACCTACGATGCCCAGGTACGCCTGAGCTGGGAGCGCCTGGATCATTACCCGGATTGGAAGGCGGAATACTTTGACAATCGCCAGCTGCGTGGCAGCCCGATCCTGGTGCGCAATGAAAGCAATATTGACCACGACTGGGGGCGAGGCTCGCCTGGCGGCGTCCCGTCCGACAACTTCTCGGCTCGCTGGACCCGCCAACTTGAGTTCGAGAGCGGCGTCTATCGCTTCCAGGTGCGGGTGGATGATGGCGTCCGGGTGTGGGTTGGCGACACGCTGGTAATTGACGCCTGGCGCGAGGGCGGCTCCCGCCTGATCGAGGCGGAGCGCCAGATGAGCGGCGGCAAACACCGGGTCAAGGTAGAGTACTATGAGCGCACGGGCGATGCCCGCATTCAGGTCAAGTGGCGACGGCTGGAAGAACCGGCCAACCAGCCGCCTCAAGCAGTGCTTGGCGGGCCTTTTACCGTTGACGAAGGCAGCCCGATCACCTTTGATGGCCGCGGGTCGCGAGACTCTGATGGCAACATCGTCAAGTATGAATGGGATTTCAACTACAACGGCCACACCTTCACGGTAAACGCCATCGGGCCGACAGCCAGCGCCAGCTACCCTGATGGACCGGCCACAGCTACAGTGGCCCTGCGAGTGACCGACGACAAGGGGGCCAGCCATATGACTGCCGCTGCGGTTACTATTCAAAACGTAGCGCCTGTAGCTAAAGCCAGCGGTCCTTACTCAGGTCAGGTTGGCGGTTTGATCAATTTTGCCGGGGCCGGGACGGACGCCAGCCCGATTGACCAGGCAACCTTAGTCTATGATTGGGATTTCGGCGATGGCGTGACCGGCAGCGGCCAATTGGCTAGCCATACCTACCGGCAGGCCGACGACTACACCATCACCTTGACGGTAACGGATAAGGACGGCGCTGCGGGTGTTCACACCACGACAGTGCAGGTAAGGCCGGTCAATCAACCCCCACGCGCTATCATCAATGGCCCTGAGAACGGCGTGGTTGGGGATATACTCACCTTCAGTGGCAGTGACTCCAATGATGGTGATGGCCACATCGCCAGTTACGACTGGAACTTCGGCGACGGAACCATAGCCAGTGGCGTCAAGGCGACCCACGTCTATAGTGAAGCCGGAAGCTATCAGATCATTCTAACGGTGACAGATGACGGCGGCTTGATAGACAAGGTGACCCATGCCGTCCAGATTGAGCCGCCAGTTCCAGCTAACTTGCCACCCGAAGCCGTCATCGCGGCTCTGGAGACGGCTCAAGTCGGGCAGGAGGTAACCTTTGATGCAAGCGGCTCCAGCGACAGCGATGGCTATATTGTTAGCTATGCCTGGGACTTTGGCGATGGGGCTGTCGCGGATGGGGTCGTAGTGACCCACACTTACAATGAACCTGGCCAGTACAAGATTAAGCTGATCGTGACCGACGATGGCGGTTTGGCAGGAAAGGTGAAGCATATCATTCAGATTGAGCCGCCGGTCCAGGTTGACGCCTAAGATTGGCATCGGTACTATTAAAGTGTAACAGTGTAGGGGCAGATGGCTTTGTCCGCCCCTACACTGTTACTTAGGATTAGAACATCACTTATCCTGGAGATGACTATGCGGCAATTCCGCTTCAGCCCTGCTTTACCTGAAACTCTGCCATTTACCATAGGCGACGGCCTGATCTTGCTCGGCCTGGCCACCCTTCTCTATATCGGCGCGCGCCTGGCTCTGTCCGCTCCGGCGGTCATTACCGGGCCGGATATTTCTCTGTCGCCATTGGCTCTGCCCTGGTATGCCTTGCTTTCCGTGGGGCGGATGGGGGTGGCCTATTTTCTATCCCTGCTGTTTAGCCTCTTCTATGGCTATGCCGCCGCTCGCCATCGTCCGGCGCGAAAGGTGCTCATGCCTTTGCTGGATATCTTGCAAAGCGTCCCTATCCTTTCATTTCTACCGGTAGTCTTGCTCAGCCTGAGTGCTATCCTGCCCGAAAATCTTGCCGCCGAACTGGCCGCTATTGTCCTGATTTTCACTTCCCAGGTGTGGAACATGACGTTTAGTTTCTACCAGTCTATGACCACGATTCCCAATGAACTGCGTCAGGCCGCGGCCGTGTTTCGTCTCAACGGGTGGCTGCGCTTCAAAACGCTTGAGCTGCCTTTTGCGGCTATCGGCTTGCTGTGGAATAGCATCATGAGCTGGTCTGGCGGCTGGTTCTTCCTGATGGCGGCCGAAATCTTCCGGGTTGGGACGCGTGATTTCCGTTTGCCGGGTCTCGGCTCGTATTTGCAAACCGCCGCCAATGAGGGTGACCTGTCCGCTGTGCTCTGGGGTATCGGCGCATTGATCCTGGTCATTGTTTTGCTCGACCAATTTGTGTGGCGGCCGCTCATGGCCTGGGTAGATAAATTCAAGGTAGAAATGGTAGTAAGCGGCCAATTACCCACCTCGTGGTTTCTTGAGGTCTTGTCGCGGGCCTGGCTGATAGAGCAATTTGGAATGCGGGTGTGGCAACCCTTCAGCGAATGGCTTGATGCGGGGCTACACCGCCACCTGAGCCAAATAGCAAGACCAACGGGCAACGCCTCTACCGGCGGGCGACTTTCGTGGCTGGCGATTGGGTTAGTTGCTGTCTTCACTGTCGCCGTTCTATACGGCGGCTATCGCGCTGTGGCCCTATCGCTCACGTTGCCTCTTTCAGCCTGGGTAGAGGTGGGTCTGGGCCTGCTGGCGACCTTTGTCCGGGTGAGTGTATCCCTGGCGATTGCTCTGGTCTGGACCATCCCCGTCGGCGTAGCTATTGGCACGGATCAACGTCTGGGCGCTATGCTTCAGCCCATCGTACAGGTTGTCGCCTCCATTCCGGCGACGGCGCTCTTCCCGGTGTTGATATTGATCTTGCTGCAAGCGCCGGGTGGCTTGAATATGGCGGCGGTCGCGCTAATGCTGCTGGGGTCGCAATGGTATCTCCTCTTCAATGTGATTGCCGGCGCGTCAGCCATTCCGCAAGACCTGCGCCATATGACCGACCTGCTTGGCCTATCCACACTTGACCGTTGGCGCACTCTCATCCTGCCCGCGCTCTTTCCATACATCATCACCGGTGCAATTACAGCCAGCGGCGGGGCCTGGAACGCCAGCATTGTGGCCGAGTATGTGGAATTTGGCGGCCAAACCTACACTACGATCGGGGTTGGGGCGCTCATCACCCAAGCCACCGGCGCCGGTGACTATGCCTTACTTCTGGTCGCCACGCTGGCCCTGGTTGCCGCTGTCGTTTTGATTAATCGAGCTTTCTGGCTGCGGCTCTATCGGCTGGCAGAAGAAGACTACCAGCTGGAATAAAAGAAATCGGAGCATTGTTATGACCAAGGCTACCCTGACCCGTCAGTCCGATAACCTGTTATCCCTTGAAGATGTCGGCAAAGTTTATGAACGTGGCGCAAAGCAATTTGTGGCTATTCGCGGTGTAAATTTGAGCCTCAGGCCAGGCGAATTTGTCTGTTTGCTTGGCCCATCCGGGTGCGGCAAATCCACCTTATTGCGGATTATTGCCGGATTGGATCATGCCACTTCTGGCACGGTTTTATATCGAGGCCAACCGCTCAACGGGGTGAATCCGCACGCCACCATTGTGTTTCAAACCTTCGCGCTTTATCCCTGGCTGACCGTACAGGAAAATGTAGAGATTGCCCTCAAGGCGCGCGGCTTGCCGCTCAGGGAGCGCCGTGAAAAAGCGTTGAACTGGATTGATACGGTTGGCCTGGATGGTTTTGAGTCAGCCTACCCCCGTGAACTCTCCGGCGGGATGCGCCAGAAGGTTGGTTTTGCCCGGGCCCTGGCCGTTGAGCCAGAACTACTCTGTTTAGACGAGCCTTTCTCGGCGCTGGATGTCCTATCCGCCGAAGCCTTGCGGGGTGAGTTGATGGAATTATGGCTCAGTAAAACGCTGCCCACCCAGGCCATCTTGATGGTGACGCATAATATTGAAGAAGCGGTACTCATGGCCGACCGGATTGTGGTCATGGGCAAAAATCCCGGTCACATCCTCACCGAGGTTGCCGTTTCCCTGCGCCACCCGCGCCAACGGAAAGGTGCTGCCTTTCAAAACATCGTGGACAGGGTCTATGCCGCCGTGGCCGGCCAAACGAAACCGGAACCCGAGACTCTGGGCGCAGCGCCGGGACAACCCGGCCCGACCCACCAACTCCCCCCGGCGCGCTTGAACGCCTTGGCCGGCCTGTTGGAGATACTAGCCGATGAAGGCGGGCGGGCCGACATCTACCGCATCAGTGGTGAACTAAACCTGGAACTGGATGACCTGTTGCCAATTGTAGAAACCGGCGACTTGTTGGGCTTTATCCAGGTGCGGGAGGGCGACTTGTGGCTCACCTCACTGGGGCAGGCTTATGCGGAAGCCAGTATCCTGGTCCGCAAAGAAATCATTGCCGGACGGGTCTTGCGCCTGCCACTGATCGCCTGGATTTATGAAACCCTTCGCCGGGACGCTGACCGGCGCGTTGCCTGGGATCACTTTTTTGATAATCTACAAGACGATTTTGGCGATTTGACCGAAGAACAATTGAAAATCGCTATTAACTGGGGCCGGCATGCCGAATTATTCGCCTATGACGATGATGTAGATGAGTTATACCTGGACGAGTAAGACCATCACTGGCGATGAGATGAAACCTCGATCATTGGACTAACGGCGTAGACTTGTCCTGACCATTTGATCGGGACAAAGACTGGCTCTTCGCCCAACTTTCAACTCCTCGGATGCCTGGTGCATTCGAGGAGTTTTTAGCTTACACTAAGAGTATGCACAACGCTTAAGAGAGATGGAAATATGCTCAAGAAAATATTAGTCCCAGGTGACGACTGGTGGCTATTCCTGTCACCTTACCGGCTCAGATTGGTTGCTTGGGTCGCTATCTGGTCCAGCTTACTTGGCCCGCGGACCGCCCGTGCTCGCACCGCTGCCATTGATAGCACCGTCTTATGGGCTTCGGGCGGGGTCGTGCCCCGTTCGTCCATTGATACCGCTAGCTACTGGACCAAGTCAGGTCGGCACGGTTAAGTCTATTGCTGGAAACCCATCTGGCGAGAAGAAATAAATTTTGATAAGGAGATAAACCATGTCTGTCGTTACCTTCAAAGCAACTTCACGCAATTTGCCAACTGGATTGGCTGTCGAAAACGTGGCTCGTGGCTTCAGGGTTGTAATGGATGAGCCAAAGGAGCTGGGCGGCAGCGATACCGGGATGAACCCCGTCGAAATGCTGCTGTGCGCTTTAGGTTCGTGCCAGGCCATCGTAGCCAAATCTTTTGCCAAAGCGCACGGGATCGATCTGCACGATTTCCTGGTAGTTTTGGAAGGCGACCTGGACCTTGACGGCTTTTTGAAGGGAAAACCCGGCGTCAGGCCCGGCTTCCAGGAGATTCGCTTTGCTTTCTATCTTGAAACCAACGCATCCCAGGATAAAGTTGATCAATTTGTGGAGTTTATCAAAAGTCGCTGCCCGGTCGGTGACACGCTGCTCAATGGGGTGAGGATCGTCCAAAGCGATGTTGTAGTCCGAAGGAGTACAGTATATGCCTGAACGGCCTTAGGTTACTACGCTGTCTCTACCCTCCCGTCCATGTACTTGCATTTTCGTGTCCCACCTACGCTGGTCATTTGACCAGGCAAAAGACTCATCCCTGGTCCAAACCTGAACAATACAATACAAGGTTATACGAGGAGCACAGAGAATTAGAGGCACAAAAATCGCGGTCATTTGCCACGATTTTTTCATAGTTTTTTCATAGTTTTGATCACCGCTTCTATGCGTTTTTCATTGGCTGGGTGATACAATAGATTGGTTAGAACCTATCTGTCATACGTCAATAGATCGTTTCGCAAAGATCGAACATTAACAACCATATAACC
>JAHDWA010000079.1 GCA_023382535.1 Anaerolineae bacterium | reverse complement strand
CCGAGTACATCCGCTTCGAGCCGGGGCGAGTGGCCGCGGTCAAGCTGACGAATCGTCCGCCCTTTTTTGAGCGTTTTGCCGCTACGCTGCGGCACGACGCCCTCGGTGAACGCCGCTCCCGCACCACCTATATTTACTCCTTCCGCGCCCGCCCCCGCTTCCTCGTGCCGCTGCTGGAGCCGGTGATGAATGTGATGCTCAGGCAGGAAGTCGAGAAGCGGCTGCGCTCCCTGCGCCGCTACCTGGAAAGTCAAAGGGTCCTGGCCTAACCTGGACGAGCCGGAACCAAAAAGGAACACGGAGTTGCACAGAGGCTTCACAGAGATACACAGAGAGCTTTAAATATTTCTCTGTGAATCCCTGTAATTTCTCCGCGTTTCTCTGTGTTAAATTTCTTGCCAAATGGGCAAGAATCTGACTTATTAAGGTCATAAATTCAGATGACCGGCTTTACCGGAAAACCTTTTATGCGCCTGCTCCGCCTGACGGCCCCCTTTGCCGGCTGGATGGCCCTGGCCGCCCTGCTGGGCCTGGCGACGGTCGGCAGCAGCATCGGGCTGATGACGGCCTCGGCTTACATTATTTCCAAGGCGGCGCTGCACCCTTCTATTGCCGAACTGCAAGTTGCTATCGTCGGCGTGCGCTTCTTTGGAATCAGCCGGGGGCTGAGCCGCTACCTGGAACGGTATGTCTCGCACCAGGTTACCTTCAAGCTGCTGGCCCGGCTGCGCGTCTGGTTTTACCAGCACGTCGAACCACTGGCCCCGGCCCAGCTTATGACCTACCGCAGCGGCGATTTGCTCAACCGCATTGTCGCCGATATTGATACCCTGGAACATTTTTATGTGCAGGTCATCGCCCCGCCGGTGGTGGCGCTCCTGACGGCGCTGCTGCTCGGCCTGCTGCTGGCGAGCTACGATGGGCGGCTGGCGGCGACGGGTCTGCTCTTCCTGGCGCTGCTGGGGCTGGGGCTGCCGCTGCTGGCTCGCCGCCTGAGCCGGGGCGTGGGGCAGCGCCTGGTGACAACCCGAGCCGAGTTAAGAGTCACCCTGGTAGATACCTTTCAGGGCCTGGCCGATTTGCTCGCCTGTGACCGGGAAGAAGCACAGCTCGAGCAGGTGCGGCGCTTGAGCCACACCCTCACCGCGGCCCAGCAGCGTATGACCTGGTTGACCGGCCTGCACAGCGCCCTGTCAGTCCTGCTGGCGGCCCTGGCCACCCTGGCCATGCTGGTCGTCGCGATTCCCCTGGTGCGCAGCGGCCAGGTTGACGGCGTCTACCTGGGGCTGGTGGTTCTGGCAACCCTGGCCAGCTTTGAAGCCGTGATGCCCCTGGCGGCGGCCTTTCAAAATTTGGACAGCAGCCTGGCCGCGGCCAAACGCCTGTTTGAGCTGGCTGATGCTAAACCTGTGGGTGCGGTTGTTCTGCCTGACGAGAAGTCCCCCCTCTCTGTGGAAGCGGGAGAGACGGGGCGAAGCTTGAGTCTGGTCGTAGACAATCTCCACTTCCGCTATCATCCGGACGCGCCGCCGGCCCTGGATGGGGTCAGCTTTACGCTGCCGGAAGGGGGACGCCTGGCGATTATGGGGCCAAGCGGCGCGGGCAAGTCCACCCTGGTTCACCTGCTGCTGCGTTTTTGGGAGTACCAGGCAGGCCGGATCGAATTGGGCGGGCGTGATCTGCGCAGTTACACCCCCGAAGAAGTCCGCGGCCTGATCGGCGTTGTTGCGCAGCAGACTCACCTGTTCAACACCACCGTGCGGGAGAACCTGCTCATGGCCCGGCCCGAGGCCACCTTCGAGGAGATGGTTAAGGCCGCCCGCCAGGCCCACATCCACGATTTTATCGAGGCGCTGCCGCAGGGCTACGATACCTGGCTGGGCGAGCAGGGCCTGCGCCTGAGCGGCGGCGAGCGCCAGCGCCTGGCCATTGCCCGCGCTATTCTCAAAAATGCGCCCCTGCTGATCCTGGACGAAGCCACCGCCAACCTCGATGCCCTGGTTGAGCGCGAAATCAGGCAGTCACTCCATACCTTAATGAAGGGCCGGACCACCCTCATCATTACCCACCGGCCTCCCGATCTGAAGCTGGCCGACGAAGTGATTGTGTTGAACGCGGGTCGTGTCGTGAAACAAGGAGGGTAAAGAGACCCGTGGGAAATATCATCATTTTTATCCTGGCTCTCTTTGCCCTGGCTGCCCTGCTGCGAATTGATTTTTTCTTCTCCATCCTTTACCTTTTTGTCGGTGTTTACGTGGCGGCGCATATTTGGTCGCGCCGGGTCCTGAAGCAGATTCGCATCAGCCGCAGCTTGACTCAGCGCGCTTTTCTGGGCGATCATGTCAGCGTGACCCTGACCGTGGAAAATCTCAGCCGCCTGCCGGTTCCCTGGCTCTTGCTCAACGAGGCCCTGCCGGTCGCCCTGACCAGCCCGCCTTTCCGCCAGGAGGTGATTACCCTCGGCGGCAGAGCCAGCTACCCGTTGCAGTACACTCTATTGGCCCGGCAGCGGGGTTACTACCTGGTCGGCCCGCTGCTGCTGCAAAGCGGCGATTTGCTCGGCTTCAAACGCCAGTTGACCAGCCGTTTTGAGTCGGATTATCTCATTATTTACCCCAAAATCGTTCCGATTGCCCACCTGGGTCTGCCCACCCACAGCCCCCAGGTCATATTGCCGACACCCGTACCGCTGTTTCAAGACCCGGCGCGTATCACCGGCGTGCAGCCATACCATCCCGGCGACAATCCCCGCCACATTCACTGGCCCGCCAGCGCCGCCGCCGGCGAAGTTTTGGTCAAGCAGTTCCAGCCGGCCATTGCCCGCGATAACGCCATCTTTCTCAATATGGACCGGGCCGATTATGCCCCCTACGGCTATCCTGACTCGGCGATTGAACTGGCGATTACGGTTGCCGCTTCGCTGGCCAACCATATGCTTGGCTTTGAAAAACTGCCGGTGGGCCTGACGACCACCGCTTTCGACCCGTTGAGCCAGGAACAACGGAGCTTTTCTTTACCTCCCCGCAAAGGGCGCGGTCAACTGATTCAAATCCTGGAAGTTCTGGCGCGGGTGCAGGCAGCCACAACCATCCACTTTCTGGACAGGCTGCGGCAGGAAGCGGTGCATTTGTCGTGGGGCACTACCCTCATGGTCATCACCAGCGGCGAGTCAGAAGAACTACTGGAAACTCTCTTGTTACTCAAGAAGTCGGGCTTTCAACCGACCCTGGTGCTGGTGCAGCCGCCCGGCCGCGTCCAAACCCGGCTGGAGCGAGTCCAAAACCTGACCCTGCCGGTGTACCGGATACAACGGGAAAAGGAGATCGAGGTATGGCCAGCGGCATAGCCGAAGACGAACTGTTGGAGGTAAAACCCCATCCCTGGGCCGACAACTTTTTCCGGCCGCTGCTGTTGACGGTGATGATCATGTGTTTCAACATCGCCCTGGTCAATCTGGTGCGCTTGTTCAACCCGGCCTGGAACGGCGCTTACTTCTTACTGGGGATGCTGCTGACGACAGTCGAGGCGATTTATTCCTACCGGGTGCTGAAACTTTACCGCTCGCGGGGCGGGTCGCTGCTGCGCTACCGCCTGGCCGAAGCCGCCGTTTTGATTTTGCTGCTCAAGCTGCTTCACCTGGCCGGCAAGCCCCTGCCGCAGATGATGGTCGAAGTACAGGCGCTGTGGCAGGACCCGGAGAGCTTTATCAACCTTGAGTTTTATGTGGTCCTTATTTTGGCTGCGGTGGCCTGGCTCGCCGCCACCCATACTATGGAAGATTTCGAGGCGTTGCGCGATCCTTATATCTTCCGGACCGACTCTATTTCACCGCTGGACGAATTGGCCTCGCGCTTTTTTTGGGGAGGAGGATTATTGGTCCTGATTTCGGGGGTCACGCAGTGGGTGGCTCGCTCCGGCTGGTCCAGCCTGGCCGATTGGCAGCGGCCCAGCCTGGGCGGAGTCATCTTGAATGTGCTGGTTTACTTTACCCTGGGCTTGGCCATGTTGAGCCAGGCCCACCTGACCAGCCTGCTGCTGCGCTGGCGCATCCAGCGAATCAACGTGGCCCCGAATCTGGTCAAACAGTGGGCCAAGTATGGGCTGATTTTCCTGGGACTGGTGCTGGCAGCAGCTTTTGTCCTGCCGACCGGCTACACCCTGGGATTTTTGGCCAGCGCGAGTATTCTGGTCATATTGCTGATAGATGTAGTGCTCTTTTTGATCCAGTTGCTGATTTTGCTGCTGACCCTCCCTCTGGCCTGGCTGTTAAGTTTGTTAGGCCAGGCCCCCGCCGAGCGTTTTTCAGGCATGCCGGAACTGCCCGTTCTGCCGGAGCCGGCCCCCAGCGCTGCACCTCTGCCCTGGCTGGAAGCGCTTCGCTCCCTGATTTTCTGGCTGCTCGCCGCGGCTATCGCCGGCTATTTCCTCAAAATTTACCTCGCCGATCACCCGGAACTGGTCAAGGCGCTCAAACGCTTCAAACCGCTGGGTTTCCTGGCCGGTCTGCTGAATTACCTCTGGCAAAAACTCACCGGCCTGGCTCAAGCAGGGCTAGAGCTGCTCCCGCACCGGCTGGTTTTAACCGGGCAGGGCCAGAATGAGGGACCGGGTAAATACCGGCGCTGGGCCGGACTGAGCGGGCTGTCACCCCGCGAGCGGATTTTGTACTACTACCTCAACATCGTGGAGCGAGCCGCCAGGCAGGGCACTGTTCGCCAAAAGCATCAAACCCCCTTTGAATTTGAACCCGATCTGAGTCAGGTCGTACCGGAAGCGCAGCCGGCGGTCAATCTACTGACCCAGGCTTTTGTGCGGGCGCGTTACAGCCAAGAGGCTTTCGAAGAAACCCAGGCAGGTCTGGTCAAAGTATTGTGGCAGCAAATCCGCCGGGCGTTAAAAACTAATGCACTGCCGGGCGAGCCAGGCCCCAGTCATCGCTCGGACCGACATCCTCTTTGACCACGCGCTCGTGCGTGCCGTCCGCCGCCATCGCCCGGATTTGCCAACTGCCGGAGGTGTCGGTGCGGAAGTAGATTTCCAGGCTGTCCGGACTGAAGACCGGCGTGGTATCACTGCCCAGGCGGTTCGTCAAGCGGGCAATACTCTCAGGGTCTCCGCTGGCTGCCTCAAGCCGGTAAATTTCCCAATCGCCTGCCCGCGAGCGGGAGGCAAAAACAATATAGCGGCCGTCCGCAGACCAGGTGGGGTAGCTGTCCGTGCTGTCGTTGGTCAGTAAACTGCCGCTGCTGCCGTTAATCCCCACCCGCCATAAGCCGCACTCTGGCAGGCAAGACTTGATGACCAACTCTTGGCTTTTGGGACTCCAGGCCGGCTGCTCCCCGGCAAAGCGGCTCAGTTCCCGGCCATCCCTGGCGTCAACGACAAAAATCTGGTGAGTGACGCCAGATGGGCCGACCTCAAAGGCCAGCATCCGTCCATCGGGCGACCAAGTCAGGTTAGTCACATGATCTATTTGAAAAAGCAGATGAACGCTGCCCGATTGAACCTCGACCAGCCAGATGCCGCTGCCTTGGGCATAAATGCCGCCCAGGGTGTTGATACCCTCTTCCCCGTAAAAAGCCACCTGCGCGCCATCGGGCGACCAGGCCGGTGCGGCGGCATGGCGGTGGAGGGTGGCGTTTATCAGTACCCCTGCCGAGGAGACCAGGCCCAGGCTGTGGCTCTGGCTGTTGCTCTGGACATAAACCACTGTCGCCGGTTGAGGTGTTGGAGTGGGGGTGACGGTAGGGGTGGACGTAGGAGTCGGGCTGGGGGTATCTGACGGGGACAAGGCCGGTGTGTTCGCCGGAGCCGGAGCGGCTGGGGTTGGCTCAGCAGCGGTTGGGATTGAGGTTGGGGTTGAGGTTGGTTTCGGGGTTGGTGTAAAAGTTGGCGTGGGTGTCGGCGTCGGGGTGAAGGTTGGTGTGGGAGTCGGCGTGGGAGTGGGGGTAGGGGTGGGAACCAGAACCACGACTGCCGGATATTTTTTCCCATTGGTAATGGCCGTTTTGTAGAGATCGGGGTGGCTGACAACGACTTGCTCGATTTTCTTTTGCCTGCTTTCATCGAGGCTCAGGACTGTTTCAAAATCCGCCAGAGCTTTATCCGGCTCCCCCAACGCGGCGTTTGCCAGCGCCCGGTCAAAGTAAATGCCCGGATTGCGATCATTAAGATTGCTAACGATGCTGTAGACTGTTACGGCCTGGTCATACTCGCTCTGGGTATAGTAGGCCCGACCCTGGAGCCACTGCCGGATTTCGGTGGTCAGGCTGTTCGCTTTGGCATCGTTGACTTTTTCCAGGGGTTGGGCCATAGCCTCCAGCAAGGCGTTATCGCGCTCATTGTTTTCCAAGCCCGTGTAGAGACCCCGCACCACCGTCATAAGCTGCGACCCTACCGCCTGCGGGTCGGCCGAATTGAAGAGGGCCAGCCGCTCCTCCGGCGAGAGTTCCTGATAAAATAACTGCTGCGCCTGGGCATTGTAGTCACCCAGATCGAACAAACCGGCTAAATTAATGATCCGGTCATTTGGGGAGGCAGCGGCTCTAAAATCAGATATGAAGATCTCGGCCTGGTCAGATTTGGCGCGCTGCTGCTGCTGGTAGATCAAAAAACCCACCGCGATTAAGATAAAGACGAGCAGGGCCCCCAGCAGAACCGGCCAGCGAGCCGGTTCAAAGGGCATATTGGCCTTAATCCAATCCTGGTTAAAAACGCGCCGGTAAATCTCGTTGCGCACTGTGAGGACGCCGGTTTCCACCCGCACCAGGCCAAACAGCTTCAACTGATTCTGGTCAAGCGAGCGGTCATCCTCCGGCACCACTTTACCGTTATAGACCTGGCGGTAGAGGGTCAGCAGTTGCCGCCGGTTCAGATTAGCCTGGCTGATGTTATCGCGCACAAATTGCAGGTTGGTTTCTTTGCGGGCTTCTTGGGAGAGAAACAGCCGCTCCACCAGTTCATCCACGTGACTGCCGGTCCACGGTCCATCTTTTGTCTCGGCCACTGTCAGGCATAATTTTTGGGTAAGATAGGGGTGGCCGTGCGTCCAGTAATAAATGCGGTCAAAAAGGGCCACGCCTTCTTCCGGGTAGGCGGCCAGTAAACCTTCTTGCAGGACGTGGGCATCTTTGCGGCTGAAATCGTTCAAATCAATACCCTGGCCAATGTTAAAAGGCGTGCGGCTGCGGTCTTTGATCAAATCCGCCGGGGTGGCCACACCCAACAGCACAAACGTCAGCCGCCGGTAATCGGCGTCGGTGGCCCGCGCATTATAGATAAAGCGCACCGCGGCAAAGAAGTCGTCGGAAAAGGCCAGTTTCAGGGTGGTGTCAATCTCGTCCATAAAGATGACCACCTGCCCCTCGACTTCGTCCAGCAGCACATCGTGCAGAAAATCGGTGAAGCGCTGGACATAGCCCAGCGCCGCCCTGGATTTCCACCACGCTTCCAAATCCACCGACAGGTGCAAATTGCGGCTGAGTTGGGTCAGCAGGCCCAGGTACCACTGCTCAACGCTCACGTCGGTGCCGATCTTGGTCAGGTCAATGATCACTGAGTTAACGCCCTGCGCCCGCAGCCGCCGGGCTGTGCGAATCATCAAGGACGATTTGCCCATTTGCCGGGCAGTCAGGACATAGCAGAACTCGCCGGCCTGGACCAGATTGAATAATTCGGTATCCGCCGGGCGCTCCACGTAAGACGGCGAGTCGGGACGGAGGGTGCCGCCGGCCACAAAAAACTCCGAGGCTTCAATGTCGGCGTTCATTACAGCTTGTCCTTGAAGTAGATGCGGTAAAGGTCGCAGCGGCAGCGGTAGGTGTCGCCGCTGCCTTTGACCAGCCCGGCTTGCAGCAGCCGGAATAGAGCCATTTCGTCGGCGCAGCGTCCCTGCTCGACGATCTGTTTGAGCGCCTCGCGCAGGGCCGGTTCGTCGCGCAGCAGCCACTGCTGCCGCCGCAGGTGGTCGCCAAAAGGGCCGTGATCCAGGGTGGCAGCCTGGGTTAAGCGGCTCCAGGGCAGGCGTTCTGTAACCATCGTATAAAGCGCCTTGCGGATGAGATAAGGGTGGCCGCCCAGTAGGTTCCACAGCTCCGGCAGACCGGCTTCGGTGACCGGCGAACCGTGCCGCTGGTTGAGGTCGCGCACCTGGGCTTCATCGAAATCCTCCAGATAGATTTTGAGGCCGACGTTAAAGGGCGACTGGTTGACATCGGCGATGAGCAGGTAAGGTTCGGTGGAGATGACCATAACCAGGTTGAGCCGATCCCACTGCTCGTCGAGGGCGCGGCTGTTGTGCCAGGAGCGCAGCAGGGCAAAAAAGTCGCTGTAGAAGGGCGTTTGCAGCAAGCGGTCTACCTCGTCGAGGGCCAGCACAATCGGCGTGCTGCTTTGGGGCAGAACATAATCTTCCATGAGGTAGGTCAGTTTGTCCTGGGGCCCCAGCGACCCGCGCCAGGCGCGGTCCACCTCGGCCACGTCGAGCCGGAGCTTGCGGATGATAAATTCGGCCAGGTCGCGCAGGAAGAGGTCGGGCGAGGCCAGGCGGTCGCCGTCTACCCGCTGCAAATCCAGGTTGACCACGCTGGCCCCATTCTGGCGGGCCTCGTTGGCCCCGCGTACCAGGAGGGAACTCTTGCCGGTCTGGCGGGAGGCCCGGATGGTGGTGGTCGAGCCGGCTTTGATGACTTCGCGCCGCAGTTGGGCATCGGCATAACGCTCGATGTAAAACTTGTCGCGCAGCTTGACCACCCCGCCGGGCGCTTCCATTGATTCGACCAGGCGTGGGTCGAACTCCGGCAGCGGCGGCGGCAGGCGCTCTTCGTCGCTGATGGGCGTTCCATCTTCGGACAGGCGGATGGTGGAAACAACCGGTCTAGACGGAAGCGGGGTGCGCGGCGGCAGTTGGCCGGCCATCGCGGCCAAAATATCCCGGCCAATGCGTTCGTTATCGGCCTCGTTTTGCCAGACGACATATTGCAGCGGGTCTAGAAAGGCGTCAATGGAGTAGGGCAACAAGCCTTCGTAGGCCACCCGCACCGGCAGCGTTTGCGGCCGGCCCTCCAGCCGGCGGTATTCGTAGGCCCGCCTGATCTCGGCCTGGACCATTTCGCTGTGGGCCGAGTCTTTGGAGAGCAGCACCACCAAAAAGTCGCTGGTCTGAATCTGGCGGTCAATCTCGCCCAGCCAGTCGTCGCCGGCGCGCAGCGAGCGATCAATGAAGACATCGTGCCCCTGCTCCGTCAAAAAATCGTAGAGATAACCGGCCAGTTGTTGGTCAGGGTCAACGTTGCGTTTGTAGGAGATGAAAACGTGCGTTCGGGGAGACGCCGGAGGCCCGGGGGTGATGATGGCACTGGCCTCCAGTTGCTCCCGAAGTGCCTGGGCCAGTTCAGTGGCCCGGTGATAGCGCTGGGCTGGATTTTTGGCCATAGCTTTAAGAATGACATTTTCGACACTAGCGGGGATGTCGGGCCGCAGCCGGCGCGGGCGGGGCAGGGGTTCATAAATGTGCTTAAAAAGGATGGCCATCGGCGTGTCGGCGTCGTAGGGCACGTAGCCGATGATCATTTCAAACAGAAGAATTCCCAGCGAGTAAATATCGGCCCGGTGGTCGGCGGGTTTGCCTTCAGCCTGCTCCGGCGAAAGGTAGGAAGGTGTGCCCACAATCGCCCCGCTGCCGGTAATATCCTGGCTGCCCTCAATAATCTTGGCCAGGCCAAAGTCGGCCAGCAGCAACCAGTCATTCTCAATCAGGATGTTGCTTGGCTTGACATCCCGATGAATAATACCACGTTCGTGAGCGTGATCGAGGGCGGCGGCAATCTGGTCAAGGTAACGGCTGACAGTGGGCAAATCCATGGGCTGGCCGAGCTGCTGCCGCAGCGTTGGACCGGCGACGTATTTCATGACGAAGTAGCTGAGATCGCCGGCGATACCGGCATCATAGATGGGCAGGATGTTGGGATGGCTGAGCTGGGCAACGGCTTTGGCTTCGAGGTTAAAACGTTCTTTGAAGCCGGGGGTCAGGGCGTGTTGGGCAGGTAAAACTTTAATGGCAACAAAGCGATCCAGACCGGACTGATAAGCTTTGTACACGGTAGCCATACCGCCCTGGCCAATCTGTTCGATGATTTGGTATTGGCCGAGAGTTTGGCCAATGAGGCTCATGGGATCCCCGGTTTCTGTGCTTGAACGGCTGCGCTGATTAAAAGCCTGTCGCTGGGGCGATTTATAAAAAAATCCCCTGCGTGTTCTATCTCCAGGGATACACGGGCAGGGGATGTAGAAAACCTCAACGGGATGAGGAAAGAGTTAACACGCAAATAGGAGGCTTTTAAGGTTACATCTTATGTTGGGATTCTGTTAAAAATTATAAATCTTTTTTAAGGTCTTGGCAACCGGGGAAAAAGTCCTAACATAAGAAGCTTTTAATCTTGTTCCCAAACTGACGCGAAGCGTGGGAACAAGATTGGGGAAAAGCCGAAGAATTTATGGAATCCAACTCATCCGTTCTTCCGCCCACATGTTCACGTCCATCGTGCCCCGCTGCGGGTCAAGATCAAACCATTTCTGCTTCTGGTTATCGCTCAAAGTAATCGTCCAGACGGCCCAGGCGCCGGACTCGTCGGAAATGTAGGCAACGCTCCGACCATCCGGGGCGATAGCTGCCAGGCCGTCTTGGTAGGTATTGTTGGTCAGGTTGATCGGCTGTCCGCCGGCGAGAGGAAGCAGATAGATTTCCCAATCGCCGTCTTCGGCCAGCGTGTAAGTAAGCAGGCCATTTCTGGCGTCGGTGGGCAGCCCGCCGTTGGCCGTCAGCCGGATGGGGTCAACCGTGGTGGCGCTGGCAGCCCAAATGCCGCATTCACCGGCTTGCCCCAACCAATCGGCGCAGCCCTGAAAAATGAGGCGGTTATCGTCGGACCAGACAAGATTGTTGCCGATCAAGTTGACATTGTTGGCCTGCACAGGCGTGTAATCCGCTTCCGAGCGGGCCAACTCGCTGCTCTGGCGGAAGATGGTCCGCCCTTGATCTCCATCTGCAAACATAATAGCCGACCCATCCGGCGACCAAACCGGCCAGTAAGCCTGACCTCTGTCGTTAAGCGGATTAGGCCCGCCGCCCCGGCTGTCCGTAACAAAAATTCCGCGTAAAGCGCCTTCGGCGGCGCCGTTAACGACGATAGCCTGGCCATCACGGCGAAACATCGGCTGGCGGGCATTGCCCAAACTGACAGGAGCCGGGCCATTGATGCCGGCCCCATCAAAGCCGGTCACATAAACTTTGAATTCAGCACCGGCTTTGACCGGTATGGCCAAAGTTCCGCCGATGGAAGGGACAGGTCGGGGTGTCGGTGTCGGCGGACTAGTTAACGGGGTAGCCGGTGCAGCAGTTTCAGCCGCAGAAATGGTTTCTGTTGCCGGTGCGGGGGGCCTGGTCGGGGTCGAAACTTCGCCTGTGGGCCGGGCAGTAAGATCAGGCTGCGGGGTAGAGGGAATTGGCGAGGATGTCGCTGTAGCAGTGGCGGGGGATGTAGGGCCAGTAGAAATGTTGTTTTCGGCTGGTGTAGCCTGACCGGGTGTCGCCGTGGCTGCTGTCGTCTCTCCGACGGTATTGCTGCCAATGAAAAAGATGAGCCCACTGATCAGAGCCAGCAGCAATACGCCCCCCAGCAGACTTACGCCCAAGATAGACAATGAACGGGCCGGCCTGGCGGGCGGGATAGGCTGCGGTCGCGAGGAAATCGCTTCTTCTGCGCCTGTGGGAACTACCCCAGCCGCAGATATGGGTGCAGCAACGGCTCCGTCACTCGATGACAGCGCTGCTCCTGGCCGCTCAACCACTCGCTGCTTTGACTGGGTTGAGGTAGCTAAGGCAGGGGCGGTTTGAACAGCGACCTTCTCCAAAGCCTCGCGGAACGCCTGGGCCAGATCACCGGTATGGTCGTAACGGTCTGCCGGTTTTTTGGCTAAAGCCTTTAACATCACCTGCTCAATTGGCTCCGGCAAATCGGGTCTTAAACTACGCGGTGGCGGGGGGGGTTCGTAAATATGCTTGTTGATAATGCGCATGGCCGTAGTGCCTTCAAAGGGCACCCGCCCCAGCACCATCTGGTAGAGGACAATTCCGAGCGAGTAAATATCGGTCCGGTGATCCAGGGAACTGCCCTCGGCCTGCTCCGGCGACACATAGGCGGGTGTGCCAAAAATGTGCCCGGTGCTGGTGATAACGGTGGTCGCCTCCGTAATCTTGGCCAGGCCAAAATCCGTCAGCAGCAGCCAGTCTCCTTCCAGTAGCATATTGGCCGGCTTGACATCCCGGTGCAAGATGCCCCGGGCGTGAGCGTGATCCAGGGCGCCGGCTACCTGATCTACATAGTGACTTACTTGGGCCAGACCCAGGGGTTTACCCATCAAGTCGCCCAGAGTCCGATCAGGGACATACTTCATTACAAAGTAACTGAGATCCCCTTCCAGACCAAAATCATAGATGGGCAGGATATTGGGATGGCTCAGTTGGGCTACTGCCCTCGCTTCCAGAATAAAACGCTCTTTGTAACCGGGGGTGAGGGCGTGCTGGGCCGGCAGCACCTTGACGGCAACATAACGATCGAGACTGGGTTGATATGCTTTGTATACGCTGGCCATTCCGCCAGCGCCAATGAATTCAACTATAAGATACTGACCAAGATTTTGCCCGATAAGGCTCACAAGAGACCTGCTTTCCCTATCATAATTCAATCAAGCCACTCATACTCTAACATAATTCTAGTATATTAAGATTTGAAATTTGTTTGAAAAGTACTTATGTACCAGTGTCATCATAGCTTAGACAATCCGACAAGCAAAGTTTATCCACTAAAAATGCACCGGTTGAATAGGGGAGGAATTTGGTTTCACTCTGACTTGGAGGTATGATTGGGGCCAAGTGGAAGACGAATAGGAGTTGTTCGAATGACGCTTAAAGCCGTTATTTTTGATGTCGGAGGCGTATTCATTCGCACCCACAGCCGGGCAGGTCGAGAGAAGTGGGCAGCTAAATTCGGCTTAGATCCCGGGGAATTTGAAACCTTCGTTTTTGGCGCGGAGTCGGGCCGGCAGGCCCAGTTGGGACAAAAAACGGGCGCCGCACACTGGCTCTGGTTGGGTGATTACTTTGGCTTGACCGAAACAGAACTGCTGGAACTGCAGCGTGATTTCTTTGCCGGCGACTCGTTCAATAAGCCGTTACTTGACCAGGTGATCCGCCTGCGCCAGGCAGGTTATCAAACCGGCCTGTTGAGTAACTTTTGGGACAGCGCGCGCCAGTTCTGGGCTGAAGTTTATCCCTTTGTCGAAAATTTTGAAAATATTATCATCTCCGCCGAGGTAGGACTGATGAAACCCGACCCCCGAGTCTACCATCTGGCTGCTCGGAGGCTTGGCGTTATACCAGCCGAGACTCTTTTTGTGGACGATTTCATTGAGAACATCGCCGGGGCCAGGGCCGTCGGCATGCAGACTCTCCACTTTACCGAGCCCGAGGCAGCGCAACGAGAGTTGGCCAGGATTACCGGCGTAGCCTGAAGAAATTGTCAACAGTTATCGGTCAATTGTCAACTGTCAATGAAAAATAGTGTTAACGATTGACAACTGACAATTGATTATTGATCATTATTCCAGTCCCGGCACCGGGAAGCGAGCGCACAGCTCGGCGGTAACCTGGCGAACTTCAGCCAGCGTGGCTTCGTCGTTGGCGTGGAAGACGGCATTCAAGATCGCCTCGCCGACAATTTTCATTTCAGCCTGGCGGAAGCCACGGGTGGTCACAGCCGGCGTGCCCAGGCGAACCCCGCTGGTAACGCGCGGGGGCTTGGGGTCAAACGGGATAAGATTCTTGTTGGTGGTAATACCGGCCTTGTGTAACACATCTTCCGCCTCCTGGCCGGTGATGTTGGCCGGGCGCAGGTCAACCATCATCAGGTGGTTATCGGTGCCGCCGGAAACCAGCCGCAGGCCGCCGCCGACCAAGGTTTCGGCCAGAGCTTGAGCATTATCTATAATTGCCTGCTGGTACGCTTTGAAACCGGGCTGCAACGCCTCTTGAAATGCAACAGCCTTGGCCGCAATGATGTGCATGAGCGGTCCGCCCTGCATCCCCGGAAAGACAGCCTTGTCAATCGCTTTGGCGTGCTCCTCTTTACACAAGATTAACCCGGCGCGCGGACCGCGCAGAGTTTTGTGGGTCGTGGTCGTTACGGCATCGCAGTAGGGAACCGGGTCGGGGTGCAGGCCGGCGGCAATCAGCCCGGCAATGTGGGCCATGTCCATCACCAGGTAAGCCCCAACGCTGTCGGCAATTTCACGAAGGCGGGCAAAATCAATCTGGCGCGGGTAGGCGCTGGCCCCGGCCAGCAGGAGTTTGGGCCGGTGCTCCCGGGCTAATTCGGCAATGGTGTCGTAATTGAGGCGCTCGGTTTCAGGGTCAACCCCGTAATGAATAAAGTTGTAGTAATGACCGGAGAAGTTGATTTTCATCCCGTGGGTCAGGTGGCCGCCATGATCTAGTTTGAAGGCCAGCACGGTATCGCCGGGTTTGAGCAAGGCCAGATAGACCGCTGCGTTGGCCTGAGAGCCGGAATGAGGCTGCACGTTCGCGTGCTCAGCCCCAAACAGTTTTTTGGCTCGCTGCCGGGCCAGCTCTTCGACGATGTCAACACACTCGCAGCCGCCGTAATAACGAGCGCCGGGATAGCCTTCGGCATATTTGTTGGTCAACACCGACCCCTGTGCCGCCAGGACCGCTGCACTGACATAATTTTCCGAGGCGATCAGTTCAATCTGATCCTGCTGCCTACGACGTTCGCAGCGAATCGCTTCGAGGACTTCTGGGTCCACCTGGCTCAAAATGGCATCGGCGACCGCGTTACTTGAAGAGTGGTTCATGCTAAAAACTCCTTTGTTTCCGCTAAAACTAAAGCAGACAAAACAGAAGGGCCAGGTTTTTGAGGGCGAGCTTGACCCGGCCCCGGCTCCTAACCCCCTAACTTCCGCTCAACTTATTGGGATAAAAAAAGCCTGGACAGGGCCAGACTCTTTTGGTGGGCGGTACAAGACTTGAACTTGTGACCTCATGCATGTCAAGCATGCGCTCTAACCAACTGAGCTAACCGCCCGGAACAAAAACGATTATACCATCGGCTGGCGAAAGTGCAAATTTGAACGACTTTTTGCTTTTGCTAGTGCTAAAGGGGGATTGGTTGTTAGTCGGGCCTCGATTATAATGAGCAAGATGAGATGCGGTGGGGAGGAACCGGTCTCAATTTTCTTTGCCGGGCCGTTTCTCGCCAATTTGTCAGGATAACTATCACTGAGGAGGCAAGTTCAGACTATGCCAGATGCTATTCCCTTTGCCACCGATGCCTGGATCAAGCGTTTAGGGGAGGAGTGCAACAACAGCGAAACCTACCGCCAGGCCGCTAAAAACTGGGAGGGGGACTTATACGTTATTGTCGAGCCTGAGGGCCGGCTGGAGCAGCCCGTGTATATGTATATTGACCTGTACCACGGGCAGTGCCGCCAGGCCTTTGTGCCTGCCGACCCCACGACCCTGACCCCGGAGTTTTATATCAGCGGCCCGGTCAGTGTCTGGAAAGCCATTGCCGAAAAGAGACTCGACCCGATGAAGGCTCTCTTCACTCGCCAGATTTCCTTAAAAGGCAACATGGCCAAAGTGATGAAAAACGTGAAAGCCGCCAACGAGCTGGTTAACTGCACCACCAAGTTTGAAACGGAGTTTCCCCTATAGTGGATTGATCTTTAGGAGGGTTTAGCTATCTCCCAGGTTAACCCCGACCCCCAACAAGGTGGAGTGTATTCGCCTCCCCGCGTCCACCTACTCAAAAGAGCATTAAAGTCCTCTTGGGTCACTTCGGCAAGACCGTGTTTTTCAAACGATTGTAAAAAATCTGCCGCGTTTCCCTCAATTTTGTAATAGCCGATCAAATAATCCTGGGTTGCTTGGTCAATTTTGGGTTTATAGTGTTCCCCCCTGATTTTCTCACCCTCAAACTCAACCCAGCCAAAAAAGTAGGGAAGTTCGTTTATCTGTGCTTCATCCCTAGCTTTGTAATATCTTATTTTGGCGGAGCTACCAGTCATTATTGTTTACCTCATCTGAACGTTAAATTATGAAACAGTTTGCCATAATTCGATTAGCCTTGTCAATAGGCTCCTTGTTATAGCCAAAATTCTCGTCTATTCAAACTGCATCACATAGGCCCGAACTGGAAAGGTCGCCCCGCCGACCCAGGCAATCGGCACGGCGTGTAAAAAGCCGCCGTTTGGCGGAATCGCCGCCAGGTTGGTCATGTGCTCGCAGATAGGCACGCCGGCTCCCAGGAGCTTGGTGTGCGCCGGACGGGCCATGTCCTGGGTATCGTCAATGTTGAGCGAGTCAATGCCCACAAATTTCGCCCCCGCTTCCAGCAGAAAATCGCAAGCCTCCGCGGTCAAAAAAGGATTTGGTTCAAAGTAATGTTCGGTTCGCCAGTAGCGCGACCAGCCGGTGTGGACCAAAACGGCTTTATCCCGTACCTTCAATCCCCGCAAGAGGTCCGGGCCAATTCCGCGCTCGTTGTGTCCGGTAGCATCTACCACCACGACGGGCAAATGCGCCAGGCTGGTTAAGGGCAGACCGGCTAAGTCCACCTCGCCTCGGTGGCGGTGGCAGGGCGAGTCAACATAGGTGCCGGTATTGCCGCACAGGTGCAGCGAGGCAATCAGAAACTCGGCCTGGCCGCCGTATCTTTCTCGCGAACTATCATAATCCAGCAGAATTTCGGCCTGAGGCTCCGGCAGGCCAGGATAAGTTTTCATCCCCATCTCGATGGGATGGCTAACTTCGATAAACTTGGGTTGATTTGTGACCATAGCGCCTCCCTAAATTTTGGAATATTCTAGCACACCCTTAACGGATCGTCATATCTTGCTCAAGCCGAGGCTCAAATTTACTCCTGTTATCAGCCAATCGGGTTAGTCAAAATAGCTCTTCTCCTCCTGCAATATAGCTCATGTAGGTATATGGGGCCGCCAAAGGGCCGACTATACTATAAAAGATGGACAAAGGTTGTCCTGGTATATGCTGTGCCAACACTTACCCCAGAAGTTTTTGGCAGGAGCAATGTTCATCAAAGACTTTTCTGGAGGGAAAATCCCCTATTGCCTGTACCGCATGAGTCCCATCTGGCTGACGATCCTTTAATTGGGCGCCAACTGGCCAACTTTCGCCTCGAGCGGCCCCTGGGACAGGGAGGCATGGCCCAGGTTTATTACGGCTGGGATGTGAAATTGCAGCGCCCGGTAGCCATCAAAGTGATTGACGCTCGCTATCGGGGCAATCCCGCCTATGCGGAACGCTTTGTGCGTGAAGCCCAGACCATCGCCAGATGGCGGCACGAGCATATCATCAACATCTACTACGCCGACGACGAAGATGGTCTCTATTTCTTTGCCATGGAGTATATTGACGGGCCAGATTTGGGCCAACTGCTGGCCCAGTATACGGCCAAAGGTCAGTTAATGCCCCAGGCCGAGGTTTTGCGCATCGGGCGAGCGGTGGCCGGCGCCCTGGATTACGCGCATGGCCAGGGAGTAATTCACCGCGATGTAAAACCCTCCAACGTGATGGTCGCCAATGATGGCCGGGTGGTCTTGACCGATTTCGGCCTGGCCATGGATGTCCAGCAGGGGTCGCTGGGCGAAATCTTTGGCAGCGCCCGCTACATTGCCCCGGAGCAGGCTCGCGACTCGGCCGCAGCGGTGCCCCAGTCCGACCTGTACGCGCTGGGCATCATGCTGTATGAAATGCTGACCGGCGTGGTGCCGTTTGATGACCCATCGCCAACCGCAGCCGCCGTTCAGCATATGACTGCTCTGCCGCCGCCCCCCCGCGAGATCAACCCCGACCTCAACCAGAGGACAGAGGCTGTATTGTTGAAAGCGTTGAGTAAATCGCCGCGGCTGCGCTTTCAAACGGGCAGTGAACTGATCGGGGCTTTGGAAAAGGCCCTGCTGGGCGGCCCCTCTGCGGCGGCAGACCAAACCACGTCGCTTCCGCTGCCAGAGGCAGCCCTTTATATGGGCACAGAACTTGCCCAGCCCATGCCGCTGCCCCCGGTAACGCCACCAACTTCTCAGCGGCCAGACCTGCCGCCCCCACCGCCTCTAGCGGGTAGCCCCGCCGCTCCTGGACCCGTAGCTGGCAGTATCTCCCAGAATCTCCTGCTCGCCGTGACGGGCCTGAGCCTGATTGGGCTTATGGTCTGTGCCCTGGTTGGTTTTCTGCTCTATTACCAGCGGGGCAGCCGGAGCGAAGCTGCCTCTCCTGGCGGTCAATCTCCCCCCGCCGTGATCACCGCCACGGCCACACTGCCGCCGACCGCCACGCCGGTAGATACATTTCCAACGCTGGTTACCCCGCCTACTCAGACGCCCACCCCCACCAACACACCACCCGCTGTCGTTCTGCTGACGCTAACCCCAACATCTACCCCCATTCCTACCGATACGCCTACCCCTACGGCCCCTCCAACCGCTACCCCTACCTTAGCGTTACCCACGGCCCCTCCTACCGAAACGCCAACCGTCCCTGTCCCGACTGATACGCCCACTTTAGAATTACCTCCGGCCACTCCTGCCGAAACGCCAACCGTCCCCGCCCCGACTGATACCCCCGTCTCAGAATTACCCACCCCGACCCCCGTTGTGCCGTCAAGCTACAACTTACTCATCGCCCGGCGCGGCGAGGACAGTCTGTTTGTGGTCAACCAAAGCGAGGGTGCTTTCCCCCTGGCGCCGCTTCGCTTGGAGAACCGGATAGGAGCGATAACCGGGACAGAATGGGGAATCGAGCTGTTGGACAGTGGCGCTTGTGTCACGGTATGGAGAAACGACAATGATCCCAAACCACCAAAGGTAGAGTGTGCCGCAGCGGGTGAGCGCCTGACCCGCCGGGAAGGCAGGCGGTTTTGGGAAAGGGCGTTCAGGATCCATTACAATGAGCAGTTGGTTGGTATATGTAACCAGAATCAGTGTCAGGTAACTATTCCTCAATAATGGTGTTAACTTTTTGTGAGTCCTGGTTACGTGAGTAGAGAAAGTCTGATGGAAGAGGAAACTTTATCCGAAAAACAGACGCTGGAGCAGGAGCGGGTAGAGCTTCTCCAGCAACTGGAGGACTGGCTCGAAACACCTATGCTCATCCTCGGTTTTACCTGGCTGGCCCTCCTGGTGGTCGAACTTATCTGGGGCCTGAGTCCCATC
Source organism: Anaerolineae bacterium (assembly GCA_023382535.1). The sequence goes on along the minus strand of JAHDWA010000079.1, from coordinate 18,723 downwards.
CTGGAAGGCGTGGGGACAGTTATCTGGATTATTTTTGTCCTGGATTTTGCGATCCGCTTTATGCTGGCCCCCCAAAAGTTGGCCTACCTGCGGCGAAATTGGCTCACCGCGATCTCGCTGCTGCTGCCGGCCTTGCGGGTCTTTCGGATTGTGCGGGTCATGCGCATTTTGAGCGCTGCGCGGGCTGCCCGGGCGCTGCGGTTGGTACGGGTTGTTAGTTCGGTTAACCGGGGGATGCGTGCGCTGGGTGCAGCTATGGGCCGGCGCGGCTTTGGCTATGTGATCGCCCTGACTGTGGTCATCATCCTGGTCGGCGCGGCCGGCATGTATGCTTTTGAAAACGACCTGTCGGCAGAAAACGGCCTTCACACCTACGGCGCCGCCCTATGGTGGACGGCCATGCTTATGACCACCATGGGTTCGGAATATTGGCCGCAAACCGCCGAGGGCCGCATCCTGACCTTCTTGTTGTCGTTGTATGCCTTTGCCGTGTTTGGGTACGTAACCGCGACCCTGGCTACGTTCTTTATCGGCCGGGACGCCGAAAATGCCGAAGCCGAAGTGGCCGGGGCCAAAACCATTGAAGCCCTGCGGGGAGAGATAGCCGCCTTGCGTGCCGAAATTCGGAGTTTGACACACCGGGAGCAGGTCCGTGATTTATGACTCTTTAGTCGGCCGCCGGCTCGACGAGTACCGCTTAGATAGCCTGCTGGGGCAGGGTGGCATGGCTCGCGTTTATCGCGGGCTGGATGTGCGCCTCAAACGCGAGGTGGCAATCAAGGTCATTGACAAGCCCTTCCGGGCCGACCAGGATTACACCCGGCGCTTTGAGCAGGAGGCGCAGGCCCTGGCCCAGTTGGAGCACCCCCACATTGTCAGGCTGTACCGCTACGGCGAGGCCAACGGTTTGCTTTACATGGTTATGCAGTACATCGAAGGGCAGCGGCTGGACCAGCTTCTGGCCGCTTACCGGCAGGAAGGACAATTTATCGAGCCGGAAAAAGCCGCTCGCCTGATCCGCGAGATCGGGGCAGCGCTGGATTACGCCCACGGCAAAGGCGTTATTCACCGTGATGTCAAGCCGTCCAACATCATTCTGAACCAACCGGGCCAGGCAATTTTGGTGGATTTTGGCCTGGCCCTGCTCGCCGATATAGGCACGCGCGGTGAGGCGCTGGGTACGCCCCACTATATCGCCCCGGAACAAGCCAGATCGTCGGCTTACGTAGTTCCTCAAAGCGACCTGTATGCCCTGGGCGTTATTTTATACGAGATGTTCACCGGGCAGGCGCCGTTTGAGGCCGAGGATCCAGTGGATGTGGCCATCCTCCATATCACCGAACCGCCGCCCTCTCCCCGCGAATTTCGACCTGATCTCCACCCCACGCTGGAAGCAGTCATGCTGAAGGCCCTGGCGAAAGAGCCTGAGGAGCGATATCCCAACGGGCTGGCCCTGGCGAACGCCCTGGATCGAGCCTTAAAGGCAGCTTCGCCGATGAACTCGGCCCTGCCCCCGCCGACACTGTCTCACTTATCCCTCCCCGCGGAGCTTCGCGCTCACCCTCAACCGCCCCGTCGCGGGAATGTTTCGGCTTTGCCGCCGGAACTGCTTGAAACAGAACTGGCTCAGCCCCGGCCCAGACCCTACCACGAAGGCGGGCAAGCAGGGAATGGGGCCAAAGTTCGGCCACAGGCTCGCCCCGTTCTATCCGGCATACCGGCTGGCCGGCCGTGGTCAATTTACACCATCGCCGGGCTGGGCCTGCTGCTGCTCCTGGGCGTGTTTCTGGCCACTTTATGGCTGACGAGCGGGCTGCTGCTGCCAGCGCGCAGGGATAGTGTAAACCTGGAAAATCCCCTGCCAACAGCACCTCCGCCCCTTGAAACGGCTACCCCGGCAAATATTGTGCAGCTTGCCGCCGATACCCGGCGCGATTTTTCCCGTACGCCTGGCGGTTCGTGGCAGTATTTCTGGTCTCAACCGGATGAGAATCGGTTTGAGGCCATGACCTTTGAGGAAAGAAAATACGGCGCCTGTTGGTACACGAAAGACGAAGAAGATTACGTCCGTATTTGCCCCGACTCCGGCCATCCGGGAAATGACGCCGACATTGCCTGGAGCTGGACCAGCAATTTCAGCGGGCGGATTAATGTAGTGGTATCGGCCCGCAAAATTGACCGGGGTGGCGACGGCGTGGTCATCCTGGCCTATCACAACGATCAAGCCGTGGAAGGTCTGCGGCTGGGACCGGATGACCTTCAGGGCGTGGCTGACAGACAGCTCTTTTCAGCGGATGTTCAAGCGGGAGATCGCATCACCTTTGTTATGAAACGGAATGAACGGGTTGAGAATGATCACACTGCTTTTCAAGCGCAAATCTACCGACAGTAGGTCGGGCAGGGAGTAGCAGTGATCACGACGATGATGGTAGTCTTGCTGGTGGTCCTCTTTTGGGGTGCAAGCATTATCTTCGTCGCCTGGGACACAAAACGGCGGGGAGTAGCCGGCTCTCGACGATCTGTTTGGCTGCTCCTGACCGCGGTGCCGCTGCTTGGCCTGGCCGCTTATCTGATTGCCCGCGCCTTCCTTCCCCCCGAAGTTAGGGCTGCACCTGGAGCAGGGGGACGATCCCAGGCGCGGGTCACATTTCTAAAACGAGATGCGCCCAAACGTTTACCAACCATTCCCGCCGCCGAATATCTCCGGGCGGCCCAACCGGCAGCCGCTCGCCAGGCGAATCAAGTCCAACCTGCCGCCGAGGCATGCAGAACCGCTTATGTGCTGGCGGTGACGGATGGCCCGCATGCCGGGGAGAAATTTGTTATTGACCGCTTCCCGGCCTTCATCGGGCGCGGCTCCGACTGCCAGATCCGCTTGGATAATGATCTGGGTGTCTCCAGGCGACATGCCGAACTGTACCAGCAGGGCGGCAAAGTCCGGCTGCGTGATCTGGAGAGCACGCACGGGACCACCATTAACGGCTCCAAGATTAACGATAAGGAGCTGGCGTCTGCGGATAAGATTCGGCTGGGTTATTCTCTCTTGAGCTTCAAAATTGAAAGGTCAGTGAGATGAGTGAAACTCCAAAACGTCGGCCGGAGCGCCGGCTGCCTGATGTTCTGGGCGAGCTGGATAGATGGGCTGACCGGCTTGAAACCGGTTTACAAAAGTTGCGCCGGCCCGGTCCTATCCTGCCCGCCGATGTGAGCCGGCGCTTGCAGGCGGCCATGCTGGCCCCGGAAAATATGCTTGAGGATGCCCGCTACCAAAAAATTGTACCCAACGATTATCTGGTTGAACTGAACGAGACTAACTACGCCCGCCACTATCAGCCGGTGGAAAGTACGATCACCAGCCAATGGCGCGACAAACTCCTGGAGGGGCTGAATATCGCCAACAGCCGCCTGGGACGGCGGGAATATCGCTTTGGCGGCCGGGTACAGGTCCGTCTCCAGCCGGCCTCTGACCTGGGCGAAGATGAGATCCGCCTTCACTGCCAGATCAACCCTAATGTCGGTGCGGCGATGCCGGGCACAATGACCGCATGTCTGGAACTCTTGTTACAGGGGCGGCGCTGGATGTTAAGCGAGGAGGTCACGGTGATAGGCCGGGATGAGGCATGCGATATCTACCTGGACCTGCCCGCCGTTCAACAAAAACGGTTAATCAGCGGGCAGCATGCTCATATTCGCCACAGCGGGGACCGGTTTCGCTTGTATGATGGCTCGCCGGAAGGCAGAGCTTCGGTCAACGGGACCTTTGTAAATGGCCGTCGTGTTCCACCAGGCGGCCATGACCTGTACGAAGGAGATGTGATCATCCTGGCCAGCCTGGACCACAGCCAACCCCACCTCGATACGCCGGGAGTTGCAGCATTTGTTTTTCGGGAAGCGTGTAGCTGAGTCTGTGGAGGACGGGGTGGATATATTTTGGAGTTCGCTGCTTTTTGCGGCCAAGTGGCTTTTTACCGGCCTGATTTACCTGGCCCTTTTTGTGGTCCTGGTGGCGGTACGGCGTGAAATGCGCTTGCGGGTATCCGACAAGCTGCAGGCTCCGTCGCTCGCAGCGGGACGGCTAAGAATCATCGCCCCTGGCAACGATCCCCAAGTCCGGCCCGGAGCCAGCCTATCTTTACAGAACGAGACCACCATCGGCGCGGGTCCGGGCAATGATCTGGTCCTGAACGACCGCTTTGTCTCTACCCGCCACGCCCGCTTACGGTGGGATGGAGTCGAATGGTGGCTGGAAGATTTGGGCAGCCGGAACGGCACGCTGATCAACGGCCGCTCCTGCCCGCCCCATCGTCCCCAGGCAATTCCTTTTGGCGCAACCGTTCAAATCGGGGATATGGTTTTTGAGTTAGTGGAGTAGCCCATGCGACTGCACTCCCGCTTTGTCTTCCGGCCCCTGGAAACAGTATTGCTGGCGCTGGTCATCCTGCTCGGCGGGCTGGGCTTTGTGATGGTCACTATGGCCAGCCACCTGCGGCAGGGGGAAAACCCGCTGCCCGCCCTACCCGCTGCCCTGCTCCCACCTGTCGTCCTGGCAGTTTCGCTTCTCCTCCTGCACATGCTGCTCCAGTGGCGTGGGGTTGAAACAGAGCAGCTTATCTTACCTGTTGTCGGCCTGCTGACCGCCGTGGGCCTGGTGATGATCTGGCGGCTGCGCCCTCCCGAAGCCGTCTGGCAGCAGTTGAGCCGGGGTTTTATTCCCGGCGTGGCGCTCATGGCTGTTCTCATAGCCCGCCCTACTCTGGTTGACTGGCTGCGCCGGGGAACGGTGATGATCAGCCTGGTGGGCCTGGGCCTGCTGCTGGCAACCGCCTTTTTCGGCGTACTGGACGAGTCAGGCGCCCGGCTGTCCCTCAAGTTGGGGCCTCTCCCGGCAGTGCAGACTTCGGAAGTGATCAAGCTGGCCCTGATTATCTTTTTAGCTTGGTACATTGAAAAAGAGGGCGAGGAGGCAGAAGGTCGGGCGCGGCCGTTTTTAAGTTGGCTCAGGCTGCCGGCCGTTCGCTACTTTATCCCTGGCTTACTGTTTGTCTCGCTGGCGACCCTGGCCCTGGTCAAAATGTCCGATTTTGGGGCCATTCTTATTCTGGGCTGCCTCTTTGTAGCCATGCTCTACGCCGGCTTTCAGATCCGCATCTTTGCGACCGTGGCCTTAATCGGCCTGGGTTTAACGCTGTTGGTGGGCCTGATTTTGGGACTGATTTGGGAAGTCCCTCCGGTCATTCAACAACGTTTCGCCGCCTTTCTCAACCCCTGGAGCACGGCTCCCCTGCCCGGCGGCCTGACTATCGCCGAAGGGCCGGGCTACCAGCTTCAACAGGCGATCTATGCCGTAATTGCCGGAGGCTTAACCGGCGCCGGTCTCGGCTTTGGGCTGCCGGCTAACATTCCGCTGGCCCACTCGGATTTCATCTTCGCGGCCCTGCTGGAAGAATTGGGCGCGGTTGTTGGCCTGGCCTTGTTGGGTTTTTTCATCGTCCTGCTGGTGCGGATTTTGCGGGTGGCCATCCTGCTGCCGACGGGACAGGTTTTTGAGCGGCTGCTGCTGGTCGGGATTAGCGTGCATCTATTTATTCAGGTCCTGATTATGGTCGGTGGTAATCTGAACCTGCTGCCCTTGACCGGCGTCACCCTGCCCTTTTTGAGCCAGGGCGGCGTGGCGCTGCTGGTCAACCTGGTCGAAATTGGCCTGGTGCTGGCCCTGGCCCAACGCCTGGAAGGAACGGCGCTATGACCTTGACCCAGCGCATTTGGCATATTGTCAACGTCATGATCCTGCTGGTCATTGTGGCGTCGAGCCGTTTGGTCTACTGGCAACTGGTGCGAGGCCGCGAGTTGCAGCCGGTCGCGCTTGACCCGGTCGCGGCGGCGGCGCAGTACCAGGCAATGGGGGCGGGTGCCGACCCGGCGGCCCCCGTCACCCTGGAGGCGCTGCCCAAACCGGTGGTGCAGCGCACGCAGGCGTTCCTGGCCGAAATCAACCGGGGAACCGTTTACGACCGCAACGGCCGCGCCCTGGCCTATGACCTGGAGACGGCCGCGGGTGACAAACGGCGCTTTTACACGGAACCTTCCCTGGCCCACGTCATCGGCTACGTCTCCGGCTTGCGCACCGGAGTTGCCGGGGTCGAGTACTATTTTAACGAGACCCTGTTGGGCCTGAACCGCGTTGACACCCAGGTCAGCCGCATGGTCTACCAACCGATGATTGGCAGTGATGTTTACCTGACCATTGACAGCCGGCTGCAACGGGCCGCCGCCCAGGCTTTGCAGGGACAAACTGGGGCTGTCGTTGTCTTGGATGGACATACCGGCGCAGTCCTGGCGATGGTCAGTGCGCCCGCCTTTGATCCCAATCGCGTTTTGGACGAGGCCTACATCCGCAGCTTGTTTGCCAACTGCGGCGATGCCAGCAACTGTCCCAATGCTTTTTTGAACCGAGCAGCCATGGGTGCATATGTGCCCGGCTCCACCTTTAAAACCGTCACGCTTGCTGCCGCGCTGGATACGGGACAAGTCACCCCGGCGTCGGTCTTTGACGTCGGACCGCCGCGAAGGGACGACAAAGGTCCCTACTATGTTTACGAGGTGGGTGGAGGAATTGTGTTTGATCGCAACCATACCGAGCAGGTGCTCAACCTGGAACGAGCCTACGTGACCTCGGCCAATGCCGTGTTTGGCCGGATCGGAGCCGAGATGCCGCCCCCTACCTTCATTGACTACGCCGCTCGTTTTGGCTTCAGCCAGCCCGACGGGGCCGCGCCACCCCTGGAGATCGAAACAAGGGCGGCGCAGATAGCGAACGACCCGCAGGCATTGTTCCACAATAATCTCTTGCGAGCCTACACGGCGATTGGCCAGGGAGAACTGCTGACCTCGCCCTTAAATATGGCCCTGGTTGTCGCCGCTGTTGTCAATGGAGGCGATATTCCCCAGCCTCACTTGCTGAGGGCGGTCCGCCACCCGTCCGGGATGGTGCTGGCGAACGAACCAGGAGGCACTTGGGTTGCCGGGGCGATGCAGCCAGAAACAGCCCGGCAGGTCCGGCAGATGATGATCGCCATGGGCCAGAATCAGCGCAGCCTGAGGGAGGCATTTCCTGACACAGCTATCGGCGGCAAAACCGGCACCGCCGAGGTTGGGAGCGGGCTGAACGCGCATGCCTGGTTCATCGGTTTTGCCGAAACCGGCGAGCGAACGGTCGTTATTGCAGCGGTCGTCGAGCACGGCGGCCAGGGCGGAAATGTGGCTATGCCCATTTTCGCGCAGACAGCGGAGGCGGCCATCCATCACTTGGATGAGCCGGTAGAGGAAATTGTGCCGGTCCCTGCCGGTCGCTGAAGCCACTTAGCTGTGGAAAGCATGCAGTAATTCATCCAGCCGCCAACGGCTAGAAGCTACCGGCTGAGATAGGTGAAAGCCGGTTCAAAACCGGCTCAACCCACTCCCCAGCCTGATTTATCAGGCTTTCATTAAGCTTAGCCGGGCGTTTCAACGCTCAGCGAACTTCCGCCAGATAAGCCTCCACCATTTTTTGGTACACCCCCTTTTGCCGCTGTAAGGAGGCATGCGTGCCGGCCTCAACCACCCGTCCTTCGACCATAACCAAAATCTGATCCATGCTGTAGACCGTGTTCAGCCGGTGGGCAATGATCAGGGCCGTCCGGCCAGCCAGCAGCCGGGTCAGGGCCTCCTGCAAACATACTTCGTGTTCGGGATCGAGGTGAGCCGTCGCTTCGTCGAGGATGAGCAGCGGCGCGTCCCGCAGAAAGGCTCTGGCCAGGGCCAACCGTTGGGCTTGACCGCCGCTCAACCGGGCGCCGCGCTCGCCGATGAGGGTGTCATAGCCCTGGGGTAAAGCTTGGATAAACTCAGCAGCACAGGCCTGACCAGCGGCCCACTCAATCTGGTCGAGGCCGGCGTCGGGCCGGGCCAGGCGGATGTTATCGGCGACCGAGGCATGGAAAAGGTAGGGGTTTTGGGGCACCCAGGCAATCTGAGTTCGCCAGGCGGCCGGGTCGAGTGCAGCTAAGGGCTGGCCGTTGATGGTAATAACACCTCGACTCGGTTCGGCAAAACGGAGCAGTAAATACGCCACCGTGCTTTTGCCTGCACCGCTGGGACCAACTAACGCAATTTTCTGGCCGGGCGCCAGGTGAAATGACAAACCGTTGAGCGCCGGAAGTCCGCCGCTCTCATAAGTATAATGGACATCGTCGAAGTGAATGGCAGGAGGAGCCATGAGGGGTGGAAGAGGCGAGGACGCGAGGACAGGCTTTGGGAGAGGAGTGTCGAGTATTTCAAAAATGCGCTGAGCGGCGCTGGCGCCGGCCATAGCGGTATGGAAACGGGCGCTCAAAGAGCGCAGCGGCGCGTAAAATTCCGGGGCCAGGACCAGTACAAAAAAAGCCTGCTCAAAGACTAACCGGCCGTATAACAGCCGCAGACCTACCTCGACGGCTACTACAGCCGTACTGAGAGTGGCAATCAGTTCCAGCACCAGCGCCGACAGGAACGCCACGCGTAGCACGCCGAGGGTGGTCTGGCCAAAGCGTTCGCTGATGCGAGCGATGATCTCAAGCTGGTCACGGCTGCGGTTCAACATTTTGAGCGTGGGCAGGCCCTGTAAGACATCCAGAAAGTGGGCGCTCATCCGGCTCAACCCAATCCATTGGCGCTGGGTCATCGCCTCGGCCTGGCGGCCAATCAATACCATAAAAACGGGGATAAGGGGGGCCGTCAACAGCAAAACCAGGCCGGTCAGGAAATCCAGGGGAAAAACAAAAGCCAAGATGGTCAATGGAACCAGGGCCGCCAGGGCCAGTTGAGGCACATATTGGCCAAAGTATGTATCGAGCGCCTCGATGCCCTCGACGGCCGTAGCCGCCAGCTCGCCGCTGCGCTCGCGCCGGGTGTAGCTCGGCCCCAGGGCCAGCAGATGCGTGGCGAGACGCTCCCGAAGCTCATTTTTGATCCGCCCGGCAATTCGTTGGGCCAGCGTCTCACCACTCCAGATTAGACCGGCACGCAGCAGGGCAACAACGAGCAACATGAGCAGCAGGGCCTGCACATCTTGCAGGCCCTGCCCATTGAGAAAGACTCGGCTGATAACGCGGCTTAAGAGATATGCCTGCGCTACCAGCAGTCCCCCCGCCAGCAGTCCCAGCCCAATGACCAGCGCCAATTGCAGGCGCTCCGGCTGAGTCTGGCGGAGGAGACGTTTATTCACGCTCATCAATATTCAAGCTGCGAATCCCGGTCAAGCCGATGACGGAAAACCCAGTAGGTCCACCCCTGATAGATCAGGACCACCGGCACAAAGATAAGGGCGACAATCGTCATGACTTTGAGGGTGTAGGGGCTGGAAGAGGCATTGTAAATGGTCAGGCTCCAATCAGGGTTGAGGCTGGAAACGATGACGCGTGGATAAAGCGACATAAAGATGGTGATAGTTGAAAGGGCAATGGTCACGGCGGTCATGATAAAGGCCCAGCCGGTGCGCTGCCGGTGAATGAACCAACCGGCGGCCAGCAGAGCCGCCCCGGCGCTCAAAGGGATGATACCTGGGTCGACGCCCAGCCGGGTAAAAGCGTCGGTCATAAAATAACCGGCAACAACAAAGAGGAAGACAAGAACCGTAGCGACCGGTCCCACTTTTTTGGTCGTAGCCGTAGCCCGGGCGGCAACATCGGTGGTGGTTTTGAGGTTGAGGAAAATAGCGCCGTGTAGGATGAACATCGAAAGGGTAGTCAAACCGCCCAGCAGGGCGTAAGGATTGAGCAGGTTAAAGAAGCCGCCGACGTAATTCATATCGGCGTCAATCGGCACGCCGCGCAGCAGGTTGCCCAGGGCCACGCCCCACAGCAAAGCGGGGACAGCGCTGCCAATGCAAATTAGCCAATCCCAGGTAGCTCGCCAGCGGGGGTGTTTATCTTTACTGCGAAATTCAAAAGCTACCCCACGGACAATCAAGGCCAGCAGCATCAGCACTAATGCCAGGTAAAAGCCGCTGAACATGGTCGCATACCAGTTGGGAAACGCCGCAAAAATAGCTCCACCGGCGGTAATGATCCAGACCTCGTTAGCGTCCCAAACCGGGCCAATGGTGTTAATGATCAGCCGGCGTTCCCAATCATTTCGACCCAGAAAGGGCAGCAGAATGCCCACGCCAAAGTCGAACCCTTCCAGGATAAAGAACCCGATAAACAGGATGGTAATTAAAATAAACCAGAGTGTATTGAGATCCATTAGAGGCCCTCCCTTTCACTTCAAAAAAGCGCCGGCCGGCACACCGGCCGCACTTTCAGCCGGACCGGTCTGCCCGGCTTCACCGGCACCCATGCGGGCGTACTTGGCCAGAAGATAGATGTCGGCCACCATTAAAACACCGTAGACAACGGTAAACAGGATCAACGAGGTCAGCACCATGCCAACCGTTACATTAGGTGAGACCGCATCGGCGGTTTTTTGCAGACCAAAAACAATCCAGGGTTGGCGGGCAATTTCGGTAAAAAGCCAGCCGGCCGAGTTGGCAAAATAAGGCAAAACCACGGCCCAGGTTAACAGCTTGAGATAAACCGGCTGCCGCTCAACCTTATTGGTCAACAGCAGATAAAGACCGTACAGGGCGAGCAAGGCCATCACCATGCCCGCGCCGATCATCAAACGAAAGCTCCAGTAGCTCACGGCAACCGGCGGGACATAATCGCCCGGGCCATACTTTTGCTCGTACTCGGCTTGCAGATTCTTGATGCCCGGCACTTCACCCTCAAAACGATTCAAGGCCAGGAAACTTAACAGGCCGGGCACACGGATGGCAAAGACGTCGCGCAGTTCCGGCTCATTCCCGATGGTGAAGAGCGACATTGCTGCCGGGTTCTCGCTCTCCCACAGCGCCTCGGCAGAAGCCATCTTCATCGGCTGGACTTTGAACATGTACTGGGCCTGGCTGTGGCCGACCAGCATCACCAAAAGGATGGCAATGACCGCATAGATAAGGCCCATTTGGAAGGAACGCCGGAACAGGATCAGTTGGTTCCCCCGCAGCAGGTGGTAGGCGCTGATGGCCAGGACAAAGAAGGCCGCCGTTGCCATGGCCGAGGTGATAACGTGGGGGAATTGGACCCAGACGTGCGGGTTGGTGATCAAAGCGAAAAAGTCGGTCATCTCGGCCCGACCGTTGCGCAGGGTGTAGCCCAGGGGCTGCTGCATAAAGGAGTTGGCAATCAAAATCCAGAGCGCCGAAATATTGGAACCGATAGCCACCAGCCAGATCGTCGCCAGGTGCAGCCGGGGGGAGAGCTTGTCCCAGCCAAAAATCCACAGCCCAATAAAGGTTGACTCCAGAAAAAAGGCCAGCAGGGCTTCAATCGCCAGCGGCGCGCCAAAAATATCGCCGACAAAGCGAGCATACTCTGACCAATTCATGCCAAATTGGAACTCCATGACAATACCTGTAACGACGCCCATCGCAAAATTGATCAGGAACAGCTTGCCCCAGAACTTGGTCATCCGTTTGTAAACGTCGTTGCCTGTCCAAACGTAAAGCGTCTCCATCAGCGCGACCAGCAGGGACAGGCCTAAAGTCAGGGGCACAAAGAAAAAGTGATAAGTTGTGGTGATAGCAAATTGCCACCGTGCCAGAATTAATTCCATCATCACCCTCCAAAAACTACCGGTTATAGCTTGCCTACACTGGAGTATACAGTATAAAGCGGAACCTAATTAGTGACAAATATCACAACTATCGAGGAAATATGACCTACTTTGGGCAACAAAAAACCCGCAGAGTGTAAAAACTCTGCGGGTCTTAAGTCTCCTTAGAGGAGTGAGGCACTCCTACAGCGTATTTTGCCGGCGCATCATCTTGCGGCGAGCTTTGCGAATTGCCCGTTGTTTAGCCAGGCGGCGCTGCTCGCTTTTGGAAACAAACCAGCGCTTTTTGCGGTAGGTGCTTAACACGCGAGCCTTGACAATTTCTTTCCTGAATCGCTTCAACAAAGAATCTTGAGACTCACCGGAGCGTAGTTCGACACTCATCTCACCCTCACCCCCTTTCACTCGGGAATTTTATCAGCGAATAGACCATTAGGCAGAAAGACCCAGTTCATCAATAGAGCCGATTTCACCCGCCCCGTTTCCGCCTGTGGCAAGATCAATGGCCTCACCGCTGCTCACGACCAGTTGTTGACCATCCTCGGCCACACCGCCGTTCCCATCTGTACCATGATAGTGATGGTAGCCGGTGCCCGCCGGAATGAGTTTGCCCAGTATAACATTTTCCTTTAAACCGAACAACTCATCACGCTTGCCTTCAATAGCGGCCTGGGCCAGCACATTGATGGTATGCTGGAAGGACGACGCCGACAGGAAGCTGTCGGTATTGAGCGCCGCCTTGGTGATACCCAGCAGAATGGGCCGGCCCGAAGCCGGGCGCTTGCCCTGGCTCATCAGGTCCTGGTTCATATTTTGGAACTTCTGGTAATCCAGCAGTTCACCGGGCAGGTACTCGCTGTCGCCGCTGGTCACAATCCGCACCTTGTTGGTCATCTGGCGGACAATGACTTCGATGTGCTTGTCGTTGATCGGCACACCCTGGGAGCGGTAGACCTTCTGGACCTCTTCCAGCAGGTAAAGCTGGGCGGCTTCACGGCCCAACACCCGCAGAATGCGGTTGGGGTTAAGCGAGCCTTCGGTCAGTTGCTGCCCGACCACCACCTGGTCGCCGTTGGCAACCCGCAGGCGCGCCGCCGACTCAATTTGATATTCTTCTTCCTGGCGGGCGTCCCAATGAACGACAACCTTGTTCTCCTCGCGCTGCACCCGGCCGCCGTTCTCGGCCAGAATCTCCTGCTCGCCCCGCTTGGCCAGCTTGGTCTTGGCGGTAATCTCCTCACCGTCTTCGACCAAAATGGACCAGTTGCCGGGCACTTCGTACTCGTCCTTGCGAACTTCGGACGAGATGACCTTGAGCACGCGGCTGCCATCCTCGTGGGTAATCAGTTCGACCCGCCCATCGAGGTCGGAGATGATCGCTTCGCCCTTGGGATTGCGGGCTTCGAACAACTCCTGCACGCGCGGCAGGCCGTGGGTGATGTCCTCAACGCCGGCAACGCCGCCGGTATGGAAGGTGCGCAGGGTTAACTGCGTGCCCGGCTCGCCAATGGACTGCGCGGCGATAATCCCCACCGCTGCCCCAATTTGCACCGGGCCGCCCCGGCCCAGATCGCTGCCGTAGCAGAAGCTACAAATACCGTGCTCGAGCTGGCAGTGCAGCGGCGAACGCACCAGCACTTTTTCCAGGCCGGCCTTCTCGATGGCCTGAAATTCAGGCTCCCCGATCATCCGGTTCTTCTCAACCAGCACCTCGCCGGTCTTCTTGTCCACTATTTTCTTCAGCGAAACACGGCCCAACAGGCGCTCTTTGAAGCTCTCGCCCAGACCGGGGCTGTCACGCTTGTCAATGGTCACGCCAGATTTGGTTTTGCAGTCGTTCTCGTTGATGATGACATCCTGAGCCACGTCTACCAGGCGGCGAGTCAGATAGCCCGCGTCGGCGGTGCGCAGAGCGGTATCGGCCAGACCTTTACGCGCCCCGTGCGTCGAGATGAAGTATTCCAACGCGGTCAGCCCTTCGCGGAAATTGGAGCGAATGGGCAAAGCGATGATGCGCCCGCTGGGGTCGGCCATCAGGCCGCGCATCCCGGCCAACTGGCGGATCGGTTGGAAGCCGCCTTTAGTCGCCCCTGAGTCAGCCATAATCTTGATCGGGCTTTCGGGATCAATCGCGGCGCGCACGGCATCCGTCACCTCGTCGGTCGCCTCGGTCCAGAGCTGCACCGTTTTAATGTAGCGCTCTTCGTCGGTAATCAAGCCCCGGCGATACTGCTGTTCGGCCTTGGCCACCTGCTCGGTAACGCGGTTAAGAATATCTTTCTTCTCCTGGGGCACATTGATGTCGGAAACGGAAATGGTGGTCCCGGAGCGGGTAGCGTACTTAAAACCGATGCTTTTGATATCATCCACCAATTTGGCGGTAATATCAGGTCCCATCGTGGCGTAGCTAATGCCGACCAAATCCTTGAGCGAACCTTTATCCAGCACTTTATTGACAAAGCGCAGGGATTCGGGCAGGATTTGGTTAAAGAGCGCCCGGCCGACTGTCGTCTCAATGGGCGCTGTCTGCTTGGAGTTAGGCGCATAGTGCAGCACCTTGATTTTGGCGTGGAGGTCCACCTTATCCAGGGCATAAGCCAGAGCCACTTCATCCAGGTCGGTAAAGACTTTACCCTCGCCTTTTTTACCGGCTTCCTCCATCGTCAGATAGTAGACGCCCAGGACCATGTCTTTGGTCGGCGAAACCACCGGCTCACCGTTGGAGGGCAGCAGGATGTTCCGGGTTGACAGCATCAACTCCCGCGCCTCTTTGACCGCCTTATCCGATAACGGAATATGGACCGCCATCTGGTCGCCGTCAAAGTCGGCGTTGAAGGCGGAACAGACCAACGGGTGAATCTGGATGGCGTTGCCCTCGACCAGGATCGGCTCAAACGCCTGAATACCCAGGCGGTGCAGCGTGGGGGCGCGGTTGAGCAGGATGGGCCGGGTGTGGATAACCTCTTCCAGCACCTCCCAAACTTCAGGCCGGCGCTGCTCGACGATGCGCTTGGCCCCCTTGACGTTGTTGGCGTAGTTGTACTCGACCAGCTTTTGGATGACAAAAGGCCGGAACAGTTCCAGGGCCATGCCTTTGGGCAGACCGCACTGGTGCAGTTCCAGGGTCGGGCCGATGACGATGACCGAGCGGCCGGAGTAGTCCACGCGCTTGCCCAGCAGGTTGCGACGGAAGCGGCCCTGCTTGCCTTTGAGCATATCGCTCAAGCTCTTAAGCTGGCGGCGGCCTCGCGACGAGACGGCCTTGCCCCGGCGGCTGTTATCAATAAGCGAGTCAACCGCTTCCTGGAGCATGCGCTTCTCGTTGCGGACAATCACATCGGGCGCACCCAAATCCAGCAGCCGCTTGAGCCGGTTGTTGCGGTTGATCACCCGGCGGTACAGGTCGTTCAAATCAGAGGTCGCAAAGCGGCCGCCGTCGAGTTGAACCATCGGGCGCAGGTCGGGCGGGATGACCGGCAAAACGGTCAGGATCATCCACTCCGGGCGGTTGTTGCTCTTGCGCAGGCTCTCAACTACGCGCAGGCGCTTGATCGCTTTTTTCTTGAGCTGCTTGGAGCGGGTGCTGCGAATCTGCAGCCGCAGTTCGGCGGCCAGCTTGTCCAGGTCGAGATCTTTGCAGATGTCGTACAGCGCCTCAGCCCCCATGCTGGCGGTAAATACGTTGCCCCAGCGGTCGGTCAAATCACGATACTGGACTTCGTTCAGAAACTGCATCCACTCGATGCTCAGCAGTTCCTGGCGCTGCTCCTGCACGCGAGCGATCAATTCACCCAATTCTTGCGAGTTGTCGCCGCCCCGCGCATCAACTTCCTGGTCGGCCAGGTAGCGAAGCCGGTCAATCTCGGCGTTAACGCGGCCCTGCTCGCGGTTGAGTTCTTCTTCAATTTCGGCCTTGATTTCGTTGAGCCGGCCTTCGACCAGGTTATTCAAATTTTTGAGGTGGCTGCGGTCGAGCGTTTCACCGATATTGGCGATAATTTCATTGCTGCCGCTGAAGGTGATCGGCGCTTTGAGCACGGCGCCGACCTGGTCTTCCAGCCGTTTTTGCAGCTTTTGGGCTTCTTTCATCGCCTCTTCGATGAGCGAGTTTTGGCGCTCGTTCAGGGCGTCTACCAGTCGCTGCTCTTCGTCACGCAGCGCGGCGATCTTCTCGTCCCGCTCGCGGGTGATAACATCAACCCGCTCCTGGCGAATTTCTTCCAGACGTTTTTCTTCGCGGCCCACTTCGTCGTCCAGACGCTTCAGAGCACGGGCGCGAGACGGCTCGTCCACTTTGGTAATGATATAGTGGGCAAAGTACAGCACGCGGTCGAGATTACGGCGGGAGATGTCAAGCAAAAGGCCCAGATAGGAGGGCACGCGGCGGGTGTACCAGATGTGAGCGACCGGGGCAGCCAGTTCGATATGCCCCATCCGCTCCCGGCGCACCGACGACCGGGTCACCAAGACCCCACACTTTTCACAGACAATGCCCTTATAGCGGACCTGCTTGTACTTGCCGCAGTAGCACTGCCAATCCTTGGTGGGGCCAAAAATAGCCTCGCAAAAGAGACCGTCTTTTTCGGGCCGCAGGCGGCGGTAGTTGATCGTTTCCGGTTTGGTCACTTCACCATAGGACCAGCTCCGGATTTCATCCGGCGAAGCCAGACTGACCCGCAAGGCACGGAAATCTTTTACTTCCACAATAAACCTCCTTAGCTTAAGTACAGTAAAAAATTAAGAGTTTAGAAATTGGAAATTAGAGATCAGGACAAGGAATACAACCCGATGTCTATTCTTTTTTCTATTTTCTTATTTCTAAATTTTGATGATGGTCATGCACCGCCAAATATTGCTCGGTGATGGCCTTGGTTTGATGGCCTAAGCGCTCCGAAACGAGTTCAAGATCGTGAGTTTCCGAGAACAACTGCAAGGCAAAGGTTCGCCGCAGGGACTGCGCCGAAACTCCTTCCAGGCCCACTGCCTTGGCGCAGTCGCCGATAATCCGCTGCACCGTGCGGTTGGAGATGGGACGGCCTTCCTGACTGAGAAAAAAGTGGTCGGTGGTCGAGGTTTGGGGGCGAACCTTCAAATATTCGTGTAACGTCTTGCAAACTTCTCCAACGAGCGGCAAATACCTGGTTTTCGGGTCATCGGACCACTCCCGGCAAACCTTGAGCTGAACGCCGGGATACTCAAATATCAGGTCATCTTTTTTAAGGGCCACGATTTCACTGACCTTTAAGCCGGTGTGCAGTAACAAGTGCAGAATCGCCAGGTCCCGCCGGGCCAGCCCGGCCCGCGACCCTTTCTGCGCCGCCGCCAGCAACTCCTCAATCTCTTCTTTGGAAAGAGGGCGCGAGTTAGCCTGCCCGTCTTCCTGGACAAGGGCTATCTCTGTTGTCGGGTCTTCCGTTAGAAGACCCATTTCTTTGGCCATAGCAAAAAATTTCCGCAGGGCCATCAGGTGGCGATTGACTGTCGCCGCCGCCCGGTGAAGTTCCTGGGCCAGGTAATGCCGGTACAGCCGGATATGGTCTGAACTAACCTCGGCCAGTGAAAACTGCTGGCCTATTTCGCACTTGCCCCACCGCAGAAAAACCCGCAAATCAGCCAGGTAATTTACAATCGTCGAGGCAGACAGGCCAGCCTGGGTCAGGCTTTCCTCAAATTTTACCAACATTAGTTCATCTTGATCCGAACCAGACACCTGACTCAAGCTACCCATCCCTAGAGACAACAAAAATTGCGCCAGTTAGACCAGGGCGCAATCTTTCACAGATTGTTATGTAGTTGGGCCTACAAGAGGTGAAACTTCTAACGCGTTAGACGAAGTTTATTTTATACGCAACAATTATAGCAGGGGGAGGAAATCGTGTCAAGTTTCAACCAAATATTCTGGAAGATTGGAGGGCTGGAAGGCTGGGGATTTTTCCCTCCTTCCAACCTTCCAATCCTCCTACGCTCTGGCTCCTTCACCTTCGCCAATCGTATAGCGCAGGTACGCTTCGATGAAGCCATCCAGGCGGCCATCCAGCACCGCTTCGGCATTGCCGACTTCGTAATCGGTGCGGTGATCTTTGACCATTTTGTACGGGTGCAGCACATAGGAGCGGATCTGGTTGCCCCAGCCGGCCTCGACGTGCTTGCCTTTGAGCCGGGCCTGCTCTTCCTCCTGCTTTTTTAGCTCGATGTCATACAAGCGCCCGCGCAGGATGCGCATGGCGGTTTCCCGGTTCTGAAGCTGGCTGCGCTCGTTCTGGCAGGTGACCACAATCCCGGTCGGCAGGTGTTTGAGGCGGATCGCCGTCGAGTTTTTCTGCACGTTTTGCCCGCCGGCGCCGGCCGATTTGTAAACATCAACTTCGATGTCTTCGGGCTTGATTTCGATGTCAATATCGGTTTCAATATCCGGCACCACTTCGACCAGGGCAAAGGAAGTGTGACGGCGGCTGTTGGCGTCGAAGGGCGAAATTCTAACCAGGCGGTGCACACCTCGCTCGGTTTTGAGGTAACCGTAAGCGTATTCACCTTCAATTTCCATGGTGACACTCTTGAGGCCAGCTTCTTCGCCCTCGGTCTGATCCACCAGTGTGGCTTTGTAACCGCCGGCCTCGGCCCAGCGGAGATACATGCGCATGAGCATTTCGGTCCAATCCTGGCTCTCGGTCCCGCCGGCCCCGGCGTGGATCGAGAGCAGCGCCGGATTCTTATCGTGCGGGCCGGACAGCACCAGTTGGAATTCCAGCTTTTCCAGCAGGCTCGCCAACGAGTCCACTTCTGCGGTCAGTTCGGCCAGCAGCGAGTCATCCTCTTCCTCGGCAGCCATTTCGAGCAGGTCATGCGCTTCCCTGGTCCGGCGCTCCATGCCCCGCCAGGTTTCAACCTCCTCGCGCAACTCCGACATGCGGCGCATTTTTTCCTGCGCCTCACGCTGGTCGTTCCAAAAATCCGGCTCACCGGACTCTTTTTCTAAGGTTTCAATCTGTTTCGCTTTGCCGGCGATGTCAAAGACGCTCCAAAATTGAACCGATCCGCTCGTTCAGATCGGTAAGT
>JAHDWA010000078.1 GCA_023382535.1 Anaerolineae bacterium | reverse complement strand
TACTTCATCCTCACGACTCAACTGTGTAGAGCTTTGGGGAATAACAAACAGCTTGTTACCAAACTCGAGGAAACGGGACAGGATGAGGACAACATCGCTGAATGTGTCCTCTAACAAAAACGATTATCAAATTTCAATCGGGTCGGGTCGAGCCTTGGCGAATTTACAACGTTGTCTGTCCGATCTGGAGCCGCCGTGGCCGGATCGTTATGGCATTGACTTCGCGAGACTGCCTGTTTAAGGTAAAAACTCCCACGTATTCACAATGTTACCGGTATTACTATAGTACCAAGCCCTATCTCTATCTGTCCATACTCAAACGGATAATTTAACAGAGACAGAAGGATTATTCTTCCAACTATTCTCTACCACCTGTCTGGTACCCCAGTTTATTAAGAATTGCCTACGAAGTTCGTAAAGATTTCACCAGCAGTTAGGTGGATGGAGTGTTTTAAAATAATCGCCGTAATAACTGGGTGGCGGCTGCCAGACCCAACCCATAGGCCACATGCGCGCCCAGCCGGTGAGTGTGCTGTGCGGACGAAACGGTTGTTGGTCCACCTTGCAGTCCCAGCAGCGGCACAACCAGTTCATCGCCCAAGAGCCAGAGGCCGGCGCCAAACATAACGCCACCCGCCAGGTCCAGATTATTGACGGAACTTCTGGCTGCGCCGTAAAGACCTCCCTGGCCCAGACCATACCCCCAATGCACCAGGTAGCTCAGGGCTGTCCGGGTTTCTGGCGACTTCGGCTCCTGTCCCGTCACCTGCTGATAGAGGATCCGGCCGAGCGCCGCCGTCGAAGACTCGCCGTCCCGGTACTGCTTCCCGGTGAGGGAGATATCGTCGAGGGGTTGAAGCCTGTCTTCTCCACTTTTCTCACCTGGGTTATTCGAACTTTCGTCCGATAAGGCCGGAGCGACATACTGCCAGTATAGACTCATGGCCGTTAATCCGGCCACGCTACCCAGTAGCCCGCAAATAAAGCCTTTCCAACGATTTGGTTCACATGTTTGCTGCATATCATCTCCTCATTCCCTTCTGCTGGCGGTCTAGAAAGCCCCGGGTAACCTCGTTGGATAAGGGGATAAAAATCCTCTAAAAAGTCAGTCATAGGGCCGACCCTTATCAGTCTGATCAGCCGCCTGCTCCAGAGCAGCCTTGACATTTGCCAGGGTCTGGTCAACCAGCATCTGGCCCCACCGGTCCGCCGTGGTGTTATTCCGCAAGTAGGCCGGCGTCCACTCTGGCCTGACAAAGTCAATCGTCAGTTGGGCCCGGGTGCCGCTGCCTTCGGGGACAAGCTGCCAGGTTTCGTTACCTTCCACATCACCCTCGAACCGCGAGGACAGCCGGTGGGGAGGCTTGTATTCGGTACAGCGGGCCACATACTCTAGCACGCGGGCGGCAAACTCGACAGTCGCGCGACGTTCGGCGCCAACCCCGCGAACTTCCTCCCGTTCCTCCACCCGATCCTCCAGTGGGGTCAACTCCTCCGGCTTGACGCTTGGATTGGCCAGAAATTCAAAGACCTCTTCTATCGGATGATTAATGTATATACTTCCCTCGCAATGGATTGGTTCCATTTTTTACTCCATCACGCAAGTGACTTCTAAGCGCACCGTTACCTCAAGCCGGCCGGGCGCCATATTGACCCCATAGCTATTGTTCGCCCCGGCTTCGATGGCCGCAGCCAGCGCTGTAACTTCTCTATCATATCATATTAAGAAGGGCAGGCCATCAACCCGATGGGTGATTTCTACTCATCCACCTGAGTAAAAATAGTAAGGAAAGTTACCCGGATTGGGCGACAGAATTATCGCTGGAGAACAGTATAAAAATGAACATGAGAAACAGCCGAAGGGCTTCGGCCAGCACCCAAAGGGCTATTGAAAGATAGCTCTTTTTTGGGCTCCTTACTACCCAGGTGAGTATGGGCAGGATGGAATCAAGAAGGTACCCTAAAAGTAGAGACTGAAGGAATTCAGACCTGTAGTTTATTAGATAATAATTAGCACTAAGGAGGTTATGATGGATCTTTTAGGCTGGGCAATTGTTGCTTTTATCGTTTCTTTAATTGCCGGCGGACTGGGTTTTACCGGTGTGGCTCAGGGCGCGGCAACGGTTGCCAAGTGGCTATTCGGTATCTTCCTGATCATTGCCATCATCTTATTTATCCTGGTTGCGCTCGGCATCAGCATTCTGGTCTAAACTGGTGTGCCTGAACTCGAGTGTTTCCACCATCTGGCAACAGTCACTTTATAACAGGAGATATAAGGAGAATTTTTATGCAAACCAAAACTCAACTAAAGACACCGCCCATGCGCTCGAGCGATGAAGCTACCCAGGAACAGTTGCGCCTGGCTAAGGAACAGGGGAACGCCTTTCAGAAGGCGGTTGAACATATGACTCAAAAGGAAGCCCATGGCGCTGAGAAGCAAGTAGCCGATTACCTGATTGGCTACGCCGTTGAACACGCCGAGGGCATGATACCATCTCCACGATGGGCAACTCAAGTGGGAAAACCCCCAAGCGGACGAAAATGCCCACGTTGAAGTTGTGGTCCGTGACGCTGCCGACGGCCGCTTTATTCCCGGCCTGACCGTTTACGCCACCCTCCTTGACAGTGCTGGGCGTGAAATTGGCACGCATCAGCAGCCGTTCCTGTGGCATCCCTGGCTGTACCACTACGGCCGCAACTGGCACGTGCCCGGCGACGGGCAGTACACCCTGCGGGTGCGGGTCGAAGCGCCTGATTTTATGCGTCACGATAAGATCAACGGCCAGCGTTTTGCCACTCCAGTCACGGTAGAATTCGACGGGGTCAAGATCGAAACCGGCCAGAAGATAAGCTAGGGCCTAACGAGGCCTCCAATGATCTGCAGCATGTGAACAGGATTGGTTTAAGAGTCCCGGGAAACGATGCTACTGATACAGAACAGGATTGGGTTGTTCAACCAAATTAAAGCGAGGTGCGGTGACGCAAGCAATCTGGGAAGGTCTAAACTGGGTATTAGGCTTAGCAGCGGACGAGCTTACTGGGGGACAGATGGCCTTGCGCGCGCTCATCGTCTACATCGCTGCCCTAGTAATGGTCCGCCTGGGGGAAAAACGATTTCTGGGAAAAAACACCGCGTTTGATGTTATTCTGGGCATCATCCTCGGCTCCGTCGTCAGCCGGGCGATTAACGGCTCGGCCGGGTTCTGGTCAACATTAGGAGCGGGATTTGTTCTAGTAGGGCTACACTGGCTCTTCGCAGTTCTCGCCTTTCACTCCGATTGGTTTGGTACGCTAATTAAAGGGAGAACCCGGCTGCTGGTCAAGAACGGCGAGATAAGGTGGACAGCCATGCGTAAAAGTAATATCAGCCAGAATGACCTACTGGGTGCACTGCGCTCCGAAGCACGGACCTCTTCTCCAGACGAAGTCAAAGAAGCCCATCTGGAGCGTAGTGGTAATATCAGTGTGATCCGAGCCAATCAAGAACCAAAAATTTTGGAGGTAACCGTCAGGGAAGGAGTACAGACGATTCGGATCCAGATTGAATAGTATCGCCAGTACGATGTCAACTTTTATGGAAAATGCCGAAGGTATAGTTTCGGCGGAGTCAAATTAGATATCAAGGGGCTTGTTCGCTAGAAACAAGTCTTTTTTCTTTAGGAAAGCTTTAGGTTTTCTTGAGGTCGGCTTGAGGTAAATACCTTTACCTTCAATTATCCTGAAATAGAAGCTGTGATTTCTTGTACGTTTTATTGCATTCGTAGCTGCTTTATAAGAGAGATATGATCCTGGTACTCCTGTCGTAAGGAAGAATGTATGAGAACCAACCATAAATCAGAGGATAGTGGCTCTCATCACCCTATTGAAGTAACCTTAAGCCGCGACCTGAGTCTGTTTGATGTAACAATGATCGGTGTTGGGGCGATGATTGGCGCCGGTATTTTTGTACTGACCGGTGTAGCAGCGGGCGCGGCAGGTCCGGCCCTGGTCCTGGCCTTTTTTCTCAACGGCGTGGTGGCCACGCTGACGGCTATGGCTTATGCCGAGTTAGGTTCGGCTTTCCCGGAAGCGGGCGGCGGCTACTTATGGGTGAAAGAAGCGTTGGGAGGCACTCAGGGCTTTCTGGGGGGGTGGATGAGTTGGTTTGCGCATGCGGTTGCCGGCAGCCTTTACGCTTTAGCCTTTGGCCGCTTTGCCGCCGAGCTTTACCTCCTGGCGGGTCTCCCTGGCTTTGGTTTCATCCTGGAAACCTGGCAACTGGTATTTATGACCCTCATCATCGTCATTTTCACTGCCCTGAACTATCGCGGCGTTTCAGAGACAGGCACGGTCGGCAATGTGGTGACGGTGACTAAAGTGATCATCCTGGCCCTCTTCTGTGGTTTTGGCCTGGTAGCTATGTTTCAGCATCCGGAAGGCTGGACGACCCGCTTTACCACCGGCTTTCTGCCCAACGGCTGGAGCGGGGTCCTGGTGGCAATGGGGCTGACGTTTATTGCCTTTGAAGGCTACGAGATCATTGCCCAATCCGGGGAAGAGATCAAAGACCCCAAGCGTAATCTGCCCCGCGCCACGTTTATCTCAATTGTCGGGGTCGTGTTAATTTATATCCTGGTAGCTTTTGTGGCCATCGGGGCCATTACGGCCCCGGCAGGAATGCGGACCTACCAGTATTTAGGGGCCAAAGGAGAGGTGGCGATTGTCGAAGCGGCCGCACAGGTGATGCCCTATGGCGCGCTGATTTTGCTCATCAGTGCCCTGGCCTCTACCATGTCGGCCCTGAACGCCACCACCTACTCTTCGTCGCGCGTCTCCTTTGCCATGGGCCGCGATCATAACCTGCCGAAACTGTTTGCCGCCATCCACCCCATCCGGCATACGCCCTACTGGGCCGTGCTCCTTTCCGGCCTGCTCATCACGGGGATGGCCTGGGCTTTGCCCATCGAAGACGTGGCGGCGGCGGCCGACTTGATGTTTCTGTTCCTGTTTATCCAGGTCAATATCTCGATGATGCGCCTGCGCCAGCAGCGGCCCGATCTGGACCGGGGTTTCATCACCCCCTTTGTTCCGCTAATTCCCCTGCTGGCCATCATCGCCATGATCGCTCTGGCGCTCTTCTTGTTCACCTTTAGCCCGACTGGCTGGTATGTGGCGGTGGCCTGGATTGTGGCCGGAATACTGCTCTACTGGGGCTACTTTACCAGGATCGAAAAACTGGAAAAACCCAAAGAAATTCTCCTGGAAGAGGTCCTGGTCAGCAAAAACTATTCGGTGCTGGTGCCGGTGGCGACGCAGGGACAGGCGCACATTCTGGGCCGGATTGGAGCAGTTCTGGCGAAACAGCACGATGGAGAACTCCTCGCGCTGCATGTGGCTCGTGTTCCGCCTCAACTGGACTTGAGGGAGGGCCGGACTTTTCTCAAAGAAGGCCGCCCCTCGTTGGAAATCGTGATTAAGGAAGCGAAGGCGTGGGACGTGCCGGTCCACAGTATGATCCGCCTGGGCCGTGATGTAGCCAAGGCCGTCCGAAAAACCGTCCAGGAAAACGCCACTGATTTAATGGTTCTGGGTTGGCCGGGCTACACCAACACGGCGGGCCGCGTTTTTGGCAGCGTGATTGACAATATTGTGGACAACCCGCCGACGGACATTGCCGTGGTCCGCTACCGCGAATATCGTCCGCTCAAAGCGATCCTGGCCCCGGTTGCCGGTGGGCCAAACAGCCGGCGGGCCGCCCAGATGGCAGCCAACATGGCCATTCAAGAAAGCAACGGCCCGGTCAAGGTAACCGCCCTTCGCGTTATCCGTCCGGGCGCGACAGAGCCGGAGTGGGTGCGGGCCTGGCAGGATATTGCTCAATCGGTGGACGGTCTGCCCTATGAGTTTGACCGGCAGGTTATTGAGGGGAACAATGTAGTCGAAACCATCCTCCAGGTGGCTGAGGACTATGACTTGATCGTCATTGGAGCCACCAACGAGCCGCTCTTCAAGAACTTGCTCATGGGCAATATTCCGGAACAGGTGGCCGTCCGCGCCAAGGTGACCACCATCATGGTTAAGCGTCGCCACGGCCCGGTTAAATCTTTACTACGCGAGATGATTTTGCAGCCTAGTTCTGCCCCCAGAAACATCTAAAGCGACTTAGGTCCAGCGAACCTGACGATGAAAAGCGCCCCGGATAGTACGCTTTACACAGTTATGACGACACTTCCCCTTTTGTGTCCTTTTTCGACATACCGGTGAGCCTCGGCAATCTGTTCCAATGGAAAGCAGCGATCAATGACCGGCTTAAGCGCCCCCGCCGTAACAAGCTCAAGGCAGAAGGCCAGATCTTCATTCTTTTCGCTGGCTGACCGCAAACCGGCGAAGACAATCACTGCCTTTTTGCTACCAAACTTTGAAGTCCACGGCATCTGCCACATAATGGCCGGGGTGATGACAGTGGTAAGATAGATGCCGCCTTGCTTTAGCGCATCCTTACAACGTGAAAATGAACTCTTGCCGACCGTGTCGAAAATGATGTCGTAGGTCTGACCGGTTCTGGTGAAGTCCTCTTGCTTGTAATCAATGACCCCATCGGCCCCCAGGGATTTCACCAGCTCTACATTCGCCGTGCTGCATACACCGGTTACTTCCGCCCCGAAGTACTTCGCAAGCTGGAGCGCACTGGTTCCGATACTGCCAGAAGCGCCGTTGATAAGCACTTTCTGCCCGCGCTGAATATTTGCGGCATCTCTCAGATTTGGCAGTGCGGTTAATGCCCCCGGGTGAATGGACACGGCTTCCTCGTAGGTCATGTTGTCCGGCTTTGAGGCCATCGAGCCGTTTTCAGGCAGGCAGATGTACTCCGCACTCGTACTAAAACCGGTACCGGCCGTTCCAAAGACCCGGTCACCTTCTTTAAATCGGGTGACATCTTTGCCCACTGCTTCAATTACTCCGGCAAACTCACCCCCCGGTATCGTAAATTTGGGTTTAAAGAGACCGGTGAATAATCTTGCCGAAAGCGTCTTGCCCCGCCGAAAGATAGTGTCTGTTGTCTCTACGGTTGTCGCACAGATTTTTATCAGGACTTCATTGTCCCTGGGCGTAGGTTTTTCGATCTCTTTAAGTTGAAGAACATCCGGTGATCCATATTTTGTATAGACAATAGCTTTCATAAGTATTCCTTCTTATTCGATTGATGGTATATTTTAAAGATTGTCCTGACACCCCGCTAAGCAACGTGGCTGGGCCGCAAGTGCGTCTGCTGAATTTTTACGCCTTTCAGCAAAAGCCACAAGCACATTGACAACTCCCCAATAAACGCCGGCAGGAAAACCACCAGGGCAAATACTGCTTCGTAGTTGTCGTAGGTAGGCAAAAGAAAGCTGGCAAAACTATCAATTAAATAACCTGACGCGGCAACGATCAACAAGACGCCCAGAATTCTGGGCAGGTAGCCCGACTTGAAAACCAGATAGCCAAGGACAAAGAGACTAAGGCCAAAAAGTACCAGGCCAATCGCATATCCCAGGCTATGCCCCTTGAGAAACAACAGCACGAGCGCATGCAACTGATCTGCGCCAAAAACGGCCAGGTAGCCAGCGCCACTTACAAGCTGCAACACAAAGAACAGGTTAAGCAAATTGATGCCCAAAATAGCGGCCTGGGCCAGCCTGAAAAATGCCGCAAGCAAAGAAAGTGAATTACTGACCGGTTTGAGCAATACGTAAAAAACCAGGGCCAGGGCAACATCGCTCATAATCATAACGAGATCACCGGCAATACCGGCGCGGAATAGCCCCTCGGAAGCCACAATGTTATTGGCCGTGGCTGCGGCATCTCCGGGCACAATAAGGCTCTGGCGAACAAAAAATTCGGCGAAGATGCCGGCGACGATGATGATTAGATACAACACCCCCGCGACCCTGGCAGTCTGCTGCGGTGATGTATTGATAATACGGTTTGTCATTTCATTTCCTCCTCATTTGTTAAGTTCTGTTAGTGTGTCCCCCAGCGATTACGACATTTCCGTTTATGCATATAGTCGCATCATAAATATTCCTCAAGATTGTTTGGCTGATTGATTAACCGGTGATTGCAGAGATATATCTGCAACCACAAATGCGTCCAGTTTTTGCACCACGCTTGGGCTCCGGCGGACCAGGATAACCCCTACCCATACAAACCACACGATCTGGCCCAGCCCAAAAACGAGCCCTCCCAGTTCGCCGAGAGCCGGGACAGTCGAGAGAATACCGGCCACACCAATCGCCACGCCCAGGTAGTTCAGTGCCTTGGGAAGCTCTCCTACCCGCAAAGCTGCCCAACTTAACAAGAGAAGCCATAAACCGCCTAAAATCTCAACCCCGCCCCCTAATCCTTCAATCACAGAATCAATTGCCAACCAGACCGTCGCGGCTTGAGCCGGGTCTGCGCCATACAGTTCGATGACGACGCCCATGCCGATGTTAAAGATCATACCGCTAGCAATCACTACGCCGGCCCAGATCAGCCCAAAGGCAGTCGCCACCTGCATCATCGCTGGTGAGCCGGCCTTCAAGCGCTCGTAAAGCGCCAGCGCCAGAACAACCAGAAAGACGCCGAAGACCACATAGATGAGCAGAGTCATCATATACATGATAGCCTGGTTGTCCTCGAGTAAAGCCACCTTCTGGACAGGGTTGGCCACACCAGCATAATCCACTATGAAGATAAAGAACATCATACCCAATACGTATGCTGCCGCCTCATACAGGGCAGCAACACCGCCCATCTTCTGTAAATTATTCATTTTGCTCCTTTTTTGGGTTGAGTTTGTTTGACATTAACCCTTTGGTTCATGGCCAAAGTTGTTAAATGAGGGGGAGAGAACGCGTAAACAAAGTAAGTCGTAAATTACATGAGTTACACCGCTTCTCTAGCCTATATGTAGGATAATTGAAGATAAAGTTCTCTACCTAAAGTTGACCTCAAGAAAACCTAAAGTTTACCTAAAGAAAAGAGGTTGGGCGGGGACTTGTTGCCGAAAATGACAATCTGGCTAAAGTGAGCCATAATTGAAGTGCATCCCGTGGCGGCATTGACTGAGGGTGTTGGCTTCTTTTGGGAAGACTCCCACCCCTGGGATAAGGTTGAAACCGCGCGGGCAAGTCGTAAGCTTGTTATCGAGGAGTTGGATGGATGAAGCCAAACCTGCGCATCAAGCTCATGGTCAGCAATACGCTGCCTATTTTTCTGTTGGCGCCGCTCCTTAGCCTGTTTCTCTTCTATTCCCTGGAAGAACTTTTCTCCCAAACCTTGCTGCAGCAACTCACCTTTCAGGCTCGCCTGCTGCTCGACCAGACAGAGCGCCAACCGGAGCTGATTGAGGACCGCCTGGCGGCGCAGCGTTTTCTGGCAGAGATAGCCCGCTTAAGCGACGCCCGAGTGTTACTATTGTCAAAGGAAGGGACCGTTCTGGCCTCAAACCGGGCTGAGGATGCAAGTCGCCTGGGGCAATCGTACCAGGATGCAGCCGTCGCCCAGGCGCTGCGGGGAGAGCCGGCCCAGGGCATTGGGCCGGGTTTTTCGACAGAAGTGGCTTACGTGGTGCTGCCCTTGCAGCGGAATGGCGATACAATCGGCGCATTACGCGTGTCATACGAAGTGGCCTATCTGCGCACGGCTTTTAGCCGCCTGCAATGGGTCATCCTGGAAGGAGTGATCCTGACCGTGATCCTTGGCCTGGGCTTGAGCCTGGGCCTGGCCACCACCATCGCCCGCCCCGTGCGCGAATTGACCGAGCGGGTTCAGGACATTGCCCGGGGCAATTATCAGGCGCGTGTGACCGCTCGCAGCGGGGACGAAATTGGCAGCCTGGCTCAAAGTTTCAACCAGATGGCTGCTCGGCTTGAAGAGGCTGAGCAGACCCGCGCCCGCCAACTGGCGGCGATTGCCCACGAATTGACCCGGCCGCTGGCCGGCATACGGGCAGCGGTAGAGACGCTTCACGAGGATACAGACGCCGACATCGAAATCCGTGATGCTTTGTTTACCGGCATCGAAGAGGAAGTGGCCCGGCTCGAACGGCTGGTTGCCACCCTCCATAGCCGGCAGCAGCAGACACTTCGACCCATGCAGTTGGATCAAACTAACATTTCGCTCGAACGGGTCATTCGGGCCAGTGTGGCTAATTTTGAACCTATCGCCGCTCACTTAGGCGTTGCTTTGTCGGTCGAAATACCGCGCCATCTGCCCTGGGTCCAGGCAGATGAAGATCGCTTAATTCAGGTCTTAACTAATTTGATGGATAATGCGCTCAAATTCACCTCGCGCGGGGGGCGGGTTACGGTACAAGCCGGGGAGCAGACCGACGCCCTGTGGGTGCGCGTCGCGGATACGGGGACAGGCATTGCCTTTGAGGAATTGCCGTATGTCTTCCAACAGTTTTATCGGGGTAATGAATCGCGCCCCCCTGAAAAACAGGGGATGGGCCTGGGGCTGGCGATTTGTCGTGAAATCATCACCGCGCACGGAGGACAAATCTGGGTTGAGAGTGAACCGAACCAGGGCACCCGCTTTACTTTTACCTTGCCCAAAGTTGTGGAGGTCATCCAGGGGCCATCTCTGTCTTAACCCAACAGACAGAGTTTACGCCAGAGCTTGTTGCCGTTACCAGCTCCTTTTTCTTTAGGAAAGCTTTAGGTTTTCTTGAGTTTTACTTGAGGTAAGCGGGGGTATTTTTAGTTATCCTGAGAGTGAAAATCCTGAATTGGCAGAAGATTTATCTGCCGCCTGTCTTGTCGAGGTCACCTGATGGATCCAATCACAGCGGTGCTGCTCGTCCTGGTCATCGCCATCGGCTTGTTGATTGTCGGGGGCGTATTCTCCGAACCTATCGCCGCCTTTATTCATCGCCGTTTTTCCAGCTTCTCCTACGAGGGTGATACCTTTATGGTCTGGGGAGGCATGATGCTGGGCGCCTTTGTCCTGGGACTGCTCGTCATGTACCTGCTACTGCGTTGATAAACCGTACTCTTTGCAGAAAGGAATATCCGTGCCAACTATTATCCCTTTACTCCTGGCCGTGGCGCTCATCATCGCTCTGGCCAAAGCGGGCGGGTGGCTGGCTAACCAGCTTGGCCAGCCCCCTGTCCTGGGTGAACTCGTCGTTGGGTTGTTGCTGGGGCCGTCGGTATTAAACGTCTTCGGCCAGCCTTACTTCGAGGCCGCCCATACTGTTGATACGCTGCACGAATTGGGCGAGCTGGGCGTGATCTTTCTGATGTTTACCGCCGGGTTGGAAATCCACCTATCGGACCTGACCAAAACAGGTAAGCCGGCCGTGCTGGTTGGCGTGTTAGGCGTCCTCGTCCCGATTGGCCTGGGCGTGGCCGTGGCCTTGCCGTTTGGTTACACCGTCAACCAGGCCGTCTTTCTGGGCATTGTGCTGGCCGCCACCTCGGTCAGTATCTCGGCTCAGACCTTAATGGAACTGGGGTTTCTGCGCAGCCGGGAAGGATTGATCCTGTTAGGGGCGGCGGTGGTGGACGACGTTCTGGCTATCGCGGTTCTCTCAGCTTTCATCGCCATCGCCGCCGGCGGAGGTGGGGGAGTGGGGAGCCTGGTTTGGATTATCGCCCGCATGCTGCTCTTCCTGCTGGGCGTGTTTTGGCTGGCCACCTGGCTCCTACCCAGGGCCGCAACCTGGGCCAGACGCCTGCCTGTCAGCCAGCCGCTCATCTCCTTCGTGGTGGTCAGTGTCCTGGTTTCCGCCTGGGCCTCGGAGGCCATTGGCGGGGTGGCGGCGATCACCGGCGCCTTTATCGCCGGAGTAGCTCTCTCCGGCAGTCACTTGCAGGATGATATTCAGCGGGGCATCCACCCCCTGACCTATGCCTTCTTTGTTCCCCTGTTTCTGGTAGGAATTGGGCTGACCGCCAATGCCCGCTTATTGTCGGCCAATAGTCTCGGCTTTGCCCTGGTTATTAGCCTGGTCGCTATTCTGGCCAAGCTGATCGGTGGGGGCGCCGGAGCCAAACTCGGCGGTACAACCTGGCGCGAGGCGCTGCGTATTGGCGTCGGGATGGCCTCGCGGGGAGAAGTCGGTTTGATTATTGCCGGGGTGGGGGTGTCGAGCGGGGTCATTGAGGCCGACGTGTTCACCGTCGTTGTGATTATGGTGCTGGTCACCACCCTGGCTACCCCACCTATGTTGCGACTGGCGTTTCAAGGAAAGGAGGTCAGTAATGACCCAACTCGTCGTGTTAGTGCTTGATGACCCTGATAAAACCGAAGAGGTGCTGGCCGCCTGGGTGACCGTGGGCGTCTCAGGGGCGACCATTCTCGACAGTTCCGGCCTGAGTCATGAATTTGGCCGGCGCGCCTTGCGGGATGATTTACCCCTCTTTCCCTCGTTGGAGGACCTGCTCCGCAGCCGGGAGGAGCCTCACCGGACCCTATTTGCCGTTGTGCCGGATGGTTTTGATATAGATGCATTGGTGGCCGCCACCGAGGAAATCACCGGCGTCTTCGACGAGCCGGACACCGGTATCCTGTTTGTCATTCCGGTGATACAGGCATGGGGTCTAAATCGCAGGCCGAGATAGCTATCCGGGTGAGGACTGCTGCGGATAATAGGGTAATCTGGCTCAAGTGAGGCATAATCGAGGCTGTCTTGCCTTGAATTGGCTAAAGTTACTGGCTTACGGTTTTGAACATGGCAAAAATACTTGTCGTAGATGACGATGCGCTGCTCCGGCGGAGCCTTAAACACCGGCTTGAACGGGAGGGTTATACGGCGGTTACGGTCGAGACCGGCGAAGAAGCCTTGACCATAGCCCGCATTGACCCGCCCGACCTGATCCTGCTGGACATTGGCCTGCCCGAAAGCGATGGTCTGGAGATCGCCCGGATCTTGCAGCGCGAACTGAATGTGCCGATCATTTTTCTGACCGGCCGCCGGCAGGAGAACGATATTGTCATCGGTTTGGAACTCGGCGCTGAGGACTATGTGACCAAACCGTTTGGGATGCGCGAACTATTGGCCCGCATTCGGGTTGTTCTGCGCCGGATGGCACGAGAACCGCTTCAGGCGGGGAATGAAGTGCTGGGGGTTGGCGATGTCTGGCTCGATCCCGCCGGGCGTGAGGTCCGGGTGCGGGGAGAGCCGGTTGACCTGCCGCCCAAAGAATTTGAACTCTTGCGCTTGCTGCTGGCCAACGCCGGCACAGTTCTGACCACCAATTACCTCCTCGACGCGATCTGGGGTGAAGAATTTGCTGGAGCTGTACAGGTTCTCTACGTTCATATCGGTTGGCTGCGAGAACACATTGAGGTAAATCCACGCCAGCCCCAATACATTCAAACGGTGCGGGGAGTCGGTTACAAGTTTGTCGCCCCAGAGCTTGAACCCTGAAACAGCACTCACGTTTCAAATTCGTGAAAAACTTGGTGACAGGCAGTTTTCAACAGTAATCCAAGCCCTCTTTGTTCAAATAGGCCCAATTTTGGCCCGATAAGCGCCTGTCCCCTTAATCCCAATAGTGCCGATTGGAGATAATCCCATGCAGTGGTTAAGTGAGATAACCTTTACACCTTCTCTCCTGGTGAACCTGTTTATCTCACTGCTGATTATTCTGACCGTCTGGCTGCTCCGCCGTCTCCTGCTGCGGATTGCCCTGCAACGTTTCGACAGCGCGGCCACCCGTTATCAATGGCGGAAGATTTCGGATTATGTAGCTGTGGCGCTCATCGTCCTCCTGGTAGGGCCTCTGTGGATTGGCGGGCTTGGCAATACGGCCACTTATTTCGGTCTCCTCTCCGCCGGCCTGGCCATTGCCTTGCAGCCGCTCATTGTTAATCTGGCCGGGTGGGCTTTCATTGTCTGGCGCCGGCCCTTTAGTGTGGGTGATCGAATCCAGTTAGGCCAGCAGCGGGGAGATGTGATTGATCTGCGCCTCTTTCAGTTTAGCTTGATGGAGATTGGCAATTGGGTGGATGCCGATCAGAGCACCGGCCGGGTGCTTCACGTTCCCAATGGAGCTGTGTTCAGTGAGGTTGTGGCCAATTACAGCCGTGGGTTTGAGTATATCTGGAACGAAATGCCGGTGCTGCTAACCTTTGAAAGTAACTGGCAGAAAGCGAAACAACTGCTGCAAGCCATTGCGGCCAAACACAGCGCGCATCTGAGCGAGGCGGCTGAGCGAAAAGTCAAGGAAGCATCACGCAGATTTCTGATAACCTACTCTGTCCTGACCCCTACCGTGTATACCAGCGTCAAAGACAGTGGGGTTATGCTTGCCATTCGCTACTTGTGTGAGCCAACACAGCGGCGCGGCAGCGAGCAGGCCATCTGGGAGGATGTCCTGCTGGAGTTTTCCCGGCACTCGGATATAGATTTTGCTTATCCTACCCAGCGCTTCTACCACAATCTACTTGAAGGCAAAGCCGGGGCGAAACCTGCCCACCCTGATCAGGCTGGGTGAACTTTCTGCGCCTCACCCAATTTAGTCGGGCTTGTTGCGTTGCAGCAGGCCCTTTTTTCTTTAGGAAACCTTTAGGTTTTCTTGAGTTTAACTTGAGGTAAAGGCATTCATTTTCAGCTAGACTAACCTTTGGCTCTGAGTATTGAACTCTTAGCTTACAGACACAGTTAATGAGCCAATGTGAACGCAGTTCAGGTTAGTTTAGCCCCTTGGGGGCTGCAACTCAACTGCGTAATTTGTAAAAGTATCAATAGGGAGGAGGGTTTTTGGGGGTAGAATATAGATTTTTCAGTTTACGCAGAAGCCGGGGAGATAGACATGAGCGTTCGGTCCACTGTTGATGAAACTCGCTTACTGGTGGCTGATTTGCAGGGCGTTCTGGTCGGCGGTGCTGAAGAAGACCGGCAGCGCCTGCACCAGGCCCTCCAGCGGGTGCGAGAGTCAACTTTACTGGTCTATTTTTCAGGGCAGAAGCTACCCAGCCAACTCAAACAAATTGAGAAAAATGAACTGCTGTTGCCCGATTACGTCATCTCTTCGGTCGGCACCGAAATTCACCGGCTGCCGGGCGAGTACCCGCTGCATGAATGGTTTCGCTACATTCAAGTTGGCTTTACCCGGCAGGCAGTTGTGGATTTTTTGGGCAGGCGCTATCCACAGCTAGAGTTACAAGCTCCGGAGTATCAAACCCCCTTAAAGGTGAGTTACCACTTAAAGAACGCCTCGCCGGAGCTGTTAGACGAACTCCGTCTGGCTCTGCTTGAAGCGCAGTTACCAGTCAGGCTGGTCTACTCCTTTGAACTCTACCTGGATATTATCCCGGAGCGGGCCGGGATTGGCCCGGCCGTCCAATTCCTGTCTCATTCCCTGGTCTTATCGCCCAACCAAGTTTTTGTAGGGGGACACAGTGGTAACCATATTGATCTTTTTCAGTACGGCTTTCGCGGTATTGTGGTTAGCAACGCCACACCCAGACTGAAGGAGGCGGTCCAACTCCAGGCCTACTTTAGCCAGGCCGCCCATGCCGGAGGGTTACTGGAAGGCCTTGAACATTATCACTTTTTTGGCCCTCTCGTGACATCGGCCACCGCCGACCTAACCCGGCAAGCCCTGGAGCAAGCCATCCATTCCCTGCACCGCAATATCACCCCGATGGGTTTTTCGGCGGCCAGCCTGGTAGATAACGCCCTCACCGCCAGTGACTCCAACTATTTTGCCGTCTGGGGTCGGGATGGCATCAAAACCGGGTTATGGAGTTTGGGCCTGAATGACCCGGACCTGACCGCCTGTTTTCGGCGCACCCTGGAACTGCTGGCCGAACATCAGACCGAGAGCGGCCAAATTCCGGCCAACGTTCAAATCAAAACCGGCCGGCCCGATTACGGCGGCATCGGCGATATCGCCTCGATCGACTCGGTCCTCTGGTTTGTCATTGGAGGCTGTCGTTACGCGGCTTACACCGGCAACCGGACTTTTCTGACCGGCCTGTATCCTCATCTTAAGCGGGCCATGCAGTGGCTCACCGCTCACGACAGCAACAATTGTGGCCTGATCGAGATTCCTGAATCGTCCGACTGGATGGACCTCTTTCCCCGCTCTTACAACGTGCTCTACGACGAAGTGCTGTGGTACCTCGCCTGCCGTGATTTCAGCGTTATAACGGCCGTGATGAATGAAGATGCCCAGACTTATCAGGAGTTAACGAACCGGATTCGCCGCAAGATTCTCCGGCAGTTTTGGCCCACCGCCAAAAAGCTGTCGGATGCCCGCGAGTCATTTGCCGAGACCCAGTTCAGCCTGGGCGATGCCCAATACCTGCTGGCGCAGATCAGCCCGTTTGGTTTCTCCTGGCGCTGCGATGTCTACGCCAACTTGCTGGCCGCGCTGGTCGGCTTGCTGGACGACCACCAGATGGAACAGCTCTTTCACTTTTTATGGGGGGTGGGGGTCAATGCGCCTTATCCGGTCAAATGTTTTTACCCTGCCATCTACTCAGGCGCCAGCGATTGGAAAGATTATTTTGTGACCAACTTCCTCAACCTGCCTGATCATTATCATAATGGCGGAATTTGGCCCTTTATCGGCGGGCTGTGGGTGCGCTTTCTGGCCCAATTAGGCCGCACGGAATTGGCTCACCAGGAATTGAAAGCCCTGGCTGAAGCCTGCCGTCTGGGCCTCTACCAGGAGTGGGAATTTAATGAGTGGCTCCATGGCCAGACCGGACGGCCGATGGGTAAAGCTCACCAGGCCTGGAGCGCAGCCAGTTACGTGGCCGCTTACCAGGCGCTTCATCACGAGCAAATTGCCGCCGATTTTGAGCCGCTGACAGAAAACATGTTTGATTCAGCCAAGGAGGAAAAATGAACTCCCCAAGCCGATGGTTATTTGTCTCAGATGTAGACGACACCTTACTGGGCGACGAGGTCGCCTTGCGCCAGTTGGCCCTAAAGTTGCAGGCTCGGCCCCATCTGCTTACGGTTTACAATTCAAGCCGGCCCTGCGCCAGCTTACGCCAAACTTTAGCCCAAGTCGTTAGTTTGCCCTTTCCCAATTATCTAATCGGGGCGTTAGGAACAGAAATTCAAAAAGGTGTTACCGGCGAAGTGATCGAGCCTTATGGCCGGATGCTCAAGCGGGCCTGCTTCAGTCAGGGCGAACGGTTGTGGGATCGAGAACTGATTGTGACCTTCCTCAACAAGCTCGGCTTGACTGCCCACCCAGACGAATATCAAACGCCCTTTAAGGTCAGTTACGATCTGCCTGATCCGGCCATTCTACCTCAGGTTTTTGACTACCTGGCCACAACCAGTCTGGAAGTCAAAGTAATTTACTCGGGTGGCAAAAATCTTGACATCATCCCCCGTGTATCGGGCAAGGGTAGCGCCGTCGAGTACTTGCGCCGGCGATTGGGTATTCCGCCGGAGCGGGTCGTGGTGGCCGGCGACTCCGGTAATGATCTGGAAATGTTTGCCGCCTCTTACAAAGGGATAGTCGTTGCCAACGCTTCTGTTGAGCTGAAGCAAAAGCAAGGCGAGCGCATCTATCACGCTCAAGCAGCCCATGCCGCCGGCGTGTTGGAGGGCTTGCGCTTCTGGCAAGTTGTACAAAACTGAGTTTTTCAAAGAGGGTTCAATCGAGGAGGTAACTATGATGAACCGGCTTAATTCTAT
Source organism: Anaerolineae bacterium (assembly GCA_023382535.1). The sequence continues at coordinate 21,092 of JAHDWA010000078.1, read as the reverse complement.
TTTTATGCTTTCGCTGCACGGCTACGTGAGCGCTGAACCGGAACTGGGTAAACCCGATACGGGCGGCCAGGTGGTCTACGTGTTAGAACTGGCCAGGCGCTTTAGCCGGCTAGGTTACAGAGTTGACCTGGTGACCCGGCGTTTTGAAGATCAGCCCGAATTTGACGAGGTCAACGAAAACTTTGCGGTCTGGCGCATTCCTTTTGGCGGTAAAAAATTCATTCGCAAAGAGGATATGCATGACTACATTGGAGTTTTTGTAACCAACTGCCTGGCCGCCATTCATAACCGGGGCCGGCAGTATGGGGTAGTTTACTCGCACTATTGGGATGCCGGCTGGGCAGGCCAAAAAATTGCCGAGGAGTTGGATATTCCCCACGTGCATACGCCCCACTCGCTGGGCTGGTGGAAGCGGCACAACATGGGCATGGATATGGACGCGCAGGAAATGGAACAGCGCTACCGTTTCAAAGAACGGATTCACAAGGAATTTCTGACCTATCGCAACTGCGACCATATCATTGCCACGACCGAACCCCAAAGCCAGCTTTTGCGGGAGCAGTATGACGTGTTGGAACGACACGTGACGGCCATTCCCCCCGGCATGGACGAAAACCGTTTTTCACCGGTGCGCCAGGCCGAATGGCAAAACCTACAGCAGCGTTACAACCTGCACGGGCATGATGTTCTCACCGTAGGGCGTATGGCGATGAATAAGGGCTATGATTTGTTACTCCAGTCGCTGCCAACCCTGCTGACCCTGGTCCCGGATGCTCGCCTCAATGCGGCCATTGGCAGTGACAACTCTGAACAGGATGAGGCCGGAGTTGCCGAGTTGAAAGGCCTGGCCCAGGAGTTAGGTATTACCGATAAAGTGGAGTGGGTAAAATATATTCCCGACGAAGACCTGGCCAACTACTACCGGGCAGCCGGCGTGTTTGCTCTGTCCTCCCGCTATGAGCCTTTTGGGATGGCGGCGATTGAAGCGATGGCCTGTGGTACCTCCACCGTCGTCACGGTGCACGGCGGTCTGTCGAATTTGATCGAGTTTGGCAAGCATGCCCTCTTTGCCGACCCAAACCGGCCGGTGGAATTCGGGGCCATGTTAGCCATGCCGATGCTGTATCCCAATCTGGCGCACGAACTCTCGGTTGAAGGCTCGCGTTTTGCCCGGCGCAACTTTGGTTGGACGGGCATTGCCCGCCGAATTCTGACGATCTTTGAGCAGGTGCAGATGGTCGCTAAACAGGGTGTTAGTTGAGCGGGATTTGGAAAAACCGGCTCAATTGAGTGATCACTGGACAAGCTGGCTATCTAACCCTTGATTAGCGTTTAGGTGGAGCCGTAGTCTGGCGAACCACCAGCTCGGTCGGCAGTTCGAGCTTGACAGGGGGTGTGTCGGGCTGGGCCATGAGCATTAGCAGCAGATTAATGCCCTGCCAGCCTGACTCAAACAGTTGCTGGCGAATCGTCGTCAATCGAACAAAATCGGCGGGGGCAATATCGTCGTAACCAATGACAGACAGATCACCCGGAACATCCAGATTCAAAGCGCCGGCAGCCTCAATAATGCCCAGCGCATGCACATCACTGTAGGCAAAAATAGCGGTGGGGGGATCAGGCAGGCGCAGAAGTTCCAGGGCCATCTGCCGGCCTTCTTCGCGGCTGCACCCTCCCTGACGTTGGTAGGCCGGACGGATAGGAATGCCGGCCGTTTCGAGGGCCTGGCAGTAGCCCAGGTAACGGTGACGGCTAAAAGGAAAGCCAAACGGGTCATCCAGGTAGTCTCCCACGTAGCCAATTTTGCGATGACCCAGATCAATAAGGTGCTGGGTGGCCTTTCGAGCAGCCGTCACATCATCCCGAACGATCCGGGACAAATGGGGGTTGTCAACCTCAACCAACACGGTGGGCAGATTTTCGCGAGAGATCCGGCGCAAATCAGCCTCGGTGGGATTGAGAGAGAAGATAAGTAAACCATCTACCTGGCCGTGATGCAGCACTTTTTGCAGGATTTTATCACGTTGGGGAACCGTTTCAAAGCTAAAGAGATTAATTTCGTAGTCACTCGCGGCAATAACCGACATCACCCCCCGAAAACGCTCTCCCTGTGACAGTCCGGTGAAGAAGGGGATAATCACCGCCACCGTCTGGGTTTTGCCTTTAGATAAGCGGCGCCCCATTGGGTTTGGCATAAAGTCCAACTCGGCAACGGCGGATAAGACTTTTTGACGGGTCGCCTCAAGGACAGGGCGGCTGTTATTTAGAACACTGGACACTGTGCCAATACCCACACCTGCCCGTTTGGCCACATCGTGGATGGTTGCTGGCATAATGACAACTCCTTTGTTCCCGCCCCAAATCCCATTATTGCAAAGACCAGGTACCGGAAACGTTTCCTGTCCATACTATACTACTTTTGGAATAAATTTGTCAAGGTGTTTTCTCATTACCCCGTAATGAAGATTTAATGTTGGCGTTCTTTAGGAAAGCTTTAGGTTTTCTTGAGCTTAACTTGAGGTAAGCCTGTGTATGTTCGATTATCATTTATTATGGGAACGTAGATAAAGCAGAAGAAAGGACGGTAACAATGTCAAAGATGGAAGATAATCAGGAAAAAGTGGAAGCTCAACCAACGGATGTAAATACCGCTCTAACTCCAGAACGGCAAGAAGTTGAGCCGGTCAAAGAAACTGCCCAAGAAGGCAGCGATGAGTCAATTGGTTGGACGGAAGGCATGGCCGGTGAAGCGCCCGACGACTCACAGGGCTGGGTTGAAGGGATGGCCGCCGAAGCGCCGGAAAATTCAATCGGCTGGGCCGAAGGGCTAACCGACGAGGCGCCAGAAGACACGGAGGGTTGGGTTGAAGGGTATGGCCCGGCGGAGACCTCGCCAGAGACAGAGATTAAGAGGTCTTTGCAATCAGGGGACAATTTGTTGGGTAAACCGGTCATCAACCTCAAAAACGGCCAGGTAGTCGGCACTGTCAAAGAATTTTTTCTGGATCGCACCCTGGAGTTCATCACCGGCGTTCAGCTTGGCAGTGAGGGCTTGTTTGATTTCAAGCTTCAAAACCTGTTTAAGCCCAAGTTCCAGTTAATTCGAAGCGACCAAATCGCGCTGTTTGGGTTTGATGTGATCTTAGTTACCAATTCCGAGGCTATAGTGACCAGTGACCAGGTGGCTGAATTAGAGCAGTGGCTGAAATTGAGCGACCTGAAAGGCCGGAAAGTGTATACGCCCGGCGGCACCCATATCGGCACGATTGGCGACATTATCTTTGAGCCGGGCCAAACGGGGCGTATTCTCGGCTTCACCCTCAGCGGGGTGTTTGTGGATGGCCCTCTAACTCAGGCTCGGGCTGTCGCTCGTGAAGTAGTGGTTGACCCCGGCAGCGAGGATCACTTCATGGCCATAGATCTGGCCAAGGCCGAACAACAGGATTTGAGTGCAGCTTTTATAAAATAAACTCAACCCGATGACCCTTCTCTTTTAGAAGTAAGACCGCAGGTTTACGACAACCATCGTCACAGGGAGACAATCAATGGCAGCGACCAAGCTCAATCAGCGCAGGAACGAACCAGCCCAGGCCAACGGCCTCGGATCATTGGCAGGATTAACCATCCACCTCATCTCTCACAACCATTGGGACCGGGAGTGGATTTTCACGGCTAAGTATACCAACCGGGGATTGGGGCCTTTTTTTGACAACCTTTTCAAAATGCTGGCGATACAGCCCGATTACCGTTTTGTCCTGGACGGCCAGACCCGGCTCATCGAGGATTATCTAAGCCAGCTCCCTGAAGAAGAGGCGGTTGAGCGGGAAAACCTGCTTCGCCAATACGCCCAGGCAGGCCAGTTGATGATTGGACCAGCCTACCTGCAGCCCGACTGGAGCCTGGTCAGCGGCGAGGCCCTGGTGCGCAACCTGATGATCGGCGTTCAGATGGCCGCCCAATGGGGGCCGGTGATGAAAGTGGGCTGGATGCTCGACAATTTTGGCCAGATTGCCCAGGCGCCTCAAATCTACCAGGGCTTTGGCATTGACAGCGTTTTTGTCTGGCGGGGTGTGGCGATGGAGTCGAAGGGGCTGAAATCGGAATTCTGCTGGCGAGCGCCGGACGGCTCCGAGGTGCTGGCCATCTTCCTGGTCAACAGCTACCGCAATGGTATGGTCCTGTCGTTGACCCGGCCGATTGCCCTTGACCGCATCCTGTCCGAAGCCCTGGCTCTGCGCCCCTTTGCGACCACGCCCAATGTCCTGCTGATGAACGGCTACGAACAGGTCCCCTGGCCGGACGATGTGCTGCCGATCATTGAGGCCGTCAACGAGGTTGCCGGCGGCCAGTTCAGATGCGTTCAGAGCACTCCGCCGGATTACGTGGCCGCTGTGCGCCAGGCGCAGCCGGAGCTGCCCGTCCTCCAGGGCTATTTCTACAGCGGGCGTTACATGCCCATTCTCAAGGGGGTTTACTCCAGCCGCAGCCAGCTTAAACTGTTCAATAACGAATGTCAGCGCGAACTGGAACGTTGGGCCGAGCCGTTTGCCGCCCTGGCCTGGACCATCGGCATCGCCTATCCCAAGACCCGCCTGGACAAGGCCTGGGAAACTTTATTACTCAACCATACCCACGACGATGTCTGCGGCTGCTGCGTTGACCCGATTGCCCGGGAAATGGAAGCGCGTTTTGAGCAGGTGCAGCAGCGAGCCGGCGAAATTACCGAGGCCAGCCTGCGGGTCATTGCCAACAGTATTGACACCTCGCAAAGAGAAAATTTGCTGGCCCTGGTGGTGTTTAACCCTTCCCCCCGCGAGCGGCGCGAGGTCCTTGGGTTTCGGCTGAACCTGCCCGCCGGCCTGGATACCTTTAGCCTCAAAGATGGACGAGGGCAGGCAGTTCCCTATCAGGTTGCCGGTCACAATGGCAGCATGGTTGACCTGTACCTTTACGCGGCTGACCTGCCTTTCCTGGGCTATCGCACCTACTATTTGACTCCGGGTGTAGAAGCAGTTGAGGCTCACCCTACCGTAACTGCCTCGGCGGAAACAAACACCATGGAAAATGACGCGCTTAGAGTCAGCCTTAACCCTGATGGCAGTTTGAACGTGACCGAGAAACAAAGCGGTTACACCTATCGCAACCTCGGCTATTTCGAGGATGGCGGCGATACCGGCGATACTTACGACTACTCTTACCCGCCGGAAGACCATGTCATTACCAGCCTCAATAAACCGGCCCAAATTACCCTGCTCCAGGCCGGGCCGCTGTTAGCCCAGTTTAAGGTCGAGATCACCTTAGAACTGCCCGAGGCGTTGATCGAAAATCGCCAGATGCGCAGTTCGCACACTCGCCCTTACCCGATTATCTCCTATGTCGAGTTAGCCGCTGGGTCGCGCCGGGTCGAGATCAGGACAGTGGTGCAAAACGTCGTCAAAGATCACCGGCTGCGGGTGCTTTTTCCGACCGACCTGGCTGCGGACTATTGTTATGCCGAAGAACCGTTCGATGTGGCCCGCTGGCCCATTCAAGGCGAGCCAATGCCGGAGGAATTGTCCGAAGTAGAGGCCCTGCTGACCGCCGGGCGTTATATGTCTCCGGTCAATACCAACCCTTTCCAAAACTTTGTGGATTACACCGATGGGCAGCGCGGGCTGGCCGTGATCAGCCGCCGGGTAACGGAATACGAGATCTTGCCGGAAAAGAGCGGAGCGATTGCCCTGACCCTGCTGCGCTCGGTTGGCTGGCTGACCCGCTATGATTTGCTGACCCGGGTTGGCGATGTCGGGCCGCACATCTTTACTCCCGAAGCGCAGTGCCTGGGCCGGCATGTCTTCTACTACTCGGTCTACCCTCACCAGGGCGATTGGTCCGAAGAGAAAACCCACGTCCAGGCCATGTCGCACAATCTCCGGCCCCGCGTGGTACAAACCTCGTCCCAGTCCGGTAAACTGCCGGATGAGTTAGCCTTTGTCTCTCTTCAGAGTGATGAGCCGGCCCAGGCTTTCAGGATCACGTCCTTGAAACGGTCGGAAGCGGGTGATGGCATCATCGTCAGGTTTTTTAATACTCTGGATCAACCCGTCCGGGGCGAACTCAAAACGTGGTGGGACCAGGTGACACAGGTTTTCAAAACCAATCTCAACGAAGAGGAACTGGTCGAGTTAAACCAGGAGAACGGCAGCATCGCCGTTCAGGCCCGGCCCAAGGAAATTGTCACGCTTAAGCTGAAGTTAAGTCCCCGCCTCCTGCTAGACGCCGAGAACTCAGATTTAACCCGGCTGCTGCCTCCTCTCTCCTTTGGCAACACGCTGCTGCCGGTGGAGCTGCCGCCGCTGCTGTCGGAGCAGGAAGTCCAGGCCGAGCGAGAGCGGGTGGCCGCCCTGGAAACAGACCTGCTAAAGGCCAAGGCCGGCGTTTTTACCCTGGAAGACGAGATCGAGCGCACCGCTGCGCAGGATGAGCTGAGCAAACAACTTGAGCTGCAAAAACTAAAAACCGAAGTCGCAACCCTGACCCGCAAAGTCAACGAAGCCCGTATCTCGGCCTTACTCAACCGCTGGCTGTACATCACCAACCAGATTGAAACGGAACTGGGAGAAATTGAAGCCAGTATGGGCTGGTCGAGAACCAAAAAACGGGCGGGGGAGTATCTGGTCCATTACTATGAAAATTGGCTGCGACAACAGCTCGAAGCGGAACGGGGAAGCTAAGTTGCTGGCGTGTCTCAAGGAGGATAGCCGGAAGCTGCAAAATTAACTTAATCAGATAGGAGCATAACATGAGAATTGAACTACCTCGCGAGACCGAACGATTGGGTGGCGTCATTTTCTACGGGGTGCAGAAGGTGTTTGAACTGGACGCGGGCCTGTCTACCGAGACGGCCAGAACGGCCGAAAACCCGATCATCTGGCGTATTTCTTATGAACTGCGGCAGGAGATCGAACGGCAAATGGCGATTGTGGTTCCGGTGCGCAACGAGCGTATTCGCCTCATTGAGGGCGTCCTGTCGGGCATTCCCCACGATTGTCTGACAATTGTGGTCTCCAACAGTCCCCGCCAGCCGGTAGACCGGTTTTACATGGAAAAAACGGCGATCGAGCACCTGGGCAAGTTCATCAACAAAAAGATCCTGGTGATTCACCAAAAAGACCCGGCGCTGTCCCAGGCTTTTATCGAAGCCGGTTACCCGGAGCTGCTGGATGAACAGGGGCTGGTCAAAAACGGCAAAGCCGAGGGCATGATCGTCGGCACGCTCCTGGCCAAACTGGCGGGCAAAAAATACCTGGGCTTTGTCGACTCCGATAACTACTTTCCGGGGGCAGTGCTGGAATATATCCGGGCCTTCAGCGCCGGCTTTGCCCTGAGCCGCTCGCCCTACAATATGGTGCGGATTTCCTGGCACAGCAAGCCCAAGGTGGTCGAGTCGAGCCTGTTTTTTCCGAAACGGGGCCGGGTGTCGGTGCGCACCAACCAGGTTTTGAATGACCTGATCAGCCAGTTTACCGGCTTTGGGACCGAGGTGATCAAAACCGGCAATGCCGGGGAGCACGCCCTGAGCATGGAGTTAGCCATGCGCTTGAGTTATGCCTCGGGGTATGCGATTGAGCCGTATCACTTCATTGATTTGTGGGAGAAGTTTGGCGGCATCATGCCCAGCCCTGAGCCGGAGGTGATGCAGGCGCACATTGAGATTTTCCAGATCGAGTCGCGCAATCCGCACCTGCACGAAATCAAAGGGGAAGAGCACGTGGAGGACATGAGCTATGCCGCCCTGCAGGTCGTCTATCACTCTCCCATCTGCCCTGCTCCCCTTAAAGAAGAACTCCGGCGGGAGATGCGGCAGCGCAACTTTATTCAGGAGGGGGAAGAGCCGGCCCGGCCCACTTATTATCCTCCACTGAACAGGGCCAACCTGATGTGTTTCTGCCAGGCCCTGCAAAACGAAGCGTTTGCCGACCTGCTCTGCCCGCCTTCACCCCCAGACATTGAAGTAGCTCCCGGTCCGGCCAGCTCAATTGAAACCTTAGCTGTAGAGCCACTCGCCACAGACAAGCTAATCCCTTCTGCCCCCGACCCGCCCGCCTCAGTCTCAAAGACAGCAGCCTCGGTGTTGGGCGTGCTGGAAAATGGAGGACCGCTCTTAAAGATTGCCCAGGCGCCGGGCTTTGTCGTCCCTCCTGAAGAACTGGAGAACTAGGATGGTCAGGCACAAGGGCACGATCTTGTGGGTAGTCTTTACCGACCTGGACGGCACCCTGCTTGAGCTGGAAACCTATGCTTATGATCAGGCCCAAGCTGCCGTTGAGTGGCTTAACACCCGGCAGGTTCCCCTGGTCTTCTGCTCTTCCAAAACCCGGGCCGAGCAGGAATTTTACCGGCAGGCCTTAAAGGTAGAGGCGCCGTTTATCGTTGAAAATGGCAGCGCCATCTTTATTCCTGAGGATTATTTCGATTTTGCCTACCCTTATCATCGCGCGCCGCCCGGTTATCGGGTCATCGAGATGGGTGTGCCTGTGGCCAAGATTCGACAAGCGCTGAGCGAAATCCGGGCCGACCTGGGCTTTAGCTACTGGGGATATGCCGATTTATCGCTGCTGGAGATTTGCCAGTTGACCGGCCTGGATGAGAACCAGGCCCGGCGGGCCTGCCAGCGCGAGTACAGCGAAACCTTGCTGAAATCCAACTTTACCCCCCAAACCTTAAAACGCTTCCAGGCGGCGCTGGCCCGGCGAGGATTAGCTTGTATCACCGGGAGCAGCTTTTACACGATTAGCGGTCAAAGGAGCGACAAAGGTCAGGCCGTCCGCCTGCTGGTGAATTTGTTCCGGCGCAAATTTGGCACAGTTATTAGCGTTGGCCTGGGTGACAGCCCCAATGACGCTCCCTTTTTAGCCCTGGTAGATTACGCCTACCTGGTGCAAAAACCGGACCATAGTTGGTTCAGTTTGAATCTGCCTCACTTGGAAAAAGTCCAGGGCGTGGGCCCGGCCGGCTGGCAGAGCGTGATCTTTCGGCTTTTCCGAAAGAGGGGTAAGCGTGGTAACGGTGATAAGCTGCTAGCAGTTTGACAGGAGGACGGATGAGAGCCGGAAAGGAGCCTGTCTTTGATGTTCATCCCTAAAAATTATCCACCCCTGCAAGTCCTCTTGGCCGTAGATGGCTCAGAACACACGCAGGCGGCGGTGCAACTGCTCTGCTATCTACCGCTGCCACCGGGCAGTCATGTCATCGCCGCCTGTGTTGTCACCCAGGGCCAGAAATCAGGCCAGGTGGGGCTGTCTGCCACGCTGAGCGAGATTCAACTCCTTTTAAGGGACAAGGTACGGACGACGACGGAACACCTCCCCGGTCATCCGGCGCAAGCCTTCCCTGAATTTGCCAAATGTCTTCAAGCGGATTTGATTGTAATGGGGGCAAGCGGGCTGCGGGCCGTCTTGGGTGTCTTGCTCGACGGAGTGGCGCAGCAGGTGGTGGAAAAAGCCGACCGGCCGGTGTGGGTCGTCCGTTCGCCTTGCCGGGGCTTGCGCCGAATCCTCCTGGTTGCTGAGGGTTCAGCCCACAGCCGGGCTGCCGTGAACTACCTGGCTCGTTTACCCTTCCCGACCCGCACCCAGGTGCGGGTGATGCATGTCCTGCCGCCCCGGCACGCCACTGTCTCCTACCCTTTTGCCTTTCCCACCGGTTCGGATGGTCTGCCTCCCCCCTTGATTACTGAGGAGGCGGCCAAGGCCATGGACGAGGAGATTGCCTATAAAGAGAGCGAGGGACGAGCCATCCTGGAACAAGCCGTAAAGACCCTGAGAATTGCCGGGAAAGCGGCGACAAGTGTTCTCACCCGGGGCAATGCGGCTACTGAGATAGCGGCCTACAGTCAAACTCAAGCCATAGATTTGATCGTAACGGGTTCGCGGGGTTTCGGCAAGATCGAAGGCTGGCTGCGGGGCAGCCTCTCTCGCCAACTCATTCACTCAGCCGGCTGTTCGGTACTGGCGGTGAGAGGTTTGCCGTAGGAAATGCATTTTTACCTGTTTATTGTATGACGTCGACCGCTCGCAAACCCAACGCTCGGTCAAAGCATTGTTAGCCGTGTTGGAGGTTGGGTTAGGGTGGCAACTGGTGCTGCCTGAACGGCGGATTGGCTCCCTGGAAGAATTCATTCAGCGTTTTCCGGCGGTCAAAGATATTTTTGCCGATGGCACCGAACGACCGATCCAACGCCCTCGCCAGGCCAAAGCGCAACAGGAACACTATTCAGGCAAGCAACAAGAGCATCCTCTCAAAAACCTGATGGTCAGCGATGAAGCCAAGCGTATTTTATGTCTGACCCAGACGAAACCCGGCGCCCGGCAAGATTACTTTCGGTTCAAGCAATCAGGTTTAGGTGAGGTTATCCCAGACGATGTCGGCGTTTGGGTGGATTTGGGCTTTTTGGGCATCGTCAAGGATTAGATTTTTCCTGGTCTATCGTTTTATCCTTATTTCGCAACACGTCTATTTAATGAATTTAACGCCGTTGCCTTAAGTGTCGTCCCTGCCCCTGGCAAGTGGGGAGTAACGAAGGCGCCCTCACTGACAGTAGCAGGCTCCTCAAAACAATCCCGCAGCCAGGGAATGAATTCCAGCATGGAACAGGCCGGATGAGCCAGGGCCAGGTGGAGGTGCACCTGCATCATATCGCCGATGTGGGGTACCACCGGCAGGCGCTGAGCCAGGGCCAGATCGGCTACCTGCTGCCACTCGGTGATGCCAGCCAGCCGCACGGCATCAGCCTGCACAAAATGGACAGCCCCCGCCTGAATGAAATTGCGAAAATCATCGAGGGTATAGAGCTGCTCGCCTAAAGCAATAGGCGTTGCCAGGTGACGAGCCAGAGCAGCGTGCCCCCCCACATCGTCGTACCAGAGCGGTTCCTCAAACCAGTAGACTTCATAATCGGCAAAGTGGCGACCGATATGCAGCGCGGTGGGCAGGTTCCAGCGACCATTGGCATCCACCATTAACTTGGTCCGGGGGCCAATAGCCCGGCGCACCGCCTCAAGCCGTTCCAGGTCGTCATAAGGATTGGGGCTACCCACCTTGATTTTAACGCCCTGATAGCCTTGTTCCTCCACCAACTGGCGGCAGTCGGCCACCAGTTGCTCCCGTGACCAGTTCAGCCAGCCCCCGTCGGTGTTGTAGCCCTCGATCTTTTTTGAGGCGCTGCCGCCCAGCAACTGCCATAACGGCACTCCGGCCGCTTTGGCTTTCAGATCCCACAGCGCGATGTCTACCGCGCTCAGGGCTAAATGGGTAATCCCACTGCGGCCCACCCATTGCAAAGGGGGAAAGTGATACAGTTTCCGCCAGAGGTGCTGCACTTCCAGGGGGTTTTCGCCAAGCAGCAGGGGGCCATAAGTATGAGCGATGCAATCAGTGATGAGGCGATCGGTGGGCAGGTGAGCATGGGTGCCGGTGTAGCCATATCCCGATAGCCCGGCATCGGTATAGAGGATGACGCCCGGCGCACCCCAATGCGTTACCTGGTGGGTGCTATCGGCAATCTGACTGCGGGTGACCGGTACATGGAGGATAAAAGTTTCAACCTTGGTAATTTTCATACCGATGCTCCCCCTCTTACCCCTATAATTTAGCGGCTGAGTCTACATCCAAGTAAAGCCGGGCGTGCTGTACCTGGCGCAGGATGGAGCCGGGGCGTTCTTCGCTGACCGGCTCGGTCAGGCAGGCCCGTACCGCTTCGGCTTTGCGAGCTTCGGGCACCAGGCATAAGATCTGTCGCGGGGCCAGCAGAGCGGGAATGGTCAGGGTGATAGCGTGAGTGGGCACTTCGGCCAGGGAGCCGAAGTGACCCTCGCCAACCTGCTGGCGGCGGCTGGCTTCGGCCAGCTCGATCACTTTGACCCAGACAGGATCGTTAAACAGGGCGTAGGGCGGATCGTTGAAGGCAATATGGCCATTTTCACCCCAGCCCAGGGCGACCATATCAGGGGGGTAGGCCCGCAGCAGAGCTTCATATTCGCGGCAGGTTGTTTCGACATCGTCCGTTTGGCCGGAGACTGGGAAGAAGGCCTTGACTGTGACAAAATCGAGAAAATGGCGCTGCAGAAATACGGGAAAACTGGCCGGGTGGCCGGGGTCGAGGCCCAGGTACTCGTCCATATGAAAAATACGAACCTCGGACCAGGCAATCCCCGGCAGGTTTCTCAATGCCTCTAAAAAAGTAAGCTGCGAGTTGCCGGTTGCCAGGATGAGGCTGGCTTCCCCTTTTTCGGCAATCGCCCTGTTGATGATTTCACGGGCGTCCAGAGCCGCGGCCTGGCCCAACTCCTGATTGCTGCGATAAATGGCGACAGGAAGCTGGTCATACTGGCTTATTTTGAGTGGTTCCATTGAGTTCACGTTTCCTTCCTTAGGATAGGGTAATATTAAAAACCGATACTGGCCCCGCCGTCAACCGGCAGCACCACGCCGGTGACAAACTTGGCAGCAGGCGAGCATAAATAGACGATGGCATAGCCAATGTCAAGGGGTTCGCCCATCCGGCCCAGCGGGGTGCGGCTCAGTGCTTTCGCTTTTCTGGCCGGGTCGCTTTCAAAGGCTCGGCGGGTCATGTCGGTTTCGATCCAGCCAGGGGCGACTGCATTCACCCGAACCCCATGGGGTGATAGTTCGACCGCCAGGGCACGGGTTAATCCCAGCAGGGCACTCTTGGCTGCGGTGTAGGGGGAAATCTGGGGAATCCCGAACAGAGCCGCCATCGAGAGAATCATAATAATCGAGCCGCGCTGGCGCTCCAGCATGCGGCGGCCGCACTCTCGACTCAAGGCAAAAGAGCCAAACAGATGAGTTTGCATGATCTGGGCCAGTTCCACATCGTTTGTTTCAATGGCTGGTTTTTTAGAAATAATCCCGGCATTGTTGATCAGAATATCGAGAGGCCCGAACTGCTGCTCGATCTGTTCAATCAAGGCGGGCGTGGACGCCAAATCAGTTACGTCGTGGCGCAGATAATGAGCCGCCGGGCCAAGTTGAGCGCAGGCTTGCTGGAGCGGCTCGACCCGCCGCCCGGTCAGAATCACCTGCGCACCGGCTTCCACCAGCGCCTGGCAGGTAGCCAGACCTAACCCGCTGCCGCCGCCGGTGACCAGGGCCCATTGATTCTCCAAACGAAAAGGATTGCCGGTCATTACTCACTCCCGCTCAAGCATAACTATATTGGCCGTCAAGGTCTCAGCCCAGTTCGATCCATTTTCTTTGACGGTGAGATTCATAAATAGCCCGGATGATCACGACGGAGCGGCGCGCCTCGGCGCCTGTAACCGCCGGTGCGCGGTTAGTGAGGATGGCCTCGATCATATCGGCAAGTTGACGGCGATGGAGTTCGTAACCAATGGCGGTGGCCGCCGCAGCGCCGCCACCTTGCTTGCTTTCCAGGGCTAACATCTGCTCCTCCTCATCCGACGTCGCATCATTCAGCTTCCATCTCACAATTCGCCCGTCCTCCAAAACAATGGTTCCCTCGTCGCCGTGTAGTTCCAACCGGCCACTATCGCCGGGCCAGCTTGCCGTACTGCCCTCGATGGCTCCCAAAGCGCCATTGGCAAAGGTCAATAGGGCCACAGCCGTATCCTCCGTTTCCATGCGGTGAGCCAGGGTAGCGGTCCGGGCGACGATACTGATGACCGGTCCGGCCAAATAATTGAGCAGATCAATGTGGTGGATTCCCTGGTTCATCAGCGCCCCCCCGCCATCTAAGGCCCAGGTTCCTTTCCAGTCGCTGGTATCGTAGTAGGACTGGGGGCGATACCATTTAATATAAGCATCCGCCAAAGTGAGCCGGCCCAAGCGGCCAGCCGCGAGCGCCTGCCTGGCCAGGGCTGGCCCCTGCATAAATCGCAGGGGAAAAATGCAGGTCAGTTTTACCCCCGCTTTTTCGGCGGCCTCAAGCATACGATCTACTCGCTCTAAGGTCACCTCGATTGGTTTTTCGACGACAACATGTTTACCCGCCGCGGCGGCGGCCTCGGCCATCTCGGCATGAGCGCCGCTTGGGGTACAGATGCAAACGACATCCACATCAGAACGGGCTACGGCCTGACGATAATCATTAACCCAAACTGCCCCGGCTGGCTGCGCCAGAGCGCGGGCCTTTTCTTCGTTCCGGCTACAGACGACGGTTAACTTCGCCTCCGGAATAGCTGCCAGCGCCTGGGCGTGGACGCCGCCAATAAAACCTGCGCCAATGATACAAAAACGCAACATCTGCCTCTCTCCGGTTATTTGTGCCAGTGCTTGATTTTGGCGATTGCCTCAACAATATCATTAATCTCTTTCTCGCCGCCAAGCAGCAAATTCTGGGGCAGCCAAACGGCTTCCTCCTGACTCAACCGTCTGGCGACAGGGCAGGCAGGCGGGGGAGAAATATCTTTATGAAAGGCCTGCAATTTCCTCAATCCGTCCTGGAGCGCCGGCGACTCATTCAGCGGGACGTAGCCCGGAGTGCAAGGAACACCCTCAGCCTGCAAGGCGGCAATAAAATCCTGCCGGGATAGCCCGCCAAACACCTCTCGTTTGTAGCGAAATACAAAGAGGTGCCAGGCATGGCGGGTAACCCTGGGGTCAACCCTGAGCGGATCAATTCCAGGGATTGACCGGAGGGTCTCGTCCAGTTGCAAAGCATTTTCGTGCCGTCGCCGGGCCAATTCGTCAGCCCGTTCCAACTGGGCCAGCAAAATCGCGCCTTGCCACTCGGTCATGCGGTAGTTTCCCCCCTGCCGCACGTGCTCGTACCATAAACCGCCTTTGCGCCGGCCCACATTATGCAGCGACCAGCACAGGTCGGCCAGGTAGTCGTCATTGGTCACAAGGATGCCCCCTTCACCGGCGGTAATATTTTTGCTCGCCTGAAAACTGAACGTGCCCAGTTCACCCAACGCCCCGACGCGCTGCCCCCGCCATTCTGCGCCCCAAGCCTGGCAGGCATCTTCGACAACCCGCAGTTGGTGCTTTTGGGCGATAGCCAAAATACCATCCATATCAGCCGGCTGCCCGGCGATATGCACCGGCATAATCGCTTTGGTTTTAGCCGTTATTGCCTCTTCAATCCGGTCAATAGCCATCGCTGCGGTTTCGGGATCAATATCAACGAAAATGGGTAACGCCCCAACCGTAATAATCGCATTAACCGTGGCAATAAAAGTGTAAGGTGTGGTAATTACCTCATCCCCTGGACCAACACCTACAGCTCTTAAGGCAATCTCGAGGGCAGCCGTGCCGTTGACCACACAGATGCCGTGTCTGGCGTGTTGATAAGCAGCAAAAGCCTGTTCAAAAGCCTGAACCTTGGTTCCGGACAGCATACCCCAATCGCCGGAGTGGAGAACTTCTAACAACAATTTCTCCTCTTTTTCATCCCAAATGGGCCAGCGAGGAAAAGGATTCTGCCGGACCGGCACTCCGCCTTCAATCGCGAGTTTTTCTGTCATTGCCTATTCCCTTTAACCTTTATGTTCTGGTAATCTTTCAGATAAAGTTGGCCAGAGCCTGAAAACTTTGTTTTGCAGCCTGGTCGAGACCCAGCGCAAATGGCCCTGGACCCGTTTTGAACAACTGCGCCGACTCAACCACTTCATATCCTCCGGCGGCGAGCTGTTCATCCGTTGGCAGATAGCCACTAGTATCCTGACAGTAACCCCAGGCAATCAGGTTCGCCCCATTCAACCAGTTACGTAGCTGGCTCAACCATGCGGCCAGCGGCTCACCGGCAAACCAGGCAATACGATGCTGGGGCGTCAGCCGGATTAGCCCAATCTCCCACGGTACCGTCCGCACGGTCGGCAGACCGGCTTGCAGATGCTGGAGCCAATACTGTCCAAAGTTCCGGGTTAGCTCATCTTCCTGCCGGGCCAGGGTTTCCCAATAGTTGAGCGGCGGTATTCGCTGGGGATCTCGTTTGGCTTGAAACCAGCCGGATGCAGCCCTAAGAGTGAGATCAAGGATCTCTCCTTCCGTTCCCAGCGTATTCAGCACATCCTCGGCCAACTGCGCGCCGACCTGTTCCACATCTGCCGGATTGGAGTCGCGAAAATTGACCCTATCTGGATCGGCCAAGATTCGGGGGCGTACATCGCCGGCCAGGCCCTGGATAAACTGGCAGTGAACTCGCTGCCCCAGGCTTTGTTTGAGCCGGCGGCGGCAGACCCCCGGGTAATCTGCCGAGAGGCCATCCCAACAGAATTTGTATACAATGACCGGGTGGCAGCCATAGCTGAACAGGATACAGGAGTCGTCCCCGCTGACGGCTGCCAGGTAAAGCACCCATAGATCGGGATTATAGCTGCCTTCTGGATTGGGGGCCATGACCGTCTCTCCGGCAGCATCGCGTTTGCGCCGGTTGATGCCGATATGCGACTGCCCCAAGTGCCATGCTATCCTGACTGGCTGGAGTTTCTCAACCGCTTCCCAGCCGAGGCGCAGCATATACTGATCCCGCTCGTTTTCGTAAGCCACTAACGGTTCCGGCGGGGGCAAGAGGGTCGCCAGCATGCTAAAATTACCCATTGGCCCACTGTGGGTGTGCGAGCAGTTGATGATGACCGCTTCATAAGGTATGCCGGTCAGCGCGGCCAAGTCGTGCCGAAGCTTGACCACTCGCTCTCGCGCTAAACCATCTTGGTCCAGCGAAACCCACAGGCTGCGGTTCCCGCCGGCGTCTTCCAGGGCCAGCGCCTGCGCCAGCAGAGGATCCAAAACGGCAGCACCCGGCGCAAAACGCGGCCCCCGGCCGCCCATGGGCAGCCCCAGGGGCGGGGTAATTTCTCCTTCCGCCCAACCGGCTCTGGCTACACTCATATCCTAATCGCTACTCCTTTTCCAGCCAATCCCGCATCGGGCCGGGCAAAAGCCTGGCTTGCAGCAGCAGCCGGCGCATATTCTGACCCAGGATCTGGCCTCGAACCGGCTCCGGTAAGCGGGCGAAAACAATCCGGCCTATTTGAGGCCGGGGGTCCAAAAAGCCCATGTCCGTACCCAGCAAGACTCGATCCGGTCCCGGACCGGCGGCTAGAGTTTCGACGCTGCCGGCGTAAACCTGGGAACCGGTCGGGTCCAGGTAGATATTGGCAAAGCGGCAGGCTAACTCGACGCACTGGTGAAAGCCTTTTTCAGTACCCCCGCTGTGCCCGGCGATAAAATTCACGGCTGGATACTTTTCGGCCAGCCGGCCCAGGCGCTCCGGTTCGCAGTTATAATCGCCCTGCCAGACGTGAATCAAAATGGTGGCGCGATGGCGCTCGGCGAAGCGCAGGGCAGGTTCGTAACCCGGTCCATCCAGCGGGTATTGATGCGTAGCGGGGTGAAATTTCACCAGAGGCATGTGCCAGTTTTCCAGCTCTTCTTTAGCTTCCTCGGGGCGATGGGGATTGACCGTGCAGTAAGCCACAAAACGCCGGGGATAACGCGCAACCGCCTCCGCCACCAGAGCATTCCCCTGGTGAGATTGAGGGCCGATAGCCGGTATACCGGTCACGCAGCTCACCTGGATACCCAAACGATCCATCAAACCCACGTAATCGTCGAGGGATGAGGGCGGGATGTAAAAATTGAACCAGACGCCCAGGTGGGCGTGGCTGTCAATGATCCACTCACCCGGCAGAGGCTGCCCCGCCAGAACGGCTGCGCGCAGCGGGTCAACCGGCATAGGCGGCCTCCAACAAGCGGCGTAGATTGCCCCCGGCAATCAATGATTTGGCTTCGTCGGATATCGCGGCATAGGTAAGGGCGGCTATCGCCGCGCCGGGGCTGAAGATGGGCATATTGGTGCCGAAAAGCAAGCGTTCCGGCCCAAACCGTTTAACCACGGCCTCAATTGCCCGGTAGCCCTGGTAGCCGGAGGTTTCGACATACAGATTTTGGCGCCTGGCCCACAAGGGGTAAAGGTACCGGTCCAGACGGTAAGTGACGCCGGTCAAAACCAGCGGCAACTCTTCATAGTCGCTGAGGAGGGCGGCAATCTCGGACCATGTCACCTCGGCCATGCTCACGAAAAGCGGGATCGCCGCTTCAGCCAGAGCTTGCAAGAGCGGGCCAGAGCACCAGGCGGCCAGGCTGAAATTGTTGCGGGCGGGACTGGGGCAGAGGCGAACGGCCCGCACGTTTTGTTGCCGCATCAGGTTAAGCAACTGCGGCAGGGGCGGCATCTCGCCGGTGGCCGGGGGGAGTAAGACCCAACAGGGGTGCAGATTGGCATGACCGGCGATATCGGCCTGCAACAGCACGTTGCCGGTCGGGGGATCATACTCATAAGCCGCCGGGCTGTAAACCAGCGCTTCGCCGATGTGAGCCTCGGCCAGCGCGGCAGATAAGTCGGCCGCCGTCGCAAATTCCTGGCTAAAGACGGGCGCGCTCCAATGGCCCAGGGCGCAGTAGGCATCAAAGAAATCGAGCGTCATCATCTATTTCTACCGGGTCACTTTACATTCCCACAGATAGGAGGAACGATAGATATTATCGTTTTCGCCCGCGTACAAGGTCCCCTCATTGGCAGCGACGAGCATATGCACTTTTACCGCGCCGGCCTTGAGCGCCTCATCGTAAATCTGGCCCAGGTCTTCCAGGCGGCCAGAGGCGGGATCAAAGACGAACAGCCGGGCTGCGCCTTCGCCGTCCGGGCCTTCCCACTCGCTGCCCGCGCCGTAGATCAATCCATCCGGCCCCTGGACTAAACCGGCCAGCCGTTGACCCGGAAAGGGTTTGCCCAGAGATTCTACCTGGCCAGTTTCCGGGTCCAGGCGGCTCAAGCCCCCGGCAACCGTTCCGGCATAGATGAAGCCGTCATTGGCCAGGAACATGTGATCAATGCGGGCCGGGTCGGCGGGATCTGTTTTGGGGAAGCCGTGTTGAAACCAGGTAAAACGCTGTTGATCGGGGTCATAGCAGAAAATCCGGACCGGAACCGAACTTAGCGCATATTCAAACGCCCGGCTCTCACCCCAGGTGCCCCATAAGCGCCCCCGCCGGTCAAGCGCGGCGCAGTGGGGTTGGCTCATCATGATGCCGCTGCCAATAAAGGCCAGGGTCTTACTTTCTTTGGTAGTTAGATCATATTGAAAAAAATATTCAGCCGGATAGGTAAAGCCGTAGATAAGGCGGCGCTGCCGGTCCAGGAGAATGGATTGAATGAAAAAGGGCGGCACAGGAACGGCCAGAATCTCGTAAGTGTCCGCTTGGGGATCATATTTGAGGAGTTTACCCCCTTTGGCTTCATGCTGCCGGTCGCCATCGTGCAGCAGGGCAGTGGCGGCGTAAATGGCGCCGTCGGCGTCTATTTCTAACGAACGATGAAATTTGACATCAAAGGGGGCGCTGATCCGGGGAAAGTCCAACGAGGTGAACTTGGCCCGGGCCGGCTCGTAAACGTAAAAGATGTCGGTATCAATCGCCGTCAGGCCCAGGTAGAGGCGCTGCGAGGCTTCATCCCAGGCCAGACAGTCGAATGAAATCCAATCGTGGCAGTAACCTTCGTCGGCCTGTAAATCTTCAAATTTCCACCGGCCTTCGACTTCGCTCTTCCAGTTATCAAAGCGGCGGTTCTTTAAGATATGAGCGCGGACACTGGTTAATTTCATATACTAGCTTTCTCCTTATTTGCATAATCAAAATCAGATGGAACATTAGGGCTAATTTGGATCGGGTAGGTATAGCCGCCGTGAGTCAGCACGCCGATTCTTGCCTCTGGGCCAGCCTCCGCCAAATGGGCGTCAACAGCCTCCTGCAAGGAAGCAAAATAGCCAAACCCAACATCTCTGACCTCTACTTCATTCAAACCTGTTGTCACAAGGGTCAAGCGCATATGCTGCAACATCCGGGCCATCTGCAACACTTCGGCGGCCATACTTTTATCGGTTAGTTGACCGCTGTTAACCGCGTCAATCACTTCCTCGGCTTTCAGCCCCATAAGCCATAAGAACTCGGGATGAGGTCCCACTCCCTCACGGCAGGGGGCATTGAGAATAATCACTCCACCGGGTTTAACCATTAACTCTCCGGCCCAGACAGCCATGCTCGACTGCCAGAAATCAATATCTTTGGGATAGGCGTTAGCCACAACAATCTCGTAGCGTTCCTTGAAGGGTACACTGAAGATAGCTCTAGCGGCGCGAACGGCAGCACGTTGGGCTGCGACAAAATGCCCCCCCATGACGGCAGTGATGTCCCCGGCGGGCGTCATGACGACGTTCAGGATATAATCCAGGCCGATAAGCTCCACCACGGCTTCCATATTTTCCCGGATAGGCGTCGTCTCACGCCCCAGCATATTTTCGGGAAAAGCCGCCGCCAGGAAATGGTTCTCATTGACCGTGCGTTCGCTGCACATCCCTGGCAGGATGATTTTGGCTCCCCCGGACCAGCCCACATCGGCATGAGGCACCACACTGCCCACCCCTATCACGATATCGGCCTCAATGACAGCCCGGTGGACTTCAATCGGCACGCCCGCCCAAGATTGTTGGGTATCAACAAAGACATCCTGGTGCTGAGCCGGGGTATTAATCACGGGGAAACGCCGGGCGACATCTCGGCCCAATTTCCACTCGATTTCAGCCTCGGTCATCGGCCGGTGCGCTCCCAGGGCCAGGCCAAAAGTAATATTCTCGGCTCGACAGCCGAGTTCAGCCAGATAGTCGAGCAAAACCGGGATAAGCTCACGGGTTGGGGTCGTCCGGGTGATATCGTCCACCACAATCAGAAGCCTTTGCCCTGGTTTGATCATCTCCGCGAGGGGCACACAGCCAACCGGCTCGGTCAAGGCACGTTTAACCAGGGTTTGGGAATCCGCTGGCGCCGGCACCGCTGCCGGTGAAAGAACCTCTCCCAGGTTGCGGGCCGGCACACGGAATTGATATTTCATCCCCGAGCCAGGTAACGTAATAGCTACGCTGTCCATATTTCATTCCTTTCAGACGTCACGGCTGCTGGTAAAATTGGCTGCTTCGTCTGCTGAATATCCGGGGGATGGGTGGCAATTATACCCAATCTGAACGATGCTGGTTCAAGAGCCAAGTTTGACTCCACCAAAACGATAGGCCAGGATG
>JAHDWA010000077.1 GCA_023382535.1 Anaerolineae bacterium | reverse complement strand
GGGATCAATGTTTCTCTTATTTTACCCCAATTCCTACCAATGACTGAACGATCACAGTTTATTCAGGATGTTTACGGAATACACTGAATTGTGCTACAATTAACTTGGCCGTTGGACAGATAGGAAAAGGCTTATCCCGGTGAAGACAACCCGTTACTTTGAGGAACAAGTCTTGCGCAAACGTCCCTATTTACGGCGGGAATGGTGTCAATTGGCCTTAGAAGAACCTATCTACTATGAAATACAAGCAGAGGATGACCGGATTCGTCATTGGGTTTTTATTCCTGAATTGGGGACTTATTTACGAGTGGTAACTTTGCCGGATGGTGAAACAATCCATAATGCGTTTCCAGACCCGGCTTTTAAGCCAGAAGGGTGAGAGTATGACATTTCATTACTATCCAGAAACCGATTCGCTTTATATTGAATTATCCGAGAAACCAAGCGCAAACTCGCAGGAAGCAGCGCCGGGTGTTGTTTTGGATTTTGACGACGAAGGCCATTTAGTCGGCATTGATCTTGACCATGCCAGTAAGTTTGTGAATTTATCCCGTTTAGAGGCAATTTCTTTGCCGTTGCGCGATTTGGCGGTAGCAGGATAGTTCTTCTATTGCGAAATAGGCTTGGGATAAAAATAAGGATAATGAATGAAAATCAAAATTAATCGTGCTCCCGTTTTAACCCTGTGGGCCGCTGTCGTCGCAGAGCGGCTGGGCTATGATCGTGACGCTGCCTTGACCCTCGGCAAGGGGGTGGCCGGGCTGAATGCCCAGTCCAAAGGGCGCAGGCTAGGCATTTTTGAAGAGTCCAAAGAGGACAAAAAAGAGGAACGGGAGCCGAAAAAACGGACGGCAGGCGAGCAGTATTCGGTGACGGTCCTGGGCCGCCCGGTGCCTGTCGTTGAGACAGATGACGGCGTGCGGGCGACGATCAAGGGCGAAGCGATCAAGCCGGACAGCGTCCAGCGCTACCTGGAGAATAAGTTTGGCGACGATTTGGCCGAAGTCCAGGCAGCCATGCAAGAGCTGGCCAAAGCTTACGATTCCAGCCGGCTGGACAGGCAAGCCTACGACCTGTACGAGCAGTTTCGTCCCGCTATTCCCGAAGGCAAAAAAGGCTGGGGTGCGGCTGGAGATTTGGACCTTGACTATATCCGCTCCCTGGCCAAGAAAGAAAGTTGAGGGGGAATTACCACGGTGTTGACGGCAGGGCTGTTTTG
Source organism: Anaerolineae bacterium (assembly GCA_023382535.1). The sequence continues at coordinate 38,582 of JAHDWA010000077.1, read as the reverse complement.
ATCCGTCCCTGCTGAATCAACCAGCTCACCGCTTCATAAATCGCTTCCAGTGAACTATAACGCGGTTGATAGCCCAGCAGCCGCTGCGCTTTGGCAATACTGGCGTTGGGGCTGTGAGCAATGTGATCCCAGGTAATCGCCGCGTCCTCCTCTGCAACGGTCTGCCGCCATTCGGGCCAGGGCAAAAAACGCAGCCGGGCCGGCTGGCCGAACCAGGCCGCGACCGCTTCTGCGTAGCCGCGCAGCGTCAGCGCTGCCGGTGAGACCGCGTGAAAACTCTCGCCCACAGCTTTATCCCAATGCACCAGAGCTTGCATAAAGATTTGGGCCACATCGTCGGCGTGGACATGGTGGACGGTTTCCATGCCGATGTTGGGCAGCGCCACCTCTTCCCCTTGAGCCAGGCGGCTAAAAACCTCGGTTTTGAGATTTCCCGCCGGATTCACAATCTCCCAGCCCGGCCCGACAATATGCCCCGGATGCAGAGCGGTCGCCGGGAAACCATTGTAACGGGCTTCGTGTAATAAGTAGGCTTCAATCGCCGCCTTTTGAATGCCATACGTGTTAAAGGGCCGGCGCGGCTGATCTTCGGTCGTTGGCACCTGGGCGCTGGGACCATAAATCCAAATGGTGCCGCAGTGCAAAAAACGCTTGACCTGCCCCCGCAGCGCCTCGACCAGGTGGCGGGCGCTGTCCGGGGTAAAGCAGATCATATCAATCACCACGTCCGGCTCCAACGCCTGCACCTTTTGGCCAAACGTTCCCGCTTTTTCTTCGGCGGTCCGATCCATAACGATGCGCCGGACCGACTCCCAGGCCGGGTGAGGCTGGTAAGGCTGGCGTTCGCCCCGGGTGAGGCAGACGACCTCGTACCCGGCCGTCACCAGTCGGGGCACCAGATAGGTGCCCACATGCCCCGTGCCGCCGATAATAACCACTCGCTTTATTTCAGGTTTTGCTGCTGGCATACTGCCTAACTGACCAAAAGATTTTGTCGTATTAAAATCTACCTTAATCCAAAACGCAAATTTACCAGGGGCGGCGCAAGGAAAATTTCCATAGTGCAGGCATTTTCAGTCTGCGTGGAGACATCTTGATAATCAGAACCCTCACATGAGCTATAGACGACAAGCTGAAAAATAACCCTCTTGTTCTAAGAGAGTCATCCAGCTTAGTATGGAAGGGAATAGTCAAGGCTGTTATTATCAAAGTATACTCTTTTGCAAAAATGGGCGTGAGATTTTCCCTGTCTACCGTCTACTGTCTACAGTTTCTTTAGGAGACAAAGATGAGAACTTACGAAGTTAGAGTTGAAACAAGTTCTGGTGGTAATTTTTTTAATCTCCGCGAGCTTGACGGGGTAAAGGCCATTAACTTGATCGGCCACGACCCTGCCGGTAACGAGCTGTACCAGCTTGAAACCGACCTTGACCTTGACCGGGAACTTGACCTGATCGAGGGCGTTCTGGAATACAGAGCCGGGGCCGAAAGACCCTCAATGATTACCTCGATCAATCCTGCCACCGGCGAAACCATCGCCGAGTACCAGGAAATGCCCTTTGAGGAGGTCAGCGATATTATTAGCCAGGCCCACGAAGCCTTCCTCCAGTGGCGCCGCACCGATTTTTCAACCCGTGCCGCTTTGATGCGCCAGGCCGGCCAGATTCTGCGCGATAACGCCGCAGAGTATGCCCGGTTGATGGCCCAGGAGATGGGCAAACCGGTCAAGGATGGCCGGGCCGAGGCCGAAAAGTGCGCCTGGACCTGCGACTACTACGCCGACAATGCCGAGCGCTTTTTGCAAACCGAAGTGGTGGAAACCGATGCCAGCAAAAGCTTTGTTACTTTCCAGCCTCTGGGTGTTGTGCTCGCCATCATGCCCTGGAACTTTCCTTTCTGGCAGGTGTTTCGCTTTGCCGTGCCGGCCCTGATGGCCGGCAATGTCGGTGTTTTGAAGCACGCCTCCAATGTGTTTGGCTGCGCCCTGGCTATTGAAGAGATCTTTCGCCAGGCTGGCTTTCCACAGAATGTCTTCAGAACCCTGCTGGTTGGCAGCCGCCAGATTGACGCGATTATCGAACACCCCCTGATAAAAGCGGTAACCCTGACCGGCAGCACCGAGGCGGGCAAAGCCGTGGCCCAAAAAGCGGGGTCGGTGATCAAAAAGAGTGTGCTGGAATTGGGCGGCAGCGACGCCTATCTGGTTCTGGAAGATGCCGACCTGGACCTGGCGGCGGCCACCTGCGCCGCCAGCCGCCTGCTCAACTCGGGCCAGAGCTGCATTGCCGCCAAGCGTTTCATCGTGGTCGAAGCGGTGCGAGAAGAATTTGAGCGGCGCTTTGTGGAGCGCATGCAGGCCGCCAAAATGGGCCACCCGCTGAGTGAGGAGACGGAAATTGGGCCATTGGCCCGGCACGACTTGCGAGACGACCTGCACCAGCAGGTAGAACGGAGCATTAAACACGGCGCGACCTGCCTTTTAGGAGGACAAATTCCTATGGGCCAGGGTGCTTTTTATCCACCGACGGTGCTAACTAACGTGCGCAAGGGTATGCCGGCTTATGAAGAGGAGATGTTTGGCCCGGTCGCCGCTGTTATCCCGGTCAAGGATGAAGCCGAGGCGATTCGGATCGCCAATGACTCGGTCTTTGGTTTGGGTGCGGCTGTCTTTACCCGGGACATGGCCAGAGGCGAACGTATTGCCGCCGAGGAGCTGGAAGCTGGCTGCTGCTTTGTCAATGCCCTGGTCAAATCAGACCCGCGGCTGCCCTTTGGCGGGGTTAAGGAAAGCGGCTATGGCCGGGAGCTGTCGCATTACGGCATCAAAGAGTTTGTCAATATCAAAACGGTGTACGAAAAGTAAGAACGTTATTCAGCCCGCACAAAGATAACCGCTGCTGATGATCCAACGTCGAGGCTTAAATTCTCCTGCACCTCGATAACTTCGTCCCGCAGCCACTCCCGCCAGCGGCCCGGCCGGGGGAAGGGGATGGTCAGGTTTTGGGCCACGGGGGAAAAATTGACCGCCACCACGACTTCATCGCCCTCATCGTTCCAGCGGTGGTAAACCAGCGACTTTTGCTCCGGGTAGAGGGCATCGAGGGCATAACCTTCTGCCCGGAGGGCCGGCCGCTCGCGCCGCAGCCAGCAGAGCCGGCGATAATGCTCAAAAAGACCGCGTCCTCCCTCGGTTTCGAGCAGTTCCCAGTGGAGAGGATTGGGTTCCAGGATGCGGCCGGTCGCCTCGCCCCATTCCTGGCCCTGGTACAGCATGGGTTCGCCGGGCATGGTAAACAGCACCGACGCGCCCAGGCCCGACTTGAAACGAGCCGCCGTTTCGTCCAGGCCGGCGGCCAGCAGGTCGGGAATGACCCGCTCCTCGTCGTGACTCTCCAGGAAATTGACCATCTTGGCCGCATGGGCATATCCCTGCTGCCAGGGATTGAGAATGCCGGCACAGCGGACGAAGTCATCTGAATGGAAACCGGTGAACTCGCCTTCGCCCAGCAGCGCCTTCAGCGCATAACTGCCGGCGACGTGCCAGGCTCCGTCCACACCACTGGTGTTCGTCGTCGCCGGGTCCTCGGGGCTGTACTCGGCGATGAGATAAACATCGGGCCGGGCCTCGCGCGCAGTCTTGACCAGGTAAGGCAGGCCCAATTCCTCCCGAAAACCGATCCCGTGGACGTAATCATAGCGCAGGCCATCTATGTGGAATTCACGCAGCCAAAAGTGCTGGACATCATGCACAAAAGCCTGGGTCGCCGGCTTGGTGTAGTCGAGCATGGGGAAGCCAAACTGGTTGAGTTCCCCGATGCCGGGGCCGTACCAGGGACTCTCCTCGTAAAGATACAGCCTGTTAAAGGGATGGACCCGGGCGGTATGAGCCAGGACAATATCAAGAATGATCGCTATACCCTGGCCGTGGGCTTCGTCAACCAGCCGGCGCAGGTCGTCGGGCGAGCCGTAGCTCTTTTCAACGGTGAAGAAGTAAGCCGGATTGTAGCCCCAGTTATACTCGTTCCCGCAAAATTCAAAAATCGGCATCAACTCGATGGCGTTGATGCCCAGGTCTTTGAGGTAGCCGAGGCGGTCAATCACACCCTGGAGCGTCCCCTCCGGGCTAAAATTGCCGACGTGCAGTTCGTAAATAATCAGGTCCTGAAAGGGCGGGCGCGGCCAAGCGTCGTGATGCCAGGCAAAGGGCTGGCGGCCCACTTCAACGATGGCCCGGGGCGGATCAAATTCCACTTCTTCGGCCAGGAGACGGGCGTAGGGGTCGCAGATCAGGATTTCGCCGTCAACAAAAAACTGGTAGGTGTGAGCGCCCGGTTCAAACTGTTTTTCAATCCACCACATTCCCTCCGCTGTGGCTGTCATCGGATCGGCGGTGCGGTCCCACCCGTTGAACTCGCCGACCAGATGGACCGACTGCTTGCTGGGCGCGTAGAGCGCAAAAGTCACCCGGCCCTGGCCGTGATGGGCAGCGCCCGGCGGAAATGCTAGGGTGTCTGTGGTCATAATAAATTTTTACTCCTTTAGGGAAATTATTAAACGTACTTTAAGAAACAGCTTAATTGGGTGTAGTAATTGATAGATTGTAACAATATAATGGAGTAGGAGCAAAGTTATGCTTAACCAGGGACCAACTGTAACGGACCGCTTATTAAGTCGTGAGCGCCCTTCCGGCCTGCCTATTATGCATCAATCCTGGGGCAAGCTGCTGTTCATGCACTGGCAGCTTCCCACCGAGGTTTTCCGTCCCTTCATTCCTGAGCGATTAACGATTGATACCTTTGAGGGCCAGGCTTGGATCGGGGTGACGCCGTTTACTGTCTGGGATGCGCGCCCCATTTTCACCCCACCGCTGCCCTGGCTCAGCGAGTTCCACGAGATTAACGTGCGCACTTACGTGCATTTAGACGGCGTGCCGGGCGTCTGGTTCTTTTCTTTGGATGCCAATAGCAAGGTGGCCGTGACGGCGGCACGCAGCCTCTTCCACCTGCCGTATTATAACGCGAGCATTAACCTCGAGCAGCAGGGTGACACGATCATCTACACGTCGAGCCGCGAGGAAGAGATGCCGCCGGCTGACTTCGAGGCTACCTGGACCATCGGGCCAGCTCTGCCGCAAGCGACCCCCGGTTTGCTGGATTTTTTCTGATTGAGCGTTACTGCCTCTACACACCGGACGCAGACAGGCTCTATCGCTGCCGTATCTTTCACCAACCCTGCAGAAAGTAGAGGCAAAGGGTTTTTGGCATGTAGTAAACTCTTAACATTCCGGGTCAAGAAATCTTGTGGAGTATAGTACAGGCAGAGTTATCAAAAAGATAACCTTTTTTAAGCTAAAAGACTACCTACTCTAGTGTAGGTTGGCAGATGTTAAAAGTGATATACTTCTGTCGAATGGTGCAAAAGACAGCACTGAATACAAGCTGTGTGTGAACCGACAAGTAATCGTGTCCTTGATGGATGGGGAGGTAAACAATGAGTGATTCAGAGTTTCACTTTGAGTTTCACAACGGGGTGTCATGTCTGGCTCCCCTGCTGATTGCCGAGGCGGAGAGTCATCTGCGTGAGCTGGCGACAGGCTACCCGGATTTAGTTGGCGTAGCTGTGTGCATCGAGAAGTTAGGCCACGACGAATTGCTCCATGAGTACCGAGTTCGGGTAACACCGCGCATCCGGCCGGAAAATCTTGTCACCGAAGCAAAAGGGGAGTTGGTAGAAGGGGCTTTAATCGCCGCGCTTGACGCCTTCGAACGGCAGGTACGGACCTATCAAGAAAAGCTGGAGCAACGGCGATAACAATCCAGGCGACGCGGAGTTTTTTTGTTTTTCCTCTGCGCTCTCAGCGTCTCTGCAGCGAAAATCAGCTTATGGTGGCAACTTGAGTTAAATAAGGAACATTTAAATAAAAGCCTCCGAGTAGTAAAAAGTGGCGTGGCCTATTCATCATAGGCCACGCCAGTGATCAAGATGTTTCTTGGAGGATGGCTATAAAGATGCTAACACTTGGCAAACCTGTCTGTTAACCGCCACTGCCGGTGTTACCACCGCTGCCGGTATTATCCCCGGTGTTACCACCGCTGCCGGTGTTATCGCCGCCGGTGTTACCGCCGGTATCACCACGGTTGGTATCGTCACTGTTGTTATCTCCACTGTTGTTCCCACCATTGTCGCCGCTATTATTCTGCTGTTGACCTGGCTGCTGGCCCTGCTGCATCTGGCCCGATTGCTGCTGGCCGGATTGGGACGTTGGGACAATCTGGCACATATTGGTAAAGCAGGACATCCGCACCACCTGGCCTGCCGTCACCTGAACTGTGCCGGGGGCTACAGAAAATTCGCCGGTTGGATGATGGGCATTGTATTCTTGTGCACCTGTATTGACGACGAACTGCCCTTGCTCACCAGGCCCGATCCAGAGAGAGCCCTGGCTCGGCTGAGTCAGATCAAAGATCATATCCCCGCCGCTCATGTTCTCCACAACCAACAGGCCTTGCTGCGTGTTGCTCGCCAGAAACGCGGCTTGCTGAGCGCTCATATTGGCGTTGTTGCCCGAAGTAGTGATTGCCGCCGGGACAGCCCCCTGGGCTGCGCCCGTACCTGTCGCGCCACCCGTACCTGTATTGGCAGTGGCGGTCCCCGGTGCAGCCGGGATACACAACGTCTGTCCAGGAACGATGACATTGGGGTCAGAAATAGTGGTAAAGTTCCCACCGGTGCCTACCGCATTATTGGTAGCCTGAACAATAGTATTGAAATTCTGCATATTATTGTAGAACCGGGCCGCAATGGTGCTCAGGGAATCACCGGCCTGGACCGTATACGTTTGGGCACAAGCCAGAGCAATATTATTCTGGTTCATTCCGGCGCCCTGTTGTCCTGTTCCTTGATTCATACCGGCCCCCTGGTTCGCTCCCGCTCCTTGACCGGTTCCGGCGCCTTGATTGGCGCCGCCGTTCTGGTCGTTGTCATTGTTATCATCGCCATCGTCGGCGTTCTGGTTGTTGGTATTATCGCCTTGATTCGCACCGGTGTTTTGATCGTTTTCGTTGACCTGGTCCCCGGTATTGCCTTGGTCGCTCCCCCCATCTTGTTCCGTACCACCGTCCTGATCGCCCGATTGCAGCGCCGGTGCGGCAAAGGCCAGCCCGGATAGCGAGGTTAGTAAGGCTGTAACGACAACGAGATTAAAAATTATCTTAAATATTGATTTTTTAGCCATCTAAAATTCTCCTTTTTTCTTCTTGCTTCTCTGCTCTTTTCGCCACCTCCAAAACATCAAGATTCACTTGGAACAACCCCCTGGTCACATTTTTCAGCGGGCCAGGTTATGTTGCATCGTGATTATACCGCCCCAAAATTTTTCTATCCATACTCGATTGAGCAATCTTTTGGGTCAAAAACAGGCTATCTTTTTAACAGTGTTAGCACTATCAATTTGCCCAAACTTCATGACGTCAATTGTTAAATATTTCTGTAGAAGCGTGTAAGGCTAGCAGGACAGATTAGTTGTGGTGAACTCTTAACCACAGTCTAACCAAGTGGATTATGGGAGTGACCAGGAGAAATAATCCACTTTTCTGCAAAAATTCGCTCAGACTGGTGTAGTTAAACAGCAAGGGATTGGTTAGAATTAACATTAATGAGGTAAGTCGAAATTCATGTCTGGCAGACTGAGAAAAGTGATAAATCCAAAACCGATTTTGTTTTTAGCCCTGCTGTTGGTAACTTTCCTGATCCTGAGCGCCTGTACCGGAACAGTGGGCGGCGATAACAATACCGATCGCGGCAGCGGCGTGATAGCAACTCAAACCCCCGGAAATGCAACTGCTGCTCCGGCTGGCAGCGCCGGTGGAACCGGCAGTACGGGCAGCGATAACGGCAGTATGGACAGCTCAGGGGGAACCGGAGGGGACGTTACCCCTGAGGCCACTCCTGCGACGCAATAATCAAACCAGTAGCGGGAAGCACTCAGCAAAGTCTTTTATTTTTTGCGAATGGGGGAGGGGTACAGTTCTATCTCTCCCTCATTTTATCAATGATAGAATGATGAGATATTCTGTTTACGAGGTGCGCTATCACGAATTTGATGGACCCCATACCGTTCCCCCGGAAATTTCCCGTGAAGCAGCACACTGGTTTCTCGAGGAGAAAAATTAGATGAAATTAATCTCGACCAAAACCCACGGGATGCTTGATTATCTGACCGCCGGCATGCTGCTGGCCGCGCCCCGGCTGCTGGGCTGGAATAACGATGTTACCCGGCTGCTGACCGGCGCGGCGCTGGGCACGGTCGGTTACAGCCTGCTGACCCGCTACGAACTGGGCGCGTTCAAAATCCTGCCGATGCCGGCCCACCTGGGCCTTGACGCCGTGCAGGGTGTCTTGCTCGGGGTAGCACCGCTGTTCCTTAACATACAACCGCCGGTGGCGGCTTCACTGGCCGGAATGGGTCTGTTTGAGCTTGCCGTTACTCTTAACAGCGAGACCGAACCTCGCCCCAATGGCATCCTGATGTCCGATAATGGAAAAGGCCAGAAAGGCTGACGATGAGCGCAAAAACAAAAGGCAAGCTGATTGTTATTGGCGGTCACGAGGATAAAATTGGCGCGCAAACCATTCTGGAAGAGGTCTGCCAGGAGGCCAACGGAAACCACGGCTCCCTGGTCATTGTGACCGTAGCCACACAGTCCCCGCAAGACCTGGCTAAGGAATACACCCAGGTGTTCAAGGAGTTAGGGGTTAAACGGGTTGAAGTTTTGGACATCCGCGAGCGGGAGCAGGGAAAGGATGAAGCGTACGTCAAGTTGTTAGACGAAGCCGCCGTCGTTTTTTTTACCGGCGGCGACCAACTGCGGATTACCAGCCAGATTGGCGATTCCCTTGTCTTTCAGCGGATGCGGGAGCTGGTTAAGAAGGGTCGGACCATTGCCGGCACCTCGGCCGGGGCGGCGGCGATGCCCGAAACGATGCTGGTCGGCGGTCCGAGTGAGGAGTCTAACAGAATTTCGACGTTATCTATGGCCCCCGGCCTGGGCTTGATTAAAGGCGTCGTCATCGACTCCCATTTTGCCGAGCGAGGGCGGATAGGCCGTTTGCTGGGGGCCGTAGTGCAAAACCCGCGCAATCTGGGGCTGGGGATTGATGAAGATACGGCTATCGTTGTCGAAGGAGAGAAACAGTTTCGCGTTATCGGTTCCGGGGCGGTTTATGTCGTGGACGGAGCGGATATCTCTTACTCCAGCCTGTCTGAAAAGAGTCCTGAAGGAGTTGTCAGTATCTACGGTGTTAAGCTGCACGTGTTAGGGGACGGAGATTCTTTTGATTTAACCGGCAGGCGGCCCATCATTGATCCTGAAGAAAAGAAAGAAACAGAAGCACCAGTAGAAGGAAGAGTTCACACTCATTAACTACAGGGGATAGATAAGATGATTACCGATCGAAGCCAGTTCCTGTACAACGAGGCAGATGCATTGGTTAACCAAGTAAAAAAAGTTGCGCATCCCCTGGAGAGTGAAGCCGACCTTGATCCGCTCCTGGATAACATTGGACAGGCGCGCTATGTGCTATTAGGCGTCGGTTCGTATGGCGCGTCAGAGTACTATACCTGGCGGGCGCGGCTGACCCGGCGCCTCATCCGCGAAAAAGGCTTTTCCCTGATTGCTGTTGAAGGGGATTGGTCGGACTGTTACCGGGTGAATCGTTATATTAAGGGCTATCCTGATGCCGGAGAAAGCGCGGTGACGGTGTTAAATTCTCTGACCCGCTGGCCAAGCTGGATGTGGGCCAATTGGGAGATGGTGGCTCTGCTGGAGTGGCTCCGGCAGCACAACGACGCCGCCACAAGTAAGGCCGGCTTCTACGGCCTGGATCGTTACAACCTGTGGGAGACAATGACCCTGATTACCGGCTATCTGGAGCAAACGGACCTGGAAGCGGCCGAGGCGGCCCGGCGGGCCTGGGTCTGTTTTGAGCCGTTTGCCAGAGATGCCCAGACAGACAGCGGAGATATAACGCTGGTCCCTCAAGCCCTGGGAGATGAAGTAATTCGTCTCCTAGCCGAGAGATACTATCATAACACGTCTGCCCGCCTGGTTCCCGAATTGCCCCCGGAGGACCAACAAAATGGCCTGAACGGGGAAAATGCCGAGCAGTATTACCGCACGCTGACCTGGGGCAATGTAACTTCCTGGAACATCCGGGCGCACCATCTGGTTGATACGCTGGACCGGCTTGTCACCTACCACGGCAGCGAAACCAAGACAATTATTTGGGCACACAACAGTCACATTGCCGATGCCCGGGCAACCGACATGGTAGAGTTTGGCCGGGTCAACCTGGGCCAGCTTGTCCGCGAGTGGCACAGTCAGGAAGGCGTCGTGTTGGTTGGCTCCGGATCGTATCGCGGGAATGTTATCGCTGCCCAGAATTGGGGGGCGCCGCCGGAACTTATGCCGGTTCCCCAGGCTGTGGAGGGAAGTTGGGGCGACGTGTTGCATCAAGCTGTTCCAGGCAATAAACTCTTGCTGCTAAAAGAGGCGCGTAACGCTGAACCGTTTCTGGAACGGCGGGGACATCGTGCTATCGGCGTTGTCTACAATGCGGCGCGAGAGCGTTTTAGCAACTACATCCCGGTGGTGCTGCCGGATGCCTATGATGCTATCCTGTACATTGACGAAACTCAGGCGCTGCATCCACTCCATCTGCCGTCGGAAACCGAGCCCAAGCAACCTGACTTATATCCCTGGGGATTATGACGCGCTGAACCGGCTGTGATGCTTAAGCGAGTTACATCAAAATCATCTCAAAATTGACCCCAAGCCCAAACATCAATAAAATGAGCCATCTTATTTGCAGGAGACAGGCTCATGGCCCATGGCACCCATAATGCTTTACCCGATCCGCGCAATGAAAATATTTTGATTTATGTCAACGGAGAGTTGTACCCGCGCAACGAGGCCAAGATCTCGGTTTTTGACAGCGGCTACCTGGTTGGCGATGGGGTGTGGGAAGCGGTCAGGCTGCACGATGGTGTCCTGGTCTTTCTTGACGAGCATCTGGACCGGCTCTGGCAAGGGGCAGCGACCATTGGGCTGGACATCGGCATGTCCCGCGAAGCCTTAACCGGAGAAATATGGAAAACCTTGCGGGCCAACGATATGCATGACCACGTCCACGTCCGCTTCATGCTGACCCGGGGCATTAAAAAAACACCCTCCCAGGACCCTCGCTTGACCCTCAGTGGGCCGAACCTGGTCATCATCCCCGAACACAAACAAGCCGACCCGACGACCAGAGAAAAAGGGGTGCGTCTCTTTACCTCAACCATCCGCCGCGGCTCGCCTGACTACCTGGATCCGCGCCTCAACTGCCACAGCAAGCTGCACGAAGTGATGGCCCTGGTCCAGGCGCTCAAGGCCGGGGCCGACGAAGCCCTCATGCTGGACATTCACGGCTTTGTCAGCACCTGCAATGCCACCAATTTCTTCATGGTCAAAAAGGGAGAGGTCTGGACTTCAACCGGACAGTACTGCATGAATGGTATCACCCGGGGCAAAATCATCTACGCCTGCCACAAACATGGCCTTCCCTGCTTTCAGAAAAATTTTTCTCTGTTTGACGTTTATGGGGCCGATGAAGCTTTTGTCACCGGCACCTTTGGCGGCCTGACCCCGGTCATCGAGGTGGATGGGCGCACGATTGGCGAGGGTAAGTTCGGACCCATGACTCGTCATTTAACTGAGCTGTACCGGGCAGAAATTGACCTGGCCGTACAGGCTGCCAAAAAACAGGGCGGAGCATGAGCGATGACCAAACGTATCTGCCTCTGGTCCGGCCCGCGCAACATTTCGACGGCCTTGATGTACTCCTTTGCCCAGCGGGGCGATACCACCGTTGTTGACGAACCCCTCTACGCCCATTATCTGTCTACCACCGAGGCCCACACCTACCATCCCGGCTCGGCCGAGGTGATTTCTATCCAGGAAAACGACGGAGCTAAAGTCATCCGCGATGTTATTTTGGGTGATTATCCAACGCCGCTGGTTTTCTTCAAACATATGACCCATCATCTGATCAATCTTGACTGGAGCTTTCTCGATCAAACTATCAACATCCTGCTCACCCGCGATCCCCGCGATATGTTGCCTTCTTACGCCAAAAACGTCGAACAGCCCACCCTGCGCGATACGGACTACGCCGATCACCTCAAGCTGCTCGATTATCTCCGTTCAAGGGAACAAACGCCGCCGGTCCTCGATGCGAAACAGGTCTTGCTCAATCCGCGAGGGGTGTTAACTCGGCTCTGCGCTCAGATTGGCATTCCTTTTGACGAAGCCATGCTGAGCTGGAAAGCCGGGCCGCGGCCGGAAGACGGCGTCTGGGCCAAGTATTGGTATCATGCCGTGCATCAATCCACTGGATTTCAAGCCTACCAAGCCAAAATCGCGCCTTTCCCCGAATATCTGCAGCCCCTGCTGGCCGAGTGCCAGCCCTTTTACGAGCAGTTGGCTGCCCTGGCCATCCAGGCTGACGAAGTGTAATTTCGTATAGGGACTAGCCTGCTTCACCTCCATTTTTATTTTTATGGGCGAGGGTCTGTTCTGGGCTCGTCTCCCCTTCGGGGTGAACCTTTTGGTAAGGTCCAGTAGCTGAACAAAACCAGCCGGGAACGAACCTGCTCATCTACCAGGTTGGTCTCACCGCCGGCCAGAGCCAAAATCGAAGCCAGGCCGACGATGACCAGCAAACATTGGGGCAGCGCGCCGTGGTGAAGGAGAGGGTCAAGGCCAAGAATTGACATGGCCAGGCTCGAACCCAGGAACAATCCCAGATAGACCCTTACCGCCCGGCCCAGAATCGTCCGCAGCCGGTTAGGTTTACTTGGGAAATCATCCGCCTCACTCTCCGGAATCATCCGTGTTTCTCCTTTCAGGCTCCGCTTGGCAAATTAATCAAGATCACCCCGCCGACGGCAAATAGAACGCCAACCCCTTGAACCAGGGTCAACGTCTCTCGAAAAACGAAAATACCGGCCATGAGCACCACCAGGGCGTAGAGGACCGTTTGGAGACTCCCGACCAGGCTCAACTCCCACCCGGCTATGAATATATATGTAAAAAAGAGAATTTGGAACAGGTATAGCAGAAAGGCGCCAACCATCCAGGGACTCTGGATCGCCCGATGCAAACTGCCTTCGTCCGAGGCTTTCTTGAGCAAAACGTCAGCCACGGCAACGGCAATAACCGCCAGGATGATAAGGGAAATTTGTATCAATTTTGGCATGTTATTCTCCTAATCTTTACTTTGCCAGACCCGCACTTCGGCGTATATCTCAATTTGGCCCAGCGCCTTGGCGACCGAGATGCGGTGATGGCCGTCGCGCACGTAGTAAATATCGTCCACCTGGACTAATTCAACCGGGGGTAAGGCTAATCCCAGGCGCCAGGCAGTAGCGACTCGCAGCCAGCGGCTCTTGAGGTGATCCTGCAGGGGATAAAAATCGAGGTCAAAGTCTTGACACCGTCCCTGGCTGCCCCGAATCTGGCACAGGGGCACCGTCTGAAGGCCAATGGAATAGCGATTACCGGCAGGATGGTTAGCCTCGACCTCGGTCAGGTTGAGCAGGCGGCGTGGTCTTCCGGTGAGAGCCACCCATACCCGGCCTAGGCCGCCCAAAGTACAGGCGCGATAGTAGAGCCGCCGCGCCGCCTGCCTGGCTCGCTGGGTGGTATCGGCAGGGCTATAATTAACCCCAACTGACGCTGCTTGAGCGAAATGAAGCATCATGACCCCCTGTCTTTCTTACTGCTGATTGACCGAAGATGCCCTATTGGTTTATAGATTGATAAGGATAAAGGAATCGGCTGGTGTGTCGTAAACTGGTTTTACGACCCCACTATAACGGAAAAAAGGGGGAGAGTACAGGTAAATTAGCTCCCCATTACCTGACTCTTTGAGGAGGTTAGTCAGACCCTAATGGCTTTTGACCATCAAATTCGGTAAAGCTTGGAGGGCTGGAGGGTTGGCAGGTTAGATATTACCTCTTTATCCAATCTTCCAGCCTCATTACCGGATTTGAAAATCAAAACTCATAAGTTCTTTAAGACCTTTAGGGTCCAGCATTTATAGATCAAGCACGTAACCCAGCCCGCGAGCGGTTTTCAACATTTCAGCCTCCGGTCTGATCTCGCGCAGCTTTTGCCGGAGGTTACTGATGGCCCGGTCGAGTGCTTCCGCGTCCAGGCCAGGATCATAATCTCGCCCCCACAGCGCTTCGGCGCAGCTCTCTCGGGTGCAGACATCGCCGGCGTGTTGGTAGAGATGAAACAACAGCCGGAACTGCGCGGGAGTGAGGTCCAGCAGTTTTTTGTCTAAGGAAAAAGTCATGGAGTGTTCGTCGTAGCGCAACTGGCCGGAGATGAACTCGGTCGGGTCGGCATCAACAAATAACAATAACGGTAAGGGTTTACTCAACCCAATCTGGTCCTCGTCCTGGAGTACATGCGGCTCACGCAGGCGGCGGCCATTGACAAAAGTGCCGTTAGCGCTGTGGACATCAGACAGCAGATAGCGAAGACCATCGCGCTCAATTTTGGCGTGAAGCCGGGACACGGCTTTTGAGTCCACTACAATATCACATTGAGGGGAACGTCCAATTGTGGAAACCTCGTTGACGAGAAAAAATTTAGGTGGTTGGATGATATCTTCCTTACCTGAAAGAGCCAGCAGCATAGATGGCGCTGCATATTTCTCAGAACTCTGAGAGAGTCCGTCCATATCTACCCCCTTTTTTCTATCAGCCACAAGTGTTAAAGATTCAACCGCTTCATAATTTCCGAGGCGGCCTCAAGCACCGCAGCCGGGTGAGAGGTCCGTTCGACCTCCCAATTCTCCAACGGTGCGGTCGCGTCAATCCCCAGTTTAGCCGACATGCCGTTGACCGAGGAAGGATCGAGCCGGTTGCAAAAAACCTTGGGCACCACAAATAGATCGGTATCGGCCTGAAAACGGGTGGCAATGGCCCACAGCACCTCTTCTTCATTGTAGATGTCAATATCGTCGTCTACCGCCACGGCCAGTTTAACGTAAGAATCGAGGCCAAAAAGCAGCATCAGGGCATGGCGGGCCTGGCCTTCAGCCGTCTTGTCCAGCGCAACGTAAGCATGAAAGTGAGTGCCGGATTTGGGATAGTTGAGGGCCTTGACGCCGGGCACGACCTCTTTTAAGCGGTGGAAAACGTGGGCTTCTTTGGCCACCCGCCCCAGCAGCAGGTGTTCGCTGGAGTAACCAGGAATGATATCCAGAAAGATGGGTCTGGCCCGGCGGGTAATCGCCTTGACCACAAAGACATTGCGCGTAGAGCGATAGGTCGAGTAGCCGGTATACTCGCCGAATGGTCCTTCATCTTCGTGAGTCCCGGCCAGAATTTCGCCTTCCAGTACAATTTCGGCATTGGCCGGCACCTCGACGTCAATCGTTTTGCACTTGACCAGTTCCACCGGCTCGTTGAGCATCGCCCCGGCAATTTCAAACTCGTCCACTTCCATCGCCACCTTGGCCGCCGCCGCAATGTGGACTGCCGGATGCGCGCCCAGCACCACTGCCACTTCGAGATTCTGCCCATGGGCCTCGCAGCGCAACAGATGATCCCAGATGTGGCCGCGCGAGTGCAGGCTGGCCCCAAAGCGGTTGCGGCTCTTCATTTGCAGCCGCTGGTAGCTCAGGTTGCGCACGCCCGTATCCGGGTCTTTGCACACCAAGATACCAGAACCGATATAGCGCCCGGCGTCCTGTTCAAAATGGCGGCAGATGGGCAGAGCGCCCACGTCCATCTCGTCGCCGGTAATCACGATCTCTTGCACCGGCCCCGTATCAATAATTTGGGGGGGAATTGGATTTGATTCGGCCCGCAGCCAGGCGTCGTTGAAATCGGCGGATGAGGCCGCACCGGCAATACGGGCAATGCGGCCGCGATCGGCGAAAATGTTGGCGACTACGGGAATGTCAAACCCGGCGGGCTGTTCAATCGAGATGACCGGGAATTTTTTACGGCGTTCAAGCTCCAGCACCAGGGCCGTGGGAATATAATCCAGGTCCAACGGCTCTTTGAGGCGCAGGATTTCGTCCTCGGGCAAGGAAGCCAGAAAAGTTCTTAAAGAAGTCATGCAATCTCCCCAAATAGTAAACAGTGATTGGTGAACAGTCAGCAGTCTATTATTCTACTGTTCACTGACCACTTTTTTGCCGGCCATCAGCAGCCCGATTTCTTCAACGAATTCGCGCCGGGCGGGAACCTCGCCCATGAGGTGGCCTTCATACATCACCAGAATCCGGTCGCTCAGGGCCAAAAGTTCTTCCAACTCGGTAGAAAGCAACAGGACTGCTGCGCCCGATTCTTTATGTGATAAAATTTGCTGCAGCACAAACTCGGTCGCGCCCACGTCTATGCCGCGGGTGGGCTGGTTGACCAACAGCAGGCGCGGGTCGCGGTGGAGCTCGCGAGCGACGACGACCTTTTGCTGGTTGCCCCCGGAGAGATGGCCGATTTCATCGCTTACATCCGCTGCCCGGATGGCAAACTTCTTGACCAATTCCCAGGCGTGGTCCTCGATACGCCGGAAGGCCAGGAAGCCGCGCCGGGCATAGGGGGCGCAGTCGTACTCGTGCAGGATAAGATTTTCGGCGACGGAAAAGGGCAGGATGACGCCCATGCGGTGCCGGTCTTCAGGAATGTGGGTCAGTCCCAATTGGCTCAAGCGGCGCGGTGACAGATTGTGCGCCATATGCCCGCCCAGACGGATTTCCCCGCCTGTGATTGGCGCCAGGCCGGCCAGGGCCAAAGCTAACTCGCTCTGCCCGTTCCCGGAGACGCCGGCAATCCCTACGATTTCCCGCTCCCGCACCTCGAACGAAACATCATTGACGGCGGGCAGACCGCGCTCATTGTTCACCACCAGATGGCGCACCGCAAGCACCACCTCGCCGGGCTGCACCGGGTGGCGGGCAAATTCCATTAATACCTCACGCCCGACCATGAGCCGGGCCAACTCGCGCGGGTTGGTCTCGGCGGTGTTGAGCGTGGCCACCTCTTTGCCGTCCCGCAGCACAGTTACCCGGTCGCTGACCATCATCACCTCTTCCAGTTTGTGGGTGATAAAGATAATCGTCAGCCCTTTGTCGGCCAGACTCCGCAGCAGGGTGAGCAGTTGGGTCGTTTCCTGCGGGGTCAGCACCGCTGTTGGCTCGTCGAGGATGAGCAAATCCACGCCGTGATACAGCGCCTTCAAGATTTCGACCCGCTGCTGCTCACCCACCGATAACTCGCTGATCAGCGCCTCCGGGTTGACTTCCAGCCCAAATTCCCGGCCCAAAGCGCGGATACGTTCGCTCACGCTGCTCATCTCGCGCAGGACCTTCCAGGGACGGTGCTGGCCCAGGATCATGTTCTCCACCACGCTGAGAGTGGGAACCAGCATGAAATGCTGATGGACCATGCCGATCCGGTGGCGAATCGCGTCGTTAGGCGAGCGGAGCCGCAAAGGCTGGCCCTGGTAATAGATTTGCCCGGAGTCAGGCTGGAGCAGGCCGTATAACTGGCCCATCAGCACCGATTTGCCGGCGCCGTTTTCACCCAGCAGGCAGTGGATCTCGCCCCGGCGAACTTCCAGGGTGATGCCCCGGTTGGCCTTGACGCCGGGGAAGGTTTTGACAATATTCTCCATGCGTAGTAAAGGTTCGCTCATGCTCATCCTCGGTGGAGAAGGCTAAGGCTGAGGCGAGAGATTATGCTTAGCCTTAGCCTCAGCCTTAGCCTATTTATCGTAGGGCACGGCCAGGGCCTTGGGCGCAGCAGTGCGATGGCCAAGGCTGACCAGGGCGACTATCGTGGCTACGTAGGGCAAAACTTGAAAGGCCTGGTAGGGAATGCCCAGTTCGGGCAGGGCTTGTAAGCGCAGTTGTAGGGCGTAAAACGCGCCAAAGAGCAGAGACGCGCCCAGCACCCCCTTGGGCGTCCAGCGCCCGAAGACGACGACGGCCAGGGCGATGAAACCGCGCCCGGAGACAATACCTTCGATAAACTGGTTGGTCTGGGCTATGGTGAGGAACGCGCCGCCCAGGGCGGTCAGCGCGGAGCCAATGATGATGCTGGCATAACGAATTTGGCTGACATTGATTCCGACCGTATCTGCTGCTTTGGGATGTTCACCTACCGAGCGAATTGCCAGGCCGAACGCCGTTTTGTACAGTACAAAAGAAGCCAGCAGGGTCAACACGAGGGTGCCGTAAACCATCAGATTGTGGCTGAAGAGGACCTCGCCGATAAAGGGCAGGTCGCTCAGACCGGGAATGGTGAGCGGGACAAAGGTTTGCACGCCCTGCGGGGTACCCACGAACATACCCCGGTAAATGAAGCCGGTGAAACCCAGCCCCAGCAGGTTGAAGGCAGCGCCCACCACAATCTGGTTGGCCCTGATGGTCACGGTAAAAAGGGCGAACAACAGACCGCAGATTATCCCGATGAAGATGGCGGCCAGCAGGCCGGTTAATAGGCTGCCGGTATATAACACCGCTGCAAATGCGGTCAGCGCGCCCGCCAGCATAATCCCTTCCAGCCCGATGTTGAGCACACCTGAGCGTTCCATAAACATCTCGCCGGTGGCTGCGTAAATGAGGGGAGTCGCCATGCGCCAGGTGGCGGCCAGCAGGGCGGCCAGCGCGGTGGTTAAAAACGCAACATCCATCAGCTCATTCCTCCTTGACTGTCCTCATGCGGTAAACGCCAAAGCCAACCACCGACAGGATGACCAGCCCCTGCATGGCAAATACCAGCACCGACGGTACTTTGGCCGCGATTTGCATCACCTCAGAGCCGGAACGCAGCGCGCCGAACAGAATGGCCGAGAAAATCACCCCCAGCGGGTGATTATTGGCCAGCAGCGCTACCGCAATCCCCTCGAAACCATAACCGGGTGAGATAAGCTGGAAGAGCCGGCGGGTGATCGCCGTAATCTCTACAGCCCCGGCCAGACCCGCCGCACCCCCGCTGATTGCCATCGCCAGCAGGATATTCCGGTTGACGCTGATGCCAGCATAACGGGCCGCGTCGGGACTGATCCCGACCGCGCGGATGCCATAACCGGCGCTGGTTCTGAAGATGAGGAGATAAAGAATAAAAGCGACAATCAGGGCCAGCACAAAGCCAAAATGCAGGCGGGTCGGCGGCATGATCCGCCATAATGCGGCGGCTTCGGCCAGGCGGGCTGTTTGCGGGTACTCGGCGCCGGCCTCCTGCATTGGCCCCGTCACCAGGTAGCTGGTGCTGATAATGGCGACATAATTGAGCATGATCGTCGTCACAATCTCACTGGCCCCAAAGCGCACGCGCAGATAGCCCGCCAGCATGCCCCACAGCCCTCCACCGGCGATCCCGGCCAGCAGCACCAGCGGCGTTAAGATAAAGGCCGGCAGAAAACCCAGGTAGATGCCCACAAACCCGCAGGCCACAGCCCCGGCATAAAACTGCCCCTCTGCGCCGATATTCCAGATGCTGCACCGGAAAGCTACGGCCAGGCCGCTGGCAATCAGAATCAGCGGGGTAGCTTTAAGCAGGACTTCACTCACGGCGCGCAGGTCGCCAAAAGCACCCCGCCAGATAACCTGGTAGGCGGTCAGCGGATTAAAACCGGCCAGCAGGAGGATAATCCCGCTGACCAGCAAGGCCATACCCAGGGCCGCCAGCGGGATCACAACAGCGCGAAACCCGCTTCGCAGCAAACGCCGGACACGTGGGTTTTTGGTCAAAACCAGGTTGCGAGACAAGGCTGCCATAGGCTGACTTCTCCGACTGCACCAGGTCTTGCGTATTGCGCTTGCCCAAGGAATGGAAGACGCAACACGCAAGACAAATTCACAATCCTGTTCTCAGATTTGGTTCGGGAACGAGATTGCTTGGGAATATTACTTACTTCACTTCAGCCATTGTATTAATTTCGCCGCTGATGATCTTCTGGGTGGCTTCGTCCACCAGTTTGCGGACGTCTGCGGGGACAGACGTGGCGGCCTTCTCATTGTATTCAAGCCACATCACATCTTTATCTTTCAAGCCAAAATCAATGTTCTGGCCGGGCTTGAAGGTACCTTCCTTCACCTCCTTGGCAATGCGTACCACGCCGTTGCCATAGTAAGCGAAGTAGTTAGCCAGCACATTGGGCGCTTTGTCGCTGTAGTCGCCAAACGCGCCAAAGGTCAGAATATTGCCGCCGGACTCACTGATGGCCTGGAACACGCCCAGACCCGCTACATCGGCATCGGGCACGACCACGTCCGCCCCATCCTTGATCATGGCCAGCGCGGCTTCCTTGGCCGCGGCCGCGTCGGTAAAGCTGCCAATATAGGTCACGCTGACCGGGAAATCGGGGTTCACCGAATGCGCGCCGTTGATAAAACCCTCGAACGCCTCCTTGATGGGTGGAATCTCCAAACCGCCGACCAGCCCGGCTTTCTTGCCCATCTTGGCGGCGATGACGCCCATCAGGTAGAACGGCTGGCTGGAGTCGGTGTTGAGGCCGGTCACGTTGCCTTCATGCACCCGGCTGCTGGAAATAAAGAAGTAGGAATTGGGATAATCCTTGCTTACGGTTAGGGCCGCGTCCTGGAATTCAAAGCCGTGGCCCAGCACAAATTGGTAGCCCTGATCGGCGTAGTCACGGAAAGCCTTCTCAAAGCTGGCCGGGTCTTGCTCTAGTTCGACGTAGCTGATCTCCGCCCCCAGATCCTTCTCGATGGTCTTGAGAGCGTTGTAGGCGATAGAGTTCCAACCCTGGTCATTGACCGAACCCGGACTCAATAACCCTGCCTTGAAGCTGCTCTCCGCCGGTTTTTCGGCGGGTTGTTCAGCCGGTTGGGCGGCCGGTTGCGCCCCGCCACAGGCAGCCAAGAGGAGCAGGCTAACAAAAACAGACAGTAGCCCAAGTAAATTTTTAGTTTTCATAGCGCATCTTCTCCTACGATCGGATAATTAAAACGTTTGGGAGTAACTTTGCTTTAAGAGTTTGAATAGCTGGTATTAGAGTTTGGCAAGCGTCTCTTGCAAATAGTGATTCTTTGGATTGGGCGGTTGGGATATCATACCTCCTTTCTGAGAGCGTTGGTTATTTTATTATGAAAGTAGCACTTTGCACAACAGACTCATGCTCAATTATCCCTTACTTTTCCTTCTCTCGCAGGGCCTTGAGCACCTTCT
Source organism: Anaerolineae bacterium (assembly GCA_023382535.1). The sequence continues at coordinate 17,326 of JAHDWA010000077.1, read as the reverse complement.
CCGGGGTGATGGGTAACTCTCTTATCCTGACGCCAATGGCATCGAACACGGCGTTGGCAATAGCCGGGCCGATAGCAATGATAGGATCTTCGCCGACGCCTTTGGCCCCAAAGGGAGCGGTTGGGTCGGGGTATTCTTCCAGGATAATGGTTTTGATGGGAGGCATGTCCATAGACAGCGTCATTTTGTAATCCACAAAATTGGCGTTAAGGGAGCGGCCTGTCCTTGGCTCAATCACATAATCTTCGGTCAAACTGTGGCCGATGCCCTGCTGGATGCCGCCTTCAATCTGCCCTTCCACCCCAATGGGATTGATCGCTTTGCCGACTTCATGCACGGCGACCACCTGCTTCACCTGGACCTGGCCGGTCTCGGTATCCACCTCGACCTCGGCAAAGTGGGCGGCAAAGGAATAGGCCACTTTCGCTTCGTGGGTGGCCCGCCCGACAAAGGTCTGGGCCGGCGTGCTGTCATAGCCCTGGATCAGCGCTTTGACGGTCGTCCGGCTGGACGGCACACCCTTGACAAATACTTCCCCATGCCGGATTTCCAAATCCTCGGCGGCGGCTTCCAGCTTTTCGGTGGCCAGTTGCAGCAACTGCCCCTTCAGGTCGGCTGCCGCCTTCTTGACCGCACCGCCGCCGACATAGGTCGTCCGGCTGCCATACGCGCCGATGTCGAACGGGGTGGCATCGGTATCGCCGCTGACCACCTGAACTGCCTCAAAGGGCAGGCCCAATTCCTCGGCAGCGATCTGGGCCATGGCCGTTCGCGCGCCCGTGCCCAGGTCGGCGATGCCGGTCAGCAGGTTGACCGTGCCGTCTTCGTTCAGCTTCACCAGGGCGCTGGACACTTCTTTGATGTCCGGGTAGGCCCCGCTGCTGTGCATTTCGGTGCCAACGCCCCAGCCGCGCCGGATGCGTGCATCGGTCTGCGCCGTCGTCTTTTTTCGTTCTTCGTACCAGTTGACCTCCGCCGCGCCCCGCTTGAGGCAGGCCGCCAGGCCATAGCCCAGCACCCGGTGCCCCGACGGGCTGAGGTCGCCATCGCCGACGGCATTCTTAAGCCTGAAGTCAAGCGGGTCTATCCCCAGGGCGTGCGCCATCTCATCCATGTGGCAGTCGAGGGCAAAAAAGGCCTGCACCGCCCCAAAACCCCGAAAAGCCCCCGCCACCGGGTTATTGGTGTAGATCGCCCGCCCTTCGATCTTTTGATGTTCCTCGCAGCGGTAGAGCGAGGCAATATCCAGGCAGCCGACCGCGGTAATGCCCAGGGCATGAGAGGCATAGGCCCCGGAGTTGGCCGTATAAAGCACCTCTCTGGCCGTCAGCGTCCCATCTTTTTTGACGCCATGCTTGATCTGGACCGTCACCGGGTGGCGCGTCTTTCCGCCCAAAAAAGTCTCCTTGCGGGTGTACTCCATTTTGACCGGCCTGCCCGTCTTTTTGGCCAGCAGAGCGCAGATAAACTCGTGCTGGTAGAGGTCCTGCTTGGCCCCAAAGCCGCCGCCCATGTGTTCCACAATCACCCGGATCCTGGTCAGGGGGATGTCCAGGACTTCGCTCAAAATGCCGCGGACCATAAACGCGCATTGGGTTGAACTCCAGACGGTCAGCTTGCCGTTTGGGTCAAAATGGCAGACGCAGGCGTTGGGTTCCATGTAGCAGGGCACGGGCCGCCCGGTGGCATAGACGGCTTCAAACACGTAATCCGCCTCGGCCAACCCCTGGGCGATATTACCCCGCTCCAGCACAAAAGGCGGGCCGACCAGGTTCATGCCGGTATCGTGGATTTTGGGAGCATGGAGCTGCATAGCCTCTTCCGGCTCAAACACCGCCGGCAGCAGTTCGTACTCGATCTCGATCAGGTTCAGGGCAGCCTCGGCAATTTCCTCGCTGACCGCCGCCACCGCCGCCACGCCATCGCCGACGTAGCGGACCTTTTCGTCAAAGATATACTGGTCGGCCACCAGCCCGCCGGCGCGGGGGGCCGGCGCGCCCTTGTGTTTAACGCGGGGGACATCGTTGAGGGTCAGCACCGCCTTGACCCCGGCCAGGGCCAGCGCCTGGCTGGTGTCAATCCCGACCACCCAGGCGTGGGCGTGTGGGCTGCGCTTGATTTTTCCGTACAGCAAGCCGGGCAGGCTGAAATCCGCCGCGTATCGGGCCGCTCCGGTTACTTTCTCGATGCCGTCTATTCTGGCCGGGCTGGCTCCAATTATCGTATACTCAACCGTCATCTCAACTCCTTGCATAATGCTTGCACTTTTGGCAACCAACTTTCTGTGATCCTAACGGCGAGGACACGCCCAACTTCCACCTTCTGAACGTAAAAAGTTAGTTCTGATATGAGTTCCCTGCTCGTCCTCATTGACATAAATACAGCCTGTCTCGGTTGTACTCCCATTTATATCTACACTGGTACACTTGTATAGATACTGTAAACCTTGTTTTTCTTTAACCCACACACCACTTCTAGTGGATGGCTGAGGTGTGAGTTGTTCATCATAAAAGGATAATACGACGGCTAAAGGGTCTGCTGTGATTTGTGAGTAAATTTCTCCCTCTGTAGCTTTTACCTGTTTATCAGGATAGGTAAATGGTCGGCAAGGCTTAAAAGGAAGATAATATCCGTCGAAAAACACGCATATTAACCCACATAGGAAAGGTAGAATTGAAAGTACTAGCAGAGCGTAGACACGGTTCTTTTTCCATAGGATGATAGATAAAAGTATAGGTAATAGTAAAAACAGCAGAAGTCCAATGTAAAAAAAGAGAACCAAGAAAAATGTCATACTGTTCTGGATGGATAGTAATTGAAAACAGCATCCACTGCAGATTTCCACTAAATTTTTTATAAATTTCTCTGCGCAAATCTGCGTTCTACCTACGCCTCGCTTGCCGCTGCCGCAATCGCTTCAATAATCTTGATAAAGCCGGTGCAGCGGCAGATATTCCCGGCGATGGCAAACCGGATGTCGGCCTCAGTGGGGTGGGGATTTTCATCCAGCAGGGCCTTGGCTGCCATAATCATCCCTGGCGTGCAAAAGCCGCACTGGGCCGCGCCCAGCCGCAAAAAATTCTCTTGCAGGGGATGGAGGCGCAAGCCGTTCTCGGTCATCTCGGCCAGCCCCTCGATGGTCTCAATCTCCCCACCGTCGGCCTCGACGCCTAACACCAGGCAGGCGTTAACCGGCTGGCCGTTCAAAATCACCGTACACGCCCCGCAGTCGCCCACATCGCAGCCTTTTTTGGTACCGGTCAGCCCGGCCTCGTTGCGCAAGACATCCAGCAGGCTGCGGTACGGCTCGACAGCCAACTCATGCAATTCTCCATTGATCGTTACATTGATAACTCGTTTCATCACCTACCCCTTGATAATTGACAATTGTCAATTGGCAATTCCTCCTCTCCTCACCTGGCTGCCTCAACCGCCTGCTGCACAGCCCGTGTGGTTAACACCCGTACCATCTCGCGCCGGTACTCGGCGCTGCTGCGGATATCGCTGATCGGGCGCGACTCGGCCTGGGCAGCCTGGGCGGCGGCACTGATGGCCGCATCGTCAATCACTCTGCCGCGCAGAACCGCCTCAGCCTGCCGGGCGCGAAGGGGCGTCGGGGCCACCGCGCCGAGGGCAATCCGAATCTCCTGGCAGACCTCTCCGGCCAGGGTCAGGGTCACGGCCACGCTGACCGTGGCCAGTTCCATGGCCTTGCGCCGGCCGTGCTTGAGGTATACCTTGCCGGTATGAGAGGGTGGAGGCGGTAGGGTAATCTCGGTCAGCACTTCATCTCGCGCCATCACCGTTTTGCCGGGGCCGGTAAAGAACTCTTCCAGGAGGATGGCGCGTTCCCCCTGCGGGCCAAACACCTGCACCGCAGCGCCGTCGGCGATTAACGGCGGCAGCGTGTCGGCCGAGGGAGACGCCCGGCAGATGTTGCCGGCGACGGTGGCCCGGCAGCGCACCTGGATTGAGGCTAAATCGCGGGCGGCCTGGGCCAGGCCGGCATACTTTGCCTGCACCAGCGGCGAGGTTTCGATCCGGCGGACCGTGACCAAAGCGCCAATCCGCAGTCCCTCGACCTCGTCGTAGGCCAGGCAGTCCAGGTCGGGAATCTTTTTGATATTGATGACGTAATCGGGCTGTTTGAGCTGTTCCTTAATTTCGACCAGCAGATCGGTGCCCCCGGCCAGCAGGCTGGCCTGCCCGTTGTAACGCTCCAGCAGAGCTACGGCGTCGGCCAGGGTTGACGGTTCAAAATATTCAAAGGGCCTCATCTTGTGAAAACTCCCGCTTAATAAGGGATTTTACACAACTCGGCCGCATTACGGCCGATCATCATATAGACTTCATCCTTTGAAGCGCCCACGCCGAGCGGTGGCGGCAGGTGCAAATTGGTCACCATGCGCAGGGTCTGCCCCATGGCCTGCGGCGAGCAGTCGCTCTCGTAGACGACCTTACCGGGGCCGATAGCATAATACATCTGGACCAGCTCCGGCATCTGGACCCAACTGGTGCCCAGGTAAACGTTATCGTGGGTCCGGGCCAGCAAGATGGCGTCCCAGGCGTTGCTGGGCACGTTGTTGGCCCCGGAGTGGGCGCAGAGGATCGGCACAGCCGGAAAAGCTTCGGCGACCGGTGCAATCTGGGCCGGCAGAGAGTAGGGCGACTCGCCCATGTGGATCATCACCGGCACGTCAAGCTCCTGGGCCAGCTCAAAGACGGGGTAGATCATCTTCCTGCTTTCCTCGCTGGGGAAGGGGCTGTAGGAAGGCAGCATATAATTATGCATGCTGGGGTGCAGCTTCAGCATACGGACATTGTACTCATCTTTCCAGGCGCGGATCACATCGAGTTGGTCGGGCACCCAGGCACGGGGATTGATGACCGGGTTAAAGTAAAGCCGCTCCGGGTACTTTTTGATACTCTCCAGGACATATTGGTGCGCTTCGGTCAGGCTGCGATGGTCCACCGAGGTTAACCCCAGGCCGGTCATCACGACCGCCTCTTCCACCCGCTTGATTTCACCCATCACCTCGTAGCCTTTGTCCATCATAGCAATCAACTGCTCGACGGTGAATTTTGGCCCCCAGCCCCACACCGGCTCGCGATGCGGAATAATATGGCAGTGTGGATCAATGACTCTATAGTTCACGATGATAATCCTTTCCCTAAATTTTATGTAGGACAAGCTGACAGCTTGTCCTACGAAAGCCCCAACAATTTCGCCAGGTTGCCGCCCATAACCTTGTGGACTCCTTCAACCGGCAGACTCATACCGATCGGCGGTTCCAGAGTCAGCGCCTCTTCAACATTCATGAGCTGCTGGGTGGGTTCCAGGGGCGGGCAGTTGCTGCCAAAAATGACTCGATCGGGGCCGAGCGAATGGACTGCTTCAATCAACATGTGGGGCATGGCAAAACTGGTTTCCAGGTAAACATTCGGGTGGCGCTGGGCAACCAGCACCGACTCGACCGTGAACATCTCGCCCTGCGTGCCGAGGTGCGCCAAAATAAAATTGATCTCTGGAAAGGCACTGGCCGTAAAGTCGGCGGTGGCCGGGACGGCGTAGGGCTGCTCGCCGGTATGGACCAAAACGGGAACGTTCAACTCCTGCGCCGTTTCAAAGATGGGATACAGCATCTGTTTGGACCCCTCGCCTTCGCTGGGAGTCTGAATCGGCAGCCAGTACTTGTGCAGTGAAGGGTGAATATAAAACATTTTGAAACCCTGTTCCCTGACCATGCGCCGGATCGCCGCCTTGACCCCGTCGCTCCACAGCCGGGCGTGAATAATGATACCGCCGATGAACCGGTCAGGATACCTATTTACGCTTTCAACGACATAGCGATGCTGCTCATCAAATGAGAGGGTCGAGGTGGGCACGGTCAGCCCCAAAGCCGGAAAGACAACGGCTTTGTCAATCCGGGCCGGCTGCCCTAACACCCGGCGGGGCGCGTCCATCTGGGCCAGCAAATCCTCGGCCAGAAAACGCGGCCCCCAGCCGATGACATCGTCGGCGGTCTGGCTAATGTGAGTGATGCAATCAATAATTGGCGTTGGCATGATTTTCTCCTGTTTCCTTAACCACGGATTACACAGATTTTACGAATTTTTCCTTACTTCCGTGTAATCCGTGAAATCTGTGGTTAGATTTATCACCCTTTTTCCGTCCAGAAATTTTTGACGCGCGCCCCAACTGCTGCCAAATGGTCGCGCATAGCCAGCCGGGCAGCCTCGGGGTCACCCGCTTCGATGGCGGCCATAATCGCCCGGTGCCCGCCGACGATCTGAGGCAGCAGCTCAGGGATGTGGGTGCTGTCATAGCGCATTTCACGCAGCAGGTCTACAATACTATCCATGAGGTTAACCAGGATATCGTTGCCGGTGGCAATAATAATCTGGCGGTGAAATTCGACATCGGCCACAATTAACCCGGCGGCATCTTCCCGGGCCACGTTGGTTTCGACCGTTTGTAGCCACTTTTTCATAGCCGCAATCTGGCCGGCGCTGGCCCGTTTGGCCGCTCTCGCCGCGGCTTCGACTTCGATAATCTCGCGTAAGTCAAATAACTTTTCCAGGGTCTCTTTATTGGCCAGGGCGTGGGGGAGCAAACTGGCCTGGATGACTTCGCTGCTTGGATCTTTGACAAAGTTGCCCCGCCCCTGACGGGACTCGACCAGGCCCATCGTTTCCAGCCGGCGCATGGCCTCGCGCACCGAAGTCCGGCCCACCTTCAACTGCTCTACCAATTTTCGCTCGCTGGGCAGGCGGTCTCCCGGCGCATAGGCGCCAGCCCGAATCATTTCGGCAATTTGTTCGACGGTTTCATCAGCAACGCTGAGTTTGAGAGTGGAGTACAACAAGTTCCTGCCTCATTGACGGTCCGAACACTTCGATAATGAAATGGTCTGTCTGGTCAGACTGGTCTGACCACCATAATATAATATAATTCAAAATTTTTAAATTGTCAAGATAGGTTTAAATCGCCTCTACCCTTTTTAAGGTTAAAACTTGAGCTGTCTTGCCATGATGTTGTCCCCCCATCGTGAGGCGTGTATAATCGTCATACCTTATATCTGCGCATCAGGGAGTAAATAACCATGAGTGAAAGTTCTCAACAACGCCGTATTGGCGATATTATGACCAAAGAAGTAAGGGCCGTGCAGCCCGACACCCGGGTTGACGAGATCGCCCGGCTCATGTCGCAATATCATATCAGCGGCTTGCCGGTGGTTAACTCGGATAATTACGTCGTTGGCGTCGTTACCGAGTTAGACATGATCGTTCGCAACACTCATTTTAAGCTGCCAAGTTTCGTTTTTATCTTTGACAATATGATCCCCCTGGAAATGCCCGGCCACTACCGCGATCGCCTGGAAAAAGTGCTGGGGGCAACCGCCCGCGAAATTATGTCTGAACCGGCGGTGACGATCAGCCCCGACGCCACTATCGAGGAACTGGCCGAGTTGATGGTGGACCGCCGCATGAATCCGATCCCGGTGGTTGAGGATGACCGCCTGGTCGGTATTGTCAGCCGCTCGGACATTATCCGGCTCATGGCCGAGGATTTTGGCGGCAGTGGGGGTGAGAATGGTTGAAAAAGCAGATTTAGTCCTTTACAATGCCCGCATTTTCACCGTTGACACAGCCCAACCCTGGGCGGAGGCGGTTGCCTGTGCCAATGGACGTATTCTAGCAGTTGGCAGTAATGAAGAAGTCCTAAACCTGGCTGGTCGCGCTACCCAGCGGATTGACGCCGGGGGGCGGCTGGTCCTGCCCGGCCTGACCGACGCCCACGTCCACTTTCTGCAATATGCCATCCGCCGGCAGGAGGTCAGCCTGTTTGGTGTGGCCGATTTTGATGAGGTCCGGCGGCGGGTGCGCCAGGCGGTGGAGAAGGCCGCGCCGGGCCAGTGGGTTCAGGGCTGGGGGTGGGATGAGAATCTGTGGGACAGGCTGCCATCAGCGGCGGAGTTGGACGACATCGCTCCACAGACCCCGGTGGTGCTGGCACGCATGGATATGCACACCTGGTGGGTTAACAGCGCAGCCATGCAGCAAGCCGGCCTTACCCGCGAAACACCTGACCCGCCCGAAAGCCGCCTTGACCGGGACGTGGACGGCAATCCCACCGGCCTCCTGCGCGAGTGGAACGCGATCCGGCTCATCGAGCCGCATTTGCCCAAGCCCAGCTCAGCCACCCTGCAAGGCTGGCTCAAAGAAGCTATAGCTGAAGCTCACCGACTGGGCTTGACCGGCATCCACGACCAGCGAGTGCAGCGTGAAGGCCGCCAGACCTTCCGCCTGTTCCAGGCGCTGCGCCGCCAGGGCGAACTTAACCTGCGCGTCCACATGAACATTGCCGCCGAGCATCTGGCCGAAGCGGCGGCCCTGGGTCTCCAGCCCGGCTTTGGCGACGAGCGGCTGTGGATGGGCCACCTCAAAGCTTTTGCCGACGGCACCATGGGATCACGCACCGCCCGGATGATCGAGCCATTTGAGGGCGAGCCGGACAATTACGGCCTCTCCGTTACCCCGGCTGATGCCCTGTGGGAGCTGGCCGTACAGGCCAGGCGGGCCGGTTTTCCGCTCTCTATCCATGCCATTGGCGACCTGGCGGTGCGGGAGGTGGTGGATGTTTTGAGTGAGCTGCCTTCGACTGAGCAGGGGGGCAGGGGGGCAAGGGGGCAGGGGGGAGAAAAGTTCTCCTCTGCACCTCCGCACCTCCGCACCCCTGCTGCCTTCCCCCATCGGATCGAACACGTCCAGGTCATCCACCCCGACGACCTGCCCCGTCTGAGCCAATACGGCATCATCGCCTCGGTCCAGCCGGTCCATTTGCTGACCGATTGGCCGACGGCCGACAAGGTTTGGGGCAACCGGTCGCGGTATGCCTATGCCTTTCGTTCCTTGCTGGATCACGGCACGCGGCTGGCGCTGGGGTCCGACGCGCCGGTCGCGCCGCTTAACCCCATGCTGGGGATTTACGCTGCCGTCACCCGCCAGGATGAGCGCGGCCACCCGGCCAACGGCTGGTATCCCGAAGAACGTCTCACCGTAGCCGAAGCCGTTCACGGCTACACATCGGGACCGGCTTATCTGGCCGGCAAGCAGGAGGTCCAGGGGACGATCACGCCGGGCAAATGGGCGGATATGATTGTACTTTCTCGGAATTTGTTCGAGATTCCGCCTGCTGAGATAGCGGAAGTCAGGGTAGAGGTGACAGTTTTTGCTGGGCGGGTGGTTTATCAAGCAGAAATGTAGGGATTTAGATTCTTTCTTGTAGGGTGATTATAGTATGCAGATTGTCTTTGCAGGGGTGGAATAGTGCTAAATCTGGTAAAAGTCTCTAACAACTTTTCTGAACCAAACGTTGCCCTAAGCGAAATTGAAGACCTTGATCGTAATTTGTTTCAGCACTTCAAAAGCAAGTTTATTATTCAGCCTTCATTAACTCGCTCTTTGGTCAGCTTTCAGGCTAATAAAGGTAGACCAGTTTATCGTTGGTATAAATATAAGGAGGCATTTTCGGCGTCTCTAGTTGAACATCTATTCCAAAAGTATGGAGTGTCTCAAGGCAGAATTTTAGATCCTTTCGCCGGAAGTGGAACAGCTTTATTCGCAGCTAGTGCTATGGGGCTTCAGGCTGATGGCATCGAATTGTTGTCTATTGGCCAGCAGATTATTGCCACCAAACAGCTTTTAGAGTCAGAATTTACGGCTGCGGATTTTGAAGTATTACAACGTTGGTCCACTTCAAGAGTTTGGGAGCATTCGGAAACAGAAATTTCTCTTCCCGAACTGCGAATCACGCAGGGCGCTTATCCGGCTTCAACCAAAGAAGCAATTGAGAAGTTTATCAGTGCTTGTCGGCAAGAAAATAGCCGAGTTCAGACAGTGTTACGTTTCGCTCTATTATGTGTTTTGGAGGCTATAAGTTATACCCGCAAAGATGGACAGTATCTCCGTTGGGATTATCGCTCTGGACGCAAACAGGGCCAAAAACTCTTTGATAAAGGTGAAATCCTTACTTTTGAACAGGCAATTTCTGACAAGATCAATGAAATTCTTAGTGATCTGGCTCCTGCCACAAAGCAATTAGGACTTTTCCCCCTAGAAACTTCTCAAGGGAAAATTCAACTTTATAACGGCTCGTCTCTCGAAGTTATGCCAGACCTGCCTGATTGTGCCTATGAGGCCATTGTCACCTCACCCCCCTACTGCAACCGTTACGATTACACCCGAACCTACGCGCTTGAACTGGCCTTACTGGGCATTGATGAAAAAGAACTGATCAGTCTCCGTCAAGATATGCTGAGTTGCACCGTCGAAAATCGCGCCAAAGACCTTTTGAAAATAAATCCACTTTGGATCGAGGCTATCACTGCCGCTGACGGACAAAAATTATTACAAACGATTTTAAAGTATCTGGACGATCAAAAGGCACAGGGCGGTTTGAATAATAACGGTATTCCAAGAATGGTTAGGGGATATTTTTATGAAATGGCCTGCATCATTGCAGAGTGTGCACGGGTGCTGAAACCCCAAGCCCCCTTGTTTATGGTAAACGACAATGTTCGCTATGCTGGAGCTAGTATTTCAGTAGATATGATCCTTTCCGATTTTGCCGAAAAATTGGGCTTCTCGGTCGAGAGTATCTTGGTGCTACCCGATGGCAAAGGTAATAGCAGCCAACAAATGGGAGCGCATGGGCGCGAGCCGTTACGGAAGTGTGTTTATGTTTGGAGAAAATCATGATTGAAAGGGCTGAGCGTCCCTACCGAAATCATCTTCAATCTGGTGATGACCTGATAACCCCGTACGAAGCCACCCGGGCCGGTTTTGTTGCCCTAGCGCTGGAAAAAAATCGGCGGGCTACGCCCTATGTGGCTGAAGCAAGGGCGCTTCAAGAAGCAGCTTTCAAAGCAAAAACTCCGGCCGATTTGCTCCATATCAACGGCATCGAAGCAGGTTTGCTCACTGCGGCTGGTTTATCTGATAAATCCCTTGTTCATCTCTTGCCGCAAGATAAAACAGAAGCCCTCAACGGACTCATCAAGAACTTTCTCGAGCCAGTTGGTGTGAAATTCGTTGAAGAATTGGTTTTCAGATTTTTATTGACTCGCGGGGATACATTGGGCGGTTCAATGCGGAATATGGGTGGAATTTTGGCGCAAAGAAAATTGACTCGCGCTCTTATTGCGACCCTTACGATTGCCGGAATAAAATACCATTGGCAACACTCGAAAACAAGGCAATGGGCTGCAATGAGCGATGATGACTCGGAAATAGAGTTATCGTTGCGCGGATTGAATTGGCTAAGTGAGGGTAAGAACCGCACTCTGATTTATAATCTGACTCCGTCCGTAGTAAAGAACAATGTAGACTTGTGTTTATTTAACCTGACCCCTGATGAATTACAGACTACCAAGTATAACTCGGCTGAGTCATATATTGCTCTGGGTGAACTTAAGGGTGGGATAGATCCAGCAGGAGCGGATGAGCATTGGAAAACTGCCCGGACTGCATTGGAGCGAATCCGTCAAGCCTTTTCAAACTTGGGATACTCACCCTACACCTTTTTTATCGGTGCAGCAATCGAGAAGAAAATGGCTAACGAAATTTGGGGTCAGCTTGAAAGTAACCTCTTGAGTAATGCTGCAAATTTGAATGATGAAAGTCAACTGGCCTCAATTTCGCGTTGGCTTTGTTTGCTTTAGTTGCAACCCTCCCTACTCTCTTTACCGCAGCCCCAACTCATTTCTGGCAATCACCATCCGCTGAATCTCACTCGTTCCCTCATAGATCTCGGTGATTTTGGCGTCGCGGAAGTAGCGCTCGATGGGCAGCTCTTTGCTGTAGCCCATCCCGGCGTGGATCTGCAGGGCCTGGTGGGCGCAGAACATGGCCGTCTCGCTGGCAAAGAGCTTGGCTATGGCCGCCTCGGTGGTGAAGCGAGCACCGCCCGTTTTAGCCGCTTCTTTGGCCAGGGCGGCCTGGTAAATTAACAGGCGCGAGGCGTCAAGGCGGCACTTCATATCGGCCAGCTTCCACTGGATGCCCTGGAACTGGCCGATGGACTGGCCAAAGGCTTCCCGCTCACGGGCGTATTTCAGGCTGGCCTCGTAGGCCGCGCCGGCAATGCCCAGGGCCTGGGCGGCAATGCCGATCCGTCCGGAGTCGAGCACGGTCATGGCAATTTTGAAGCCCTCGCCCTCCTCGCCCAGGCGGTTCTCGACCGGGCAGAGGTAATTGTCGTAGTGGATTTCGCAGGTGGCGCTGGCCCGCACGCCCAATTTGTCTTCGGTCCGGCCGCGATGAAAGCCCGGCTGGTCGGTTTCGATGATGAAAGCGGTGATGCCGCGGTGCCCGCGCTCAGGCTCGGTCATGGTGAAAAGCACCATAAAATCAGCGGCGGGACCGTTAGTGACCCAGCTTTTGGTGCCGTTGATGACGTAGTGGTCACCCTGGCGGACAGCCCGGCTGCGCATTGTGGCGGCGTCGGAGCCGGACATGGGTTCGGTCAGCGAATAGGCCCCGATTTTCTGCCCGCCGGCCACAGCGGTAACGTACTTTTGCTTTTGGGCTTCTGTACCGTACTTGAGAATAGGGTAACAAAAGAGGGAATTATTAACCGACATGATCGTGCCATGGGCGGCGTCCACCTTGTCAATCTCTTCCATGGCCAGCACGTAGGCGATGGTATCTAACCCGGCCCCGCCATAGGTTTCGGGGACTTCGATACCCATAAAGCCAAGCTGGCCCATCTTTTTAACTGTTTCGTAAGGGAATTCGCCGGTTTCGTCGTAATGCGCGGCCACCTTGGCAATCTCATTTTGGGCAAACTCGCGGGCCGCATCGCGGATCATCTGCTGTTCAGCCGTCAATTGCAAATCCATGGGGTCACCTCCAGGGTAAGTTGGAGGGAGTATATCAGATTTGCGGTAAAACGTGAAACGAAAAACCTAAGGCTTTAGAGCCTGGAGGAGTTACCGGCCGGCTTGGCCAGCAAGTCAGAGGAGGTTATCGCCCGCAAAAACGTGCGCGATAATTTAGACGTGCAAAATCAAATCAGAGGCAAAACAAAAGTCAATGGTTACTGACGCACATTTTGCTTGGCAAAAACCCGTTCAATACTGCCAATCAATTCCTTGGGACCGAAGGGCTTGGTAATATAATCGGCCACTTTGGCGACTTGCAGCCCCAGCACTTTATCAATGCTTTGCGCTTTTGCCGTTACAATAATGACCGGGATGTCCGTCAGCTCTTTATCGGCCCGCATCTGCCGGTAGACTTCCCAGCCGTCTATGCCTGGCATCATCAAGTCGAGCAAAATCAAATCGGGCTTTTTCTCGCGCATCAGCTTAAGCCCCTGCTCCCCGCCGACGGCTCCCATCACTTCATGCCCTTCGCGCTCGAGGACCAGGCGCATCAATTCAATCATTTCGGCTTCATCTTCAATACAGAGGATGTGTTTTTTAGTTGTCATGGATTATTCCGGTTTGGGCCCAGGACCCAGGATGCGAGTCAGGCTATTTCTCAGGTCATTAGGGACAAATGGCTTGGTGACGTAATCATTCACGCCTGCCCGTTCACGGGCGATGATTTCTTCAAATGAGCTATTTCTGGCGGTTAAGATAATCACCGGAATATTTTTCAGGGCCTCATCGGCCCGCATCTGTTTGTAAACTTCCCAACCATCCATTTCCGGCATCATAATATCAAGCAAGACCGCATCGGGCGGGTTCTTGCGCATAGCGGCTAAACCTTCAACACCGCTTTCAGCGCCTTCAACCAGGATGTTTTGAGATTTTAAAATGAGGCTTACTAGCTCCACGACACCGGGTTCGTCATCAATGCATAAGATTCGAGCGCGATAATCCATGTTGTCCTCGGTTGTTTCCGCTTGAGCCTGGCTGTCAGCGGGGAATAGAAACCTCTCTTCCAGCTTGATGCTGATCTGACCAGATTACAGGGCCGGGGCGCAGGCTCAACTCTTATGCATAGGATGCACCATGCTTAAGAGCGGTTGATCTCACATATTTTACATCAGGTAAACCGGAATAGCAACCCATCACAGTCCTTAAGCTTACAGAAACTTACCAGGCGAAGGTTGCTCAAAAATAGCCGTTATTTATCTATGACTTCCTTTTTTTGTAGTGTTTCTTATACCGTTTCGCCCGGCCTGTGTCCTCGACCTGGGCGTATCGTTCGGTGGTCGTGAGGTTGGTATGCCCCAGTTGGTGCTGCAAGTCTTTCAGGGAACCCCCTTCCAAAATCCAGTAAACCCCATGAGTATGGCGGAACTGGTGAGGGGTGAGATGTGGCAGGCCGAACTCCCGGCAGCGCCGGGTCAACTCTTGCCGCGCCCCCTGGCTGGTAAGAGCGCCCCATTTTCCCTCGTGATAAGAGATAAAGAGCGCGTCCAGTTCTGGCGGCAAGGGCAGCGTGGCCCGGACATCACGCCAGCGAATAAGGGCTTTGGCTGTCTTTTTGCGGAAGTAAACGATGCGGTCGCGGTAGGTCTTCTGGCCGGCGATGAAGGCAAAGCGCCGGCCTTTTTCCAGGGTCAAATCATTGATTTTGAGTGCGGTAATCTCACCGATTCTCAGACCCGTATCTTCGGCCAGCCGCCACAAAGCCAGGGCGCGGAGATTAAGCCAATGACCTCCTTTGACCGCCTTTTTCAGCCGGTCAAAAAATTTATCCAGGATTTCGCGTTGTGGAGCGCGGGGTAGCGGCTTGGGCTGCGGCTGTTTTTCGGCGTAATCAATCGGGTTAATGTCCAGGTAGCCGAGCCGGCACAGCCAACCGCACCATAGTCTGAGGATGGCATAGTAAGAGTGGATCGTGGAAACCTTCAGGTTGCGTTCCTTGCTCTTACAATGGGCAAAAAATGCATTGAGATGTTGGGGAGTGACCGGCCAGGCGTGAGGGCCGGTGAAGGCGCGAAATTGAGTCAAGGTATTGCGGTAGTTTTTGAGCGTCTTTGCTGATTTCGACGCCTTGGCCTGTAAAAATAATTCAATGTAATAATCCAGGCCATTGTCAACAATGGTAAAGGTGAGGCCCATCAATCCTCCGCTATTCAGGTACTAGGGCGGTGGTGGGCAGATGATACCAGAGAGGCTCTTACACTTTTCAGCAAGTTTACACGAAAGCGTTGTACTTTAATGGCCTTTAACGGCCTGTAATCGGCAGGACTTAGCAGAAGAATAGGACCAAAGTCCTAATTTTTTACGAGGACAGCAAAAAAAAACGAGCCGCTATCCGCCACGCCTCCCAGCGCCAGATAGCGACTCCTTGGTAAATTCAAGGCTCTCCCCTCAGTGGGATGACCCTGACTGACATTCGGAACGGCAGCCGCCGCGCAGCCGCTCCTACGTGGCCCTTAAACTTTCTCCCCCTAAAGGGGATACGGAAGCCTATAACCACTGTTAAGGACAATAGTATCATAGTACCGGCCAAACTTCAATAACACGGGCGCAAAAGGGGAGGAAAACGGGAAAATGGATCAAGAAACCACCACGCGGTTTATCGGGATCTGTGCGGTTCTTTTTACAGGTTTTGGGATACCCTACAGTATATTGATTACCAAGTGGGCATTTCCGCCTAACCTGACCTGGCTGAGCGTACTGATCGGCGACGGTGTGACCGACTTTGGGATGGGCGCGCTGATCCTGCTCTTGACCGGTGATCTATTCCTGGCCAGCATCCCCATCATCTGCCACGGCCTTACCGGCGGGCCGATGATCGCTGGGCAAATTTTGAAACACGCGCTTCAGAATGGGGGCCATATTGTGATCGAGGACGAGGATGGCGACACCGCGTAAGCCCTGGCCGGCTTGGGCCGAGGGGGATTACCATTCGCTGCGCCGCCAGATCCGGCGCATCCACCAGATGGCCGAAAAAGCGCGTGAGGTGCAGCACCGTAACGTTTATCTGACCGGCGACCTGCTTTCCAGGCTGGCCGGCGCGGGCCAGCAGATCACCAATACGGCCCGCAAGCTGGAACTGGAGAAGGGTGGCGAGCGCTGGCCGAACTGGGCCAAAGATGCAGTGACTTCGGCCAAGAAAAGCGGCAAGTACATCAGCGCCGGGGCCAGGCACGGCCTGGCCGGGTTGAATGAGGACAATTGGAAGAAGGTGCTGCTCGGCCTGGACACCTGCATCGAGCATGCCGGAAAAGTAGAGACAGCGCTTCTTGAGGGACCCCCGCCGGCCGGCGAGCTGGAGCGGGCGGTCGAGGCCATTTTGAGAACGGCCAGGTTTAATGGGTAGAAACGCGCAGGCCATAGGCAGCGCCATCGAGGAATGGGCCGAGATCTCGTTCCGGCGCTATGAAGCGCTGGGCTGGCTGACCTGGTTCAAATGCTACCCGGCCACCAAAACCATCTTTGACGGCCAGCGCAAGCGGACCATTCTGCTGCCGGAGGCGGGGCCGCCGGATTACTGTCTGTGCCTCAATCCGGGCGGGCGGCTGCTCTGGCTTGAGATCAAGACCTGGGAGGGCGCCGAGACGCACACGGAGCGCAAGCGGCTGCACCAGTACCGGCAGATGGTCGAGGCCGGGAAGGTCGGCGGGCTGGGCGCGTACCTGGTGGCCTGGCGTAAGGGGGATTTGATTGATTGGCGGCTGCATCCGGTTGGGGAGATCGAGGCGTTCGACAATGCGCTTATCTTCCGGCGGTCGCAGGGCAGGCCGGTGGTCAGTCACGTGGAGGGCTGGCCGGAGTGGTGGTCAGCACTGCCGGTGGTGGAATTACAGGCAGTTTAGCGTTCATTATATTGTCTAAATTGGAGGTCTTGTGAACGAAGAAATCAAAACACTTGCGACTATTCTAAGACATCAAAAAAAGGTATCGTTTTTGCTTAGGGAGCTGGCCCGTGAATTTGAACGGCGGGCTGATTTGCACGATGAAACTAAGTTAAGCCTTGATGAACTGGAAGGGTTTGTCGAGGTCAATTGCATCGCTCGGCAATTCCCTTTCGGCTCACCTGAGTACAACGAAAGCCTGAAAGACAATAAAGCGATTGAGCTTCACTTTGGCCGCAATCCTCACCATCCTGAATACCATCAGGGAGGTGTCAACGGGATGGACTTTATTGATTTTACCGAGATGGTTTGTGACTGGATAGCGGCTAACAAAACCTACGGCACAACACCCTGGCAAGATGTGATAGCCGAACAACGCAAACGGTTTAGTTTAACTGATTGTCAACTGGCGGTCATCGGTCTTATTTCTGAATGGTTCGGAATTCAGTCCGAATAAGGAAGATTGTGCCCTCTAAAACAGCCACGCCCCGCCTATATCACGGCCAG
>JAHDWA010000076.1 GCA_023382535.1 Anaerolineae bacterium | reverse complement strand
TATCCTGACGGTCCACCGGGGCAAAGTTGGCCTTGGCCTGGCGGTCGCTCCAGGTAGCCCAGGAACCGCTGCCCGGCGGTAAAGCGGCCCCGGAATTGAGATCAACGCTGCTGAAAAAATAAACCCCGCCGCTGGCCCGGACCATGAAGCGGTTGGCATGATTGCAGTCGAGATTGGTGTTAGAAGCGTCCGCCCAGACAAAGCAGCCCCGGCTGTTCGCCCTGGCCCGCTGCCCGGCGGCAAAGCTGAAATCGCCCCCGGCCAGGTTATCCTGCCCGCCGGGAACGGTGCTGTATGCGCCATTGGTATAATTATTATACCCCCCGCCCACTGCGGACCAGGAGCCGGCAGCGCTGTTATAACTGCCCCCGCCAATTGCCGCGTAGACCTCGCCGGCTTTGTTATTGTAGCCCCCGGCGATGGCCGTGTAGCTGTTAGCGGCGTTGTTCAACCAGCCTCCGCCCACACTTGCCCCGACCCCGCTGGCGAAGTTATCCAGCCCGCCGCTAATCGTCGTATAGATGTTGGCGGCCTCGTTTTGACTGCCCCCGCCTATCACTGCAAAAGGACCGCTGGCGGTGTTGAGCCAGCCGCCATCCACCGTCGAGTAGGCATTGAGGGCCTGGTTGGCCAGGCCGCCGCCCACCGTGGCAAAGGAATTGTCGCTGGTTAGCCCGGCATCATCGCCGGCCTGGTTGTTATGACCCCCGCTCACTACCCCGAAATCGTCGGTCACCCGGTTGACTTTGCTCTGCGTGCCCCCACCGGCGATGGTCGCCCCTACGACTCCAAAGGTAACACTGTTGTCCCGAAAACCGCCGATCAGGTTGGGACTGGTCGCGTTTGGCTCCGTCCAGAGATGGGGCAAGGCCAGGGCATAAGGCGCGACCGGCAGCCGCTGCCGGGTTTCGAGGAGAGTGTAGGCGTCAATCCGCTGGCCGGGCCGCACCCTGATTTCCAGGTAGCGCACATCGCCGGTAAAGACGCGCCCGCCGAAATCCAGGTCCACCGTGTAGCGACCGTCTTCTACGGTCACATTATCTTTAGTGACCGCCTGGCCAAGCTGGGTCCCGCCTGTTAAGGCATCATAGACCTTGAATTCAAAATCGTAGACGCCATCCAGGGGGTCGCCGTCTTCGTCGGTTAACTGGCCGGTGTAAGTCAAGGTCGAGCCGACGGCGGTTTCGCCGCTCGCTTCCTGGGCCTTCGCCGGCTCCGGCAAAGCGGCTGACAAAATCCCCAGCATTAGTCCCAGCACAAACAGCCTGAATGCGATATTGTGCTTCATTGCCAATCTCCCCCTGAACCGATTTTTGTTTATTATAACATCAAAGAGGATTTTTGGGGCTAAAACTTCTTTTTAGGGGATAACTGCCTTTATAAGGCCGAAGGGGGATGATCGAGTAGTTGGAAGTGCTGAAGGAAATGAATTTGCCGCTGCCCGCGCCAAATCCCGATCCTAGAGGGACTATTAGGAACGAAAAGCAGTTGGCTCGTTGCGGTTCAGCCGATTGCGGGCGGGCAAGGCTAGACTCACTTACCGCCGACACTGCCAGCAAGAGGTGGTTGAAAACGTGGCAAGGTAGCAATTCGGCAGCAACCGCCTGCTAGGGCGCCTTTCGCCTTGAAAGCCACACCCGCTAACACGGTTAACGCCGGAGCAGGGCGCAATGCGCCGCATTGTCGCCCTGTGTGTTAGGCGAGGTGGCCGAACTTGTCAGGTGTTGTTGCTATGCTTGAGAGTGATAACGACATTTCCTATCTTATGCCCGCTTTCGACGTAGTGGTGAGCCTCAGAAATTTGCTCGAACCCATACCTTCTGTCAATGACTGATTTCAACTTTCCCGCCGCAATTAGCTCTCTCAGGAAAACCAGATCTTCAGCTCTTTCCTTGACTACCCCCTTCGCAACTGTCACATATACACCCTCTGGAGTTAGTGATTCCCTGTAATGTGAATACGAGGTTTTTCCAACAGCATCAAAAATGACATTATAAAGCGTACCCGTTTTTGTAGGGTCCTCTTCCGTATAGTCAATCACTTTGTCGGCACCCAGCGATTTTACCAATTCCAAATTCTTCGTGCTGCAAACGCCGGTGACTTCCGCCCCCAAGCTCTTGGAGATTTGCACGCCATAAGTACCAACGCTTCCGGACGCTCCATGGATAAGGACCTTTTGCCCGCCCTGGATATTGCCCTTCCTGAGAAAATAGAGTGCTGTCAGTCCACCAACAGGAACAGCGGCGGCTTCCTCGTAAGTCATACTTGGCGGTTTTGTCGCGAGCGTTCCATCTTCGGGAAGACATATGTACTCTGCATACGTGCCGGATCTAAGACCAGTAGATCCAAATACCTGGTCATTTTTCCTAAATTGCTTCACTCCTTTTCCGACTGATTCAATCTCCCCGGCTAACTCATGCCCTAATATTTTGTTCCTTGGTTTTCTGAAACCAAACATTATTCGCACGGGGAGCCATGCCAAAGGAGGGAACGTGAAACTTCGAAGTCTCACGTCCCCCGCAGTTACTGTTGTCGCATATACTCTTATCAGTACTTCATTGTCCTTGGGAGCAGGTTTTTCTACCTCTTTGAGTTGAAGAACATCTGGTGGCCCGTATTCTGTGCATACAATTGCTTTCATTGGTATTCCTTTCAATGTCGCATGTGGATTAAGTCGTCTCGTATAATACTCGCTTCACGCAACTGGCGGCCGCAGCGCATGGTTGGCCGCATGCGAAGTCCTCCGCATAAAAATCAGCGCGGCTAAGTAGGCAGCAGCAACTACATCGTAGGCAAGACACCAACCCGGCCACCATACAGGGACACCGGGGTTCGTTATCACTGCGTGATGAAAGAAGTCAAAAACTCCGTGAAGTGCCAAACCGGCGACCACGAGCCAGGGAGTCTTCCTGAACCCAAACGCAGCCATCGCCACAAAGATGAGTGCAGGAATGGCCTCTGCGACAAAGGAATCTGTGGATCCGGCCATCGCCGCAAATAGGAGGTATAAGGTGGCAATGACTATCAACACGACTGGGTAGAAGCTGCGGTCCTTGTCGAAGCCAATCACGCTCGCGAATAATCCAACTCCAGTAGCAGCGGCGACTCCAATGACGTATTCCATTTTGTTCCTCCGTGACGTGGTGCCTATGCGGTCTAACTTTGAAATAGCGGGCATCCCGAGTATGGGATTATCGGGTGTCCTCATAATACTACACCTCCCCAGAAAATACCAGTGATTTCAACTTAAGGCCAAAATTTTACCGAGAGTGCGGAGCGAGCAGAGGCCGGGCGGTAAAGAGGGGTCCACAGATAGCGCAGATGGGCACAGGTAAAAAAGAAAAAAGAAATAAGAAATCATCTGTGTCTATCTGTGTGCATCTGTGGACCAAAAGGCTCTTGCTCAGTTGCTAATTTATTGGCTCGCTGTTTCCCACCCCTCCGCCATCCGAATCCGCTCCGCCAGCGGGGGATGGGTGTAGAAGAGAACCTTCTCCCACCCCTGCGGCTCGACCAGCGACAGGTTTTGCACGGCGAACTGCTCGAACAGTTCGACCATGGCCTGGGGCTTTTGGCTGGCGCTCAGGGCAAACTGGTCGGCCTGGCCTTCGGCAAAGCGGGAGATGCCGTTTTCAAAAGGCAGGGCCAGGTAGGAGACCAGGGCGAGCACCGCCAGCACGTAGGGCAGCCCGGCGATGTCGGCGGGGCCGCTCAAACCCAGCCAGCGCCAGGTGCGGTTGAGCAGCCACTGCAAGGCAAACAAGCCCAGCCAGTCTGCCGCGCCCAGGCCCAGGATGCTCAACAGGACGTGATGGTAATACCAGTGGCCCATCTCGTGGGCCAGCACCACCTCAATCTGGTCAGGCGTGTAATCCCGCAGTAGGGTATCGAACAGGACAATCCGCTGTGCCCCGCCGAAGCCGGTAAAGTAGGCGTTGACTTCAGTGGTTTTGGAACTGGCGTCAATGACCTCCACCGCCTCGATGTGCATGTCGGCTCTTTCGGCCAGGGCCAGGATGCGGGCGCGCAGCTCGGCGTCGGCCAGGGGGCGGACTTCGTAAAACAGGGGGGTGATGAGGATGGGCTGCAGCAGCACCAGCACCACGCTAAAAAGCACCAGCAGCACCCCGGCAGGCAGGGGCCAGCGGCGGGGCAGCCAGCGCATCAAGCCGTAGAGGCCGGTCCAGGTCAGGCCGTCGAGCACCAGGCCGATGAGCAAACCCTTGCCCCAATCGCCGAACCAGCCGGGCGTTGTCAGCGTGGAAAGGCCAAACTGGTGGCCGACGATGAAACTGCGATAGAAATTAAAGGGCAGGTAAAGCAGGGCCAGGGCGAGGTTGAAGAGGAGAACGAACAACAAGCAGAGGAGCAGGGGAGCAAGGGGGCCGAGGAGAAATTTCGCCCCTGCGTCTCCGCTCCCCTGCACCCCTGCAATTTTCCCTTCCAGCCACCGTCGTAAAGCCAGCGACCCGCCGCTGAATTGAAAGGCCAGGAGTAATAACGGGTAAATGAACATTCTTTCTATTCGCATAGGTAGTGACAGGCTATGCAGGGCTTCGGCTTTGGGACTGCTGGCCAGCGTGCCATCCGGCAGGCGGCTGATGTCGGCGGTTAAGCCGGCAGCGGCTTGACCTATGCCGGTGAACCAGTAAATGAGCGGGCTGACTAGAATAATGAGGGCCAGGAAAAAAAACAGCCGGCGATAGGCAGGGTGAGGGTTCATTTTTCCTCGGATTGAACCGGTGCGGCGATCATATGCGGCGTACCCTTTGCTTCCATCTCGCTCAGGGTGCGGGCCACCTCTTCGATGGCCAGTTTTTGTTTGCGGTACAGATCGGCTTCACTCATCGCCAGGCGCTGGGCAATATCGCGAACGCGCATGCCCTGCACAAATTTCAAATCCAGGATGTTATAGATAAGCCATTCGGTAGCAGTCATACGCCGCTCGCCGTCGGGGCGCTGCTTTTCGATGGCCTGGGTCAGCACCGCCCGGAGAGCACGGACAGCGCTGCCTTCATTTTCGGCCAGCGCCTCCTGCACCACCCGCAGGCTGAGAAGCGGGCTGCCGGTCAGCTTGGGGCCGCCCCAGTAGTGGCTCAGCGCATCGCGGACCAGTTGCGGAAAGTCTGTCTCCAAAACAGGGCTTTCGGTCAGCGAGACCAGGCTGGGCGAGCCGGCATAGCGCACCGCGCTGCGCAGCCGCTGGATGCGCTCGATTTCCGGGATGATGTTTTTCAGGGCCATAAACACTTCTTGCTGCAAACGCCGGTCTTCCAGGGCCAGCTCCGCTTGTTGAATTAAAAAGGCGGCACTGTCCTCCTCGGCGGGAGTCAAATCGTAAGCCGGAGAGCGCGCTTCCAGGCCCAGCAGCCCCAGGGAACGGTCGCGGGCTTTATTTTGCAGGATGATATACCAGAAGTCGTTCTGAATAATGAAATGGTAGCCGTCGCTGCCGTTCTTGTGTTGAATTAAGTCGGCGACATCAATCCCGGCCAAAGCCTTTTCGACCACCTCGGCGGAACCGACCCGCGTTTCCAGGCGCGGCCCCTGCCGGGCGACCAGGTTGTAGATAAAGCCATGCCGCACCCGCAGCGTCTCGCACAGAGCGGTTAGCACATTTTCCAGGGCCTGCTGCAAGTCGGTGGTGGTCAACAGGCGGCGATCCAACTCGCTGATCCAGGCGATTTCAACCCGGTCACGATAGGAAATCAGGCTGTCAATGACCGGTTTGGCCAGATTGATCAAGTACTGAGAAATGACAATTGCGGTAACAATGGAAGCGGCAAAAATGAAGTCGCGCGGCAGGCCCAAAATTCGCTCGCGTTCAGGCAGCGCCTGGATAATAGAGACGACGATAATCGCCACCAACGGTCCCCGCAGGAGGAAGTGAATCAGATCGTGCTTGACTGCCCGGTCGGGCGGAACTGCGCCGAAGAAAGCGACACTGTAAGCCATCATCGTAATCATCAGGGCAATACCGATATTCACCAGCAGCAGGATGACAAAAATGATGGATGAGCTGAGCGAGGGCGAATTGGCAATCAGCATGTAAGGATAGACGCCCAGGGCCGGCGCAAAAAAGGAAACCGCTAGGTAAGTCATGCGGCGGCGCGCCCCGGAGGTCAAACAGCGCGCCCGGGCCGAGTAAATTTTGTACACCCCCCAGAAAAGGGTGGTGTAAAAGTAAGTCGTAAAAACCCAGAAGAAGGGGCCGGCTCTAAATTGGGTGACGCCGGGGGAGTAAAAGGGATTATGCACCAGAAACTCGGTTTGGAGGGCCAGCAAAAAAACCAGCAGGCCAAAAAGGTAAGCCATCCAGACGGCAAAACGGCGGCGCAGCGAGGGAGCATTGGTCGTGCGCAGCAGGGCGTCGGCAAAGTGCAGATAAGCGGCGGGCAGAAAGGCAATGCCGATCCATTGGAACTTGAGCCAGGGGATGGCTGCGGCCAGGTTATCCACCCGGAAGAGAGCGACGTCGCCGGCATAGGCAAAGCACATGCAGGCCAGCAGGGCAGCAAAACTGCGCCCTACCGAGCTTCTCAGGTTGTGGATGAGCATGTAAACCAGAAGTGAAAAAGCCAGAATCGTAATAGCCGAAGAAAGGATCTGGTTCAGACCGGCTAAAATATGGGTGGAATTAATAGGGTTCATTACAATAATTGCTCAACAAATGGCTGGGCCAGGGCTAAGTTTTGATCTCAGCCTTAGCCTGTACTAAACAGATAGTGAAAAAAAGAGGGCGATATCGCCGTTGGGATAATAGCGCTCGTTGTACCCGCAAAATTGAAAGCCATGTTTTTGAGCAAAAGAAATCGCCGGGTGATTTTTGGTCTGGATTTCCAGCATCAGTTGGGTCAATTCATGCTCCATCGCCCAGCGGCGGGCCGACTTCAGCAGGCGCGAGCCGACTCCCTGCCGCCGGTAAGCCTGGTCAATGACCAGATTGGAAATCCATAAAAGATTTTGCCAGGGCCGGGGCCAGGCATCCACAAAACCAGCCACCTCGTCATTCAGCGTGCGAGCCACTAAAAAGCAGCCATCCTGCTGCCAATGCAGCATCAATTCGTCGGGAGAGCGGGGATAGTCCACCCGCATGGGGCGGGGCAGGCGCACCGTATCGAAGCGCACGTCTATGGTGCGACCATTTTCGCGGGTTTGCATTTGCCACACGTAATCGGTGGTGTAAGCCATATTAAGCTGGTAGCACCGGTTAAGGTCGGCTAGCTCAGCCGGGTGAATTTGCATAAATTGTACTGACTCCTGGCCACAGTTTGCGGGCAGTTGGAGGGCTAGAGGGGTGGAGAAAAGTCGTTTTTGCTCCACTCATAAATCCGTACCTTCGATTCTAGCATTGGGGAAGGGAATTGGCAAGCGTGTTTGGGTTTAAGGGTTGTGGATCAGGAATCCTGCCACTACCTGCTGCACCTCTATCAAATCGGACGGGGCTTCGACGACAATGAAGCGGTCGTGATGAAGGAAGGTGGCTACACTTAGAGGGCCGCTTTCGTCGTTATATTCGACCAGATGAAGCTCATGGTCATTAACCAGCCGGATATCAGCTTCAAGATAACCCATCATCTCGACCCATTCCGCCAGGGTTTGGGACCGGGCAGGGCTTTGAATGATAGCCAGATAATCGTCCGGGTTTTCATCCCGGTCGTAGATCAGGCCCAGAATTGGTTCACCGCCAGGGGCGTAATCTTGCGCCCACTCGTCCAGATCGGCGTTCGTATAACTGAGCAGGTCAGATAGGCTGTAACTGGGGGGCAGATACCCCGGATAAAACGGCGGGAAAGGAGCCTCCTCCAGCGTGATGGGCCGGCCGCTGCTCAGGATTGACGCGGGCGCGATAACCTCCTCGGTACCACCCAGGTAAGCAGGTGGAACATAAGGGCCTGGGTCGCGCGGAAGGGGGGGCGCTTCGGGTGGATTGCTGTTCCCGGCGGCCAGGGTGTAGTTGTGATAACCGCACCCTTCCTCGGCCTCAACCGGAGCCGTATTGACGACCACCAAGTAAAGCTTTTCAAAGGTAGAAGGATCAATGCTGGTTGGACTGGACCCGGTCCAGGGGATGATTTCAGCCGTTGCCCCAGTCAGGCCGACCAGCCGCAGTTGCCACTCACCCGCCGGCGATCCCTGGAAAGTCAGCCGGACCGGGCCGTCGCTTTTGAGCCGGATATAATCTGCGCCAAAGTGCTGCACGCCATCCTTGGGCACAAACGTTTTGGCTGTTCCGGCCTCTACCCGCAGCGAGCCTTCGACGTAGGGCCGTAGATAGTCGCTGCCGTGGGCGTAACAGTACGGGCTGTTGGCCGGACAGTCCGATTTGAGCAGGTTGGCCACGGCAAAGTTGACCAGCAGTTCGGCCAAGGTAAGCTGCTGTTCCCGCAAGGTTGCTTCCAGAGCGGTCAGACCGTCCAGTTCGGCCATATTTTCCCAGAGCCGCCGGATAGTTTCCGGCCCGCCGTGCTGCTCGGCCAGGTAGCGCAGCAAAATCCAGCCACCGTACCAGCGCACGTCCTGGTCGTCGCGCCCCATGCTCAGGGGGCAAAGGTCAGGCGCGTCCATGTAATCGGCCAGGTAGCTGCGGGCGCCGTCAAGCTCCGGGTAAAGCTCATCCTCCATCCAGACGGCCGTGGCCTCGTAAATCCAGGCGTAGGAGTCCTCGTCGTCGTAAGCGGATTGAAGCGCATGATTAAACTCGTGGGCTACCGTGGTGCGCATGGCATCCAGCGGGTCAAGCTCATACAGGTCAAACTGATCGGGGTCGTAATCGTTATCCAAACTCAGATAAGCATAAGCCGCGTTAGACTCTTCTTTCGGAGTAGCAGGGTTATCGCCGATAAAGCCGCCGAAGGTGTCGGTATAACCAAATAAATCGCCGCTGCCAAATAAATCGCTTTGATCTTCGAGGTAAACATCCAATTTGCTGTCGCCCCCCTCCCCTTCGTCGAGCAGCGGCGATCGCCAGCCCATCGCTTCGACCTGGCGCTGCCAGGAAAATTCCAACGCCTCGGCCACTGCCTCGACAAAATCGGGCCGGTCGTTGCCGTCGTCGTCCGTCCGGGCAATGGCATCTTCCCCTTGCAGGGTGTAGTGGATCAGGAAATGTTCGGTAGGGTAGGTTTGGACCGGCCCGCTCAAGGCCGGCCGCGCCTGGGTTTTGGGCCGGCCGTGGACAGGGTTCGTTTGGGGAGGCGGGCTGAAAGCGGTGAGGAGGAGGGCGAGGAAGAGTGAGGCGAAGAAGGGAAAAAACCTGGAAACAGTCATCTTACCTTTTACGCATTAAGGAAATAATTGTTGGGCAGAATTATACCTGATTATTGCTTTAAGTAGAAGGGGAAGGTAGTCCCACTGTATTAAATTGGTTTCTGTGATTTAAGAGTCGGCTACTCCAAAAATTTAAGCAATTTGTAAGGTGTTTCGGTTATGATTCAAATAGGTAAGCTTTACCCTAAATCTAACCAGGGAGTGTCAAAGTGAACTTTGACACTTCGTACTCATTTTTTAAGGAGCTGAGTCATGATTTTTACCAAGAAATCCCCGGTCCCTACCGTTCCGACCGCCATCCCGCCGATTGACGCCGCCGCGCCGGCCCAAACAGAAACAGCCACCTTTGCTTTAGGCTGATTCTGGGGGCCAGACTCCCAGTTTGGGAGTCTCCCCGGCGTGGTGCGGACGCGGGTAGGGTACGCGGGCGGCAAAAAGCGCAATCCGACCTACCACAGTCTCGGCGACCATACCGAAACGCTGCAACTTGACTATGATCCAGCCCGGATTTCTTACGAGGAACTGTTGGAAATCTTCTGGAACAGCCACAGCCCCACCCGGCGCTCGTGGAGCAAACAATATATGGCCGCCGTGTTTTATCAAAATGAGACGCAGAAGCAGTTGGCCCTAGCCAGCAAAGCGCAGCAGTCCACCAAGTACGCGGCTGAAATTACAACCGAGATTCTCCCGGCGACCGACTTTTACCTGGCCGAGGATTATCACCAAAAGTATATGCTCCGCTACACCTCGGAGCTGCTCGACGAGTACCGGGCCATTTATCCCGACCCCAAAGATTTCGTCCATTCAACGGCGACAGCGCGGGTGAACGGCTATGTCAGTGGTTACGGAGAGCTGGGCCAGTTGCTGGCGGAACTGGACAGCCTGGGATTGTCTCCCGCAGGCCGCAAACGGTTAGTGGAGTTTGCCCGGCGCTACCAGCGGTAAATGAGTTAAGGATTCGTGCGCTTCGCGCAAATCGGTATCCAATTAAAAAAAGTGTAACGGTAGTGAATCTGGACAGACCTGTCGAAGTTTGAGACTAGAAAAATTTTTGATTCCGGTATACAATTTTGAGCAGGTGTAACGGCTCAGGGGGGTGTACTTGCTTGGCTAACGTCCAGTTTAGCTGGCGTGAAAGTGCGTTGCGTCTCTTGGCTCAATTTGGCCAAGCAAATCTTACCGGAGGAGGTGTCGTGCCAGTTAACAAAAGAGTATTGTCTGTGCTCTCTACCTTTGAAAGCGCCACTACCGTTCGTGACGTGCAACTTCTGCCAAAGGTTGACTCGACCTCGGGCTCGCCGTTATGGATGGTCACGACAGAACCGATCTTAAACGAGCTGGTCATCCAGCTTCAGCGTCTGCGCCTGGAGCTGATCGAACACTCGGCGGCGCACCACGAGCTTCAATTTTCACGGTCGCACCTGGAAAAGGTACGGCTCGCTTTTGCCAATATGATTCTCCACGGTGAGGAGAAGCTGCACCGTCTCTGCCAGCTTATTTGCGACTCTTTTGTCGCCTCGTATCAAATTCAGAGTGTGGTCATCGGCGAGGTGGAGACAACTAAAGAGCGTTTCACCGTCACCCAGAGTGTTTCAGCCGAAGATCTATACACCACTACCGATATTGACCTGGGCAGCCGCCAACTAAAGAAACTGCTTATTTTTGATGGGCGGGATTGGAGCAGGGCTAACTTGGTCGCCAATATGGTGGATTACCAGCCGACAGCCGCGAATCCCTACGGTATCCACAAAATCATCAGCCGGATCAAGGCAGAACAAGAAGTTTGGAACAAGGTTGTGGATGAAATCTTTGATCTCGATACGATTGTGGTCCGGGATAAAAAATTGCAGCACTTGAGCCGCTACGTAAAGGACATTTTTGGGATCAAAATTGTGGTCGGCAGTCTGGCCGACGCCCACAAAGTCCACCTGGCCCTGGTCGAGTTGGCCTGGTCTGATGAGGCGCTGGCTAAGTTTGAAGTTGAACCTTTGCCCCAAAACAGGCGGCTCCAGTTTGTCGAGGTTAAGGATTACCTCACTCCCGGCCAGCAAAAGCAGACGGGCTGGGAAGCTTTGAAATCTGTCGTCCGCTGGTCGGACAAAACCGTTGAAATTCAAATCCAAACCCTGGGCAATTTTTTGCACGAACGAGAGCTGCTAACCAAAGAGAGTCACACCAGCTTTCGGGCCAACCGCGAACAGGTGCGGAATCAGGTGGCCGAGCAGCTTCCGTTGTTCCGCTTTTATCGTGATCTGCTGCGCTGGCTGTTCCTTAACCCTGATGGACCGCCGCCTGTGTATCCGGGAGTGACGTTGTCGCTGGTTGATTAAGTGGGAGGGTTGGAAGTTTGGAAGGCTGGAAAATTCTCAACCCTCCATTCTCCCAAACTTCGGGCCGACGAAGTGGCCCGCAGAGGCCAAGGCCCCCTACTGGCAGACCTCCAAGACCGTCTAAATCCGATGCAATCCATCTTATTTGTCTGTACCGGCAACATTTTTAGAAGCATGACCGCGGAGTATGCGTTGAAAGCGGTCCTGGGGCCACAACAGGCTTATCGGGTCAGTTCCGCGGGGACTGAAGCCAAACTCCAGGCGATGTCGCCGCACGTGCGCCAGCGGCTGGCACTGCACGGCCTTAACCCAGAAACCCATCGGCAGCGACGTCTCACGACTGAGATGGTGGCCGAAGCAGATGTAGTGGTGGCGATGGGGCTGGATCACCGCCGCTATCTGCAAGAGCAGTTTGGCCGGGACGCATGGCTGTTTAATCAAATTTGTTACGGTAGGGAAATGCCGGTGCTGGATGTGTGGGAAGCGGTAACGAATGAGCAGCGTAACCCTGCCGCCCAACAAGCCTATATCTACGCCGTGGTTGATTACATTTGCGAGGCTGTGCCTCATTTTATCAAGAATGTCGGCCGTTTTTTCCCGCCGCCCCAGCGCTTCAAGCCCTAAGCTGCGGAGCTTGTTGATAAGTCCAGTTCCAAATTCAAATTCATTTTAAGGAGGTTGGTATGCCTGAACCGTCTCAAGTAGTGCTCTTTGTGGTGGCCGCTGCTGCTCTGCTGATTACGCCTGGACCGGCGGTGCTTTACATCGTCGCCAGAAGCATTGATCAGGGTCGGCTGGCCGGAATTGTCTCAGTTTTGGGGGTGGAGGTGGCTAATCTACTGCATGTGATTGCCGCGGCCCTGGGACTTTCGGCGCTGCTGATGTCGTCGGCCCTGGCTTTTAGTTTGGTGAAATATTTAGGAGCGGCTTATCTCATCTACCTGGGGGTGCGCAAATTGCTGGTCCGGGAGGAGTTAGCCCAGCCTGAAGCTCTTGAGCGCAAAAGGCTGGCCCGTATTTTCTATCAGGGTGTAGTGGTTAACGTATTTAACCCCAAAACCGCCCTGTTCTTTTTGGCTTTTTTGCCCCAGTTTGTAGATGTCTCGCGGGGTGGAGTCGTTGGACAGATTTTATTCCTGGGCTTCATTTTTGTGGTTTTGGGAATCTGCAGCGATGGCCTCTATGCGCTTCTGGCCGGTACGCTTGGCCGTTGGCTGCGGGGAAATTTGGGTTTCTTACGCGCCCAACGCTATTTTGCGGGGAGTGTTTATATTGGCCTGGGGGTAACAACCGCCTTATCCGGCTCAAGTAAAAAGTGAGGGGCAGTTCAAAAATCCTGCCAATTGGTAAAATCGGGAGGGTTGGAGGATTGGAAGGTTGGTAAATACTGACCAAGCCTCCAACCCTCCAATCTTCCTAAATTATCGGGATTACCAATTTTGGAGATCAAGGCTCATTAGACGGCAGCCAATTGAGGCCGGAATTTGTAGCCGTAAATAATCAAGCCTTCGTCGCCCTGGGTGCGCAGTTTGCGCGTGACCATCTCGACCGGCATGCCAATCTCAACCTCGTCATTGGCCACGTCGGTCAGTTGAGCCGTGATCAGGGGGCCTTCTTCCAGCTTGATCAAGGCCACCGTGTAGGGGGCTACTTCTTCGTACCCCTCCGGCGGCTTGTGAACTGTCGTGTGTGAGTAGACCTCACCCCGCCCGCTGAATTGGAACGGCGGTTGGGCCGGCCCTTCGGCGCAGTAGGGACAGACATCCCGCGGCGGGAAAATCTTGCCGTTGCACTGCGGGCAAACCTCGCCCACCAACTGATACCGCTGTGACTTTAATCGCCAATGTTGTGCAATTTCTGTAGACATAGAATAAGTTCTCCTTGAAATGAATATAAATTTGTAGTACGTGGTGCGTGTTCCGTTAATTTAATAAGCAATACGCACCACGCAACACGCATTACTAATTTACTCTCTCAAAAATATGGGTGATAATCGTCGCGCCGCTGCCGCCGATGTTTTGGGTCATTCCCAGGCGCGCGTTGGCTACTTGATTTTCGGCCGCTTTGCCGCGTAGCTGCTGGGCCGCCTCGACAATCTGGTACAGCCCGGTGGCCCCCACAGGATGGCCGCGTGCTTTCAAACCACCCTGGGTGCAAATAGGGATTTTGCCTTCCAAAGAGATTTCACCATCGCGAGCCAGCCAGGTACCTTTGCCGCGTTCCGCAAAACCGGTTGCTTCCAGGCTTAGGGCAGCCATAATGGTGAAAGCATCGTGCAGTTCAAAAAAGTCAATATCTTCTGGGCTAACTCTGGCCTGCCGGTAAGCCCGTTGGGCTGAGTCTTCACCGGCCTGCAGCCAGAGGGGATCACGCCGGTCGTGAACACTCAAGCTGTCGGTAGCGGCGGCGCTGGCCCTGATGCGCACCGCACTGTGGCTAAATTCGCGGGCCTGCTCGGTTGGACAAAGCACAACCGCCGCCGCGCCATCGGCCATGCCGCTGGCGTCTAAGAGAGCAATCGGGTCGGCGATGAGGCTGGAGCGCACAAAAGCCTCCCGGCTGATGGGACTCTGGAACATGGCATTGGGGTTACGCGCCCCATTCGCGTGAGCGTTGATGGCGAAACCGGCAAAATCCTCTCGCCGGAGTTTGTACTCGTACATATAGCGCTGCATAATCAGGGCATTCAGGGCCACAAAGCTGACGCCGTGAATAACCTCATACTCGGCATCGGCGGCAGAAGCCAGCCCCGCCGTGACCTTGCTGCCAATGTCGTCAGTCATCTTTTCCACGCCGACGGCAATGGCAATATCTTGTAAGCCGCTGGCAACCCCGATATAGGCCTGCCGGAAAGCAGCGGCGGCGCTGGCGCAGGCTGCCTCAACTTTAATTGCTTCGATGCCGCGCAGCCCGGCAAAATCGGCAATCAGCGCGCCCAGGTGGGCCTGGCCTGATACTTCGCCGGAAAGCATATTGCCAACATACAGGGCATCGGCTCGCTCGACGTTGGCATCACGCATGGCCGCCGCCAGGGCATCATACGCCAGGTGGCGCAGGCTTTTATCCCAGTGCTCTCCCACCGGTGTTTGTCCAATCCCGATGATAGATACGTCTCTCAAAATGAACTCCTCGTAGCGTTTAATGTTCCAACGTTCTAACGTTTGACGTTAATGCATCTGCAATTTCTGCCGGTAGCGAGCATAGGTAGCATAATCAATCTCTACCCGGCGATTGATATAGGTCTGGGTAGTCGGCGCTAACTGCTGCTTACCGACAATGTTATCTGTTATTTGCAGCGCAAAAGCATCGCTGCCGGCCCCGGAGCCGAAGGAAATGCACAGAATTTTGTCCCCTGGCTTGGCGACGTCGAGAATGGCCGTCAAGCCTAAAATACTGGCCCCGGCATAGGTGTTGCCGACAACCGACACCAGCAGGCCCGTTACCCACTGCGCCTTTTCAAAACCCAGCATGGTCGCGGCCCGCTCCGGGAACTTTTTGTTGGGCTGGTGGAGCACCACATAGTCAAAATCTTTGGCCGTACGGCCCAGTTGGCTCATAAACTCCTGCCCAACGTTGAGGACGTGATGAAAATAGGCCGGTTCCCCGGTGAAGCGCTGGCCGTGGCTGGGATAGTGGGTTGTCGGCCGTCGCCAGAAATCAGGTGTATCGGTAACGTAGGAAGAACTGGCTTCAAAGGTGGCCATGCTTTCGGAGGCCGGGCCGATGATAAAGGCCGCGCCGCCGGCTGCGGCGGTATATTCCAGGGCATCGCCCGGACGGCCCTGGGCCGTATCCGCGCCGATGCCCAGGGCATAGTGGGCCATCCCGCTGCCGACAAAACCCATCGCGGCCTGGATCGTCTCGGTGCCGGCTTTACAGGCAAACTGCCAGTCGGCGGCCTGGGTGTAGGGAGTGGCTCCAATCGCTTCGGCGATGATGGTGCTGGTGGGCTTGACGGCATAAGGATGGCTTTCGCTGCCGACCCAAACCGCGCCAATCTCCTGAGGGTTAATTTGAGCGCGGGCCAGGGCGTTACGCGCCGCTTCCAGGCCAATGGTCATGGTGTCTTCGTCCGGCCCCGGCACCGCTTTTTCTTTAATCGGCAACTCGCCGTTGCCGCCGGTCCAGACCCGGGCGACTTCTCTAGCGGGTAAGCGATATTTAGGAATGTAACTGCCGTAACCAACAATTCCCGTTGCGGCAGCGGGTTTCATCAAAGGCATACTTTTTGCTCCAACCATACAGAAAAACGTCTATATTTTGTCCAATATTATATCTCATTGTCTATATTTTGTCAAGAGAGTTATTCCCCTGATCTTACCCGGGGTGCTGGTCAAATCCCGATTAACTCCCTGGCTGTTTCAACCCGGATATTGCCCAGGGCCACCAGTTTGTCAGCGATTTGCTGCACCTGCCCCTCTTTGGCCCCGGCGGCCAGCGCTACCTGCCGGGCATGCAGGCGCATATGGCCCCGTTGAATTCCCTCTGTCGCTAAGGCCCGGATGGCGGCCAGGTTTTGGGCCAAACCGACGGCGACCATAATTTCAGCCAGCCGGCGGGCATGGGGCTGGCCCAAAATCTTCATCGAAACGCGGGCCGTGGGATGAGCTGTGGTCGCGCCCCCAACGGTACCCACGCTGAGCGGCATGTCCAAAACGCCGCGTAAATGCGTCACCTCACCTGTCTGCAGGCCGTCTTCGCCCGGTGTTACCAACGACCACTCGGTCAGGCTGGTATAACGTCCGTTTCGAGCGGCATAGGCGTGCGCTCCGGCTTCCAAAGCACGCCAGTCATTACCGGTCGCTACGGCCACTGCGTCAATCCCGTTCATGACCCCTTTATTATGGGTTGCCGCCCGGTAAGGGTCGGCGGCAGCAAAAGCCCAGGCTTCAAAAATAGACCTGGCGACTTGATCTCCCGGCAGGCCATTGCGGGAAAGCTGCTCGATGGGAATGAGGCACTCGGCGCGAGCGGTGCGGCGGTCGGTAAGATTCGATAGAATGCGCAGGTTGACTCGCCCGCCCGTGATTTGCTCGATGAGCGGGGCGACGCTTTCTGCAGCAGTATTGACAGCATTGGCCCCCATCGCATCCCGGCAGTCGTACAAAATGTGGACGATCAACATGGGGCCGGCGGGTGTGTCGGGCAAGGGCCGGATTTCAATGCCTTTGGCCCCACCTCCCAACTTTTGAATGGTCGGATGGTGTTGATTGGCGGCGGCCAACAGCTCGTCTTCGGCGGCCATGAGCCTGGCGCTGGCATCGTCTAAATTCGCTATATCCAGAACCTGCACCTGGCCAATCATCAGCGGTTCGCTGCTGGCAGTTTGAAAACCGCCGCTGGCGCGGGCCAGTTTAGCCGCATAGCTGACCGCGGCTACAATACTCGGCTCTTCGACCACCATGGGAACAAGCACTTCTTCTCCGTTAATCAAGAAATTCGTGGCCAGGCCAAGCGGCAGGGTGTAGCGGCCGACCACATTTTCAATCATGACTTCGGCCTGTTCGGCTGACAGACTGAACCTCATGGCCGACAGATCATCGGCCTGCAAGCCGGCATATTCGGCTAATTTTTGCAAACGCTCCGATTGCGTCAGCTTGTAAAATCCTGCAAATAGATTGTTCATTGCTTTACGAGTTGAACCTCCCCCTCAAGTTTTAACAGCTTGGTAATCTTGCACTTCGTTTTGAGCTAAAAATGGGCACAACAAGAGCTTTCCTCGCTCAATCTGTGGTTATTATAGCACTCTGTGACTCTCAAAAACTATCAGTTTTGTGGAAAAAATCACTTTTAACGAAAAATAGCCTCGTGAGTCAAGAAAAAAATAAGCCAGTATTAATAATTTGGGACTCATAACCCTCTTGTCAGCGTATTACCCTGATGTTAGAATTTTAGATATTGAGACCGCAGTTTATTGAAGGATGGTGTACCGTTGATGCTGAAAGACCTTACCCACAATCCCCCTTTATCAGCAGAAATTCAAGTGGCGCGACTGGAAATGATGCTCGAAATCAGCCGCAAGCTGCATGCCACCCTGGAACTGGCACCCTTGCTGCGGTTTGTCGTTGAAGAAGCGGCTGAATTGACCGATACGGAAGTTGCGACTGTGCTGTTAGTGGATAAAGGAAGTGGGGAGCTTTATCTCGAAGCAGTTAGCGGAGAATTGGTCAGGCCCCTGGAGCGGCAAGCCATCCCTTTTGAGGGCAGTCTGGCGGGCTGGATTATTCGCACGGGAGAGTTTTTGGTAGTGGATAACCTGCTCGAGGATGGACGCTCTTTTAGTGAAATCAGCCAACTCCCCTGGTTCGAAGCCTGCTCAATTTTGGGTGTTCCGTTGAAATTCAAAGAAAAAACGTTGGGGGTTTTGGAGGTCTATAACAAGCATCACCGGGCCGGTTTTACCGGTGATGATATTCGCCTGCTTCATACCCTGGCTGGACAGGCGGCCGTGGCCATTCAAAACGCGCGCATGTTTGAGCAAAGTGACGAAGTAGCCAAGCTGGCCCAAGAGTTACATTCACCGGTAAGCTCCATTATTGATTTTAGCCAGTTTATGCTGGCCGATCCCGGTGTAAACAGTGAAAATTGGCGGGTTGAATTGGAATCGGTCAACCGCGAGGCTGTCTATCTGGTCCATATGGTCAATAATTTTCTTGATTTGAGCCGGTTGGAAACGGGCCGCGTTCAACTGCAAAAGGAAAAAGTAGATCTTCACCTACTGGCTCAAGAGGTGTTGGAGTGCCGGCAGGGCTTGGCTCGGCAGAAGAATATTACTCTGTCGCTTAAGGCAAAAGAGAATCTGCCTGTTATCCAGGGAGATGCCAAGCGTCTGCACCAGGTAATGAAGAGCTTGATTGATAATGCGATCAAATATAACCGGGCCGGTGGTACTGTGGATGTCACTCTATCTGGTAATCAGTTGCGAGTTCAAGTGGCCGTGGCGGATACCGGCGTAGGCATTGCGCCGGGTGACCTGGAACTGATCTTCAAAAAGTTTTATCGCGTGAAAGCGAATGGAACGGAAAGCGGGGCCGGTTTGGGACTGGCAATTGCCAAGCAGATTGTCGAAGCGCATGGCGGCGACATCTGGGTGCAGAGTGAGTCAGGCGTAGGCAGTCGTTTCACCTTTAGCCTTCCTCTGAATGGATAAAAGCTCAAAGGACACTCTGGACTCCTAATCTTTTAATCAAATTTGTACTAAAAAAGGCTCCTGAGAAGGTACAGGAGCCTTTTTGTATTTTTACAGTGTATCAGCCCTGGGCGGTCGCTTCGACGGGCGTGCGGCCAGTCAGGCGGCGGAACAGGTTACCAATTTCACCCACCTGCCAGGATACCAGGATCGGCACAGCATTAAAGATGGAGGAGTAAGTGCCGCTGATAATCCCAACCAGGATAATGGCGATAAATTGTCTGATCGTTGCCCCGCCGAACAGAAGGATGGCGATGACGACAAACATCGTGGAGATAGATGTAGCCAAACTTCGGTTAAGCGTTTCCAGAATGCTGCGGTTACAGACTACCTCGTACGGCTCATTGCGATGGCGGGGCAGATTCTCACGCAAACGGTCAAAAACGATGATGGTATCGTGGACGGAGTAGCCGATAACCGTCAGGATGGCCGTCAGGAACAGCGCATTCACCTCCCAACCCAGGGTCAATCCGGCAATCGCAAACAGGCCCGCCGTGACCAAAATATCGTGGAGCATAGCCACAACGGCGGCCACCCCGTAACGAAACGCATTGGGTACCGAGCGAAAAGCAAAGACCAGGAACAGCAAAATGGCGACTGCCGCCGCCGCAATCGCATAGCTGGCGGCCTGGCCCACCTCTCGGCCAATCGTCGGGCCAACTGAGTCAAAGCGCAATTCTCTGAAGTTACCTAACCTGCTCTGCAGTTCCTCCTGGAGCTGCGACTTGGCGTCCTCTTCCAGGAATTTGGAACGAATGAGGATCGTTTCCTGCCCCAATTGGTTGGCGGTGGTCACCGCCGTGTCTTTGAAGTCAAGGCCGTTGTAGCTGAAATTGGCAAAAACTTGCTGCACCTGGGCCGGTTGGACCGGCTGTTCGAACTGCAGTTCCATCAAGGAGCCGCTGGTAAAATCAATTCCCAACTTCAACGGTGTGCCATATTCGATCTGCGAGAAAATCATTCCGATTAAGCCGGGGATGATAAACACCAATGACAAGATGTAGTACCATTTCCGTTTGCCGACAATATCCATGAGCCAAGAGGCCCACCGTGGTGCAGGGCCGCTTGCCGGTTCCCGTTGAAAGCCGAGCAAGAAGGGCCTGTCCTTTAAACCTTCGCCGGTGATCCCCACCATCAGGCGCAGGAAGGCACGGGTGACGGTAATGTTGGTAAAGAGGTGAATCAACTCACCTAGGGCCAGCGTAATCGCAAAACCTTTGACCACGCCCGCACCAAAGTTAGAGCCAAACCAGAACAGGATCAGACAGGTGATTAAGGTACTGAAGGCCGAGTCGCGAATGGAAGGCCAGGCTCGGTTAAAAGCCAGTTCCATGGCCGTTTTTAAGCTGCGACCCGCCCGCAGCTCTTCCTTCAATCGTTCAAATACCAAAATATTGCCGTCTACCGCAATACCGACGGACAAAATGAAGCCGGTGATAGCCGGTAAGGTAAGTGTAACCGGGATAATCTTATAAAGGGCAAAGTTGAGCAGGCCGTAGACCGCCAGGGCCAGGACGGCCATAAAACCGGGCAGCCGGTAGTAGATCAGCATAAAGAACGAAACAATGACCAGGCCGATTACCCCCGCCTGAATACTTCTCTGGACCGAGTCCTGGCCCAGGGTGGGGCCAATCGTCCGGTTCTCGACAACTTTGAGTGGCACCGGCAGGGCGCCATACTTCAACTGGATGGCCAGAGCCTGGCCCTGCTCCAAACTATCCTGGCCCAGGGAAATGGTGCCACTTGTATCAATCCGGGCATTGACCGTAGGACACGAGAGTACTTTTTTGTCCAGAACGATGCACAGGAAATTGCCAATGTTAGCCCCGGTATACTCCCCAAATTTCTGACCACCTTCTGGTTTGAGACTAAAATTAATTTCTACCACCCGGCGGTCGGGGTTGAAACCGGCATTGCTCACCTGATCCAGATCGCTGCCGGTGATGATGGTGGGGTAAATTTGGGCCGGCGGGGCAACCTGGCTGGCGCTAATCTCACTAGTTGCCGAAATTTCATCAGTGGCGGTTACAGGTTGAGTTGAACTGGCTTGACCTGCTCCGCCAAAACTCGTTTGGATGATTGTTCCTTCGGGAATAGGGCTGGACTGAGCATCTACAAATTCCAGCAAACCCGTTTCACGCAGCGTACTGATGGCCAGTTCAGGGTCCGAGATGCCGGGCAGCTCGACAATCATGCGGTTGCTGCCTTGAAGCTGGACCAACGGCTCGGTCACACCCAGGCCGTTGACCCGGTTGTCCACAATCACCCGGGCCGCTTCCATGGCGCCCTCTTGGAGTTGTTGGCCTGCCGGGAGGTCGGCTTCTAGCACCACCTGCAAGCCGCCCTGCAAATCCAGTCCCTGGTGAACGGCAATACTGCGCTGTTGAGAGCCTTGCCAGGGTAATAAAGCCGCCCACCAGGGGACAGCTTCGGCGGGCGCGCCTTCGGTTGCTTCAGGATAAGTATATTCTAAATTGACACTGTTGATCCAGATCAACACGGCTGTCAGCAGCAAGATGCCGATGACAATGGTGATATTTCGTTGTTTCATAAATTCAATGGTGCCCTTATCTATTCACCCGCTTCTTCCAGTGGGGCGAGAATAATTATACAAACATTCCGATTATAGTCTTGGGCCATGGCAATGTCAAATAAGGCCAAAAGTGGCTTATTCTACTTTGTGATCCTCTTGCTTGGCCTGTTCCATGGCTTCGGGTTCTAATTCTTCGGCGCTGCGGTTGAGCTTGATGAATAAGCCCCATGCCGCCAGCAGTACTCCTGCTGCCACGCCGACCATCGCTGCCTGGGGTAACTGCGTCGGATCATCGTGGACCAGTTGAAAGATGGCAATTAAAGCCTCAACCGACAGGGAGACGACAATGACAACCATAAACCGGGATAAGAACCGGCGCACGCGTGTCGGCGCGCTCATATGAGCTTCGCGCAGCACTTCCTCTTCGAGGATGGTCTGGCCCAGTTCGAGGGCGGCTACGGCGATAGTCAGCAGGCCAATACTTTCCAGGATAAAGTTGAAACGCTCTCTTACAGATAAGTCGGCGCGGGGGTCCACGCCGTGCCATAACTCCAGTACGGCGAAAACAATCAGCGCCAGCGCACAGGCGAAAAATAAGATAGCAACAGATAAATAACCAACCGGGAGTATCTTACGAATAGATTTCATTGAAAGAATAACTCGATCATAATGTTAACTATTTTGATACTTTCGTTGTTGCCAGCCAGATATCGGCCCGACCCCTGCAGGAACGGCAATCAATCACCGGTGGTTAGTGATCCTCCTTGTGGCTGGCCTGATTGTACAACATTTAGTGCGTTGTTCCAACTACCGATGTTAAAACGAAAAGGGTCTGTCTTAAATTCATGCGGTTCTGCGGGTCCTGCGTTACCAAAATTTTGAGATGCACTTAAATGAAAAGAAAAGCTTTTCTCAATTGTTGTTTTCGTTTATAATTTTGAGGTTAGAACCTGACTTGACGTAAGTATTAATCTACTTTTCATTCGCCGGCATTTCTATCAATCTAAATTCCACAAAGGAGTGACTTATGGCTATTCCTAAAGGAGAATCCCTCTACATTTACGGTATGCATGATCGCGGCGGCGAGCACCTCATGCTGGTTGACGGGAAGGCGAAAGGGTGGGTTTTGGTCACGGAGGAAATCCGGGCGAATCCCGGCGATATGGGAGGCAGCAACTATACCGACCTGGCCGAGAGGGGTTTTGGGGTGATTGTCCGCCTGAACCATGCCTACGGCCCCGATGGGACGATTCCTCTTCCGAACAAGTATCAAGATTTTGCTCAACGTGCGGCCAATTTTGTTAACAGATCGCCCGGCGCTCATATCTGGATTATTGGCAATGAAATGAACCTGGCCCGAGAACAACCGCGCAAGCCCGGTACTGACCAACCTGAGCCGATTACGCCTCGCCTGTACGCCGACTGTTACCGGCTGTGCCGTAACGCCATCCGCCGCCTGCCCGGGCACAGCGATGACCAGGTTATTGTCGGCGCGATTGGACCCTGGAACCCTGAAACAACTTATGCGGCTGACGCTCAGGGCGCTTATACGGCTAATAATCTGACGGGTGGAATTGGTGACTACATTCAGTATCTGCGGGATATTTTAGTGGCTATTGGGCCGGGTAATTGTGACGGCATTGCCATTCATGCCTACACTCATGGAGTTGACCCCGGTCTTGTTTTCAGTAACGCTAAAATGGGACCCCCTTTCCAGAAATATCATTATCATTTCCGGACCTACCGCGACCAGATGAATGTAATTCCTCCGGCCATGCGTAACCTGCCCGTCTACCTGACTGAGATGGACCAGGACGATCCGTGGGAAGACGCCAACCGGGGTTGGGTCAAAAATGCTTACAAAGAAATTAACGATTGGAATAAGGCCGGCAACCAGCAAATTCGGGCCGCCGTTCTCTACCGCTGGCCGAGGCACGATAAGTGGCATATTGATGGTAAACAGGGAGTCCAGAATGATTTCCGCGATGCCATTGCCTTCAATTATCAATGGAATCCCGAAGTCACTCCGGTCAGCCCTACCCCGCTGCCGGTAGAGATTCCTATTCCCACTACACCGGTCGCGAGCCGGCAATCCTACCGGACACGTTACATCGGCCACAACACCCCGGCTACGCTTCCGGCAGGCCAAACGTTAGATTTGACCGTTTCGGTACAAAATGTTGGCAGCATGACCTGGACCCAGGGCGGCACGACACCCTTCCGGCTGGGGTTCCAATGGTACAATGCGGCCGGCCAAATGTTGACCTTCCCTCCTCAGTTTGATTTTCGCACCGCCCTGCCCGCCGACGTGCCGCCCGATAGCGCGGTGAATTTACAGGCTCGCCTGCGTACCCCCGATGCACCTGGTATTTACCAATTACGCTGGGATATGATTCAGGAACAAGTCACCTGGTTTACCTCACAGGGCGATCAAGGATTGCTGGTTTCGCCCATTAATGTCACCACGCAGCCGGTAGTCGTTACCCCTACCCCTGTGCCTGTTCCTACGCCCACCCCGGCGCAGGCGCTCATCCAGATTCAGGATGTCAGTGCCAGCCTGCCCCGCAGCGCCAGCCAGCAGTACTCTACCCGTGCCCGGTCGGCCATTCGCCGCTTGATTATTCATCATACGGCCACGCCGCCCACTGTTACGGTGCAGCGGGTAGCCGATTATCAAGTGAATACTCGCAATTTGCCGGGGATTACCTATCATTATTGTATCACCTCGCAGGGACAGGTCTTCCAGACTCAGCCGCTAGAAGTCGCGGCGAATCATGCCGGTAATTTCAGCGGCGATAGCGCCGGCGTCTGTTTAATTGGCGACTTTACCAGCGTAGCCCCGCCCCAACCCCAACTCGATGCGGCAGCCGCACTGCTGGCTCAACTGGCGGTACAACTGGACATCCCAGCCGATCAAATCTTTGGCTACAGTGATCTCGTGAAAACAGGCAGTCCCGGCGCAACCTTTCCGACCTGGAAAGGACCGCTCTTGGCCAAAGTGCAAAGTCTGATCGCCGGGACTGTACCCGCCCCTGTGCCTGTTCCAACACCTACCCCAACGCCAACTCCGAAACCTACCCCCACCCCAACTCCGGTTGTGGCCAAGCCTATCGAACACTATATGCTCTTCTGGCATCAAGGAGGGGGTAACTGGGCCAAGTGGGATTTGCTGGGAGCTTTTACTTATATTGATAAGTTCCCGGTGACAATCGGCTTTTCGGTTGAGGAAGCTAAATCGGCCAAACATGTGACCATTATCGGTGGGCCGGGTGGTGTATCCGGTCAAGCCGAGCAGGTTTTACGAGCCGCCGGCTGCCAGGTCGAACGGCTGGCCGGGACCACCGAAACCGAAACGCGCCAGATGCTGGAACAACTCGCCGCGCAAGGACGGCGATACCGAACACTTCGATGAGGGGAAATCCCCTAACCTGATTGGTAATTTGGCATATTGACGGTTTTTGGAGTTCGTGTTAGAATCTGCCCGGCTCATACATCGGGTTATTGCTGCTCCATTACGATATAAAGTTTTTTGAGGTTCACCCCAGGCTTGGCTCGAAAGGAGGGACGATAAAAAAGTCAAAAAGAAGGATCGTTCCAGATTTCACCATTTCCCCTTATTTTGATAAAACTTAAACAACGGATGTTTACATCAAGGAGGAGTTATTCAATGAAGAAGTTTTTAGCGATTGCTTTACTATTCGCTTTGCTGGTTACCTTGCT
This sequence comes from Anaerolineae bacterium, assembly GCA_023382535.1. Next base: position 16,524 of record JAHDWA010000076.1, on the reverse strand, counting down.
GCCGGCCTCGCTGGTCAGCGCCCAGGGTGCCGGCGAGGATTATGTTGTCCAGGCTGACGACTCCCTGTCAAAGCTGGCCGATAAATTCTATGGCGACATCAACGCCTATTGGGCCATCATGTCAGCCACCAACCAGGCTAACGCCGAAGACCCCTCGTATCTCAAAATTGAAAACCCCGACGTCGTAGAAGTCGGCTCCAAGCTGCGCATCCCCTCTCAGGAAGATGCTCAGGCGTTTATGGCTACCTTTGACCCCGCCAATGCTGATGTGGGCGCGCTGTTTGCCAGCGGCGCGGGCGGCCAGTTGCTGGTGGGCAACTGGTGGACTTCCGGTGGCGAGTTTGCCGGGGTCAACGAAGTCTACAAAATTTATCGGGCCGAATATCCCGATGTCGAGCTGGTCCATGCCGGTATTGCCGGCGGCGCCGGGACCAACTTCAAGGGTGCAAACCTGAATAAGCTCATTGCCGGCGACCCGTTTGATACCTTCATGATGCACGCCGGCCTGGAAGCTGAACTCTACAGCCCCGAAAAATATCTGGTGCCGGTGGACGACATCCTGGCCGAAGCCGGGGTGCTGGATGTGATGCCCCAGGATTTAAAAGACCTGCTGAAGATTCGCGGCAACACCTATACCGTGCCGCTAAATATTCACCGGGGCAACGTCATGTGGACCAATATCAATCTGTTAGAGCAGGCCGGCGTGGCTGTGCCGACCAATTTTGACGAGTTCTTTGCCGCCTGTGACGCCTTGAAAGCCAAAGGTATTGTGCCGATGGCGCAGGGCAGCACCGATGGCTTTGAGTTTGGCCACCTCTTTGAGGTGGTGCTGGCCGGTACGGTTGGGGCTGAGAAGAATCACGGGTTGTGGCACGGAACCGTCCCCTGGAGCGATGCCGGTGTAACTCAGGCCCTGGAAAACTACAGCAAGATGCTGGATTGCACCAACGAAGACCGCGGTACGCTCAACTGGGTTGGGGCTATTAACCTGGTCATCAACGACCAGGCCGCTTTCAACGTAATGGGTGACTGGGCCTATGGTGAAGTAGTGGTCAATAATGTAACCGACAAGGTAAAGTGGAACTCGCCTCCCGGCAACCAGGGCATGTTCTTCCTGGTTTCCGACGGCTTTGCCATTACCAAGGAAGCGCCCAATCCTGAAAATGCCCGCAATTTCGTGAAGATCATGACCCGCAAGGATGCCCAGGAAGCCTTTAACCAGAACAAAGGCTCAATCTGCGCCCGCACCGACTGCAACTACGACTCCTTCCCCGCCGACCGCCGTGACTACTTCAAGGGGTCGGCAGCCGATTTTGCCACCAACACTATCGTGCCGATGGTGACCCACGGTTCCGGCGCTATTCCCTCCTGGCAGCAGCAGTTTGGCGACATCGTAACCAAATTTGCCTCCGACCGGGATGTGGCTGCAGCTCAGAATGCCTTTGCCCTGGCCGCTGAAGACGCCGGTTTCCCGCAACAGTAATGCTGCCTTAGACCCTAAAGGTCTCGAGACCTTTAGGGTTTGAAGATGGCGAGGCAGCCCATCGAGGCTGCCTCGCCTCTTCCTATAATCGCTCATGGAGGAGGGTGAAAAAGTGAAAAAGTTTCTGGCTACTGTCCTATTAATGATGTTGCTGGGGGTTATTGTTCCGGCTTCTTTCGTCAGCGCCCAGGCTGGCGGCGAAGACTATATTGCCCAGGCCGATGACTCTCTGTCGAAACTGGCCGACAAATTCTTTGGCGATATCAACGCTTACTGGGCCATTATGTCGGCCACCAACCAGGCCAATGCCGCAGACCCCTCATATGTCAAAATTACCAACCCCGACGTGTTGGAGGTCGGCGACAAGCTGCGCATCCCTACCACGGAAGATGCCCAGGCTTTTATGGCTACCTTTGATCCGGCCGAGGGGGATGTGGGCAAGCTGTTTGCCAGCGGAGCTGAGGGCCAGTTGCAGGTTGGTAATTGGTGGACTTCCGGCGGTGAGTTTGCCGGAGTTAACGCCGTTTATGAGATATATCGCCAGGAACACCCGGACGTGGAGCTAATCCATGCCGGTATTGCCGGTGGCGGCGGCACCAACTTCCAAGGGGCCAATGTGAACAAGCTGATTGCCGGCGACCCCTACGATACGTTCATGTTACATGCCGGTCTGGAAGCTGAACGATATACGCCTGACCTGTACTTGCAGCCGGTGGACGATATTCTGGCCGAAACCGGCGTTCTGGAGGTCATGCCTGAAGATCTGAAAGCGCTGCTCAAGGTCAGGGGCAACACCTACACGGTTCCCCTCAATATCCATCGGGGTGGGGTAATGTGGACCAACACCCGGGTGTTGGAAAAGGCTGGGCTAGCCGTACCCACCAACTTTGATGAGTTTTTTGCCGCCTGTGAAACACTCAAGGGCCAGGGAGTGGTTCCACTGGGTCTGGGAATTGCCGATGGTTTTGAGTTAAGCCATACGTTTGAAGATGTGCTACTGGGCACCATCGGCGCCGATAAGTTTATCGGCTTGTGGAACGGGTCGGTTTCCTGGAACGATCCTGCCGTCGCTCAGGCCCTGGAAAACTTCAACAAGCTACTCGACTGCACCAATGAGGATCGGGGTACGATTGGTTGGGTCGGCGGCATTGAATTGGTCATTAACGATCAGGCTGCCTTTAATATTATGGGTGACTGGGCTTATGGGGAAGTGCTGGTCAATGATGCTACAGATTACGTCACCTGGAATCCGGCTCCTGGCACCCAGGGTACTTTCTTCCTGGTTTCCGATGGCTTCGCCCTGCCGAAAGAAGCGCCTAACAAAGAAAACGCGATTGAGTTTATCAAACTACTTACCCGCAAGGAGGCCCAGGAAGCCTTTAACCAGAATAAAGGCTCGATCTGCGCCCGCACCGATTGTGACTACAATACTTTCCCGGCCGACCGGCGGGCCTATTTCCAGAGCGCCGCGGACGATTTCAAAACGTCCCGGATCATCCCTATGGTAACTCACGGCTCCGGAGCTATCCCCAGTTGGGCGACGCAATTTAGCGACATCGTCACCAAATTTTCTTCTGACCGCGATATAGCGGCGGCCCAGGCTGCCTTTGTCCTGGCGGCTGAGGACGCAGGCTTCCCGCAGCAGTAAGCCTGTCGTCTTAGACCCTAAAGGTCTCGAAGACCTTTAGAGCCTAAACAATGAAATTTTTGTACATGGTGTCCCGTTCACGAACAAGTTGAACATTATCACCAGGTCCAAAGCGCGAGGCTGAAGCCGTCGCGCTGAGAAAGCAAAGCTCTACGAGCTAAATTAGCCCACCGGGCTTCGCTCTTTCAGCCTGACGGCTTTAGCCTCAGGCTCTTAGCGTCAGGGTGGTTTGTTTAACTTCTCAGTGAACACCACAAATTTTTGTACATTGAGCAAGAAATTTAGACAGGACCTACGGCAAGATTTACAGGATTGAATTTTTAAAATCTTGTTAATCCTGTTAATCCTGTCTATAAACCTGTTTGGTTCCGGCTTGTCCGGGCTGGGAGAAACAAAAGGTATGGCTCTTAACTGGGAAAAGAATTGGGAAAAGATTGTCGGCTTTCTGTTTATCCTGCCTTCATTAATTGCCATCGTCGTCTTTGTTTATGGTTTCATCGGTTGGACGGGCTGGGTTTCCGTCTCAAACTGGACACGGGGGGCCGAACCAAATTATACTTATGGCGGCTTTGACGCCTATGCGCGCCTGTTTGGAACGACGGAACGTTACGCTGCGGGCATTGACGCCACCCGCTTTGCCGCCAGTCTGCGCAATGTTATCGGCTTTACGGCCATTTTTCTGCTCAGTTGTATTGTCGTCGGGTTTACGCTGGCCGCGCTGCTCGATCGTCATGTTAAGGGTGAAAATTTCTTTCGCAGCTTGTTTTTGTTTCCCATGGCCATTTCTTTTATTGTTACCGGCCTGGCCTGGCGCTGGATCTTTACCCCCGGTGACCCCAATGTGGGGACGACCGGGCTTAACCGTATTTTTGAGAATATAGGCCTGGGCTTCATCCGGCCCAATTGGGCCAGCGACGTGGTTTACCATATCCCCGCAGACTCACTCGTGGGGCAGTTATTGAACAGCATTGGCCTGACGGCGCTGACCTCGCCCCGCTTTGGAATTTCGCTGGGCATTGTTACTCTGACGATTGCCGCTATGTGGCAGCTTTCCGGCTACACAATGGCCCTCTACCTGGCTGGCCTACGCGGCATCTCCGATGACCTGCGCGAAGCCGCCCGCGTGGATGGGGCCAGCGAGCTCCAGATTTATCGCTACATCATCATTCCCCTGCTGCGACCCGTCACTTTGAGCGTCGTCATTGTGCTGGCTCATATTTCGCTCAAGATTTACGATCTGGTCGTGGCTATGGGAGGCGTTGGCCAGGGCTTTATCAAAGATGTTCCCGCCTATATGATGTGGGAAACAACCTTTGACCAGGCCCGTTTTTCCCAGGGCGCGGCAATTGGAGTGGTTTTGTTAATTCTAATTTCAATCCTGATTATCCCCTACCTCACCATTAACTTACGGCAGCAGGAGGAGCGTTAATGGCAATCCAATCTATCACTACGGCCCAAACTGGCGTGGCGACCAAGCACCGCTCCCATTTCAGGTGGACTCGTCTGTTGATGTACGCTATCCTCGTTGTCTTCTCTATTTTCTACATCTTGCCGGTCTATCTCATCCTTATCACCAGTTTCAAACAATATGTTGATATTGACCTCTACCGGATGTGGGAATTTCCCCCGGTGTTTAACCTGCCCCAGTGTACCAATCCTTTCCTTTTTTGCTTTGACAGCTTTTATGAAGCGTGGTTTGGTAGCACGGCGGTGATTGGCATGGGCACGGCTTTTATGAACAGCGTAACCATGGCCATCCCGGCCACCATCATCTCCACCGTGCTTGGCTCGTTGAACGGCTACATCTTATCCAAGTGGAAATTTAAATATGCCGACGTCATTTTCCCCTTTATCCTGTTCGGTATGTTTATCCCCTACCAGTCCATCTTAATTCCGCTGACCCTCACCTTAAAGGCAATGGGGCTTTATGCCAGCCTGGCCGGCCTGGTTTTTGTCCACGTGGTTTATAGTATTCCCATTGCCGGCCTCATCTTCCGCAACTATTACGCCACTATCCCCAATGAAATGCTTGAAGCTGCCCGGATTGATGGCGGCAATATTTTCAGCATTTATCGCCACATCATTTTACCCCTGTCGCCGCCCGCTTTTGTGGTCGTGCTCATCTGGCAGTTCACCAACATCTGGAATGACTTCATCTTTGCCGTGACCATTGCCCAGAACCAAAACCAGCCGATGACCGTGGCCCTCAACAACATCGCCGGCAGTTTCACCGTCCAATGGAATGTGCAAATGGCAGCGGCCTTCTTGACCGCCCTGCCGACTCTACTGGTCTATATCATCCTGGGCCGCTACTTCCTGCGGGGACTGCTGGCCGGTTCATTAAAAGGCTAAGGCCCAGGCTGAGGCTAAGGAAGATGGCAGACTTCCAGCTAAAAATTAGCCACGAATTTTATGACGCCCCGAAAAGTATAAGAATTTAGTGCAATTCGTGTAATCCGTGGCAAAAAATCTTGGGATGGGTAATCCCGATTTCACAATACTTTGAATAAGCAAAGGTGATCACTATGCCCGACAAAATCCGCTGGGGACTTCTCTCGACCGCCAATATCAACGATGCCGTCATTGAGCCGATTCGCCAGGCCAGCCGGAGCGAACTGGCCGGCGTCGCCAGCCGCAGTTTGGACAAAGCCCAGGCATATGCCCAGGCCAAAGGTATCCCCAAGGCATATCGCAGCTATGAGGAACTCCTGGCCGATCCAAACATTGATGTGATTTACAATCCGCTGCCCAATACGCTCCACTGTGAGTGGACCGTCAAAGCAGCTCAGGCCGGTAAACACGTCCTGTGCGAGAAACCGATCACCCCAACTCTGGCCGAACTCGATCAAGTCGAAGCGGCGGCCAAAGCGAACAAAGTGACCGTGTTTGAAGCCTTCATGTACCTGCACCATCCCCAAACGCTGCAGGTCAAGGAGATGGTCCGGACCGGCAGGCTGGGCAACTTACAACTGATTCACAGTTGGTTCGCTTATTACCTGCCGCCCGAAGACAGCCGGAATATCCGGCTCGCTCCCAACCTGGCCGGGGGCAGCTTGTGGGATGTCGGCGTTTACCCTAACAGCCTGGCTATTGTTATGGCCGGGGCGGGAGCGCCGGTCGAGGTTTGGGCCAGCCAGACGATTGGCGAAACAGGCGTGGATGTTTCCTTCATTGGGCAAATGAAATTCGCCAACGGCGTCATCGCCCAAATTTCTTGTGGGTTTCGGACACCCTTCCACGAAGGGGCGCATCTCATCGGGGACGCGGGCATGATCCAAATCCTCGAACCCTGGAAGCCGGGCCTGGCCGGCAAAAATAGCAACTTGATCTACACGGCCAGGGATGACAGCAGAGAAACCCTGGTCATCCCGGCGGCCAATCCCTACCTGGCCGAAGTTGAGGCAATGGAAGCCTGTATCCTGGATGGTGCGGAACCGGTGGTTCCCCTGAGCCTCAGCCGCGACTTCCTGCGCAGCGTCCTGGCCTTATACGAGTCGGCCAGAACCGGCCAGGTGGTGAAGTTGTGAGTTAAAACCTCAAAGGTCTGCCAGACCTTTGAGGTTTAACATTGGACTGCTTGCTTACCTGCCTTGCTGATATAATTGCTTATCTGTAACTGTCCTGCTAAAATTTTGGGCGAACGATAGGGTTCGCCCATTTTATTGAGCCGCCGGGAGCACCACATGAGTACACCAATCTCGTCAAAATCTTGCATTGTCGCCGGGCATATTTGCCTGGACGTCATCCCTGCCCTGCTGGGTGCTGGCGATTTCGAGTCAACTTTCCGGCCGGGCCGGCTGCTGGAAGCAGGGCCGGCCGTCATGTCCACCGGCGGGGCGGTCTCCAACACCGGCCTGGCGATGCACAAGCTGGGTGTCAATACTCAACTGATGGGCAAAATTGGCCCTGACCTGTTTGGACAGGCCATTCTCGATGTAGTCAAAAGCCACGGAGGGCATCTGGCCGAGGGAATGCAAGTTGTTCCCGGCGAAGCCAGTTCCTACACCGTCATCCTCAACCCGCCCAATGTTGACCGGATTTTTCTGCACTGTCCGGGGGCGAACGACACTTTTGGGGCCGATGACATCAATTATGACTCCCTCCGGCAAGCCGGCTTGTTTCACTTTGGTTATCCACCTTTGATGAAGCGCATGTATCAAAATCAGGGTGAGGAACTGATCAAGATATTCCGGCAAGCCAGGGCTACGGGTGTGACCACCTCGTTGGACCTGGCCATGCCTGACCCCACCGGCCCATCGGGCCAGGCCGATTGGCCCGCCATCTTAAGGGCAGTTTTGCCCTGGGCAGACCTGTTTTTGCCTAGCATTGAGGAAATCCTGTTAATGCTCTATCCTGAGACCTTTAGAGAGATTTCAAGGGGCATCACTCAAATTAGCCCGCCGCTGGCTTCCCGGATTGCTGACGATTTGTTGGATATGGGGGCAAAAGTGATTATGCTCAAAGCGGGTCATTGGGGTCTCTACCTGCGCACTGCCACTGAGGCTAAACTGGAGGAATTGGGCCGCGCCCGCCCCAGCCAGCCTGCTCGCTGGGCCAATCGTGAATTTTGGGTGCCGGTCTTTCAGACAGAAGTAGCCGGTACGACCGGCGCGGGCGATGCGACTGTGGCCGGATTTTTGAGCGCCCTCCTGCGCGACCTGCCGCCCCGCCAGGCCGTGACAATGGCTGCCGCTGTCGGGGCGTGCAATGTGGAGGCCGCCGATGCTATCAGTGGTATCCGTTCCTGGGAAGAGACCGTAACTCGTGTTGGAGCCGGTTGGCCGCGCCAGAAGCTGGATTTTGACGGTTTCCCTGGCTGGCGCTTTGATCCCTCCCGCCAATTCTGGTTGGGGCCAAATGACCCGACCTAATCCGGCCCGGTGATGAACCCAAATTGACACGGATTTATTTCTTAATTCGTAACTACCGAGGACACAGAGACACGCGGAGTGAACACAGAGTCTCCCAGAGAAATCTTTCCGCTTTTTCTCAGCGTTTCTCCGTGTCTTCCCGGTGAAACGCTGTGTAACCTAAGCAGATTTCCTGATTTTTTACCATGACTCTTTCTCCTCTCCTCTTAGCCCTTGACTTTGGCGGCACTAAATTGACGGCTGCTGTTGCCCATCCGGGCCAGCAAACGTGGCTGGCGCACCGGCGTGTCTTCTTGCCCCCTGGCGTAGATGGGCGCTATGAATATGATACGATGCTCGATTTGGCGCGTGACTTGATCGAGGAAACGGGCCAGCCAGCAGCGGTGGGGGTCAGCTTTGGCGGGCCGGTTTATGCGCCGGCAGGTCTGGTCCGGCGTTCTTTCCACACACCCGGCTGGGAAAACACGCCGCTGGCCGAGTGGCTGCAGGCGGAATTAAACGCGCCCCTGGTGATTGATAATGATGCCAATGCCGCTGCCCTGGGGGAGTTTCGCTTTGGGGCCGGGCAGGGCTGCCAGCATGTCCTATACGTGACCATCAGCACCGGGATTGGCGGCGGCTGGATTCTCAACGGTTGGCCTTACGCCGGAGCCGATGGCCTGGCCGGGGAAATCGGCCACCTGGTAGTGCAGCCGGGCGGATTTTTATGCCCCTGTGGCAAGCGGGGCTGCCTGGAGGCGGAAGCCAGCGGCCCGGCGATGGTTCAGCGAGCCAGGTTGTACCTGGCTAAGAAAAAGGGTAAAGCCCGCTCCGGGCACAGCAGCCGGGCCAAGCGCCTGCTGGAGTTAGCCGAGGGTGATCCCGATAAAATCACCGCCCAGATGATCAGCCAGGCTGCCGCCGAGGGCGACAAGCTGAGCCAGAAAGTTATCCGCGAGGCGGCGGAACGGCTGGGGTGGGGGCTGGCTGGGGCTGTCACCCTGATGAATCCCGACCAGGTGATCCTGGGGGGGGGCGTGACCAAATCCGGCGAATTATGGTGGCAAACTGTGCGTGATACAACCCGCGCCCAAACTCACCCGGAGATCAGTGTGGAAATTGTCCCCGCGGCTTTAGGTGATGACGCCCCCTTATGGGGTGCGGCCGCCCTGGCCGAGGACGCGATCCGATGAGGTGAGATGATGAAACGAAGAGGCGAGGTGGCGAAGCCTACTTAATTCTCGTTTCCTCGCGTCCTCGCTTCACCATCTCTTGATAAATTGAGGTAATACCCCTTGAATCACCAAAACAATCGCCGTTATCTCCCCAATACCTTAGTTGAGATTGTCAATTCCTGCCGCCCTTGCGCTCCGCTGCGCCACGTTTTGTTTGATTTTGATGGCACGGTATCGCTCATCCGCGAAGGGTGGCAGCAGATGATGATCGAATTGATGCTCGAATTTTTGTTGGTAACTCCGGCGGCTGAAGACGAAGCGACTCTGCGCCAGAGGATGACCGACCTGGTCGCTCACTCGACCGGCCGCCCGACGATTGACCAGATGACTTACCTGACCGATGAGATCGTCCGGCGGGGTGGTTCTGCCCAGGATGCCCAGGTGTACAAGGCGCTTTTTCTTGAACGGCTGCTGGCGCGGGTGAACCAACGCCTGGCCGGCTTGCGCCGCGGCCGGCTTGCGCCAGCCCAATTGACCGTACCCGGCGTGATTGAATTTCTGGCAGCCCTGCAAACCAGGGGAGTCACCTGCTACCTGGCCAGCGGTACCGAGCGCGAGGCGGTGGTCAATGAGATTGACGCCCTGGGACTGGCTCATTGCTTTGAGGATAGGATTTACGGTCCCCAGGATGGCGTCCCTGCTTTTTCCAAAAAAGCGGTCATCGGCCAGATTTTGTGTGACTACAGCCTGCGGGGCTGTGAATTGGTTTCAATTGGAGACGGCAAGGTTGAGATCGAGTATACGGCTGAGGCGGGTGGGATTGGCGTCGGCGTAGCCAGCAATGAGGTCGAACGGCAGGGGATCAATGAACTGAAGCGGGAGCAGCTCATTCAAGCAGGCGCCAATATCATTGTGCCCGATTTTCGGGAAGGTGAGGCGCTGTTGAGTTATCTAACGGGAGTCGGGTGAAGCGATGAGTGGAAGCAGCGAAGCCGCGAAGCAGCGAAGCCGCGAAGAGGAGGAACTCAATTCTCCTGACCTCGCGTCTTCGCCTCCCCGCCCCCTCATCCCACCTGCCTCCGGCTGGGGGTCGCCTCCTTCCCGGCTGTGGGAAGTGGATACACTGCGCGGGGTGGCCATTGTCCTGATGCTTATTTATCATTTTACCTGGGATTTGGTTTATTTTGGCTTGTACCAGGCCAATTTATTGGCCGGTCCCTGGCAGTGGTTTGCCCGGGGCATCGCCACCATTTTTATCTTTGTGATGGGGATTTCCTTGACCCTTAGCGATACACGGGAGCGACAGCGGCAGGGACAGTTCCCTTCTTTCAAGAAATATCTGTGGCGAGGCGGTAAGATATTCGCTTTGGGGCTGCTGGTTACAGTGGGGACTTACTTTTTTATTGGCCGCGGCTTTGTCATCTTTGGGATTTTGCACCTGTTAGGCTTGTCCATCATTTTAGCCTATCCCTTTCTGCGGAGCAGCCGTTGGGTGAGTCTTGTGGGCGGCCTGGTGATCATTGCTGCAGGTATTTATGTGGATACGTGGGTCGTTTCGTATCCGTGGCTCATCTGGTTGGGAGTAAAACAAGCGGGCATTTATATGGTGGATTATTACCCGGTTTTGCCCTGGTTTGGCCTGTCTTTGCTGGGTATCTTTGCCGGGTATTCGCTCTACCCTCAGGGAGTCCGCCGCTTTGCTTTGCCTAACCTGGCCGGCCTTCCCCCGGTACGAGGGCTGCGCTTCCTGGGGCGACATTCCCTCCTGATTTATGTTATTCACCAGCCGATCTTAATTGGTTTACTGGTGGCGCTGGGTTTTGGCTCTTTTTAGACCCCCTGGCGAATGGTATAATCAGCCGAAAACCGGAGTGCAGACCTGGTCTGCCTATTACAGCAGGTAAAGCAAAATGACGACCTACACCCTTCGCCCGGCCACCCTGGCCGACGTTCCGACCATTGTCCACCATCGCCACACCATGTTTGCCGAGATGGGCTTGAGCGGCGACTACGAGGCAATGGACGAACGCTTTGATCCCTGGCTGAGGCAGGCTATCTCCGCTCAGCTCTACTTTGGTTGGGTCGTCGAAACAGAGCAGGGCGAGATTGTGGCCGGCGGGGGAGTCGGCTTATTATCCCGGCCGCCCAGCCCGCCGGATTTGAACGAACAGTGGGGGTTTGTTTATAATGTCTACACCGAGCCTTCTCACCGGCGGCAGGGACTGGCCCGCCAACTGATGGAGATTATTCACACCTGGTGCCGCGAGCGCGGATTAAAAACTGTGGGCCTCAATGCCAGTGACTTTGGCCGACCGCTCTACGAGACGCTGGGCTACCAGCCATCGGAGACGCTCATGCTGTTGACGTTAGAGAATTTGTAATCACAAGGATAATCACATGCCCTTTCCTGCTTTTGACCGCACCCAACTCAAACTCAAGCCGCTCGCCGAGCGGGTCCATGACATGGGGCTGGCCCAAATCATCGCCCTTGACGACAAACCCCTCCCTTTTGACCATCCCGGTTTGCCAACTCTGGCCCGGCGGGTGGCAGCGGCGCACCGGCAGGGCGGGCAGGTCATCTTGATGATGGGCGCGCACATGCTCAAAGTCGGCCTGTCCCGTTTTATCATTGACCTGATGGAGCGGGGAATTATCACCCATGTGGCGATGAACGGAGCCGGCCCTATTCACGATTTTGAACTGGCCCTGGTCGGCGCTTCAACTGAGAGCGTGGCTCGCTACATCCAGGAGGGCCAATTCGGTTTGTGGGCCGACACAGGGCGGATCAACGACGCTATTGTCGCCGGGGCGCGGGATGGCATCGGCCTGGGTGAAGCGGTGGGCCGGGTCATCGAGCGGGAGCAGTTTCCCCACCGCGAGCTGAGCGTGCTGGCCGCGGGATACCGCCTCCGTATCCCCGTCACCGTCCACGTTGGGATTGGCTATGATATTATCCACGAACACCCCAATTGCGATGGCGCCGCCCTGGGGCAGACATCCTATCAGGATTTTCTGATTATTGCCCAGACGGTGTCAAAATTGCAGGGCGGGGTTATGCTCAATTTTGGCACGGCGGTGATGGGGCCGGAAGTTTATCTCAAGGCCCTGGCTATGGCCCGCAATGTGGCCCACCAGCGGGGCGAGAAAATCAACGAATTTACGACCGCCGTCTTTGACCTGCTCGACCTGGGGGAGGTGGACATCCACACCGAAGCGGCCAAAGACGACCCGCGTTACTATTATCGGCCCTACAAGACCATCCTGGTCCGCACCGTGCAGGATGGGGGCGAGAGTTTTTACTTCCGCGGCGACCATCGGGCTACCTTCCCGGCGCTGTACCATGAGATGTTGGAGGCGTTGCATGCAAGATAAATCCCGGCTCGACGAACTTCTCCAAAAGTTTCCCTCTCTGCACATTTTGGTGGTGGGGGATTTTTTTCTGGATAAATACCTCAGCCTTGACCCCGCCCTGAGTGAAACTTCCCTGGAAACCGGGCTGGAAGCCTACCAGGTGGTCGAAATCCGGCACAGCCCCGGCGCGGCGGGGACGGTGGTCTCGAATTTGCGGGCGCTGGAAAGCCAGGTGTCGGTGGTCGGGGTGATTGGCCTAGATGGGGAAGGCTTTGACTTGAAACAGGGTTTAATCCAACGAGGGGTCGCTATCGAGGGATTGATCGAAAGGCCGGAGCGCTTCACCCCGACCTATACCAAGCCCATGCTGCGTTCAGCCACGCCGGGCGGCTCGGAGCGGGAATTGAACCGGCTCGACATCAAGAATCGCCGGCCGCTGCCGGGTGATTTGGAGGCGGCGGTCATCGCTCAACTCGACCGTCTGGTTCCGGCAGTGGACGGCGTTGTCATCGCCGACCAGGTGCAGGAGCGCAACTGCGGGGTTATCACCGATAAGGTGCGGGCGGCCCTGGCCCGGCTGGCTGAACAATACCCCACCAAAGTCTTTGTCGCCGACTCACGGGTGCGGATTGGTGAGTTTGAGCGGGTGATAATTAAGCCAAATATGCATGAGGCACGGGAAGCAGTTGGAAGCTTGGAGGATTGGAAGGCTGGAGGATTGGAAGGCTGGAAGGTCGGAGATTACGGTGGGGATAATGGATTGGCAGCGGCTCGTAGTTATGGCGGGGTTCTATTCGCCCAGAATCAAAAGCCGGTTTTTATCACCTTGGGCGCGCAAGGAATTTTGGTAGTCACGCAGGACGGTTTTGAGCACGTGCCGGGGATTCCCGTCTCCGGTGAAATTGATGTGGTTGGGGCAGGGGACAGTGTGATGGCAGGGGTGGCGGCCGGGCTAGGCGCGGGCGGGACAGCCGCCGAAGCGGCTTTTATCGGTAATATGGCCGCCTCGATTACTATCCAACAGCTAGGCACGACTGGAACGGCGTCGCGGGAGCAGTTGCGCCAAAGAATGAAGATGGTAGATGGAAGATAGTAGATAGCAGGTGGAAAGTAGGAGATAGTAAATTGATTTCACTATCTCCTATCCTCTATCTTCCATCCTCTTTCCTCAATATCCCCATTTAGCCCGGTAAACGGCTCCGGTGGCTAACAAAAGCAAGATCAACAGGCCGCCCCAGAAACGTCCATCCTGGATGAGGGTCTGGCCTTCATCCGCGCCGGTTGTAGGCAGGCCTTTGTCCACCAACTGATCACTGGTCGTAGCACTTGTGGCGGGGGTAGTGCTGGTAATGGTAGTTCCGGCCCCACCGGCGCTGGTTTGGAGAGGCGCTGCCCCGGAGGACGGGCCAACGAGGCTAAAACTGTCGAAGGTGTATTGGGCCTCGCTTTGATCAGGCCACTTGTTCCAGCCGCGCACGAACAGCGTGATTCTGGGTGAGGTAGGCGCAATGGTAGTGGTATAGCTGTAAAACTTTGTTACCGAGGCATTGATGAGTTGTTCATCCCAGGGCAGCTCGACCCATTCAGCCTCCGGCACATTTTGCCAATTTTGTAAACCGGTATGGCTGATGGCGTACTGGGTGCGGTAACCGTAACTGCTCTGGTTGACATCACCCTGACCGCTTCGAATTTGGCCGTGCAAGGTCAAGGTGTAAACCTCATTCGGCACAACCTCAACCTGCTGATAAATCCCGGCATAACGATTGTACTGTGTTGCTCCGGCGATAGTAATCCGCTGGGCGTTAGAGCCAGACTCAACATAAGGGAACGTTTCATTGGTATAGATGGCCTGAAAGCTGTCGTTTCTGAAGGGTTCCCATGCCAGGGCTACACCTCTTTGGTCAAAACCCTGTTCAAAATCCCCATTCTTGAGCAAATTCTTGATCTCTCCGGGCTGAGGACCACTGCTCACAACCGGAGCCGCGGGGGTAGGCGCTGGCCTGGTCGGGGTCGAAGTGGGTGGGGCGGCGGTCGGCGTAGGGGTGGGTGTGGTGGTTTCCTGGGAGAAAGGAACGACGGTAACGGTCACCGTCTCTTCTTGAAGAACGCGGGTGGGCGTAGCCGTGGCTTCTTCTTCTGGAGTAGGTATCGTCGTCGCTTCTTCGGTTGCTGCTGCGGTGGGAGTAGGCGTATTGCCACCGACCACCTCCTCGCCGCCGGCCGTGAAGATTCTGAAAATCAGCACAGCGACCAGGCAGATGAGCACCAATAGGACCAACCCGATCAGAATCATCCGCCGGGGGTTTTCTCTAATTGCTTCCATATCCATGGACGTTCTCCAGAATGGGCCTGCTGCGTACTGCTCAAGTTAACTGGAAACTGCCTGGTTAAAAATCTACGCCACGAGTTTCACAAACCTTCACTTATTTTTGTTTTTCGTGTCATTGTGGAACTCGCGGCTAATTTCCACAGCCTCTTAACTTGGGCCAGTACTTTAGATTAATACCAGCTCCACAATGGAATACCCAAAAACTGCCCCGGCGTCAAATTCTGGACCGGCGTCAGGCCGTTGGCGCTGGCGAGTCGGGCCGTGGATAAACCACATTGGAAAGCAACGCTGTCCAACGTGTCACCTGGCTGAACTTCGTAAACATTGGGACCGGGCTGGACTTCACCGGTCGGTACGAATATCCCCTGGCCGGCGATAACATAGTAAGCCGGGCTAACCCCATTCACTTCGGCCAGAAGAGGTAAGGGTACGCCGAAGTAATTGGCGATGCCGGTCAGTGTATTACCCGGCCGGACCCGGTAGCAGAAGCCTACCGTGCCATCTGGTGCCCCAGAAACAGGCGTAGCCGATGCATCCGGTGTGGCCGATGGGCTGGGCTGAGGCTGGGTTGTGGGTGTACCGGTTCCCGGCGCGGGCGGGGTTGGGCCGGTGACGGTAACTTCAGCCGTATCCTCGGCGGTCGCGCCGCAGTTATCGGTCACAGTTAAGGTGACTTCAAACGTACCGGTGCTGCTGTAGCCGTGGGTCACACTCTGGCCGCTGTCCGTTTCGCCATCGTCGAAATCCCATTCAAAGGTGGTAATTGTACCATCCGGGTCGCTGGAGCCACTGCCATCAACGGTGATAAAGGCCTGACCTTTGCCCATCATCGCCGTGTAAGGGCCACCCGCATCAGCCACAGGCGGGGCGTTGGTGGAGCAGTCTGGCTGCGGCGTCGTTGTGCCGGGGGCCGGACCAGTAGTCGGGGTGACGGTTGGGCCGGGCACTGGCTGTGTGGTGGCGGTGGCGGTCGGCGCCTCCGTTGGTTCTTCCGTCGGCAATTCGCCGTCGTGCTCGTCAATCATCTCTTGGGTTGGCTCCACCGTCACCAACGGTTCTTCGGTAGCGCCTGGTTCCTGAGTGGCGGGTGGGAGCGGTTCTTCGGTAGCGCCTGGCTCCTGGGTGACCGGGGGAGGCGCTTCTTCAGTAGCGGGAGGAGGCTCGGTTGTCGCCCCAGGTTGTTCTGTAGCGGGCAGAGGCTCTGTTGTCACTCCCGGCTGCTCGGTGGGCGAAGGTTCGGTGGTGCCGATAGGGGGAACAGTAGCGGCATCTGTCGGAGCTAAGGTCGGGGTATCGAGAGCAACGGGTGCAGTCGTTGCCGTTGGTTCGCCGGGAAGGCCCGGAAGACCCGGAATCGGCAGAGCGCCAAGCAAGTTATTTCCCAACAGGCGGGAACCCAGAAAACAGAGCACACACAGCCCAACCAGGGCTAACAGGATAAGTAAAATCAGGCGTAATGGACTACTTCTTCTCGGCGCCTCGTCTATCTCTTCATCTACCTCTACTACGCCATCGTCATCAAGATCGCGGTTAGCAGTCATGACCTCACTCCTCCTATAGACTTAACGCTATAAATAGAGATAATTTTAAGTATACCATAATAATGTAAATTATGTCAACACACTTTGCGCAAGTGATCGTTCAGTCATTGGTAGGAATTGGGGTAAAATAAGAGAAACATTGATCCC
>JAHDWA010000075.1 GCA_023382535.1 Anaerolineae bacterium | reverse complement strand
CCATGCCTTTGTCTTTTTAGTTATTTTGTTAGCAACATTGCGCTGTAATATTAGAACAACCCAGGAAAAACCTAAACTGAAGCGTTGCAGTGGAACAGCCCAAATCATTAACCAGGCGGGTAGGATCCGGTTTTCTAGTACACTTTGATTGATCCAGTTCAAATTATATCCTATCGAGCCATAGACTAAATGCTCGTCCAGCCAAGGTCACTGGTAAACCTTCAACCGGTCCATCTAATGTGGCCCTCCATTGCATCAGAGCCAGAGTTTCAAAAGTGGCGCTAACATAAGATAGGCAAACTGACGACCAAACTGAGGCCAAAGCTGCAATAATAAGCGCATGAGTTAAAGTGATAATGGCTCCTATGGATGCTTCATTAAAACTAAGTAACTGCCCGACGTTATGTCAAATACGCTGTTATGTAAAGCAGATGTGACCGTCCCTGCCAGGTCTGCCCAATTTTAAGAGGTGATCCTTCATTCCACCAACGTTCAATAAATAGGGTAATTAAAACTATAATCAGGGTAACTGGTAAGAACCTATACCAGGTCCAGGCTGGATAGTGCCACCACCCTAGTTCCTGCAAATAATACACAACTGCTAAATGTCCGGCCATAGCCAAAGCCAACAGCCAGAGCCGCAAGTGGAAGCGATAAATCGCCCAGCCGAACACCGGGATCATGCGCAGGAAATTCAAAGCCGCCAGCCCCGCCTTAAATTCCGTAAAGAGTGGGCTAGTTAGGGTCAGGCCGAAGCCTACAATATAAAGCGGTAGCCCCCATCAGTCCAGAAAGCGGCTGGCCAACGCTATCGGCCAGTCTGCTGGATTGCTCCACGGGAAATCTCTCCGGTCCCCAAACTGGAAGTCCAAAACCCAACCCAGCGCCAGTGCCGCAACAGCACCGGGAAAGAGGGCCAGGCCATAATATTCCGGCAAGTAGAGACGACTTTTGTAAGCTAATTGCATAGGGGACAATTACGAGCGCGCTGGCTGGAGTGAGCAGCAAGGGTTGCCGCAACCAAAATGCGCTTATCAGGTAAAGTACCGCCGCCGCACCGTAGCCCCACAATGCCCCTGTCTGATCCTGGCTTGAGGGGGGCAGCCCCAACGCAATCAAGGCAAAACCAATTGTCAGTGGTGCTCCACTATACCCGGTGAGACGGACACGACGCAGGACCCAGGCGAGCATCAAGTAAATCGAAGCTAAACCGATTAACCACCAGCCCTGGCGCGTGCTCGCCACACCAGCTTCAGGCAAGGCTAACAACAGAGAGACAGGGACAATCGCTGCGGCTGTATAGCCCCATAGAGGACTCCTGAACAACCAGGCCGAGCTTACCAGCAGCAAAGGGTCAAATAAGAGAGCCAGTGCCAGCAGCGGTGTGCCATGAGTGACAAGCATAGTGCCGACGATTATGGAGCCGTCTCCCATTAAATACGCGGGCAAAGCATAGTTTTGAGTTACGTCTGATCTGGGAGCAATCCATTTCAACCACTGCCCAGCGATCAAGCCTAGGGGACCAAAAACTAGCAGCATCAGCCCATAATGTTCGTGACGCGCCGGCGGCAGCAGCATGAAAGTTGGATAAAGGAACTTGCTTTTCCACAAAGCCGGAAAAGGGTCGCCGGCATGTTTTAATAACCAGCGATAATCTAAAATTGCTGCAAGGGTGTACCACCCGATGGCCAGGCCAAACGTAAAACGACTTGTGTCTACATTAGGGATTCCCCCCAGCAACGAAAAAGGCAGAAGGACGTGAGCCACCGACTTTAAGGGCAAAATGAACCTTGTGGGGATCAAGGGGTGCAGCGCCAAACCAGTTAAGAAAAGAAACCAGGCTAAAATGGCCCAACTCAGGGCAAACCCTGGCACGGTTGGCCGGTAGGAAGTGAACCAACCCAGGTTTATCAAGATAGTCCAGGGAGCAAAGACAAGCAAAGCCGCCAGCCACATAAAGCGTGTCTGCCGGAACAAGCGCGCTGATAGGGCATACAGGCCAAATTTGCTGGATGCGGTTTTCTCCCAACAGCCACAAATTGCGGGCCAGCGCCAATCCAGTCGCCCCGGTGGAGACAGTCCAACCGGCTACCAGAGGGGTCGTTGAAAGAGCCGCCATGTTAATCGGAAAAAAGCCAGTTGACGATAACCCGAACTGGATTGTTCCTTTGGCCGCAGCAGCACCATTCGTGATGTCGGTAAGAGACCAAAGGGCAGCGATGATGAGCAAAGCTACACCCCAGCCACCAGTTGATGGTGAGAGTGTAATGCAGGGTAATTCTAGAATATCAAGGTATAACGATACTTTAGCATACTTCACCGGGCGAGTCGAGAGGGTTTGTAAGCATCTTTATCAAATTGCTAAACTTTTGACCTGGGCTGAACTATGGTAGAATAGCGCCTCTGATAACTACTCGATTTATATCAGCGCCAACTGAGATGGCGGCGCTGATTTTTCTTGCATCCAACTGAGGCATAAAGATGGTTACAATAGAAAAAACTGGGTCTAGTCTGATAATTACGGCTAATAAACAGATACCGCTCTTTGCTCGTCCCCTCTATTTTGGGTACAGCCTGGCAGATCGGATCGGCGAACTTTGGTCGTATCGGGAACTGGTCCGGAATTTGGTGGTGCGGGATTTGAAAGTGCGCTACCGCAACTCGGCGCTGGGCGTATTGTGGTCGTTAGTCAACCCAATGCTTATGATGCTGGTCTTTACCATTGTGTTTACTGTCATCGCGCCGACCACCAATATTGAGAAGTTTCCGGTGTTTGTGTTGTGTGGCATTCTGCCCTGGAACTTTTTTTCGTTTTCGGTAATTGGTTCTATCCGGAGCATTGTGGATAATGCGCCGCTGGTGAGCAAGGTTTACTTTCCCCGAGAAGTTTTGCCCATTTCGGTGGTGCTGGCCAATCTCATTAACTTCTTGATTGCCCTGCTGGTTTTGTTTGCCTTTATCCTGGTTTTCCAGATTCCACTGACCCCATGGATTTTGTTGTTGCCCCTGGTGATTCTGGTGCAGGTTATTTTTATCGTCGGGGTAGGTCTGATGATGGCAACGATGAATGTATTTTATCGAGATACGCAGGTGATTATGGAAGTCTTGATGCAGGCCTGGTTTTTTTTGACGCCAATTTTTTATCCGGGGGAGATTCTGCCACGTAATTATCACCTGTTAGGTTTCGCTGTTGACGTGTGGCGTTGGATGAATATTCTCAATCCGATGGCTTCGATTATCGCTACTTATCGGGTTATTTTATACGGAGTGGGCAATGGGGGTGCGCCGCCCGACTTGTACTTTTTCCTACGGACAGTGTTGACCTGCATAGCTGTCCTGGGTATTGGTTCTTTAGTATTTTACCGTTACTGCCGGAACTTTGGCGAGGAAGTGTAGATTATGAGTGATAGTGTCATTAGCTTTGAAAATGTTTCAAAGCGCTTTCGGTTGCTCAAGATTCCCCGGCGGGCCTTTCAAGACGTTTTTGTGAACATATTTAATAAGGAAGTGCGCGGACGGCATTATTTCTGGGCCTTGCAGGATGTGACCTTCTCGATCAATGCTGGCGAAACAGTTGGGATTTTAGGAGAGAATGGCTCCGGCAAAAGTACAATCCTGAAGTTGATCAGCCGAATTATTGACCCGACTACCGGAGTGATCAGAGTCGCGGGGCGCTTGTCGGCTTTGTTAGAGTTGGGGGCGGGCTTTCATCCCGATTTGACGGGCCGGGAAAATATTTATTTGAACGGGTCAATCCTGGGATTGAATCGTCAAGTCATGGCTCGTAAATTCGACAGCATTGTGGACTTTGCCGGGATTGATGAGTTTATTGATGCGCCGGTGCGGAGTTATTCATCGGGGATGCAGATGCGCCTGGGATTTTCTGTAGCTATCCATGTGGAGCCGGAAATCATTTTGGTGGATGAAGTTTTAGCCGTAGGAGATTACAGCTTTCAGCTTAAATGCCTGGAGCGGATTCGACTGTTGCAGAAGCAAGGGGTGACGATTCTCTTTGTGTCCCACGATTTTGAGGCAGTGGAAAGCTTGTGCACGCGGGCCATCTGGCTGGAACATGGCCGGCTGCAAGCTCAAGGGAATGTGACTGAAATCCTGGCTGAGATGAGGACCAGGTATCACTGGAACAGCAAACAAAAAATCACCTCGGTTAAGGAGGCAATTTCGGAACTGGACGAGTTGAGGGTTTAAGGTTACTGAGGTTCAGGGATCAGATTAATCAAAGCCTTGGCGTCTCTGTCTTTTGCTGGATTCTCTTGGACAAAAGTTTCCAGGTCGGCCAAGACTCTTTTGAAAAGTGAGTTTTGTTCCTCTTCAGATAAAGCGCCAATGTTGTCCATCGCCAGGGATACTTCGGCTTTGGCCGGGTCCAATTGTTCGGTTGCCAGGTAGACCAGCATAAGATAAAAGTGGGTCATTGGGCTGTTGGACGAAATCTCCAAAGCTTTATTGAGCGTCTCCTGGGCCTGGGCGAAGTGACCTATTTTGTAGGAAGCATAGCCCAAGCCTTGATAAGCCTGATTATAATTGGGAAAGCGACTGAGGGCAGCCTGGTAGTCATTGATAGCAGCCTCATAATTCTCCATGGCGGTGTAGGTTTCGCCTCTCAGATAATAGGTGTCGGCTTTGGAATCGTCAAATGAAATGGCGGTGGCGAAAGCATCCAGGGCTCTGGCGTATTCGCCCTGTTGGTGATAGATGAGGCCGATATTGCCGTTGGCCCGGTAGCCAAATTCAGCGGGTAAAAGCTGGGCGGAGTGTTGGAGATCGGCCAGAGCATTGTCATATTTTTTCAAAAGAGTGTAGGCCCGTCCGCGATTATAATAAGCATGGGGCAAAAGTGTTTCCAATTCAATTGCCTTGGTATAGTCGGCAACCGCTTTATCATAATCCTTTAAATCCAGATAAGCACTCCCCCTGGCGTTATAAGCGAGAGCATTTTTTGGATCTGTGCTTAATATCTCGTCGAAGATTTTGATTGCACCTTGATAATCTTGTTTTTCATAAAGAGCAATTCCACTATTAAGTAGAACCTCAGTTTGGGCCGGATCAGAGTCTGCAGTGACAGCCGGTGGCGGACTCACTTGTGATAAGGGAGAAATAGGCGAAACAGCCGCATTCGCTATTGCGGTGGCGGTGGGAGCAGATACAGCCGTAGGCATTAATTGACTATCTTCTGGCCTGGGGGTGCGATTGACCCAATAAAGAGCAACCCCGGCGACGGCAACTAAAGCGATAATGACTACAAGGATTCTTGAAATACCTTTTTGTTTCATGCTTTACTGATAATCCACTCTTCAAAGTTTTTAATGGGAAACTTGTCTCAGCCCGCCTGGAATTTTAGCTTATTTTACGTAATCTGTAAATATCATGCGCTGATAAACCATTCATTTGGACAAAAATACTCTCAAAGTAGCAGAATAACCCGGAGGTATTATTGATTCTTTGATACTTAGGTGTTATTCTCAGCTTGTAGTTAAGCAATAAAAATTTAGTTTTATCTTTTGTGGAGGTAAGATAATGAAAAAGTTTATCCATCTAGTGTTACTCTTCGCCCTCGTAATGTCGTTTACAGGCAGCAGTGTTGTCTTTGCTCAGGACGGAGACCCAACGGCTGAGCCGACCGCTCCGCCGACAGCCGAGCCGACCACCCCGCCAACGGCTGAGCCAACCGCCCCGCCAACGGCCGAGCCAACCGCTCCGCCAACGGCTGAGCCAACCGCCCCGCCGACAGCCGAGCCGACCACCCCGCCAACGGCTGAGCCAACCGCCCCGCCAACGGCCGAGCCGACCTCTGAGCCGACCGCACCCCCGACGGCTGAACCGACCAGCCCGCCGACGGCTGAACCGACGGAGCCGCCAACGGCGGAGCCAGCGGAGCCGACGACACCGCCAACGGCCGAGCCGACTGAGGAAATAACTGTAACCCCAACCGTAACTACTACAGTCGAAGTAAGCCCGACGCTGGAAGCGACTGTTGGCGATATTAGCTCTGCCGCGGTGCCGGGAACGTTCTCAAGTCAGTTCATTGTACTCCAGAACCTGGGTGGCTCAACAGCCAACGCCAGCCTGGCTTTATATCAGAATAGTTCAACGGCTGTTCAGACCATTGTCAAAACCATTCCTGCAAATGGTAGCGTCACGGTTGCCGGCAGCGAAATTACTAACAATGGACAATTCGCTGGCGTTGTCAACTCCGACCAACTCTTGGCCGCGGGGGTGATCAACACCAACGCTACTGGCAAGTTAGGCGACTCTTACGCCGGGTTCAACAACCCATCAAATAAACAGACCATACCGTTGATCTTTAGAGGCCATGCCAGTTTCAAAACAACTTTTTATATTCAGAATGCGGAAGCGACTGCCCAGACTGTTACTATCAAAACCATCAAGCAAGGGAGTGCCGTTGAAGCACCAGCCGGCGGGGTGACGCGGAATATCCCAGGTAATAGCAGTGTTGCCGTTGACTTTATGGGAGCCGAATTTGCCGCTTTTGGCAGTGGGAATGGCGCCTTTGGGTTCGCTATTATCCAGGGCCAGGGAGCCGGTAAGGTTGCCGCTGTGGCCGAGAATGTTCTGGATGTCGCCGGAAAGTACCAGGAAGCTTATGTGCCCGGTATTGCCGATAATGCGGGTGGTACTTCCCTGGTGTCACCCTTACTTTATAACTCGCACGCCAGTTTCAATAGTGGATTTAACATCATTAACCTGACCGGTACGGCCACCCAGGTCACTCTGACTTATAAAGCTGATGCTTCAGTATACCCGGCGGTCGGCACAAAAACCCATACTGTGGCTTTAGCCGGTAATGGGGTGGTTAATATCAATATGGCCGCGCTGCGAACGGCTGGGATTATTCCCCAATCTTTCGGAACCGGAACCATTTCGACAAATCCGGCAGTCAACATCGTTGCGGTCGTAAATACTAACAAAACGGTTAATGGCGCCTTTGCTTTCGCCGCGACGGCGGTAAACCCCGGTCTGGCTACTGCGAACGCGGCTGCGCCGGTGGCCTTGCAGCTTGGCTCCGGTGGCGCCTTTAACAGTGGTATCAATGTCCTTAGCGCAAATGGGGCCACTAGTGTTCAATCCAGGTGGGTGGTTGCCAATACAAATCCGCCTGAGGTTTATACGATCAACAAATCAATTGTCAATGGTGGAGCAAATTTCAATGCGGCTCAACTGAGATCAGCCGGACAATTGCCCAATAAAAACTTTGTTGGATCGGTTTTCCTGACCTTCTCTGGCGGAACGGGTATCGTCGTGGTCAATAATGATAATGCCACTGGAGGCTTATCTACTCAGATGCTAGGTGTGAACTACTAACCCATCATCGTAAGCTCTAAAAGAACATCTCCGCCATTTTTGTGGTGGAGATGTTCTTTTTTGTGGGGAAAAGGGGGACATGTTACAATTCTATCGTTTTGAGACAGGCAGTCTAAAGCGATTGACACCTATAAAGTGTGAGAAAATAATGGACGCCATAAAAATGATGCCTCAGTGGCTACAGGTCAAAGTGGAACTAGAGCCATGCCAGTGAATGAGGCCAATGCTTTAACTGTAATTAAAGATTACCCTCTCACAGTAATTGAGCCGTCACCGCGATGGGGGGCACTGAAGATAACTGAATTGTGGGAGTATCGCGAGTTGCTCTACTTTCTTATTTGGCGCGATGTGAAGGTACGGTACAAACAAACAGTGCTTGGCGCAGCCTGGGCCGTTATTCAACCTTTCGCCACCATGGTGGTGTTTAGTATTTTCTTTGGTAAATTGGGTAAAATTCCCTCGGATGGTATTCCTTATCCTGTTTTTGCTTTTACCGCTCTTCTCCCCTGGACATTTTTTGCTAATGGCTTGAGCCAATCGTCGAACAGCTTGGTAGGCAGTGCCCATCTGATTACGAAGGTTTATTTTCCGCGTCTGGTGATGCCACTCTCGGGAGTTCTGGCAGGACTAATAGATTTTGTTATCGCCTTTGTCGTCTTATTGGGTATGATGCTTTTTTATGGGATGGAGCCTACGGCTGCTGTAATTTGGTTGCCTTTTTTTCTGTTGTTAGCCCTGACGACGGCTTTGGGAACAGGTTTGTGGCTCTCGGCCTTAAATGTCCAATATCGAGATATTCGCTATGTCGTGCCATTTTTAACCCAGTTTTGGCTGTTTGCAACGCCGATTGCCTATCCTAGCAGCCTGCTCTCTCAGCCGTGGCGAACGTTGTACGGTTTAAACCCCATGGCGGGAGTGGTAGAAGGTTTTCGTTGGGCCTTGCTCGACAGCAGTCCCCCAGGAGCGATGTTAGCTGTTTCCAGCGGGGCAGCTATCCTGCTGTTGATAAGTGGATTGTACTATTTTCAACGGATGGAAAAAACCTTCGCTGATGTGGTCTGAGAGATGAGTTATATAGCAATTCAGGCAGAACGTCTGAGTAAGCAGTATAAAATCGGTGCATCCCAGGTTGGTTACAAAACTATTCGGGAGACTTTGACGAATGCTTTAAGCAAGCCGTTTTACCGGTTTGGAAATCTAAACACTACCCCTCGAGACCGCCAGCCCCAGACCTTCTGGGCGCTTAAAGATGTCTCATTTAAAGTTAAGCAGGGTGAGGTAATCGGCCTGATTGGCCGCAACGGGGCCGGTAAATCTACTCTGCTGAAGCTTTTTGCCCGTATTACCCAGCCAAGTGCTGGCCGGGCTGAGATCCGGGGACGCGTTGGCTCCCTGTTAGAAGTAGGAACCGGCTTTCATCCCGAGTTAACGGGCCGCGAAAATGTCTATATGAGCGGGGCCTTATTGGGCATGCGCAAAGCTGAGATTGAGCGGAAGTTTGATGAAATTGTCGCCTTTGCCGAAGTGGAACAATTTATTGACACGCCGGTGAAACGCTATTCTAGCGGCATGAATGTCCGCTTGGCATTTGCTGTAGCGGCTCATCTTGAACCAGAAATTTTGCTAGTAGACGAGGTACTAGCTGTGGGAGATGCGCGTTTCCAACGCAAATGTTTAGACAAAATGCAGGATGTGAGTCAACAAAGACGAACAATACTTTTTGTTTCGCATAACATGCAAGCTATCAATCGTTTATGTCATCGAACCCTCTTACTGGATAATGGTCAGCTTGTAGACGATGGGCCATCGCACCAGGTTGTTTCTCGGTATTTACAATCTGATTTAGGGGTGTCGGCGGCGCGAGAATGGTCAGATTTATCCAGAGCACCAGGGAACGAGTTTGTACGAATTCAGGCAATTTACGTTCGCGATGAAGCTGGCAACATCTGCGACACGGTTAATATACAGGAACCCTTTACCATCGAAATTCGATATTATAATTATTCCAGCCACCAATTTCCATACGCTAATATACAACTCTTTAATGAGGATAATATTTGTCTTTTTGCATCTGGAGACTTTTCCAATTTAGATTGGCGCTACAAATCTCGTAAGTTTACAGGAATGGTGACAAGCCGCTGTCTCATCCCTGGAAAATTTCTGGCTGAGGGTCAAATAAGGGTGATGGTTGCGCTAACTACCCATAATCCAGATCAAATTCTGGCCACCGAAAGAGATGCAGTGTCGTTTGTGGTTGTGGATCATAGTCAGAAAGATGGAGCCAGAGGTGAGTATGCAAAGAATTTTCCAGGTGTAGTACGGCCACTCTTAGAATGGCAGATTGATGTTGATTGTGGCTAACAACGTTCAAGAAGGGGTAATGAATGACAGAGGAAGACCGCATAAAAATTAGCATCATCAAATCGAAAATTGAAGAGATACTCATAGAGCGCCAACAGTTTCAGAATGGACATCATAACATTTTTATCCCCAGTAATTACTGGGCTGATTTTTGCTCTTATTTTGATTACATGCCCGGGCTGTCAGAAGAGGCATTTGCCAAGCTTCGTCTACACACCTATCATCTTACCGGAGATAATTATCAGACTTACACTTTTCAGGATCCTTATGAGTATAGAATTCATGCAGATGTGCTAACGAAGGATATCCCACCCGAATTTATTCTAAATGAACCTGAAGGTGGAATTGGATTTTTGTACGAGGATGGTCGTTTTTTGAGTCGAGATATTCTCAGATTTCAAAGAGTAATTAACGCACTTTATCGGCATGGGGTTTTTAATAGCCTCTTAGATCCTGCTAAACAAAAAAGAAATTACGTGATTGAAATTGGTGCAGGCTACGGTGGTTTAGTTCATCATTTATCAAATATTATTGGCAAGGCCACCTTTATCATTGTTGACCTTCCCGAAGTGTTACTTTTTTCGGCAGCTTATCTTTCCCTGCTTAATCCTCAAAAAAAGATATACATCTATAATAGCCAGGATTTTGCAGAGTTGATAAATTCCAGTGCCATTGAAACCTTTGATTTTATTTTAGTTCCGAATTACCGCTTAGATTCACTCCGCCACCTACAGTTCGAATTGGCTCTCAATGTTTCTTCGTTGCAAGAAATGACTGTTGAGCAAGTTGAAACCTACCTTGATTTTATTCAAGCTACCACTACAGGCGTTTTTTATAGCTTGAACCAGGATAAACAACCTGCCAACAACCAGTTATCAAACTTGTCAGAAATGCTGCGAAACAAGTTTGAATTAATAGAGATTAAGTCACTCCTCTTAGCTCATAACCAAGTAAAACAAATGTCAGGTAAAAAATATAAACTCAGAAAAGCTCTAAAATCAGTTGCTTCTTTTGTAGGCTTGTTGGAACAGCCCGCTTTTTCACCAGCCCCTTACCCATATCGTGAGTACATCTGTCGTCCCCTGTTGAAGTAAGGCATCAAAGAGATAGAGGAATCTTAGCTTGATCAAAGTAGTTATACTGGCGGGTGGCTTTGGCACCCGGCTGGCTGAAGAGACTGAAATCAAACCCAAGCCGATGGTTGAGATTGGGGGACGGCCGATTGTGTGGCATATTATGAAACATTATGCCCACTATGGCTTCAACGAGTTCCTGATTGCCTTGGGGTACAAAGGGGAGGTCATCAAGCGCTTTTTTTTAGACTATCCTCGTTTGAACGGTAGCCTGACCATTGACCTGGCCAGCGGCCGGGTTGAGATGTACGACAAACCCGGAGAGGATTGGCGCGTGCATCTTATTGAAACAGGTCTTCAAACCAATACAGGCTCGCGAGTTAAGCTGTTACAGCCCTGGCTGGCCCATGAGACTTTTATGTTGACTTATGGCGATGGCCTGAGCGATCTTGACCTTTACGCTTTATTGCGTTTTCATCGCGACCATAAGAAACTGGCTACCATCACGGCGGTTCGCCCGCCCTCTCGTTTTGGCGGCTTGACCTTTAACGGCAACGTTGTGACCGAATTTAGTGAAAAGCCTCAGATCGAGATGGGTTGGATCAACGGAGGGTTTATGGTTTTTGAACCGGGCATTTTTGATTACCTGGATGGACAGGAGGTCAGCCTGGAAGCAGATGCACTTTCGCGGCTGGCTGCAGAGGGCCAACTGGTCGCATATCCCCATGAGCATTTTTGGCAGTGTATGGATACCTTACGCGAAGTGCGCCTATTGGAACGCTTGTGGCAGGGGGGGAACCCCCCCTGGAAAGTATGGCCTGAGTCAAGATGAGTGACCAGACCTCGCCGTTTTGGCAGGATCGCTCCACCTTAGTGACCGGCGCAACCGGCTTGTTGGGTAGCTGGTTGTCGCGCCGCCTCCTGGCATCGGGTGCGGAAGTGGTCTGCCTGATCAGAGATTGGGTGCCTCAATCTGAGTTGATGAGCACTCGCCTCATTGAAAGGGTGAAAACAGTCAGGGGAGATGTACGGGACCAAAGTCTGCTGGAACGGATCCTGGGCGAGTATGAAATTCGGACTGTTTTTCACCTGGCAGCGCAAACGCTTGTGCCAGTTGCCAATCGTAATCCAGTTTCAACCTTTGAGACAAACATTGGGGGGACATGGGCGCTGCTGGAAGCCTGCCGGCGCAGTCCAACTGTTAAACAAATTGTTCTGGCCTCATCGGATAAAGCCTATGGCGTTCATGAAACTCTACCCTATGATGAGACCTTCCCGCTTCAGGGGGCGTATCCTTATGACGTCAGCAAGAGTTGCGCCGATTTGATCGGCCAAACCTATGCGGCTACTTATGATTTGCCGGTAGTGATAACTCGCTGCGGAAACCTTTTTGGAGGCGGGGACTTAAATTGGAACCGGATTGTGCCAGACACGATCCGCTCGATTTGGCAGGGCCGGCCGCCGGTAATTCGTTCGGATGGGGAGTATGTCCGTGACTATTTTTATGTTGAAGATGGAGCGGCGGCCTATACCCTGCTGGCCGAAAAACTAGCCGAGAGGCCAACTTTGCGAGGACAGGCTTTTAATTTTTCCAATGAAACTCAACTGACGGTGTTTGAGCTGGTAAAATTGATTTCGAAATTGATGAATTCCAATCTCGAACCAGAAATTCGAAACGAAGCCTCCCACGAAATTCGTTACCAATATTTGAGCGCAGTTAAAGCACGCCAGGTTTTGGGCTGGCAGCCTCTATTTTCCCTGGAAGAAGGGTTGGCGCGAACCATTGCCTGGTACACCCACTTTTTTACTACCTCCCATGAATGATAAGTCTGTTCTGGCCTGTCGTTCCTGCGGCGCAACCGAATTAGAACCAGTCCTATCGCTGGGCCGGATGCCGCTGGCAAATGCCTTACTCACCGCAGCTCAACTGGATGAACCTGAGCCAACTTATCCCCTTGAGTTGGTTTTCTGTCCACACTGCACGTTAGTCCAAATCACCGAAACTATACCGCCGGAGAAGCTGTTTCGGGAGTACCTCTATCTCTCTTCTTTTTCCGATAGTATGTTGCAGCATGCCAAAGCCCTGGTCACCGATCTGATTGCCAGCCAGAAACTGAACCCTCACAGCCTGATCGTAGAGATTGCCAGCAACGATGGCTACTTACTGCAATATTATCAGCAGCAGAGGATTCCGGTTTTGGGGATTGAGCCGGCAGAAAATGTCGCCCGGATTGCCCAATCGGAGCGCGGCATTCGTACCTTGCCAGAATTTTTTCGGCGGGAGCTGGCGCAACAGTTAAAGGACCAGGGAGAATTGGCAGACATTATTCACGCTCACAATGTCCTGGCCCATGTGGCCGACCTGAATGGCGTGGTCGCGGGTATCGCCCTCTTGCTGAAAGATAAGGGCGCCGCTGTGATTGAAGTCCCTTACGTGAAAGATCTGATTGATCATGGGGAATTTGATACGATCTATCACGAACACTTGTGTTACTTTTCGCTCACGGCGCTGGATCATCTATTCCGGCGTCACGGGTTGGTCGTCATACGTGTTGAACGTGTCCCCATTCATGGAGGCTCGCTGCGGATATTTGCCCAGAAAAAGCAGGGGAAAGAAGCGGTCAACGCGAATCTATCACATTCTGTCTCAGACCTGCTGAGGGAGGAGGCAAATTGGGGGGTGGCCGACTTCACTTTCTACCGGAATTTTGCCGAGCAGGTTGAGAGTCTGAAAGCATCTCTAGGCAACTTGTTCACCGAGCTTAAACGGCAAGGCCGACAACTCGCCGCATACGGGGCGGCTGCCAAGGGAAGCACCTTGTTGAATTATTGTGGGATTGGATCAGACCTGCTGGATTATGTGGTGGACCGGAGTCCTTATAAGCAGGGGCGTTTTATGCCAGGCGTCCATCTGCCTATCTATCCTCCGGCAAAACTTCTGGAAACCAGGCCCGATTATGTTTTATTACTCACATGGAACTTTGCTGCGGAGATTTTGGAGCAGCAGCGTGAATACCGCCAGCAGGGGGGCAAATTTATTATTCCTATTCCGCAAATGAGGATAATCTAGTGCCAGGTACACCGAAGCCGGATGGGGTCAAAATCTTACAAGGAAGTGAGATAATTGAGGGTGTTCAGGTTATCCCTTTGCGCCGGATTCCCGATGAGCGGGGAACTATTTACCACATGCTAAGGAGTACGGACCCACACTTTATTCAATTTGGTGAAATCTACTTCTCGACCGTCTATGCGGGGGTAATAAAAGGTTGGCATAAACATCAGGAGATGTTTTTGAATTACAGTTGCATCTTTGGGCGGATAAAGTTAGTTCTGTACGATGAGCGGGCCGGCTCGGCTACGGGGGGCACGCTCATGGAGGTCTTCCTGGGGCCAGACAATTATGCATTGGTCATTATTCCGCCGGAGGTGTGGAACGGGTTTAAGGGCATGAGCGAACCTTACGCCATTGTAGCCAATTGCTGCACTCACCCCCATGACCCTGCGCGCAGCAGCCGTTTAGACCCCTTTGAAAATCATATCCCTTATGATTGGGCCGTAAAGCATAGCTGAGAGAAATTAGTAAGGAGGGCGAGTCTGAAATGAAGGTGCTCTTGACGGGGGCAACCGGTTTCATTGGTTCTCATCTTGCTCGATTGCTGGTAAGCCAGGGCTGCGACGTTTACGCGCTGGTACGAGCGAATAGCGATTTGTGGCGCATCAAAGACATCGAGGCGCGGCTGCATCTGGTTTACGGGGATTTGCTTACTCCTGACTCACTTCACCTGGCGGCCCTTCACCCTGATTTATGCATTCATGCAGCCTGGTATGTTGAACCGGGACGGTATTTGACGGCTCAGGAAAACTTGAGTATGCTCAGCGCCAGTCTGCGTCTGGCCTCTGAGCTGGCCAGGGCGGGCTGTCCCCGGTTTATCGGGATTGGTACCTGCTTTGAGTATAACGTCAGCCTGGGCTATCTTGGGGAAGAAAGCCAGACCAAACCACAATCTCTATACGCTGCCAGCAAATTGGCTTTGCAGAGCGTCTTGGAACAGTTTGCCAGTAACAGCGAAATGAGCCTGGCCTGGTTGCGTCTTTTTTATCAATATGGCCCCCTTGAAAACAGACAGCGTTTGGTGCCGGCCATCATTTGCGCCTTGTTGCAGAATCAGCCTGCCCGGGTGACAAAGGGAGAACAGGTTAGAGATTTTTTGCACGTCGAAGATGTGGCGGCAGCAATTTGGGCGGTGGCCCAGAGTAATCTCTCCGGCCCGGTCAATATTGGTTCGGGGCGACCGGTAGCGGTGAGAGACATTGTTACTAAGATTGGGGCTATGCTTAACCGGCCTGAGTTGATTGAACTTGGCGCGTTGCCCTATAATCCCGCCGATCCAATGTTTATTTGTGCCAACAACCGCAAGCTGGTCGAGGGGACGGGGTGGACTCCCCGGTATGATCTGGAACAGGGGTTGCAGCAGACAATAGCATGGTGGCAGAGATACTTGGGGGTATGAAGATGGAAAAAGTATCCTTATGCCCCGCCTGCGCCTCGTCTACCCTGCAACCGTTTTTTCATTTGGAGAATGTACCGGCACATCAAAATTTGGTCATGCCCAGCCGGGAAGCCGCGTGGCAGTGTGAGCGAGGAGATATCCGGTTGAGCCTTTGCCCGGCCTGTGGATTTATCTCGAATGTGGCCTTTGAGCCAGACCGGTTAAAGTATTCCGCTCAATACGACAACTCGCAATCTTACTCACCGCTGTTTCTGGCGTATATGGAGAGTCTAGCCCGTGATCTCATTAACCGGTATTCTCTTTACAATAAGGAAATTATCGAAATTGGTTGTGGCAAGGGTGAGTTTTTGACAATGTTATGCCAGACCGGCCATAATCGTGGGATTGGGTTTGATCCAAGCTACGAGGCCAATGGGACAGCTTCAGACCAGGTGACTTTCATCCAGGATTTTTACTCAGAACGTTATGCCAATTACCAGGCGGATTTAATTTGTTGCCGTCATGTCATTGAGCACATTCAGTACCCGGCGCAACTGGTAGCGAATCTACGGCAGTCTATCGGCGACCGGTCCGGTTCGGTAATTTTCTTTGAGATGCCCAATGTTCTTTGGATTCTGCGTAATCTAACCTTTTGGGATATTTTCTACGAGCACTGCTCTTACTTTAGCCCGGCGTCACTCAGGCATCTTTTTACCGAAAACGGTTTTAGAGTCGTCCGGGTGACAGAGGCATTTAACGGCCAATACTTGTGGTTGGAAGCCTGCCCCGAAGGTGGAATCAAAGGAGCGGGAGTTACCACTGGGCAGGGTCCTCAAGAGATAGCCGGCGCTGTGGCTGATTTTGTTAGAGACTACCCAGGTAAAATGGATGGTTTACGCCAACAGTTGCTTGAGCGTAGAGGAAGGCGGACAGTAATCTGGGGGGCAGGGGCAAAGGGAGTCACCATCTTGAATACGCTGGCCATCCCGTTGGAGGCCATCGAGTTTGTGGTAGACATCAATCCGCGCAAGTGGGACAAATATATCCCGGGAATGGGGCAACGGATTGTACCGCCGGCATTCTTGAAGTCTTATCTTCCCGATAAAATTTTTGTCGTGAATCCCAACTACTTACCCGAAATTAAAAACATGGTGGCTGAGATGGGTTTCTCAACTCAGTTAATCCCCCTTTGAACAGGAGCATATGAAAAATGCCCAAGCATGAGTTGACGATTGGTCAGAGCGCTCTGATTATCGCGACGGATAGCGGCCAGCGCGAGATAGATATTTATAGCGAGGAAGGCTTCAAGGTTTTGGCTGAACTCTGGTTGAAATCGGCCTGGGAGCGTCGAATCTCGTACCAGGTAACCTGGTTAGGGATTCCGATTATACAACTTCCTGAAGATATTCTGATGATGCAGGAGTTAATTCATAAAGTCAGGCCGGATGTCATTATTGAAACCGGTATTGCTCATGGAGGGTCGGCCATCTTTTATGCCTCGATGCTCGAGTTATTGGGTAAAGGGCAGGTTATCTCAATAGATAAAGAAATCCGCACCTATAACCGTCTGGCTATCCAAAGCCACCCCATGAGCAACCGTATTATGCTGATCGAGGGAAGCTCGACCGATGACGAGGTACTGGCCCAGGTTCGCTCGTCCATTCAGCCTCGCGCCACCGTTTTAGTGGTATTAGATTCTAATCATACTTATGCCCATGTGCGGGAAGAGATGGAAAAGTATTCAAACTTGGTGACGATGGGTAGTTATTTAGTGGTTTTTGATGGGGTAATGGAAACTCTAGCCGACGCCCCTAATGGGTCGCCCACCTGGAGTACAGATAATCCCGCCGCAGCCGTCCGCGATTTCCTGGCAGAGCATCCAGAGTTTGAAGTGGACCCTTATTACAACCGGCTGGCAGTAAGCTACTGCCCTGACGGATTTTTGAAACGCAAAATCGGCTGAGGTTCCTGCAACCATGAGCCAGCAACCTGTGATGATTAGTATCGGCATGCCTCTCTATAACGAAAGCCGGTGGTTACGCCAGGCCCTGGACGCTTTATGTGCCCAAACATTTCCCGATTGGGAGCTAATTATCTCGGATAATGCTTCAACCGATTCTACCTGGGACATTTTGCAGGAATACGCGGCCAAAGATGTCCGCATTGTGCTCCATCGCCAGTCTGAAAACATTGGAACCATTGAAAATTTTGAATTTGTGCTGGCTCAAGCCCGAGGCAATTACTTTATGTGGGCCAGCGGGCATGACCTGTGGTCCGGTAATCTCCTGGAAGTGCTGGTCACGGAAATGCAAGCTAACTCAAAGCTGGCTCTGTGTTTCCCCCAGGGAGTATTGATTGATGAGGAAAATCATCCCGTGGTTATCTATGAGGAAATAGTTGATACCCGCTCCGAACCATCTGCCGCCGGTCGAATTTTGGCAATGCACCGGCAACAAAAACGCGGCAATGCGATTTATGGGCTGCACCGGCGAGAAGTTCTGCTCAAAACTTTGCCCTGGCCGAGAGTTGTTGGCGGCGATTCGGTTATCCTCGTCAGAATTGCCGCTCAAGGCGATATTCTTTCTAACCCTGCCGGGCAGTGGTTCAGACGGAGAAACCGCCAGCAGACCAGCCTCGAAACGGCTCGACACCGCGTACGAGCCTTAAAACTTACAAATTTGGCGGCAGTCTTGCCTCTTTTTGTGACCAGAGCCGTCATAATGGCTGAATTCTTTAAAGCCAGTGGCTCCCTTCGTGAGAGGACAAGATTATTGATTTATGGTTTCAAAAGACTCTTCCTATCCTCCAGCCAACGGCAACTGTTTATCAACGAATTTTCTTTTGCTGGCACAAAGTTTGTGCAGTCACTGAGCAGGGTTAAGTAACAAAGGGTTGATTTCAGCAAACTAGACAATGTTCTCAAAATTTTTGACCAAGACCGCACAACAGTATCGCCGGATTTTTGAGCAGTATCGTCGTGCTGGCGACCTCAAGTGCAATAAATTGGATAGGCCCATCTTCATTTGGGGCGCTCCCTGTTCAGGGACAACCCTCCTGTACCAATTGTTGGCTAAACATCCTGGGGTTGGTTATCCACAAACCGGTACGCTTGATCCTCGTGAGGGGACGGATTTTTGGTGGCGGGCGTTTGGCGAACATCGAGGGGTGATGGATACCAAATTGCTTCATCCCAAACGGACCAGGCAAATTTGCAGCGACTATGAGAGAATTCTCGAAATTCAAAAAAAGTCACGCCTGCTCGACAAAATACCGTTTATGATCCTATGGATTGCTTTAGTTGACGAGATTTTCCCCACAGCCCGGCACTTTCATGTTATCCGTGATGGCCGGGCCGTGGTCAATTCCATTCTCTACAAATTACGCTATTCAACTAAAGAGAAGCATAGGCGTTTTCAAGAAGAAAAGATCCTCTATGGCCCATGTCCGCCGGAACTGGTGAACCCACTGCTGCAACCACAACCACAGCGCCACGCCCGCCAGTGGCTGTATTTGGTAACTTACGGCCAGCAGAATCGGCCTTTACTTGGTGAACGTTACCTTGAGATACGATACGAGGATTTGGTGGCTGATCCCCAGAGAATAATGAGACAGGTGCTGGACCACGCTCAACTCGACTACAATGAGCAGTTCATTGCTGAAATCTTCCCTGCGCAATTAATCAACCGGAACTACAAATGGCAATCTTCTGAGCAGATACAGGTATCTGATAATTATACAGCCCAAAAAAGCCTCACCGATGAGGATATGCCCTATTTGGCAGAAATGTCCCCATTGCTGCAATCGTTAGGTTATTCAGCTCATAGGATAACAGACTGATACTGTTACAAGGCAAGAGAAATGAATGAGTTATCAGATATAGTAAAGCTTTCAATTGTATGAAAATAAGCTTAGGCCTTAACCTGCAAACCGGCCCCTGGGGCGGGGGCAATCAGTTCGGCTGTGCGTTAGCTAACTATCTGCGCCATAAGAGCGTTGATGTCTCTTTTGATTTAAAAGCTTCAGATTTAGATCTTATTCTCCTGATTGAGCCGGACGCAAAACTCAGTATATCAGCTTACTCTCACCAAGACATCCTTAAGTACCTGCTGTTCCGAAATAACCGTTGTATTGTCGTTCATCGGGTCAATAATTCAAGTGAAGCCAGGGATGACCCAGCTAAAGCTTATAACAAATTTAGAATTAGAGCGGGTGAAGTTGCCGACCATACCATATTTATTAGCAACTGGTTGCACACGTGCTATGTTGAAGCAGGATTTGCTTCATCCAACTATAGTATCATTTTGAATGGCGGCGATAGCGATTTATGGCGAAGAAAACAGGTGACGAAACGCGCCGACAAGCTGAAGTTAGTAACCCACCATTGGAGCAATAATATCAAAAAGGGTTTTGATATCTATCAACGCTTAGATGAAATGCTGGCCTCACCTTTATGGTCTGAACAGATTTCCTTCACCTACATTGGCAGAATGCCTGATAAATTTCAATTCAAGGCTGCTCGCTCCATAGAGCCACTCTCAGGACAATCGTTGGTAGAGGAACTTCAGCAGCACGATGTTTACTTAACCGCTGCTCAAAATGAAGCCGCTGGCATGCACCACATTGAAGGCGCTTTGTGCGGCTTACCCCTGCTTTACCGGGAAAGCGGCGGCATTCCCGAATATTGCCAGGGTTACGGTATCTCCTTTACCGCCGAAAATTTTGAACAAAAATTACAAGAGATGATCACCACATACGAGCACTGGGTGGCGCGGATAAAGGAATATCCTCACACCGCTGAGCGAATGTGCCAGAATTACTACCAGTTATTTCTGGAACTATTGGGACGGCGTGATGAAATTGTCAAGCAGCGCCGCTTGTGGCAGAAGCCTGTCTGGCTGGCCCGGACCTTGTTGTTTTGATTTATGGCCAATTCAATGACTCCCACCCAAACCGAGTGGGTGAACTGTCTAAATGATAAATTGCCTGATTACTTGCAGTCTCTGGAGTGGTCCGATCAAGTGGGCCGCTTTTTGCCGTCCGCAGCAGGTGTTACCGAACTTGGCCAACAAGTCGCCCTGGGATTTAGTTGTTTCGCGTTAAAACTTTATCACATGCTGGGTCTCTGGTCGTGCCAGGAGCCTCAGCGGCAAACAGCCTGGATTACCTTTCTAAAATCATTTCAAGAAGAGGATAGCACCTTAAAGGGGCGCATCAATCATAATGCTTTTATTGACCCTCCACTGGTCAATTATTTAGCCAGACGAGTGTCCTGGCGCCGGCGCTTGACTGAGTCCCTTTTCCACCCAAAACAACTGACGTATAGACAAAAGGTCATCGTTGCTGAAACTAAACAAGCTATAGCCACCCTGGCGGAAATTGGTCAGGCTGCGGATCAGCATTATACTGGCTTCCCCACGACCCCGGCAGGGTTAAACGATCACCTTTTATCTCTGGATTGGACCAGGCCGTGGGGAGCTGGAGGACAGGCCGCCGCATGGGTGGTGTTTCTCAGAATTGAAGGTCCCAAATTGTTGGGGCCGGCAAAAGCTCAGGAGTTGTTAGCGGGTTGTAACCGATTTCTGGAAGGCCTGGCCGATACGACGACGGGCGGCTACTTTAAAGGATCAACCCCGGAACGCGGGCAACTTATCAACGGGGCCATGAAGGTCTTGACGGCTCTGGATTGGCTGGAAGCACCCATTCATTATCCTGAACGCTTAATAGATACCTGCCTGGCGAGTTTACCCCAGGCCGAAGGGTGCCATCTGGTAGATGTGGTCTATGTGCTTTATCGTTGTTTGCAGCAGACAGAATATCAGCAGGCGAGTATCCGGGCTTACTGCCAGCAAGTCTTGGATATGATCAGGCAACATCATCAACCGGACGGGGGCTTCTCCTATTACCTGGGCCGCAGCCAGACAACCTACTATACGGTGCCAATTACTCAGGGGCTGCCAGCGAGCGACATTCAGGGAACATGTTTATTGGTTTGGGCTTTAGTTATGCTTCTCGAAATCTTGGATAACAATTTATTCGGTTGGAAAGTGATTAAGCCCTAATGCTGAACCGCATCGCGTACCTGCCTAAAAGAGGCTATCGCACCTTAATCAGCCGTTGGACCAGGGATATTTATCTCGTGACGGATGCTTCAAATTGGATACTGGATCGGGTAGGACATAACGTTGCTGCGTATGTGCAGAAGGAGCATAAGATTTCGACCCACCTGGTGGCTGATTCGTTCGGGTTGAAAAATCAAATTATTCACTTTGTTGATAGATATGTTTATTTCAATGGCGCCCCCGGCCAGCTTCATCCCTCCAATCATCTCTTCCTGACCTGGTTTCACGGCGCTCTATCTGATTCCAATCCAGCCATGCAACGTCTCTTTACCCAACTGTTTGAAGCGGCCCATTCTCTGGAGAGGATCGTACTGAGTTGCCGGATTTCTAAACAGCCTCTTGTGGAATTGGGCATTCCAGAGGACAAGCTGGTAATGATACCGTTGGGTGTAGATCTAACCCGATTTTGTCCTCCTTCCGAGGTGATGCGCCGCCAGGCGCGACACCGGTTAGGCGTCCCTGAAGATGCAATTTGCATCGGCTCTTTTCAAAAGGATGGCTCAGGGTGGGGAGAAGGCTTTGAGCCGAAATTGCTTAAAGGTCCTGATGTGTTTTTGGAAGTTATCGCCACCTTGGCTGCTCGTTACAGCAATTTGTTAGTCTTATTGACCGGACCTGCGCGGGGATATGTTAAACAGGGCCTGGCGAGACTCGGAGTACCTTATATCCATCATTTTCTCGACAATTATTATGATATTGTCCGTTATTACTATGCGCTTGACCTGTATGTTATTGCCTCGCGTGTCGAAGGAGGTCCCGCCGCGCTGCTGGAAAGTTGGGCGACTGGCGTTCCTCTGGTCTCAACGCGGGTAGGCATGCCGGCTGATCTGATTGAACACGGTCAAAATGGGATGTTGGCTGAAGTAGAAGATGTGGCTGGCCTGGCCGAATATGCCGTAGCTTTCATTGAAGACTCCCAACTGCGTGAAAATTATCGCCGTTGCGCGCTCGCAGATGTACAACAATATGATTGGTCTTCGATAGCTGAGCAATACTATCAGAAGTTGTATCGCCCGTTTTTCAAGTGAGTTATGCCAGAAAATGAAGATCTTTTTCAGTTGCATCCTCGGCCAACCCTTTTGAGGGGTAATAGGCCAGTTTTAGATAAAACGGTCCGCCGTGTTGAAGGACAGCGTTTGGCTTACTACCGCACTCAAGCTGATGCGGCATTTTGGGAAGCGCACTGGAAGAACCACTATTCGGCTCAGCTTTTTACCCGAGCTGAGAACGGCAATTTGGACTGGTTTGAGAAGCCTTTTGTTCGTTACTTGCCCAAATCGGGCCGGATTTTGGAGGCCGGTTGTGGTTTAGGACAATATGTGTTAGCTTTACGAAAGCGAGGCTACGAGGCCGAGGGGGTTGAGTGGGCTTTAGAAACGGTGCAAACTGTCCGCTCCCACTTCCCTGAATTACCGATTCAGGCGGGAGACGTGACCTGCATGAAGGTACCCAGTGAGTCCTACAGTGGTTATATCTCGCTGGGGGTGGTTGAACATCGCCGAGAAGGGCCGGAGCCATTTTTACAGGAAGCCTACCGCGTATTGAAACCGGGGGGCGTAGCGCTCATTTCCGTGCCCCATTTTCATCCTCTCCGCTGTTTGAAGGCCCGGTTGGGGCTATATCAGGGCCAGACCGAGGGCTTGGAATTTTATCAGTATGCCTTTACCAAAGCGGAGTTTGCTGCTTATTTGCAGGCAGCCGGTTTTAGTATTGTTGACCAAACAGGTTACGGGAGTTTTAAGGGCATAAAAGACGAAATCCCCCTCCTGGCCCGGCTCGTCAGGTGGCGCGGCTTCGGCTGGCGTTTGCAAAAATTGTTTAGAGCGTGGGCATGGCTGGAGAAAAATTGGGGACATATGATCTTGTTTGTATGTCAAAAAGATTAAACGTGTGATGAACGCCGTTAACCAGATTAAGCTGACCCTGTTTTTTACACGGGGTATGTCTCTCCGGGCCTGGAAACAAATAGGGATGCTGGAGCGAGAAGTAGCGCTCTACCAGCAGCTCCAAAAGCGGGGTGTACAAGTTGGTTTTGTAACTTATGGTGATGCCGGAGACTTGAAATATGCTAGCCAGTTATCCGGTATCAAGATTCTCTGTAATTGCTGGGGCTGGCCGGGTGTTATTTATGAAAAATTATTGCCCTTCTTGCACGCTGGCTGGTTGCAGCACAGCCACGTCATTAAGACTAACCAGGTGAATGGCGCCGACGTGGCCCTGCGGGCCGCTCGCCTATGGCGTAAACCCTTGATTGCCCGCTGTGGCTACATGTGGTCAGACCAGGCTGCCCAAGGTGGTCCTGAACGTGCG
Organism: Anaerolineae bacterium; assembly: GCA_023382535.1. The sequence goes on along the minus strand of JAHDWA010000075.1, from coordinate 18,020 downwards.
GCGGAAGTGGAGCAAGCACGGCGGCTTGAAGCCCGGGTTTTTAGCGCCGCCAATCAAGTGGTCGTTACCACCCCGGCGCTGCGCGACTATGTGGTGGAGAAGTACCATCAGCCCGCCGCCAAAATAAAAGTGATCCCAAATTATGTCCTGACCGATCTGTTTTCACCGGACGATACCAGTGGGAACCCGGTTCCCAACCTGCTTTGCTCCGTGGGCCGGCTGAGCCAGCTCAAGAATCCGCAGCTCCTGGTCCGGGCATGCGCCGGCCTTGACGTGGAACTGGTTATGGTGGGCGACGGGCCGCTGCGGCAAGCGGTTGAGGAGTTGGCGGCAGAACTTAAGGTCCGCCTCCGTCTTGTGGGTAATCTGCCTCACCGTGAGCTGCCAAATGTGCTGAACCAGGCAGCGATTTTTTTGTTGACCTCCCAAATCGAAGGCCATCCCAAGGCCCTGCTGGAGGCGATGTCTTGCGGCCTACCCGTGATTGGGGTGGACTCGCCCGGTATCCGTGAACTTATTTGTCACCGGGAAAATGGCTGGCTATGCCCGGCCGACGAAAATAGCATTCGCGCCGCTATTCAAGAGTTACTAGCCCGGCCTTCCCTGCGGGCCGAACTGGGGCGTAATGCCCGGCGTTTTGTGGCCGAAAATTTTGCCTTTGAGCGAGTCATTGAAATGGAAATGTCTGTATTACAGGACCTATGTACCACCTCCGTTCGCTAATCAAGTTTATGCTCGTAAAACCGTTCGACTGGCTGCCCACCCGCTATGTGCAGGCGCTTATCCGGGCGCTGGTCGTACGGCGCGCGGCGATTCTGCCGGCCGCTGAGTCCCTGCGCTTTCTTTTTGGCCTGGATACCGCTTTCTATTCTTTGCAAGGACAGCAGTCCGTCCGCTACAATGGCGGGATTCACCCTAAACATCGCCATACCCGCTACCACGATTTTTTTACCAGCCATATTCATAAAGGTGAGCGGGTGTTAGATATTGGCTGTGGGATTGGGGCGGTCGCTTATGATGTGGCGGAGCAGGCAGGTGCGGAGGTGCTGGGGATAGATTTGAATGCCGCCAATATTGCCCTGGCGTGCCAGCGCCACACCCATCCTCGCGTGACCTATCAGGTAGGGGATGCACTCAAAGATTTACCCTCCGAAACCTTTGATGTGGTGATTCTTTCCAACGTCTTGGAGCATCTGCCGGGCCGAGCAGAATTTTTGCGCCGGGTACAAACAGCAGCGCAACCAACCCGGCTGCTCATTCGAGTGCCCCTGTTTGAGCGGGATTGGCGGGTGCCGCTTAAGCGCGAGTTAGGCGTTGAATGGCGGCTCGATCCCACCCACGAGACCGAGTATACCCTGGAGTCTTTTGCCGAAGAGATGGCAGCAGCAGGATTGCAGATAAGTTATCAGGAAGTGCGCTGGGGTGAAATCTGGGCCGAGGTTACGCCAGCAGGGGAGAGGTAAGGCAGTTGTGGGCGATCCCTCCAAGACGATCATTTTGGCTGGTTCGGGCCGGAGTGGGACCACCTGGCTAGGCGACATCCTTGCCGCTGATTGGCGTTTCCGCGTTATTTTTGAGCCTTTTGATGCCCGCAAAGTGCCGGAGGCTAAAGCAGCCGGTATTTCGCTGCGGCCTTATTGTTCTCCTCAGGAGTCTTGCCCTAATCTATACCACTTTGCCAACCTTGTTCTGGCTGGTAAGTTGCATAATGCCTGGGTAGACCAGCAAGGCCGCCACCTGTGGGCCTGGCGCTTGCTGCTCAAAACGATTCGGACGACGCTGCTCCTGGGTTGGCTGGACGAACAGTTTCATCCGCCCATTGTTTACTTGATCAGGCATCCCGGCGCGGTCGTTGCCTCGCGGCGCCGCCTGGGTTGGGAAACTCATCTCGATGTAGTGCTCGCTCAGCCAAATTTAATGCGAGATTATCTGGCTCCCTTCAAGCCGGTCATCGAAGCGGCCAGGACGGAGGTCCAAAAACAGACGGTCATGTGGTGTGTCGAAAATATCGTGCCGCTTAACCAACTGGCCCATTACTCCTGGCTTTTTTGTACCTACGAATATCTTTACCAGGAGCCGGAAAAAGAAGCCGGCCGTTTATTGCAGAGGTTGGGTCTCAAAGAGACACCGGCTCGACGCCGGGCTATCCATAAATTATCCCACGTAACTTGGGAACAGAGCGCTTTGAAAACAGGGAAAGATGTTTTAACAGAATGGCAGCAGGATTTCTCGGCCCAGGAAGTGGCCGATATGGCGGCTATTCTTTGTAACTTTGGCCTGGACCTCTACAGCTTTGAAAGCCCGCTCCCCAATCCGGATGTCTATCTTCGTCTGCAAAAAAAGAGGTAGCCGTTGTGCCGCCTAAAGTCAGTGTAGTGATGAGCGTTCATAACGGGTCCAGGTATCTGGCTGAAGCCATTGAAAGCATCCTGAACCAAACCTTCACCGATTTTGAGTTCATCATTGTCAATGATGGCTCAACAGATCGCACCGCCGCCATTTTGGCCGAATACGCCGGCCGGGACCAACGCCTGATTGTCCTTCAGAATGAACAGAACCTGGGACTGACCCCCTCCCTCAATAAGGGATTGGCCAGAGCCAGTGGGCAGTACATTGCCCGGCAAGATGCCGATGATATATCCCTGCCGCAGCGATTGCAGCGGCAAGTCATTTATCTGGACGAGCATCCAGAGGCAGTGCTGGTTTCAGGCAATTATGAAATAGTTGATGAACAGGGCCGCCAGGTTCGGGTTGAGCGGAGATTTGGGGAGTCTGGTATCATTGCCTGGTACCTGTTGTTTGTTAATTATGTCGGGGGACACAGCCTGGTCATGTTCAGGCGGGAGCAGGTTATGAATCTGGGCGGATATGCTGAGGATTACCGCTATGCTCAAGATTATCAGCTTTGGCTGCGCCTGGTCAAGCTGGGCGATATTGTGATTCTGCCGGAAATTTTGCTGCAATGGCGGGCGCATGGAGAAAATATTTCCGCCTCGGCTTTATCGCAGCAAACAGAATTTGCGCTTATGGTCGCCAAAGGTAATATGAGAGAGCTGACCGGCGTTGACTTTAACCTGGCCGAACTGGCCGAACTGTGGCAGTTATGGTCGGGCCTGCCCATAACGCGCCGGCAAATTGGCCGGTTACAGCCGAAACTCGAAATCATTTATCGTGCCTTTTTGGCGCAGCGCGTGGCGCGTGGCGATGATATCTCAACTTTGTCGCGCCAGGTTCGCTCGCTCATCAGCCGGCAGTTACTTTACTGCGCCCGGTCTTCAAGCTGGGTCGAGACCCTGTGGTTGAAATTGATGATTTTACCCTACGCTTTGGCCTGGCAGCCAGCGGCAGTATTGATTTATTGGCTTAAAGTTATGCAGAAAATTTGGTTGCGCGGGTCTTTACGACCGGCTTAAGCTGAGGTGCAGGATGTCGCCGACGGTGAGTGTGATCATCCCGGCTTATAACCAGGCTCAATTCGTCAGCCAGGCGATTGAGAGCGTTTTGGCCCAAACGTTTACGGATTACGAAATTATCGTGGTCAATGACGGTTCCACCGACAATACCGCCCAGGTTCTGGCTGGCTATGGGGACTGCCTCCAGGTTATTACCCAGGCCAATGCCGGTCTCTCGGCGGCGCGTAACAGCGGTCTGAAGGCCGCGCAGGGGGAGTTCATTGCCTTTTTAGACGCAGATGACCTATGGTATCCCCATATGCTTGCTACAACCGTTGCCCACTTGCAGCAAAATCCAGAAATTGATTTGGTTTGCGGGGCGTGGGACTTAATTGACGAGTCAGGCCAGATGTTTAGGCCCGCTAATAAACCCTCAAATCTTCGGGCCAGGGTTCGGGCAGACCTTTTGCGCGCCCTGGCCACCGGTAATCTGTTTTTAGTGCATGCCTTGCTGATCAGAAAAAAATGCTTTGCCTGCTGCGGTGATTTTGATACAACCCTAAAAGCAGTTGAGGATTGGGATTTATGGACGCGTATGGCCATTCATGGACATAAGGTGGATATGATAGATGAGCCGGTGGCTCGCTATCGGCGTCACCGGGCCAACATGAGCCTTGACGTCCAGCGGATGGAGCAGGCTTCCCAGCAAGTATTGGCTAAACTATTTGCCAATGAGCAATTAACAGGTCGTTTAGCCGGTTTACAGGATCACGCCTACATCCAGATGCGGCTGGTTTTGGCACTATACTGCCACGAAGGCGGAGCAGATGCGGACAGCCGTAGATTTGTCCAGCAGGCGCAGGAGCTTTACCAGAAAGCGCCTAAAAATAGGGAAGTAGACCAATTGCATCTCAGTAGTTTACTTTTGCTTCCGGATACAGACGAGTTTAAGCGCATGATTGTGGCTTCCAGCCCGGATACAATTGTTCGTTATTACTGCCGGCGAGGCTATCAACTATTTCGGGATGGGAATTATAAACTTATGGTAGAACGGCTCAAACCGAGCAATATCTTGATCTTTCTGTTGGGGTTCAAGGATGCACTATGGGGACTAAGACAGAAGTCTTGAAAGCAAGCACGATGGGTTTTCTGGTATGAGTGATCGAACCTTTATTTTGGGCGCCGGCATCACCGGCCTCGCCGCCGGACTGGTTTCGGGTCTGCCCGTCTATGAAGCTGCCCCCATCCCTGGCGGAATTTGCTCCTCTTACTACGTCCGGCCCAACAGCCAGGAGCGCCTTCCGGCCGCCCCTGCCGACGGCGACGCCTATCACTTTGAGCTGGGCGGCGGCCATTGGATTTTTGGCGGCGACCCGGCAGTGCTGCGTTTCATTCGTGCCCTCACCCCGGTCAAAACCTACCAGCGGCGTTCGTCAGTTTTCTTCTCAAGGCAAAATCTTTACGTGCCTTATCCGCTGCAAAATCATTTGGGTTATTTGGGGCCGGAAACAGCGGCCAAGGCTTTGAATGAAATGGTGGCCACCCCTAAAAGTAATTTAAAAACAATGGCCGACTCGTTCCACCGAAATTTTGGCCCAACCCTGACCGACCTTTTTTTTGGACCTTTTCACGATTTGTATACCGCCGGCCTGTGGACCCGCATCGCTCCTCAGGATGGTTACAAATCGCCGGTCAATATCTCTCTGGCGCTGCAGGGCGCCTTCGGCCAAACCCCGCCGGTTGGCTACAATGTCACCTTTATTTATCCCGAACAAGGGCTGAATACTCTGGCTCAGCTCATGGCCGGGCAGTGTTCTGTCCATTACAGCCGGCAAGTGGTTCAGATTGACGTGCGGCGGCACGAAGTGCACTTTGCCGACGGCTCTGATCAGCCTTATGATTCGTTGATTTCTACCCTTCCTCTGAACGCGATGATGGAGATGACCGGGCTGGAGCTTGGCGAACCGCCGGACCCTTACACCTCTGTCCTGGTGTTAAATATTGGCGCAAGGCGGGGAGTATGCTGCCCCGAGGATCATTGGCTTTACAATCCTGATACCGAGGCCGGCTTTCATCGAGTTGGCTTTTACAGCAATGTAGACGTTTCTTTTCTGCCCAAATCGGCCCGGACAACCAACGAGCGGGTCAGTATTTACGTTGAGCGGGCTTACCCGGGTGGGACACAGCCGAGCGTCCAAGAAGTAAAAACTTACGCCGACGCCGTGGTCAAAGAGCTGCAAAGCTGGGAATTTATCGGCGAGGCTGAGGTTGTTGATCCAACCTGGATTAACGTCGCCTATACCTGGTCATGGCCCGGCTCAAGCTGGCGGGCCAAAGCGTTAAAATGCCTGGAAGCGCATAACATCTTCCCGGTAGGCCGTTACGGGCGGTGGGTTTTCCAGGGTATTGCCGACTCGATCCGTGATGGTTTTGTGGTCGGCGGGGCGCTGAAAACGGACAGCGCGGCCAGGCGGAGGTAAGGTGGCGTCTCAAACAGTCTGCGCGGTGGTTGTTACCTATAATCGCCAGGAGCTGCTTAAACAATGTTTGCAAGCCCTCCTGACTCAAACCCGCCCACCGGATGAGATTTTGGTGGTCAATAATGCCAGCACCGACGGCACGCCGTCCATGCTAAAGGCAGAGTTCCCCCACGTCCGTGTCCTCAATCTGGAAGAAAATGTGGGCGGGGCAGGCGGATTTTACGCAGGCATGGAGTGGGCTTACCAGCAAGGATTTCAGTGGGTTCTGGTGTTGGATGACGATCTGATGGCGGCCCCTCAGGCGCTGCAATATTTGCTTGATTTTGCCAGCCTGAAACAAAAGGTGTTTGCCGCAGGGGTAGTGACCGGAAACTCCTCGGACAAGTTAGTGTGGCCTCTAAAAATTGAGGGCCGATGGCATTTTGATATATCTGCTCTGCCCGACATCCCCTTTCCGGTAGAAACCGTTTCTTTTTTGGGGATGTTTGTGCCCGCTACAGCCATCCAGGAGGCGGGTCTGCCCCGTAAAGATTTCTTTGTCAACGCCGACGATTTGGAATACTGTTATCGGGTGACCAAAGCGGGCTATAACCTTTTCTGCGTACCCAAAAGCAGGTTATCTCACCCCTTACCGGAAAGGCATATTCTAAGGGCCTTTGGTAAGATGATGTTTTTTGAAAATATACCTCCCTGGAAAGCCTATTATGACATCCGCAATCGGTATATTCTGGGTAAACAGTATTTTGGACTGAGGTTTTGGGCTAAAATACTGCCGATGCTCCTCCTCAAATCGCTTTTGTTGACGTGGACGAGTAAAAATAAGCCGCAGACGTTGACTTATTGCCTTAAAGGTTTTCGGCATGCTATTTTTGAGCAAACAGGGGCCAGGGTAAAGCCTTAAGGATCAGGGTTAGATAGAAGGTTTTTGCGGAAGATTAATTCGGAGCGACTCCCATGCTGGAAAGTCTGCCGAGCCATAAGCTAATCATGCTCTCCGAAATTGATTGGAGCCACTTATGGCAAAGACATCAGATTTTTGCTTCATTATTTGCCCAGAGCGGATTTGAAACCCTCTATCTCAACCGCACCGGGATGCGCTTGCCGGGGGTGCGCGAACTCCCCTACCTCTGGCAGCGAGTCCTTGAAGCATCAAAAGGCAGGCAGACTCCTGCCACCTCTCTTTCCGGGGAGCAGGTCGAAAATGGCCTGCTGCGGATTATGAATCCCTTAGTCTTACCCCCAACTTCTGGATTTTTGCGGTGGCTGAATCAAACGTTATTCATCCCTCGTTTGGCCAGGGCGCTGGAGAAAAATTCTAACGCCTCTCCGATTCTTTATACCTATTTACCCACCTGGACGACGCTGCAACTGATTGATCAAATTAATCCTTATTGTGTTGTTTATGATTGCGTTCACAACTTTAAAGACCATCCTCGCGCTCCTCACGATATTACCGTGACTGAAGATTTACTGCTCCAACGGGCCGAGGTCGTCGTGACCGACTCAGTCTATCTGGCCGATAAACTGGGGCAAAAACGGCCCGACGTCGTCCGCGTACCTCCCGGAGTAGATTATGATAACTTTGCCCGCGCCTATCGCGGCAATGAAGCTGAACAGCTTCGCACGATTTGTTACTTTGGTCTCATCAAGCCTGAGCTTGATCTGGCGCTTATGACTGCCGTGCTGGCAGCCGGGCATCGGTTGCAGCTAATCGGCCTCGTAGACCCGTATATCAGGGATCAACTTCCCGCCCAGGCAGAGCTAATCGGATTCGTTGATCATGCCCGTCTGCCCCAAACTTTGTACGATTGTGATGTTATCCTGTTACCCTACCAGTTGAACGCTTTCTCTCAAGCCATCATACCCGCCAAAACGTTTGAATGTTTGGCCACGGGCAAACCGATCATCGCCACGGCCTTACCCGATCTAGTGCAGTATCAGGACCTGATTCATATTGTGAGTGGTCCTGAAGAAATGCTGGCTGCCCTGGAGAAAATCCCCTCTGTGGAAACTCCGACCAGAGCCAGGGCTAGAATGGAAATTGCTCGAGAGAATTCGTGGCAAAAGAGGTTTCAAATGTTACTGAGCGCCATTTCCCTTACTTGCGAAAAAGTTGTGGCTTAAAGTTATGATAAAACTCTCGATTGTGCTCTTAACCTGGAATGCGGCTCAACACATTCGACCCTGCCTGGATTCGTTATTACCTCAAGTTCCGGAAAAAACGGAATTTATCATCATTGATAATGGTTCCACAGATGATTCAAGGCAAATCATCCAGCGGCACTATCCTGAGATGACCCTCATCGTCAATGAAGAAAACAGAGGTGTAGGCCCGGCCCGAAATCAAGGCTTACGTCTGGCCAAAGGGCAGTATATCCTGGTGTTAGATATAGATACGGTGGCCCAGCCCGGGGCCATTGCGCATCTCTTACAAGGTATGGAGGATGACCGGCGGGTCGGACTCACGGCGGCAAAACTCGTTAGCCCGCAAGGAGAACTCCAATACACCTGCCGTAATTTTCCGACAGTCTGGAGCAAACTGTTTCGGCAAATCCCTTCGCTTCAAGACCGCCTCCTCCAGGCAGAAGAACTACGCCTTTGGGACCATACTACCCGCCAGTTCGTCGGATATGTCATTGGGGCTTGTCAAATGATACGCCGGCAGGCCATGGAACAGGTAGGTTTTTACGACGAACACATTTTCTATGGGCCGGAGGATGTGGATTATTGTCTGCGAATGTGGCGTGGAGGGTGGCGAGTTTTGTATAATCCTGATGCCGTTATCTGGCATCTCGAACGGCGTGTTACCAGAAAAAAAATCTGGCGTAATTACCTGTTCTGGGTCCATCTAAAAGGTTTGGTCTGGTATTTCTGGCGGCACAAATACCTATTCAGAGCGCCTCGTTTTGAAGACATAGCCGAAAGCTCATCAAGCTACTAAAATTTGTAAAATCCTTTGTTTGTTCCTGAAATTGGGTTCAGCTTCATCGTTCGGTGTTATTTGCTGGCAAATTTAGTCGCGAGTACAATAGGAACGAGACGGGGTGCCGGCCAAGCCGGAAGAGGAGTGGCCCTGATTAGTAATAGGGCGGCGCAAGGGATGGATAAAGAGCTGTTATTACAAACCAATGTGTCTCCTCTACCTCGCCGCACCTTTGCGGTGCAGTTAGCAGAACACAAGTTCATTTTGATGGCCGTTGACGGTATTCTAGTTTTGGCCACTCTGCTCTTGGGACTTCGCTTTGGCGCGCAGAGATCAGGCTGGCTCTTCTCCCTCTCCCTGATTCTGGATTATAGTCTGTGGTTTATCGGCCTGACCGTGCTCTACTTTGTCCTGGCTACCGTCAACGATGCCTATAAACCCAAAGTGGCCGCCGACCCCGTAGCCAGCTTCGTCGCCCTTTTCAAAACTGTTCTCCAAATATTTGTTTTGTATATGCTCGTCTATGCCCTTACCCCGTTCTTTTGGCTGCCTCGGCACTTTATGGGCTTTTTTGCTGTTGTGTCCCCGTTTTTGTTATTTGGGTGGCGGCGATTATACAGTTCTGCCTTTGCCTTCCCGGTCTTTCAGCGGCGGACTATTATTGTTGGGGCGGGTTGGGCTGGCCAGGCTATTGTTAAAACCATCAAAGATTTTGCCCCAACCTATTATGAAGTCGTCGGTTTTGTTGACGATGACTCGGCCAAACAGCAAACTACCGTTCAAAATGTGCCTGTCATTGGTTCTACCGCCGACTTACCGGTACTGGCCCAAAAAAAGGGCGTCACCGATATCGTCCTCGCTATCAACCGGAATATTAAAGGTGAAGTACTGGCCCATCTGCTGACTTGTTATGAGCATGGCGCCCGGGTTTTTACCATGTCAGACCTTTACGAACGTTTAACCGACCGGGTGCCGGTCGAGCATACCGGCGATAACTGGTTTGTAGTGTTGCCTCTGGATAGCAGCGGCCAGAATTTATTTTACCGTTTGATAAAACGTGTTCTGGATATTATTATCGCCCTCATAGGTTTGATTTGTTTCGGGTTACTGTTGCCTTTTTTGGCGTTGCTCATCAAACTTGATTCGCCCGGACCGATTTTTTATCGCCAAAAAAGAATGGGACGAGCCGGTAAAGAGTTTGAGTTAATTAAACTGCGCTCCATGGTTGTGGACGCCGAGGCGGATGGTCGGGCGAAATGGGCCGAGAAGTATGACTTACGGGTCACCCGAGCTGGCCTTTTTCTGCGGCGCACCCGCCTGGATGAACTACCGCAGCTCCTGAATGTTTTGACCGGTGAAATGAGTCTGATTGGTCCTCGGCCAGAACGCCCCGAGTTCGTAGCCGAACTGCAGCAAGAGATTCCTTTCTACCGGACACGACTGACCGTGAAGCCGGGGTTGACCGGCTGGGCGCAGGTGAACTATGATTACGGTCGCTCGGCCGGCGATGCTTTAGAAAAACTTCGCTATGATCTCTACTACATTAAGCACCAATCGCTACAACTGGATCTGGTGATTCTCTTGAAGACCATCGGCACTATCCTCCTCTTAAAAGGCGTTTGATCTTGTCCGCTGGCAAACTGCGTTTGGCTGCCATTCCTCAAATCAACCGCACAAGTCTCAGTTGGCCTCTCATCCTGTTGGTTGGTTTAACCTTATTGAGAGGATTGCTTTACCTTTCCATTTTCCCCCCCTTTCTGGCTCCTGACGAGTCGGCTCATTTTGAGGCTATTCGCCTGATTGGGCAGGAAAGAAAGTGGCCCACGGCTGCCGTGTATTCGGTAACGCCGATGCATCCAGATATGGTTGCTACCTTTGAAAAATTTAGAATTTGGCCCCTGGTTGACCTCTATTCACCAACCCGAAATTTGGGTGTTACCAGTAAATTATTTGTTGACTACTATCCGCCTCAAATTGCTGCCGGCGAGGTTGTGGCCGACTCATACCTGATGCTTTATCACTTGATTCTGGCCCCCCTCTCAGCAGCGACGGCCTCACTTGATTTGGTGACCCAGGTCTACTTGCTGCGGTTTGTTTCGCTGCTGTTTGCGACGGGAACCCTGGTAATTGCCTGGGTCACCGTTCGCTCAATCTTTCCGGCAGAACCGACGCTGGCGTTGGCAGTTGGGGCATTTATGACTTTTTGGCCCATGCACACCCATGTTGATGCTTCAATAGCAGTTGATCCCCTGGCAGAATTAATTGCCTCTGCCTTTTTCCTGGTTTTAGTGACAATTTATTTGAAAGGTTTCTCAAGAGTCCGGGTAATCCTGCTGCTGGGCCTGCTCATCCTGGCAGTTTTGACCAAACCGACCGTCTTTTTTTTATTTCCAACCTTGGTTGTAGCTCTTGTCATCTTTTTTAGCCGTCGTTTAAAGTGGTCAACCCTCGTCATTGGGAGCGTACTGGCCTTGTTATTCATGTTGACCCTGGTCGGTTCAATTGTGCTGCACGAAAATTCGGAGGGGGGTCGAAAACTGCTCTCAGTTTTTTCTTTCAACCTGTCGCTGCCTAATTGGTCAAACTTTGTGGCGGTTGAGGCGGTTCCTTTGTACTTGCAATCTCTTAATTTTGCCCTGGTGTCCTTCGCCGGGCTTTTTGGGTGGTCAAATATCCATGTGCCCTGGACCTGGGTTCGTTTTTGGGCAATTCTATTGTTCCTCATCACCCTGGGCAGCTTGGTTTTTATCTATCAACATGTGTTGACATCCAGCCAGCATCAGTATAAATTGAGCAGCCTGCAACGGAAAATTTTAATAATATTCATTTTTGCCATTATTTTTTCATTCATTGGGGCAGTTGCTCCTATCATCGCCACCCAATCTCCCACTTGGGGTATTCATTCGCGCTATTACTTTCCAGTTATTATTCCTCTTGCTCTCTATCTATTTTTCGGCTTCCGCCAGCTATTTCCGGTTCGCTTTCGCCATTTAGCGCTTCCGGCCTGGACTGTGGGTTGGTTTACCTACGATAGCCTTGTCCTTTTGCTAGTCATCTTACCCTATCTGTTTAGTTAGCTTCATGTTTCATCTACCGCATCGTTTTTTGTACTTGATCTTGAGTCTACCCCTCGTTTTACTTTTCGGGGTAGGGTGGTTAATAGGGCAGGGGAGTCTCTATTTGAGTACGTACTCTGGTAAATTATATGATGCCAACGTCCTTTGGCTTAGTCAGAGAGGCAAGGTAGAACAGGAGTTTGTAGCCAACTACCCGGGGCTTACCGGGATAGATGTATTTGTAAAATGGCAAAATGATTCTTCGGAGAAAACTCCGATTAGTTTTTTTCTCCGTAAAACCTGCGACGCGAAGGACAATTTAATTGCTCAGCAGGCAATGTATCCCTCCGGTAAGCTTGATAATCGCACTTTTTACTCTTTTAATTTTTCCCCGCTGAATGAATCTACCAGTAAAAAATACTGCTTTATTCTTAAATCTAATATACCCGATGATGGCAAAAATTTGATAGGAGTATTAGCCAGCAGTGCTGATGTCTATCCAGAAGGACGGGTTTTTTACCAGTCTCCCCCGAGTCCAAAAACTGGTTCAGATCATGTGAGTGCTCCCATTCCGTGGAACGATTCAAAGCCGGGACACCATCTCTTTTTGCCTATCATTCGGGTAACTACCCCCGATTACGAAAATATAGACTTGGCTTTTCAGCTTCATTATGCAGGTTGGCGATTTGAGACTTTCTCTGTGTTTTTTACGCATTTAGTCGGACATAAACCTTATTTGTGGGGGAGTCCCTGGTTTTATATTATCCTAATAATTGTTTATATTTCGAGCGTCACTTTTTTTATTGGGACAACCTTTTTAGAATCATTATAGGAGAATGATGCTATGCGCGATAAGAATGTTGCTCGAATTTAGGGCTAATGGTTGAAATTGACCCATATTTCCGCTTATGTTTCCCACTTAACAGGAAAACTCTCTTGGGTTATCAAAATTGCAGTACAAAACTTTGGATTTATCATAAATCAGGTAAAAATGTTTATGCCATGAAGGATCACATCCTGAGGAATCACAAAAATGACAGTAAACCCTTTTTTATACTAAATGATAGGAAAAAGTGGGGAGTATTCAAACAAAAAGGGCCGGTTTTTATTGAACCGTCCCTATTGTGTAGTTGTAGAACAAATGAATTTATAATACTTCCGCGTTAGGCATCCGCCACAGGAATGTACCACCCCCTTGCTTGCCGTGCCATTCTTCCCCAATAACGATGCTTTGCCCCCGCAGCAGAGTCCGAATTGGCCAGCCTTTAACCTTCATCCCCTCGTATACGTTGTAATCTGTGTTCATGTGGTGGCTTTCAGCGGAGATGGTATGCTCTTTGTTCGGGTCCCACAAAATAATATCGGCATCTGAGCCAACGGCGATTGTCCCTTTGCGGGGATACAGGCCAAAAATCTTGGCCGGATTGGTCGAGGTAATCTCGACAAAGCGGTTGGCGCTGTAATGTCCGCCGTTAACCCCGTTGTGCCACATCACCGGCATCCGATCTTCAATGCCAGGCATGCCGTTGGGAATTTTGGCAAAGTTACCTTGGCCCAGCTCTTTGCCGGGAATACGCCCTTTGATCCCACCCTCAAACCAGAAAGGACAATGATCCGTAGAAACGGCCTGCAGCGTGTTGTTGGCCAAAGATTTCCACAGCACAACTGCATCTTTAGGCTGGCGTACCGGTGGCGAGCAGACAAATTTAGCACCTTCATAACCGGGTCGAGCCAAATCCTCTTCAAAAATAAACATATACTGGGTGCAGGTTTCACCCATCACCGGCAGCCCTTTTGCCCGGCCCAGCGCCAGTTGTTCAACTGCCTCTGCGCAGGTCATATGGACCACATACAATGGCGCTCCGGCCACTCCGGCCAGAGCAATAGCCCGTCCGGTGGCTTCGGCTTCAATGAGCGCCGGGTGAGCCACAGCGTGGTATTTAGGATCAGTTTTACCTTCAGCTAGTAGTTTAGGGACCAATTCGGCGATGACATCGCCGTTTTCAGCATGCACCATAATGAGCATACCGTTTTCAGCAGCCTTCAGCATGGCCCGGAAGAGGGTGGTGTCGTCAACCTGGAAAAGACCCTTATAGGCCATAAACAGTTTCAGGCTCGTGATCCCTTCCTCGATCACACTCGGAATCTCATCCATCACCTCGGGTCGCAAGTCGGTGATGGCGACGTGGAAGCCGTAATCAATAGCAGCTTTGTGATCGGCTTTACCATGCCATTCGTCAATGCCCTGCCTCAGCGATCCGCCGATAGGTTGAATCACAAAATCAAGGTGGGTGGTGGTACCCCCAAAAGCCGCTGCCTTCTGGCCGGTGAAAAAATCATCCGACGCTAACGTACCGCCAAAAGGCAGTTCCATGTGAGTATGGACGTCAATGCCACCCGGTAACAGCAGTAGACCCTCAGCGTCAATCAATTCGTGGCCCTCACCGGGTAGGTCTTGGCCAATAAGCTTGATTTTTTCACCCTCAATGAGAATATCGGCCCTGAAAGTGTCTCCGGCGGTGACAACTGTCCCATTCTTGATCAGGGTGGTCATAATACCTCCATTTTGCTTCCAAACGAGTTACTCCAGTAAGAAATGAGAGGGTGTTCCACTCACTGCCAAAAATGAGTTGGAACACCCTCTGCTCATCACGTGTCCCGTTTTCTCCTTAACACAACATTAAGGAAGTAGCAACCGGGTTATTCGCCGCCGGGTGTTACTTCGACGGTCTGGGCTGTCCAGCTTTCCCCGGTTACATCGCCGCTCAGATACTTATGGGCCGCTTCGGCCAGGTCAGTGCGATAAGCGTCGTCGCCGGGCGCTTCTTTGATCACGCCGCCTTCAACCGAAATGTTAACGGTTTGATCCCACAGGGCTTCGTCCATTATTCCGATTCCACTGGGGGAAGGCCAGATCAGCTTGTTGATTTCATTCAACTGCCAGGCCATGTGCCCTTGGCCCAGGGTTGGGCCGTTGTCCAGCACAATTTGGACGCACTCGTCGAAGTTGTCACGGCAGAACTGCCAGCCCTGGAAGGAAGCCGCCAGGAAGCGCGTGGCAACATCCTCATTGCCTTCTTCGGCAAGCCAATCGCCATCCACAAAAACGTGGTCTTGGAGCATCGCCGTGCCAACCTCATTGAAATCAATGACAACCAAATCTTCGGGCTGGTACAATTCGCCGGTTTCAGGATTTTCGGCTTCCAAAACCTGGGCATACTCATTGTAGGTCATAGCTTCAGCCGCATCCAGTTCCCGGTTGAGCAGCGCCAGCATGTCGAAGCTTTGCTGCACGATGGAAACGTCATCGGGATTATTGGGATCAATCCCTTCCTTGCGCATGGCCGCAAAAAGTTCATGCTCGTTGCCAAAGCCCCATGTGCCGATTTTCTTACCTCGCATATCGGCTACAGTGGCCACTGGATTATCAGCCCAGGAGACCTCCAGCGTCCCACTGCGCTGGAAAACCTGGGCAATATTCACCAGGTTCGCGCCCTCTTCGCGGGAAGCCAGCACTTTCGGCACCCAGGCGATGCCGAACTCAGCCTGCCCGGAAGCAACCACCTGCTGCGGCACGATGTCCACCGCGCCTTCCAGGATGGTTACATCCAGACAGAAATCTTCATAGAAACCCTGCGCTTTGGCCGCATAGTAGCCCGCAAACTGAGATTGCGCCACCCACTGCAATTGCAGACTCACGGGGGTCGGGGTATCACACGCCGGAGGAGCCATCGCTTCGCCTTGCGCCGGTGCAGCCTCAGCCCCACCCTCAGACGTTGTGACAGCCTGCCCAGGCTGCCAGTAGACTTGGGGCGGCCAGGCGCCATCAACGATCTCAGCCTCGGTCAGTTGGAACACCGCTATAGCTTCGCCGGTAGCGCAGTCGCCGTTCTCATCACAGGTCAGCTTGCCAGTCAAGCCTTCAAAGTCCGCAGTGGCATACATCGCATCGCGTAGCGCCTGCCGGCCAATGTGGACTGTGCCGTCATCTTCCATAACTGCCACTTTTTCGATGGCATCCATCAGCATATTGGTGGCATCGTAGGCATGAGCATGGAAGCCACTGATCGGCGCTTCACCGTATTTCTCGGTGTACTTGGCCACAAAATCGTCATACGCCTGGCCCTGCACAAACGGCCCCGACAGGTACATGCCAACGGCACATTCCCCGGAGGCTTCGGGCATCGTGTCAATCAACAGCCCATCCGCACCCATCATTGCTGTGTCGGCCAGGTCCGGCACATCACACTTCTGCGCTGCAATGAAGTCACCTTCCGGCTCAAAAATGGGGAAGTAGATGATTTCGGGCTTGTCCGCCCCGATCTTGGTCAGGACACCTTTCATATCGGTGTCACCAACATTGATTGCTTCCTGGCTGGTGATAGTTCCGCCCAGCTCCTCAAACACCTCGGCAAAGACCCGCTGCAACGACTCGGCATAAGGACTGCCATCGTGGATCGTCGCCGCAGTCCGCAGGCCCAACTCATTGTAGGCGAACTCAGCCGCAATCCGGCCCTGGAACAGGTCGTTGTGGGCCGTGCGAAGATAGCCCGGCTGATGGTCCGGATGGTTGGGATCGGTCAGGTCAGGGTTGGTGTTGGAGGGTGAAATCATGACCATGCCGGCATCGGCGATGAGGGGCATGGCCGAGCGAGCTTCACTGGAGCAGGTGGTACCAATGATTCCGACAACGGTTGGATCAGAAGCGATCTTAGTTCCGGCAGTCTGGCCGCCTTCGGCTGAACAGAGCGAGTCCTCGCCGGTCAGTTCGATGGGATGGCCGAGCAGTTCGCCGCCCTTGTCGTCCACAGCGATTTCGACGCCGCGGTTGTTGTCGGTCCCTAACGGAGCCGTCGCCCCGGAGACGGTGGAAATCCAGGCCAGGTGGATCGGGTCACCGGGAGGGACGTCCACACAGCCAATAGAGTCATCACAAGTAAACGTACCGGCTGGAATAGGTTCACCGGCTGCTGCTTCAGTTGTAGCTTCGGCAGTCGCTTCGGCGGCCGGGGCAGCACCGCCGCCTGGCTGCCAGAAGGGTTGGGGTGGCCAGGCGCCGTCCACTACCTCGGCCTCGGTCAGTTGGAACACCGCCAACGCCTCGCCGGTGGCACAGTCGCCGTTCTCATCGCACGTCAGGTTGCCGGTCAAGCCCTCAAAGTTCTCGGTCCCGTACATCGCATCCCGCAGCGCCTGCCGGCCAATGCTCAACGACCCATCCGCATTCTGCACCGCCACCTGCTCGATCGCGGCAAAGATCATATTGGCCCCGTCATAAGCGTGGGCGTGGAAACCGCTGATCGGCGCCTCACCGTACTTCTCGGTGTACTTGGCCACAAAATCGTCATACGCTTGACCTTGCACAAACGGCCCCGACAGGTACATGTTGATGGCGCACTCCCCGGAGGCTTCCGGGAAGGTGTCACTCAACGAGCCATCCGCACTCATCATGATCGTGTCGGCCAGGTCCGGCACATCACACTTCTGCGAAGTGATGAAGCCGCTTTCCGGTTCAAAAATGGGGAAGTAGATGATTTCGGGCTTGTCCGCCCCGATCTTGGTCAGGACACCTTTCATATCGGTGTCGCCGACGTTGACCGCTTCCTGGCTGGTGACAGTCCCACCCAGTTCCTCAAACACCTCGGCAAAGACCTGCTGCAACGACTCGGCATAAGGACTGCCATCGTGGATCGTCGCCGCGGTCCGCAGGCCCAACTCATTGAAAGCGAACTCGGCCGCCACCCGACCCTGGAACAAATCGTTGTGGGCCGTGCGCAGGTAGCCCGGCTGATGGTCCGGATGGTTGGGATCGGTCAAGTCGGGGTTGGTGTTGGAGCCGGAGATCATGACCATGCCCGCTTCGGAGATGAGGGGACTGGCGGCCCGGGCTTCACTCGAACAACTCGTGCCAACGATCCCAACAATGGTCGGGTCAGAGGCAATCTTGGTCCCGGCCGCCTGGCCGCCTTCGGCTGAACAGAGCGAGTCCTCGCCGGTCAGTTCGATGGGATGGCCGAGCAGTTCGCCGCCCTTGTCGTCCACGGCAATTTCGACGCCCCGGACCTGGTCAGAGCCTAAAGGCGCGGTCGCCCCTGAAACGGTTTGGATCCAGGCAAGGTGGATCGGATCGCCCGCCGCTATTTCCACACAGCCAATCGCGTCAGTGCAG
>JAHDWA010000074.1 GCA_023382535.1 Anaerolineae bacterium | reverse complement strand
GTTGGGTTGAGGGCGCAGCCAACCAGAAAACTGGTCGGCTGGGTAATCAGCTCTCCGCCGTAATCCAGGCCCTGGTTAAACCCCTGCTTAATGAGCTTGATCAGGCCGGTTGGCACCACGTCGTAGCTGTCCAGCGCCTCGGGATACTCGCCAATATTCGTCGGATCGCCCATCACGACAAAAATATTGCGCACGTCAAGGGCATGCGCGGCCAGCAGGTCGCCCTGCACTCGCAGAATGTTGCGGCCCCGGGTAGGAAAATGAAGCACCGTTTCCAGATCAAGCTGGGTTTGGATCAGGTGGCAGACTGCCCATGGACTCATGCGCATGCGCGAGCGGGGACTATCAGCCACGTTGATGACATTAGCCCCGGCAGATTGCAAAGTAGCCGCTCCGGCCAGAACACGCTCAGTGGAGAAGCCCTTGGGCGGACTCATTTCCACGCTGGCGATAAAACCACCCGCAGCCAGACGCCGGGCCAACCGGGTCGGCGGCAGCGCACCGGATTGGCTCAGGCGGGCCGGTTCGTCACCGGGCAGGCGCGATAAAGCAGGCGCGGAGCGGGTGGGGTCGTCAAGTGCGGCCCGCATCTGAGTGATGTGCTCCGGGGTGGTGCCGCAGCAGCCGCCGACCAGCCGCGCTCCGGCTTCGATAAAGGCCAGGGCGTAATCGCCAAAATATTCCGGCGAGGAAGGGTACATCATCCGCCCGCCGACCCGTTCCGGCCAGCCGGCATTAGGCTGGGCCGAGAGGCGCGTTCCGGCGGGCAAGGCTTTGGCCAGGCTTTGCAGCGTGCGCAGCACGCCGGCCGGCCCAACCGAACAGTTGACGCCGATCACATCCAGCGGCAGGTCGGCCAGGGTGGCGGCGACCTTGTGGGGAGTGTGACCCAGCGGGGTGCGGCCATCGTCGGTAAAGGTCAGTTGCGCTACTAGCGGGAGATCAGGCGATACATCACGGGCGGCCAGGACCGCCTGGATCAGTTCAAACAGGTCGGTAAAGGTGTCGAAGACAAGCAGGTCAGCGCCGGCCTCGACCAACGCGGCGATTTGCTGCTGGAAGGCCGCGCGGGCTTCGGCCGCGCTCAGCCGGCCCAACGGGGCCAGGCGTGGCCCCAGCGGCCCGATCGAACCGCCGATGAAGACGTCTTTGAAAGCGGCATCTACCACTCGGCGGGCCAGCCGCACCCCGGCCCGGTTGATCTCGACCACTTTATCGGCGGCCAGGCCAAACTCGCCCAGTTTGAAGCGGTTGGCCCCGAAGGTGTTGGTTTCGATGACATTAGCCCCGGCGTCAATGTAAGCCCGGTGGATGTCGGCAATGAGGGCCGGCTGGCTGAGATTCAGTTCATCAAAGCAGCGCTCAACCGGAACACCTTTGCTGTAAATCATCGTGCCCATCGCCCCATCGCAGAGCAGGGGCCGGGCGTCGAGCTGTTGTAAAAATGGATGGGTCATTACTTCCTCTCCTCTAAAAATAGCCCTCACCCCCCAACCCCTTCACCCAATGGGAGAGGGGGTGTCGCACTAACGACTAAGCTCTCCAACACCATTGGATCACTGCCGCCGGCTCAAGTCCATAATGGAAGCTTCAAAGATTTGGAGGAGGGTCAAGGAGTCGGCCGGGGTAACCGGGCGAAAGGTTAGGTCATAGGCAGTGATTAGGAATCCAGGGTTAAAGGGAAGCTGGCGCGAAAGACAGTGCCCTGGTCGGGGGAGGAAGTAAAGGAAACACGGCCCTTGAGATAACGCTCGCTAAGCAGCTTCATACTGTAGGTACCCAGGCCGCGCCCTGTCCCCTTGGTCGAGAAGGAGCGTTGAAACACCTGAAGCTGGACCTGGCGGGGCATATAGCCAGGGTTATGGACCCAAAATTCGATCATATCCGGATAAACGGTAGAGCCCAGGGTGACGACCTCGCCGGAGGAGACCGCTTCCAAAGCGTTTTTGACCATGTTGCCGATGACCCGCTGCAGCAGGGTGAAGTCGCTGGTAAAGGAAACGGAAGGAGTATGCGGATCAAGTTCAAGGCGGCGTGTGCCGGCGACCTCGTGATGCCGGTATAACGCCAGCACCTCTTGCAAAAGCGTCTGCGAGTCAAGCCTGGCTGGGTGAACAACTAACTCGTTGCTCTCGGCAGCGCTGAGTTCACGCTGGGTATTGATTTCATCAATTAAACGCCCGGAGAGGCGAGAGAGAGCGCTGGTAATGGTCTCCAGTTCGGCCGGAGTGGCTTCGGTTAATAAGCTGGCAAAGCCGCGCAGCCCGCCGGCCACATTCAACAGGTCATGCAAAAAGATGCGTTCCAGCGCCTGTCGGCGTTTTTCGTGGCTAATGTCTTTGACGGCAAAAATGGAAAAGGTCTCGCCGTCCAGGGTAAGGGGAGAAGCCCAAACCTGCAAATCGAGGGCATCGCCGTTCTGGAGGGCAATTCGACACTCCTGGATGGTTTCCTGCCCCTTCAGACTGGAGAGGATCGCTTCAACCGCGCCGCACGTTTGGCAAAATTCGCTGGTACCACAGCCATCCGGGGTTTCAAAAGCGTGCACACAGCCCAGCGCTTCGCCCGGCCGCAAGCCGATGATGGCTGCATCATCATTCAGGCCCATTGTTCTGAGCAGGTTATGGTTGGCAAAAACAATTTGCCGCTGCCGGTTGACAACCAGGACAATATCGGGGACAGCATTAAAGAGCCGCTCAAACAGGGGTAGATTGAGCAAGTAGCGGGCCTGAGCGGCAATTTTTTCGCCGGGTGCTCGTTCAGCCGGGGCAAATTGGGTAGACATTTCTGATGAGGCCATAATTCTCTCCCAATTTTAATTATACAGGAATGCGCCTAATTGAAAATTTCGGCAAATTACGAATTGCAGAGCTAGCATCCTTAGATGCGACTCCATGCGGCATCTAAAGATGCCTCACGCCTCGAAGCTAATGATGAAGCATGTCAAGAATTTAGGAGTTGACTTTGCTTACCAGAGGGCTTTGCCGCCCTGGCCAGCCAAGGCCGCCTCAATTGCTCCGGTCCAATCAGGCATGAGCTGGGCGCAGGCGCGAACCAGGCCAAAGCTGCCGGCCAGCATCATATCGCCAAAGGGGGTAGCCAGGTAGGGTTGGAGGGTCGAACCGCGCAAAAAGTTGCGGCGGGGACCGGTAACGGAAAGAAAATCAAGGGGAATGGCGTAACTGGCAAACATCACCGCACCGTGGCCGTTGCTGTCGAAGATTTCGGCATGAGTTAAGTCACCTTGAGCCAGGTGGCGTAAGTAACCTTCAAGCTGAGGGGGCGTGATTTCGCCGGTATGGTGCTCAAAGACCCCCTCGATGCCGCCCAGCGGGTCGCCGGTTGCCGGCCCCAGGCGGAAGGCCAGGCAGTGGAAATTGCCAATATTGGCGACGATTGCCGGCCGGGTTTGGGCGACGCGAGGATCCTCCAACGCGCCGAGGACGGCCGCCGGGGCAGTATCCATCAGCAGAACCGGCAAGTCGGACCGGGCAGCGCGGGCAAGACGAGCGGCAGCTTGCAAGCGGGTCATAATTTCAGGCACGTCTTCGGCCGGAAAGGCAAACGAGGCCAGGCTGTTACGCTGGCTGATACAACGCTCGAGGTACTCAAAGCGAAAGAGGCGATCGCTGACGCCAGGCGGCGCGTTGCCGTGATCGAAGACGGCGATGGCGATAGCATCCAGGCCGCGGCCCAAATCCACACCAAAGCGGGCAAAGGCCGCCGCTATAGCCCCGTAATCAAAGTCGCCCAGCTTGAGGCGCACCACCTGGTCGCTCAGGGCTACTGCTTCATCATCACCGACAATCGTCGCTCCCATGGCGGCCACACGGCTGAGATCGTCGTCAAAGGTGCGGGCGGCGTCGGGTGTCACCCAGAGCGGACAACCGGCTTGAACATGGTCGCGGGCAGCCCAGGCACAGGGACCTCCGCCCATCAGAACCCCGTGCAGCAGCACCCCCGCACCTTGCCGGGTGGCCGCCCGGATTTGCTGGGCCAGCATAACCGTAGGCGAGGGCAAGACCAATTTGTAGCAGTTTTCAATCTCTTTATCACTGTCAAACAGCAAAATATCCTGGGTGCCGGTGCCGACATCCACGGCGAGGATTTTCATGGACGCTCCTGGGAATGACCGCCGACCGCCGACGGCTGACTGCCAGAAAAATACGGCGGTCGGTGGTCTTCGGTCAGCGGTCAGTTTTAGTTTTTAACTTTCTTGGGTAACTGCTTTTCTACGTACAACTTGCCGTCGGAGGTAACGGTCATCGAGCCGTGCTGGTTGGCTTTAATCCAGCCGCGGTGTTCAGCGGTCATGCGCAGACTGTTTTCGATATTCAACGGGGCGCGGATTTTGGCCTCGCGATAGCAGGTGTAGACATGATCCATGGTGATCGGCTTAACCTTGAGGATGTGCTGCAAGTAGTAAAGAAAGACCAGATTGCGCTCCTCATTGGTAATCGGCAGCTTGGCATCCATAAATTCAACCAGCGAAGGACGATCGCCGGCATGGCCCAACTTAAGATCCTGCATAAAAGTGTAGGTGGGTAAGGATGGGATCGGCGCTTTAGGCTCGGGAGCCGGTTCGGGTGGGGGTGATGGAGGCGCGGGTTCGGGCGGGGCGGGGACAGCCGCTTCGGCCTTCACGGGAGCGGGTGGAGTGGTTTCTACAGGAGATGAAAGCATAACCGGCAAGGGAACGGTTTCGGAGCGGGTTTTGGGACTGCGCGCTGTTTTCACCCGCTTGGACCTGGGGGTCAGCAGCGACTCGGCCTCATCTGACTGGCCGTTTGGCTCCACAAAATGAGCTTTAAAATCATTGTAAATCGCCTTGACAAAGGTCTCGCTGCCCTCAACCTCCAACAAGCCTTGCGATAAATCTATTTTTAGCCTGGTTGTCATCTATGACCCTCCGTGCGTACAGGGTAAGGGCGTGTTCCGTTCACTTTACGAACTACGCCAGACGCACCGTGCTTGAACTTAATTGAGTTTTGGAACTGCTTTAGTTACGTTTTGGGATTATCGGCCAAACTCTGACTCGATTATAGCACATTCTGGCAAATCGTAAAGCATCCTAAGAGTACGGGGTACCTCCCAAACTTTAGAGGCTCATGTCTAAAACAAGTGCAAAGTGACCGGCACTTACTGATATTTCAGCGAAACAGGTGGGCGAGTTGAAGTGCCGGTCACTTGTACTGAACATGAGCCACTTTAGAATTGTAAAACAAGTCAGGTAGTGTAAAATCAGTGGGCATGAGTGCCAGCATTGGGATTGATTATACCGCTGCGGTTCACCAGGCCGCCGGCATCGGACGCTACAGCCGCGAATTGGTCAAGGCATTGGCGGCTCTCCCCTTGACGGACAGGCCTCAGTTTCACCTCTTTGTCGCCGATGCAACTAAAGCCGTTCAACCGGCTCTGCCCGGCACTAATTTTGCCTGGCGTCCGACCCGGCTGACGGAACGCTGGCTGGCCCGTTTGTGGTACCGGCTCCGCCTGCCCCTTCCGATTGAAGCCTGGACCGGCCCGCTGGACCTGTTCCACGCCACAGACTTTTTTCTGCCGCCGGTCTGTCCCGGCACGCGAACCATCGTCACGATCCATGACCTTTCTTTTGTGCGCTTGCCGGAAACGGTCATGCCGGGTATGACCAACCATCTGAACCAATGGGTTCCCCATTCGGTTAAGCGAGCGGGCCACATTATTGCCGTTTCGGAAGCTACCCGCCAGGATTTGATTGAGCTTTACCAAACGCCGCCGGAGAAAATATCGGTACTGTATCACGGCGTCACCGCAGACTTTAAGCCGGTGATCGAACCCGACAGACTAAGCGCAGTACGCCAGAAATATAACCTGGGCCAACAACCCTTTATTTTAAGCGTAGGCACTATCCAGCCCCGCAAAAATTACCGGAAGTTAATCCAGGCTTTTGCTACCTTAGACCCTGCCCTGGCCCTGGTGATTGTCGGCAGTAGAGGCTGGAACTACGCCGATGTTTTTGCCGAGGTGGCCCGGCAAGGTTTAGAAGAGCGAGTTCACTTTCTCGGCTTTGTGGCTGATGCCGATTTACCTGCGCTTTATAGTGTGGCCAGTATGTTTGTATATCCATCCCTATACGAAGGCTTTGGTCTACCAGCTCTGGAAGCGATGGCCTGCGGCACCCCGGTCGTCGCTTCCAACCAGTCGGCCCTGCCGGAAGTAGTTGGCGAGGCCGGGCTGTTGGTTAATCCAAGTAATGTCGAGGCGATGGCCGCGGCAATGAAACGCGTGCTCACTGATACTACCCTGCGGCGGCGCCTGGCTCAGGCCGGGCAGGTCCGGGCCGCCTGTTTTACCTGGCCTGATATGGCAACAAAGCTGTTAAATTTGTATAAACAAATCATTGAGGAGTAAAGAGACAGCAGCAAAGTCGCAGCCTCTTTCGATGAGGAGCTTGAACTTTCAACCTGCGGCTTGCGACCTGCTCCCTGCAACCTTACCCGATGCATATTTGTCTTGACGTTTCGCCAACTGTCCAAAAACACGCGGGTCTGGGGCGCTACGCCGGGGAGATTGCCCGTGCCCTGGGGGAGTACAAAAGCCAGCATCAACTCTCACTGTTTTACAACCGGGAGGGTGAGGCTGAGTTACCCGATTATCTTAAGCACCTGCCTTACCGGACTGTGAAAGCAGGCAATAAGCCGTGGCGGATGGGCGTGCTGCTGTCGCAGATGATCCGCTGGCCCATGGACCAAACCTTCGGCGCGGTAGATATTTTCCACGCGACCAATCATCTCCTGGCTCATTTCCGGCAGGCCCGGACAGTCTACACCCTGCATGATCTTATCTTTCTGCGTTACCCGGAATATCATCTGCCCTACAATCGCTGGTATCTAACCTTGGCCATGCCACGCTACCTGCGGGCTGCGGATGTGATTGTGACCCCCTCAGAGTGGTCGAAGCAAGACGCCATGGCCTATTACGGCCTGCCGGAGTCGAAAATCAAGGTGATCTACGAAGCGCCCGCACCGACGTTTCACCCCATCACCGACCCAGCCAACCTGGCCCGGGTAAAACAGCAGTATCAATTGCCTGAAAAGTTTATCCTAAACGTAGGGACCATCGAGCCGCGCAAAAACCTCAGCCGTTTACTGGAGGCGTTTCAGCCTCTGCTGGCCAATTGGCCGGATTTGAAACTGGTCTTGATTGGCAAAAAGGGCTGGCTATACGAGTCGTTTTTTCAACGCTTACAGGCTCTGGGGCTGGAGGAAGCGGTCATCTTCCCCGGCTATGTGACCGAAGCTGATCTGCCTGCCTTTTATCAACTGGCCGAGGTCTTTGTATTCCCTTCGCTTTCTGAGGGTTTTGGCTTACCCCCGCTGGAAGCCATGGCCTGCGGTGTGCCGGTTGTCAGCAGTAACAGTTCCAGCATACCCGAAGTGGTCGGCGAGGCCGGGCTGTTGGTTGATCCAACAGACACAGCGGCACTGCACCAGGCCCTGCGTCGAGTTCTGGCCAATGGGGACTTACGCGCAGAGTTGAAGCGACAGGGACTGCTTCAGGCCCAGAAATTTTCGTGGCAGCGAGCGGTAGATGAATTGGAAGAAGTTTATGAATCGTTACCGTACATGACCTGATCTCTCACTTTAAAATCTAACCGAGGTTTCTCACCAATACCCCTTTATGCACCATACTCGGATTTTCGGCCAGGTCGGCAAAAACACGCGGTGCATCCCATAAACTAAACTCACTGGCTACCTGAGGATAAGTGATTGCCCCGCTGGCCAGCAATTGCAGCGATTCAGGGAAGCAATTGACCGAAGCCCGCGAGCCGACGACTGTCATCTCCTTGCGGGTAAAGTCGAGGCCAGGAAAGGAAACCCGGACCCCTTGCTTGACCAGCCCGACAATGACAATCCGGCCGCCGGCGGCGACTAACTCCACCGTCTGCTCCATTGCCTGGGGGCTACCCGTCGCCTCGATGACGACCGGGGTGCCCTCACCGCTCGTTTGTTCCAGAACTTTTTGGGTCAGGTTTTCATCGGCTGGTAAAGTTTCCGCTCCCAGGGTGGCGGCGAACTCCAGGCGTGTGGGCGCAATATCGGTAGCGACGACACGAGCGCCGCGGGCCTTGGCTACCTCGATCAGGGCCAGGCCAATCGGGCCGCAGCCGAGAATCAGCACATATTCACCTGCCCCCACTTCACCCCGGCGGCAGGCCTGCACCCCGATAGCCACCGGCTCAGCGAAGGAGGCAAAAGAGAGGGAAAGCCCTGCCGGTACCCGGTGGATGTGAGTGATAGGAGCGGTCAGAAACTCGGCGTAGCCGCCCGGTCGGTGTACGCCAATAATTTGCAGGTTGGCGCAGCAGTTAGATTTGCCGACGCGGCAGGGGTAGCATCTGCCACAGCCCAGGAACGGCTCGACCACCACCGCTGTTCCCGGCTCCAGCCCGGTCACGCCTTCACCGGTCTCAACGACCACCCCGGCAATTTCATGCCCGCAAACCTGGGGATAAACAGCATACGGATTTTTGCCCAGGTAAAAATACATATCGCCGGCGCAGATGCCGGCCGCGCCCACCGAAACCAAAACCTCGTTGGGTCCCGCTTTGGGTGTGTCCCATGAGCCAACATGCATCTTGAAGGGGGCATCCATAATTGCAGCACGCATAGTTGCTACTCCTTCTAAATATTTACTTGGCCATCATCCCGCCATCGGCCATATAAAAACCGCCCACGCAAAAACTGGCTTCATCCGAGGCCAAAAAAACCGCCAGGCCGACAACATCCTCCGGTTTACCCAGGCGGCCAATCGGCATCAATTCCTCACGGTTAGCCCGGAAGGCCGGGTCAGTCAAAACTGCCTCGGTCAAGGGAGTGACGATGGTGCCCGGCACGAGGGCATTAACTCGAATGTTATCGCGGGCGTAATCAATCGCCATAACCCTGGTTAAGGCCAACATGCCCCCTTTACTGGAACTGTAAGCCGTTTGACCGGGGGCGCAGCCGGTCAGCCCGGTGGGTGAAGCCACGTTGATGATGACCCCGCCCCCCTGCCGGAGCATCACCGGGATAGTATACTTGGCGCACAGCCAGGCCCCCCGCAGATTGATCGAGTGGGTTCGATCCCACGCTTCTTCGCTCAGTTCGTGAGTGCGGGCCTCCTGTCCAAAAAGCTCAACCGCCGCGTTATTGACCAGGATGTCAATGCGGCCGTAGTGCTCAACCGTACTATTGATCATCCGTTCCACTGCCGCAGTGTTGGCCACATCCGTTTGCACAAACACCGCCTCATTCCCTGCCGCTTGAATTTCAGCCGCAGTGGCCTCCCCCGCCGCCGGATTAATATCGGCCACCACCACTTTGGCCCCTTCACGTGCGTAGCCACGGGCGATAGCCTGCCCCAGCCCTCTGGCCCCGCCGGTAACGATGGCTACTTTATTCTCTAAACGCATTATAATCACCTCGTTGGAGATTCTTCATTATTAAACTTAACTTAATTGGATGACCTCATTGCGCTCCGCCGACTCATAGGCGGAGTAGACCAGTTGCATGGTTTTTAAGTTATCCGCGCCCGTGTTTTCGGGGGGCTGGCCGGTACGAAAGGCCCGCAAAAAATCCTGGTGAAGGGGAACCATACTGGCGTGGTTGACATCGTAAGCCGGGTCGGCCCAGGGATAGCGAGGGGGCGGACAGCGCCGGATTTGCGTGCCGGTGTCAGTGGTTAAACGAATCCAGAAGTCGGGAGCTAGTTCCAGGGTGCCTTTCGGCCCTTCCAGGTAGATAAGCGCCTCCGGGAAGTGATTCCATTCGGTTCTGCTGACAAAGCTCATCTCGACATTACCAATCGCCCGGTCCATCTTCAGCATGATCGAGGCCACATCTTCGGCCACGATGTCGTCGCGGATGCGCAGATGCTGGCAGTAAATACTCTGTGCCTCCCCCAGAAAGAAACGGGCCAGGTCGAGCTGGTGACTGCCTTGATCGGCAATAATCAGCCGCTGCAGCGTCTTGAGCAAGGGTTGGTTCTCCCAGACAAAGGGTTCCAGGGCATGTACAAACTGGAATCGGCCCCGGAAAGGCCGGCCGATATGGCCCTCGTCCACTACTTTTTTGAGTTCCCGGATGGGCGCTTGCCAGCGGTAATTCTCGTGGACAAAAAAGGGGATGCCCGCCTCCTGACAGGCCGTAACCATCTTTTGAGCAGTTTCGTAATCCGGGGCCAGGGGTTTCTGGCAGATGACCGGCACCTTGTATTGGGCCGCCAGATAAACTAGCGGGGCGTGAGCGGGGACTTCGGTGATGATGTCTATGAAATCGAGCTGTTCATTTTTGAGCAGTTCTTCCGGGTCACCGTAGACACGCGGCACGTTGAATTTTTGGGCGACCTGCTCGGCCTTGGAAACGGTTCGATTGTAAACCGCTACCAGCTCGACTCCCCCAACTTCAAACCAGGCCGGTATTTGAAAATGAGACCAGAATCCGGTCCCTAAGACGGCAAATTTTAGATCGGCCATTGGCTCCTCCCTATAAAATACAGGCACTTAGGCTTTCACGGCGACAAAAAATTGTCAATCTTGGGCCAATTTACGATTAAAGGCGCTGGTTCAGCCCAATCGTAAATCCAAAATCTAAAATCGTAAATCGTTTAGGATCCTAAATTACGGTTTTAGCAATACTTTCATCACCTCGCCGGCCTTGACCAGCTCAAACCCCTTTTGATACTCTTCCAGCGGCAGAATTTGTGAGATGAACGGCTTCAGGTTCAGCTTATCCGAATCAATTAATTGGACCATTCTGCGCCACGTCTCCCAGGTGCGGCCCATGGTGCTGACTAACTTGATCTCCCGTCGGGTCATCTTAAAAAAAGGATTGAATGAAACCGGGCTGTTGAAAGTACCAATGGTTACAATCGTGCCGACCTGCCTTACCAGCTCAAAAGCCTGCTCCAGCGCTGATGGGGTCGCCGCTGCTTCCAGCACAAAATCTGCTCCCCGACCAGCGGTCATGGCTTTGACATGCTCCACAGGGTTTTCCTTGCTAACGTTTATCACGTCCGCACCGCTAATCTCGGCGGCCATATCCAGCCGTGACTGGTTGACATCGGTCATCACCACATTGACCCCGGAGGCGACTAGCGTTTGCGCGGCCATAATCCCAATTGGCCCACAGCCAATTACCACCGCCGTATCGCCGGGGTCATGCGGCTCTACTTCCACCGCATGGACCGCGATGCCCAGGTTCTCCAGTATTGCCCCTTCTGTCAGGCTTAACTTATCGGGCAGTTTGCAGATGACCTGCTCCGGTAAAACGGCGTACTCGGCAAAGGCGCCCCGCCGCTTGCCGTAGATTTCCCGCTGCAGGCACATATTGGTGTACCCTTTGCGGCACAGATAACAGTGGCCGCAGTGGATGAGTGGGTCAACCGTAATCCGATCACCCGGCTTAAACTGCTTGACCTGGCTGCCAACCTCGCTGACGACCGCCGCCACCTCGTGGCCCAGCACCGTCGGCAGGTGCAGGGTGGTGTCGGCGGCGGCCCACTCATTCCAATCGTACACCTTGGTCTCGCCAACACAGATGGCGCAATACTCAACTTTAAACCGCACCTCGTCGGGTTGTTTGATTTCGGGCTTCTCAATGTCGAGGAGAGATAAACCCGGTTCTGGCTTTTCCTTCACTAACGCTTTCATTTCAACCCTCCGGCTGCATCGCTTTGCGGCTTAACTCCGCATACCGCTCGGTATTTCGATGCATCTGGTCCAGATTTTCTCGCATCGCCTGGCGCGCCCCGGCCACATCTCTGGCCTCGATGCGCTCCAGTAGTTTTTGATGAAGCGGCAGATTTTCCTGGCTGGGATCAAGATAGGGTGTCACCCGCGCCACATACTCTTGCAGCAAATCCCGGATGGAATCAACCAGAATGGCCAGCAGCGGATTGTGGGTCATTTTGGCCAGGGCGCTGTGAAAATCGGCATCGTGGACAGCTAAAATGACCACATCATTCTGTGTTGCCTCCATATTGGCGACAATCTGTTTTAGCTGGGCTATATCGGCCTCGCTGGCCTGTAAGGCCGCCAGACCGGCAATTTCTACCTCCAGGATAGAGCGGACTTGATAGAGCTGGTCAAATGAGATTTCTCCACTCGTATGGTTGCGCAGCAAGAGGCTAAGAGGTTCGACGACCTGCTCGCGGGTAAGCTTTCGCACCAGCGTCCCTTTGCCCGGCTGCGTCTCCAGCAGACCCTTGGTTACCAGGATCCGCACCGCTTCCCGCAAAACCGTCCGGCTGACGCCCAATTGATCGGCCAGGTCTCGCTCCGGCGGCAGTTTTGTATCGGGTTCAAGCTGGCGGCTGATGATAAGTTCTTCCAGCGCCTGCACCACACGATCAACCAACTTCTGTTTTGAGCCAACAGCACGGAATACAGTGGGTTGTGTGACCATAGAGAATAAATAGTCCCTTTCATTTGGCAGATGTACTTCCGTTCCTTATAAACCAGAGCGCGAAGCCGGTCAAGTTTTGCTATTAAGTAACCTTCATAATAAGGTTTTGAGTAACTGAAGTCCCATTATTGGACGCGGATTAAACGGATCGAACAGATTTAAGTCATTTTTATCCGAAAAATCCGTTGCATCCGCGTCCCACTCCCTACCAGACTTATTGTGAAGGTTATCTACCAGCCTGGGACCTTTAATTGTGCTGGGCCATCAGAGGCATAAACTGGCTCTGTCCCCCATCCACACACACAATCTGACCCGTTACATGGCCCGC
Source organism: Anaerolineae bacterium (assembly GCA_023382535.1). The sequence goes on along the minus strand of JAHDWA010000074.1, from coordinate 29,851 downwards.
TTCCTCCGAGGCAAAATAGGCGATCAGGTGTGCATGATCCTTGGGATCAGCCATATGACCGGCCGGAATCAGCGCAACCATCGCCGCCAAATCCAGGCCCCGCTCCTGAGCCGATTTCTCCAGCATCTCCGTCCAGGTCATGCCCGGGCAGAGGCAGTTAACGGTAATACCGTAAGGAGCCATCTCGACGGCCAGGCAGCGGGTAAAATGATTGACCGCCGCTTTGGCCGAGCAGTACCCAATTTGCGCCGTGCGCACAATCACCCCGGCAATGGACGAGACATTGACAATCCGTCCCTGCCGGCGGGGCATCATCCGCCGGATAGCCGCCTGCGAACACAGAAAAACGCCCTTGGCGTCCACGTTAAAGGTTTCGTCCCAGGCTTCTTCGCTCATCTCAGCCGTCGGGCCGGTTCGTAATAACCCTGCGTTGTTCACCAGCAGCCAGAGCGGGCCAAGCTCGTTCTCGACCCGCTCGACCATCGCTTCGACCTCAGCCTTGCGGCTGATATTGGCGATGAAAGCTTGAGCCTGAAAGCCCTTTTGACGCAACTGCTCGGCCTCGTCCTCAACACGGTCCGAACGAGCATTTATAGCGACGATCATCCCCTGACCGGCCAGGGTGCTTGCAATTTCCAGCCCAATGCCCCGGCTGGCGCCGGTTATCAAAGCGACTTTTCCTGCCAGGCTCACCGTTCCTTCCTCCTTTTCATTCAGCCCATGCTTCGTCGCGGATCCACGAACCGCCAGCCAAGACCCCGCCATCCACCACAATATTCTGGCCGGTGATGTAAGATGAGGCAGCAGAGGCCAGCAGCAGGGTCACCCCCACCAACTCTTCCGGCGCTCCGGGCCGGCGAACCGGGATACGGCTCTTAAACCAGCGGACTTTTTGTTTATCCTCCCATAGCGGTTTGGACAGCGAGGTCAGCATAAAGCCAGGAGTCACACAGTTGACCTGGATATTGTCCGCAGCCCACTCTACCGCCATGACCTTGGTCAATTGGGCCACCCCGCCCTTGCTCAGGCCGTAGACTGAGACCGTATCCAGGCCATAGAAGGTATTGAGCGAACCAACATGGATGATCTTGCCACCGCCCTGAGCACGCATAATCGGATGCGCCGCCTGGCTGAGGAAGTAAACACTGCGCAGATTGACCGCCACAATGGTGTCGAAATCATCGGGAGTGGCCTCCGCAATCGGTTTGCGCCGGTTTGTCGCCGCACAGTTAATCAGGATGTCCAGGCGGCCCAACGCCTCATGAGCCTCGGCCAGCAATTTGCGGCACGCCTCCACCTCGGCCAAATCGGCGATCAGCGGCACAGCCCGCCCCCCGACCTCTTCAATTATGGTACAGGTTTCTTTGACCCGCTCCAGGTCACGGCCATGCACGCCGACGGCTGCCCCAGCCTCGGCCAATGCCACCGCCAGCACCTGGCCAATTCCACCCGAAGCCCCGGTCAGGAGAACCGTCTTTCCTTCAAGCGAAAAGAGACGCTCTAACAAGGACAGTGTATTTGTCATTTATTTTTCTCCTTCCTCCCCCTAATCTACCTGGTACAAAGGTGCTTCCCCGCGCAGCGCGCGCAGGCAGTTTTCGATGACCAGCTCACCCATGCGGCGCTGCCCATCGAGCGTACGCCCGCCCAGGTGAGGGGTTAAGACTACATTCTCAAGCTCCAGCAGGGGACTGCCGATCGGCGGTTCGTTGACAAAGGCATCAATCCCGGCTCCGGCCAGGCGACCTTGGCGTAAGGCGGCCGCCAGGGCTGCTTCGTCCACCAGTTGGCCGCGGGCCGTGTTGATTAAGAAGGCCGTTGGCTTCATCATCTTCAATTGAGCCGGGCCGATAACCGGCCCTTCCGCCGCTTCGGCGGGAGCGTGCAGCGAAACCACATCTGAACGTTCCAGCAGCTCCGGCAAGGACACCAAGGTGACAGCATGAGCCGCCGCAAAAACCTCGTCAGGGTAAGGATCGCAAGCGATGACACGCATACCAAAGCCTTTGGCCCGCTCGCAGACCGCTTTGCCAATCCGGCCCAGCCCGACAATACCCAGCGTTTTGTCGCGCAATTCCACCCCAAAGAGAGCTTTCCACGAACCGGCCTTGGTGCTCAGGTGTGCCGGAACGATTTTTCGGGCCAGGGCTAACAGCAGGGCCAGGGTCAGGTCAGCCACCGAGTCGTGGATGAAGCCAGGGGTATAGCTGACCGTAATTCCCCGCGTCCGGGCCGCGGACAGGTCAATCGTTTCCAATCCGACGCCATGCTTAGCAATCGTTTTCAAGTGCGGGGCGGCATTGATAACCTCGGCGGTCAGCTCATCCGTACCGGTAATGATGGCATCCATCCTCGGCAGGACTTCCAGGAGTTCGGCGGCGCGGTAGGCCCGCCCCACGCCGTTGGGCACAACTTCGCAGCCGGCGGCTTCGAGCTGGCTGAGATGCTCTGGAAAAGCCTGCCCAAAAGAACGCGAACCAATCAAAATCCGCCAACGGGGTTTAGAGTCTAACATATTGATCTTCTCCATAATTCAACTTTTCCCCACCGCCAGCGCCCGCATTTCAGCCACTTCACGGGCCATGTCAGGCACTTTATAAATGCCGCCGCCCATGGCCAACGTCGTCGCGCCGGCGGCGATTAACTCCGGGATATAGTCGCGTTTGACTCCACCGGCCACCTGGATATCCACCGCCGCGCCGGCCGCCTCGACCATTTCCCGCACCCGGCGCACCCGCGGCAGCACCAGCGGGTCAAACGACGCGCCCCGCGTACCCTCACCCGTCACCCGCGACAGCAGCAGCACCGCCTCGATCCGGCTGATGACCGGCTCCAGCACCCTTACCGGCGTCCCCAGGGTCACAGCCAGGCCCACCTTGACCTTATGCTCACGCACATTGAAAATGGCCTCATAAAGCATGGGAACGCTCTCGACGTGAAAGATAACCAAATCAACCCCTGCCTCAGCCAAATGTGGCACAAAGCGCAGCGGCTCAACCGCGCCCAGATGGACCTCAAAGGGCAGCCGGGTCAGCGGGCGCAGCGCAGCGATGGTCCGGGGCGGGAAGCCGAGGTCCGACACAAAATGGCCGTCGAACACATCCAGATGGAGGAAATCCAGGCCAGCCGCTTCGAGGCGAGCCACTTCTTCGGCCAGCCGCCCGTGGTCGCCGTTGAACAGGGCCGCGCCGAGCCTGATCTGCCCTGACATCTTATGCCTCCGGTTCAATGGCGATGGCCCGCACCGGACAGGCGTCGAGGCCAACCACCGGCCAGGGGAGAGCAATCAAGAAGATGCGCTGCTGCCGCAGTTCGACCAGGTTGTTGAGACACTCGAGGACCGGGACGCCGGCATGATTCAGTAGGCGATGGTTGGGATGGTGGCTGACCCCGCGCACCTCGAAGCCGGAGCTGTCGGTCCCCAGGCAGTTGATCTTCCGATCCTCGACCAGCCAGCGGACCGCCTCTTCGGTGATGTAGGGCCGGTCGTGGGATTGAGGGGTGCGGTATTGGGTATGCCGTCCCGTCAAGATCAAAATCCGGTCACCCACCTGGATGTCTCCGGCGGCTTTTATTTCTTCCAGCGTAATCGCTTCGTTGACGCCCTTATTGCGAAAATCGAGCACGATGGCCGGGCCCATTAATTTATCAACCGGCAGGCTGGCCGCGTCGCCGCCGTCGGTCAGGAAGTGCAGCGGGGCTTCCACGTGAGTGCCGACATGAGACCACATGTAGACGACGCTCATGATGTCACCCTCCGGCCCCTGGCGCTTGCCACGCTGGGCCACTTCAAGGGTGTACTGCTCTTTGAAGGGCTGTAGAACGTGGGTTAAATCCACTATTCGTCCCTTAGGAATGCTGATTGTGTTTTCCATTTAAATGCTCCCGGTTCAATAACTAATGATGAGGATCTGGTCAATTTGGGTTAAACATGTAGGACAAACTGACAGTTTGTCCGGTTGAAACAAGCTAACAGCTTGTCCTACAACCTTAATGATTAAGAAAATTCGGTTTCCCACTTTTCAACCGGCTCGACACGTACACCCTGGGTGCCGGTCGTGGTGATCAAACTGCGCCCCCCGGCAGTGTCCATCGCCGCAGCGACCGCCGCCTGCTTGTCCGGCTCAACTAGAGCGATGATAATCCCGCCACCACCTGCCCCAGAGATTTTCGCACCCAACGCCCCTGCCCCCATAGCCGCTTCGATAAGCTGCTCGTTTTCAGGGGCGGCAGTGCCAATCTTTTCCTGGATGAGCTGGTGTAGATTAAACAAGTGGCCCAGGGTTGGCAGGTCATTGTTTTCCAGGGCGACAACGATTTGCCGGACCAGGTAGCCCATATCTTTAAAGAGATGCATTTTAGCCGGGTGAGCTTCCAGCCATTTGCGCACCCGCGTGTTCAGGGCCGCGGTGCTGCGGTCCCGTACAAAGGTATTGCCAATCACCAGCGGCAGCGAGGTAGTGATGGGCAGAAGTTCAGCGCCTTCCTTGACGGTGAAGCGAATCAATCCACCCAGGACGATGGCGCTGCTGTCCAGGCTGGAGGCCACCCCGCCGTGCGCAATCGTGTCACCCTGCCAGGCTACAAAAATGATCTCGTCGGTGACCGGTTGGCGCCCAGCCATTTGAAAAGCGGCCAGCGCCATCGAGGTTGAGGCGGCTGCTCCCGAACCAAGGCCAGAGCTGACCGGCACCGAGGAGCGCCATTCGATGTTCAGCCCCGGCCCGCCAACCCGTTCGACCACATGCGCCAGGACATAGCGGGTGGGAGCAAAGAAATCCCTGGCCTGTTCGCGAATCTCGTCCAGCGCCTGCGCCTGGCGCAGGGTGTCAATTTCCTGCTTAAATGCGGACAATTGCTCACGAGAACATGCCTCGTAACGCTGGCCGGAACGAAAATGATAGTCCTGATCAGAACGTGCACTGACGCAGCAAAAGGTGCGCAGGTCAACGGCTGTAGCCAGGGCCGGCTGCTGGCGATTCACGCCGTGATCGCCGCAGAGAATGATCTTAGCGGGTGAGGAGGTTACAATGGTTGTCATTTGGCCTCCTTAAGCCTCAAGCCGGGCAACAGCATAAGGCCGCAGCCTCAGCAGCAGGCTGCCCGCCGAGGTTTGCACCCATTCGCCGGCCTGTGCCCGAAACTCTTCCGGGTTTTGCATGGCTGCTTGGGCATTGGTCTCGTCCAGGGTGCGCAGGCGGACCTGTTGACCCAGGTTTTGCACTGTCACCTGTTGGGGTTCGGCGCTTAGATTGGCGATTAATACCCGCAGCCGGCCCTCTTGGCGAAGCGCCAGGCCGTCAACGCGCAATGGCTGGCTTGACCGGGTTGGTACTACCTCACCCCCGGCAAATTCCCCCACATCGGCCAGGACGTGGTAGAGCGGAAAGACCGCACCCGGTAACGATTGGAATTTACCGGGTACCGGCGAACCGGCCTCGGTTTCCATCACCCCGCGCCAGCCGGTGGTTTCGTAGTAGGTCAGGCTTTGGGCCTCGCTTTCAGCCAGGTACTTGAGGCTCCCGGCTGTCCAGCCTGCTCCAAACAGGGACATCTGCCTCTCGTCCACTGGCGCGGGTAATTCACCCGGTTCCGGTTCAGGTTCCGGCCCGGTGGCGTTGGGGTTAAAGCGCATTTTCAGAGTTACCGGTGTGACTGCCAGCATCCGGTCAGCGATAAACTGGCGGGCCGACTCCGTCGTTGACGCCTGAGCTGCCAGCGTTTCCACCAATGAGAGGTTATCGAAGGCGTGAACTTGCGGGTTGATCGAGTAGCAAACCAGATCAAGCGTATGTACCGGCGGGCGGGCTCGATTTAACTCGGCAAAGAAGGCATTGGTGCCGGCCCCTATTTTGGCCGCCGGGTCGTAACGGCTCAGATACTCGCGGGCCAGGATGATCCACTTTTCAGATGTTGACTTTTCCCTGTCATGGAAAATAAGCCAGGCCCAGACTGGCGGCTTTATTTTTGCCAGTATCTCCAATAGATCCTTGAGTTCATCCTCGGCGGCATCCGAAAGGAAGAGGGCTACTTCAAGGGCTGCACCCAGAGCAGCGGCCTCGCGGGCAGCTTGCCGCAGTTGGGCTTCATTGTCCGGCTCCGACAACCGCAGCCCAATCCGTAGATGCGACAGGTTGAGCGCCTTCAGCCGGGCCAATTCCTTTTGGCTAAGCGGCTGGTTGTGGCTGGCCACACCTAAACCGAGACGAGGGAAAGGCCGCAGCGACGAAGAGCCAACGGAGAAGGTCAAGCCGGTTTCGGCGGCTTCAGAGGTTGCAGCAGGAAGTTCGCCCCGGAGGGTCAGGGTGACCGATTGGGAGATTTTGGTCCCGGCATTAATTTCGACCGGGAAAGGGAGGCGCAGGGGCGTGCCATAAGTTTTGTACGAGGCGTCGGTCCAGTTACGCTGGTCTTCCAGCTCGAAGATGTCGCCGCCGAAGTGGACTTCGGTCCAGAGGCCGGGCACAACTTGATGGGCCAGGACGCGCATCTCTTCAAAGGGATGGACCGGCTTGATCGTACCATCCACGACAAGCTGCTGCCCGATATACCGGGGAAAGGCATTGTCTTCAACCGTACCATCCACGTGCTCAATCCGGGCAGGAGCGCCGGCACATTCCATTGGGTGAAGGACACAGAAGCCAATACGATTGCGCCGGAAGGTTGAGCGAGCCTCTCCCTCCATACTGAAAGAGATCGTGCCTTGAGTATCGCCGGTAATTGTACCCCGCCAGACGAAATCAATATCGCCCTGCTTATTTTCCACGTCATAGCTGATGCGAAACGAGTCGCTCTTGATATCCATCTGGATATTGGAAAGTACAGGCAGGATTGTACCCCAGTTTTGATCTCTAATCGCCACGTAAACCCGGCGCAAAATTTCGTGGTCGCCTAAGCGAATATAGCGCAGATCGCCGGCCTCATAAACCAACGACAACGGGCCGGCCCGGAGTTCGGTCTGTTCCGGCAGCGGCTCGTTTTTCCCGTAATACAACACCTGTTTGGAAAGCTTCATTGCTTTATCCTCTGTGTTTATTCGATCTTAAAAATGGAAATTGTCGGGATCGGCTCCCCGGCGCTCGTTCCGGTCCAGGCGATCTATCAGGGCCAGGTCATCGGCTTCAAGGTCAAAATCAAAAATATCGGCGTTCTCCCGGATGCGTTGTTTTTGCGCCGACTTGGGAATAGCCACGATCCCGCGTTGTAAAATCCAGCGCAAGGTAATTTGAACCGGATTTTTGCCATATTTCTTAGCTAGCGCAGCCAGCTCAGGTATCTGCATGACCTCACCTTTCATAATGGGCCGCCACGCTTCGAGCTGGATGCGGTAGTTCCGGCAAAACGCCTGCAAATCGGGCTGCTGCAAGTAGGGATGAAACTCAACCTGGTTGACCATCGGCACAATCCGGGCCGTTTCCAGCAGATGTTCCAGGTGATGAATGAGGAAATTGCTTACGCCAATCGCCCGGACTTGGCCGGAATCATAAAGAGTTTCCAATGCCCGCCAGGTTTCTCTAAACCTGTCTTTAACCGGCCAGTGAACCAGATAGAGGTCCAGGTAATCCAAATCCAGCCGCTTCAGACTGTCCTCGAAAGCCCGCAGGGTGGTGTCATAACCCTGATCGGTATTCCAGATTTTGCCGGTGACAAAAACATCCTCACGCGGCAGGCCATTCTGTTTGATTGCCTGACCTACACCGGCTTCGTTTTCGTAAACAGAGGCCGTGTCAATACTGCGGTAACCGGCCTCCAGCGCCCACTGGACAGCATTCTCCACCGCCTCGCCTTCAGGCGTACGCAGCACACCCAGCCCTAACCAGGGCATTTTGACGCCGTTATGCAGCGTCGTGGCATCACTTATCTTTGTGATTCTAACCATATGATCCGTGGTCATACCTCATACCAATCATACTACAGCCTGATCCCCTTGTCAAGAAAAAAGAGTTCGAACTTAGCCTTACCTTCTTTCTTAAAGCTGGCGTTGCAACGGAATCAAAGTTGGATAGACCTGCCGGTAGAGGTGATACTTCTCGTTGTAGGCAGCCGCACTGGCCGCTTGTGGTTCAATTCGCTGTTGCAGATGGACCGTTTGCGCTACTGCCGCAGCTACATCCGGGTAGATGCCAGCCCCGACACTGGCCAGTAAAGCGGCCCCCAAGCAGGCTGCCTCGGTTACTGCAGGGGGGCGCAGCGGCACCTGGCAAATATCGGCTTTCAATTGCAGCCAGAGCGGGCTGCGCGCTCCGCCGCCGACGGCATGCAGCTCGGTGATGCGAACACCGGCCGTTTTTAGCAGGTCAAGATTATGCCGCAGTTCAAAGGTCAAGCCTTCTAAGAGGGCTTTGGCCAGGGTCGCCTGGGTTGTGGCAAAGGTCAGCCCCAAAACAGCCCCTTTCGATGAGTTATCCCAGATGGGGGTGCCGCTCCCGGAAAAGTGGGGCAAAAATAACAGGTCGGTTGGACCGGGAGGAGCTTCGGCCAGAAGTAAATCGTAGGCATCCTGGCCGGTGGCCTTGGCCTGTTCCTGCTCCCAGCGGCCCAGCGTATCGCGATACCAGCGCAGCGACAGCCCGCCGCTGTGATTGAGGGTCATTGCCAGGAACAGGCCCGGCACCACATGACGATAGACCGAGATGTTGCCCTCGCGGAGGGCTGGCGCCAGGGCCGGGGTCTCCATCGCCACTTCGACGACCTCGGCGGTGCCGGTGGAAACCATGGCCAGGCCCGTCCGGGTAATGCCGCTGCCCAGCGCGGCGCAGGCCTGGTCGTGTCCCCCACTAACCAGGAGCACATCCTGGCTCAACCCCAACTCACCGGCCAGCTCTGGACGCAGCCTGCCGACAACACCCCCGTTGACCGGGGCCAGCACAGCCAGGGGTTCTCGCTCGATGCCACACCGGGCCAAGATATCATCGGCCCAATCGCCCGCTGCCAGATCGTACATTTGAGTGCGTGAGGCCAGGCAGTGGCTGATGACTGCCTGCCCGCTCAAACGCCGCAGAAAGAAATCTTCATAAAGCAGGAATTGGTGGGCGCTTCGCCACAGTTCCGGTTCATGGCGCTGGAGCCAGAGCAATTTTGGCAGCGAGTTGACCGTATTAGCCGGCATCCCGGTACGGGTAAAAAGGGTTTCTACGCCGAACTGCTCTATCAGCCAGTCGTTTTCCGCGCCGGTGCGGGTGTCCATGCCGAGGATGGCCGGGCGCAGCGGCCGCCCCTCGTGGTCAACCGGGATGACAGCCTCTCCCTGGCAGGAGAGAGCCAGGGCTACTGGCGGGTCATCTTTCGCCTGAGCGACGGCTTCCCGCAATGCCGACCAGGCCAGTTGCCAAACCTGTTCCGCGTCCTGCTCGGCCCACTGGGGGTGAGGGGTAAGAATCGAGTACTCCCGCACACTCCGGCCGCGTATCTGTCCCTCGCTGTCAAAGACGATGGCTTTACAGCCGGTCGTGCCTATATCCAGACCAACAGTAGACATAGGATAACGCTCCAAAATGTGAGATGTGATAATTCACCAATGGCTAGAAGCCACCGGCTGAGATAAGTGAAAGTCGGTTAAAAACCGACTCAAGCGGACGGCCAGCCTGATTTATCAGGCTTTCATTTGGTGTAGCCGGGCGTTTCAACGCTCGGCGGACTTTGCTAGGGTGTAACAATCACCTTTAGGGCCTCACCGCTGGCGGCAAGTTCAAAAGCCTCGCCGATCTTTTCCAGGGGTAAGGTGTGAGTAATCAGGCGCTCGGCGGGAATGAGTTTGCGGTTCAGCAGTTTCAGGGCCAGTTCGTGGTGGGTGGGGTGATAGGAAAAGGCGCCGACAACTTCGATTTCACCGTAATGGATGCGGTTGGCGTCCAGGGTAGTCATCGGATTTGACTTGGGCAGGCCACCAAACAGGATGACCCGCCCGGCCTTGCGCACGATTTCCACCGCCTGCGTTTGCGTGGCAGCGACGGGGTTGGCGCAGATGACAATGTCGGCCCCAACGCCGCCGGTCATTTCGCGGACATGAGCGGCCAGGTCCTGGTTGAAGGGGTCAATGATCGAGTCGGGTCCAAATCTTTGGGCGATTTCACGGCGCGGCCCACTGGGTTCCGACACGATCACCCTGGCTCCCCGCGCTTTGGCCAGTGAAATATGCAGACAGCCAATCGGCCCACCACCCATAACCACGACCGTATCCTCCGGACTCGTTCCGGCTTTGCCGTGAGCGGCGAGGACGGAAGCGAGCGTTTCGGCCAGCGCGCCTTCGGTAAAGGATAAGCCGGCGGGCATGGGGTGGACAATGCCGTTTTCCAACAGTTCGCCGGGGAGAACTACTTTTTCGGCAAAGCCGCCGGGATAGCCAGGGGTAATGCCCAGCAGGTGCAAATCGGTACACAGGTTGAACATGCCCCGCCGGCAGTAATAACAGCGTCCGCAGTGAATGTCGGTGGCAATTGCCAGCCGGTCGCCTACCGCATAATGTTTAACATTTTGGCCCACTTCTAGCACTGTGCCGGCCAATTCATGACCCTGAACCAGGCCCTCTACCCCAGCCGGGGGGCCTTCCCGCCAGCGCCGCAAATCGGAGCCGCAGACACCGCAGGCTTCGGTCTTGAGGATCAGCCCATCGGCGGGCGCTGCCGGGTCGGGAAGCTCTCTTACTTCAAATTTTTGTGAACCAACTAAAAATGCAGCTTTCATTCGGACTCCTCGTAGATAAAGATGCAATGAAACGTGAGGCGAGGACGCGAAGGGTCTTTCGCCTCCTCATCGTTCAAAAACCTTCGCTTTGCCTGTCCCCCTTAACAGGGACAGCAACTTGCGGGTTTCCTGGTAAAAGTAATTGATACCCCAGGCAATGGTTTGGTGATAGATCATGGTCTCGTCATCGGCTTGGTTCAAAACGTGTTTGAGGTCATGGCTGGCGCTTCGGGCCATAGCCGTGTAGTAGTTGATTTTGCTGATGCCGTTGTCAATCAGGCGGCCATAATCGCTGTCGGCCAGACCGGACGCGCCGTGCATTACCAGGGGAATTTCCACACGGGCAAAAATCTGGCGAACCCGGTCCAAATCCAGGTGCGGCTCGCCGCGATAGGGGCCGTGGGTGTTGCCGAAAGAGATGGCCAAGGTGTCTACGCCGGTCCGCTGCACAAAATCAACCGCCAGATCAGGGTCGGTAAAGTACTGAGCGGGGTCTTCGCCGGTGGAGACAGGGGCGCTGTAACCTAGTTCGATGGATGAACCGCCGATGCTGCCCAATTCCGCTTCAACCGAAACACCCACTGCATGGGCCACCCGAACGATCTCACGGGTCTGGCGCACGTTTTCTTCGTAGGGCAGATCGGAGCCATCGAACATGACCGAGGATGAACCCAGTTGGATGGTTTTAACAATGTCTTCGAGGGTATGGCCGTGGTCCAGGATGGTAGCCACCGGCACGGTAGCCTGCCTGGCGGCCGTAACCATAAGCGGTACTCCGATTTCCAGGGGAATCTGCGGGGTAACGCCCTGATTAAAGGCCAGTATCAGGGGCGCATTTTCGGCTTCGGCGGCGCGTACTTGCCCCAGGATCATTTCGACGTTGCCGGCCAGCAAGCTGGGAATACCATACTTTTTATGCCGGGCTTCAGCCAGGATAACTTTGGCGTCAACCAAGGGCATCAGGGCTCCTCATTTCTGAGTTGGGCCAGGGCCTCATCAACCGAGCCATTGCGATGGAGAATGTGCGCCAGCGCCTGGATGACCCGAGTCGCATTTTCACTCTGCCAGATATTGCGGCCAAAGGTAAGGCCCGCCGCGCCGGCCTGTCGCACCGCCTGGGCCATGCGCAAAACATCGGCGTCTGTTTCCAGCTTGGGACCGCCGGCGGCCACCACCAGGGCCGGCGCGGCCAGCTCAACCACCCGGGCAAAGGTTTCGGCGGAGCCGGTATAAAAAGTTTTGACGATGTCAACGCCCAGCTCCATACCCAACCGGGCGGCATAACCTACCTGCTTGGGCGAGTATCGTTCGTCCGGTGGCACGAGTTCACCGTTAGGGTAAGCATGCACAATAACCGGCAGTCCCACCCGCTCGGCTTCGCGGACAAGCGCAGCCAGGTTAGAAAGGAGTTGCGGCTGCTCGGCGCTGCCAACCGTCAGGGCCATCGCGATGGCATCAGCCCCCAGCCGGAGCGCATCTTCGACATGAGTTACCCAGACATCTTGCTCAGGATGGAACGGGGATAGGGTTGAGGATTTCAAGATGAGAGCAATGCGCCCCACATACGGCTGAAAACATCGTTCAGCCGGACCCTTCATCAACATAATTGCCTCAGGGCCGCCACTGGCAACCCGCTCAACGACGCGCGTTATATTTTCTAACCCAGCCAGAACACCGTAGCTCGGCGCGTGGTCTATGGCCACGGTGAGAATCCGTCCAGAGACGGGATTTTGCAGTCTCTTCAGGCGAATCGCCTTGCCAAGAGCAGTCATCGTAAAACTCCTTATGCCCGGTCTCGTAGTTGAGCCAGAGCTTTAAAATCATCTTTGACGTGTTCGTAGATTTGCTTGTAGACGGTAAAGTATTCCATGTAGCGCTCGTGATTGGCCAGGTTGGGGGTCATCTCGTCAATGTACTCAGCCCATTCCTTAGCGACGGAGAAATCCTTGAACACGCCCGTAGCCACCCCGGCCAGGATGGCGTCGCCAAACGGTGCACCGGTGCGCCGCTTGACCAGCACGGTCGGCACATTGAAAACATCGGTGATGATTTGCCGCCACAGCTTGCTGACTGCCCCGCCTTCGTTGAGGACTAGCGGGAAATTGATTTTGATACCGGCATCTTTAATCAGCCGGTAGGAATCGTACAGGGCGTAAGCCACAGCTTCCATCATGGCCCGGACAAGATGTCCCTTGCCGTGATTGAGCGACAGGCCAAAGATAACGCCCCGCGCCCGCGTGTCCCAAATGGGGGTGCGCTCGCCCATGAGGTAGGGTAAAATGATGAGGCCCTCGCTGCCCAGGGGCACCTTGGCCGCCTGCATATTCAGCAAATCGTAGGAAGACACACCCAGCACCCGTTCTACCTCAACCTCATACTGTGAAAACTGGTCGCGCAGGTAGCGGATGGATTGGCCGCCGGTGGTAGTTGAGGGAATTGTCATGTAGGTGTTGGCCGAGTCCACGGTGAAGGCCAGGTTAATCATCGAGAGGCCGGCGGGCGAGAAGATGAATTCGGGGTTTTTGAAGACGATGCCAAAGTTGCCGACCGTGCCCAGGTTGCTCATAATATCGCCTTCGGCAACAACGCCGGCGGCGATACAACTGGCGTTAAAATCCACCTGGCCGACACAAACAGGCGTACCGGCAGCTAATCCGGTGGCAGCGGCGGCCTGGGGGGTGACTTCGCCGGCAATTTCCTCACAGCGGCCCAACTCAGGCAGGATAGCAGGGTCAATACCGATATCTGCCAGCATCTTTTGGTCAAACTTCTCGTGGAGGACATCGTAAGCAACACCGTAGAAGGGCGCCGCACAGTAATTGACAACTGCATGGCCGGTCAGCTTGAGGGTGATGAAGCCGTCAATGGTCAGGGCCTTATGAATTTGCTTAAAAGAATCGGGGCGATGGTTCTTTTCCCACAGCAAATTGACCAGGCTGGGGTGGTCTTCGATGCGGTTGCCGGTGAGCTTGAGAATGCGCTCTTCACCGATATTGGCTTTCAACCAATCCACCTCCTGGGTGGCCCGCCGGTCCATCAGGTTGTAGGCCCGCTGAATGGGGTTGTGATGCTGATCCACCATAACCATCGAAGGCAGGGCCGAAGAGACGGCCACGCCCCGAATTTCCGCCGGATTGAGGCGGGCCTGGGCCAGCGACTCTTTAATCAGGCGGCAGGCGGCCTGCCAGTAGCCCAGGGGATCATGCTCCGACCAGCCCGGTTTTTCGTGAATGAAGGGGTACTCCTCAAAGGCAAAGCCCAGGACTTCGCCTTCGGGGTTAATAATGCAGGCTTTGCAGCCGCCGGTGCCATAATCAATACCTAACAGATAATCCGCCATTGGATAGGTCTCCTTAAAAATAGTAGCCAGTAATTAGATGTCAGTAGTCAGATGCCAGCCCATAGGGGGCCTTCGGCTCTAGTCAGATAGGTTTTGCAACACTGCAACTTGCTACCTGCTGCCTTTTTATTATTGTCAGTTGTTTTTGCGGACCAGTTCCGCCGTTGCGCCGGAGGGGTGAGTTTGGGTGAGCGTTGCCAGGTCAAAGCCGCGCAGGCGTTTGGCCACCAGGGTCAGGGCGTCGCCGACTGCGCCGTTGGCCAGCGAGCTGCCAAAGGGCAGGACGCCTTCGCCTTCGCCTTTTACCCCCGGCCGGATAACGACGACGATATCACTGAGCCGGGCTAATTCCGACTCCGGCTCCCAGGTCCAACTAATGATTTTAGCTCCTCGCTGCCGGGCCACAGCAGCAAACTGGTTCAGCTCGGCGCTTTTGCCGGCCTTTGACAGGACAATGATAATATCACCTGTCGTGACGGCGGCTGAAGGGCCGTGCAAAGCCTCGGCCGCATTGATGTAAAAGGCCGACATGCCACATGTGGCCAGCAGGTGAGCGGTGCGGCGGGCAATTGTCCCGGAGGTGCCGGCGCCGGTTATCAAAATTTTGCCGGTACACTGGCTGACCAGCCGCACCATTTCCACAAAGGACTCATCCAGTTGGCTGGCGATGTCAATGATAACTTCGCCCTCGGCCCGGATCATTGTTCTCGCTTGTTCGAGTATTTCATTGTTGTCCATGTCTATTCCATTTATCCTTGCCTTTTTGGGGCCGGGATTGGGGGATTAGGAGATTTTTTATTATTTTGTTTTTTCCCAAATCTCCAATTCCCGGCGAAATTCTTTGATTTCGGTCCATCCTGAGCAAATACAGGATACAAAAGTGACCCTCCCGCAGGTATTGAAGTATGAGGATTTGGGTAGTGGTAGAACTCATCGAAAAATTACCAAAGAGAACCCGGGGGAGGGTCAAGGGAATATTGAGACGATTTGGCAGTCGCTGGGTTAATGCATCCAGTCCAGCCCGTTCGGATGGATCAGAGCCTTCAGGTCCTGCTTGGCCCGCAGATTGCCAAAGGCTTTGTCCCACTCCTCCAGTTCGTAATGGCCGGTAATCACCGGATCAATATTGAACAAGCCCCGGTTCAACAGGTCAACCGCGTGCTCCCAGGTTTCGCGGCCGTTCCAACTCCAACTGCCGCGAATATCAAGCTGGCCCAGGCTAACCTGGTCGAGATTGACCGAAATGTTGCGGCCCCACAGGCTGATAAAGACGATCACCCCCTTGCCGCCGGGGCCTTCGTAGGCCTTGCGAGCGCAGTCAATGGCATGCTGGACGCCTAACTCGCTGGCCGAGCATTCCAGGACAAACTCTGCCCCCTTGCCGTTGGTGATCTCCATCACCGCCTGACCCGGCCCGTCTTCGGAAAAGAGGGTGTAATCGGCGCCCACTTGGCGGCCAATCTCCAGCCGTTTCTCATCGCTTTTTAAGCCGACCAGGATAACCCGGCGCGCCCCGCACAGCTTGGCGTACTGCACCGCCATCACTCCCATGGGGCCGGGGCCGACCACTACCACATCATCGCCGACTTTGACCTGGGCGCGTTCCTGGATCAGGTGATGCACGGCCACAATCGGCTCGGCCAAAACCGCATCGTCCAGCGAAACATGATCCGCGACCCGGTAAACGACATGCTCCGGCACACGCATATACGGCGCCAACGCGCCATCCACCGTCACGCCCAGCCACTCGCCTTTGGCGCACTCGATGTCGGCCACAAATTTGTCGCCTTCCTTAACCCGGCTGACGTTTTTGCCCACCTTGTAGGCCAGGCCGGCAAATTCATGGCCCTGCGTCACCGGGGTGCGGTAAAAGTGGCGGTCCTCCTGGATCAGCAGGTCGCTGCCGCAGATACCGGCGGCGTAGACTTTCATCAGCACCTCGCCAGGGCCGATCTCTGGAATCGGCACGTCACACAATTCGACGTGGCCCACGCCGGGTGAAGTTTTTCTGAGAGCTTTCATTTTTTCCATAGTACTTTTCCTTATTTCGCCCAGACTCACCAGGTTTGGAAAACCTGTGGGTCTTCAAAGGCTTACAAAGTGTTGGGTAGAGCAAATCCGTTAGGAAACTCAGGGCTGAGTTGATATTCCACGATGCGTTCAAGCAGCTTTAGGTAATCAATGCCGTCTTTAGCGGCTGTGTCGGCGTCGGGAACCATGGGCGCGCTCTCGATGGTGCAGTAGCCCTCGTAACCTGTCTTTTTCAGGGCGCGCAGCACGGCCTTGAAATCAGTTTTGCCATAACCCGGCGTCAAGGAGTTTGAATCGCGGAAATGCAGGTGCCACAAAAGGGGATAAGCCTCCATGACCGCTTCGTAGGGATCAAGCTCTTCCAAATTCACGTGGAACCAGTCAAGCTGAATCCCGATGTTGTCTCTTCCGGCCAATTCGATCATGCGTTTGTGATTGCGGGCCGTATTGACAAACTTGCCCATCTCCAGGTGATTGGTCGCCTCAAACACCAGGCGAACATTTTTCGTTTGGGCGTAATCGGCCATCCGCTGCAAAGCGTCCACCGCAACGGCAGTACAATCCACCACATTTTCCTGGCTCACCGGGCCGTGAATGGCGACAGCAATCGTTACCGCCGGCGCCGCCAATTCGGCGGCAAAGTCAATGGAAGATTTGGTTTCCGAAACGGCCAGATCGGCTGTTTTAGGTTCGGTCAAGGTTTTGAAATGGGGGGAATAAGGATCCCACATTTCGCCCCAACATTCATTGATACAAGACACAGCCAGCCCATAGTCGGCCTTGAGTTGCTGGTGCGTCTTGAGATAATCCTCCATCTTAACACCCAGGCCATACCGTCCCTTGGGAGGACAAATTTCGATGGCGTCATACCCGCATTTCTTGAGACGCTGGTAGGTTTTCTCAGGGCGCAAATAAGTTTCTTCTTGACCAAACGTGAGTTGAAAATAGCTGAATTTTAGTTTATTCATAGGTTAACGCTTCTGCTCCAATCCGTGAAATCAGATTAGCAGCACCCGGCCATCAACCAGACCGACCAGTAACGGCGCTCCCGCATCCAGCCCCTGGGGAGCGATAACAGAAGTCAGGCCCTCTTCCAGACTTAAAGCAGTTGGCCAGGTTGACCAGGATTGACCGCCGTCGCGGGAGATGAGCAGCCCGTCGCCGGCCATTACCAGCATATCCGCAGGTGTGGGGAATTGTGGGGTGAGAACGATACTGTTGACGGCATCGGTAATAAGCTCCTGTCCCAGCCTGAACCAGGAATGTCCCCGGTCATCTGACCGGAAAAGCCCGTTCGCTTCGGTCCCGGCAAACAGAACACCGTCGCTGGCGAAATCGGGCGAGAGAGCCAGGCTGAGAACCGGGGCCCACTCCAGCGGAAAATTAACCTCGCGCCAGGCGCGCCCGCCGTTAGTGCTGCGGTAGACGCCGCTGTCAGTGCCGACAAAAAGGGTTTCGTCGTTGGCAAAGTCGGGGGAGACGGCCAGAGCGAGAATGTGTAGATCCAACAGGCCAAAGTTCCAGGCTGCCCACTGTCCACCCCGGTCGTTGGAGTGAAAGACTCCATCTTCCAGCGTTCCGGCAAAGACCGTGCCATCCTGTGCATAATTCGGCGAGACGGCCAGCGTTGAAACAACCGGCGGAGGCGAGGGCAAATTGGCAATCGTCCAGCTTTG
This sequence comes from Anaerolineae bacterium, assembly GCA_023382535.1. The sequence goes on along the minus strand of JAHDWA010000074.1, from coordinate 12,121 downwards.
ACCTCCATCTCTTGAGCGCAAAATAGCCCCGGCGCCCCCGGCAAAAACCGTCCGGTCCCTCTCGAATTGAGGCGACAGGGCAACAGCAGCGGTAGGCAGCCGGCTGTCCAGATTGAGAGAAGCATAGGCATCCTGCCAGGTGCGGCCGCCGTCATTGGAGCGGAACAACCCTGCCGCACGGGCAGCGAAGCAGATACCACTCCGGTCAAAGTCGGGCGCTACGGCCAGGGCATAAACCACATCTTGAATTTCGGTTTCGGCGGAATCCAGGTTCAAGTCTGGACCCCCATCAGTCACAGTAGCGATAATGGCTTCCTCCTCGAAATAACTTCTGTAGGACAAACTGTTAGTTTGTCCAGAGCAGCGACAAGCTAACAGCTTGTCCTACCATGCCGCTCATTTTCCTCACCCGTAATGTACCCCAAGTTTGTGACGACTCTTCATCAGTTCTTACAAACGCTTTCTTTTGCCCGGGGTGTGAACGGCGGCGTGTTCCGGCTGGCCGTTGCGGTGTACCAGCACATCAATGGTCAGGGCCAGCGCGGCGCTGGAAATGGCATTATAAACCGCCGTTTTCTGCACCACCGCCGCATCACAGATCCCGGCCTGCCTCATCTCAACCACCCGCCCGGCAACGACATCAAACCCATAGCCTGGCCCGGCCAGGTTGATTTGAGCCATCACCTCGCTGGGATCATAACCCGCATTGCTCACCAGCGTTCGCAGGGGCACTGCCAGCGCAGCCAGCAGAATCTGATAGGCGGCTCGTTCGTCGGTATCGGCGGCTTGATCAAGCCGCTGTTGCAGTGCTGGACGACAGGCTAACAAGGCCACACCGCCGCCAGGCATGACACCTTCCATCATTGCTCCGCGCATGGCTGCTGCCGTCCGCTCGGCCACCTCCCGGCGTTCGTTGATTTCCAATTCGGTAGCTCCGCCAATCCAGAGCGTGGCCGAGCCGCCCAGCAGTTTGCCAATCCGACTCAGTAATTTACCTTGCAGCACTGTATCTTCAGTACCATTGTAAGCGGCGCGCAGGCTGGCAATGTGCTGGCGCAAACGGCGCGGATCACCTTTGCCGCCGATGATGCCAAAATTGCGTGGGTCGGCCCAAATCCGGCGGGCTTGCCCAAAATGCTCCACTTTGATTGGCTCAAACGTATCACCGGCGACCTGGATGAAAGGCCGCCCGCCGGTCAAAATGGCCAAATCTTCCAGGGCGGTAGCTTGTTCCTCTTTGCCGAAGCCGGGTGTTTGGACGGCCATCACTTGAAATTGCTCTGGCTTTTTATTTGCCAGCAAAAAGCCGATGGCGCTGTTGGACAACTTATTTGCCACGATCAACAGTGTTCCAATTTTGGCCCTCAGGGCGACTTCCAGGGCCGGGAAGAGCTGCTGGGGCTGCTCAATGTCCAGATCGCTGATGAGGATGGCGGCGTTTTCGAATTCGGTTCTGGCGCGGCTGTGATCGGTGATCATTTCACGCGAAACCAGGCCGCGCTCCCAATACATGCCCTCCACATACTCGCGCTCCAGCTCACGGCCCCGCCCAGGCCGGATTTCCAGCCGGCCGTACTCGCCGATGATGTCGAAAATCTCGCCCATCATTTTAGCCAGGTCCGGATCGTAGCAGATAGACTCGGCAATCTGGGCCAACTGTTCTTTACCGCTGGCGGAGACGGTCATGCGGGACAACTGGTCGAGAATGATTTCCAATCCTTTTTGCAGAAATTCGTGCAAACGCCGGGCATCCCCTCCGGCGGTGAGATAGCGCACGCCCTCGTTATAAATCGCCTGGAATAACACGGCCGCCGTTGCCGTGCCATCGCCAACTTGATCATGTAAACGCCAGAGCATATCGCGGATGAACATGGCCCCCACGTCTTCATCCCGACCCGGTAACTGAATGATCCGCTGGGCAATGACTCCGCCATTGTCAAGCATTTCCGGCATTCTCTGATCGAGGATGCGTTGAATCGCCACGATGCGGGGGCGGGGGCCTAAGGTGGGGCGGATGGCCGCAACAATTTGATTCACTCCCCGCTGAAACCCCCGGTAAGTGCGGGGTTGAAACACCACCTCTCGCGTTCGTTGTTTTCTCATTAGAGTCGTTGCCTCTTATCCTTTGATTGCCCCGGACATCACTCCCTCAACGAAGAAGCGGCGGAAGAGCAGGTAGATGACCACCATTGGCACCACCGAACCGCAGATAGCCGAATAGATGAGCTGGAAGTTAGTGGAGAACTGGCCGACGGCGCTCTGGGTAAACGGCAGCAGAGTTGTATTGGCCGGGTCCAGATAGACATACGGCTCAAGAAATTGATTGTAAATCGTGGGCAGCATAATTACGGTCAGGCTGACAATTGGCACTTTCAGCAGCGGGAAAAGAACATAACGGAAATATTGCAGCCGGCTGGCCCCGTCAATCATGGCCGAGTCTTCCAGGTCTTTGGGAATAGAGCTAATCGCTGCTGTAAAAATCATGGTTGACAAGGCCGTTCCTTTGATATTGATGAGCACAATAGACAGGAGTTGCAATACCGTCCGGGCCAGGCTGCCCTGGACATCATAGCCGGGAAACAGCCTGAAAAACCACTGGATCATCTGGTATTGGGGTAACAAAATCAACATGGTCGGGATGACCATCTGCAACAGGTAGATATTGTAAACAAACATCTGGTCCCGGCGCTGTAATCCGGCCAGGCCATAGCCGGTAGACATGGATAAAAAAATTCCTAAAACCAAACTTACGGCAGTGATCGCTACGGTGCGCCCCAAAGCGCCCCAAAAAGTAGTGCCGTACAGGTCGCCGGTGATAAGGGTATTCCAACCGTTATAAGTGTAAAACCCGGCAAAGAAATCCTTGATTTCCTCTTCGGGAATGTTATACTGCTCGGAGATTTCCCTCAGGCTAGTGCGAGCCATCAAAAATTCGGTTGGCGGAATGCCCAGGAACTCCTTGAGCTGATTGGTATCCAGATCAAAAAAGACGGCCAGGTTGCCTACCTGGGACTCCATGGATACTTCATCGGCCTCGGGAATCCACAGATGTAAATCCGCCGAATCTTTGGTTGAGACAAAACTACGGATAAACAGGGCATAGAAGGGAAAAATCGTAACGATCGAGTAGATCGTCATCACCGCCAGGGCAAAAATCCGCAGCAGCCGTCGCTGGCCGCGCAGACCCCAGCCGGACTTTTTGCCGGCTTTTAGTTGATCGAGGTTGATAGATTGCGTTGTCATTGCCGCCTCCCGCTGCTAGTACTGCACGCGCCGCTGTAACCGCTGTAAGGCTACCCCCAGCAGCACCAGGGGCAGAAAGGTTTCCACGGCCAACGTCATACCCATGGCCAGCCGCTCGATTTGAAACCCATAGGTAAAGAAGAGGATGCTCAGCAGCTTCGCTTCCGGGTTCACATACAAGGCGCCCATCGCCACCAATTCGTCAAAGACGGCAAAGGAACCGATCAAACACATTGTTGTCGCCAGGATAAAGGAGGGCAGCATCTGTGGAAAATAGACCCGCCACAACCGCTGCCAGTAGGAGGCTCCATCAACAATAGCCGCTTCAATAGTTTCTTTAGGGATGGCTAACAGGCCGGACAGGAAGATGGCCATATTATAGCCGGCATAGCGCCAGCCGACCATTAAGGGCAGGATGAAAGCTGTCCCTCCTGCCGAATAGATATTAATTGGGTCCTCAATCAACCCTACCTCTTGGAGCAGCAGGTTAGCCGTACCTGTTTCCTTAGAGAACAACATCACCGCCATATATCCAACGGCCAGGCCGGAGACCATCAGCGGCAGGTAAATGACGGTAAAGAAGCCGCCCCGAAAGCCCACCTCATACATGAGTAAAGCCAAGCTGAGGCCAAAGATGTAGACGGTGGTGTAATTGAGGAGAACAAAGACGATGGTTCGCTGGAGTGCCGGCAAGTAATCCACCTGGACGCTGCGATCGGTAAAAAGGGCGGTAAAATTACGCAAGCCGACCGGGTTGATTTGCGGGTCATTAAATTGGGCCATATCGGTAAACAAAATGGGAATGGCCACAAAGAAAGGGACAATGGTGAGGAGGACAAAGATAATCAACTGGGGTAATAGGAAGGCCCAGTCTTCCAGAATCCGTTTTCGCCCAAGTTTGCTGGTTTTCTTCTGGTTGGCTCTCTCGCGGATTTGTTGTTCAAGAGAGGTTGCCGGCGCGACACCCATCGTTACACCTCCATAATGGACCGGTTTGGGGTGGCCCACTTTTCAAGTAGGCCACCCTCAGCCGATAAAAACCTGTTTTTTCTCGTTCCCCGCTTCGCGTCACGCGCCGCATGGGCACAAGAAAATAAGCGTGAAACCCGTTTCCTTAGGCGGTGGGTATCCCTTCAAAGCTTTCTTCCCAGTTCTTCTGGGCGATACCCAGAGCCTCTTTGACCGTGATCTTACCGGACAGCACGTCGGCCATGACCTGATTGTTACCGTTTGACTCCCAATCCCAGACCCCCTTGGAGCCTTTCTTGCGGTAGGGACTGGCCTGGACGTTTCCGGTTAGATCTTGCTCAAACTGAGCCTTTTCCCACTTGCCACCCGGCGTGCCGATTTGGCTCAGCACCGAGATGAACTGGGGTCCCTTCAACTCAAGCTTCTCATCCAGCTTGTACAGCGGCCAGCGGCCTTCGCCCTGGGCGCGCATGGGCACTGCCTCGGGGCTGAAGAACCAGTTCCAGGCGGTCAGGATTTGCGGCCATTCGGGCAGTTTATCTACCCCGGCCCGCATGAACCACTGGTTGTCAATGTTGGGCGGCAGGGCGCTCTGCATCCACACTTCCTGGCCCTCGGCCGGCGGGGTGGCGGGTAAACCCTCCTGGTTACCCTTCACCGCAAAGTCTGAGCCGGCGGCCAGGGCCTTGTCCCACACCCAGGGGCCGTGCAGCATCATGACCGACTTGCCGGCGATGTAGCTGGCTTCCATATCGCCTTCCCACTGGCGCTGGGTCATGTTGTCAGGGATCCAGCCTCGTTCCTGGGCATTCAGGAAGAATTCATAGTAGTGGCGATAGGGCGAGTCGTCGGCGTCGAACTTGGCCTTGCCCAGCCAGCAGTCAACCTGGCGGTCGCGTTGGCCGTCGGGGAAGGCCAGCGGCATGCAGTCGGTATAGTTGTTGCCAAAGATCCAGTTGTGCCAGGCCTGGTTGTAGAACCATTCCACGCCGGAGTCGGGCGACTTGGCCCACTTGGTGCCTTCGTCCATCCACTTCTCAAAGTCAGCCCAGGTCTTGACATCTTTTTGCGGATCAAGTCCGGCTTTGTCCATCAACTCTTTGTTGTACTGCCAGGTCATCACAAAGCCCTGGAAGAAGTCCAGCGAGCGGGGGCCAGGCAGGTTGTGCAGTTTCGACCAGGCGTTCTTGACATCGAACTCCCAGCGGTCCCACCACTGGAAGTCAATTTCGCCCAGGTTGACCGCCAATTCGTAGTTGCTCTTGTCGAAGAAGATCTGCATTTCCTGGGTCAGCTCGATGGCGGGCAGGTAGCCGCCGGCCACTTTGGCCTCATGGGCTGCCGCTGTGTCCTCATTAATAGAGAACACGTTGACCTTGATCCCCGGATTTTTGGCGTTGAAAACGTTCCAAATCTCCTTGTACGGCCCTTCGTACTCGGCCAGCGACATCACATCCAGACTCACCTCTTTAGCCGCTGGAGCGGCGGCCGCTGGGGCTTCGGTAGCGGGAGCAGCGGCAGCGGGAGCCTGCGTGGGGGCGGCGGCCGGGGCGGCCGGCTGAGCGCCGCAGCCAGCCGCAGCTAAACCGGCGGCGGTCAAGGCACTCAGGCGCAGAAATTCACGCCGGCTGATAAATTTCTTATTCATTTAGGGTCCTCCTTAAGTTACAACTCTGTAATAAACGTCTTGATAAAACACAACCTTGTGTCTCAATTTTAGTAGAATTTGGCCTCACCTCCTTTGGAAGCTGCTCTCCTCCGGATAGGTACTTCCTGTTTTGGGAAAGCGGTTAGAAATATACCTACTTCCAGTCAGATCAAGGGTGGCTTGCTAGACCTCCGAGATCATATCACATCTCAAGTGGGTACAAGTCCGGGTTTTCCGCATTTTGGAGCTTGGCACCTCCTAGATAGGGTGGGACGAGTTCAGGCTATTGATGGCGATAAAGATCCCAGTTTAGATAACTGTTAATTGCTTCTTCCAGCACACCAGCATAATTACCTCGGACCATTGCTACATGGTGCTCAAACCCCTGCTTGCAGACGTATTTCATCATCTGCTGCAGGTTGTTTATCCGGCACACAGCCGAGCCACCCTGGATCGTATTCGGGTCATCGGTAAATTCGCCTTCACCCACATAGGAGCGGATGCGGCCATGTCTATCATCGGTAGACATGCGGAAGAAGGTCATATCGCCGCCGGCCACCTGGGCCTTGATGGCTCCAAAGCTCTTTTCCGGGCCAACCGAGGCGCCAATCACATCCAGGTTAGAAATCTCCGGGGTTTTGCCGATAAAACTCTTGGGGAAGTTGCTGCAATGGGTGTTAATGCACATATCCCGATCTTCGCCAAAATTATTATTCCAATCCAGGAAACCCGGCGAATTACCCGAAGCCAGGACCAGCGCATACATGGACACTGCGCCGGTGATGTCCACTTCGCAGGCGCTGGGCATTAAATTCTCGCCCATCATGCTCATGGTCAGGCAGGTGGCGCAGCCGTAGTTAAGCTGAAGCGAAGTCCAGCATTGAATGGCGCTGGCGTCACACTCATTTTGGGCCATCCAGTTCTCCACCGCCACCGACCAGCCAGCCTGCTTCAAAATTGCTTCTTCCCGGATGTAATCGGGAATGTTGCCGTAGGCTCTGATTTCGGCGATTTTGTCCTGCACCTCTTTGGGCTTTGAGGCGACCAGGGTCCTGGCCGCGGCCATCATTTCCGACAGGTCAACTGTGACGACGGTGATGCCGGTGGATTGGAGCAGCTTTTCGCTGTAGCGGCAGGTATGGAAGGGGGTCGGCCTGGCCCCAATCGCTCCAACGCGCATATGGGTCAAGCCTTTCACCACGCGGCAAACCCGGGCAAAGAAATCCAGGTCCTTGGTAAATTCCATGCTGTCAATCCGGCAGGTGTGATAAGTGGTATCGGTAAAGGGGATGCCAAACTGGTACAGGTTGTTGCAGACCGAGAATTTGCCGCAAAATGAGTCCCTCCGTTCCTTAACCGAGAGTTTCAGCGGGTCTTCGTCGTCGCAGGCCTGGATCAGCACCGGCACATTCAGTTTGGCCATGTCCAGGGTATAAACCACGCCCATCTCGTCGCCAAAATTGGGCAGGACCACCACGATACCGTCAATTTCATCGCGGTGTTTTTTGAAAAGTTCGGCGCACACTTTGGCGTCGGCATAGGTTTCGACAGCGCCATTAGGGGTGGCATCCTCGGGGGGAATGATGTAGTTGTAACCCAGCCTATCCAGCTTGGCCAGCAAATCCCTGCGTCCCTGGACGGCCAATTCGGGGTTGAAGAAGCCCCTGGTCCCGACAATCAGGCCAAAGGTTGTTTTCTTATCCATTACTTTCATAACTGTGTTCCTTTCATCATTGAACAGATTGATACTTTGTTTTGAGGGTTTTTAGAGGAGTGAAAAAGTGTACTTTTTCACTCCTGAATTCAGAAGGTAGGTCTAACTACTTCTTAGCTCTAAAGTTCTATACCAAGCAGATGGGGAATCAATTGTCTCACTTTATCGGCCGCGCCCACATACAACCACAGCACAAATGGGTCGGTAGCGGTGGACCTGCCGGTTTCCCCGCCGATCGCCTGGCCGTTACATTCCAATTCACCAAAGCCACCCAAAGCGCCATCGTCATTGTAGATGTGAATGGAATGGCCCCGCTGTCCCGGCCAGGCCGCCCGTTCTTCAACATAAGGCGCGGCTGGGTTATTAAAGAAATTGCGCACAATTAAGTAGGCCCGACCATCGTCAAGCGGGTTGAAATAACCGAGACGTCCAAACACGTGGGCGGCCTTGTAGCCCACTTTATACTGGCGGTCGCCGGTAATTCTCAGGCTGACGTGGTCAGGGTGGATAGATTGAAAGGTGGAGGTGATAGGTTCATAATAATCGCTGTATTCGACGTGGGGGGAAGCGGGAATGAGGAGCTGGCCGCCGGGGTTTAATTGGATCAAATTCCACGACTCGCTCATCGTGTCATCGAGGCTGGTTTCAGACAAGGAGATGGTGTGCTCATAACCGGCAAAAATCAGGCCGTCAATTAATGTCTGGTAACTGCTCAAGGAGCGGAGCGGGTCGTCAGCAGGTTTAATAAGTCGCTCCATGTGAAGCTCTTTTTGGCCGGAGGCCAGGTTGTAGGCAGACAGAGTCAAACTCTGAGCCAGCCGGCACTGCTGGGGACTAAGTTGTTCAAGGGTGTAATTGCCGGGGTCCATCTGCTCGGGTACGCGAATGGTGCCCCAAAAATCGGAGCGATCACGAACCAGGTATTGGATTTCAGGAGCAATCCAGACTCGCTCCCCGCCCAGGTTCCAATCGCGGGAGTTCAAAAATTGTTTAAAGGAGTCGGGGTGAGCAAAAGCCTGGTTCAGCCAAAAAATGCTCTCACTGTCTGAGGATAAAAAAGGGCCCAAGACACGCGCGCCGCGCTGGGGGATAATGAGGCTCACCCCGTTTTGCAGGGTGAGGGTGGCATAAGGTTGGTTATTTTTTTCCAGAGAGGTAATGACTTGTTGAAAAGAGACTCTGTAGTTCATCTTGGGCCCTTTCCCAATTTGGTGGCTGTCATCGCCAATCCCCTAAACTCAGGGATATTCTAACTTTTTGTGGTCATACCTCACACCGAGATATGATATTATACCCTGATTTTTTTGTCAACTTTACTACTTGCCCGTCTTATTCATCTCAAGAATAAGCTTGTTCGCACAACCTATGGCATAAATACCGCTTTCAAAACTTGACCCTCCAGCGCCAGGGTCGCTCCCTGTTTAAACTCGGCCAGGGGGAAACGATGGGTAATCAACTTATCCAACGGAATGCGACCTGAGGCCAGTAATTTCAGAGCCTGGCGGTGATGCCTGGGGGCGAAGATGGTGGTACCGATCAGATGCAAGGCGTTATAATGGACAAGGTTCATGTCCACGCCGGGCTTGCTGTTATCTTTGGGCAGACCCCCAAACAGGAGAATGCGGCCTCCTTTACGGGCCATCTCGACCGCCTGAACCTGGGCCACAGGTGCAGGAGTAGCGGTCACAATCACATCGGCGCCTTTGCCGCCGGTAAGCCGGCGCACCTCCTGCACCGGGTCAACGTTAGCGGCATTGATTAAAGCGTCGGGTTCAAAGGCGGCGGCCAGGGCCAGCCGCTGCTCCACCACATCAATGACGAAAATCTTGTCGGCCCCTTTGGCCCGAGCCAGGCTGGTGTGAATACAGCCAACCGGGCCGGTGCCAATGATAACGACGGTATCGCCCAGGCCGACCTGGCCTTTTTCCTGAGCATTGATGCAGGAAGATACCGGCTCGGCAATAGCTGCAGCGGCTGAGTCCAGGCTCTCGGGTGCATATTCGATGTTACCCAGCCTGACCGAAGCTGCAGGGATAATCACTTTTTCGGCAAAGCCGCCCGGCCAGGCCTGGGCAATCTCCCGGTAATCTTCGCACAGTTCATAGCGCCCATCCAGGCAAAAATCACAGACGCCGCAATAAGCCATGGGTCCGACGGCGATTCTCTCCCCTTTTTGCCATTTACCCTGATAATTGGGGCCAACCTCGGCGATAGTCCCGCAAATTTCGTGGCCCAGAATCCAGGGAAAGGTGACTTTACGATGGCCGCCGCGCAAAGTTCGCAGGTCTGAACCGCACAACCCACATGCCTTTACTTCCAGTAACAAGCCCCCCTCAGATACGGTGGGTACAGGCACTTCTTCCACCTCAAACTGCATGGGCGCCCGGACCACAACCGCTTTCATCGTATCTGCCATTAATTTCTCCTCTTTGGTGATTTAGAGCGCATCTTGCATCTGGCGCAATTTATAAACCAGCTTTGAGGTATCAGGGGCAAAATTTTCCTCGGTCAGCATCTCGTCCCGGCGAATATCCCTCAGCACTTTGCCTCCTGGGGTCAGGCCCATGGGAATACCCCGTTTAGCCTTCGCCTCTGTATAGGTATAAATCCGGCTGAAGTGATCGGGGCTGCCAATTTCACCAACAGCTTCCCCGGCTTTCAGGTCACGCTTGGCAATGGCGACCACTTCGGAAATCATCTGCTTGGGAGCCAGGGTCGTTTCTCCGTAGATGACCGCCTCCGCCGCCGAAATAGGCGTCTCGATGCTGCACAGGTGGTAGGGCCGGTAGAGCAGGTAATAGGGACCGGAACCCATCGAGTAGAATTTCATATCCTCGATAATACGCGGCTCGTCGGTCGCGATGATCGCAAAGACGCCGGGCGCTACTTTGCCAATAGAATAATCCACGCAGCCGCGGCGATGGAGAATGCCGCCATCTGCCTCAGGGATAAATACTTTGTTCAGGTCCGCCACGTCCACTTTTGCTCCGTGCATGCCCGGTACGTCGGGGACAAGGCCGGTCGCGTTGGACAGGGCCGCCATTTCGACCATCGTTTTGGTGCCGTCCTTAAAAGCCGCCAGCATCTTGGGATTCATGTGTTTGCGTTCGGCTTCCTCGCGGCACGAGTCCGGGGTGGCATAGTAGTCAATAGGATTGTTCTTGCCTTTGCCCACGCAGACCGCCTCAAAGCCGAGCGTGCGCGCAAAATTGTAGAGCGTTTTACATACACCCGGTTCATCGCCGCTGGCAACGGTGTAGACACAGCCCATCTTTTGGGCCAGTTGATGGAGCAGAATCCCCACCGTCACATCCGTCTCGACATTCAACATAACAATGTGTTTCTGGTTGAGAATGCTGTTCCAGGCCACCTGCGCGCCTACTTCGGTGACGCCGGTCGCCTCAACCAGAACGTCCAGGCTTTCGAGTTTGGGCAGTAACAGAGCATCCTGAGTGACCACATATTTGCCCTTTTGGAGAGCGTCTTCCGCCAATCCCACTTTATCGGTGACGCAGATATCAGCCTCAGGGACGCCCGTAGCTTTCAAGGTCGCTACGGGGCGCTCGGTGATAATATCGGCGATAACCCTGGTATCCAGCCCGACCATTCTGCGGGTGAGGTGGACCATCCCCGAGCCTTCTTGACCGCAGCCCACCAGCCCCAGCCGAATGGGATTCCCGGCTGCTGCTCGTTTTTCTAAATGTTCATGCAGTTCCATGCTGATCATACTCCTTAATATTTATGGGATCCTCCAGCAAGTTCAGGGCAGTCCGCTCGTCGGTAACTAAGATGTTGATGAGCTTACCGCGCAAGGCCGCCCGGATGACTTCAACTTTAGCCTCACCTCCGGCTGCCCCAATCACACGCGGGATGTTACGGATCTGGTCCAAATCAAGGCCGATCATGCGATCACAGATTTCATGCTGGATGGGTAGGCCATTGCTATCAAAAAAGCGCAGGGCAATATCACCGACCGCTCCACACGCCTGTAATTCGGTAAACTCGGCTTCGGTCAGAATGCCTGACTGCATGACCACAGAGTCAGGGGTGGGTCTGCCAATCCCGACCAGCGCCACATCAGCCTGCGCCGCCAAAGCTAACGTACCGGCGATTTGAGAATCAAGCAGCAGAGCATCGCGGACCAGTTTACTATTAACGATGCCGGGTGCAGGAACCAAGCGAGGTTTAGCGTTAAAAGCCAGGGCCAGCCGATGCACCAGGTCAGTCCCGTAAGTTTCAGACTCCGGCCGCCCAAGACCCCCCAGCATCTGGACAATTTTCATCTCGGGCCAATTTTGAATCGAAAGCGCCTCTATAACTGAAAGCAGGGTAGTACCCCAACTGACACTCAGGATTTCATCGCCCTGCAGACAGCGCAGGAGGTAATCAGCCGTGGCCGATCCTAACGCGTGGGTAAGAACAGTTTTATCATAACTGGAAGGTGTAACAATAACTGCCTCATCGAGCCAATAGCGGGCGGCCAGTTCTCGTTCTAGTTCAACATTGGATTCGAAGGGAGGGATAATGGTAACCTGGACGATTCTCTC
>JAHDWA010000073.1 GCA_023382535.1 Anaerolineae bacterium | reverse complement strand
TTACGTTTTACACTTTATGAGCAGCCCTCTACTTTGTCAGAAAAAATGTTTATTCTACAAAAAAAGTGCTGGCGTTGTCGCCAGTCACGAAGGAGGATTATAGCATAAGTTAAGTGAGTCAAGCAAATCTAGGGGAGAATTTCGCTCCAGCATGAAATTTCCGTTCACTCACGGGTTTACTTCATCTTCTGAGGCGTTTGAGGACAACCCGGCTAGATACCTCCGATCCGCCTCACTCAGCTCCGCTGCGGCCAACAAATCCGGGCGACGAGCCAGGGTGCGGGCCAGCGATTGCTGCCGCCGCCAGGCTTGCAGTTTGGCGTGATGGCCGGAGAGAAGAATGTCGGGGATGGCATGGCCGCGATAGTCGGCGGGGCGGGTGTAGTGGGGATATTCCAGCAGACCGGCGGAGTGGGAGTCATTGGCTGTAGCTGCGGGATCACCCAGCACACCGGGAATGAGGCGAGTCAGCACGTCCACCAGGACCATGGCCGCAATTTCACCGCCGGAGAGAACATAATCACCGATGGAGAGTTCGTCGGTGGCCAGGTATTGGCGCACCCGCTCGTCCACGCCCTCATAACGGCCGCACAACAGCAGCATGCGCTCGCAGGCCACCAACTCGCGGGCGACAGCCTGCTTGAGCAGGCGGCCCTGGGGCGTCAGCAGGATGATCGGCGGATAGCCCTGCTGCAGCAGCGGCTGATAGCCGTCGTCGGGAATCTCAAGCTCCAGGATAGCCTCGACGGCATTAAAAATCGGCTCCGGCTTCATCACCATGCCCCCTCCCCCGCCGTAAGGGGTATCGTCAGTCACATGGTGTTTGCCGGGAGCGTAATCACGAATATTGTGCAGTACAACTTCAACGTGCCCCATCTCGCGGGCGCGGCCAATAATTGTGGCGTCAAAAACGCCCGTAAACATTTCGGGGAAAAGGGTTAGAATATCGAATCGCATCGCAAGGACCACTGGCCCCTCTCCTCTCTCCCGAAAAGGGGGAGGGTTAGGGTGGGGGTGCGGTCATTTTACCATAGAATCCTCTTTCAGCGAAGCGCATCATTTAACCTTAGACAAATGGATTGCAATCTAACATAAGCTATGCTAAACTAGTAACACTTTTTGGGACAAGAACAAGTGTATGAGCAACCAACAACCAGCGACCATTAATGACAATTTGCGCCTGGGTATTGAAGCAGCCCGTACCGGCCGAGAAAACGAGGCCAGAAGTCACCTCATCGCCGTGCTCAGGCAAGATCCCAACAACATTCCCGCGATGCTCTGGTTAGCTTTTGTCTTGCCCTCTCCGCAGGATACCATTCGCCTGCTTAACCGGGTGCTGGCCCTCGATCCGAGCAATGAACGGGCCAAAGCCGGAATCCGCTGGGCCAGGGTACGCTTGGGACTGCCGCCGGAACAGCCAGCCCCCACCGACCACACAGCGCCGACTTCCGGCCAGGCAGCAACCACTTCAAGCGAAGATACCGGCGAAGAGTCCATCCGCTCTCTCCTGCTTTCCGAAGAGGTTCAGGAAAAGGCCAAAAAGGGCGCTTTGGCTCACCGCGCCCGCCGTACCATCAATCCCTTCCTGGGTATCTTTTTGATTACGGGGGCGCTCGGCCTGATGGCCATTGGCCTGGGCGCGCTCCTGTTTGTGCCGCCGGAAACCCTGGCCGCCTGGATACCGGCCATGCCCTCAGCCACCTTGGCGGGTGCGCCAATCGCTGCTCCCGCGCAAACGGCAAGTGTACCAGTTGAGGCAGCCGCAGCAGCCGATCCGGCAGTCGTGACAACGCCCAAGACCGGCAGCAAAAGTTTGACCTCGGCTACAGATACCGTCGTTTTGCCGGAACCACCCCCCCACATTTACCAACCACCCACCATAACTGACTCATCCCTCCCTTCAACCGTAGGTCCGCTTGCCGCAGATGTGGCCCACTCATTCGACAATGAAACCAAACAGGTTTCAGTTGATCCTTCTCAACTCATTGGACCGGTCGGGCCGTTCCCCCCCGAAAAACAGCCGGTTGATCGCGCCTTGCTGGCTCACCAGCCGGCCTATCCCGGCGAAAAGTGGATCGAAGTTGACGTGACCAACCAAAAGGTGACGGCCTGGGAAGGTGACGTACCGGTGATGTCGTTCACCGTTTCAACCGGGCTGCCCAACACCCCGACCGTGCTGGGCAAGTTCAACATCTATTGGAAGCTGACCTCCACCCTGATGGTTGGCTCTGACTATTATTTACCCGAAGTCCCCTACACCATGTATTTCTACGCCGGTTATGCCTTACATGGCACCTATTGGCACAGCAACTTTGGCCAGCCGATGAGTCACGGCTGCGTTAATCTGGAAACCGGCCAGGCCAAGCAGCTATTTGAGTGGGCCAATCCGGTTCTTCCCCCCGGCCAGGCTGAGGTAGTTGCCAGCGCCGACAACCCGGGCACCCTGGTGGTGGTTCACGAATAACGGCCGCTCTCCGTTCAAAGGTCGAGCCACTCCCACTTCGCCATTCCCCGGATTCATGGTAGAATATCCGTCATTATTCCATTCTAGTCATTACGAAAAAGGAAGAGAACCATGCTAAAACAATTTCAGCCACAGGTAGCCTGGCTGATGAGTCTGCTCCTGCTGAGCTTGCTGCTTTTGGCTGCCTGCGGCGGTGCGGCCCAGCCCGCTCCAACCCAACCTGAAGCAGTGGCCACCACGGGCGGGGATGCTAGCTGTGGTACCGACGTATCGTGCGGACCCACTCAAACCGAAGAAGCAGCAGTTACCTCGCCCACATCTCAATCAGAAGCACAACAGCCAACAGCCACGGAGGCAGCCACTGAAGTAGCCGCTACCTCAGAGGTGGCTACGCCCACCGACACATCCGCCCCGGCAGCAACTTCAGACGCAATCTGCCAGGCGGTCGAAATTCCCGATAACAGCCTGATTGCCCCCGTATCCGATCAGGATTGGTCGAAAGGCCCGGCTAACGCGCCAGTTACCCTGATTGAATACGGCGACTTTCAATGACCGGGCTGCGCCAGTATTTCTCCCGTGGCGGAGAAACTCAAAGAAGATTACGGCGATGACCTGCGCCTGGTTTTTCGCCATTTTCCCTTATTGACCATTCACGATAAGGCTATGATTACCGCCGAAGCCGCCGAAGCCGCGGGCGCCCAGGGTAAATTCTGGGAAATGCACGATCTTTTGTTTGAGCGCCAGGATCAATGGAGTTCCAGGCCCGAAGCCGAGATGATAGAGGTGCTCGTTGGCTACGCCGAAGAAGCCGGGGTGGCTGATATGGACCAGTTCCAATCCGACCTGGAAAAACATACCTACGCCGACAAAATTCAGGCCGATTACGATGCTGCGGTTAATGCCCGGTTAACCAGCACGCCCAGCTTTGTCGTCAACGGGGTAGATTATCCAGCCCAGAATTTTGGCCTATCCTACGAAGGGCTGGATGCTTTTATCAAGCTCATGCAACTGCGTGAGAATTGGTACAGCCAGCCGGAGCAGGTCCTTGATCCCGAAAAACAGTACACGGCTACCATCGAAACCGAAAAAGGTGACATTGTCATTGAACTTTACACGGACACCGCTCCGGTGAATGCCAACAGCTTCGCCTTTTTGGCCGAAAAAGGCTGGTACAAAGGCGTCACCTTCCATCGCGTCCTGCCGGGCTTTGTGGCCCAGGGCGGCGACCCGACCGGTCTCGGCATCGGCTTCCCCGGCTACCGCTGCAACGACGAAATCGCTTCCTCCCGTACGTTTGACGGGCCGGGCGTCGTCTCGCTGGCCAACAGCGGCCCCAACACCAATGGCAGCCAGTTCTTCATTACCTACGATGCCGTTCCGCAGTTGAACTCGGGCTTTACCATCATTGGCCGTGTCATCGAGGGCATGGACGTGGTTGAGGCAATTACTCCGCGCGACCCGCAAACCACGCCCGATGCTCCTCCTGGCGACAAAATTACGGACATCACCGTTGAGGAGAAGAGTTAGGCGGGCAGTCAAACAGCGCACAGCAAAAGAAAACGCCCCCCAACCGGGGCGTTTTTCTATACTTAAGAGGACCCTCGATATGACTTCTTTTTTCACTCGGGCCGTGTTTCTGGTGGCTCTGGCCCATTTCACCATTGAATTGTGCGGCAATTTTTTGCCGGTGCTTTATCCTATTCTCATTACCACTCTGGGCCTGACCTACAGCCAGATTGGAGTAATCGCCCTCGTCGCCGGTTTGAGCGAGGCCCTGCTGCAGCCCGTCTTCGGCCATTTGAGCGACCAGTGGGGAGCGCGGCGGATAACCGTTTTGAGCATTATCTGGATGGGAACGCTGTTGGGGTTGGTTGGCTTTACCTGGAACTATCTCTCACTGATCGGGCTGGTTGGGCTGGGCGTTCTCGGCTCGGCGGCATTTCACCCGGCCGGGGCGACCCTGGCTTCAGCCAACACCGGCAAGAATCGCGGGAAATCCCAATCTATTTTTGCCGTAGGCGGCAACTTTGGCTCAGCCCTGAGTCCGCTGCTGGTGGCGGCGGGCATCGCCTGGCTGGGCCTGCCGGGAACCACTATCCTGATTCCTATCGCGCTGCTGGTCGGCCTGATACTGCACTGGCAACTGGGTCGAGAGGCTCAAATTGAGTCCGGCCGGCTCCCGCACCATTCGCCCCACCGTCCTGCGCTGGCGGCGATGGACGGCGGAACCAGGCGGGGCCTGATCTTGCTGGTTGTAGCAGTCATGTGCCGCTCGTGGGTGCAGGTAGGCTTTGTGACTTACTTGCCGGAATGGATTCAGAGCCAGAGCGGCTCGCTGACTCTGGGAGGACAAATGTTGGCTGTTTTTGCCGTGGCTACCGGCGTCGGCAGCCTGACCGGCGGCAGTCTGTCTGACCGGATTGGAGGCTGGCAGGTATTTGTGATAAGTATGGTTTTAATCGGGCCGGCGTTGTGGCTTTTTCTGCACGCCAGCGGTCCCTGGCAGCTTTTGCTGGTCGGGTTGGTAGGGGCACTCATCGGCCTGACCTTTCCGGTCGCCGTTATTATGGCCCAGGAAACCTGGCCTTACGGGGTTGGTTTTGCCTCAGCCCTGGTTATGGGCGTGGGCTGGGCGCCGGGCGGCCTGGGCGCTTCGTTTACCGGCTTTGTAGCCGACAATTCCTCTTTAGCCGCCGGCCTGCAACTGTTAGTTTTTCCTCCACTGCTGGGCCTGGCCTGTATTTTGGCCTATGCCGCCTTACAGCGGCGATCTGTTCGCGTCGTTCAATCGGATGTCACCGGCTAGTTTTCCAACCAACTTCTAACTTTTTTCACACTGACTTCATACTTTTCCCTACTAAAATGGATGTGTAAAATAAAACCAGGTGACAGGCACTTTTAAAAACACTTAGTCTGATAAGTGCCTGTCACCTTTATCCTGCCAATTAATAATTTCCACTCTGGAGGCAATTGTAATGAAAAATATCTTGGTCACCGGCGGGGCCGGTTTTATCGGCTCGAACTTTGTCCAGTTGATGCTCAACAAATACGATGACGTCAACATCGTCGTCTTCGACAAGCTTACTTATGCTGGCAATCTGGACAATCTGATCTCGGTGGAAGAAAATCCGCGTTATCACTTTTACCAGGGCGATATTTGCCACCCCCACGAAGTTGACGAAGTCATGGAGCGCTACAATATTGACACCATCGTCAACTTTGCCGCCGAAACCCACGTGGACCGCTCGTTGATGGAGCCGGGTGGCTTTATTCAAACCGACGTGTACGGCACTTATATCCTTTTGGAGGCAGCCAAGAAGTATCAGATCGAACGCTATCACCAGATCAGCACCGACGAAGTCTACGGCGCGGTGCTGGAAGGCCGCTCCAAAGAAAGCGACAAGCTGCACACGCGCAGCCCCTATTCGGCGGCCAAAGCCGGCGGCGATTTGATGTGCCTGGCCTACTTTACCAGCTTCAATCTGCCCGTCACCATCACCCGCGGCAGCAATAACATCGGCCCCTACCAGTACCCGGAGAAGGCCGTCCCCCTCTTTATTACCAACGCCATTGATAATAAACCCCTGCCGCTCTACGGCGACGGCCTGCAAATGCGCGATTACCAGTACGTGCAGGATCACTGCGAAGGCATTGATGTAGTGCTGCGCCAGGGCCAGATCGGCGAAATTTACAACCTCGGCACCGGCGTCGAAACCACCAATATCGAGATGGCCCGCCTGATCCTCAAACTGCTCGACAAGCCCGAAAGCCTGATCCAACCCATCACCGACCGCCCCGGCCACGACCGGCGCTATGCTCTCGATTGCAGCAAAATCCAGAACTTGGGCTGGCGCAGCGCCCACAGCTTTGAGCAGGCTATCGCGGCTACGGTCAGGTGGTATGTAGACAACGAATGGTGGTGGCGCAAGATCAAAAGCGGCAACCATTATCAGGAATATTACCAGCGCCAATACGCCGGGCGCGAGATTAAAAACTAGTACGCGGCAGCGTAAGTAGCTCCAGAGTACGTAGTAACCCCTGCAGGGGTCTAGGCGGCTAAAGCCGTTACATAAAACACCAGCTTTTAGCCCGTCAGCGGGGACCAGGCTGACCCAAAATTAGGGTGTAAAATGTGACGATCTGGCCGGAGCGTGCTACAATGTCGCGAGGGGGTACTGATGATTGCTGCCATAGCGGACCACACCACCGTGGTTCTTCAGTTCATCATGCTGGTGTATCGTTATTACTATCCACAATCGTCCCGTTGCGGCGCCAGCAGCACAATCTCTCTTCCCAGACTGAGCATTCTTTCTTACAGCCAGCGCGGCTAAAGCGCTGGCTGTCATCTTCAATCCCATCCCAGATCTCCATAGCGGGTTATTTTCGCCGTCTCCCTTGAGCGTCAGAACCATTGCCCCCCGCCTTTTATCAGAGTATCATCTACTGTGTGCTTTCGATAAGACACTGCTTATGGAAAGCCAAAGGCCAGGATATATCGGCCCGTAAGGGTCGAGTGAATATCTAAAAATTCACATCTACCGAAGGGGGAAAAAATGATGGGCGTCAATGTAATTCCTAAGTTAACAAACCGCTACTTTAGCCTGATTGCAGGGGTATTATTAGCTACAGCACTGCTACTAATAGCAGGCTGGCAGCTTATGTCCGCTCAAGCGGCATCTCAGCAAGTGGGTGTGGCGCCAATCGGACAGAACGCTTTCGAATTCATTGGCCGGATTGACCAGAATGGGTTTGACTTCACCGGTTATGGCTATCTGACCTCTATTAAAAACTTAAGTAATGACCAGATCTATACCAACCCGGCCGCTGCCTCAGAGGATACCGCTCGCTTTACCTATGTGGCCACTGCGACGTTAACTTCGCGAGCTATATTATCCGATGTTTTTGTCATCAACTCACAGGGGACCATCAATTTTTACTTTACCCAATCACCCCCCAATCGAGACTTTAACAACCCGGCGTCTTTTGCCAGTGGTACTCCCATTGCCACCGCCTCGATGCGGTATCAGGATATTCTGCTGGTCCAATCAAGCAACAAGGGTTTGGCCACGGGAGTGGGTGAGGTTGCCCAACTCAGCGCTGCTCCCTTTACCTTAGGCGGTCAGAGTTACCAGTTTGGACAATCCAATCTGTTTTACCGCTTCTCAACAGTAGGCAACGGAACCCGCACCAATCCTGGTCCCCCTATCTCGTTTGTCTTGCTTGCCGGCAATGCCGTTACAACCGGGCAGTCCACGTTTTTACCTCAATTAAAGCGCAACTCTCCCTGACATCGGCAGGCCGCCTGGCAGGGGTATGAAATCACACGATTATGGCTGATCTGGAGTATTATAGAGTTCCCTTGGCCCAAGCCGTTGCCGATACCTTAGCGGCTAAGTTCATTGCCTGGGCAACGCCTGTCCGCTTCACCGTTGCCCAATCATCCGCTGAACGAGAGGCAGCCTACCGCCTGAGATACGAAGTTGTAACCGCTCGGAGGTGGGCCAGTGCAGAGAAGTTTCCAGGCGGACTGGAACAAGATGTTTACGATGCTGAAGCCGTTCATCTACTGGGTTGGAAGGAGCATAATCTTGTCGCAACCACCCGGCTCGTCTTTCCCAGCTCAGAGAAGTTACTACCAACCGAAGTAGAATTTGGGCTGAGAGTGGAGCCGCAAGGGCAGGTGGTTGATGGCGGGCGGGTGATTATCGCCAGGGACTATAGTGATTATGAACATCGAATCTTTGCCGGGCTGTTAGGTTACACATGGTTTGCTATACAAAGCCGCGGTTTTCGTTATCTCTGCGGTGCAGCCGTCCCGGCTATGATTCGCTTGTGCCAAAGCATTGGCTATCGTATTACTGTGCTAGGACAGGCTCGCCCCTACTGGGGCCAGAGACGCTATCCTATTCGCTTCGATGTCCTTGAGTCTGTTCCAATGCTGTACAAACGCTGGGGCCATGCGCTGGAGAATCAAGTTAGTTATGAAACGGGTGAGCCAAGCAGCGGCAACTTTCTGAAGCCTATCACAAGAGGAAGAGGAGCTAATGAACACAGTTGATATTCTGAAATACGGGCAACTGACGGTACTCGGTACGCTGAAAGATTTTCCCGAAGGCGAGCTGAATACTTCCGGAGCATGCGGTGTCTGGTCGGTCAAGGAGATCCTGGCTCACCTGGCCTCTTATGAGCACGCCCTGGTCGAGGTACTGTCGGGATTTTTAGAGGGCGGCCCGACCCCCTATCTGGAAAAAATGGCGGCAGGTTTGCAGCAGTTCAACGACAAGGAGGTGGCCCTCCGCCGGGATAAGACAATGGCCAACGTGCTGGCTGAATTAAACGAGGCCCACGCCCAAGCAATGGCCCTGGCTGCCCGCATCCCCGCCGAAACCTACCGCCAAAACGGTACGCTGCCCTGGTACGGCTCAGAGTATGATCTGGACGATTTTATCGTTTATACTTACTATGGGCACAAACGGGAACACAGCGCCCAAATCGCCGCCTTTCGTGACCGGCTTAGCCAATAAAAGGTGACAGGCACTTATCGAACGACTCATTGGGCTTATTTGAACAAAACCTGCCCTTATTTGGTGTTTAAAAGTGCCTGTCACCTGGTTTTCCCCCGATAGTGTCTAATAATAAAGTGGGAGTCCACAGTACATTTTGGCCCCCACTTTTAAGTTACCGCTGGCTACTTAAAGATGCCCAACGGCAGATAGGCCGAGACAATCCAGTTGGGCGCGTCTACAATTTCGCTGATTTTCAAATCTACGGCCGCGCCGCACAGGCAGTATCCCTGCTCGCGAGTCAGGCCGTGTTCGGCTTCCAGGTAGTCAATAATGTAGCGGACCGCCTGCTGGGCATTTTTGAACAGGTCGGGGCCGTGCGCCGTAGCCACATAGTAGCCGCCTTCATCGGCCACAGTGAGTTTCTTACCGGGCGGGGTAATAAAGCGCAGTTCCGGGATGGGCTTGCCTTTGTGCAGGTTAAATTTAAGCGTGACGGTCATCGGCGTTTCAATGCCGGTGCCGTTCACCTCTCCATCGCCCATCGCCGAGTGGCAGTCGCCGCAGGAGAAGAGCGCGCCGGAAACCAGTACGGGAAAAAAGACCCGCGCGCCGGGGTTGAGGTGGCGAATATCAATATTGCCCCCATTCTCACGGGGAGGGATAGTGGTCAACCGGCCCGCATCGCGTGGCCCTACGCCCATCACCCCACAGTGCGGCTCGTAGGGAATCTGAATCTTGTCGCTGAAGTGACAAACCTCACCCTCGATTTTATAATGATGCAAATAAGGGGTGGTAAAATCCTCACCTAACAAGCCAAAGCCGGGGATGACTCCGTTCCAACCCCAGCCTTTATGCTGGATGCTGATAATTTCGACTTCGAGCGTGTCGCCCGGCGCTGCCCCTTCCACGTAGACCGGGCCGGTCAAGGGATGGATCGGATCAAAACTCAGATTTGCGACCGCATCGTGACCCGAGGTGGGGGTAATCTGGTTGGCCGAAGCCTCCAGCGTCTCAAATACGACGGTGTCGCCGGGTTGAATACGCACCCGCGGTGGGAGAGAGTTGTCCCAACACGCATGGGGTTGGGTATCGTCTAAATGATGCGTAGCCATGGAATTAGCTCCTTTGCATATAAGATTTTAATTTATAGGTCAGAGTAAGCGTGACCTCCGACTTACCCCCTCCCTTCCCTCCCCCTCTTAGGGGGAGGGTTAAGGTGGGGGTGCGGTCAGCGTTCAGCTGTCAGCGGTCATCAGGACTGGCTGTGCCGGATGCGCGGGTCAACCAAACCCTGCACCGCGTCAATCAAAATCCCGCTGAAGACCACCATGCAGGCGGTAAAAATAACCGTACCCAAAATCAGGGGCACATCCACCGTTTCGATGGCTTCGACGGCCATCCGGCCCACTCCCGGCCAATTGAAAACCCGCTCGACCAGCACCACGCCCCCGATGAACCAGGGAATGTCCATCCCGGCCATGGTGATGATCGGGTTCAGGGCGTTGGGCAAAACGTGCCGCACCGTTACCCAGTGATTGGCCAGGCCCTTGGCTCGCGCTGTCCGCACGTAATCATTCGAGAGCACGTCAAGCATAATCGAGCGCATCATGCGGGCATACCACGCCGCTCCGCCCAGACCGGCGGTGAGGGCCGGCAGGACCAGATGGGCCAGACTGCCCGTCCCACCCAGGGGGAAGATGGGTAACAAAAAGCCGAACCAATAAAGGAGCAGCAGTCCCAGCCAAAATGGCGGCGCTGACACCCCCAGCAGGGCGATAAACATACCAATCCGGTCGGGCCAGCGTCCCCGCCCCAGGGCCGAGGCAATTCCCACTGACAGGCCAATGACCAATTCCACCAGGATACCACCGCCGATAAGGGCCAGGGTGTAAGGAATCCGGCTCAGGATGAGGTCGGTGACGGCAATCTGCTTGCGATAGGAAAACCCTAAATCCCCGTGGAGCAGCCGTTCGACGTAGCGCGTGTACTGCACCCACAGCGGACGGTCGAGGCCCAGTTCGTGGCGGATGCGATCTACCGTTTCGACGGTGGCGCTGGGTCCGGCATACATGCGGGCCGGGTCTGCCGGCAAATAGTAGATGAGGATAAAGGTCAGCACCGAGATACCGAGCAGCACCGGGATGGCTTGGATTAAGCGACGCGCAATAAAAACCCACATAATTAGACCATTTATATCGCTAACAGCGACAAACTTCACTCATTGTGAATGATGAACAGCCAGTAGTCCCTCATTAACAATTAACGATTGACAATTCATTATTTACAATTAAAGTCTCCCCCGCTGGCTGGGGTCGAGCACATCACGCAGCCCGTCACCCAGCAGGTTGAAAGCAAAGACCGTCACCATAATGGCCAGGCCGGGGAAGATGACCATCCAGGGTGCAGTGCGGTAGAAGGATTGGGCCTGCTGGATCATACCGCCCCAACTCGGCGTAGGCGGCTGCACGCCGATACCCAGGTAGCTCAGACTGGCCTCGAGCATCACATTGGTAGCGATGCCGAGGGTCCCCCAAACGATGATGGTCGGCCCCAGTTGAGGCAAAATATGCCGCAGCAGCGTGTAGCGGCGTTTCGCCCCAATGGCCCTGGCTGCCACCACAAAATCCCGCTGGCGCAGCGACAGCACCTGCCCGTAGGCCACGCGGGCAATCCAGGTCCAGTAAACCAGGCCAATGACAATGATAATGATCCACATGCTGGGTTTGAGGATCGCCACCAGGGTCATGGCCAGCAGCAGGGTGGGGAAGGCCATCATGATGTCGGTGAAACGCATGAGTAGTGTTTCCAGGGGGTTGCCGAAGTAGCCGGCAATCGAGCCGATAAGCGTCCCCAGGGCCACGGCCAGGGCGTTGGCCAGCACCCCCACCAGCAAACTGACCCGCGCCCCGTAGAGAATCCGGCTGAACAAATCACGGCCATTGGCGTCGGTGCCAAAGGGGAAACGCCAACTTCCTTCCGTCAAGAGGGTGCTGGGGATGGGCTGTCCATCGGGGGTCAAGCCATCACGGAACTGTTCCGTCGGGTCATGGGGGGCGAGAAGGGGCGCAAAAATAGCAGCCAGGGAGATGAGCACGATTAAGGCCAGGCCGAACATAGCCGCCCGGTCGCGCCGCAACTGCCTCCAGGCCAGGGTGAAATAACCGGCTTCGCTGGGAGCGGCAAACCAGGAACGTTCAGAAGCCGGTTGGTTAGACGAGCCTGATTTTTTCTGCCGTTGGGTGTCGAGTTTGATGATAGCCACAGTGGCCTCAACCGAAACTAACGAAACTGGAAGAAAATTCAGACCCTAAAGGTCTTGAAGACCTTTAGGGTCTTGGATCTTTACTGGGACAGCCACATTGTTTCATAACGGAAGAGGTGTTCCGGGTGAGTCAGCGTCGGCTGGCCGTGGAGCTTTTCAGAGTGGGCTACGTCGTACTCGCCGTTGATGACCGGCACCCAGACCGCGTCATCCATAAGCGTCTTGAAGAACGGCTTGTAGGCTTCGAGGCGAGCGGCGCGGTCGGTCATGGCCAGCAGTTCCAGGCTCTTTTGGTGAAGCTCCTCATTGCAGTAGCGCGACCAGTTCCAGCCGCCGGGTATATTTGAGTCGCAGCCGAGGATAGGCGCGTAAAAGTCGTCGGGGTCGGGGTAATCCTGCGTCCAGGCCAGGCCGCCCGACCAGACCAGTGGCGTCTTGCCATTTCCGGCATCTTCAATCACGTTGGGCGCAGCCAAAGTATTGATGGTGAGCTTAATGCCAACTTTGTCCAGGTCCTGCTGAAAAGACTCACACAATTTGGGCTGCGGTTCAACCGAGATACATTCAATGCTGGTCTCAAAGCCATCAGGGAAACCGGCCTCGGCCAGCAGCGCTTTGGCTTTTTCCGGGTCATATTCGTAGCCGGTGTAATCAGGATCGTAGCCGGGCATCAGCGGCGGGAGAATTTGGTTGGCGACGGTAGCCCGGCCGTTAAGGAGCTGCACGATCCGCTGCTTGTCAATCGCGTGGTTGAGCGCCTGCCGCACTTTCAAATTATCAAACGGCGGCATAGTGGTATTAATGGCAATGTAAGTGGTGTTGACCTGCGGCGACTTCTCAACCCGATTGGCCCAGGCCGGGTCGCTGGTGATGCGTGTCCAATCTGCGCCGGGCGGTGGATCGCCCATCATCTGAATCTCATCCTTTTCCAAGCGCAACAAAGCTACGTCCGGTTCAACTCCGACCTCGATTCTGATCCCATCCAGATAGGGCAGTCCTTCGTAGAAATAATCAGGGTTGCGTTCAAAAACCAGGTATTGGCCCGGCTGCCACTCCGTGAGTTTGAACGGGCCGGTGCCAACCGGAGCATGGCCAAAATTTTCACCCGCTTTTTCGACTTCTTCCTGGGGGACGATAAAGGCAAAATTGAGCGCCATTTTGTTGAGGAAAGTCACATCCGGCTGGTTGAGGGTAAACTCGACTGTAGATGGATCTACCGCCTTGATACCTTCCACCGAAGTAGCCTTGCCGTCAATAAATTCCTGCGCGCCCTTAATGCCAACGTAAAAGCCTGCGCCGGGACTGCCTGTCTTCGGGTCAAGGACACGAGTGATGGTGTAAACTATATCATCCGCCGTTACTTCGCGGCCATTAGAGAACTTGACACCCGGCCTCACCTTGAAAGTATAGACGGTGCCATCGGCGTTCACCTCCGGCATGCTCTCGGCGATACGGGGTAGCAGGTTGGTGCTGTCATCATAATCGAGCAGCCCGTCGAAGACCAGTTTGATCGTTGGCCAGTTGGTCCAGTCGTAGCCAATAGCCGGGTCCAGCGTGGCCAGGTCATCTTTGTAGACGACCGTGATCGAACCACCTTTCTGGGGCGTCATGGCCCCGGCCCCTTCGGCAGCAGGCGCCTCGGTGGCCGCAGCCGGAGCAGCGGTAGCGGCAGACTCCGCCGGAGCGGCTTCAGAACCGCCGGCGCCTTCGGCCGGCGGCGCGGTGGTTGGCGCAGGAGCACTACTACAAGCGGCCAAAACCAGGACCAGTATGACCAGCAGGCTGAAAATGACACTCTTCTTCATCGCAACTCTCCTCTTTTTAGCTGAATGAATAAAAATTATGAGCACAATGATTAAGCAGATTTGAAATTTTAATAAGTGGACGTACTAAAAAACAGCGGGCGCGAGGCTTGTGTTCCCTGTAACCGAACCTTGTTCGGTCACGAGTATAGCATATATCCGTTGAAAAGCAAGATGATAACCGTGGGCAATTCATCTGCTCCACATCACGGCAAATATCTTTCTTTCACCGCAGAGGTATTCAACAGCAGCGCAGCCAGCACCGCAAGCAAAATGACTGCGCCCAGGATGATCGCCACTCTGACCCACGGCTCACCCAGGGCCAGGCGCTGCTGAACGATGGTGATGGCTGTACTCGCCCAGATCAGCGCTCCCAGGTAGGCCAGGAACTGCAGGGCAATCAGGCTCCAGCGCTTTTTGACCCACAACAGACCCGGCGCCAAGAAACAAAGTCCGACCAGCCACAGATTGCCCTGGCGCAGGAAGTGAGCGCCCAACAAGAACGCAGATACAATCAGGGGAATAATTCGAAGGACCATCTATTTTGGGCTACACCAGCGCCCCCCTGAAAAAATTCAGGGTCCTCTGCCAGGCATCGGCAGCAGCTTCCGGGTTGTAGGCAGCGCGAGTGTCGTTGAAGAAAGCATGGTGGGCGTTAGGATAGATGACCGTTTCGTGTTTAACGCCGGCCCTGTCCATCTGGGCCGCCCGCTGGTTGGCCACTTGGGGTGACACGCCCTGGTCCAGTTCGCCAAAAATTGCCAGCATCGGCGCGCTGATCCGGCCTACTTCCTCATCGGTCATTTCCGGGCCGCCGCCGTAGAAGGGAGCCGCTGCGCCGACGTGGGCCAGTTTGGCGGCGGCATGCCAGGTCAAACCGCCGCCCATGCAAAAGCCGATCACGCCGACTTTTTTGGGCGAGACCTGGCTTTGCCCGATCAAATAATTGACCGCCCCCTGGATGACTGCCAGCGCCTCATCCCAAACCAAGGCCATACGCAATTTGCGGGCCTCGTCAGGCTCGGTCACTACCCGGCCGTTGTACAAATCAGGAGCGATGGCGGCAAAGCCTTCCACCGCAAAGCGGTCGGCGATGCTTTTGATATGATCGTCCAGGCCCCACCATTCCTGGATGACGACGACCCCCGGCCAGGAGCCAGCATCGCCGGGCAGCGCCAGGTAAGCCCTATTGCTTTGCCCCTGCATTTCAAAGGAAATCATTTTACCGCTTCGTTGAGACATTTCTCCTCCCTATGATCATAAAACTTAAGAAAGAGTGACTCAAAACCTCGGCTGGCTCTTGGCATGCGAGTACGCCTGAAACGCCGAAATCAAGTGGCAAACCCAGCCTAACAACCCGCCGGTTCCCAGCCAAAAGCCGGGAGTGATGATTAACCAGAAAATCGCCCACCAGATTTGGCCGTTGTAAAGCTGGCCCAAACCCGGCAGGATAAAACTCAAGACTGCGGCCGTACCTGGATTCTTCATAAGTTACTCCTTATCCTTTCCGTGTCACGATATCTTTTCAGACACCCGGTTTCCGGGTTTCAAGGTGAGGTTCTTTTACCACTTGAGCTGCTCGAAAAATCTGTAGAAGCCGGTGTCTCTATTTCTATACGTACAAACGAGGGTAGAGTTGCTTACCCCTGGCTTCACACCAGCAATTCTTTGTGTTCGGTCAGGCAGTCCATCAGCCGGCTTACATCGGCCATGTTATTATAAATGTGGGGCGAGATGCGCAGGTTGTTGTCCCGGCTGGAGGTAATAATGCCGCCCTCTTCCAGCCGCCTGACCAGTTGAGTAACATCGTGCGAGCGCAGAGTAATCAGCGCGCCGTGCTGAGCCGGGTCGGGCGGCGTGACCAGGGTGAAGCCTCGCCGCAGCGCGCCCTCTTTAATGGCCCCGGTAAGTTCATGCAGGTGGGCCTCGATCTTGTTCAGGCCAATGGATTGGATCAGGTTGATGCCGGCCAGCCCGGCGTAGATGTTCGGCACTGGCGGCGAGCCGGCCTCGAAGCGGCGGGCGGTGGGCGAAGGAGTGTTGGCGTAGATGTCCATGGCAAAGATATTGTCCTGTGAGAACCAGCCTAATGTCGTCGGCTGCAAGGTGGGGATGAGGTCTTTGCGGACGTACAGATAGGCCAGCCCGGCGGAAGCCAGCAGGTATTTCAGCGTTCCGCCGGTCAAAAAATCCACCTGCAAGGCCTTGACGTCAATGGGGAACGTGCCCAAAGCCTGGTAACTATCGAGCAATACCAACGCTCCCTGACGGTGGGCCAGCTCGACGATAGCCGGCACGTCCAGCCGCGAGCCGTTGCGATAACAGATGTGAGTAATCGAAACAATTTTCGTCCGCTCATCAATCGCTTCGGCAAACCGTTCAGTGGGGATGATATTGCCGGCTGCGGGCACATGGACGACCCTGGCTCCCCGCCGCTCCTGGGCATGCCAGATCTGGCCGATGGTGGGGAACTCGAAATCGCTGACGACGACCTTGTTGCGCTCCCCGCTAAAATCGAGGGCGCTGGCCAGGGCGCTGACTCCGGCCGAAACCGAGGTACAGACGGCAACTTCGTCCGGCCCGGCATGGATCAGTCCGGCAAAGGCTTGCCGCGCGGCTTCCCCGCGCTCCATCCACACTTCCCAGGGCGAGCCTTTCTCGTCCCAATCGTCCAGGTAAGTTTCGTAAGCCTGCTTGACGTCAAGGGACAGCGCTCCCTGCGAACAGCTATTGAGATAGACTTTCTTCTGTAAAATTGGAAACCGATCACGGATTGACATTTGGAACTGCCTTATAGAGATTATATCGGCACATGCTCTACCCGTTTAATGCCCCTTCGGTCGAGCACCAGACGGAGGCGCCGCTCTAGTTCACTGCCGTGGGGCTTGATAGAACGGTAGCGCGAGACAAAATTCAAATGGTAGACCTTATGGCACGATACAGTTTTGAGCTGTCCGGCTTCTAAATAATTTCTCGGCTGCACCGGCTCGGCCATTTTGCGCAGGTAAGCGCGGATGTCGTAGCGGATAATATCGTTAATGCCGGTGATCTCCGGCACGTCGAGGTAAGCCTCTTTAAAAGCATCGGCAAAGAGAACGATATCCTTAGCATAACAAATGACATATTCGCCCTGCCCGTCATTGTCCAATTCGGTAAATGGGTCGCGGTTTCTGGCGGCGAGAATAGGGGCAGGAAGATTTTTTTCAGCCACAAAGGAGACTTTTTCACGTAAAATCCCCAATTTATGCTGGCCGTCCTGGGTACGAATAATGGTCCGGCGATCGTAAAGGGTATTTTGCAGATAGTGGGCAAAAAGTTGCTTGCCCAATTCCTTAATTCGGTCCTTGAACATATAACCCACTACCAAAGCGATGAAAAAGGGAAAGGTCAATTGGCCGTACCGGTTCTGAAAATAAAAGGCGACCACCGTGGCAAAGATCATGGACAGGCCAGCGGCAATAGAGAATAGAAAGTGTTCCAGTTCCACGCCTTCGCGCTGAACAGCCGTTGATAAATAGAGTACACTGGAGGCATACTTTTTTAGCACCGAGACCCTAAACGTGTACTCCTCGTTATCATCGCCCTCTTTTAAAACAGAGCGGTAACCACGGGTGCGGCGATGCCGGGTTTCCCACTCAACCAGCTCGCTCAATTTTTGCTTGAAATCAATCTTATCTCCTTTTTTCAGATAAGCTTCCACAATCTGGAACATCTCCACCGCACTCTCCTCAATTAAGAGACTGAGTGACTCGTCGGTCAATTTATAAGCGGTGAAAAGCTGGCTGTCTATATTGGGCAGATTAAAGGCGGCGTAAAAAGAGCGGTACTTATCCGCGATATTTTTGGTTTCGACCAGGAATTCTTCCACCAGGTTATGGATCAGCAAACTGACTTTGCTATGTGGCGGGGCCTCGGCGATACGCTTTTGAATGAGGTTAAAATGCTCTCGAATGGCGCTTTTGAGCGTGGCGCTTAAGAATTTAAAGTTATTGATCAACCGTTCCCGATACTCTGACTGGCCGGTCCAATTTTCAGCCGCCACGATCTTTTCAATGGCTAGAAGCGGCGAGCCAGCGCCCTCTTTGGTAAACTCACGCAGAATCAAAGCGGGCGTTTTCAAGCGGATATAATTCTGAATATCCCGGTAAAACTCGGCTTTGGCATAGGTGCTTGGCGTGATGCCCAGGCTTTGCGGCACAAAGATATAAGTAAAAACCTGATAATGAGTTTGTTGCCCGGGCAGCAACTCATAATCCAGCTTGAACTCGATTTGATATTTATCGTGAGGTTTAATCGCCTGTGGAATGGCTTCGATCATGTTTATACCAGCATCAGGCAGATTTGCATCTACCTGAATCCCAATGATATAAAAGTAAACAGTATTGCAGAATTGTCAATTAGCCAAATTAAAAAATCTCCGATGACTCGGAGATTTTCTTTTTACTCCTCAAAAACAGCTAAAATTTACTTAGCATCGCCAAAGCGGCGCTCCCGTTGGCTAAAGGCGTGGAGGGCTTTGTAATACTCGTCCTTGTCAAAATCCGGCCAGTAGACTGGGGTGATGTAATATTCGGCGTAGGCGGCCTGCCAGATTAAAAAGTTGCTCGTCCGAAACTCGCCGCTGGTGCGGATAATCAGCTCCGGGTCGGGCGAGGAGCCGGTGTACATATACTTGCTCAACAGGTCTTCCGTGACCTCCTCCGGCTTGACGTTGTCCCGGATCAAATTTT
Source organism: Anaerolineae bacterium (assembly GCA_023382535.1). The sequence goes on along the minus strand of JAHDWA010000073.1, from coordinate 24,692 downwards.
TGACCGCCTGGACGATCTCATCACGCCCGCCGTAATTAAAGGCCACATTTAAGATGAGCCGGTCATTGTTTTTGGTGAACTCGATGGCATACTTTACTTTTTCGCGGATAGCCGGCCTGAGCTTTTCAAGTTTGCCCAGGTGGCGCAGTTGCACCCCATTTTTGTGCAGTTCCGGCAGTTCGCGGTCAATCACATTCTCCAGGATATTCATCAACCCCATCACTTCCAGGGGCGGACGTTTCCAGTTTTCGGTCGAAAAGGCGTAAATAGTCAGCATTTTGACGCCAAACTCGACGGAGTGTTCCAGGATGCGCCGCAAATTCTCGGTGCCGGCTTTATGGCCCTCGATCCGCATTTTACCCCGCGATTTAGCCCAGCGCCCGTTGCCGTCCATAATAATCCCAACATGGTAGGGCGGATTCGGGAGAGGTGGGTATTTCTTTTCGACAACCGGTTCAGTAATCTTAACTATTTCGACCATCCTTGTGCTTGCACCCTAAATAATTACACTTCCAAAATCTCTTTTTCTTTGACCACCCCGATTTCATCAACTTTCTTGATATAATCGTCGGTTAATTTTTGCAGTTGATCGCGGCCCGAATAAAAATCGTCCTCGGAAATCATTTTCTCTTTTTCAAATTCCCGCAAATCTTCCAGCTTTTCACGCCGCGTATTGCGCACGGAGACTCTGGCCTCTTCTACCCGCTTGGCCGCCGTCTTGACCAGGTTACGCCGGCGTTCCTCGGTCAGCGCGGGTACCTGCAAACGAATAATTTTGCCGTCGTTATTGGGGGTCAGCCCCAGGTCCGATTGCATAATCGCCCGCTCAATGTGTTTGAGCGCCCCCGGATCGTAAGGGCGGATGGCAATTAAATGGGGTTCAGGAATACTAACCAGAGCCAGCTCTTGCAGCATGGTCGGCGTGCCATAATACTCAACCAGCAACTTATTCACCAGTCCGGTTGAAGCTCGGCCCGTCCGCAGGGCCGCCAAATCAGAGTTGAGCGCCTCAACTGATTTGTCCATTGCTTTTTTTGCTTCGCTCAAAACCTCATTAATCATAATTTACCTCCAGTGCTTAACGGGCAGCAAGCAACAAAGCAGCAGGCTCATGTTCCCTGCCGCCCGGCTGCTTCTTAATAGGTGATCAATGTACCGATAGTATCGCCCAAGATTGCATTCTTCAGGCTGTTAGTTTCCCAAAGGTTCAACACAATGATCGGCATTTGATTGTCCATGCAGAGAGTTAAAGCTGTGCCATCCATCACCTTCAGCCCCATATTGAGCGCTTCAATGTAGCTGATTGTGTCAAACTTTTTGGCCGTCGGGTCGGTTTTCGGGTCTGACTCATACACGCCATCTACCTTTGTCGCTTTGACCAGCAGTTCCGCATCAATTTCCATCGCCCGCAACGCTGCCGCGGTATCGGTAGTGAAGTAAGGATTGCCGGTGCCGGCCCCCAGGATGACCACCCGGCCTTTTTCCAGGTGGCGGATAGCCCGCAAGCGGATGTACGGCTCGGCCACGGCCTTCATTTCGATGGCTGTCTGCACCCGCGTTTCAATGCCAACCCGGCCCAGGGCGTCGGCCAGGGCCAGCGCATTCATGACCGTCGCTAACATGCCCATGTGATCGGCAGTCGCTCGATCCATACCGTGGTCCAGGCCGTCTTTCCCTCGCCACAGGTTTCCCGCCCCCAAAACAATCGCAATTTCGACGCCCAAATCATGGATAGCTTTAATCACAGCCGCCACCGAATCGGCGGCATAAGGATCAATTCCAAAGTTACCTTCTCCGGCTAAAGACTCGCCGCCCAGTTTCAGTAAAATGCGCCGATATTTTGGCGTGGCCATGCATTTCTCCAAATTTTAAATTTAACCTTCTACAGAAGGGGCGGGTCTATAGACTCACCCCTGACAGAAAAGGCCGGAACGTTTTGCTTGTTCCGGCCTTTTATACAATTAGCTTGCGCCGAGTTCAAACCTGGCAAAACGCCGGACTTCTACTTCATTCCCCAGCTCTTTACTGTGCCTTTCCAGCAACTTCGCAATCGTCAAATCGGCATCTTTGACAAAGGGCTGTTCCCTCAGCACGATTTCTTCATACCACTTTTTCAACTTGCCTTCAATAATCCGTTCCTTGATATTATCCGGCTTTTTGTCTTCGGCCAGTTGAGCGCGGTAAATATTTTTCTCGGCTTCAATCGCCTCAGCCGGAACATCCGCCTGGCTCACGTAGCGGGGTGAAGCCGCTGCAATCTGCAAAGCCAGGTCATGGACCAACCCGGCCAACTTGCTGTCAGCAGCGCTGCCACCCGCAACCTCTACCAAAACGCCCACCCGGCCGCCGGTGTGAATATAGCTGTCAAGCAGGCCATCGCCGGTCAGGTCAAAGCGGGCCACGCGCCGGATGACCATATTTTCACCGAGCTTGGCGATGGTTTCGGTCAGCTTCTCGGCCACGGTCTTGCTGCTATCGCCAATGAAGGGGGCAGCCAAGAGAGCTTCCAAATTAGCCAGCTCAGGCCGGCTGGCCACTTGTTGCACCACACCAGCCACAAACTTTTGAAAATCTTCCGTCCGAGCCACAAAGTCGGTTTCACAGTTGACTTCAACCAAAACACCGGTTTTGCCATCCGGGCTGATATAGGCGCTGACCAGGCCCTCGTTGGCCTCGCGGCTGGCCTTTTTTGAGGCCGCGGCCAGGCCTTTTTTACGCAAAAACTCAATGGCTTGATCAACATCACCGCCGGTTTCTTGCAACGCTTTCTTACAATCTAATACGCCTGCTCCGGTCGACTCCCGCAGCAGTTTGATATCTTCTGTCGTAATTGCCACAATTCCTCCAAAAATCTGTACGTGTAAGGTAGATAACACTTCCGGTTCCCCAATTGAGACGAACTATGGGGAACAGAAGAGATGCTTTATTCTTCGTCTGCGCCTGGTTCTTCGACTTCTTCAGACGCCGTTGCGGCCAAAGCAGCCGCGATGGGCGAAGGGATTAACGGAGCGGGAGGCGCTGCTTCAAGCTCGGCAGATTCTTCCTCTCCCTCAGCCGCTTCTTCGTCTTCGTAATCCTCTTCAGCCTCGAGCTCTTCTTCTGTCTCATCGTCAAGCGTTGCTTCGGCCCGGATCTTGGCCAGCGTGCTGGGGCCGAGGTAGCGTTCCAAAGCCTCTTCGCCTTCGACCCCGGCAGCTTCCTCTTCCTCAGCCTGGATGGTGCTCAACATCGCCCGGCCTTCAAAAGCGGCATTGGCAATGGTATTGACCATCAATTTGATGGCCCGGATCGCATCATCGTTGCTGGGGATGACATAATCTATCGGCTCCGGATCGCAGTTAGTATCCACCATTGCAATGACAGGAATGCCCAGCGTATTCGCCTCTTTGATCGCCAGAGCGTCTCGGCGGACATCGGTCACAAAAAGCAGGTTCGGCAGGCGGCGCATTTCCTTCAAACCGCCCAGGCGATGATTCAGACGAGCAATTTCCTGCTCCCGCAGCAACGCTTCTTTTTTCGGCAGGCGGGCAAATTCGCCGCGAGCTTGCTGTTTTTCAATGTCCAGCAGGTAATCAATCCGCTGGCGGATGGTTCGCCAGTTGGTCAGCGTGCCGCCCAACCAGCGCTGTTCAACGTAGGGCATGCCGGCCCGCGAAGCTTCCTGAACAATTGTTTCCTGTGACTGCCTCTTGGTGCCGACAAAGAGCACAGCACCGCCCGCAGCGACAGTATCTCTGACGGCTGCATAAGCTTGATTGAGCCGGGTGATGGTTTGCTGAAGATCAATGATATGAATCCCGTTGCGCTCGGTAAAGATGTAGGGCTTCATCTTGGGGTTCCAGCGCCGGGTGCGGTGGCCAAAGTGGACCCCTGCTTCAAGCAGGGATTTCATGGGTACAACAGACGCAGTGTTACTATTACCATTAGCCATATTTGATTTTCCTCCGTTTTGGCTTACGTTCGTCCGCTCTCTTCAACCATCTGGGAACCCGGTCAGCCCTGGGCACGGCCCATTTGTCGGAGAGCGTGTGAATTGGTTTAAAAATTACAAGCGGATAGTATATCATGCCGCCCCAGAATCAGCAAGCAAAAAGGCGCGGGTTTAACACGGGACTTATGCCTCTGGCAACCTCCAAAAGGGGTCGGCAGTCAGCTCTCGGCAGTCATATTTAAAAATAGTTTGGCAAACCCCCTTTTCATGTGTATAATTATTTGGTCAGTGGTTAAAGTCCTCACGGAGGGAGGGGTTTAGCACGGTGAGTGCTGTTGATGAGATTAAAGCACGGCTCGACATCGTTGATGTCGTCGCCGATACGGTCAATCTGAAAAAATCAGGCCGCAGCTACACCGGTTTCTGCCCCTTCCACACTAACACAAAAACACCTTCCTTTGTGGTTTTTCCCGATACCCAGACCTGGCGCTGCTTTGGCGCGTGCGCCGACGGGGGAGATGTTTTTAGCTTCGTCATGAAGCGTGAAGGGCTTGACTTTAAAGGCGCCGTTGAGCTTCTGGCGCAGCGGGCCGGGGTAAAACTGCCCGAGTCTGCGCCTCGCTCGGCCGGACAAACCGAGGAGCGGGATAAATTACTCGAACTGACCGCAGCAGCAGCGACTTACTTTCATCACATTTTGACCACTTCCCCGGCTGCAACCCAAACACGCCAGTACCTGGCTCAGCGTGAGCTGACGGCCGAAACAATCACCACGTTTCAACTAGGCTATGCTCTGGATGAGTGGGAGGCGTTAAAAAGTTATTTTATTGAACGGGGCTACAGCGCGGAGGAACTTATGGCCGCCGGCTTGATTGTCGAACGCGACAACGGCCAGCCTGGCTATGACCGCTTCCGCCACCGGCTGATGATTCCCATCCGCGATGCCCAGGGACGAGTGATTGGTTTTGGGGCGCGGGCCTTATCTACCGACCAGGTGCCCAAGTATCTCAACTCGCCCCAGACTGTCCTCTTTGATAAGAGTGCGACGCTGTACGGCCTCGACCTGGCCCGCAAACACACTCGCGACAGCGGCCAGGTGGTCATCGTCGAAGGGTATATGGACGCCATTCAGGCGCATCAGCGCGGGGCCAGGAATGTGGTCGCCCAGATGGGCACCGCTCTGACCGAAGCTCAGTTGAAGCTGATTGCGCCCCTGGCCAACCAGATCGTGCTGGCGCTGGACTCGGACACCGCCGGCAATGCGGCCACGTTGCGGGGTGCCAGTTTAGCCCGCGAGCTTTTACCTAAAAAGCATCGAGCCACGCCGACATCGCGGGGCATCGCCTATGAGGCGCACATCGAGCAAGAAATTTATATTGCCGCTCTGCCGGCCGGCAAAGACCCTGACGACGTGTTGCGCGAGGGCCTGGAGGTCTGGCAAGAATTTATTAACCAGGCTGTGCCCGCCCTGGATTTTTATGAAACGCTTATCCTGGGCACAACCGATTTAACCACACCACCGGGGAAAGCCTTAGCGGTGCGTGAACTCCTTCCAATCTATCGGGAGATCAAGGACGACATTGAAAAAGTGGCCCGGGTGCAGCGCCTGGCCCGCAAAACTAATCTGGACGAGCGCCTGCTGCTGGCCGAGTTAAAAAGCAAAACGGCCAAGCCGCGCCCGGCCAGTCGTCCCCAGCCGCCGGAACCGGCGCTGTCGCCGGCCTTGTCGCCGGAGCCGGTGCCGGGAGTGACCAACGCTTCCGGGATGGGTCTGGAGGAGTACTGCCTGGGACTTATTCTGAATCACCCCCTGTCGCTGGCGATGGCCAACGACATTCTGGAAAAAGAAGGCGTGCCTGGTTTAACTGCCAATGATTTCAGACGCGGCGAAAACAAAGAAATTTTCAAGTCATTGCAGTTGTGGACGGTCTCGGAAACGCCCAAAATCGAAACGCTGGTGAGCATGGTCGGCGAGGTATTGGAGCGGCGGCTGGCCCTGCTGGCCACCCAGTGGCTGCGCCGGCCCCCGCCGCCCACGGAAAATATCAATCAAGATTTAAGCGTGGCGGTGCTGCGGCTGCGCCTGCAAAATGTCATTGAACAAATCAAAGAGTTAACCTTTCTTCAACGTGAGGCGATGGATCGTCAAGACACGCAGGGAGCGCGCCACTACACTGAAATGGCCGAAAGCTACAGCCAGCAGCGTAAAAAGCTGGAGCAGACCCGCGACGCGCTCTCGTTGATGGGCCAGCGCCGGGCCGAAGCCAACCGGCTTGGGCAGGCGCTTTAGGCTGTAGGGACAACCGCAAGGGTTGTCCCTACCTGTAATTCTGGAACTGAAGAGACAAATTTCCATTCACGGCATTTGCTGTGTAAAATGTTACGGAAGCCGTCAGGCGGATGAGGTGGAGATTACAGCATGGCAAAAAAGCAAGTTGCCACTCGGCGAACTCAAACTAAAGCAGTTAGATCGAAAGCGTCTGAAGCTGAAGACGTTTACGATGAGGAAGCTTCGCCGCTGGAGATTTTGCTGCAAAAAGGAAAAAAACAAAAAGTCATCACCCAGAACGACATTCTGGAGGTGCTGCCCGATGGCGGCCTGGACACCGAAGCGGCCGATGCCTTAATTGCGCAATTGGTCGAAAACGGGATCGAGGTCTTGGACGAGGACGATGATGAGGCCGATACCGAGTCGCTGGCCGATGTGGAAGAACCTGACGATGCCGCCTTGCAAGAAGTTGAAGAAGAATTAGGCGACGACGACTTTCTGAACAACCAGATTATGGAGCTGGCTTCCAGCGAACTGACCAATGACCCCGTGCGCATGTACTTGCGGGAGATTGGACAGGTGAATTTGCTGACCGCCGCCGACGAAATTGCCCTGGCCAAACGCATTCAAAAGGGGATGAATGCCCGTAAATCCCTGGAAAAGAATGGGCAAAACGGCCAGACTGATGAAACCTCGATTTTAAAGGCGGAATTGGACGGTAAGCTGGCCAAACGCTGTCTGGCCGAAGCCAACCTGCGCCTGGTCGTCAGTGTGGCCAAGCGTTATATCGGGCGCGGCATGAACTTCCTGGATTTGATCCAGGAGGGGAATATCGGGCTGCTGCGGGCCGTCGAAAAGTTCGATCATCGCCGGGGCTATAAATTCTCAACTTACGCCACCTGGTGGATTCGCCAGGCCATCAGCCGGGCCATTGCCGACCAGGCCCGCACCATCCGTATCCCGGTGCATATGGTTGAAACGATCAACCGCCTGGTCCGCATCCAGCGCCGCCTGCTCCAGGAGAATGGCCGGGAACCGACCTCCAAAGAAATCGCTCTGGAAATGGACCAGCTTTCGCCCGAAGATGCTCAGGCAGTCAGAGAGGCGCTGGAAAAGAATCAACCGATAGACCCGGCTCTGGAGCGGCGCTGGCGGCGAGCGGCGAGCAAAGTGCGCCGGATTATCCGCATCGCCCAGGAGCCGATGTCGCTGGAAACTCCTATTGGTTCGGAGGAAAATAGTTACCTGGGCGATTTCATCGAAGATGAAAGTGTATTGGGGCCGGTGGATGCCGCCTCCAAACAACTGCTCAAGGAGCAGTTACACGAGATTCTCGATTCGTTGAGCGAGCGGGAGCGCAAAGTTTTAGAGATGCGTTTTGGCCTGGCCGACGGGCAGGGACGAACCCTGGAAGAGGTCGGTAGTGAGTTCGGCGTTACCCGCGAGCGGATCCGCCAGATTGAGGCCAAAGCCCTGCGTAAGCTGCGCCATCCCATTCGCAGCCGTAAGTTACGAGATTATCTCGGCTGATTTGACGAAGATGATGTGTTGACTATAATTCAAAAATCGTAGGCTGTGATTACTTTTGCACGCCATAAAGATAATCCTCGGTAGCTCAATCGGCAGAGCGGCCGGCTGTTAACCGGTTGGTTGGAAGTTCGAGTCTTCCCCGAGGAGCCTATCTGCCAGGGAAGACCGCCAGCAAAAAATCGGCGGTCTTCGTTTTTTGGTGCCTTTTTTAACATTCTCCTCAACACCTCTGGGTTGTACCTCATTTTCCTCATGGCCTATAGCCGCGCTTGGATATTAGGGTAACGGTTGGGAGGATTAAACAGCACTTCTATCAATCAAACCGACAAAGGGAATTTTTGCATGAAACCCAATATCTTAAAATTCTGGTTTTGGCGTGCCCGACTGGTAGTGGCCGGGCTGCATGAGAACAAGGAAAAGATCGCCAAAATACAGGTTAATGACGAACTGACCATCGAGTTGCATCCTGCCGCAGAGCCGGATAAGCGGCCTTTCTTAAAACTGTGCCGCCAATCCGGCAGTGAACAGCAAGCTGTCAATATTTACCTTAAGGAAGTGCCGCTCCTGATTGACTTTTTGCCTCGATCTATTGCCCAACTCATCGCCGTAGGCGCCGCCGAAGGCGCGGAACAACGCCGGGCGCTGAATCAGATCCGCCGGATGGAGCTGCTAAAAAGCAACCCGGAACTGGCCGAGTAAAAAATTGCAAATGGAAAAGGATCAATGAATCGAGCCGAAACTTTAGCCTGGATAGATTTAATTCTGGATTCTCTTGACGACCATGAAATGATGGCCATTATCAGAGAAAGCTCCAATGATTTTGACGGAGAATTTTTTGAGACCATCAACAGCGAAACTGAACGCTATGCCGCCGAAAATGACCAGGCTACGGCCGACCGCCTGACTGCCATCGCCCGCGCCATTGCTGTAGTGCGCAAAAATCGGGCCGAGAATTTATAGGCAGCCGCATGACCTTAGGTCCGCAAGAAAACGTTATTCTCGATGGAACCCTCCTCGGCAAGCTCCGGGCCGGGGTTGAAGGAATTTTCCAGGTCAACAGGGTCGAAACGCCGCGCCAGGCTCCTCAAGGGACCATCATCTTTTTAGGCGAGCTGCTCATGCGCGACAGCGAAGCCGCCTATGAACGGATCGCCGAGCGCTGGCTCGCCCACCAATACACGCCTCTCCTGCGCCGCCGCGACGGCCAAATCGCCCTGGTCGCCCAGCCAGGCATTGTTGTACCCAAGCCAAGCAATCCCTGGATCAATTTGGGGCTGGCCATTGTGACGATTATCTCCGTGCTGTTCACCGGGGCGATTAATGAATGTCAATGCATTCCCGCCACTCTGGCCCAGTGGTTAAGCGGTGTCCCCATGATGCTGGCTATGATGGCTATTTTGCTGGCTCACGAGTTTGGCCACTATTTTGCCGCCAAGCACCACCAGGTCGCGGTAACCCTCCCTTACTTTATTCCTCTGCCTCTCATCTCGCCGGTGGGTACTATGGGGGCTTTTATTCAACTACGACAACCGTTCAAGACCAAAAAGCAACTCTTTGATATTGGCGTGGCCGGCCCTCTGGGCGGCCTTATCTTTGCTTTCCCGCTGATTTTTTGGGGAGTTGCCAATTCCACTGTCCAGGAAATTAGTCGAGGTGAAAATTCGGTTTTGGAAGGTAACTCGATTTTCTACTTAGCAGTTAAATATCTGCTGCACGATCAATTGCTGCCGAGCTTTGACCAATATCAGGGACTGCCTTTCTGGCAGGAGTTTCTGCGTCTCCTGGCCGGCGTTCTGCCTCAGGGCGGCGGTGCAGATATTTTTATTAATTCACTGGCTTTTGCCGCCTGGTTTGGCCTGTTTGTGACGGCCATGAATCTGCTACCGGTAGGTCAATTAGACGGAGGCCACATTATTTACTGCTTGCTGGGAGAAAAAGCGCGCTGGCTGGGTCTGGCCCTGGTGGGCCTGATGTTTATCCTGGGGATTTTTTGGTGGTCGGGCTGGCTGCTGTGGGCGCTGCTGGTCTTCTTTGTCATCGGCCCTGGCCATCCCCCGCCCCTCAACGATTTACCCCCCCTGGGGCTGCCTCGGATGCTGCTGGCTTATCTGATGATTTTTATCTTCATCATCCTGTTTATGCCGAATCCTCTACAACCGCTGTAAAAACCGGATCGTTTCAATCCGAGATATTCTTCTGGGCTACAATCTTGGTCGGCATGACGCGTACCAGGAGTTCGCCGGGAACGGCGTTACGACGACCGAAGGCGTCGGCCTGGTCGGCGCCCATATAGCGGCCGGCAATCCGGGTGGCCCAGGTGCGCAGGTCGTCGAGATCCTCAGAGATTGCCGCCGTTCCCTCAATTTGGACAAAACTGAAGGGCGGCATTTCGTCATCTACGCAGAGGCACACCCGCGGGTCATGGCGGAGATTGGCCGCTTTGACCGACTTATGCCAGGTCGTGAAGACCAGTGTGTCGCCATCCAGGTCAAACCAGATGGGGGCGACGTGGGGCCGGCCATCCGCCCGCACCGTGGCCAATTTGGCTGTACGAGCGCGATCGAGCAAAAAGCTGCGATATTCGGCGGGAGTCATTTTTTGCATGGCATCTCCTTATTTAAGAAATTGTAACACAAATTTGGCGTGACCGATAATCATAAACAAAAAAGGGCTGGCCTGTTAGGCCAGCCCTCCTGTTTACATCTCCACCAAATCGAGGGGCCGCAGCCTTTTGGCCAAATCGCGCAGTTGAATCGGGCTGATTGGCTTTAACAGAACCAGATCAGCTTCCTCCTGGAGACTCTCTGCCAGCACCGAATCGGCAGTAGCCAGTATTACCCGCGTTTCGACAAACCGCTGATCGGCGCGAATATGATACAGCAGCTCTCTACCCGAAAGGTAGGGTAAGTGCAGGTCTAAAACGACCACGGCCGGGGTGATCTCAGCCAGCCGGTCCCGAGCTGTCCGGCCATCCGGAAGGGTCTCGGTTTCAAAGTCGGCTGAGCGTAAGGCTTGGGCAAAGATAAAGGCCAGTTTCGGGTCATCTTCAATAATCAAGGCCATCGGCTGGGTCATGGTGTTTTCTCCTGAATGGTTATTCGACGAGTTTAGCTATCTGGGAAGCCTGCAATTTAGCTACCAGATTTTGGAGCCGGATGAAGCCGACGGGTTTGAACAAAACGGCATCGGCCTGGTCGCGGAGAGCCTCTGCCCTGAACAGATCGGCGGTCACGACGACGACATGCGTGTGGGCCAGGCGTGGGTCGGCTCGGATTTGGGTTAAAATATCTGCCCCTGACACAAAAGGGAGATGCAGATCTAAAATTACAACCTCTGGGATAGTATTTGCCAACTGCTGGGTGGCCAGTTGCCCATCTTGAATGATCTCGGTTTTGTAGTTAGCTTGCTGAAACGCTGCGGAAAAGATGGCGGCCAGTTTCGGATCATCCTCAATGATTAACACCAGAAAATTTGAGGGAGAAAGATCTTCTGTCATGCTTGTTTCCCTTTGTAACCTCGTTTTTATCATTGGGGTCAGATGAAGCAGGTTCTTCAATTAACGGCAAAATCACGTCAAAGGTGCTACCCCGTCGCGCCTCACTGGTCAGGGTAATCTGACCTCCCATCAGAGTCGCCAGTTGTTTGACAATTGACAATCCCAGCCCAACGCCCGTATTCTCCCGTGTAATCGAGCCATCTACCTGCCGGAAGGGTTCAAAAATGTAAGTTTGAGCCTCACTTGGAATGCCAGGACCAGTGTCCGAGACTTGCAACGCCCAATGGCCAGGATCGGGCCGGTAGAGTTGCACTCGAACTCCACCTTGTTTGGTGAATTTAATGGCGTTGCCGACCAGGTTGATCAAAATCTGTTGAAGGCGGTGAGGATCACCATAGAGGACGGGCGGTACGTCAGGCGAGATGTCGCTGGTCAAAGTTAAGCCTTTGACTTGAGCCAAAGGGCTCATTTTGGAATGAACGTTGGTAACGATATCGGTTGGGGCGAAGGAACTGATATTCAGGTTGAATTTGCCGGCGTCAAGTTGAGCCTGGCTCAATAAATCAGTGATCAGGCCGGTCAAGTAGTTAGTGCTGTCAATAATCTCCTGGGTGGGTTGTCGTTGTTTATCAGCGAGCGGGCCATAAGTACCCATATGCAGCATTTCGGCATAACCCAGAATGACGCCGAGGGGCGTGCGCAGTTCATGACTGACTTTAGCCAGGAGTTCCGTTTTTAAGCGGCTGGCCTCTAGAGCCTGATCACGAGCTATCACCAATTCTTGCGTACGGTCGGCTACCCGTTGTTCCAATAGATCCCGTTCTTGTTCCACCTGGTTGACGGCCGCTCGTTCACGCTGCCAAGCCAGGTCGAAGTCACGCAGAAGGACATAGAGCGCAGCCATGATCAAACCGGCGCTCAAGAGGAAATTGATGCAGGTATAGGTTACAGTTTCCAAGCTGAGTGTGCCGGAATAGAGCTGGCTGCCAAATAACAGCTTGAATTGGCCCGTACTGAGTTGCCAACCGACGACAGCCAGGGTAGCGACACTCAAACTGAGCGCCGCCACTCCTACGTGCACACCCAGCAACATAATGGCGGTCACGGCAAAGCTAAAGAAAAATATGCGGGTATCCTCACCCAGGCCGTGATTAAGCAGATCAAGCACCCCCAAGCCGTAAGCCACGAGTAGAAACAGGCCGGCTCTCAAGCGGTAATCAAGGCGACGGTTGATCGCAATGATCAAAACTGCACCCAAAGATACGAGATAAATGGGGCCGGCAACCCATTGCTTATCCCTGATTAACCCTGGAAGGCCATTAAGCAGAGCTAACAATCCCAGCCCAACCGATGCTCGCAACAGTGCCGTCAGAATCCGTTCGCGGCCCTGGCTAAGGATAATGCTGTGATTTGGACGTGCCGGCAGGTCGGTCTTAAGGGGCGGAAATATGCTAATGCTAATTTGCTTGAAGAAATTGGCCATAACAGGCAGAAATCTCACAGGCTCGTATTAGAAAAGCGGAGTTTCCTGGCTAACTCGTACAATTTAATAAAGCCAAACGGCTTCAGCAAGACAAAATCTACTTCGTTTTGCATTTTTTCCGCTCTGAGCAGGTCAGCAGTAGCCAGGACAACCTGAGGCTTGAGCGCGTACTCCTGGGTCTGAATATGATGCAAAATCTGGTGGCCCGAGACGTAAGGTAGGTGCAAATCCAACAGGATAAGGGCAGGAGCGAGAGAGGCCAGGCGTTCCAGGGCTGTCCGCCCATCTTGAGCAACTTCAACCTCAAATCCAGCCTGCTCTAAAGCGATCCGGCAGATATGGGCCACATCTTCGTTGTCTTCGATGATGAGAGCCACCGGATTTTTCTCTGAAAGTGATACAGTCATACGGTTTTCTCCTGGATGGGGTGGAGAGGCAACAAAACGGTAAAGGTGCTGCCTCGTCCAACCTCACTTTCTAAAGTAACCTCGCCTTCCATGAGGTGAGCCAGTTGTTTAACAATGGATAGTCCCAGCCCTGTACCGGCCTGCTCCCTGGTTATCGAGCCGTCTACCTGCACAAATGGCTCAAACAGGTGAGCGTGCGCCGCGCCGGGAATCCCGATGCCGGTGTCGGTCACTTGTATGGCCCAGTGGGCGAAATCGGGCCGGTACAAACGTACCTGGATGCTACCCGCTCGGGTGAACTTGATGGCATTACTGGTTAAATTGACCAAAATCTGCTGTAAACGGGCTGGGTCGCCGGTTAAGACCAGGGGCAGATCTGCCGCAACCTCGGCGGTCAGGCTCAAACCCTTGTTGCCTGCCAGCACTGCCATTTTAGAGAGAGTGTCATTGAGAATACCCGCAGGAGTGAAGGAAGTGATATTCAACTTCAACTTGCCGGCGTGGAGCTGCGCCTGGTCGAGCAGCTCATTGACCAGGCGGGTCAGGTAATGGGTGCTGTCAACAATTTCGGCCACAGGTGCCTTTTGCTTTGGAGAAAGATCGCCATAATAACCAAGTTCCAGCATCTCAGAAAAACCCAAAATAGCACCCAGGGGCGTGCGTAACTCATGGCTGACCTTGGCCAGGAGCTCGGTTTTCAGATTGCTCAGTTCGAGGGCGCGGTCACGGGCCTGGGCCAGTTCCCGCTCGGCCTGTTTGCGCTCGGTAATATCGCTGACCACGCCGTAAATGATGAGACTCTGTCCGGTACTATCTTTTTCGGCCCGGCCGCTGTCGCGCACCCAAATAACCTCACCATCAGCCCGAACCAGGCGGTATTCAAGCTGGCTATCTTGGCCCCTAGCCAATCGGGCCGCCTGTTCTGCCGCCACCCCTCGATCATCAGGGTGGATGACCCTCATCGGCCAAAAGCTCCAATCAGCGGTGAATTTTTCCATAGGGTAGCCGGTTAAACTTTCCACATGCTGCGAAAGATAGAGATTAAGGTGCTGGCCCTCCGGCGTTACTTCGGTCACGTAAATATGATCGCTGATGGAGGCGACCACCTGGCGAAACCGTTGCTCACTTTGGCGTAACGCCTCTTCAGTCTGCCTGCGCTCGGTGACATCCCGCAGTACAATCAAACGGCCACTCAGGCGGCCATGCCGCTCATACAACGGCGAAATACGCAAGTCAAAATAGCACCGAGCTTCCCCTGCGCCCAAGACAATTTCCGTACTTGCTTCGAGAACGTTTTGATAGCGTTCAACTAAATCGGCCCGACCGGCGAAGACCTGGCCGGCCAACTGGCCCAAAACAGCGCTGGCCGGCTGGCCGATAATCCGTTGCGCTGCCGGATTTAGATCTACAACCCGATTATGCACATCCAAGACAATCACCCCATCCGGCATCCCTTCGACAATGGCCCGGCGGGCTACCGGCACAATATCTAAGAAGCGGAAACGAAAGAGATTCCACCCGGCCGCCAGGCCGGTTAAGGTAAACGCAAAAGGGGTCAAATCAAGATAGGGCGCCGGCCCCAGGCGGGAGAGATAGAGGCCGTTGCCGAGCCAGGGCGCCAGGACCGCCAACAGGAGTAAACCGGCTTGCCAGCGGTACAGGTCAGGAAAACCGATCACCATTCTGATGAGCAAAATCGTGCCCAGCAGCAAGCAGGTATAGGAATAGGCAGAGTGGACCCAAAACCAGGGGCCGTGACGGGTGTCCATAGCTGGAAACGGGCCGCTGCTGTCCAGGTTTACCTGAGACCATACCAGGCCGTGCATCTCATTCGTCCAAACGAGCAGCAACGTGATTGAGGGCACCAGGGTCAGCAAAACTAGGTTGCGCCGCGTTAACCACTTATCCTGATTGGCGAATTGGAGGGCAAAGACCAACCAGGCGGGAGCGACGGTGACAATACCCAGGTATTCAACCTTGGCCCAGAAGGTGATACTTGCCAAGTTGGTGCTGCTCAGTTCCAGAACATAGCCCAGGGACCATTCTGCCACGGCCAGCATCAACAGGGCGAAAGGGATAGCCGCGGGAGTGGCCTCTCGACGCCGCCAGCCATAAACGGTGAGCGTTATTGAGATAACAGCCGCTGCAAGTAGCGGGATGAGGTAGGGGGTAAACTGCCAGTGCATCTCAGGTAGGATAAACCTCGATGATACCAGTATAGCCTAAAAGAGGGCTTCGATTATCTGAATTGTGTTATCATTCTGTTTATTTTGCGTTAAGAAGAGAGTGAGGGTTTTTGGGTATCAAACGAACCATCTCCGAGGAATTTGTTCTTGTCATCAGGTAATCAGCAAAGACCTTTGAAGAAGCACAGGTGTATTTTAGCATCCTGGTTATTTTTATTCCTGCTGGGTATGGGCAGCAATAGGTTCCTGTATCTTCGCCAGGTTTTCCAGGCATGCTCTTTCGCCCTGGCGATGGCCAATCAGCCGGTTAATTTCCAGGGCCTGGCGGCAATACGTGCCAGCACCGGTGGCATCGCCTTTTTCCAAAAGTAAGCCGGCCAGGTTATTCAGGCTCACCGCCTCACCACAGCGGTCGCCGCTGGCTTGGTTGAGGGCCAGAGCCTGGCGATAATACTTTTCGGCCCGGGTATGCTCCTTGAGCAGCTTATAAATATCGCCCAGCCCGTTGAGGCTCCGAGCCTCGGCCTGGGGCACACCAGCCTGTTCCAGAAATTCCTGGGCATCGTGCATATGGGCCTGGGCTAGCTCCAAATGGCCCTGGCCGGCGACGATATAAGCCAGTTGAATCAGGCTTTCACCTTCCAGTAAAGGATTGTTGGCCTGGCGGGCTGCAAGCCAGGCAGTTTGGGCTACGGTGCTGGCCTGAGCCAATTGGTTCATCACTCGCTCATAGTGAGCCTGGCGCGTCTGAACCACCGCTTGCTTGGCCGGATCATTCAGTACCTGGGCCAGGGATTGCAGTGCAGCCAAGTCGGCTGCCTGGGCCAAACGATCGCCCAAAGCGTCATAAATTTCTTCACGGGCCAGGAGCAGTTCGAGGCGCTGGCTCTGGGCCACGTTATCCTGGTCCAATTGGTCTAGTGCCTCCAAAGCCTGAGTAGACCAGTATAAAGCACTGCGGTTAGCGTAAAATGCCCGGGCCTGGGCGGCGGCCTGAATACTGTAAGCCAAACTTTTCTCAGGTTCTCCTGCCCGGAAAAAGTGGTAAGCTAATTCGGCGGCCAAGTGCTCTGCCTCCAGCGCGTGACTCTGCTCCAGGATTTCGCCCGTCTCACGGTGGATCAAACGCTGCTTAAGCAGGCTAAGATTATCGTACAACACCTGCTGCGTGTGAGGGTGGTTAAAACGAAGGACATTTTCAGCCGGTACATCTTGGATCAGTTGGCGTTCCAGGGCAGTATCTAAACTCTCCAGAATATTCCCTTCCGACAAGTCGCTGATATGGTGCAGGTCGTCAAAACTAAAGGTGTAACCCAATACCGCCGCCTGGTGTAATAAGGTTTGGGTCTCTTTGTTCAGTCGGTTTGTCCGGCGCAATATGACCTCACGCAGGCTTTGAGGCAGGCCCGCTTCCACCACCGGGGCAAAATGCCAGCCGCCCTCACGCCATGTGATTATCTCTTCGTCTACCAGGCTTTTAGCCGTTTCTTCGACAAAGAGCGGATTGCCCTGAGTCCGGCGATAAATAGCTCCAACTAAGTCGGCGGGCGGAGCCTGCAGCCAGATATTCTCGAGCAGTTGCTTGACCTCTTGTTCCACCAGATGACCTAAAACTATTGAAGTATAGGCGGGGTAACTGCTCCAACCGCTTAAGACTTCCATCAAAGCGGCCTGATTGCCGCCATCGCTGCGATAAGCGGCCACAATCATCAGCGGCAATTGATGACAGTGCCGGGCCAGATAATCCAACAATTGCAGAGTGCCTGGATCAGCCCATTGCAGGTCATCCAGAATGATGAGCCAGGGGGATTCTACCGCAACTTCGGCAATTGCCCCGGCCAGGCTGAAAGCCGGGGGCCGGCTGTCGGGACTGGGGTGCTGCAGAATGAAATCCGGTGTGACCTGCTGAATTTCAGGAATGAAGTGACTGGCTTCACTTAACACCCGTCCTACATGTTTCTGGGCAACAGGAGTGGGGGTTGTGGCAAAGTAGGTTTTGAGAGCCTCGATAAAGGGGCGATAGGCCAGGCTGCTTTCGGGCGAGCGACAACGTCCAAAGAGAAGGGTTGCTTCATCCACCCGGTCGGTCAACTCCTGAGTCAGCCGGGTTTTACCAATACCAGTTTCGCCTCCAATCAAGACCAGTTGTCCCTGACCTTGCCGGGTTGCAGCCCACAACTCCAGCAAGCGCTGCAGCGGTTCCTGCCGGCTGACCAAAGCCGGCCAGCGCCGAGAGCCAAAAGCCTGACTTAACGGGCTGTGGCTGACCGTCAAGGTCATGTTGGTTAGAATCCGGCGGACTTTTCTGGCCGTGGCATAACGCCGGGTGGGGTCTTTGTCTAACAGCTTCAAAATCAGGTGCTCCAGCGAGCGTGAGAGGCGAGGATTCAGTTCGCGCGGCGGCCGGGGCCGGCTGCTGCGATGCTGCTCCAGCACTTCCTGATCGCTGCCTTCAAAGACAGGCTGACCAGTGAACAGCTCGTACAAAATGATCCCCAGGGCGTACAGGTCGGTCCGAGCATCAATAGGATGGCCCAGCACTTGCTCCGGGGCCAGGTAGCGAGCGGTGACCAGATCCAGGGGTTCATCCGCCTTGTTGAGCAGCGTTTTGCCGCTTTCCAGGCGGCCCAGCCCAAAATCACTGATCTTGGTATCGCCGGCAAGAAGCACATTTTCAGGCTTCAAATCCCCGTGGATAACTCCGCGAGCATGAGCATACTCCAGGGCGCGGGCAATCTTTTCGGCGATGGTCAGGGCCAGGTCAAACGGCAGCGGCTGGCCGGAGTAGATATTGAACAAGTTCGGCAGGCTCTGGCCCTCGATAAACTCCTCGACCATATAGGATAATCCCTGGTCTTCATCGCAATCATAAATATCAACGATGTTGGGATGGGTTAAATTGACGAGATCGCGGGCCTGCTGCAAAAAGCGTTCGATGGCCCCTTCGCTAAAGGAAGCCGACAGAATCTTGACTGCCACGGCGCGATTCAGCCGGGTATCTGTCGCTTTGAAAATTGTCCCGAGCGGGCCATCGCCAATCTTGGCCTCGATATAGTAACGATTCTTAATCGTCTGTCCGGGCAGATTGAGCGTTTCACGGGCCTGCAGGGCGTTGAGCGCGGCATGCACCGAAGCGTAAATGGCAAAAAAATCCAGGTAACCGGCCAGTTCGATCACTTGCTGCACGTTGATGGAAGGGCCGGCCAGGACCATGGGTGTGCTCAACTGCTCGCGGCGGAGCTTAACCAGCGCCCGCAGGCCGGCCACTTGGAGCATTTCAACGCCGGACATATCTATAACCAGATAGGGCGGCCAGCCGTTTTCTTTCAACTCGGCCAGTTGCTTTTTTAGCTCCGCGGCTACTCGCTCGTTAAAAATACCGGTTGGCTTTAGAATGGCCGCTTTGCCGCCGGGAACCTGCTGCAATTGGGTCGTTTTAGACGGCATCAGGTCAAAAGTTTGGCCTTCCTGGGCAATCATGACGTTGACCGGCTCGACCAGAGGGTATTGGTTCTGCTGGAACTTGAGGGTGTCTTCTAAAATTTTTTCCAGGTCTTTGTCGGTGTAGGTCGGGTCGAAATGAAACAGGATCAGATTTTTAACGTTGGCTTCCTGGGCCATCTCCACCCCAGCCAGGGAGGAACTGTGGCCCCAATCCTCTTTTTCATCCGACTCCTTCTGGGTAAATTGAGAGTCGTAGATCAGCACATCGGCATCGGCAAAGAAGTTGAGGGTCGGGCGCATGTCCATCCCGGAGGGATAGGAGGCATCGCTGGCATAAACAAACGCCTTACCACCCTTTTCAAAACGAAAGGCATAGGAGTCGCCGGGGTGGTGGTTGCGCATAGTTTGAACCACCAAGTCGCCAAACTCCCGCGTGTCATCCGGCCGGAGCTGAATAAAATTTAACTCAGCCTGCATGTAATCCAGCGGGACCGGAAAGTTGATAGAGTCCTGCTGCCGCCGTAGCGCCGCTTCCATATCATGGACGCTGTAAATAAAAATTTTGTTGCCCCGAACAAAGGCCGGGCGGAAGAAGGGAAAACCCTGGATGTGGTCCCAATGGGGGTGGCTAAAAAAAAGGTGAATGATTCCCCGCCCTTCCCCGCACTTGCCCTTCATCAACTCCAGGCCCAGGCCGCGAATCCCGGAGCCGGCGTCAATGATAAATAGCTCATCGCCCGATTGGATCTCGATACAGGGGGTGTTGCCGCCCGCTGTACCGGCCACAAGCGGTGACAGGCTGTCAAGGTAGGCCCGGATGACCTGCCGCCGCTTGACCTGAGTTTTAGCCAGAGCTAAATTGATTGGCTGGTTCAATGCATCTTGAGGGGGTTGAGGCTCCTCCAAAATCGCGGCAAGAAGTTCTTCTCTGAACTCACCCTGCTGGATCTGCGAGATATTGAGGATGGCCGAAATGATCTTCTCCCGGATTTCATCCGGCCGGATAGGTGAAGGGATCGAGCCTCGCGCCCCCCAAATCTTCACTTTCATAAATCTTCCCTGGGATTTAATGTTGCCACCATTATAACGGCTTTTGGTCAGAAATGCTATAGTCTTTTTGGTAAGGTGGTAAAATTTTCCAGGAGAGTGATTCGGGATGTGTTTAATGCTATGGAGATGTGAGCCGCTGTAAAACAAAGACGACGTACTTGACCAGTACGTCGTCCTTAATACGTTGTGACGTAGTGAATTACTCCTCTACTTTGAACTAGAACTCTGTCTCTGCTGCCACCCTCGCTCGATCTCCCGGTTCACCGCTACTTTTTCAAAGAAGCAGTAGCGCAGCTTGTCGTCGCTGATGGCTTTGGCACGTTGGTGTAAGAGCGTATGGGCCTCGGTCAAAATCTGCTGGGCCGTTTCTGTTTCTCCCAAAGCGTCTAACCCCTGGTAAGCCCAGAGATAGATGCTCCACGGGTCCCAAAACTGCTGGGCGTTGCCGGCCTGAATCCATTCGGCCACGGGGGTGATGTAGTGGCGGGCCGTGTCCTGATCCCGCTGCACCAGGGCTATCCGCGCCAATCCCGCCTGGTCAAACATGGCCAGGGTCATCGCTCCAATCTCCCGGTGAATGAGCAGCGCCTCCTCGTAGTTCGAGCGGGCCGTGTCCAGGTTGTCCAATTGTTCGTGATTGAGGCCCAGGCCGGTCAGGGCATAAGCCTCATTTTCCCGGTCGCCGATGCTTTGGGAGATGTCCAGCGCTTCCAGGCAGTAACGCAAGCCCTCTGCGTAGCGCTGCTGGTCCCAGGCTACCCAGCCCAGGTGGCTGAGCGCGGTCGCTTCGCCGTAGCGGTCGCCGATCATGCGCCGCTTTTCCAGGGCCAGGCGATAATGCTGCTCGGCCAATTCGTAGTCGCCCAGGCGCTGGTAAATCCAGCCCAAAATCAGGTCGGCCACCGCCGCGCTTTCCTGGTCGTCGGTGTAGCCGGTAAAATCCTGGGCGGCATGGACGTATTCCAGGGCCTGATCATACTCGCCCAGGCGATAGCTGGCCCGGCCCAGGTGGAGCAAACTGGCCGTTTTGGTCGCCGGCTCGCCGACCATCTTCAATGCTTCCAGGGCCTCATTGGCCCACTTTTTCACGGCCGGATAATCAAAACGGCGCCAGGCCGCCCGGGCCAGCCGGTTGAGGCTTTGCGCCTCCAAGCGCCGGTTGCCGGAACGGCGAGCGGCCCGCAAACCGACCTCGGCGGCTTCGGCGGCAGCCTGGTACTCGCTGATTTTATCAAAGTAGGCCGCCCGGCGGTTGTGGGTAACGGCCAGGCGGGTATCGTCGGCCATCAATTCGGCCAGGGTTTGCATCAGGGTCAGTTGGGTCGCCTGGCGGTCGCGCTCGCCCAGCCGGTCGAGAACAATCTCGCGCGCCGCCAGCAGCTCCCAGCGCTGGGCGTAATCCTGATCATCCAGCAGCGCCAAAGCCCGGCTGTATAACTCACCGGCCTCCTGGTTGGCATAGACAGCAGCCGCTTTGTCGGCGGCGATTTTGAGATACTTCAGCGCCCGCTCGACATCGCCGCTGGTTTCAAAGTGGTAGGCCAGCAGCAGCGGCAGGTTATCCGGCGCTTCGGGCTGTTCCTCTCCATTGAGGGCCGGGGCAAAGAGCATTTCCAGGGCCTCGCCGACCTGCTGGTGCAGTTGCCGCCGGTCGGTACGGAGCAGGCTTTGGTAAACGCTCTCCTGGGTGAAGACATGCTTGAAGATATACTCCAGGTCAGCCTCACTCATTTGCTGAGCAATTAAGTCAGATTTTTCCAGGGTTTGGAGATGTTCGGTTAGTTTGGTCATAGCTTATTTTCCTGACGCCTGATGCGGCTGCTCTACTCTTACCACCTGGGCCAGCACCCGATAAGGGAAGGTGCGGCCAATGACCGCGGCGACCTGCAGGATGCGCTTGGTTTCCGCATTCAGCCGGTCAATGCGGGCCATGATGACGCCTTGCAGAGTGTCGGGGATGGTGATGTCGTCAATACGCGCGGTCGTCACCCAGCCCCGGCCGCTTTCGGCGCGGGTGACGGCCCCGCTGTCAATCAGCGAGCGGATGACCTCCTCCACGTAAAAGGGATTGCCCTCGGCCTTGCCAATGATAAGCTGCCGCATCTTGGCCG
Source organism: Anaerolineae bacterium (assembly GCA_023382535.1). Next base: position 2,785 of record JAHDWA010000073.1, on the reverse strand, counting down.
GCAAATCATTCGACTCCAACAGGTTGTCGAGCAACCGGCCGCTCTCTTCAGGTGTCAAGGGCGACAACTCAATGACCCGCTGGGCATCTCCCAGCCACTCACGGCAGCGTTGGTGAAAGGCCCAGGTGTGCCCCTCGCGCACCGGGCGATAAATCATGATCAGCAGCAGGGGGTGAGCCTGAGTCAGCGGTAAAAGGGCTTCGAGCAGGGTCAGGCTCGACGGATCGCCCCAGTGCAAATCCTCCCAGACAAGCACCACCGGCTTGCGTCCCGCCCGACTCGAAAGATAGTGCTGGGTAGACTGCAAAACGCGCTGGTGCAGCATCTCCCCTTCCACATACTTGAGGCGCTGAGCGGACTCCTCATCCAGCGGTACGTCCAGCAAATGGGCCAGATAGGGATAAATGTCGGCGGCCTGAGCGGCAAAAAGCTGTTCAAGCTCGGCCCGGAGGACCTGCCCTACCTCTCCCGGCATGGCCTCCGGCGCGACCCCCAATAAATTGCGGAACAGGTCGCGGACAACCAAATAACGGGCGTTTTCGCCATAGGAGAGCGCCCGCCCTTCGGCCCAATCGGCCTGCCCATCTTGACAGCAGCGGGCGGAAAGTTCGCTAATCAAGCGCGACTTACCCAGGCCGGCGTCGCCGATTACCGTAATGACGCCACCCTGCCCCTTTTGAAAATTGCCCAGCGTTTCCAGCGCCAGGGCCAGCTCTCGTTCCCGCCCCACCATCGGCGAGGACAGCCCTTCGATACCGCGCAGCCGGCCCGGCGCCGCTTTGGCTTTGAGCAGGCGATAAACTTTCACCGGCTTTTCCTTGCCTTTGAGCATCACCGGCTTGATCGCTTCGAATTCAAACAACGGTGCGCTCAGGCGATAAGTATCCTCGCCCACCAGAATTTCCCCCGCTTCGCTCAAATCCTCCAGCCGGGCGGCCAGGTTGACCGTATCGCCCATGACGCTGTAATCCTGCCGCTGGCGTGTGCCGATACCCCCGGCAATCGCCAGGCCGCTGTTGATGCCAAAATGCAGGGCCAGGGGTTTGGGAATGCGGGCGGCATGCTCGGCGTTAAAGTCGGCCAGGGCCGTCATCATATCCAGGGCGGCCCGCAGCGCCCGTTCGGGGTCGTTCTCGTGGGCGACGGGCGCGCCAAACAGGGCCATAATCTCGTCGCCGATGAACTTATCAATGTGGCCGCCATATTGGTCAATCACCGCGCCCAGGCCCTCAAAACAGGCGTTGATCATGCTCCGCACTTCTTCCGGGTCGAGCTTTTCGCTCATGGCGGTGAAACCGGAGATGTCGGCAAACATCACCGTCACCTGCTTGCGTTCACCTTTGAGAGCCAGCGGCAAGGTTTCGGCACGGTCTAATTCGGCCAACTGTTTTCGCAGGACCGCCAGACTGGTTTCGACGACGGCGCTGTCCAACAAGCTCCGCTGGGCTTCCAAACCGATAATAGCCTGCTCAATTTCCTGGCGTTCGGTCATAAGTTACCGCCTTTTGTTTGCTCCATGAAATCCAAAACGTGAAACATAAAGAACCTCCTGTTTCACGTTTTATGCTATTAAACTTTTGCGGCGAAGTGGAAGGTTAGGTATTTGTGGTTGATTATTACCTGTTTCCGATTTTAACACAAAATAGCCAGGGAAACAGTGGTATTTTTGGGGGATAGGTTAACGACCGCGGACCACCGACGACTGACCGCAGCAAGAATGGATCAGACTTTAAACTGCGGCAGTCATCGGTCCGCGGTCGGCAGTCACGCTACGCGGGCACTCCCTCCGGCTGCGGCTGGGGCGTCTCACGGGTGGATGGCAGAAACAGCGACAGCAGGGCGGCGGCCAGTCCCACTGCGGCTCCGGCTTGAATGACCAGATTAAGCCCCCAAATATCGGCCAGCAAGCCAATAATCCAGGCCGCCACGGCCCCGGCGGCAAACAAGTAGCCCAACGACACACCGGAGGCAAAGGCTGCCCGCCCCGGAACCAAGGCCTGGGCAATAACAATCAAAATACTATGCGACGCTCCCAGCAGTCCCCCAATCATCAAAGCCAGGGCAAAAGCCAGCCAGTTATCATAAAAAGGCAAGAAATACACCGGCAGCGAACCAAGCAGTAAGGTTATAAAAACTACCTGCCGCCGGCCCCAACGATCGGCCAGGTTGCCGCCAATAACCCCCGTCACGCCAGAAGCCAGCCAGTAAACGGCGACAAGCGCGCCTTGCTCGGTGGCGCTCCAGCCCATATCCAGAAACATTTTAGGCATGAAGTTAACCGTGCCCAAAAACACCCACGAACGCAATCCCGTTATCAGCGCCAGTAGCCCGATGGCGCCCCAACGCATGCTGGTCTGGCTGACTCCGGTTTGATCATGCTTGGCAGCGTGCGGGTGCCGGATCGAAGTGTGGCGCATGGCATAAGCCATAAACAGGAGAAAAGGGACGGTCAACAAAGCCAGCCCGTAAATGCCCGCGCTCCCGACGTGATCGAGAATGAGGCCGCCCAGGAACGGTCCCCCGGCCAGCCCGCCCTGTCCAAACAAAAAGAACATGCCGGTTGCCGTCGCCGCGTGGCCAAGCACTGCCGTCGTTGAGTGCATGGTAGCCAGGGGATGAAATGCGCCGGAGCCGAGCGCGGCCAGCGTGAAAGGAATCATAAACAGGACAAAATTATTGGTCGTTTGGGCCACAAAAACGGCCAGGGCCATAAACCCAATCGTCCAGGCAACACTCCCCGGCCCCAGCCAGCGGCTGCCCACTTTATCGGCCAGCCAGCCAAACA
>JAHDWA010000072.1 GCA_023382535.1 Anaerolineae bacterium | reverse complement strand
AGCAAGCAGCAGGTCAGGTCTAATGCCTGTCCTGCGCCTCCAACGAAAAGGGGTGGATGGCGATTAAGTCATCCACCCCTCTTGCTTTACTTGTCTTTATCCCTAACGTCTGGTAAATGACAATTAAACTCCTTTTCGCCCAGGTAACAACGCGCCTGTACGACCTTTTGCCCATTCTCGACAAGCAAAGTCGCCTCGACATTGAGCCGTTCAATCAAAAAGCGCCGATCTTCAAAAGTGACATCGGCCAAATTTAGGGCTTCGCCTAGTTCGGCCTTTATTTGTCTTAAGCGCTCAAGGACCTGATGAATATCACGTTTGCTAACTAACGCGGCTTCCATCTGGGCTTGGATTTTGCGCCGTTGCATTTCCAGCCCATCGAGTTGCGCCTCGACCCTCTCTATATCAGCTCGGATATTAGCCAGACTACGTAGGGGTGGATTATCACCTAACAGCTTTAATGCTCGTAGATTTTCATCCAGTTGTTTTTCATATTCATTTATTGTCTGGCTAACAAGCGTCAATTCTGCAAGAAGAGGCTTGATAACCTCAGCTTGCCGGGCCTGGTAGTCGGCTATCCCTTGCTCTAAAAGCTCCTCATCTTCGAAGAAGCCTCTTATCCACTGCCATATCAGGGTATCTACCTTGCTGGCTGGGAAATAGGGCAAATCACATGTATGCCGCATCGCCTTCGGGCTGCGACGCCCAGGGCAGCCATAATACAACTTGCCTCCACGGCGACCGTCTTTTATGCCGCAAATTTTGTAGCCGCAATGGCATTTCATGCGTTTACTCATGAGATATTGGCTTTTTGCTACCCGACCGGCTTTTTGTTTGTTTTCTATCAGCCGAAATTGGGCAGCGGCAAAAGTTGCCTGATCAATAATCACCGGAACATCTACCCCACCAATCCACTCACTCTTATCACGGTGAACCAGTTTTCCGTTCACCTTCGCTTTCTTATTGTAATGCCACGTTCCGATATAGGTCTCATTTTTCAAAATCTGGTGTACTGTGCCGGGTCGCCAACAAATATCTTCTCTTTTTCGATTTACCAGACGGTGATCAGTGTGGCTGGCTGTGGGTATTTTCATTTCGTTCAAACGATGTACAATTTGTCGAAGAGATAGGGGTTGGCCGTTTTCCCCCTCGGTGTACCAGTAGAAAATAAGCCTGATAATCCGGGCCTCAACCTCATCAATGACCAGTACGCAGAGATTGCCCTTTTTTGCCAGCCGGTAGCCATAGGGGGGCTTATTAGATACCATGACGCCTCCCTCCATTACACGCTTAATGCGGCCCTCCTGAAGTTGTCGCACAATGTTACTGCGGTCTTCGCCGGACTGCCACCCTTCGATAGATTGCATTAGCGCCTCGACCGGATTATTTAGGTCAACTTGCAAGGCTTTCTGGCTGTAATGCAACTCAGCGTTTAAAGACTTTATCTCTTGCAGCAAAATCAGCAGGTTAACGCCCCATTCGCTACGATCTAACCGGCTCGTTTTGTACCCGATTAAGACCTCCGCTTGCCCGGTGCGGAGCATAGCGCGCACCTTATTCAGTTCGGGGCGATCAAGCGTTGTGCCGGTGTAATCCTCTTTGAAAATGGCCACCACGTCCAAGCCTTTGGCCTGAGCATAGGCTAAAGATTTTTCAACCTGATTGGCCAAACTGGTGCCGATTTCGGCCTGTTCATCAGAACTGACGCGAGTGTAGATAATTGCCCTTTTTTTGCGATTGAATGTGGCTACCTGGCTAATTTCCAGGGGGATGTTAGGTAACTGCGCAGGGCTAGGTTCGAGTTGTGAAACTAAAACAGCGGCGGCAAAAATGACCAGGCTCATGCCTACGACCCAAGGCCCAGTCCAATCCAGAGGGAACGGAACGTTATGAGGAGGAGTCAGCGGGGGGAAAATTATGAAAGCCAGGGTGCAAGAGCCGGGAGAAGTCAGAGCTCTCGCCATGGCCCGAAATATAGAGATGACTATGCAGTTGTAAGATTGGCTGATTAATCGCCGGTTGCAGGCGCAGCCGGATAATGGTATACTACTTGTACCCATTGCATAAATCCTTTCCTAGCGGGTTTTGTGGTGGGTGATCATTGCCGGTGGCGTAGCAGCGTCATCGGCATTGTTTTATTCACCTCCCTTACTCAATTTTTGCATCTTCATCAGAAATTTTGACTTCACCTCGAAGGTATTTCACCAAAAGTATTCTTAGCAATCTTGGTAGCGTAATAAAACCGCTTCTTTGTTTTGCCTGTTCCAACAGACTAGGTGGTAATCGGAATGTATACGCTATCATCTGCTCTCCTTTCTTTGTAGATTTATTTTGCGAAGACATAGTATACAAAGTATACATCGTAATTAAAAAAGGGGCAAATTTTGATCGTGATGTTACATAGATATTTTTGAACTCTTCGAATTCGGATGGAGAGTCTCATCCCCTGTTGGAAATGCTGATTCACCTTTAAGCTATAGTTCCTGGATGAGTCTCCATCTGTTCTGGCGTAGTTAGCGGGGTAAAGTCCTCTCGGTTAGCAGTCTGCAATGACTCGGCAGCCATCGGTGGGTTGTGCATCCAGGGGTCTTGCGATGCAGTAGCAGCTTTTTGGTGGCGTAACCGTTCTAAAAGATAGGCAATACAATCGCCGAGTGCGGTGCGCTGTACCTCAGTAAGTTCCGTGGTCATAAGTCACCTCGATTATTTGATGTTCCTACTGTTTGACAAAGACCTACCTTAGACTGATGGGGTCTTGAATTTGCCAACTGTCAGAGCCGGATTCATCATTGGCTCAGTTTTAAGCATTTTTATGTTTACTCGATCTGATCCTTCTTATCGCAAAAATTCTTGAATTGATTTCTCTCACCAATGTCCTCACTTTTTAGATGGGACCGTTGATAAATGCTTGTTTTACGGTACTTCGGTGGTAATACCCACAAAATCGTAAAACGTATTTCATTAACTAACTTCGCTTTGCTGGTTTGCGGTTTAGCGTCCATTTGCTACTATTTAGACAAGCTCCTTTTAGGTATCAATTCGATATTATCACAATTGGTTGCGCAGTGCCTGATTAAATTTCTACGTAATTCTGCGCAGCGTTGCGCAGGTGTACTTAATTCCAGGCGAAAAGTTATGACATTTAACCCGCATAAGCTCAATCAACAAATAATACGCGGCTTTGAAGCTATCCGGTTTGTTAAAAGTTTGGATAAACTGGCCGCTGATAGCTTTATCGCGGAGAAAATGTTAGCTTTGACTAAAGCAATGGGAGAAGACAGTTGGGCGGCCAGTTCAATTAGGCGCTTGCGGAGCAGTTCTCCACCGAAAACCCCTTTTTCTTTAGCCGTCTTAAACAAGTATGTGTATGTGTGTTTAGAGGCGACTCAAGGATTTCTTGGGGCAAAATGGGCTGAGGAAACCTTTACTGCTAACGGCTTGGGACGTGAGGACATGCATCCGCTGCTGTTGAAACAGCTTAAGCCCGTCGCTGATGCACCTGGGGTCGAGGGTCAAAAAAATGAAATTGTGACTCCCTCAATTCCATTGCAGCGTCCAACTCGGCCTGCTTTTTTTGTGGGTCGGAGTCGGGAGCTTAAACAGTTGCTTGATGCCCTCGCGCCAGGCCGAATTGTCGCCCTCTGCGGTCCTGGCGGTATTGGGAAAAGCGCGCTGGCCGGGGAGGCTATCTGGCAATTGACCGAGGGCGACCTGCCGCCGAAGAAATTTCCTCATGGCATAATTTTTTATAATTTCTACAACTGCCCTGAGGTTGATGCAGCCCTGGAACACATTGTATTGTCCTTAGGCGAAACCCCAGGACCAAACCCGGCTAACGCTGTCATTCGGGTTCTGGCCAGGATGAAAATTTTACTGGTGTTTGACGGGGCTGAGGTGGCAGAGGATTTGTCCACATTGCTAAGTTTAGCCTCAGGCTGTGGGGTCCTCTTGACCACACGCCAGCGCATGGACAATGTTCATTTTCGAATGGATCTTGGCACTTTACCTATCCCTGAAGCAGTGGAGCTGCTACAATCTTTGAAGGATTTCACGGCAACGAGTGAAGCACACGCTCAAGAAATTTGTGAATTAGTGGGCGGATTGCCACTTGCCGTCCAATTGGCGGGACGTTACATGGCGGCAACCAATTTAGATGTGGCTAACTATCTAAAATGGCTGTCTTACACGCCTTTAGCGGCGTTAGATCATGGTACGAGAGGTGCGGAGAGTATACCCGTGCTGCTGCGACACAGCATTGCCCAGGTAAGTGAACGTAGTCAGCAGATGTTGATAATCATAGGCGCTTTGGCGATGGCGCCGTTCAACCTTGAAACTGTTGCCGCCGGACTGCAAATTTCAATTTGGGAAACTACCCGTGCCTGTGGGGAACTGGTCAATTATGGCTTACTGCGATATGAAGCTCAACGGTATGTGGTTCACCACAAATTAATCTATACCTATCTCAGTCAAAATCTCCCGGCGACAGCGCAGATTATCATACAATTAGGGCTAGAATTTGTCAGGATTATGAGAGATACGCTTTATGGCGAGGAGAAACTGGCTAATTTAGACCACGACTATCGCCATATATTAGCTATCATCCCGGCTTGCAAGCAAAGGAGACAATGGCTTCTGGTTATCGAACTTGTAGGGGGAATAGATAGATATCTTGATTTTCGGGGGCTTTGGAACGATCGCATTACAGCTTGTGAAGATGGATTGTACGCTGTACGCGTCTTACAAGATCGGACGAAAGAAGCGATGTTATTGGGGATTCTTGGTTTTACTCATGCCCGGAAGGGGCAGCTAGAGGCCGCAATTGATGCCTATGAACAGGCGCTAAAAATTGCTGAGGATTTGAATAACCAGGAAATTATGGCTCATCTCTGGATGGATTTTGGCAATGTCTTTAACGACTTCGATCAAGCTCATCTGGCCCTGGAATGTTTTCAGCAGGCATTAGCTATAGCCATCAAAATGGGGCGTGAAGAAATTATTCAGCGGTGCAACGGGCAAATTGGCTATGTCCTCCGAAATTTAGGAGAAGCCGAAAAAGCAATCGAGTATCTTGAAGGTGCTCTTGACTCTGCCCGCAAGACCGGAAATCTGCTAGAGGAAAATACTTACTTGGGCAATTTGGGGCTGGCCTATCTGAAGCTTGGAGAAGTAGACCAGGCCATTAAGCTGCATCGCCAGGCTTTAGAAATTTCACAAAGGGTTGATGATAAGCGTATGGTCAGCCTTGACCTGGGTAACTTGGGCGTAGCCTATTCCTATACAGATCAGGCCGAGGCGGCAGAGTCATATTTACAACAAGCATTGGAAATTTCTCGGAACCTCGGCGACCGCTATCTTGAGGCGCAGTGGCTAGGTTATCTCGCTTACTTAGCCTATAAGTTAGGTCGGCTAGAAGAGAGTAGAATATATCGTGCTGAAGCTATGACCATTTTTGCACAGATTGGTATGCTTGACTCTCAACAGGTGCAGTCCCTGTTGGCTTGGTCTTCTGAGCGTTAACTTTGTGATAAATCCTGAACGCAGGCCACTGTGCCCAAAGTATTGAATGAAGCGCCCTGACCACAACTGTTTCATCGTCAAGACACCCTAGAACGATGAGGATATCTTACATCCGCTGACGAGGTAGGGCAACAAGGGGTCGAAAAATCGCCACAAAGGAGCTGAAGCTGTTTTACTTTCTCACCGCTCTTGCTTAAGAGAAGGACAACTACTCCGTCTCTACTTTCCCTCGAGGATTGAACTGAACCACACTCTCTTTCACACTTAAATCAACCAGATTGGCCTCTATATCGCCGGTGGCTTCAATGTTGAGAGTGAGCTTGACTTCAGCCCCGGCTTCGACCAGGGGTTTGATGATAGCCTGGTAAAAGTCGTACCATTGCCGCCAATCCACCGGCGTGGCAATGGTAACTCGCTGATAGGTGTGTGGTTGTGGTCGGGGTTGCGACTGGGGTAGGGGCTGCGGACGGACCTCAGGTTGTAGCTGAGGCTGAGGCGGCGTCGGTGGGTGAGGCTGGGGTGAGGGCTGTGGTTCGGGTTGGGTTTCTTCCTTTTTCAAAAGCTGCTCAGCCAGGGCCGGGCGTAATAACCAGGCGCCTTCGACAACGGCAAAACCACCTGTTGGTAAGGATTCGCGGAAGTAGAGGGTATCAAAGGCCGTGCCATCGCCTAAACCGTAGGCGAACAAGCCGCGTTGTACGCCCCAGGCAATGGTTTGCTGCAAGGCTTCTGGACCGGTCAGCATCGGCAGATAGGGGAAGCGGCAGAAATAATCCCACAACGTGGCGACATTGATTTTCTCATCCTCGGCCGGCCAGAGCTGCCACTGCTCGCCTTTGCCCTCGCTGATGAGGCGGGGGTCCAGCCGCTCCAACAGCCGTTCGTCGTCCAGGAGCCGCTTGCGGACCCGTCCGGCCAGGGTGTGCTCGCCGGGCCGGTAGCCGGGGAATCCGTGCTCCTGCCGTACCCCGAGAGACATCTGGCCACCTGCTGACGGGTTATCAGCCTGTCCGGCAGCCTGCCCAGAAGGGGCGATAGTCACGGTGTAAGCGCCCCAGACCGCGCCGGGCAATCCCTTGCGTGCTCGATCCAGTTGGGTCCGCAGCTCCTCCATTTGCTCCCCGGATAAGCCGCCCTGTCCTGAGCCTGTCGAAGGGCGGTATTGACGGTCAATGGCCTCTAAGGCCAGTAGCCGCACGGCCGTCTCTTCCATCACCCGTACCCCTTCACCAGTTGCCAGGAGGAAGACCAGGCTATTTTTGAATTGGCGGAAGGTGTTACCGGCGCTATTGAGCATTTGTTCGATAAATGTCCGTACCCGCTGTTGAGCCGCCTCGTTTTGGCTCCAGGTATGAGCCGGGCTGAGCACGACCAGGGTTAATTGTCGCCGGTTGGTGACCTGCCCCGGCTCCTCCGGCCAGATGACCAGGCCGGGAAAGATACGCTCGCCGACGATTTCCTCCACCGCGGCTCGCAAACGAGCCTGAATGACCTCCGGTTCCTGGCGGATGGCATCCATCCGGGTGACCAGGATTTGGTTCAGGTTAGGCTGGCTGTCAAAACGATAGGTACCCTCGTGAATGATCAAAAACCACAGGCGGGCGCGGAGCTTGTCCAGGGCGTCGGCGGCCAGGGCCGGGACGATACCCGGCTGCAAGGTAGCCAGCCAGAGTTGAGGGCGCTCGGCCGAGGCGGCCCGCTGAGTGGCCCCGCTGTGGGAGTACATAAAAATGGCCGTGGCCAGGCTGGTAGCGATCCGATGGCGGGCGTAATCGCCGCCGGTGATGCGATCCAGGTAGGGCGCTTTGGATTCGTCGGTGCCGCCGATGTCGGAGAAGAGAGCCGACTCGTAGCCGCCCCGGTTGTCCACGTATTCCAGCAGTTCGGCCCGGATCTCGCCGTTGTCGAGGTTGACGTGAGCCGGCTGGATGAGCGGCGTTGGTCGCTGCTGGCGGTACAGGTCGCCGATGACCAGGGCCAGCAGGCGCAGCACGCCGCGGGTACGTTGAAAACCGCTGATGCTGCCCCAGCGGTCACGCAGGATTTCGATCAGAGCCGGGTGAAAGGGATAGGCCCGGACCATCAACTCGCGGTACTCCGGAGCCTGCGCCTCCTGAGGAAAATCATTGGGGTGGGCGCGGTAGTAGTCCCAATAAGCCTGGGCGACGGCGCGGGCCTGGGCCTCGATCTGGGCCGGCTCGGTGTCAAACAGGCGGCGTTTGAGGATTTCGTACAACTCCTCTCGCTCGGCGCTGACCTCAACCTGGCGGGTGCGGCGCAGGATGCGAGTGGCGGTGTCAATCTCGCGGGCGGCGCGGATAGCCGCTTCGCCGATCTGCTCCGGCTCGCTAGATGTCATCGTTAGCACCAGCGCCACGGTGTCGCTCGCGCTGACAGCCCGCGTTAGTTCCAGCAGAAATTCCTGGGCCTGGTCGGACAAATAGCCCCGGCCCACCGGAATGGCGCTGGCTTTGGTGATATAGGACAGGGTTTCGTCCAACAGGATCAGGCTGGGACCGGCCATTTCAAAAAGACGGTCCAGGGTTTCGCTGCCGGGAGCGACGCGGGCCTCGTCGCTCTGGCGGACAAGCTGGTAAAAGTCGACGCCACCCAGGCGATAGGCAATCTCGCCCCAGAGAGTATGCAGGGTCAGGCCATCGGGAGTGGTGGTTGGCTGGCCAGGACTGATCTGGGCGCAATCTACGGCGGCGATTCGGGCGGTTGGCACGATGGCCAGGCCGGCCCCGGTCAATAATTCCTGCACCGGCTCCAGGGTAACGACTTCGGCATCGCGGCCATGCGTGACCATGTGATACAGGGCCAGCAGGGTGTGAGTTTTGCCGCCGCCAAAAACGGTGGCCATCTGAGTGATCGCAATGCCGTCGTCGTGGCCGGCCAGGCGGCGCATGACTCCCTTGAGGGTGGCCCGCAAGCCGCGAGTCAGGAAGGTGCGGCGAAAGAAAGTGTGGGCGTCTTTGTACTCCGGCACAGCCCGACCTGCAACGACCTGGGCCAGATCCACGGCAAAATCGCGCAGGTTGAGCCGGCCTTCCCGGATGTCACGGTGGGGGATGGCGACGTGCCACCAGGGAGATAAAAATTGCGGCAGAGTTGGCGCAGCGGGGGCGGCCTGGGGTAAGCGGCCCACCTCGCGCAGAATTAACTCAACCTGGTTGACAATGTAAGCGGCTTCGGCCGGGTCGGGGTCTTGGCCTTCGTGGACGGCACGGTTGCGAATATCTACCAGCGGTTCCAGAGCACTGACATTAAGGAAAACCAACTTCTTACCCAGCAGCTTGGCTAAATCTTCATAAGCTTTGCTGGCGCGATAGACGTTAACCAGCCTGCCCAGGGTGAGCTTGTTCAAGGGCTGCCCCCCGCCAACCTGCTCAATCGTTTCGACCAACTGCTTTTGCCGCGCTGGCGGCGACTGGCCCAACAATTCGTTATAAAGGGCTTCCAAGAGATGCTCCAGGACGCTGGCTGCCGTCTGCACGGCCTGGGCATGGTGTTTCTGTTGCAACAAGGTTTGTGCTCTGGTCAGGGTTTGGGAGTAGTTCATTCGGCTCGCTCCTTATTATTCACCGCGAAGGCGCAAAGGACGCAAAGTTATTAAATTTATTGTTTTTCTTCGCGCTCTTCGCGCCTTTGCGGTTCAATTCTCAGCGGTTCAAGTTATTCACCATACGTTTGATGCCGTGCTTCATTAGCACCACGTTCCAATTCAGCAAAAAACCAAGCTGGCAATTCCGCAATTTCAGGTAGGTCAACAATTGGGCCTCGTGGATAGGTAAAAGCTGGTCAACCGCTTTGTTTTCCACAATAATGCAATCTTCAACCAGCATATCAATCCGGTAACCGGCGTCAATTTGCTGACCATCGTACATTACCGGCAAGACCAGTTCGTGTTTAACCTCAAAGCTGCGTTTGCGCAACTCATAAATCAGGCAGTGTTGATAGGCCGACTCTAGCAAACCGGGGCCAAGGGCACGATGCACCTTGATCGCGCTGTCCACGATATTTCTGGCAACTTCTTCTATATCCACTATCTGACTCCCATTCACCGCGAAGGCGCGAAGTTTTCACCGCGAAGGCGCAAAGAGCGCAAAGTTTCTTTCTTCTTTTTCTTAACCTTATTTCTCTTGGCGTCCTTTGCGCCTTGGCGGTTTATTATTCACCGCGAAGGTGTAAAGTTTTCACCGCGAAGGCGCAAAGAGCGCAAAGTTTTTTAAGTTTTTCTTTTTTCTTACCCTTATTTCTCTTGGCGTCCTTTGCGCCTTGGCGGTTCTATAATAGCCGCTCCTGCTTCGGCACATCCGGCAGCGTATCCCGACCGGCCAGGAAACCTTCCAACAAACGCCGCTCGGCATCGTCATCGGGCAGAATGTTAATGAGGGTTTGAGCCACCAGCCGTACCTGGTCCTCTCGACCGCGAGCGGCTTCGGCCAGGAAGCGAGCCAGGCTGTCCCGGTCGCCTTTTTCCCACAAGGTGGCGGCCCGGTGCAGCACATCCACCACCGCCGCTGACCGGCCACTCTTATCAGGCAGGCCCAACTCCTCCGACTTGCCCCGTTCCTTTGGCCCCAGCAGGCTGACCGACTCGCCGCTCTGCTTGAGGAGGCCGCGCCGCTCCATCAGGGCCGACACGTCCGCGCCCAGGGCCATTGCCAGGCGCATAGCATCGTCGAAGGGGATGGCTTCGCTGCCGTAAGCCCAGCGATGGAGGATGTAATAACGGGTAGCCGCATCTACCCCACCGACCCGCGCTGCCCCACCATTAAGGATGCGGTCCAGGGCATATTCCGCCACCGACGACTGCACCAAATCCAGTAGCTCCCGCACGCCGACCTCGCTGCCGTCCAGCCGGTAGACTTTGCGGTAACGGCCAAAAACGGAGACCGCCGGACCGATAGCGCTGATGAAGAAATCCGCGCCGCGAATGTTTTGCTGCCAGAAGAAGTCGAGCCGCTCACGGATGACGGCAGCTAATTCCTGGCGCACGTCGTCAAAGTAACCCTCGGTTTCGCTGGCGCGTACCCGGCAGACGATGAAGATGGAGGAGGCCAATGAAGCATTACCATGTGCTCGAACTCGGCTGCTCATTTCCGTGTGCAATGGCCAGGAAGCAGTAACAACTAATCCGGCTTCTAACAAACTATTGAGCAGCGTTTCCCAAGCGGTAGTAGATTTGTGAGCAAAGACAACGACAAAAATACCATCTGGGCGTAGCACGCGGTGGGCTTCAGCAAAGGCGCGAGTCATTTCCCGTTCGTAAAACGCCCGGGCTACACTTTCATCCCCTCCGTGACGGGCTGTATGTTGAATGATCTCGGCTGACTTGGGAGTAAGAGGAGTACGAAAAAGTTCAGGATAGAGGAATCCAATGCTGCGTTTGAGCCAGACGTAGAAAAAGTCAGAGATATCGGAATATGGAATCGCATCATAATAAGGAGGATCGGTAATGACAGCATCAAAATAATCATGAGAATAGGGTAAGCGTGTTGCGGTTCCCTGATTAGCTGTAGCTGGTTGGCTGGCTGTTTGGGACGAATGCTCAATAACACGAGTAATCCATTCTAACGCACCTAACCAGTCACCTGTTGCGCCACTAAAAGGATTCACTTCAGCATAATCCCAGACCATCGCAATTGCTTGCCGAGAGAATACCCCTTCGAGTTTTTCGCCTGTGTTATGCCAGCGACACACAGTAGTTGCTTGATTTGCCAGACGATCTAATGCAATTCCCAGATATGTTACTAACACTTTTGCTTGATTTGGGTATATCCCCTCAGTCAGCATTGTCTCATAGGCAGCGTGTAGTTGTCTGCTAAAGGTCAACAAAGTTAATAACTGGCGTGAATTGAATAGATCACCGAAAGTGCGCATCCCGTAACGGGTCACAGCGGAGAGACCCCGCGCTGCTGCCGAAGGACGGCGGGGATCAATCGGTTCATTAGGGGTTAGTCCTTCATTTTCAGCTTGCAACTCTTGCAGTCGTTCGGCCGCTTCTCTAAAGATAGCCTCGTCTAACTCCGTCGCTGGGCGATAGCCTTTACCAGCATTGGCCTGTTCATAAATCACGGCCATAAGCCGTTGACCCGTTTTTTCATCCATCCCGGCCTGTTGCAAAAAATCTCCATCCACCGATTGATTGCAAACTAAACAGGTGGCGGCGCCCTGTTGGGTTGTGCCTTCATTGGGGTCAAAGCCATTCTGATTACCCAGTGGTCCGGCCAAATTGACCACTTCAAAATTAACCTGTTTGGCCGTCCGGTCTACCACTGGCTTGAGGGTCAGCTTACGTGTGCCGGTTTGAGCCAGCCACCACTGGCGCACCAGAGGCATCTCGGCTCGACAGGCCGGGTTGGGACAGGTCACGGTGCGCGCCCAGAGATAACCGACAATCGTCTCACTGCCGGCGGGGTTGGCATACAGGTGGCCGATTTCGGCTTTGGCCCGTTCCAGTACCCATTCACCCCAGCGGCGCACATCGGCAGCTAGGGAATTTTCGCCGGTCGGCTTGGGCAGTGGCATTTCAAAGGCCAACTGCTCCGGCTGTTCCTGGCCGGGCAGAGTCAGTTGTTTAGACCTATCTCCCCTGCTCCCCCGCTCCTCCGCTCCCCTGCCGTACTTTTGCGGATAAACGAGCGTACACAACTCAATCAAATGCGCCACCGGATTCAACTCGACCGCGTGAGTTTCGCAGCCCAGGCGCAACGCTTCCAGGCCGGTCGCGCCGCCGCCCATAAAAGGATCGAGCAAGCGAGGTGGGCCGCCGGGAAAGGCTTCGCGGACCAGGCGGCGGGCCTCCTCGATGGCTTCGCTGTTGCCGTTCTTGACCTGGTCCCAATCCACGATGGTTTCAATCAGGCTTTCCAGCCGCTTGCGCCCGGCCTCATCGGTAGGGGCGGGGACAAGGGCGGCAAAGATGGCGGCGCGCATAGCGGCCAGCGGTCGCCTGGCCCACCAGATGTGCAGGGTCGAGATATGGCCGTGACGGATGGATTTTTCGCGGGCCGATTGCTCGCTGATTTTGGCCAGGGGCAGGGAGATTTCGATGAGGCGTTTGGGTTGGGTCAAAATTTATCGCTCCTAAAGGGATTGAACCGCCAAGGCGCGAAGGTCGCCAAGAAAAAATAGGGTGAAGAAAAACTTAAAAAACTTCGCGCCCTTGGCGTCTTTGCGGTGAAAACTTTGCGCCTTCGCGGTTAATTTTACAATTCCCCGGTATAACTGGACGACCAGCCAAACAAGGCTCGTA
Organism: Anaerolineae bacterium; assembly: GCA_023382535.1. The sequence goes on along the minus strand of JAHDWA010000072.1, from coordinate 30,844 downwards.
ATTTTTGGCCGGGATTGAACTTAAAGACCCAGCTATCTGGCTCCGGCCTGACGTAAAAGCCGCCCAAACTGGGCAGAGTCACACTTTCGCCCGCTTTAATGGCTTCGTACAAAACCTCAATCGTCGCGTCGAGAAACGCCTCGGCGGTTGTTTCATCCGTAACCATCCGCTTGGCAATGCGGCTAACAATTTCTTTCTTCTGAATCCTGGCAGCCATTATCACTCCCCTTCCACCGAAGATTAACTATCAGTAACCCAAGTTGCCGCCTTTAGGCAGAAAACCCTATTTGAACCGCAAAGACGCAAAGAACACGAAGAATTTTCTAAAAATCTTGGCGAACTTTGCGACTTAGCGGTGAAATCTGTTTCATCTGCTCATAAGTAGCAACTTGAGTTATCAGTATAAATCAAAAAACCGGTCAGTACCTAATTTGGGGATTAGCTCGCGGGCCAACCGCTCCAGTGGTCCCCCGACACTCAGATCAATCCAGTCGTCCACGCTGCCCAGGTAACACATTCGCTGCACGCCGAAGGTGCGTTTTTCGGCGTCGGCTAAGAGAAACCGCAGTACCGCTGTGAACTGCCCGTAACGTTCCTCTTCAGCCTGAATCCGGCCCACCAGTCCTGGATCAATCAGGCCTTCGCGTGACAAAGTCGCCATCAAGGTTTCAGCATCCGGCCCCACCCGCTCATAAACATCAATACGGTTGTGCTTGGCGCTGACTCGATAGTTACGCCCTTTGGGGTGCCGGTTTACCGCTGCCTCGACCACGGCAATCTCCTCCGGCCGGATCAACGCCGGCCGGTCCTTCACCAGGGAGACGATGCCGTTGACGCTTTCGCTAATGGTGTATCCTGGCGGCATCTCTTCCAGCGGTTCATCCTTGATTTCACGGGCAAAGTAGTAACGAGATTTGCCGGTTTTGGTTCGCCCCCGGCACAGATAGTAGGTCAAGCCTTTACGATTGGTGTAAGTGACAGGCATTTTGTCTACTCCTCCACATTAACCGCCAAGGCGCGAAGAGCGCCAAGGAAAATAGGGTGAAGAAAAACTTAAAAAACTTCGCGTCCTTTGCGTCTTTGCGGTGAAAACTTGGCGTCTTAGCGGTTCACTTTATATTCAGCCGGCAACTCGGCCACCCGATGCCAGCCTTCTTGAGCCACCCGGTAGCGCACCTGGGGGATGACCTCCTGCTCCGACAGGCGATGCGCCGGGTCTTGGACCCGATGCAGCGAAGGCGACTGCACCGCCTCGGTGACCACATACAGCCAGTAATCCAGCCCCAACTGCTCGGCTTTCAGCCACTCGTTGGCCGACAATTCTACCGCACCGGTGGCAGCCCGGCCCTTAACCTCGATGTAACGCACTTCGCCGTTGGGGCCACGACTGAGTAAATCGTAGCCTCGTCCTTCGGTATGGACATCTTCGACCGTCCAGCCTCGCTGCTGCTCGTAAACAATGACAAACTCCATGGCTGCGCCCTCAACTTCGTCGCTGCGACGCATCGGAGGAGACGAGGAGGCGATGAGGCGGGGAGGCGATGGCTCGACTTCTTCGCCTGCCGGTACGATGGCGGCCACACCGATGATTTGCGGCGCACCCAGGGACAGCACCGCTGCCCGCTCCACTTCGGCCAGCCGGGTGGTCTGCCGCCGGCGCAGATCGTCCAGGTGCCGGTGCTCCTCTTGCAGGCTGAGGCTCATATCAGTTCCCCGCGCTGCTTTTTGCTCGTACTCCATCAATTTGCCCTGCGACCGGGCAATCAAGACGTCAAATGAGCGGCGCAGATAGTCTCGAATGATGCGAGTCTCCGCCTGCCGCCGGGTTTGCAACGCGTCCAGGTAGGGGTCGAGGATGTGATCGAGGCTCCACTCGATTACCGGCTCTGGCGAAAGTTGGCTAAGGTTGAACCGCGAAGACGCCAAGAACGCAAAGTTTTCTTTTAAATTATTTTCGCTTGGCGAACTTTGCGCCTTTGTGGTTAATTCAATGGGCGGCTCAAAATCCAGGAGCCGGGCCGGGGAAACTTCGATGAATTGGAACCGCGAAGACGCGAAGGGCGCAAAGTTTTCTTTTAAATTATTTTCTCTTGGCGAACTTTGCGCCTTTGCGGTTAATTCCTCCTCCAACGGCTGAAACACTGTAAAGAGCCGCTGGCCCGCCAGGCGGCCCAGGCCATCTTCAACCTGGCCGATCAGCAGCCAGAACAGTCCCTCAACCTGCCCGGCCGGATCGCGCAAGATCGCGCCACGAGCCAGGTCCGGGCCAAAGCGATCCAGAATATGGTGCAGCACAGCCTCAAAAAGCGGCTGGCCTGGTCCTATGTAAGTCAGGTGGCTGTGATTTTTTAAGTCGGCCTGGTCAAAGGTAAGGGCGGGATAGCTCTCCGCCGGTTGGCCACAGCGCCGCCTTAACTCCTCTGGTACCTCACGTAAAGCGGCGGGGACATAGGGCAGACGCCCAAAGCCGTCGTCGCGCCGTTCCAGCCGGCCGGGGGCCAGCACATTAAGCGCCTGGCTGAAAAAAGCCCGGATATAGGCCGGTACCAGGCGCGCCTCGGCCGCCCGCTGCTGGTCGGCTCGCAGGCGGGCCAGGTCCAGGTAGCGGGTGGCCAGCCCGGCCAGGGTCGCCTCTTGCAAGCGCTGCTCCTGGTTTTGATCCAGGCGAGCCAACACCCGCTCGCGCACTTGGTCAAAGGTCAGCCGCCGGGCCAGGGCCTCGCGGATCAAGTACTCCAGCGACTCTCCCTCCAGCAGTTGGTCCACCACATCAAAGACCCGGTCGTGCCCCAGTCCCTCCCGCATTCGCTCCAACTTGTTGAGCAGAGCGTGCAAAACCATGCCCTCGCGGGTCGTGGTGGCAACCAGGTTGTAGATGTAAACCTCGTACCGCTGGCCGTAGCGGTGGATGCGGCCCATGCGCTGCTCCAGCCGGGTCGGGTTCCAGGGTAAATCGTAGTTGAGCATCAGGTGGCAAAATTGCAGGTTGATGCCCTCGCCGGCGGCCTCGGTGGCTACCATCACCTGCTTGTCGTCGTAAAAGGCTCGCTCGGCGCGATAGCGTTCCGGCGGCGACATAGCCCCATCAATCCAGGTCACACTGAGGTTCCAGGCGGCCAGATGCTCGACCAGGTAATCGAGAGTGTCCTTCGATTCGGTGAAGATAAGGAGCTTCTCCCCGGATTGGAACAAATTGCGGTCGGTTAGCACCTGCCGCAATTCGTTCAACTTCTGTTCCGGGCCGGCCGTTTCCACGGCCAGAGCTTGCGCGGCCAGGGTGGACAGGATAGCAATCTCGGCCTCCAAATCCTCTAAATTGCGGGCCAGGGTGTAGCGCAGGGCGCGCTCTTCGGCCTCCCAGCGTTCCGCTTCGGGTGCATCTTCCAGGGTCTCCTCGGAAAACTCCTCGCCTCGCTGAGCTGCTTCGAGCAGGCGAGGATTAGCCAGCACTTCATCCCGCAGGGCCGCCAGCCGGTCACGCCGCTGTTCCAGGGAGCGGCGAATGGCCCGGACACTAGAAGCCAGCCGACGCTGCAAAATGATCAGAGCAAAGGTGACATTGCGATTGTCCTCGGCCAGGGCCTGGTTGAAGTTGTCGGCCACGTATTGGGTCACGGCCTCGTATAACTGCTGCTCCGGCTCGGTCAGTTCCACCCCCAGAGTTGTAACGTAACGTGGCGGAAAAAGCGGTTTGCCGTCGAAACCCACCATATCTTCCTTCAACCGCCGCAAGAAGATGGGGTTCTCCTGGCGCTGCACCGCCCGGGCTAGTATCTCCGTGTTGGCAAACAGGTCGGGGTCAAGCAGTTGCAACAGCAGCCGGAAATTTTCGGGGTCGCCTTTGTGGGGGGTGGCCGTAGCCAGGACCATGTGCTCGGTGTGATCGGTTAGCACTTCCCCCAGACGATACCGCCGGGTGCGAGCCAGTTTGCTGCCCCGGCGATAGGCAGCCAGCTTGTGGGCCTCGTCGAATACAACCAGGTCCCACCGCCGGGCGCGGGCCAGGCTTTCCAGGGCTTCGGGCCGCCAGGCAAAATCCAGCGAGGTCACACACTGGTCACTGATTTCCCAGGCCCGGCTGCCTCGCGCCGCCAGGGTGGCCCGGTCAACCACGTCAAAGGTCTCGTCAAACTTTTCGGTCATTTCTCGCTGCCACTGCGGGACGAGGTTAGCCGGAGCCACAATCAGGGTGCGGGTGACGACCCCACGGAGCTTGAGTTCCTTCAAGAGCAGGCCGATCATAATCGTCTTGCCCGCGCCAGGGTCGTCGGCCAATAGAAAACGCAGGCGGGGCTGGCGGAGCATATGATAGTACACCGCCTCCAACTGGTGCGGTAAGGGATCAATCCGGGCCAGGCTGACGGCAAATTGGGGATCAAAGGTGTAAGCTAACCGAATGCGGGTGGCTTCGGCGGCCAGGCGAAAGCCAGTCGGATCGCCACTGAGAGGGGTTTGGTTAACCTGGGTTTCGACCACCAGGCCGGCCAGGTCGGTTTGTTTGAAGACCCGCGAGATCAGCCGATCCTGGCCGTCAAGGGTCACAGCCTCGATGAGCACCCGGCTGGCTCCGTGGGGTTCAATGCGAACCACCCGGACCCAGTCGGGCCAGTGGGGGCCGCTGAGAATAGCGCCGACAGGAGGAAAGTCAGGTGAAGGTTGGGTCACAATCTAGGTCATCCACGCTGGTTGATAAGCAGATTAGAAAAAACGCCGCCTGGTTTGACCAAGCGGCGGCTCCATGCTGATATTTTGAGCGAAGCAAAATAAAAGCCAGGCCAGATACCTGGTCGAAAAGCACGTATGGAAAGACCCCGATTGCCTCCCCACGGCCGGGGTCTTTTACATTACGTTAATTCTAGCATATCAAAGTCCGAATGACAATCACTTTACCCGATTCACTTCTTGACAAACCCAGCTATCTTTTATATAATGGGCGTACTGCGTGATAACTAGATAACGTGTTATACAAATAGTACCGCCACTGTACGAGGCCAACTAGATGCCGCGGGAACGTAAATTAATGGTTAGATTAACCGAGGAAAAACACCGGGCAGTCCGGGTCAGAGCCGCTGAACTCGGTCAGCCCATTTCTGAAATTGTCCGTTATCTCCTGGATTTGTGGCTAGAGGGAAAAGTTGAAATAAACTTAACCGAGCGTGAGGAAAAAGAGGAACGGGATAACTAAAGCCTCTCGTTTGAGGACAAAAGCGAATAATTAAGTGCAGAGCGGGCTATGCCGGTGTTGGTCGCACCGACACAGCCCTGACTCATCGCCAGGTACGGGCCAAGCGATAAGCTAATCCATAACTATACACATAGCGATGGATTAGCGCAAACCTGCAAAATTCTGCAACCTGTAAAGCCAGAAGCGAGGATACTTTATTTGTATCCCTCGGGTTTCGGTCTTTACGGATGCTTGTTGAAGATGCAACAACCGGCCTGCCAGCGATGATGAGCAGGCCGGTTGTTTTTTTTCTGACAAGGAGGTTAGCGTGGCGATCGCAAAGACTGTTGTCACTCATGGGAGAACAGATACCGTTAAATTAATTTCTACCCTGGCCGCCGTTCTGGTAGCTTTGTTAGCCATTGGGGCCTTTACCCTTTCTTACACCTCGTTGAAACACCTCGCCATCATCCACGGCATGGATCCCGGATTAACCTGGCTGTGGCCTCTCCTCCTCGATTTTGCGATGGTTGTTTTCTCCCTGGCTGTATTGAGAGCCAACTTAAGAGGCGAGCCTACGCTGTATCCCTGGATGCTCACCGCCACTTACGCGGGGCTGGCCACTGTCGGGAATGTCCTCGAGGTGAGCGGGTTAGGTATTCCTGGGGTGGTCATCGCCGGGGCCGTGAAAGCATTAGCTCCGGTCAGCTTGGTACTGGCGTTCGAGTTGTTGATGGCGATGATTAGAGCCGAACTCAAACGCGCTAATGTCCTCAAATCCATTGCCGATTTAAAAACGGAAGCAGAGGCGATGCGGCAGGAAACTGACCGAGAGCGGCAAGAACGCCAAACAGAACTTGAACGACTGGCAGTAGAACAGGAAAAAATATCCGCAGCCATCGTCGCCGAACAAGAACGGTTGGAAGCCGAGCTGAAGGTACGGAAGCAAAAGTTGGAACAGTCTCTGGCCGAACTTGCAACCAGGAAGGAAGCTCTCCAAGTCGAACTGGCCGAACTTCGGAAGAAGAAGCAATGGATGGTGGATACAGGAGAAGATACCAAGCGTAAAGCGGCGACAATTTTAGTAGAAATGCATCGGAACGGTCATGACATTTCGACCATTTCCGGTGCGGAAATCGGCAGGTGGGTTGAAAGATCAGGGCGAACCGGGTTGGAAGTAAAGAAGGAAGTGGTTCCGCTTATCCTGCAAGGAGGCCCGGAACTGGAAGCGCTGCTTGATGGCAAGGGTGGGGCAGGATGAGACTACGCAAACGGAGTACCACGATGCTGAGTGCTACAAGTGTAGCGGTGTTTCTGGCAATCAATATTCAGGTTCAGCGGAATCAGGAATCCTGTCTTTTTGCCATTCCACTGTTGACTCTAACCGGGTTACTCTTCCGTTGCTGGACGTTGAGTCAGACCCCCACCAGGTGGTTGCTGAAGATAGGTGATATTAGCGCTGCTGTTGTCGAGTTGATGGGAGCATTCGGAATGGCCTCAATGGTATTCTGGAATATCTTCGAGATTATCAGTAAATCTCTGTGGTACGGAATGGCGCCAACATGGGCGAACTAAAAACGTTTTGTTACACCGCCAGCCATCGGGTTATGCACGGCTTGGCTCAAGAGTTGAAAATCGTGCCTCACAGCCATTACCGGCCGGTTGGGTACAATGCTGCCCGGGTGCTGCTCCTGCGGTTAGCGGGCGTCAATCCGCATTACTTAAAGCCAATTCTTCAGTTGCAGCGAGAATTAACGATGTGGGCAGGTTTAAGCGACAAGCATAAAGTCCGGATTGGCTGGGATGGTCAAGGTGCCATTATCGAGATACCCAAGCCGCCGAAGTTTTGGCAGAAAGTAACGATTGAACAATTGGAACTTCGGCACTACATTCGACGCGGTCCAATTGCTACCCTGGGCCTCGGCCTCCAGGACGACCCCAAGCGGATTAATTTTACCGACCCGACCACCGCTCATGTCCTGATCACCGGCGCAACGCGCAGCGGTAAGACAAACACAGCCCGGCTCACCGTCTGGAATATCGTTCATAACACTTCTCCGACTGACTCCAAAGTGTTAATCATAGATGTGGCTAAGCGCGGTTACAAGTGGAACGATTTCACTCGGGTGGCTCACCTGGCTCATCCCGTTATCACCGATTTAACAGAGGCAGAACGAGTTCTCTGCTGGCTGGCCCAGGAGGTTACCCGGCGAGCAGAACGACGCCAAACGGCACCCCGCCTGTTTGTGATGGTAGATGAGCTAAAGGCTTTGGTTGATGATAGCAAAGCGTCTATTGATTACCTGGCCCGCGTAACTTCAACCGGAGGTGAATTCGGATTGCATTTAATTCTGGTGACCCAGTACCCGCAAATTCAAATGCTCGGCTCGCCCGACCTCAAACGCAATGTCACGACTCGTTTGTGCGGCAAAGTTGACGCCGCTGATGCTGCCGCTAATGCGCTTGGAATTCCTGATAGTGGGGCTGAAACTTTGCAAGGGTATGGCGATTTCCTGCTGCGGGATTTTAACGGGTTATCCAGGCTAACGGTAGCCAAACTGGAAGCTCATCACATTGACCCATTGCCTCGCGCCGAGGTAACGCTGCTTGATTTACCCGATTTGCAGGAAGTGATCCTGGGTTCAAAACCCAGTCGGGACCCAGACCCAGTCGAGCCTGAGCAAGTGGCCCTGGCCTTGTTTGAGCCAATGGGGATCAACCGGCTGCAAAAGGAATTGGGCGTTGGCGGCAGTAAGGCCACTCGTATCAAGAATTTCGCCGAACGCATTAGAACGTGGGCCAAAGAACACGGCGTCGAGCGTATTCCATTCCATTCCGGCTAAAATTGCCTGAATCTGGCGTTTTCGAGCAGTGAGTAGGTCTAATTTGCCGGAATGGAATGTCCAATGGAGGTCTCAACAATGAAACAAACTATCATCCTCGTTTTGTTGCTCATCAGCGTTATCGCCGGGCTGTTCTACGTCGGTGGGACTGTGCTGGCGATCGGGCTATCGGCCATTGCTCTGACTGCACTCATCTCCCTTTCCTTTGCTATGGGAGCGCGATGGGCGCAGCACTTAATTACCGAAGGCTTGGAAGCATCGGCGCGAAATGCCTCTGCCACTGCCCAGCATGAAGCAACCAAAGTGAGAGCCATGGTGGAGCTAATCAGGGAAATCTTAAGGACGACCAAGACCGAGCAGAGTCAACTGCCTTCACCAACCGGCTACCCTGCTCTACCACCACTTATTTCACCGCCGGCTGATGAAGGCAGTTTCAAGATAGTTGGATTAGACGACGAGACGGATTCTACTGATTAAACTTTGAGGAGACTGGCAAACATGACAAGAGGAAAAACGAGGGAGTGCCCCAGAATAGTCGTGGTTCAAGCGGCTGAACCGAAATTTAATACCCGTGACGAAGCCTGGCAGGTCATTGGCCCTATCCTGGCCCGAATACTGGCTCAGACGATCGCTGTGGAAAAACAGGAGCAGAAAGGTGAGAACCGGCGTCAACGGCATTGCAAAGCCTGTGAAAAATAACTTTACCGCCTGGTATTACGGGCCAGCCTTGCTCTGGATCTTGCACCTGATATTGACCCACAACGCGGATTCCGATGGGGTTATAAAGGACTATCGGCTACAAGCACCTCGATGGTCAGGATCATGGCCGCAATGGAAGCGGCATTTTCCAGGGCGCTGCAGGTGACCTTGACCGGGTCAATAATGCCGGCGACCACCATATCTTGATACTGCCCTGACATCACATTGTAACCAATCCGGTCATTCTTTTGAGCCTGCTGCCGGCAACGCACATTGGCGACGATGACCGCCCCTTCCAGACCCGCATTGCTCGCAATGCGGCGCAGCGGCTCTTCCAACGCCCGACGCACGATGTTCACTGCGGTGGCTTCGTCGGGATGTGGGAGGGTCAGCCCATCCAGGGCACAAATAGAATTCAGCAAGGCGACGCCACCGCCAGGGACGATGCCCGCCTCAACCGCGGCCTGGGTGGCGTTCAGGGCGTCTTGAATCCGCTGTTTCTTCTCCTTGAGTTCGACCCCGCTCGCCGCTCCGACCTTAATGATAGCGACGCTGCCGGTCAGCTTGGCCAACCGCTCCTGGAGCTTCTTTTGGTCGGAGTCACCGGTTGTATGTTCAAGCTCAGTCTTAAGCTGGCAGGTCCGCCTTTGAAGGGCGGCTTCGCTCCCGTGCCCACCCAGGAGGATGGTCTCATCTTTAGTGACCACTACCTTATCGCAGGAGCCTAAATCGGCCAGGCTGGCTGACTCGAGCCTGCGTCCCATGTCCTCACTCACGACGGCGCCGCCGGTGAAGCTGGCTATATCCTGAAGCATGGCTTGGCGCTGCTCGCCAAAGCCGGGGGCTTTTACAGCCACCAGGTTCAAGGTTCCTTGCAGTTTATTGAGCACCAGGGTCGTCAGGGCTTCCCCTGCTATATCGTCCACAATTACCACCAGGTTAGGGTTGCTGAGCCGGGCGAGCTTTTCCAGAAGGGGGACCAGATCGGCGGCGGCCTTAATCTTCCGGTCATAGAGCAGGATGTACGGCTCCTCAAGCACGGTGGACAGGGTCTCGGCATGGGTGATAAAGAAGGGCGAGAGATACCCCCGGTCGAACTGCATGCCCTCCACATATTCGGTTTCAATGCCCAGGCCATGACCGTCCTCGACGGTCACCACCCCATCTTGGCCCACTTTATCCAGCACTTCGGCGATCAGCTCCCCAATTTCTTGATCCCGTGCGGCGATGGCGGCCACATGGGCCATCTCGGCTCGGGTGCAAATCGGAATTGCCTGCTCCTTGAGGGCAGTGGATACGAGCGCCGTCGCCTTTTCCAACCCTCGTTTGAGGAGCATGGGATTGGCCCCGGCCGCCATATTCTTCAATCCCTCGCTGACCAGGGAGTGAGCCAGGACCGTTGCCGTCGTAGCGCCATCGCCGGCGATCTCGTTGGTCCTGGTGGCGGCTTCCTTGAGCAGTTGCGCGCCCATATTCTCATACGGGTCTGCCCACTCAATCTCCCTGGCTATCGTCATCCCAGCGTGGGTGATGAGGGGTGCGCCCCATTTTTGGTCCAGGGCTACGTTGCGCCCTTTAGGACCCAGGGTGGTCGCCACCGCTTGAGCCAGTTTATCAATGCCGGCCTTCAGGTGGCGGCGCGCCTCATCTCGAAAAATCAGTTGTTGGGTCATCTTCGTTACGATAAATTTCAACCACTAACCGGCTCCTCTGCCACGGGCAGCGGTATTGATTTAAGCTCGCGGAAGCTGACCAATCGTCCTTGCTCTTCATCCCACAAGCTTAAAAAGATGGACCTGAAACTTGACCATAAGGTCAAAACAACGACCTCTTGAAAGAGAGGATTTTCTTCGTGACACTTTTCTAAAAGATAGTTGGGAATCCGGGGGCTGAGATGGTGGATATGGTGAAAGCCGATATTGCCGGTAAACCACTGTAACACCTTGGGGAGTTTATAGTATGAACTGCCTCTCAGGGCGGCCAGGGTATAATCCCACTCCCCTTCTTTGGCCCAATAGGTGTCCTCAAACTGGTGCTGGACAAAGAAAAACCAGGTTCCGATAGTAGCCGCTAAAAGCGTAATGGGCAGGTGAACCAGTAAAAAGGCCTTTAAGCCAATGGTTAAAGTCAGGGCGACTACTGTCGCGCCAAGGGCCAGGTTGGTCCACCCCACACTGGCTCGCTCTCTTTTCCAGGATTTGGAATCGGGATGGGGAAAGCGATATAAGACAAAAAAGAGGAGGGCGGGGATCAAACCAAACAGGATCAAAGGGTGACGATAGAGGCGGTATTTTAGCTGCCCCCATGGGGACTGCTGAAGATATTCTTTGACCGTCATCGTGTAAATGTCGCTGATGCCTCGCTTTTCTAGATTACTGGCAGTGGCATGGTGAATGGCATGACTCTTGCGCCAGTAATAGTAGGGAGTTAAAGTCAGTATGCCGCAAACAGAGCCAAGATAGTCATTGGCTTGCCGGGATTTGAAAAAAGAGCCATGCCCGCAGTCGTGTTGGATAATGAAGATTCGCATCAGAAAACCGGCGGTAGGCAAAGCCAGGGCCAGGGTTAGCCAATAGCTATAATCCAGGCTGAGAACCATTAAGTACCATAACAGGAAAAAGGGGATAAAAGTGTTAACCGTTTGCCCGATACTGTGCCAGGGGTTTGAGGTTTGGTATTTGCCTATCAGGGTTGTCCAGGTTGTTTTGTCCGGTTTGGTGGAACTATTAAGATACAACTCTTTTTTCGAAAATGTCGTCATTGTTCTCCTTAATATGGATCAGATTTGATTGATTCGTTTTTGTCCAAGTGTTATTAATGGTCAACAGAGCTAACACTCTGAGGCGTGGCCTGCTCGATGAGTTTGACTCGATCAATTGTTACTTTGCTTAGGGGTTTTCTGGCTGGGTTGAGTTCAATTCAGCTTGCCGGTTTGAGAAAAACTGGAGCGCGCTGGCCCGGCTCACCGGAGCCTTGTGTTCGCTGCTCCGGTTCCACTGCTCCATATAGCCAATCAAATCGAGCCAAACCTTGAGAGTCGTTGCTTCTGTCGCCAAAATAGCGGCCTGGTAGCCTGCTTGATTGGCTTGTTGCTCTGTTTCGGCTGAAACATAATCGAAAGCCAGTTCAATCAGCCTTAAATCATTTCCCCGCATTGTTTCACCACTCCCAATCTTGTTTTTGATGGCATCCACATTTAAGATTTGTTCTGGTACAAGCGGGTCAGAAGGAGGGATGAAGGGTCATCTCCTTGTTGTTTATGCTGAAGCGCCAGGGTGTAGCAGTCGAGACACATGATCCCCTCTTTCGACATCGCCGCATCATTTTCTTCTACCCAGCGTTGGCACTGGATACATTGATACTGGCGCGGTTGGGCTTTCATGCGCACTTCTTTGCCCTCGTTGCTTCGCCTGCGCACCACTTGGGTCTCGTCAGAGAAGTAGCAGGGCTGTCCTTGACGGGGGTCGCCATAGCTGGCGTTTACCCAGCCGAATTCCGGCTCCTCCCTCAATATTTCTTTGACCATGAGCGCCGTTGATCCGGGTAGCCTGAATTTCTCGCCGCTGACCAATCGTCCAAATTTGGTAACATTCATTTGAGCCATCATTTCATCGCTATAAAAGCAGCAACAGCGCTGCCCCACCGCTTAAAAGCAGGGGAATAACCTGGACCGTATCTTCTGGTACAACTGAACCGATCAAGTCAGTCATGCCCTGGTAGACTTTATAGTGTCCCCCTTCTCGGCGCAGATGGCCCACCAAGTACGTCCAGCCTCGATAGACATTGTAAATGTCACCCTCTGGCTTGATCCGACCCATAGATTGAATGCCAGCCCGGGATACAATGTAATAACCGCCTTCCTGCTCTACTCGACTCACGAAGTCAGCCCAGCCCCGGTAAATGTTGTAATAGCCGCCTTCCTGCTCGACATGGCCGACAAACTCACCTAAGCCGTTATAAACTTTACAACTTGCCATTTATACGCTTCTGAGGTTTTTGCATCTTCTAAGCCTCGACAACACTGCTAAGGGATGGGGCAACAGCAGGGGAGATCAATCTTCACGAATCGCTCCCGTTCGGGCAGGGTCAAAGTGGGCCGGCCAGGCGGTGGTCTGGTTGTACCTGGCTGCACTAAGATTTGCCCCGCTGAGGTTGGCCTCGGTAAGCGTGGCCTGTTTGAGGTTAGCCTGCCGCAGGTCTGCGCCGCTAAGGTCCACTCGGCTAAGGTCGGCTTTGCTCAGATTCGTCCCTCTCAGGTTGGCCTGTCTGAGATTGGCCCCGCTGAGATTAGCCCGGCTCAAGTTGGCCTGACCGAGATCGGCCTGGCCCAGATTGGCCTGGCTCAAGTTGGCCTGGCTCAAATTGGCGCGGCTCAGATTGGCCTGGATGAGTTTGGCCTGGCTGACATTTGCTCTAGCCAGGTTGGCCTCACTCAAATTGACCATAAAAAGATTCGCCCCACTGAGGTTGGCCTGGCTCAGGTTGGCCTCCTGAAGGTTGGCCCCAATAAGGTCCACCCCGCGCAGGTCCATTCTGCTGAGATCCGCCCGCATAAGCTCCGCCCCGCTGAGCTTGGCCCGGCGGAGTTCCCCTTCGCTGATCTTCTTTCCGCCCAATTTTGCCCGGAGAAGTTCTGTCTCGGTGAGATTTGTTCCAAAAAGTTCCGGCTTTTCGCCCCTAACCCTGGCCGAGGCAATGATCTGGATGACTTGTTCTCGGGTTAGTTTGCTCATAATCAGCCCATTTCCGCTTATCGAGCTGCCGCGAGCAAGGCGTCAACTTCTTTGATTGCCTCGGAGGTAGATACGCCCGCCGCCGCTGCCCATTCTTGAAAGAGACTCTGCCGGCTTTTTTGCAGGAGTGCCGTATCTGCCTGGCCTAAGGGCTTGCGCCAGCCCCAGGCCGTTAGATCCCGGACCACTTCACAGATTATCTGGAAGGAGCCTTGCTTCAAGCGGCTGACCAGTTCCAGATGGCGCCGGTGGTGGTTTTTTTCCAGGGGCGCTGCTGGGCTTTTTAACAAATTGCGGTAGTGATCAAGATCGCTCTTACCTGTTACCAGCCGAAGCCCACTCACTTGGTGAGCCTCGACCGGTATCCAAATGCTGTGTTTTGAAAGGGCAATTTTGTAGTACAGGCGCGCCCCTGGCTCGGAAAAGTTTCTTTCCTCAATTTCTCTAATATGACCGATCCCGTGGGCTGGGAGAACGATCCGATCGCCAATTTTGAAATGCATGAGACGCTCCTTAACTTTGCCTGTTACCGACGGCGGCTGCCGCCGCGGTTTCCAAAACCACTGCCGCGGTTCCCAAAGCCACTGCTGCTGCGCTCTTCACGAGGTTTGGCCAGATTCACCTTCAACTCGCGCTCCTCCAGGTTGAAGCCGTTTAGCATACTGATCGCCTTTTGGGCCTCGGCCTGGGTGTTCATTTCGACAAAGGCGAAGCCTTTGGAGTTGCCGGTATCCCGATCTTTAATCAACGCCACCGATGCCACCTGGCCTGCTTTCGCAAACAAGGTGCGCAGATCGTCCTCAGTGGTCTGGTACGACAAGTTTCCGACATAAAGCTTTACTTCCATAATTCTGGGTCTCCTTTGAGACTGGCTCAGCGAGCCGGTAATAAAAATACTGACCTCCCATTTTGGGTACTCAGTCTAACCAAAAACGGTTGCGTTCTCTTATAGAAAAGAGCGCGTCGTCATAAGGTTCATAAGAGGGTGGAGTGCTGGGGCGGCTGGTCTAACTGACCTGGCCGGACCGATCAGTCCCCGAGCCCTGTTTAAACAGCTCAAATAATTTTGGGATTTGGTCAAACTCCGTTGACTTATCCAGAAAAAAATCAGCCCCGGCGTCCAGACATCTCTTCCGGTACCCCGGATACGGATAGTTGGTCAGGATAATGACCATGGGCGCTGCCTCGTCCTGTTTGATGTTTTGTAGAACATCAATCCCGCTGCCGTCTGGCAGCCGAATGTCCAGGATGACCACGTCCGGCTGGAGGGTCCGAATACCCCTAATCGCCTCAGCCACATTCTCCGCCTGGCCCACAATTTCGACCCCGGCCAACTCGTCGAGCAGCATAACCAAATGTTCCCGCACGATGAGCGAGTCATCGGCGATAAACACTTTGATCTCGGAATTTGGACGTGAAAATATCATAGACTTAACCACCAGGATACCCGATTAATCGTCTAAAAACTATCGGTGAAATACTGATATTTATGTAGGCGATATACTTACTTCTTTGTCGGTATTTGCCCTACAATACCTCGAGTGAAAGGCCGTCAGTGCAGTAAGCCTCCCCACCGGCGGACGAGATGAAGAACCACCAGCAAGATGACAGCGCCTCCCGCCGGGACCAGCATGGCCGGAAGGCTGAAGTTATCCTGGTTGGTCACGCTGAGCCCGAAATAAGGGGTCAAGATACTCCCGGCTACGCATGCGCCCAAGATGCCTACAATGATATTGAGCAGGACGCCTTCTCTCTGTCCTATAAGCGAACTGCCCACCCAACCGACGACAGCTCCATAGAGGAGCCACATAACGAAGTTTACCAAACTGTTTTCTCCGGGGTGAATGTTTAAGATCACCGGTCATCCGGGTTGGTTAGATGACTTGCTTGATACCTCATTCCGGGGACGAACGCCATTGTTGAGTTATGCTAACACCTCACGCCAGGCATGGGTTCGTACCTCCCCCTGGGTGATCGAGGGCTTCCCTAACAGCGCAGCCAAATGCTTTTGCACATAACTGGCTGCCAGGTGAACAGCCTCCTCTGCTCCGGCTTTATCCTCAAAGACGCTCAGGGAGACGCCTGCCCCCTCGCCCGTGTCTAGCCAGTAATAGGCCACAAAGCCGGGCGTTTTCTGGATGAGGGGGACCAAGCCCGCCTGGATGGACCGATTAATTTCTTCACTCGCGTTCGGATCGAAATGATACCGGTGGGTTACTGCATACATCATTGTCTCCAATTTTGTTCATCCTTGAGCAGCCACGTGCCACCTGCTGATCTCGGTCTTATAAAGCTGGAAAGTGACGGTGTTCTCAGAGTTAAAATTCCGCACGGTTACGTAGACCTGGATTGTGCCTGTCCGAGCGGCCCCGCTCCGGGCATGAGCTTTGCCTTTGATGATATGAAAGACGCGGGTGATTTTGATCATGTGAGCATTGGCAACGAAATGAGCGGTCAAGGGATTGACCGGAACTGCGACGAACCAGCACCGGTTAGCGTTCGTTCGGGAAATATTATCCTCAAAGAAGATGCCGGATTCTCCCGGGCCAAGCTTTAAGTTATCAAACCACAGCGCGAAGTTAACCTGTCCCAACGGGCGCTAACTCCTCTGGTGGATTATATATCACGTCTTCCAAAGCCTAAATTTTTAGCGAGTCTCAGGTGGGAAAGGTTGTCTACTGGTTAAACAACAGTTTGGCGCAGGCGTCGGCCACCTTACTATCAGGTTTCGCCTCGCCGGGCATGGTCGCCCAACCCTGAGCTTTTACATAATCATCTCTTTCGTAAAAACTCGTTTTTTTCAACTCAGCGAGCTTTTGCGCTTTCTCGGGGTCCTGGTTGAACTGGCCGACACAGATTGGGGTCAAGCGCTGAACGACGGCATCCTGCGCCATGACCTTAGCCGTACCCCCCGTAACCCAACCGCCCCAATTGAAGCCAACAATCATGGTGAGAATGACGGCAGCCAGCGCAAACCAGAAGACAACCTTTTTGGTCACTCGGGCTTGATCCCACCGTTGTCCGAAACTTACTCTTTGCTTGACCTGTTCCATTTTACTCCTCCTTGAGTCAATATGTTGTTTATCAGAAACACTTATTAAGCCTTATACTCAGGATACACGATCCAGGTTCGGAATAGTATCAGCGGAACTCTGATTTTGGTGTAGGGTTTAGGCTGCTTCCCTTGTAGGTATTTGCCCTACAAGGTGGCGTGAGGGGAAAGCCGTAGGGGTGTTGAGGAGCAGGAGATTTACTCGATCAGTCGATTCTCGATGGCATAACGCATCAATTCGGCGTTAGTTTTCAAATTCAACTTCTCCAGCAGGCGGGTGCGGTAGGTGCTGACCGTCTTCGCACTCAGGGACAGGGCCTCGGCAATTTCCATCAGCGTTTTGCCGCTGGCCATGAGCTGCATCACCTGGAACTCGCGGTCGGATAAGGTTGCGTGCCGGGGCCGGTCAGAAGTCACGTCCAGCCCAAAGGCCAAGCTCTCGGCCAGGCCCGGGCTGACGTATCTCCCCCCGCTGACCACTTTGCGAATGGCTCTGACCAGTTCATTGGGCGCGTTTTCTTTGGTGACATACCCCGACGCGCCGGCTTTCAGGACGCGCACCGCGAGTTGTTCCTCGGCATGGATGCTAAGCACCAGCACCGGCAGGTCGGGCTGTTCATATTTCACTTCTTTGAGGATATCGAAGCCACTCCGGCCGGGCATGGTGATGTCCAGCACCAGCACATCCCAGCCCCCGACCCGAACCTGGTCCAAAGCTTCCTGGCCGTTGACGGCTTCGCCGGCAACTACCATATCGGCGGTTGCCGATAATATTTGTCGTAGCCCCTGCCGTACAATCGGGTGATCGTCGGCAATCAATACTTTTATCATTCGCTCTCTGAATAGAGACAATTTAGGACTTTTGCTTGGATGTCATTTTGAGCGACCGTAGGGAGCGAAAAATCCCTAGAAGGCTGGCCTGCAATCGAACATCTCAGGGATTCTTCACTCCGCTGCGTTCCGTTCAGAATGACAAGCGAAAGTCCTGCAATTAATACTTAACGGTTGATGATTGACGTTTATGCTTGGCTCAGCGGCAGCCGGACGGTCACCGTCGTTCCCCGGCCCCGACTCCCGTGGAATTGAACCTCACCCGCCCGCAGCCGGGCCCGCTCCTGCATGCCCAGCAGCCCGATGGATCTCGGGTTGTCAATCTCGCTTGCAGTCATACCTCGCCCGTTATCCGCCACCTGGAGCGTCAGAAATGCCGCGGTTTCTTCCAGCGTTACCTCAACCTGGGTTGCCCCGGCGTGCCGGACCACGTTGGTTAGAATCTCTTGAAAGATGCGGAAGACGACCGTAGAGCCGTCATCGTCCAAAGTCGTCTCTTCCGGGCTGCTGATGAGCTTGCTGTTAATCCCGGTGCGGGTTTGAAATTCCTGGAGCTGCCATTCAATCGTCGCCACCAGGCCCAGGTCCAGAATGCCCGGCCGCAGCTCGGTCGAAATACGGCGCACCATCTGGACGGTCGTATCAATCAAGTCAGACATCGCCTGCGTTTTGGCCAACAGGGCCGACTGCTGCGGGTCCAGATGGCCTTGCAGCCAAGCCACGTCCATTTTCAGGCCGGTCAAGGTCTGGCCCAGTTCGTCGTGGATAGCCCGCGAGATGCGGGTGCGCTCCTCCTCCCGAACCGACTGCAGGCGGGCGGACAGCTCGCGCAGTTGTTCGGTTGACCGGCGAAACTCATCTTCCGTGCGCCGGTGATCCGCACTTTCGCTGGCCAGGTTGGCTTTGGCGGTCAGGAGTTGAGCGGTAACTTGGGTGAGGCGGGCTTCCAGTTCCGCAATGAGCTGTTGGGAGGCGTTGTCCGGGCGGTTTTCAGTCAAGGGCAATAGTTCCATACCGTAATTATAGCCCGGAGCAGGCTAAAAAGATATATTGGAAGTTAATAAATAAATTCTTAAAGATAGCTCAAACGGGTATGGTTAAAAAAGTTAAAGTCTGCTAAAATGCATAAGTTATTACAAGAGGTGTAAAGGAATCTTAACAAGCAGTGGGGCAAGAGATGGAGCCGATACGGATTTTTATTGTAACCGACAGCCTGACCTTTAGTAACGGCCTTAAGAGCTTGCTCTTGTCTGAACCAGAAATAGAGATTATAAGCCAGGAGACGGATGTAAACCGGGCCATTGAGCAGATTGAAAAATTAAAGCCGAATGTTATTATTTGGGCCAATACCGGAATAAAGCGGGACGCGAGGGGAGAGGAAATGCACCTCCTGCAAGCAGTTCCAGATATTAAGACCGTCAGCCTGAATTTACAAAACAATGACATCACCATCCACCAGGCGGCTCGAAAGACGATTCGAGTGGCCCAGGGTGTCCAGGACTTAATAAAAGCGATCAAAGATAGTTTGTTTCCCAAACCCCACCCTCAAGTTGATGTTTTGCCGCCAGCCTGATCGCTTTTGGTTATCTTCACCCTTCGGGCAAGCTGCCGGATAACCCTTGATAAAGCTGGATTTATCGAGGGTCCTATGGTATCCTTATGTAGCCCGATAAACCCCACGCTATAATTTCCTGCTATCCAATATCGTCCAGCCTAAAAAAGAGCAAACGCCATAAAAATCTTTGGCATTGAAGGCAGCCAGTATGGAAATAAAAGATGCTCCCCATGGAGATTCCTCGGCAGAACCCTCACCACCAAAAGACGCTTCCGTTGAAGCGGCGTCGCCGGGCGAAAACGGTAGTCCCTCACCTGGCCGCCTGATTGTGGCCGGCATTGGCGCTTCGGCCGGCGGGATCGAGGCGCTGCGGGCCTTCTTCGAGGCGCTGCCGGAAAATCTCGGCGTCGCCTTCGTCGTCGTGGTCCACCTCTCGCCGGAGCACCACAGCCACCTGGCGGAGATCCTGGCCGCATGCACCCCTATGCCCGTTGCGCAGGTCCAGGACCGCGTCCGCCTGGAGGGCAACCACATCTACGTCATCCCGCCGGACCGCCGGCTTGAAACCGTTGACGGCGAGATAAGAGCCTTTCCTTTTGAGGAGCCGCGCGGGCAGCGCTCCCCCATTGATCTCTTCTTCCGCTCCCTGGCCGAGCAGCACGGCGACGGCTTCGCCGTCGTTCTCTCTGGCGGCGGCTCGGATGGCGCTATCGGCGTCAAGGCGATCAAGGAGCGGGGCGGCCTCATCCTGGTGCAGGACCCGCTGGAGGCGGCCTATGCCTCGATGCCCCGCGCCGCCATCGCGACCGGGGTCGCCGACGTCGTCCTGCCTGTCCGCGAACTGGCCGGCCGCCTGGCCGACCTGACCCGCACCAAGCGCCGGGTGGCTCGGACGCTGGGGGTGGAGCCGCCGGCCGTGCTCGACGGCGAGGGCGAACAGACGCTGGCGCGCATCCTGGCCCATCTCCACACCCGCACCGGCCACGACTTCTCCAAGTACAAGCGAGCCACCGTGCTCCGCCGCCTTGGCCAGCGGATGCAGCTCCAGCGCAAGGAGACCCTGGGCGACTACCTGGCCTACCTTCGCCAGAATGTCGAGGAGGCCCGGGCTCTTTTCGACCACCTCCTCATCTCGGTGACGACCTTTTTCCGCGACCCCGAAGCGTTCGAGGCGCTGCAGGAGAAGGCCATCGCCCAGCTTTTCAGGCCAGAGAGGGGAGACGGCCCCCTTCGTATCTGGTCGCCGGGCTGCGCTACGGGCGAGGAGGCCTACTCCCTGGCCATCCTGCTGCTGGAGGAGGCCGGCCGCCGCGACGTGTGGCCCAAGTTCCAGGTCTTCGCCTCCGACCTCGACCAGGGCGCCCTCGCCACGGCGCGTGAGGCTCGTTATCCCACGGCCATCGAGGCTGACGTCTCGCCCGAGCGGCTCGGCCGTTTCTTTGTGAAAGAGGGCGACCACTACCGGGTCAGCCAGGAGGTCCGTGATTGCGTGCTCTTCGCCACCCACAGCCTGCTCAAGGACCCCCCGTTCTCCCGGCTCGACCTTGTCTCCTGCCGCAACCTGCTGATCTACCTGGACCGCGAGCTTCAGGGGCAGGTCTTTAGCGTGCTGCGCTATGCGCTCCGGCCGGGCGGCTATCTTTTCTTGGGCGCTTCTGAGAGCGCCGACGGTCCCTACTTTCGTCCCCTCGACAAGAAGCACCGCCTCTACCAGGCCCGCGAGGTGGCCGGGGGGCTGCCCCCCCACCTCCCCGACCTCTTCCTTAGCATGCCGCCCCGCCACATCCCTGCCGGGCCAGAGACGGTCAGCCTGCAAGCGCCGCCTGCCCCGGTCCTCCACCAGAAACTGCTCGAGGAGCTTGCCCCCCCGAGCATTCTGGTGGACGAGAACCGAAACGCGCTTTATTTGTCCGAAACGGCCGGGCGTTTTCTCCAGCAGCCCGGTGGTCCCCTCACTTCCGATGTGACCCAATTGGCCCGCCCGGAGCTTCAGGTGGAGCTGCGCACGGCGCTTTACCAGGCCTTCGAGCGGGAGGAGGCCAGTCTCTCGCCCATTATCCCCGTTCGGTTCAACCGGACGCCCCGCGGGGTGACCGTGGCGGTGCGGCCGCGGCGCGGGGGGCAGGCCGGTGAGCGGCTGGCGCTGGTGATGTTCCTTGAAGGGGGTGAAATCTCACCGGTAGGTGCGCTCCCGGCCGAGGGAGAAGCCCCGGCCGAAACCAGCCAGCCCCAGCTTCAGGAAGCGCTGCGCCAGGCGCAGGCACGGATGAACGCCATGCGCGAAGAGTACGGGGCCGCCAACGAGGAGCTCCAGGCGGCTAACGAGGAACTGCAGAGCCTCAACGAGGAATACCGCGTTGCGGCCGAGGAACTCGAAACGAGCAAGGAGGAACTCCAGAGCCTCAACGAGGAGCTCGAAACGGTCAATTCCGAGCTCAAGCACAAGCTCCAGGAGGTCTCTCTCGCACACAACGACCTGGAGAACCTCATGGCCGCTACTGAAGTCGCAACACTCTTCCTCGACCTCGACCTCCGTATCTACCGCTTCACCCCGCGCCTGGCCGACCTTTTCAGCGTGACCCCGAGTGATCAGGGCCGGCCTATCGGCGATTTCACTCACCGCCTCGACTACGACCGGCTCGAAGATGACGCCCGGCAGGTGCTGGAGCAGTTGATGCACCTGGAGCGCGAGGTCAGGAGCCGGGATAACCGCTGGTATCTCGCCCGCTTCCGCCCGTACCGGATGGGGGCCAACAAGATCGCCGGCGTGGTGATCACCTTTGTGGACATCACCGAGCGCAAGCGAGCGGAGGAGGAAGTCAGCGCCGCCAGGAAGTATGCCGAAAGCATCGTCGAAACCTTACACGAGGCGCTGCTGGTCCTGACCCCCGACCTCCGGGTGAAGTCGGCGAACCCGGCCTTCTACGAGCAGTTCCAGGTGCCTCCGCAAGAGACGGAAGGCCGGCTGATCTACGAGCTGGGCAACGGTCAGTGGGACATCCCCGAGCTGCGGGTATTGCTCGAAGACGTGCTGCCGGATAACAAGGTCTTCACGGACTACGAAGTCAGCCACACCTTCCAGGACATCGGCCGGCGGGTGATGTGGCTCAACGGCCGCCGCCTGGATCACGTCCAGCTCATCCTGCTGGCCCTTGAGGATGTGACCGAACGCCGGCAGGCCGAGGAGGCGCTCAGGGAACTCAACATGATGCTGGAAACGCGCATCACGGAGCGAACCGAGCAAGTACACCAGATGGCCTCGCGGCTGACGTTAGCCGAGCAGGAGGAGCGCCGCCGTATCAGCCAGCTCCTCCACGACGACCTCCAGCAGCTTCTCTATGGCATCCAGTTGAAGCTCGGGTTTATCAACCACAGCCTTGAGACCGGCCAGCGAGAGGAGCACCTGGCCCAGGCCGAGCAGACCATCACCTTGATTGACGACGCCGTCACGATCATCCGCCAGCTCACCGTGGACCTCAGCCCGCCGGTGCTGCCCCACGAGGGGCTGACCGATGCCCTGGGTTGGCTGGTCACGCAGATGAAGGAACTGCACGGCCTCCAGGTCCAGCTCGAGGCGGAGCAGAGCTTCCCCCTCGCCGACGACAGCCTGCGGGTCTTACTCTTCCAGATCATCCGCGAGCTTCTCTTTAACGTGGTCAAGCACGCCGAGACCGACCGGGCCAGGGTAACGCTGCGCCAGGAGGCGGATCACCTGGTCATCGGGATTAGCGACAACGGCCGGGGCTTTGAGGTAGAGACGGCTGGAACCGGGCGCAAGCACGGCTTTGGTCTCCGCAGCATGCGTGAGCGGCTTGATCTCGTCGGCGGCCGGATGGAGATCGCGTCCCGGCCCGGCGCAGGCACCCGAGTAACCATCTACGCGCCTATCCCATCAGCCGCAGCAGAAACCAACCCTATGGTGAACGCATCATGAACAGCTCTTGGTTTTGTGTTGAAAGGAAACCCGCCCGAGATTGTGGAGGGCATCCAAGCGGTCGGCGGTGGAGGGACCTATCTGAGCGCAGCGGTGCAGGCGAAGCTGGCCGAAGCGGGTAGATAAATGACCCCAACTACCCGACAGCCTCAAGGCAGAAATGCCGCATGTAGATGTATGTATTTTGACACATCGTTATCCCGATGATATACTTGACATAGTTAGGAAATAAACCCGGATTTTTGTCGCCGCCCGGTCTTATGACTGAGGCGGCTTTTTATTTGCCTAACTCTCGATGTGTCCCGGCGGCGGTTCACCTCGACAAAATATTGGCCGCATTATTAGGAGTTTTATGCAATTTAAAGATTTTGAGCTTGAGCCGCGTTTGCAGCGCAACCTGCAAACGATGGGCTTCGAGCGCCCTATGCCCATCCAGAGCGCGGCCATTCCGCCCGCCCTGAAGGGATGTGATATTCTCGGCTCGGCCGAAACCGGCACCGGCAAGACGGCGGCGTTTTTACTGCCGCTGCTGCAAAAGTTGATCACCTCGCCTCGCCTGCGCGATCCCCGCGCCTTGATTCTGGTACCCACCCGCGAACTGGCCTTGCAAGTGGCTGACCAGGCCCGGCAGTTAAGTCACGGTCTGCCCTTGCGCATTGCTACAATTTACGGGGGTGTTGGCCTTGGCCCCCAGGAGCAGGCGCTCAGGCAGGGCGTTGATATTGTGATCGCCACGCCCGGCCGCTTGCTGGATCATATCACCCGCCGTAATGTTACTTTCACTGGGTTGAAAGTGCTGGTGCTGGACGAGGCTGACCGCATGCTGGATCACGGCTTTTGGCCGGATATTCGCCGCATTGTGCGCTTACTGCCGCGTGAACGGCAGACGCTGCTGTTCTCGGCCACGCTTGAGCCCATGATGAAGCTGGCCGGCGAAGTCACCCGCCAGCCGGTGCGGGTTGAAGTGGAAAAGACCGTGGCCCCGGAAGCCATCACCCAGGTGTTGTATCCGGTGCCGGAACATTTGAAGTTCAAGCTGTTGGAGCGTTTACTCGAAGATGACAGCCTGGAGAGCGTGCTGATCTTTGCCCGCACCAAGCACCGGGCGGACCGGGTGGTGCGCCATTTGCAGCGCGCCCGGATTTCGGCGGGGGTCATCCACGGCAACCGCTCGCAGAACCAGCGGGTGGCCGCTCTGGAGGCGTTCCGGCACGGGCATACGCGGGTGCTGGTCGCTACCGACATTGCCGCGCGGGGTATTGACGTGGACGGTATCTCGCACGTCGTGAACTACGATGTGCCCATGCAGCCGGAAGATTATGTGCATCGCATTGGCCGCACCGGCCGGGCCGATGCGGTGGGACAGGCCTACACCCTGGTCACGCCGTTAGACACCCCGATGATTCAGCGAATTGAAAAGGTGTTGAAACAACAGCTCAAGCGCCATAAAGTCGCCGGGCTTGATTATAATGCCCCGCCCGCGCCGCTCACCTCGGCTCCTCGCCGTAGCCTGCATCCACGCTAGAGTCGTGGCGTAAGACAAGCGTTGCCCTCCATTACCCACTACCGCAGGCTCGTGGCGGCCTCTCTTTACTTTAACGACTCTAATTTGAGTATGATCGTCGCCAGGGGCGGCAAGGTCAGCCGGAGGGATTGTGGATGCCCGTGCATGGGGACAGCCTCGGTGGCCAGGCCATCCCCATTGCCCATGCTGCTGCCTCCATAATGCCCGGAATCGCTGTTGAGAATTTCCCGATAGTAACCCGGCCTGGGCACGCCGACGCGGTAGCCGGTATGCGGCGCCGGGGTGAAATTGCTGATGACGACAACAAACTCAGGGCTTGATTGGGCGGTGCGGATGAAGGAGAGGATGCTGTTCTCGCTGTCACTGGCGTCAATCCAGGTGAAGCCGGTTTCAGCGAAGTCGTTTTCATACAAGGCTGGCTCTTGTTGGTAAAGCCGGTTCAAATCCTGCACCCAGCGCTGCACGCCCTGGTGGGTGGGGGCATTCAGGGCGGCCCATTCCAGGCTGGCGTTAAAGTTCCACTCCTGCCACTGGGCAAACTCGCTGCCCATAAACAGGAGCTTCTTGCCGGGATGGCCCCACATGAAGCCGTAATAGGCTCGCAAGGTGGCGAATTTTTGCCATTCATCGCCCGCCATTTTGTTGAGCAGGGAGCCTTTACCATGCACCCCCTCGTCGTGGGACAGCGGCAGCACAAAGTTCTCGTTGAAGGCATAATGCAAACTGAAAGTTATCTCGTTCTGGTGATATTTACGCTGCGTCGGCTCCCGGCTCAGATAGTTCAGCGTATCGTGCATCCAGCCCATATTCCATTTCAGGCTAAAGCCGAGGCCGCCGGTATGGGTCGGGCGAGAAACCTGCGGCCAGGCGGTTGACTCCTCGGCAATGGTCAGCACGCCGGGAAAAACGCCATGCACCACCTCGTTCATCTTGCGCAAAAAGCTGACGGCGGCCAGGTTTTCGCGGCCGCCCGCCTGATTCGGAATCCACTGCCCCCCTTCCCGTGCGTAATCCAGGTACAGCATCGAGGTCACCGCGTCCACACGCAGCCCATCGAAATGATATTTGTCAATCCAAAACAGGGCATTGGCAATGAGAAACCCGCGCACCTCGCTGCGCCCGTAATTAAAGATGAGCGTGCCCCACTCCTGGTGTTCGCCCTGGCGGGGATCGGCATGGGCGTACAGATGGGTACCGTCAAAATAGTTAAGCCCCGACCCGTCTTTGGGGAAGTGGGCCGGCACCCAGTCCAAGATAACGCCCAGATGGCGCCGGTGGCACTGGTCAATGAAATACATCAGCTCTTCCGGGGGACCAAAACGGCTGGTGGGCGCGTAAAAACCCAAGACCTGGTAGCCCCACGATGCATCGAGGGGATGCTCGGTGATGGGCAATAATTCGATATGAGTGTAGCCCATGTCCACTACGTAGGGGACCAACACCTCAGCCAGCTCCCGATAACTGAGATAACGGCTGCCCCATTGTTCGTCAGGAACTTTGCGCCATGAACCAAGGTGGACTTCATAGATGGAAATTGGTTTATCCAGCGCCTGGTGTTCGGCCCGCCGGTTCAGCCATTCGACGTCGCTCCAAACGTAGCGATCCAGGTTGACCACCACCGAAGCCGTTTTGGGCCGCTGCTCCATGCCAAAACCATAGGGATCGGCCTTGTCGAAACTCTCGCCCTTCTGGGTCACCACCCGGTATTTGTAAACCGTGTATTCGGCCAGGCCCGGCACAAACAGGCTCCAGATACCGCTGTCGCTGGAGCGCATGGGGTGGCTCTCCCCGTGCCAGCCGTTAAACTCCCCCATCAGAAAAACCTGGCGGGCGCTGGGCGCCCACACGGCAAAGTGAACGCCGGGTTGGCCGTCAATTTCGGTCAGATGAGCGCCCATTTTTTCATAAGCCCGCTCGTGGCTGCCTTCGCCGATCAGGTATCGGTCAAAATCGGTTAGAAATGTGGTTGCGCTCAAAGTGACCTCCTCATTTAGGCCAGCTAAATCTGCTCAAGTGCTGTAGTTACCTCAACCTATGGACAAATGGAGCTGCTGAAGGAAGGAGCAGGGTCGTAATTTCGACCTGGCTTCACCGGAACTCCGCTATTAAATCAGATTGTCCCGGTTAGCACAGCAACAGAAGATATGGTAAACCGGGTACCTCATTCGGGCAAGTGAGGTGATCAGTGTTGTAGGGCAAATACCGACAAAGGTATAAGCTTATTACCTACACCAAAATCAGCATTCTGCCGATAGTTTTTAGAACTCGGATCGGTTATCCTGATTGAGGGGTTGATCCCGTCATGTTTCTCCGCTCACCCGGCCCAGTTCAGGAGAGAGATGTCAGCACCTGATTGGGAGAGATGCTCAGGGATTATCTATCTTTAAATATCAACCATAGAAACAAGTAAAGGAGTCAATAAACTATGTCAAAACAAAACAGTGGGACCCTATTCTTTGTCGGTTTGCTGACAGGTGGGTTGGTCGGAGCAGGGTTGGCTTTACTCCTGACGCCTCAATCGGGCGAGGAGACCCGCAGCCAATTAAGAGATAAAAGCCTTGAGTTAAAAGAGGAGGCGGCCAAGAGCCTTGCGGAAGCCAGCCAGCGCGCTCAGGAGCAGGCGGCTGTCTGGCAAGAAAAAAGCAAAGAGGTGGTGGAAAAAGGGAAACAGACTGCTACTGAGGCGATCAGCCGTGGTAAAGATAGCATCATCCAAGCCGTAAGCCAAAGTGCAGATAGAGTCGTTGAAGCTATTAACCCCACTGAGGAAAATGATGAGCCAATCACAGGAAGCTGACCCGCCCCGCCTCCTTATGACTCAATTGATGGATGATCTGGAGCCGGCTATGCTCGACTTTGTCAAGACAAACGTCAATTCCTTCACCAAGTGGGACTTGCTCAGATTCTTCTATAATAACCGGCACATGACCAATACTGCGGAAAACATTGCCAAATATGCGGGCCGAACAGTCTCTATGATCGAGCGAGAGTTAGATGAGTGGGTGGACAACGGGATTGTGGTGAAAAGTGGGCAAAATGGCGCATCCGCCTACTCCCTGATGAGTGATGAGACAACGTGGGCTTTAATGAGCGAATTTGTATCCGGGTGCGAAGATAGACATTTTAGAATAAAAGTTGTCCATCACATTATTCAGGCGGATCCGGCAAGTCTGTAATTCGTAAATATGGTCATACCTTTCATGCTGCTCATCGCTGCCCTTGCTCTTGGTTTTGTCGTTGCCACGGGCTGGGCGCTGGCGCGTTGGCCGGGCCGGGGGCGCTGGCTCGCCGGTGCGCCCCTGCTCCTCGTCAGCGCCGTTGGGCTGAGGAGCATCGTGGAGACCAGTGTTGATCCGATGCAGTACAGTCTCTGGCCCTTTGAAGTGCTTGGGGTGATGGTGCTGGTGGGGGTCGCGCTGGGTGGCCTCCAGCTTGGGTACGTCATCGTCGCCCGTTCCGCACAGACCGAAAGTAGTTGAGGTCACTTGGAACTCGCATCCTTGATGGTTGTATCCTTAGGATTAGGTTGACTCTCACCGCGTCCTGAGTACCCCCTCATCCTTCAGGCCTCTGACCGTAAATGTTTGCGGATTAACCTTTACGTTGGTTGTCGGCTGCTTGGCTGACAGAAAACTGAGGCGGCTTTGAACGCTAATGGTTATAAACGTATCCTGATTGTTGATGACGAGGAAGGCATCCGCCTCCTGCTCAAACGTATTCTGACAACCCAAAAGCCTGATTATCAAGTTGTGACAGCATCAGATGGGCACACGGCGATGGGGCGACTGAGGCAGCAAGGATTTGATCTGGTGCTAACCGATTGGCGCATGGGCGACATGGATGGTTTGGAGCTGGCAAAGGCCATTCAGGATATCTCGCCGAACACACAAATTCTGCTGATGACCGGCAGTGCTACGTCTGAACTCGACGGCGCGGTAAAATCCTTGGGCCTCCACGGCTGGATCGAAAAGCCCTTTTCGCCCACCTACGTCTTGAATGTGATCGAGCAAATTATCGGTTAAAGGAAAAAAAGATGCTTAAGAAAATTCGCGGAAAGTTAATCTGGCTCGGTCTGGGCGTGATCCTGGCGACCTGGCTGAGCTACGAATATTCATATGATTGGATGTATAGCCTGATCTTGGGTGGGATTGCGCTGATGATTGGGGCGATGGTCTTAAGCTTTTATGCGGCTGGCCAGGCTGAATGAGAGACCGGTTGTCCTCAAAATTGATCCGGCCAAGGTCACCCGCAGCGCGCTGGAAAATGAAATGAGTCTGTGAATCAACAGAGCCCTTCTTGTATGAAGGGCTCTGAGGGGAAGCACGAGGTCTCTATCATTAAACTTTTGTGGGCGGCGGGTTCTTACTTGAACCCTCTGCACAACCCATTTTTATTATGTAGGTGTTGGCCTCGCTCCACTTACATATATTATAGCACAAAGACGCGCCGGTACAAAATCTGCCCGCTAATCTTGTGAAATTTATTTCAACCATTCCCGGCTGGTTGTCTTCACCCAATAAATGGGAGTTGTTCTATCGCTTGTGATTCTGAAGCAGATTTGACCCTGGCCCAAACCGCTTCATAATAACTTGTGGGGCCAGTTTTGATCGAGGTTTTAGGCCCAAAAAATGGGATACTGGCGAGAAATCCGCTTAATGGCCCTGAACGAGGAGGCGACTTTTGGTGCGGATCATGATCGTGGACGACCATGAGGTCGTTCGTTTAGGCCTAAATAATTTATTAGCGCGCCAGCCCGGCTGGCAGGTCGTGGCCGAGGCCGGCACAGTCGCAGACGCTCTTCAACGGGCGGATGAGCATGAGCCAGACGTCGTGCTCATGGATATCCGGCTGGGTCATGAGAGTGGGGTTGACGCTTGCCGGGAAATTGTTAAGGCTCATCCTGACACCAAAGTCATTATGCTCACCTCTTTTGCCCAGGATGATCTTCTCTTTAATGCTATTTCGGCCGGGGCGGTCGGCTATGTCTTGAAGCAAGTCGGCAATGACGATTTGATCCGGGCGATTAGAACGGTCGCCCAGGGGAATGCCTCGTTAGATCCCGGTGTCACAGGTCAGGTTCTGGCTAAATTGCGTGAGTCGACCCGCTCGGAAGCTTTTGCCAATCTATCGGAACGCGAATTAAAAGTGTTGGCGCTCATTACCCAGGGCAAAACGAACAAAGAGATCGCCACCAGCCTTTATTTAGGTGAGGGGACAATTCGTAACTACGTCAGTAATATTTTCGATAAAATGGGTTTAGGCAATCGGGCCGAAGCAACGGCTTATGCCGTTCGTCATAATCTTGACGATTATTTGAAAGCTTCAGAGTAAGTTTGTTAGCTTTCTGCCCGAATAGTAGCTCCTCAACCGCTCCGCAAAGAGGGCGGTTTTTTATTGGGCAAAGCCTCTATATATCCAAATTTTCACCCCCCTGGGTTGGACCGTCAAGCTCGCTACGGCTGGCTGGTCACGCGCACCAGCGCATCCAGGGCGGCTTTCATTTTTTCCAGCTCTGCGCCATAGGTGGCCCAGTCGCCAACTTGGAGGGCTTTTTGGGCCGCGGCGTAGTGATGAGAGGCAGTAATGGCCAGTTGATTTGCGTCCTGGCTGGTCAGGTCAACCGTTGGCGGAGTTGGCGGCTCTGGCCGAGATGGGGTTTCACCGGCTGCGGGAGTGGATTCGGTCGAGGTCAGGTCAGGGCCATTCTGGCTAAAGAGAGCCTGCAAGCCTTCCGCCAGGGTTTCACGCATGATCACCTGATCCCCCGAAACAACAATTACCCGCTTGAGTTCAGGAATTTGGCCGTTGACGGCTTGCAGATAGAGCGGCTCGATATAGAGCAGCGAGTTGTCAATGGGCAACACCAGCAGGTTGCCCCGAATAACCTGGGAGCCGCTTTGACTCCAAAGGGTGATCTGGGCAGAAATTTCGGGGTCCTGGTCAATCCGGCCCTCAATTTGAAGGGGGCCAAAAACCAGTTCTTGTTTAGGGAAACGATAGGCCACCAGTTGACCGTAATTTTCTCCATCGGAGCGGGCGGCCAGCCAGGCAATCAAATTATCCTTGTTATTAGGGGTAAAAGGCTGGGTCAACACGTACTCACCTTTTGTTTCGCCGGGCAAGCGGAGAAACACATAATAGGGTTCAACCGGCTGAGTATTGCCGGCAAAAGTTTCCAGCGGCGTCTGCCACAGGTCTTCCTTGTTGTAGAAAACATTGACATCCCGCATGTGATAGGTCTGGAACAACTTGGCTTGAATCGTGAACAAGTCTTCGGGGTAGCGCAAGTGAGCGCGAAGCCAGTCGGGCATGCCGCTCATAGGGGTAAAGAGAGCGGGGAAAATCGCCATATAAGATTTGATCAACGGGTCGGCCGGGTCAACCACATAAAAAGTAGGCGTGCCTTCGTAGGCATCAATGACAACTTTGACCGAATTGCGAATATAGTTCAGATCGCCCATCGGCTCGGAATAGGGAAAAAGGTCCGAGGTGGTGTAGGCGTCGAGCA
>JAHDWA010000071.1 GCA_023382535.1 Anaerolineae bacterium | reverse complement strand
AATTCTGTTGAACCGTAATAAGTTGGCCGCCCGGTATCTCTACCTGATAGTACACGGCCGGTCCTTTAAAAATTGTATTGACAATATGACCTTCAAGATGATTATCGAGGCCATTGCCGGGTGCGTGGGCAATCCGAACTCGCTCCGGCCGGATTGATACAAAAACTTCCTGGTTAAGCTGCAAGTCGTCTTTTCGGGGGCAAACGAGGGTAAAGGCGCCGACCGCAACCCGGCTGTACCTTTCATCCTGGGCCTCGACTCTGCCTTTGAACAGGATGGTCTCGCCGATGAACTGGGCGGCAAATACAGAATTGGGCTTTTGATAAATCTGCGTTGGGGTTCCATCCTGGACGATGACGCCATGGCTCATGACCACAATCCGGTCCGACATCGTCAGCGCCTCTTCCTGGTCGTGAGTAACATAGACGAAAGTCGTGCCCAAACGTTTATGAATATTAATCAGTTCGATTTGCATCTCCCGGCGCAGCTTTAAATCCAGGGAGCCAAGGGGTTCGTCCATCAGTAATACTTTGGGCTGCATAACCAGGGCCCGGGCCAGGGCGACCCGTTGGGACTGGCCCCCACTGAGTTGCTTGGGATAACGATCTTCGTACCCCGCCATTTTTACCAGTTCCAGCATGAAACGCACCTGCCTGGCAGTCTCGGCGCGCGGAACCTTTTTCACGATGAGACCAAAGGCTACATTTTCAGCCACAGTTTTGTGCGGAAAAAGCGCCCAGCGCTGAAAAACCATGTTGACCGGGCGTTTATAGGCGGGGACATCCGTCACATCCTTGCCTTCCAAAAAAATTCGTCCCTTTGTCGGAGTTTCCAATCCAGCGCAGATGCGTAGTAAAGTTGTTTTGCCACAACCGCTCGGCCCCAGCAGCGACAGGAACTCACCGGGTTGAACTTCAAGGTTGATGTTATCCAGGGCCTTAACCTCACCAAAGTATTTCGTTACCCCTGTAAAAGATACGGTTTGACTCATGGGTCCAGTAACCTTCTCGCCTTAGAAACCGGAAGGCAGCACCTGCATCGAAGCAGATTTCTGCCTTCCGGGCAATTCATCCTGGGGGCTTAATTGCTTGAACTTACAATCTCGTCGTAGGCCTTGTACATTTCATCAACGGTGACATTAGGCGGTTGGGCATCAGGGTCGGGCAATACACTGAGGGGGGCATTTTTGATCAATTCATTAACATTCGGCCAGCCCAGTTTTTTGGCCAGTTCAGGATCAATGAGGGAATAGGCCTTTTCGTTGGGAGGCGCAAAGCCCATGGCCGTGGTCATGTGGGCCATAGCTTCCGCGCCTATCGCGTGATTGATCCAGGCGTGGGCAGCTTCTACATTCTTGGAATCCTTATAAATAAAATAATAATCCGCCCACATTTTCACCGGCCCTTCCGGGACAACGGCAACCACATCAACGCCGGCTTCGCGAGCGCGGGCAGCAATACCCTCATGACAATTGTTGTTCAGCACAATATCGCCGCGGATGAGCAAATCTTGGGTCTCGCCTTCGCCGTTAACAATGGTCTTGGCATTCTTAAATTGCTCCATCCCAAGCGCCTTAATCTCGGCCAGGTCATCCTGCGTCCATGTTCTGGCATCCAGGCTTTTGCCTAAAGTCATCGCCCACAAGTACATGCTGCCCAGGGGATTGTTGGTCATGCCGTATTTGCCGATATACTCTTCTTTCTGGTAGAAATTCCAATCCGGTTCTGGCACCAGGTCGGCCCGGTAGCAGATGGCGTCAAAGCCAACAAAAGCCGGGACAACGTAGAGTTTGCCGTCAATCCGTCCCCACCAATTCTCATCCTGAAAAACGGGCAGCATCTCTTTGAGGTTGGGTAACTTGGATTCATCCAGAGGCTCCAGAATCCCTTGGTCGTACATAACCATAATGTAACGGTTCATGCCAACGCCGATATCGTAGCTGCCAGGGCCTCCCGCCTTGTAGAGGCTGCTGACCTCTTCCAGATTGCTGGGATAAGTGGCGTTGAGAACAATCCCGGTCTCATCGTAAAAATCTTTGAACGCTTCGGCATCTTCATAACCTAACCAGCCAATAAAGTTTAGCTGGGCGCCCATGATGGCCGAAAGGTCTGCCGGCTCTGTCTCCGTCTCCGCAACCGGCGCAGCCGTGACCACAACTTCTTTCTCTACAATCACTTCTTTCTCAACAATGACGGTTTCTTTGACGACGACGGTTTCGACAACTCTTTCAGGAGCGGCCGGTGCGCCACACTGAGCACCTAACACCAAGAGGGCGGTGATAATCGCCAGAAAAAGAATCGCCCGCTGATTTTGGCCCCGGAGTGACCCGCGGATGGAGACATTCTCCCATTTCGTTGACATGACTTCTTCCTCCTATGGACATAACCAACTAATAATGTTGCCAGATTAAATAAAATTTCTTCAACTGCTCGATAGAGATTTTTTCAATCAGCACCTCCATCTCGCCGGTAAGATCGGCTATAGCTGACCCTTCGACCAAACATTTTATAGTAGTTATAAAAACTATATGGGAATGAGCCGAGTATAACACACATTTTCTTTAATTGCAAGACTCAATTTGCCCTTGACAGCAATAAAACTTCGTGTTACACTTTGACTTATTTTAATGACTATAATAATAAAAGATTTATACCTGTGGATTTACTTGGCCGAAAATAGGCAAGATAATCACAGAAGTCAGTTTGCACACATGGGCAATAAGTTGAAATCTGGCAACGTACATCTGGTCCGGCAAATGAATCGGTCCGCCATTCTGCAACTCATCCGGGAGAACGGACCAGTTTCGCGGGTGAGCTTGGCCCGTTTAACCCATCTAACCCCCGCCACCGCTTTTTCCATTGTGGAGGAATTGGTTGATTTGGGACTGGTTCAAGAGGATGGTATTGGCAGTTCCGCCGGGGGCCGGAAACCGAAATTATTTAAATTTAATCCAAACGCTTTTGCCGCCGTGGGGGTTGACCTGCGGGCAAACCGGCTGGTCGCGGTAATCACCGATTTGGATGCTCGCCCGCTTGCCAAAATTGTCCATACGTACCAGGGAGAAATTGATGGAGCTGAGGGAGCGCGGCTCATCCATGAAGCGACCCAAGAGGTAATCCGCGTTTCGGGGATGCCTGCTGAAGCCCTGGTGGGCTTGGGTATTTCTGTACCCGGCATGATTGACGCCGCGAATGGGATGGTGGTCAAAGCGGTCAACCTGGGGTGGGAACAGGTGCCGTTACGCACCCTGTTAAGAGAGCAGCTTAATCTGCCCATTCATATCCTCGATGTAAGCGCCGCGCTGGCCATAGGAGAAACTCATTTCGGGGCCGGCAAGGGCGCCCGGAATCTGATTTGTATCAATGTGGGCAGCGGTATTGGCTCGGGTATTGTCATCGGTGAACAATTATATTGGGGCGCTGACGGCGTTGCCGGAGAAATTGGGCATATGACGGTGGACGAGGATGGACCTCTCTGCCGCTGCGGCAATTACGGCTGCCTGGAACGATTGGCGGCAGGGCCGGCGATTGTAGAGCGGGCGATCAAAGGCTTAAAGCAAGGCGCGGCCTCCTCTATCCGCACCCTCGTCAGAGATAAGCTGGAGGATGTAACCGTTGCTACCGTGGTCAAAGCCGCCAGGTTGGGCGATGATTTTGCCCGGAGCATTCTGAATGAAACGGGGCGTTATTTGGGCATGGGCATCGCTAACGTCGTCAATTTTCTCAACCCGGAGATCGTCATCG
Organism: Anaerolineae bacterium; assembly: GCA_023382535.1. The sequence continues at coordinate 41,726 of JAHDWA010000071.1, read as the reverse complement.
TCGGCGGGGGTGTCGCGGAGACCGCGGGCGAGACGCTGCTTGAACCCCTGCGCCAGGCGGTTAAGCTGCGAGCCTTTGAAGTCCATGCGCGTCGAGTGCGGATTGTCCCGGCCAAACTCGGCCTGGAAGCCTCGGCCATCGGTGATGCCACCTGGGCTATGATTAACGCCGGCTTGCTCGCTCCTCAACCCGGCGTTTCGGTCGAAGTAAATGAGAGCTATGCTGTTGATGCAATTTAGCCTTTTGCGGTCAACCTGGCTCCGCCACTGGACCACCCAACCGCGTAAGTCCTGGTAAAATCAAATCATCTAACGGGAGAATAAATAGTGACAATCCATAATCACGAAGATCAGGTAACACAAACCAGCGATACGCACCATAGTGGAGCCGAGCTTATCGGGCCGGAGCAGGGGGCGGTCAACGGTTACTCGCTGGGGATCGCCATTTATTTTAGGGATACCTACAATGAGCCGGGTATCCACGATGATCAGGAAGGGTTCTATGTCGTTGAAGGCAGCGGCCAGGCCAGGGTTGGCGATGAAGAGTTTGATATCCGTCCCGGCAGTGCCTTTATCGCGGCCAAAGGAGTTCCCCATTCCATCAAACGCAATCCCGACAGCGGGCCGATCAAAGTAATCTGGAGTCACGGGCCGGTGTAGTCGCGGCTGCAACGGAACAGGCCTGGCTGGTGCAAACAATTTTTATTACCGTGCCTTATGAAAATGCTGAAAAAGAAGTAGAGCTTTGGGCCAACGAAGAACGAAGTATCAATTTTCGGCGCGACCAGGCCCGGGCTTGCCGCTGTACTTCGGCCTTTATGGCGCTTGAACTGAAGCGTTACCTGGCCCGAACGTTGAGAGCCGTTGAAATTTACTTCCTGGCTGCCCCGCCGGGAAGCGGCTTGACGATTGAACTCAAAATCGAACCCGGTGCAGCCGAAAACGGCGGGTTTGCTATCAGACCCTCGGAGCAGGGAGTTGTCATTCAGGGTAAAGATCGGGCCGGGCTGGTGTACGGAGTTTATGAACTGCTCCGGCTGCAAGGATGGCGCTGGTACGCGCCCGGCGCCACAGGGGAGCACGCGCCTGCACCAAGAGACGAACTGGCGCTACCCCTGCACCCCCTTGAGGGGCAGCCGGCCCTGCCGTGGCGAGGCTTTGATTTTGCCTTTGCTTCCATGGAGTCCGCCGAATTACTGCTGTGGATGGCTCGTAATCGCCTGAACGTCTACGGCTGGCGGCCGGCCACAGGGCCGCTGGGCCGTAAGCTGGGTATGACCCCCCGTGTTGGCGGTCATATCTTTGAAACAATGCTCGACCCAGACCGCCGTCTAATGTCAGGCGAGACATTATGGGAAGCGCACCAGCCCTGGTATGGTTTGCCGGCCCATGGCGAACGGCGTAAAGAATCGGCCTTACGAACTCAATTCTGCGTTTCTCAGGAAGACCTGATTGAGTTTCTCGGTGAGGAGATTCTTAAGAAGCTGATGGAGGAGTGGCGAGAAGCCGATATTATTGACATTTGGGGCTTCGATACCTGGGGGAGCACCTGTGCCTGTCCAGGTTGCCAATCGTTGGGCAATGCCACGGATCAAACGCTCTATTTTCTGTCGAGACTGCGTAATTTCCTGGATGAAATGCGCCGCCAGAGGAGGCTTGATCATGAGGTCAAACTGGCGGTTTGCGCCTATGAGGGTACGGCCACCCTGGCCGGACCGGAGCGGCCGTTTCCGGCGAATCTGCTTGAGGCCGGAGATTATTGCCTCTTCTATCCCATTAGCCGTTGTTACGCGCATGACCTGGCCGATACAGCGTGTGACAGAAATGTTCATTACCACACTGCTTTAACCTGTTGGCTGAAGCATCGCCCGGCCATGCCGGTGATTATCGGTGAATATTACAATGTTTCAAAATGGCAAGATCTGCCGGTTCTCTTCACCACCCGGATGCAGCGAGACATTCCAGATTACGTGAGGGCCGGTACGGCAGGTTTGACCTATATGCACGTACCGCTGGTTAACTGGGGGTTAAGGACAATCACCCAATTGTTGCACGCCCAGCTTGCCTGGGATATTTCGACTGACGGTAGCCTGCTTTTGCAGGAATACTTTGCCCATCGCTACGGCCCTTACGCCGAGGCGATGCAGCAGGTATACGCCTACGTGGAACAGGCCTGGTTATCTATCGCTCAGTGGCGGGCCTGGGGACCGTCAAGTATCTTATCTCAACTTCTGGCCTGGGATGGCGCTCCCCCGCCGGAGCCGCTGCCTCTCAACGAACACTTTGCCTCGGCTGCCGCAGCCATTAGCAGTGGTCGCCGTTCGCTGCAACTCATGCAGGCTGCCGCAGCCATTCTCGGTGATATTCGGGCCAAAGAAAGAATAAGAGCGGCCCAGACAGCCGTCAAACCTGCCGGGCAAGGGGTGAACCCGCAAGAAGAACGAAATTTAACCCCGGAGAGCCCCTTTGAGTTACGACTTGATGAAGCCAAGCGGTCTCTGGTTTATGGTTTTGATACCATGATGTTGATGGTCGAACTATTGGCTTATCATGATGCCCTTTTTCGTCATGACGACGAAGCTGCCGGGGTGGCCTGGAACCGGGTTGAGCACGCTGCTGGGGCATTAGAGTCCTATTACGTGCCCATCGGCTATGAATGGCCTGGCCCGGGCTTGGAGAGCCACGATGGCCTGACCCGCTCCCAGTTGCGCCATGTTTTGCGCCTTTGCCGCAAATATCGCCTCAGCAAAAATGAACCCACCTGATTAGCTTAAGGTGGATGAAAACTTAATTTAACCCAAAACGAGGAGGAACTCTTAAATGTCTTACGAAGCGCTGGCTAATGGTTTGATTGCGCACTGGCCCTTGAGGCAGGATTTTGAAGACCGAGCCGGTCATAGCCTGAGTGTGCGCAATCATGGGGTCAAGCTGGGTGCTGAGGGGCCGGCGGGAAGGTCAGGGGCGGCCATGTTCAATGGCAAAGATGCTTACCTGGAAGTCGAACACCATCCTGCATTGAACCTGGGTACGGAAGACTTTTCTATTGCCGGTTGGGTTTATACCGAGGCCAATCGCAGCGACGTGGTTGGCAACATTGTCAGTAAGTTTGATCCGCACACCCGCCGGGGCATGCAGCTTTATATTCTGAGCAGCACCGGCGTCACTTCGACCGCCCAGCCTAACTACCGCAATCTCCATTTTGGGATTGATAATGCCCGCTTCGACCGGGCTTGGGCCGACTGTGGCCGTCCCGGCAACGCCGTCCAAATCATGGCTTTGACCGTGGCCGGCGGCGCGCTTTATGCCAGCACCCTGGAAATTGGGGCGCAGGAAATGGGCCATCTGTGGCGGTATGAAGGCAATGGGCAGTGGCTTGACCTGGGGAATCCGCAGGGCTGCAATACCATTAGCTCTATCGTTGAGTTTGACGGCCAGATTTACTGCGGCCTGGGACGTTACATCGGGCAAGGGTCAGATTTGGGTGATTTGCCCAATCGCATCCCCGGTGGTCAGGTTTACCGGCTTGAGGCGGACGGCCGTTGGGTTTTCTGTGGTCATCCCGGGGCGGAAGACGCCACGCCCGAAGATGACCGCCTGCCCGATTTTAGCCAGCACGTGCATGCCAAAAGCCCCGAAGGCGTGGCCACCTCCGCCTTCAGCACCGGCAAAGCCGACGATGTCATCGGCTTGACGGTTTACCGCGGCAATCTCTACTGCACCAGCCATCATCGCCGCGGGGCTTTTGTCTATGAGGGCGGCCAGAACTGGAAGTATATCGGGCCGGATGAGCGCATCCTCAGCTTCGCCGTTTATCACGACCACCTGTATGCCCTCATCAACGGCGGCCCCGTTTACCGTTACGAAGGCGGCGCCGAATGGACTCATTGCGGCCGCCCGGAGAAAGCGATTCAATCCTATTCAGCGGTGACTTGTGGCGGCCAGCTCTATATCGGCACCTGGCCCGAAGCGGAGGTTTATCGGTACGACGGTGAAAAAACGTGGACGCCCATCACCAAAGAGGGCCGGGTAGGTTATGAACGAGAGCTGATGGCGACAGCCCTTTATAACGGCAAAGTTTACATCGGCTCTCTGCCGATGGCCAATGTCTGGCGGATGGATGGTCGAGACTTTACCTTCGTCGGCAACCTGGATGCAACCGCGACCTCGCTGCGGCGGGTCTGGTCAATGGCTGTTTATCAGGGCCGGCTGTTTGCCGGCACGCTGCCCTCCGGGCGGGTTTATTCGATCGAAGCGGGTAAGCTGGCTACCTGGGACCATGTCTTTCCGGCCGGCTGGCATCACCTCGCCGCCATCAAACATCGCGATGTTTTACAACTCTATGTTGATGGTAATCTGGTCGCCTCTGCTGCTGGCATTCGTTCCGGCGGGTATAATCTGGATAACGAACAGCCCTTACAAATTGGTTTTGGGGCTTATGATTATTTCAAAGGATCTATGAGCGATTTGCGCCTCTACCGGCGGGCCTTGACCATTGGAGAGATTGCGGAACTCGCCACGGCTTAAACTGAAATTTGGAGGGGGTTATGGCAGCAATTCAGATACCCTGGGCGGCCTGGCACGGGGATTATCAAATCGAGTTGACTTTTCCAGCTTCCTGGGATGTGCTTGAGGCGCGGATGCAGGATGCGCCTGCTCTGTCAGACAAAGAGGTTGGCGACCGGCTCAAAACCCCGATTGCTTCGGCGCCGCTCAGCCAATTAGCGCAGCACCGGCAGAATGCCGTTATTGTCGTCGAGGACATCACCCGCCCCACCCCTCTCCACCGCTTGCTGCCGCCGCTGTTGGCCGAGTTGGAAACCGCCGGTATTCCCGGAGAGCGGGTCCGCATTTTGATCGGTTCGGCCTCACACCGGCCCAATACGCGGGAAGACGCTGTTAAAAAGTTGGGCCAACACATCGTGGAAACGGTCGAGGTGCGGAACCATCATCCCTACGAAAACCTGGTTTCGCTGGGCATGTCGGAACGGGGCACCCCCATCCTCATGAACCGGGATTTTGTCGAAGCCGACTTGAAAATCGCTATTGGCACAGTAGTGCCGCACGAGGATGCCGGCTTTGGTGGCGGAGCAAAAGTTGTCGGGATTGGCCTGGCCGGAGTGGAAACTTTGGCGGTGATTCACGGGCGCACGGTTGCCGAAGGACCGGTGGGCCTGGGCCGGCTTGAGGGGAATTTCTGCCGGGCCGATTTTGAGGATATTGCCCTCCGGGCCGGTCTGGAGATGGCCATCAATGTGGTGATTAATTCGCAGCGTGATATTGCCGGTGTTTTTGCCGGCCATCCAATTGAAGCCCATCGAGCCGCGGTGGCGCTGGCACGGCATGTCTATGCGACCGACTTGCCCCGCGAAATGGATGTAGCCGTTTTCAATGCCTATCCCAAAGATACCGAACTGATGCTAGGGTTTAACGCGCTCAATCCCGGTTATGGGATTGGCGAGCAACTCGTCCAGCCGGACGGCACGGTCGTGGTCACAATGGCTGCCTCCGAAGGGTATGGTTTTCATTCCATCAACACCCGCCAGGGGTTTGCCTATAGCCCGGAGTTAGCCTGGGGCCGGCGTTTGATTGTCTATTCGCCCAACCTAACCCAGGCAGACATCCAACGCTTCTGCCCGGATGGCACTTTGCTCTTTAAGGAATGGCCGAGTCTCGTCAAGATGTTGGAAGCGCAATACCCAGGCCGGACCCGGGTCGTCGTGCTGCCCTATGGAACCATTCAGCTTGGCGGCGGCGAGCATACGAGCTAAGAGGTTTAGGGATGAAAAAGATTATGGTGCTGGGCGCCATTTCCTTGAATGATAATCAGCAAGCCCGCCTGGCTGCCCATGGCGATTTGAAATTTCACCAACAGCTTCCTGCAAACCGAGCAGCCTTGCGGGGACTTTTGGAGGATGTTAACGTTGCCCTCCTCTACGAAGTCCCCCTCAATGGCGACTTACTGAAGGCGGCCAGACATCTGGAAATGATTTCACTCTGGTCGGCTGGTTTTGATAATGTGGACCTGAAGGCCGCTCGAGAGTTGGGTATCACCGTCTGCCATGCGCCCGGCTGCTCGGCCACGGCCATTGCCGAGCATACCATCGCCGCGGCAATTTACTTTACCCATCGGCTTGGTGAAGCCGACCACCACGTCCGGGCCGGGGACTATTCCTGGGAAGCCTTCAATACCCCCGAACTGCGTGGGCAGACCTTTGGGATCATCGGCCTGGGCCGTATTGGAACGCGGGTGGCCGAATATGCTCTCGCATTGGGCTGTAGAGTAATCGCTTACACCCGCCGGCCTTCGCCGGAACGGGCGACTGCCCTGGATCTTGCTTTTGTAGAGCTGGAAACCCTTCTTCGAGAGAGTGACGTTATCTCGCTTAATATTGCCTTGACCCCCGAAACAGCCGGTTTGATTGGTCAAAAAGAATTTGCCCAGATGGAGCGACGGCCCATTTTGATCAATACGGCCCGAGGCAGGGTGGTTGATCAAACAGCTTTATTGACAGCTCTGGAAACGGGGCAAATCCGGGCTGCGGCGCTGGATGTCTTACGTGAGGAGCCGCCGGATGTCACTGAACCCTTATTGAAACTAGAGAATGTCTTGCTAACTCCCCACAGTGCGGGTTCCAGCCGCCAAGCCTTTGAGTGTCTGAGCGAGTTATGTGTTCAAAATGTCGAAGCTTTTTTGGCCGGAAAACCTCAGTATGTCATCACCCTGTCAACCACGTAAATCACGTTCATTCATAGCTTGTTGTTCCTTTCTTTTAATTGGTAATAATTTTGGTTAGGTAAGGCGTCAAAACTTCATAACCATCTTCGGTAACGAGGAGGGTATCCTCGATGGTAATGGGCAGATCGCGCTCTGGGTGAGGGTAGTGCAGGCAGGATCAATGGTGAAGACCATCCCCGGTTGTAGGACCACCTTGGAGCCGTATTGGAGCAGGGGTTGCTCGTGAAGGGGAGCCAAACCAATTCCATGCCCTATCCGCCAGGGTTGGGGTTAGCCACGGTCCCATTGGCGATCATGGCAGTAGTCACCGCCACCGCCACTTCAATGCCTGGCGTACCGACCCTGGCTGCTTCGTGGCAGGCCTGAAAGCCCGCCGTGCTGGCCTCACAAGCTTTCCGCAGCAGGCACAGCTCCAACTCGTCCTTGATCATACGTAGATCGTCAATCGCCTCCTGGACGTCAATCAGTTCGGCCTGGGGGGCAGCCCTGGCCACTAGGTTTCGTTCGGCGCTCCACAGCCTGGCCTCGCTGCCTAAACGCCCGCTGATCAGGCCGGCGTCTTGCAGCGCCTGGCGCAAGATTGGCCGGACATCTTGACCATCCTCGTAGATACGGACATCAGTCACCCAGGTATCAGCATAAGCGGCGATATCCCGGTGCATGCTGTTCATGATAGCAACAGCGGGACCCTTTTTCGGGATGACCACGCCGGTCAACCAGATAGGCCAGCCACTGCTGCAGCCGCTAAAGCCCGTAAAGTAAAACATGGTTGGCCCGGCGGAAAGATAGATGCCATCGAGCTGCTGCTCGGCCATTTTCCGGCGCAGCTTTTCAACCCGGCCTTCACAGTTGTGGCGAATGTCTCTGGTAACCAAGCTCATCACGTATTCCTCTTTCTTAACGTTAAATTATCCACCCTCGGGGGGAAGGCCCTGGTAGGGAAGGGGGACACTTCGTTCTTTCTGCATCTGGTTGAGCATCACGGTTAAACTCCCGGCCAGAACAAGCATCCCGCCGATAAAAGTATAGGTCGAGACAGATTCACCCAGCAACCACCAGGCTAAAAGTGAAGCCGATACCGGCTCTAAGTAGCCCACGACAGCGGCTGAACCGGCTGGCACCACCCGCAAACCGGTTAGCATTAAGGTGTGGGCGACTACGCCGTAGAGCACACCGGCCAGAACCATGAACATGATATTCTGGCCCGAAATACTCTCCGGTCTATCCCCGAACAAAAAGAAGGGAGCCAGGATAAGCGCTCCCAGCGAGGCCTCAACCAGCAAGATGAGGCGGCTGGGGATAACTGGATCAAAGCTTTTGAGGAGCACCCGCTTGATCGCCACACTAAAACTGACAAAACCGGCCAGCAGCAGGCCGGGCAGGTCCCCGGTCGAGGCTGGCCCCAATTCGGGCAAAACTAAGACGATAATGCCCAGCAGAGCAGTCAAGGCTGCGCCGATCGAACCCATCGTCATTCGTTCCCCCAGAAAGCGGTAGGCCAGCAGCATGGTATAGATAGGAAAGAGATAGGCCACGACGATAACCTTGGCAATTGGCGCCAGAAAAACGGCGCTAATAAAAGCTACCGTGTCCATAGCTCTTAATATCCCCAGCACCAACAAACGGTAAAGCGTAGATTGGTTTTGCAGCAGCCGCGGGTAGCGGTGCAAGGCTCGCCCCTGCCAGGTTAGCAGGATGACCGCGGCGATGGCCTGAGTCCAAAAGGCTATCGTGAGCGGCGGCAGCGTAATCTGGCGAAACATAATTCCATCGGTGCTAAAAACGAGCACTCCGGCGACGATCGCCAACCAGCCAATTCCTGAAAAGTGGCGTCTCAAAATGTTGGGGTCACTCTCCTGTATTTGTGGATATTGGTAGGGCTACTCGAGCCATAAGACCAGCGCCGAGGGCAACCAGAGCGCCGACGACATAGAACACGATGTAAAGACCAAAGGCATCGGCCACTATCCCTAAAAAGAACGGCAGCAGACTATCGCCGACGCCGGTTACCGTACCGTACATGCCCAGGGCTGCTCCCCTGCTGGACGCACCGGCGTACCCGGCAATGGTCGCCTGGGCAATGGTGAAGTACAGGCCGTAAGCCACTCCTTCGATAAGAAGTAAGCCGGTTAAAGTGGCAGCACCTTCAAGTTGCGGCAGGGCCAGGGCGACGAGCATAGCCAGAACCAGGGCCACGAGCAGGATGCGGGGACCGGCAAACCGGGTCGCCAGGGTTCCCCCGGGCAGACGAGCCAGGGTCGAAGCCAGGGCGCGGACAGCAAAGATTGAGCCAATGACAGCCTGACTAATACCTAATCCGTGCGCATAAAGTGGGAAAAAGGCCACCACGACCCCGCCAAACATCAAGTGGATCAACAGGCCGCCGGTACATACCGCCAGAATGACCGGATTGGCAATCATGGCCCTGATTTGTTGGGCTAAAGGTGCTGTCCTTCTGCTGGCTAAATTAAGGCCGGCTGGCCGGCTGGGCAGCCAGGCCCAGGTTATCAGGAAACCGGTGACCGCCAGTGCCGCCGCCAAAAGGTAGGTCGCCGGGTATCCACCCATCTCGGCCGCTCTCCCCCCGAGGGCCGAACCGGCGGCATAGCCAAGGCCCATGGTGGTCGTCACCAGGCCAAAGGTCACGTTGCGGTCCCCGTCCGTAACCACATCGGCGGTGTAAGCCAAACCCACGGTGATGGTGGAGACGAAACCAAGCCCCAAAAGCACCTGGATCGGCAGCAGGAGATAGGGGTTCGTGGTCAAGGCCATCAGCAGAGCGGCCAGCCCCAGGAACAGCATGCCACCCATGAGGACACCTTTACGTCCCTGGCGGTCCGAGAGGGTACCAATAATAACGCCGGAACTTAATTGGGTTAGCCCAACCACCAGGGACAGCGTCCCGACCAGGGTCAGCGAAGCGCCCAAACTGGTGGCAAAGAGCGAGAGGACCGGCCGCATCGAGCCGAGGATCATATCGGTGATGAAGATGAAAAGACAGATAGCCAGGATCTCTCGCCGCAGCAGCGCCTCGCGCCACTGGTGGAGCACCCGCCATACCGATTTTCGGGCGACCGCAAGCCTTTCCTCAGCCATGAAGGTCCGGTCGAGTCTCACGGCCCTGCTGGGTTTGTTTCCACAGCGCCAGGAGCGAGAGCAGCTCATAGGCCACGTTCGCCCCAAGGAGCGCCGTCACGCCGGCCGGATCGTAAGCCGGCAGAACCTCAACCACGTCCGCGGCGACCAGATGGACCCCCGCCAGGCCCCGCAGCAGCGCCAGGGCCTCGGTACTGGTCGGCCCGCCCCCTTCGGGGGTGCCGGTGCCGGGCGCAAAAGCGGGGTCCACAAAGTCAATGTCAAAACTCATAAAGGCCGGTCCCTGGCCAACCCGCTCGTGAATCTGGCCCAGCACCCTGTCAGGGCCATGCTGGCGCAGCTCGTCCATCGTGACTACCGTAAAGCCTAAGGCCCGCGCCTCGGCCAAATCATCGGGCGAGCATAACGACCCGCGCATGCCCACCTGGATCGAGCGGCCGGGGTCCAGCAGTCCCTCCTCGACCGCCCGGCGCATCGGCGTGCCGTGCGTATGCTTATGGCCAAAGTAGCTGTCCCAGGTATCGGTATGGGCGTCAAACTGAATGAGGGCCACCGGGCCATGTACGGCCGCGACGGCCCGCAACTCGCCCAGGCTGATCGAATGATCCCCGCCCAGGCTAATCGGAACCACCCCGGCCGCCAGGATGGGGTGTAAAAAAGCGCTGATTCGCTCGTAACTATCCTCAATATAACCCGGCACCACCGGCGCGTCGCCGTAATCCACCACGGAAAATCGGGGAAATACCTGAATACCGAGGGAAGGGTTGTAAGCCCGTAATAAGGCTGAGGCGCTGCGAATGACCTCCGGGCTAAAACGGGCTCCCACTCGAAATGTCGCGCCTGTGTCAAAGGGGATACCGACAATGGCAAAATCCACACCCTCTAAAGTTTGGAGGGCCGGCAAGCGGGCAAAGGTTCGCACCCCGACAAAACGGGGAGATTGCAGCGAGTCAATGGGCGCGTAAGGCGGTTCCATCATCAGAATTGATACTTTCTCTCCAGGTGAGCCGATATTCGGGTAATTAGGAAGACAAGGCCGGCCAGTTACCAGCATAACCAACAGGACAGTAACAGAATTGACACCGGCGAGGAGATCAAAAATGGACAAAAAAACGAGTGGATAGCCTTATCGCCATCTCACTCGCTTAAGTGTAGCCAGTTTAATTGTGGACCCAGTTCTGCAAGGGCTCCAGAATGAGATGGAACCCAATGCTCCGAAGTAAGGCGTGATTTGATCTCCAGGCTGCTTAACTGGCCACAACTTTATTAGTATGAAGTTTGATCTCAATTATAACAACAACAGAAAAAGCCGTACAAGATGCAATCGGGTCACATTGGAGACCCGAATAGTATCAATGTCGGTCTGAGTTAAATAGATTTTGGAGTAGCCCTAGTGAAGCAATAAGCTAAAGCAGTATGGCCAGGCCTCTTGGCGTGATCCCAACTCTGTATTGATCATTGCCCGGCCGGGGGATAATTACAAGATTGATGCTGAAAGCCAAGCGCGACATATTGAATTAGGGGTTGACCATCTCATTATGGACTCGCCCGTTAAGTTCAACGAGGACCCGGGCTTCAAAATTCTACGCGAGCAAATGGAGCGTGTCGCCGAGATATGCGGTCTCCAGCCCCGGCCGCTCAACCATTTGTAACGGGGTTTTTGGTAATGAGATGATACCAACCGGGTCTACAAGTTGACCCAACTGTGCCTTGTTCTGTGTGCGGAAGTATTATTATAATTAGACTTAAGCTTGGTTAACAAGATAACCTGGCAAACGGAACAGTTTTAGATTACCATACCTCTGATTGTTGTAATCACTCCCCGGGCTGCACGGCATACTGGTCAAATTCAAAAGTCTATCGTAAACACCTGGTTAGCTGTCTCATTCTGGCGCCAGGTATACTCAGCTAAAACGAGTGAGGTAGCTTACAAAACTATCCACTCGTTTTTAAATTGTTTAGTATCCCCAGCTTCGATCTCCTTTTGTAACTACAACCCTTTGTGACTCCGTTTTTCGCTTGTATTAAGGGATTGGACACCTCAAAAGCGGGAGGTTAATCAGTCATGGGCACTATCTTGGAGCTTTTGCGATTTGATCTAAGAAGGAGTGACGCCATGAAAGGCTAGCAAATTATCCCAGTTGAGGTTAAATCAGCCTTGAGATTAACTCATGATTCCACTTAAATCGCTTCCTTTTAGCGAGATTCTGGCTGCACAGAAGCGCATCGCAGACGTAGTTGTCCGCACACCCCTTGTCCGGCTCAATGTCGCTGATGCTCCGGCAGAGATTTTTCTTAAACTGGAAACCCTCCAGCCGATTAGCTCGTTCAAGCTGCGCGGGGCGGGCAATGCCATGCTGCTGGCTGACCCACAACAACTGAACCAGGGAGTCTGGACGGTGAGCGCCGGCAACATGGCCCAGGCCGTAGCCTGGCATGCCGCCCGGCTGGGGATAGCTTGCACGGTCGTTGTGCCCGATCACGCCCCCCAGACCAAACTGGCGGCGATTGAACATCTGGGGGGGATAATTGTTAAGCTGCCCTACGACGAATGGATCCAAATCCTCGTGACCCACACCTATCCTGGGATGGAAGGACTTTTCATCCACCCTGTCAGCGAGCCGGCCATGATAGCGGGCAGCGGGACCATTGGTCTCGAAATCTGGGAGGACCTTCCCGACGTGGAGGCCGTCGTGATCCCTTTTGGGGGTGGCGGATTAAGCTGTGGGATTGCGTCGGCCCTGCGGGCTCTCAAGCCAGAGACCAGGGTGTATGCCTGCGAGGTCGAGACAGCGGCGCCCCTGGCCGCCTCTTTGGCTGCTGGCGCTCCTCAAGAAATCCAACGTCAGCCCAGCTTCGTGGACGGCATCGGCGCTCCGGTTGTGCTTCAGGAAATGTGGCCGTTGGCGAGCCGGCTGCTCGACGGTTCGGTGGTCGTGTCAGTGGCCGAGGTCGCCGCGGCCATTCAACTCCTGGTCGAGCGCAATCGGATTGTGGCTGAGGGGGCAGGCGCGGTATCGGTCGCCGCCGCCCTCACGGGCAAGGCTGGCAGCGGGAAAGTGGTATGCATTGTCTCGGGCGGAAACATTGATACGGATAAGTTGGTGAAAATTTTACAGGGTGAAATCCCGCAGGAGAATAAGAGATAGCTATGGAAATTGGGGTGCGTTTACCGGCTTCAGGCCCTAACGTGAGCCTGGATCGAATCATGACCGTCGCTCGCTGGGCTGAAGAACTTGGCTATCATTCGGTTTGGCTGGGGGATCATGTCGTGCTGCCCGAACAGGTAAACTCGTTTTACCCCTATGCTCCCGACAATCGCTGGCCTTCCCCGGCGAATTCCAACTTGCTTGACCCAATTCTAGTTTTGACCTGGGTTGGAGCCACTGCGCCCAGCCTAAAACTTGGCACGTCGGTGTTGGTTGGGCCGCTGCGCCATCCCATCCTTTTGGCCAAACAGCTTTCGACGCTTGATTATCTGAGCGGAGGCCGGGTTTTATTTGGGATTGGTGTCGGTTGGATGAAGGAGGAGTTTGATCTCATCGGGGTCTCCTTTGCCAACCGGGGCAAGCGCACAGTGGAGATGGTCCAGTTGATGCGTCTGTTCTGGACAGGTCAAACGGTTGAATTTCAGGGAGAATTCTACCAGGTCTCCGGCTGCAAGATGTATCCCCGCCCTGTTCAGTCTACTATTCCGATCCTGTGGGGTGGTCACAGTGATGTAGTCCTGAAAAGAGCAGCACAATTAGGCGATGGTTGGAATCCAACGCAAATCTCCCTTGAGCAGTTGGAGCTGGGAATAAAGAAATTAAAAGTTTATTGTACCGCCTACGAGCGTGACCCGGCTTCGATCCAGATTATTGCCCGGCCTGGCAAGATATATCCTATTGATGCTGAAACCCAGGCCCGCCATCAAGAGTTAGGCGTTCACCAGATCATCATAGATCCTCCACTCGATACACCCGATCTCAGCACCTGTCGCTCCGAGATGGAGCGGGTAGCAGAGGTGGCTGGTTTGCAGTCACGGAGATAATACTTATTTCCATATTAGTTTGGGGGTTGTATTTTATAAATTTAGCAGGTTAATCAAAGAAGGAGGAAATGTTCAAGTGAAAGCCCTAAAGTTACGTCTGGCATTGTTGCCGGCATTATCGTTGCTGATGGGGGTGATGATAGCTGCGCTCATAACCGCATGCGCGGCAGCGCAACCATCTCAGCCGCCGGTCTCTGAACAGGAGGCAGCCGCGCAGCCCGCGGCAGATGAGGCCAAAGTCGAGGAAGCACCTGCCAGCGAGGTCCAGGAAGAAACCACGAACGAAACTGAGACCGAAGCAGCCGTTAGTGAATCCAAAACAGAACAGGACCCCGTCGTGGTCATTTTGGGCGCAGATGTTGACACCCTCGACCCCGCTCATCACGCGGGTGCGTTTATAGTTATCCGTGATGTTTTTGATACCCTCTTAACCAAAAACGAAGCCGACGAACTTCAACCGGGAGTAGCGACCGAATGGTCACAGGTTGAAGATACTGTCTGGGAGTTCAAGATTCGCGAGGGACTCAAAGCCCACAATGGCGAAGTGATTGACGCCAATGACGTCGCCTATAGCCTTAATCGCGTGCTGGATCCCGAGGTCCAAGCCAAGGGCCACTTTTTGTGGCTGGCCGGCAACTATCGCCTTAAGCAGGCCGAGGCTATTGATAACCAAACGGTTCACCTTCATACCGATGGTATCAGTGGATTTCCACCGGATTTCCTGTGGACGTGGCCTATTCTGCCTCAAGAACACTATGAGTCTACGCCGTTGGAAACATTGGCCCGGGAACCAGTGGGTTCCGGACCATACAAGTTCATTGCGGCCGAATCCCAGAAGGGTGACCACTATACGTTAGAGGCTAACGAAGATTACTGGGCCGGCGCGCCAGAAGTTAAAAAGGTTATTTTTCGGATCGTGCCTGAGGTTTCAACGCGGATTGCCGAATTCAATACGGGCGCGGCAGACATGCTCTGGCTGGCCCCTCCTCCGGACCTTCAGGATCAGATTGATTCCAACATGGGACGGATGGTCAATGTACCCAGTTTAACCCGCGTCATCAACGGTATTGTCTTTTATAACAATCCGGCTATAGAGAGCAAGGCGCTGCGCCAGGCCCTAAATTACGGGGTTGATGTCCAGACCATCATTGATAATCTCCTGGCGGGACGCACTAAACGAAGCGGCAGCTTTGTTAACCCGCCCAATATTGCGCCAACCATTAACCCCTATCCCTATGACCCGGAAAAAGCTCGCGCCCTCCTGCAAGAAGCTGGCTTTGAGGACAGCGATGGGGACGGCTTTGTTGAAGGGCCGGATGGCAATCGCCTTGAGCTAACCCTACAGACACCGAAAGGCGCCTGGGTTAAGGATTTTGAGGTAGCTCAGGCCATTGCGGCTGATCTGCAAAAAATCGGCGTTTTTGTGGATGTTGAGACGATGGAATTTGGCAGCTACATCGGCATGCTGGCCGATGCCAAAGCCACGGGCGAACTATGGTTCCAGGCAGCTAAAGGTGGCTATGGTTGCCAGGCGGACGCTTCGGACTTCTCCAACCACACCCAGTGGCAGCCGGGAAAATGGAAAAATGACGAGTATGATGATACCTTTCTTGAACTCACTCAAACGGTTGATCCGGATAAGCGACAGGAACTCTGCTACAAGTTGCAGGAAATCCTGTATGAAGAAGCACCCGTGATCTTCTTATATAACGATGTTGACCCGTACGCGATGAGCCATCGAATCGAGTGGACTCCGTATCCGAACGGGCGTAATAATTTTTCGACCTTAAAGTGGGCCAAGTAGCAACCACCAAGGCGGGAGGCTAAAACTCAAGTCTCCCGCCCTTCTCTTAATCAACCAATGGCGGTGTCGAGAGAATGACAGATCTCCCTCAAACTATAGTGGAAGCGGCAAGCTGGTTACGCAGTGGCCGTATCACTTCTGCCGGGCTGACCGACGCCCTGTTAGCACACTGTTACTCCACTCAAAACAGTATCGCTGCCTTCATTACCCTTTGCGAGACATCCGCAAGGGCAGCGGCCGACCAGGCAGACCTCCAACTGGCCCAGGGCCTTGACCTGGGTCCCTTACACGGTATCCCCCTTGTCATCAAGGATAACCTGGCAACGGCTGACGCGCCAGCGACGGCAAACAGTAAAGTACTCGATCCGGCCTGGGCAGAACGGGCCGACGCCACTGTCGTCCGTAAACTTCGCGAGGTGGGTGCTGTTATCCTGGGCAAAACAGGTCTGTACGAATTTGCCCTGGGACAACCCGACCCGGCTCTGGGCTTTCCGATCCCCAAGAATCCCTGGAATCTGTCACGCATTCCCGGCGGCTCCAGCAGCGGAACCGCTGCCGCGGTAAGCGCCGGTTTAGCTCTGGGAGGGTTGGGCACCGATACAGGCGGCTCTATCCGGGTACCGGCAGCTTATTGTGGGATCAGTGGGCTCAGGCCCACCTTTGGCCGGGTCAGCAAAGGGGGCTGTGTGCCGCTGGCCTACAGTCTCGATACCGTTGGCCCGCTGGCTCGCACTGCCCATGATTGCGCTTTGATCTTGCAGGCTATAGCAGGCTATGATCCCGGTGATCCCAATACAGTGAACACTGCCGTGCCCGATATGACGGCAGGTCTGCCCGCTTTACTGGACAATGTCCGTCTTGGTCTGCCCCACGACTACTTCTTTACGGCTCCCGAATTGAATCCTGAAGTAAAGGCGGCTGTACTGACCGCGGTGGACGAGATGGCAGCAGCCGGAGCGAAGATTTTAGATCTTCACCTGCCCCATTTGGCCGAAGCATACGCCGCCTGGTGGACCATCACTTTTGCGGAAGCCTATGCTTACCACGAGCCGGATTTGCGACGGCGCCCGGAGCTTTACGGCCCGGCGACGCGGCAGAGTATCTTAACCGGCAGCCTGCTTACCGCCGCAGACTATCTTCAGGCACAGCGTCTCCGTTCGCTGGTTCAGGTCGAATGTGCGGCGGCTTTGGCCGAGGTTGATGTGGTGATCGTGCCCTGTACAATTTCGACGGCCCCGGTAGCTGAAGACTGGGACCATTTCACCACACCCAGCTTTACCAGTCTGTGGAGTCTCCTGGGTTACCCGGCATTAGGGTTAGGGTGTGGGTTTTCCAGCGATGGCCTGCCAATCGGTATGCAAATCGTCGGTAAACCCTTTGCAGAACCAAAATTATTGGCCGTGGGAAATGCCTACCAGCAAATCACTGCTTGGCATCACCAACGACCCCAGATGGTGCAGGAGAATTATTAGCGATGAAGGAAATGGAAAATATTGAGGTTACGACATTGGTTGATCAGTTATTAAGGTCCGCCAATCTCACCCTTACTACCGAGGAGCAAGCAGCGCTGGTACAGATTTATCCCAAAGTGCGCGGCCTGGTGCAGCGCTTGCGTTTGCCCGAAGCGCGTTACGCGGAGCCTGCCGCCGTATTTCGGGCCTCTTTATCCCAACCGGAAGTTTGAGAATTTTTTATACTGCAGGGGAGTAATATGGCCGCTTATATGACCCGGCGTCTGCTGCAATCCGTAGTGGTAATTATTGGGGTGACGTTTATCGCCTTTAGCGTCCTGTTCCTATCGGGCGACCCCACTTACCTGCTGCTCGGTCAAAGCGGGGGTCTCAGCGAAGAGCAAATTGATCAGTTTCGCCGCCAGATGGGTTTTGATCGCCCCATAATTGTCCAATACCTGGATTATATGTCGGGGGTTGTCCGGGGCGACCTGGGTAAATCGTACTATCACGGTGTGCCCAACCTGCAACTCATTGTCGAATTTATGCCGGCGACACTCCAGTTGGGCTTAACCGCCCTGCTCATTAGCCTGATTGTCGGTATCCCGGTGGGTATTGTGGCAGCCACCTATCGCGGCACCTTCATAGATCATATTTCGATGGTCGCCGCCCTGGTGGGGCAGGCGATGCCGGTGTTCTGGCTGGGCTTGCTGCTGATTCTACTTTTTTCTGTCGAATTTAAATGGTTCCCTGTATCGGGCCGGGGAACCTGGCGACATCTCGTTCTGCCGGCGATCACCCTGGCTTCCTATTCGGTGGCGCTGGTTGCCCGCATGGTGCGCTCTAGCATGCTCGAAGTGCTGGGCCACGATTATATTCGTACCGCCCGGGCCAAGGGGTTATCCGAGTGGCGCGTTCTGTCCAAACATGCCTTGAAGAATGCGATGATTCCCGTGATTACTCTTATTGGTCTTCAGATTGGCTTTCTTCTGGGCGGCTCCGTTATTACCGAAACGATCTTTGCCTGGCCGGGTATGGGCCGGCTCGTAGTTCAGGCCATCAATACCAAAGATATCCCCCTCGTCCAGGCTGCGGTCATTGTCTTTGCCCTTATTTTCGTCGGAGTCAATCTGCTCGTGGATCTCTCCTATGCCTATCTTGACCCCAGAATTCGCTTATCGAGCGGCCCGGCCAGGCGGTAGATGATCATGTCGAGTCTTTCGGTCAGCGGCGAACTACCCCTATCTATGCGAGAAAATACCTGGCAGAAAAATCCTGTTAGTCAATTCTTGCGGCGACTCTGGCAAGCGCCCCTTGTTGCCGTGGCCCTCCTGGTTTTGATAACGGTAGTGGGGTTGGCCATTAGCGCTCCCTGGTTAGCCCCGCACGACCCCACTTTAATCAATGTCGTCAATCGGCTCAAGCCGCCGGTTTGGATCGAACGCGGTGTGCCCGAACATCTGCTGGGGACCGACTCTCTGGGACGGGACGTATTGAGCCGAGTTATCTATGGTTCTCGGGTCTCGATGGTCGTCGGCTTTACGGTCGTGGTCATTTCCGGCACGCTTGGCATGATGATCGGATTGGTGGCCGGGTATATGGGGGGATGGATTGACGATGTAATAATGCGTTTGGCCGACATCACCCTGGCCTTCCCATTTCTGCTGCTGGCAATTGCCTTCCTGGCCGTGTTAGGCCCTGGCTTATTGAACGTCATCATCGTTTTGGCGGTGTGGGGCTGGGTGCCGTACGCCCGGGTGGTTAGGGGGCAGACCCTGGCTCTGCGAGAGCGTGAATTCATTGACGCAGTCAGGGCGATTGGTGCTCAGAGTCCGCGCATCATCTTCCACCATATCTTGCCAAACACCTGGGCGGCTACCATTGTTATTGCTACCCTGGCCGTTGCCAACACTATCCTGGCTGAGGCAGCCCTGAGTTTTCTGGGGCTTGGGGTCAAGCCGGCAGTGCCTACCTGGGGTGGCATGCTGGCCGAAGGGCGCGAGCACATCACGGTAGCCTGGTGGATTGTCACCTTTCCCGGCTTGGCAATTATGCTGACGATTTTATGTATCAACCTGTTTGGCGACTGGTTGCGCGATTACCTGGACCCCCGCCTGCGCCTTTGATGCGGCCACGGACAATTAAGAGCAAATTCAAGGGGGAGTTTTAGCATGTCCGCTCGTGTCAATCTGACTTTTAGTGAGTTTTTTACTTCGGAGGAGGCTAACCTGGCATCTCGCCGATTGGCCGAGATGTTGCCCGAATTCGTCAGATTGCATCGCCTGGGCCAGACCCATCGAGGACGGGATTTACTTCTGCTGGAAGTCACCGATTTCCGTACCGCTCAGCCGGAGCAGCGCCCCGGCTATTATGTAGATGCGGCCACCCACGCCGATGAAGTGGTTGGCATCTCCATCGCTCTCTATCTGGCCTGGAAACTGGCGGAAGGGGGTGCGGCTCATGATCCAACAATTTTTTCCCTGCTGCAACGAGTTGTCTTTTATATTTTACCCATCGTCAATCCAGATGGCGTTGACATCGTCCTCAATCGGCGCTTGCAATGGGTGGGCAATGGCCGTTATCTACCGGGCGAAGAGCAACCCGGGCCGGGATTTTACTACGCCGACGCCAACGGGGATGGCCTGATCACACAGATGCGGATACCCGACCCGCACGGTGAATGGAAGGTCTCGAAACTGGACAGCTGGCTGCTGACGCTGCGTGCTCCCGACGAAGAAGATGACGGGCCGTATTACCGCTTGCTGCCCGAGGGTTTCTTCCGCGCCTGGGATGGAGCGAGCATGTTGTTTGAGCATAAACCCCTCGACGGTAACCTTAATCGCAATTACCCTACTCATTGGCAGCCAGAGCGGCAGCAATATGGCGCTGGCCCTTATCCCACTTCGGAGCCGGAAACCCGGGCCGTAGTAGATTGGTTTCTGGCCCATCCCAACATTGCCGGGGTGATGAGCTATCATACCCATGGCGGCGTCTTGCTGCGCCCTTTCGCTTCCAAACCGGATAGCGCCTTTCCCCCCGGCGACCTGCAACTGCACGAAATATTGGGAGCGTTGGGGACTGAAGAAACCGGCTACCCGGTCATCTCCATCTACAATGATTTTACTCCTACCGGGATCAGTGTTCGGGGCGGCATGTTGATGGACTTTACCTATGAGGAGTTGGGCATCCCTACCTTCACCGCCGAAATCTGGAATCTTTTTCGAGAGGTTGGGGTAGAGAAAGTCCCCTTTTACAACTGGATTCCGTGGCCGGACGAAATTATGGCCAGAGTGCTCCACTGGGTAGAGCGTCAGGTTCCCAATGGTTTTATGCCGTGGCTGCCTTTCGACCATCCCCAACTGGGTCAGATAGAAATAGGCGGCTGGAACCGGGTTTACGTTTTTCGTAACCCACCCCAAGACCGGGTCGAGTCCATCGCTGAGCAGCAGGCCCGTTTCGTATTGCGCCATGCTGCCACTCTGCCCCGGCTCGAAGTTGGAGAAATTAATGTTGAGCATCAAGGAAGCGACATCTATACCATCCACGCCTCCATCAGCAATGCGGGTTTCCTGGCCACCTACTTAACCCAGCAGGCCTTGCTAACCGGGGCGGCTCCGCCCGTATGGGCCGAACTCCAGGGAGACAAACTGCGCATACTCGATGGTCCGGCCAGGCGGGAAGTTGGCCATCTCGCTGGGCGATCAGAGCGCCGGATGGAGTGGCTCCCCTGGGGTGACCCCTGGGGAACGCCCCGGAGAGGGATACACTGGGTTATCCAGGCTGAGCCAGGAACATCTCTAACCATCCGGGCGGGTTGTCCACGCGCTGGTTATGACGCCAAAGAAATTATCCTAAAGTAATCAATTTTATTTTCAGAAAGGAAGGTTCATTTTTCATGCCAAGCAAACGAGTCATCAAAATTCCAGTGGAGGCTAAACTCGAAAAAGCAGCCGCCAGGGCTTTTCCGGCCAACATGCCCGAGTCAGCCGACTCAGCCGCGGCCGAGATGGTCAAAACTTTTATTCCGCTGGGAATTGCCGAAGGCAAAAACCCCGGTCCAACCCTGGCCGTCATTGGGGCGATTCATGCTTCGGAGTACGCCGCCCGCAACAGCGCCGTCAAGTTATGGCAAAGCCTCAACCCGGAAGAGTTGTCGGGCACAGTGCTGGTGGTGCTGGCAGCGGATGTGACCGCCTTCTGCGCCCACCATATCTACACCAACCCGGTAGATAACAAGAACTTGAACCGCACGTTTCCCGGCAAAAAGGATGGAACGTTGAGCGAGGTTCTGGCCCACACCCTGCTGGAAGAGGTTATCAGCAAGGCCGATGCCGTGATTGACTGCCATGGCGGCGAGTTTGACGAATATATGGCCCCTTATGTGATCACTTCAACGAAAGGCGACCCGGAGTTAGACAAGAAAACCCTGGACCTGGCTTACGCCCTGGGTATTCCCTTCATCGAAGTGGTAGATGCCAGCGGGTCCTGGTTAGGGGGCAACACGCTCCAAGGCGCAGCCGTTCTGACTGGTCGGCCCGGCATGGTCCTCGAAGTTGGGGACCGGGGCGAAGAGGATGAGCGAGCGCTTGCAGCCGGCTTCAACTCGCTGCTGAACGCCCTGAAGCACCTGGGGATGATCCCCGGGGAGCCTGTCCCCTGGGCCGGCCAGCCGGTGCGTTTGGAGAAAGGCATCATCATGCTTTCAAAGGAGGGCGGAGTCTTTGAACGCACGGTGATGGTCGGGGAATGGATTGAGCAGGATGGGCTTTTTGGCCGGGTTTATGATTTCGATGGAACGTTGCTGGAGGAGTTGCGCGCCCCCGCGGGCGGAGTGGTACTGACCGTTAACAGTACGCCTGCCATCAGGCCGGGCGGCTTTGCCGGTAAAATTGGCGTGGTGCCTCCTTTGGTTTAGGAAAGGAAAACGGAGTGACCAACAAACGTGTCATCAGGCAGGAGGAGTTCCCCTATGCTGTTTGAAACACTCAAGCGGTATTGTGACGCCTATGGACCGGCCGGACATGAAAAACCCATTATGGACATGCTGCGCCGGGATTGGGATCGGGCTGAGTTGACCCTGACTCCAGTGGGCAACCTGCTGGCCCACCTTCCTGGCCATGGCCCCAAACTGTTGATTGAAACCCACGCTGATGAAATTGCCCTCATGGTCAAATCTGTCACAGCCAGCGGATTTTTACGGGTCACGCAAGGGGTGTGGGGTTCGGAGACACAATCGCCGCCAAGTCCGTGGCTGCAGATGCAGCGGGTTAAAGTGAAGGGTACTGAGGGTTGGATTGACGGACTGATCGGTCTGTCTACCGGCCATGTGCGCACCCCCCAGCAAGCGGAAAAGACCCGGCTCGATTGGGCCGACCTGTTTGTAGATATTGGCGCAACCAGCCAGGCCGAGGTGGAGACGCTGGGGGTTGAGGTCGGTTCGCCGATTATTTTTGCTTCCGAGTTGATTCGCTTGGGGCACTATGTTACCGCAAAAGCGCTCGATGCCAGAGCTGGTCTGGCTATCATGACTGAACTGCTCAAGCGGCTCAACCCTGACGAGTTGCGCTATGATCTCTACTTCGGCGCCACGATTCAGGAGGAAATCGGCCTGATCGGAGCAACTTCCCTGGCCGAGCACGGTTTTGATCTGGTCGTGGGCCTGGAGATTGGACTGGCCGGAGATATTCCTACGGTAGACTCCGAGCATTTGCCAACCCGGCTGGGCGGCGGGCCGGTCATCCTGATCAAAGACCGGCAGCTCCACTATGACGTTGCTGTCGCTCAGCACTTGAAAAGAGTAGCTCGCCAGGCCAACATTCCGTATCAATTGGCTGTGTTCCAGGGCTACAGCAGCGATGCCCGCGAGTTTATGGCGCGGGGGATTCCCGCCGGACTGCTCACCTACGCCACCCGCTATACCCACAGTCCCTGGGAAGTGGCCGCACTGGAGGATATGGAACAAATCGTCACCCTGTTGTCGGAGTTGTTACGGACGCCTTTAGACATTTCCTGAAGAAATACATATCGAAAGGGGGGCGATCACAAAGAATTATAGAACTTAGCAAACTCGGTGCTTCAGATTAATTTATAAAGAAATTGATGGAGGAAAAGATGAAGAAGCTAGGCAACGTGCTAACCTTGATCGTTTTATCGGTAATTTTGGGGACGCTGGCCCCCCTGGTAACTCTGGCCCAAACGGAGGTGGCTTGTGAGTCTGATGTGGTCGTCCAGGCCGATGACTGGCTGTCGAAAATCGCCGAAAAGTTCTACGGCAACGCGCTGGCTTTTCAGGCTATTGCCGACGCCACCAATGCTAAAGCTGCCGGCGACAACAGCTATGCCAGTATCACCAACGTAGATGTCATTGAACCCGGCTGGAAATTATGTATTCCCGGTGCTGCGGAGGCGCAGGCGATGTTAGGTGAAGAGGCGGCTGAGGCAACGGCAGCCCAACCTGCCGCCGACCAAGCCCCGCTGGTGGTGCTGCAAGGGATTGATCCAACCACTCTTGACCCTTATTTTCGTACTCAGATCCCGGAGAACAATGTCTTGCTGGCTGTATTCGACCTGATGGTGATGTGGGATGAAGAGGGCAACGTAGTCCCTCATTTGGCAACCAGTTGGGAAGCAGTAGATGACCTAACCTGGGAATTCACCATTCAGGAGGGAGTTACCGCCCACAACGGCGAAGTTGTTGATGCGAATGATGTGGCTTACAGTTTTGATCGCGGTGTAGACCCGGAAGTGGGGGCCAGCGGCACGGTGCCATGGATTTTTGGCAATATCAAATATGATCGGGCTGAAGTAGTGGACGACTTGACCGTGCGCATTTACACCACGGAGCCTGTTCCTGATCTGCCCACCTTTTTGAAAGAAATGTTTATCGTTCCCCAAGAGTATTATGAGGCTACCCCGTTAGAAGAGGCAGCTCTTAATCCTGTCGGCACCGGTCCTTATAGGTTTGTGGAGTGGCAAAAAGGCAGCCAAATCACCGTCGAAGCTTACGACGATTATTGGGCTGGCCCGGCTGAAATCAAGCAGGTTGTCTGGCGGGCTGTACCGGAAGCCTCATCTCGCATTGCCGAATTGAACACGGGTACAGCCGATATTATCGTCAATGTGCCGCCCGATCTCCAGGGCGAAATTGACTCGGAATTTGGACGGGTGCTGACGGTAGAAGGTCTGCGGCGCATCTTTATTGGCTTTGTTTTTTATGGCAACGAGGCAATGCAAGATAAGCGGGTGCGCCAGGCCTTAAATTATGGCGTAGATTTTCAAACAATTATTGATAGTTTGCTGAACGGCAACGGGCGGCGGACGGGGACCTTTGCCAATCCGCCCGACCAGGCTCCCGGCGTCGAACCCTATCCTTATGACCCGGAAAGGGCGATAGCTTTATTAAAAGAGGCCGGTTACGAAGATCGCGATGGGGATGGGGTTGTCGAAAATGCCGCAGGGGATGCCTTAAGTCTGACCCTGCAATCCCCCAACGGACGCTACGTCCAAGACCTGGCCTTATCTCAGGCTATCGCTGCTGACTTGATGAAAATTGGGGTCAATGTCGAAGTGCAGCCGATGGAGTGGTCAACCTTCGCTGACCAGTTGGGCAACAGTACCTTGACCGGCGATATGTATTTTCTCGGCGCAGGGACGGGCTTCAACTGCCAGGGTGATTTATCAGATTGGTACAGCGGCTCGGGTTGGGCTCCCGGCAAATGGCTCGACGAGGAATTTGATGCTATGTTTGACACGCTCATCAGTACCGTTGATAGTGACCAACGTCAACAGCAGTGCTATGAATTGCAGGAATATATGCGCGAAGAAGTTCCTTTGATGTTCCTCTATTTCCAGGTGGACTACTATGGAGTGAGCAACCGCGTTGACTGGACCCCCTCACCCAACGAGCGAATCTATATCTACAGCGCTAAATTTGCTCGTTAGCTAAAGCAGCATTAGTTCGGACAACCTTTTTGGGCCTGAGGTGCGCCAAACGCGCGTTTGGCGCACCTTAGAAAACCATCCTCAGGAGAGAAATTTATGCGCTTGCAGGATCAGGTCGCGATTGTCACCGGTGCCGGCCGGGGGATTGGCCGGGGCATTGCCCTGCGCCTGGCCGAAGAGGGAGCAAACATAACCGTTGCCGATGTTCTAAATGAGGAGGCCGAAGAAACGGGGCGCTTGATTGGTGAGTTGGAACGCCAGGCTCTCATTCTCAAGGTTGACGTAAGCAAGCGCCTGCAAGTGGAACAAATGGTGGCAGAAACCCTGGCTGCCTTCGGTAAGATTGATGTTTTGGTTAATAATGCCGGGGTAATCCGCCAAAGGGCGCTGGTGGACATGACCGAAGAAGAGTGGGACTGGCTGATGGGGATCAACTTGAAAGGACCCTTTCTTTGCTCGCAAGCGGTCGTGCGCTATTTTTTAAAGGCAGGAGTGAAGGGCAAGATTGTAAATATTGCTTCTATAGAGTCAGAGATTGTATTTCCTGACTCGGCTGCTTATGCAGCTTCAAAAGGTGGGGTTGCCATGCTCACCAAAGCTATGGCTTACGATCTGGCGATGTACGGAATTAACGTTAATGCAGTGGGACCGGGCAGCACCGACACGGGCCGGAACTTCCAAGACCCTGAACGACTGAGGCAGTACCAAGAGATGATTCCCATGCGCCGTTTAGCTACCCCGCGAGATATTGGCAGTGCTGTCGTCTATTTAGCTTCCGCCGAAGCAGACTACGTGACCGGTCATATTCTTTATGTAGATGGCGGCTTTTTGACTTATTAAAGGATGGGATAACCACAATGCGTTTAAACGATCGGGTAGCGCTTATTACCGGAGCCAGCCAGGGGCTTGGGGCCGTAACGGCACGCAAATTTGTCAGCGAAGGCGCCTTTGTCGTGCTGGCTGACATAGATAGTCAGGGAGCGCAGGCCCTGGCAGCGCAGTTTGAGGCGGCTGGCCGAAAGGCGATGGCGCTTCAGGTGGATGTGACCGACCGCGCTGAGGTCCAGCAAATGGTTCGCACCACGGTGGCCGAATTCGGACACATTGATATTCTGGTTAATAATGCCGGCGCACTGCGAGATCGGCCTCTGCTCGAGATGTCCGAGCAGGACTGGCGCCTGGTCGTGGACGTGAGTTTGAAAGGATCCTTTCTCTGCAGTCAAGCGGCGGCTTCTTTTATGATGGAACAGCGCTATGGCAAGATCATTAATATGTCTTCGGGTTCAGCCTATGGTTCGGTGAATGGCCAGGCTAATTACGCCTCAGCCAAGGCCGGTCTGCTGGGTCTGACACGAACCTTGGCTATGGAATTAGGTCCCTACAATATAAACGTCAATGCTGTCGCGCCGGGCGCCATCGAAATCGGTATGTCGGTCCGGACGGCGGAGCTTAAAGGAATTGCCGTTAAGGAGTATATGGACAGGTTGGCCGCGTTGATCCCCCTCCGCCGGGTGGGACAACCCGAGGAAGTGGCTAATGTTATCTGTTTTTTGGCTTCCGATGAAGCCAGTTATATTCACGGTGAGGTTATTCACGTCATGGGTGGCCCACGCCGTGGCTTTTGACGAATCAAAAAAGGAGTTAATCAAATGAGTCGAACGAATCACAAAGTCAAAATTGGTTGTGTCCTGCCAACATCAGGGTTTGAGAGTCGCCATGCCATCTCCCAGTTGCAGGCCGTCAAGCTAGCGGTGGAAGAGATCCTGCCGGCGTTAGAGCTGCCGTTTGAGGTAGAACTGGTCGTTGAGGATGATGAAGTTAAACCTGATAAAGCCATCGCCATTGCTCAGAAGTTGGTTGCCGACGAGGACGTCGTAGCTGTTGTTGGCCCGATGAATTCCGATACCAATTTAGCGGCAGGGCCGGTATTCAATGAAGGTGGGCTGGCGCATATGGCGACGGCCGCTTCTAACCCCACCCTCACCCAGCGCGGCTGGCGCACCTTCTTCCGGGTGGTGACGAGCGATATTCCCCATTACCGGGATGCGGCCCGCTTTGCGGTGCAGAAACTGGGCGCGCGCCGAATTTCGGTGGTCAATGACGGCTCAAATTTCACCCGACCCATGGCGGAGGGTTTCCGAGATGTGGCCCTGGAACTTGGCGCTGAGATTCCGGTCTTTGTCGGGGTGCAGCGCGGCAAGGATGATTACAGCGATGCCGTGCAGCAGTTGGCCGCTGTTGAGGCTGATCTCATCTTTTTTGTCGTTATTGAAAAAGTGGCCGTTATCATCGCCCGGCAACTCCGCGAGGCTGGTGTCATGACGACATTTTTTGCGACGGATGGCTTAAAACCTTTTCCTTACTTTGCCACATGGGATTATGACGTGGAAGGACCTTATTATACCAACGTCTGTGCCGACCCCAAGGTTAAGAAAAAGGCCGGGGAAATGGTAGAGCGCTATGTTAAGCGATATGGCGAGGAGCCTACCGTTTATATGGTGGAAGCTTACGATGCGGCCCAGATCGCGCTCGCGGCTTTAAAAAATACCAGGTCTGATCGTCCGACTCGCGCGCAGGTACTTGAACAAATTGCCGCAACCAGAGATTTTCCCGGGCTTTCAGGAACTCTAACTTTTGATCAGAATGGCGACATCTTAAATCCTGAAATTGGAATTTACAAGGTCGAAGGAAGAGAGCTTAAGTTTTTAGGTTTTACAAAAGATTTGTTAAGCAATTGAGAGGAGTTGCTTATGAAATTTGGTGTCTGCCTGCCGAATTTTCCTTTTGGCGTTCGTCCATCCCGTGAGGCGATTATTGAAATAGCCCTGGAAGCCGAACGGCTTGGCTATGATTCCGTGTGGGTCACCGACCATATCCTTGTCCCAGGAGATAAACCTCGTTTTGGCTTGCTCTTTGAGTCACTGAGCACCCTGGCTTTTTTGGGGGGAGCCACCCAGAAGATCCAATTGGGGACATCGGTCTTGATTCTGCCTTACCGAAACGCTATCACCGTGGCCAAGCAGGCGGCAACCATTGATGTTTTAACCGGCGGCCGGTTGATCATTGGGGTGGGCGTCGGTTGGATTGAGCAAGAATTTCAAACGATGGGGGTGGACTTTCACCGCCGGGGGCAGCTTTTGGACGAAGGCTTGACTGTTTTGAGAACGCTTTGGACGCAAGAAAAACCTGAGATCAAAACAGAGTCTTATCATTTTTCGGACGTTATTTTCGAACCCAGGCCAGTTCGACCGGAAGGAATTCCCATTTGGGTCGGGGGTAATTCCGAGGCGGCCCTCCGGCGAGTAGCCCGCCTGGGAGATGCCTGGCACGCCGACGACCTCCTGCCGGGCCCATTAGCCGAATCTATAGAAAGGCTGCGAACCCTGGACAATGGACGACCTATTGGGATAACGATGCGTCGGACGATCGATCTGCGCCCGGCGATGGCTGCCCAGAAGTCAAGGGGGACAGCCGGTGAGCGATGGCCGGGAGCCAGCCCCATCGCCTTGACCGGGAGTCTGGAGCAGATAGCGAGTGAGCTGAGTGAATTGGCTCAAGTAGGTTTGGAACATTTTATCTGCCAGTTCGAGCATCAGAGTCAACAGGAACACCTGGAACAGATGCGTTTCCTGGCCGATGAGATTTTTCCGCGCTTCCACAGTTAAACTATAACAGGCATTAACTATGAAACCGATGACCAAGTGGGAAAGAGTCGCAGCAGCCGGGCGAGGTGACGAAGTTGATCGTGTGCCCATTAGCTTTTGGCGGCATTATGCGGTGCAAGAATG
Source organism: Anaerolineae bacterium (assembly GCA_023382535.1). The sequence goes on along the minus strand of JAHDWA010000071.1, from coordinate 12,878 downwards.
GTCGCCCCGGCGACTGGCTGAGTTGACCCTGACCTTAGCAAAAAAATTTGATCTGGATCTAATCAAACTTACCCCAACCGGAATTTATCCGGCTCAGGATTGGGGACCAACGATCCGCTTCAGTCGGGATGATACCATGCATCCGGAATGGGTGGATGCGGCGGTTGTAAGCGTGGATGAGTGGGAAACACTGCCTCGATTAGAGGTGACCACGGGAGCACTAGGTCGGGAGCTAGAAGCGATTCGTTACTTAAAGGACGGCCTCGATGAAGAGGTACCAATCGTTATGACAATTTATGCGCCGCTTAGCATTGCCAATATGCTGCGTCGTACCGCCATGGTGCGAGATCCGGTGGTTCAAGATTTACGAGAAGCGCCTCGACAGCTCCATGCCGGGCTATCAATCATTCGTGATGTAGTGCGCAATTATGCTTTAGCCTGCCTGGAAGCAGGGGCCACCGGGATTTTCTTCGCGACTCAGATGGCTACCTCTGACTTGTTGAGTCGAGCCGAATTTGAGGAATTTGGCGCGGCCTATGATCTGCCGGTCTTAGAGGCGCTGGTTGGCAAATCACAGCTAACGATACTCCATGTGTGCCGGCAGAATGTAATGTTCGACTTGGCGGCTGACTATCCCGTTGATGTCCTAAACTGGGACAATTACGCTGACAGTGGTCCCAGTTTGGCGGAGGCTCGCCAGATGACCCATAAAACTCTGGCTGGAGGACTCTCGATAAAGACCTTACTCGAAGGTACAGAGGAGGATGTACTAACAGAAGCACGTCGGGCTATTGCTCAAACTGAGGGCAGAGGATTGATCTTAACCCCAACTTGCACCATCAACGGCCGCAGCCCGGAAGTAAATTTAAAAGCGATTCGCCGGGCGGCTGAGGAATCTTCAGTTTTATAGTGCGGTTAGCATTGCCCCCCCTGCTCCCTCCCACGCAGATCTGGCTATCACTGCGGCGAAAGCGGGAAAACCTATTTTAAATGCTGGTAATACAAATTTCTTGGATAGGATTTTGAACAATGCCAAAACAGCGAATTACAGTTGAACATGAAGTTATGTCTACCAGTCCTTATTCGAAAGGATTGAAGGTAGGCGATTTTGTTTTTGTATCCGGCCAGGGTCCTCTGGAAGTTGAAACCGGCAGAATGATAGACGGTACAATTGAAGAGCAGACATCACGAGCTTTAGAGAACATCCAAACTATTTTGCAGGCCGGAGGAGCTGGTCTGGCGGATGTAGTGAAGGCGACGGTTTATTTAGGTGATCTAAGTCTGTTTGATCGCTATAACAGGGTTTACGCGGCCTACTTTCCCGACCCAAAACCGGTTCGGACCACGATAGGTGCTCAGTTGGCCGGAGGTATCCTAATTCAGGTTGATGTCATAGCTTATGTTGGTCAGTAGATAACTTTCACGATAACAAATAAGCCGATAAAAGTGGAAGTATCTCACCCAGGCGGTCTTGGATTACTTGTTCGTAGCGAGTGAGCCAATGGTCCCGGCGAAGTGATAGACATTTCCGACAGCAGCTTTGCCCCGATGGCGGACCTGACCCTGCTCAAACACGCTGGCTTGCTAGCCCGGCTTCCGGCTGGCGTGGGCGCTTAGCTCAACACCGTCCGCAAGGTTTGGGAGCAACCCCGCATCGTAAACCCAGAGGTAACTCCGGTATCCTTGACGATGTCGCCTACAACCCCGCCTTTGCCCAACGCGGGGTCCCGGTCGAGAATTCGATCTTCGGCTCCGTCGCTACGAGGTCCTAAGCCGGACATCATCTCCCCTCCTAGAACGCCAGGAACAGCATCACAAGAGCGACTCAGAAAAGCCCGAACGATTCCCTTGGATGGTAAGACTCGTCATGGGCCTAGAGACTCATCTTGCGAAGCGGAAGGGGAGACAGCAATAACGAACTCTTCCTGGGCCAACGTGGTCCGCTTAACCAAGCCGGCATCCATTATCAATTGACATAGTAGCAGGCATTTGCCAATAACGTCATCTAGACTGGAATGTCCAAACAGTCGCCATATTAACAACACAGGTTGTCATCATAATGCTTAATATCTTGACACAACGAGTCCCAAATGATATGAGGGGGACAGTTTTAGGCTGTTTTTGAGCCGATTTTGGCTGATTTTTGTCCGTTTCAGAGCAAAATATTGTCAACATATTTTTTGGAAGCTCATTTTTGTGAGACCAACACTCCATCCACCCGTCATTGGATGCCTGGCATATTTCAGCGAGTTGGGCAAAAGCCAGTTGACGATCCCCAATTACTGATTTGCCTTGGTTGATCATGAATATCAAGCTGAAAAGAATGAGGCGGAAAACGGGAATCCTACCGGGCATAGAAAAGCAATCCTTGACTCTCAGAGCGAGTCAACTCAGGTGGCAGGCCACGATCGTTTCCTTCATACCTAGCAGAGTGGAGAATGCAGCGCTCTCAATAAAAAAGTCGGAAAATACACTCGACTGACAGGAAGCGACGAAATACGAGGCCCTTGTGGTGGGCTATTGGAAGGCTAAAATGGCTGGATGAATTTTTCAGAGGTGTGGTAAGGTCAATCAGGGGGACAGTCAACTCCCAGAAACAGAGGGTTTTGTGCTCATAGAAGCAGTCGTAGAGGTGAGAGGATGAAGGTAAACGCTCTGCAATCATACCTCTCAATCATCTCCCCAAGCACCTTTCCTTGGGCTGATAGAAATTAATTGGGAAACTGCCAGAAATTTAGGAGTGGTTATTTATCTTTTATTCTGACGCTTGCAGTTCCGTTTACTCTTGAGCTTCGGCCTCGACGCAGTTTACCGACAGGAGCGACAGATTCAGGTTGTGCAATTTGAGCAAAATGCCATACAAGGCGGCCTGGTCAACAACCGGGCCAGACAGAAGTGTTTCACCTCGTTCGGCATCCAGGATCAGGGTTAGCCCACCAAACCAGTCTGACCAATAGTCGGGCAGATGCCCCTTGACCCTGATTTGATAGAGGGTCAAGCCAGTGTGGGGTTGAGGTTTGGACGTCATAGGAAGGTAGCGGTTTATTCCTTTGCCAAGTTTGTTTCAATGACCCTCTGGCCTACCGGGCGAGGGTCGCAGCGGCGGTTCGACCTGAACCAGTTCAACTCGCGGGGACGGCTCGCGGGCGAGTTCCGGCCCGGTCAGAGCAGCCAGGATGAGAGCGACCGCTACTTGTACCGCGACGAGCAGCCAGATCTGGAGCGTCGCGCCTGCCCCGGAGAACATCGGGCCGAAGTACTCCCCGCAGGCGCCCTGCACGGCATGTGCGACCATCACGATCAGCACGCTGCCGTGGGCATGATTGGTCAGCCAGGTGTACATGATCTGGGCCGCGAAGGTCGCCCCCAAGATTACCGCTGGTTGTTTACCCACGAACACCAGCGGCAGATGCCAAATTGCTACTGCCAATCCCAGAACCAGACTCGCGACAAGCGCCGAGTGTCGTGCGGCCAGCCGCGGCATGGCGAAGCCGCGCCAACCCGGCTCCTCGCCCAGCGGGCCGAAAGCGACCAGATAAAGCACGAAGACGATGAATAATTCGGGCCAGCGGCTGAGCTGGGTGGCGCTCGGAAATGGTGCGCCGAGCAGGACCGCTAGCATCGCCGCGGTGGCATTGATCCCAAACGGGAGTAATAACGCCACGGCGTACCAGCCAATCCCTACCCGCCAGCGTAGGCAGCAGCGAACCCATTCCCTGAATTCCACTTTGCCGCCTATCAGCCCGGAGACGACGATGGCGGCCATCAATGGCCCGAAGGCAAATTGCGTACCGTCGAAGGGCACCGACCACCACGAACAGGCATAGGCCAGGATAAAGAAGGTTGCCAGCGGGTGACGTTTGATGATTGAGCTGATGCTGTTCATAGGTTTTCCTTTTCACCCATCGCTCGGCCGTTTTAGTACTGGATTCCATCCCACAACCGGCGCTCCTCGCCGTCGGGATCATCCACAACACGAGACTCGATGTCGAACTGCATGGTCGCCCGCCGAATCGGGTCATAGGCTGGCCACTCGGGCAGGTTGGGATGCTGCGGCGAGCCGGTCTTGATGAAATTCACCCACGCGCCATGCATCGTCCTGGCGAGCGCCTGAGGCGGATTGGGTGCGCCTAAAGCAGTGGCCACGTTCCGTGCCTTTTCCATGCTGTCGAACATGAATCCTATCTCCAGTCCATGAACTGCACCCATGCTGCCTTTCCAGGCAAAGCGGTACATATACGTGTGCGGGTTGTGCGGCTGGGCGGTCTCGGCCAGGCGGATGGAGGGAATGCCAAACAACATATCGGTCACAAAAGGCACGACGGCGTCGGCAAGGTCCGTCCCTGACCGGCTTACCTGATAGCGCTCAAGCACCTTCACACCTGATCTCCCTATAGGCGAGAAGGCGAAATCAGCCGCTTCTTCAATAAGCTTCAGCATGCCTTGCTGAGCCTCACGTGTCGGATAGAATACCATCGTCTCATCCGCGTTCCAGCCCACCATCAGGTTTACATCTCGTGCTACGCCGCGCCCAATAGGCAGGAGCGCGCGTTCGGGCAGCACATCGGTGCCATAAGTAGGTACGAAGACGACGAATAAGCGCGGCAGCAGGTCCAGGGTGACCGGGCTGTTAGCCACCAACGCAAAGATTTCTGGCTCCACTGCACGCTGCACAGCCAACAATTGAGCTGAGGTGACTGCCGCGAACGCATCGTCGTCCTGGGGACTTACGCCCAGTCGCCTCAGTACCTCAGCGCCGATGATCGAAGCGGCCTCGGCCTTGATGTGTAATTGGGTACCACCGCTTTGCACAATCGCTCGATTGAAAAGCCCGCGGGCCGCAGGTGCGGCGAGAAGCTGGCCGATGCTGAAGCCCCCAGCGGACTCCCCCGCAACCGTAACTCGCGCAGGATCGCCGCCGAAGGCGGCAATGTTTTCCTGCACCCACTGGAGCGCCGCGATCTGATCAAGCAGCCCGAAGTTGCCCGAGCCGGGACGGTCGCCGACATACAAAAAACCGGCAGCGCCGAGCCGGTAGTTGAGGGTGACGGTCACAATGCCCTCGCGGGCGAAGGTCGCCCCATCATATCCGGGACATGAACCGGCCCCCCATTTGAAGCTGCCACCATGGATCCAGACCAGCACCGGCAGCGAGGCTCGCCCTGGTTCCGGGGTCCACACATTCAAGTTCAAACAGTCGTCCCCTTGGGGGACACCCTCTGGCAGACCCAGCGCGTCAATGGGGCTTTGATCTGTCTGTGGCACAATCTCGCGGAAACGGGTGGCATCGCGTATTCCTTCCCAGCGTTGACGCGGGACCGGCGGCTTGAACCGCAGTTTTCCGACCGGAGGCTCGGCATAGGGAATGCCCCGAAACACGGCGATGCCATTCTCCCACGTGCCACGCACCGCTCCGCGCGTGGTCTGAACGATTGTATCTATATTTTGTGATATAGCTGCTGTAGCCATGATATGGTTCCTCCTGAAAAATGAATTGGACTCATTAGATTGGATAACTCCAGTATAGCTATCAACCAGGGGCTGAGTCAGTTGCCAAAAGTGGTATTTGAAGGGTTGAAGGGGGTTGATTTTTGGGAGAAACAGGGAAATAAAAAAGAGCCTCGTGCTAGCCAAGGCTCTTTTGCTTGAAGATCAGTAGATTTGTTAACTTGCCGACAGCGTTGTTATGCGCCGGCCAAACCAAAGAGCGAGGCCAGGAAAATCACGCCCGGTACACTGACCACAGCCAGCACCAGCAATATCACCGTCAGTTTGACTTCGCCTCCGCTGGCCTGCTTTGGATGGCGGAAACGCCACGTGGCGGCACTCGCACTAAGAGTCAGGATCAGGCTAAAAATCACTGCAGGGAAGATCAGCGGTCCAAAGCTGGCCATCCCCAACCTGACCATCATCAAGAAAATTAACGCGACTCCGACAGCTACAGCCTCCGTGAGGCTAATAACCGGTACGAGGTTGGTTCGCGTCTGATCGCGGGCCAGGAAGGTACCGGTCCAACCCGCGCCGAGAGCAGCTAAAAGGGCGGCGATAACCAGCGCCAGAGGGAAGATAAGCCACTCCGCGACGATCAAACCCAATGGTAAGACCAAGATTAGGCCAATGATGCTGCCAAGCCAGGCAGCGGCGAGTATTCCGAGCCGGAAAAGAAGCTGCATTTACCCCCTATCGAGGAAAAAAGACGAGAGTCTATTTATGATAACCTTTTCGCTTGAGATTGAAAAAACAAGAGGCAGGCGTTGGACCGGCAGTCACAACCCCTGCCTGAGTGGTATCCTTCAAGACGGACTTACCCCGCCAGACTGTCGTAAGCAGCCTTCAGGATGCGTTGATTACGGACTTGTTCGTAAGGCCCCTCGATCCAGCGGTTCATGACGAAACTAACCGCCATCCGCTCATCGAAATCAACAAAGCCCAATGACCCACCGTTACCACCCCAATAGGCTACCCGATGACCCAGCCTGTTCTCGAAGACCGCCGATTCCAAAGCAAAGCCCAGCCCCCAACGAACAGGAATATCCATCACGAGATCTATTCCATCGGATTGCTGTTCGAGCACCTTTAGCCGCCCGGCTTCAGATAACAGACGCACGCCGTTGACTTTCTCAGCAACCAGGATGGAATGGATGGTAGCGACCGCTCGGGCATTGCCGTGCCCATTGGCAGCGCCGATCTCGGCCCGGCGGTAGGGGATACTCGAGGAAGTGACCGGGCTGAGATTCGGATTCGTGGCCACGCGATCATGCATCCAGTTGCCGTTGGTACCTCCCTCAGGCACGGCCTGGATAAAGGGAGCGACACGGTGGTCGTATTGGGGGCCGGTGCCGATATGATAGTCAGCGCCGAGAGGCCCGGCGATTTCGGCCGCGAAATATTGGCCGAGAGTTTGGCCGGTGATACGGCGGATAACCTCACCGACCAGATGGCCCTGGGTCAGGCCGTGATAACCGCTGGCCGTACCTGGTTCCCACCAGGGGGCCTGTTTCGCCAGCAAGGCGGTTGATTTTTCCAGATCATAGACATCTTCCCAAGTCACATCTTCCGTCCAGCCGGCCAGGCCGGAGGTGTGGCCGAGGAGCTGGCGAACTTCGATCTTGCCCTTGCCATTGGCCGCAAATTCAGGCCAGTATTCCGCTACCGGCGCGTTCAGATCGAGCATGCCCCGATCGGCGAGGACGAGCGCCGCCATGGCCGTCATGGTTTTGGTGGTCGAATGGGTGCAGATGATCGTATCGCGTTCCCACTGACGAGTGAACGCCCCATCGAAATATCCGCCCCAAATGTCCACCACCGGCTCGCCGTCAATAAGAACCGCCGCCGACGCGCCAATGTCATCACCCGTGGCGAGGTTCTGCACCAGTACGTCCCGCACCCGGCTGAACCGGTCGTGGCACACCCCGTGAATCTCAACCAGAGATGGGTCTTGTTTACTTGTCCCGATAGGTGATACATTTACTGCAGCCATGATATTGATCCCCCTAAAAAATGGATTAAACTCATTTGAATTGGATAGTTCCAGTATAGCCATCAACCAGGGGCAGAGTCAGTTGCCAAAAGTTGTATTTGGGGGTTGATTTTTGAAGAAAGAGGTAATAGGGTGATGCTGTATTACCGGGGTGAAATCTCATAGGAACTCAAAGGAACTTGTAGGAACTTAAAGCTGCTTGAGTTCCTATGAGTCTCCTGAATTCCTGCTTTTAGAGCAGGTGGAGTTCTCTTGCCCGCGCTACCGCCTGGGTGCGACTAGTGGCGTCGAGTTTACCAAAGATGTTATTGAGGTGCTTTTTGACCGTGCCTACGGAGACGACCAGCGCCCGCGCAATCTCTTGATTCGAGTGGCCGGCGGCCATGAGCTGAAGTACTTCAAGTTCGCGGGGAGTCAATGACTCAACGAGCAGGGGTGCAGGGGTGCGGAGGGGCACAGGAGAAGAAATAGCTATTTGCCCCTCCGCCGGGTGCTCCGTACCCGGCAGTCCGCCGCTCCCCGGCGAAACCTCCGGCTGAGGCTGCTCCTTTGCCGGAAATCCAGTCAATAGTTTACTTATATAGTTTGGAGCAAGGCCTCGCCTCGCTGCCTGATGTAGCAATTCGGCCATCGGTGCGCCTTCGTCTATAAAGATACGGATGTAGCCTTCCGGCTCGGCCAGGGGGAGTGCCTGTTCCAGCCTTTCCACAGCTCGCGCCGTGTCGCCCAGGGCCTGGTAGGCCAGCGCCTGGAGGGCGTACACCTTGATGCGCAGCCACATCAGCCCTCTGGCCTCGGCCACCTGGCCTCGACGATCAAGGTAGGCAATCACGTCGGGCAAAAAGTCATGATGGATAGCAGCTTGCTCGGTTCGGGCTGAACCTGCTACCGAAGGGGTGACAGGATGAGACCAGGCCTGGGCGATCAGCACTTGGGCGCGGGTCATACCGCCGTATTCGTAGGCATAGACGAAATGATGGGTGCCGCGAAAATGGGGGGGCAACGTCTCGGCCCAATCCGTATGATGTGCCCACTGGGTCGCTGCCGGCAAGTCGCCTTGCGCCAGGCGGAGGTGGGCCTCTACTGCTGGCAACAAGGCCAAGACCCAGTCAACCTGATAGTGACCTGCCGCTAATCGCCGCATTTGGTCCACTAACTCAAAGACACCGGCCAGATCGCCCAGAGCTTGTTTGATCCGCGCCAGCACCAGGGAACCGACGATGAAAAGGAAGAGGTGAGCACCCTGATGAGAACAGGCAACCCCGGCATTAGCATAGCGCAAGGCTGCGTCCAGATCATTGCGCTCGCGCAGCAGGTCGGCCAAATTGATACAGATAGTCCCCGCCGCGAAGGTCGTCTCTGCGCCATGCTCGGCGGCCCAGGCAAGGGCTTGTTGGCAGGTGAGGATGGCCCGGCTGAGAGCGCCCCCGGCCCGCTGAATATTGGTCAGGTGGGCCACGGTGGCAAGGGCGATGTACTCATGGCCGGCGGCCCGGCTGATCGTTGCCGCTTCGGTAAAGGCCTGTTCTGCTCGCGCCACATCAAGCTGCTGCATGGCGGCCGTCCCCAAAGCCCCGAACACTACTCCCCGATAGGTAGCGTTGTCCGGGCGCAGGTAAGCCAGCGCTTCGTTAGCCCAGCGATTGACCTGATCAGGATCAAAATGGCGACTATAGGTGGTGATCAGCGCCCGCGTCGCCGCGATCTCCCCCTGGGTATTTCGAGCGTCATCCCTGTCATCGCCTGACTTATCCTGTTGGCGCAAAGCTCGTTCAGCTTCCTCCAGCCGGTGACGCGCCGCCTCAGGATCCATCCGAGTGAACAGCAGCCAGGCCTGGATAAGGCAGAGTTTGGGCCGAACCCGCACCAACTCGTCTGGCAGGAGCGCCAGCCACTTGTTAAGCATATACTGCATCGCGCCCTGGGCGAAGACGATCAACCCCAATTGTTCAAGCAGGTGGGTGGCCTGCTCGAAGGCGCCGCCGGCCAGGGCATGCTCCATAGCTTCGGCCATCCAGCCCTGCTGCTCATACCACACGCTGGCCCGGCGATGGAGTTCGGCTACACCCCCTGTTGGCGAGAGATTGGCTTTTTGCAGGCGGACGCGCAGCACCTCGGCAAAGAGATGATGATAGCGATACCAGTGGCGCTCGTCGTCCAGCGGAATGATAAACAGGTCGTGCCGTTGCAGCTTTTCCAACACGGCTTGGCTATCATCTCGCCCGGTGACGGCATCACATAAGGCGCCGCTCATACGTTCCAGGATGGAGGTTTGCAGCAGAAAGGTCTGTATACTGTCCGGCTGGCGTTGCAATACCTCTTCGGCCAGATAATCCACAATGTAGATATGGCTGCCGGTAAATGCTTTGATAAAACTGCTGACGTCGCTCCGGCCTTGCATTGAAAGCGCGGCCAGTTGCAGCCCGGCAATCCAGCCCTCAGTTCGCGTTTCCAGAGCAGCAATATCCTCTGCTGACAGGTCTAAACCCATGACCTCATTCAAAAAAGCGACGGTCTCTTCGGAGGTGAAACGCAGATCGGCGGCCCTGATTTCAGTCAACTGGCGGCGGGCGCGCAGCCGAGAAAGGGGGAGGGCTGGGTCAGCTCGGCTGGTGAGAATCAAATGCATCTTGGGGGGGAGGTGACTGAGTAAATAGGCCAGGCTGTCATGCAGGGCCGGGTTTTCTATGACGTGATAATCGTCAAGCACGAGGACAAAATCATCCGGGAAGGTGGTCAGCTCGTTGATTAGGTGGGTCAGGATGGATTCAAGCGAAGGAGGCTGCGGAGCCTGGAGCAAGGATAGGGCACTTTGGCCCAAGCCGTTCTGCAACATTTGCAAAGCCGTGATGCCGTAGGTCCAGAAACGAATGGGGTCATTATCGCCAGCATCTAATGACAGCCAGGCCACACAGTGTTGAGCGTCAGGAATCCATTTACTCAGCAAGGTGGTCTTGCCAAAGCCGGCCGGGGCAGAGATAAGCGTCAGCCGGTCGTTCAGCCCCTCGTTCAAGCGCGCCGTCAAATGAGGCCGCAACACAAGGGGCTGTTTGGCGCTTTGGCGCGGAATATATAACTTTGTCGTTAGCAGCGGGCCGGACATGCTCTCATTGTAAGGGATAACCCCTATTTTGCCAATCAGCAGCTTGGGCTACCTATCACCGCGCCCTAAGCTGGAATCCATCATCTCCGCAGTCGCCTTCTCCCAAAATCAACCCCCTACCGGCTCAAAATACATACTTTGGTTACTGACGGTCTCTTGGTTTACTGCTATACTGAAGTCAGGCAAGAAATAAAAGCGATGAGGGTGCAGACCTAGATGAGATTGAAATATGAATGATTGGAGGACTATTAAGCCATGAAACAACCTCACTCCACGGAAATTTCGCCGCCGAACCAGCCAATACCCATGAAGAATAACCCAGCCCGGTGGGTAGAGTTTGGCGCCGTGATGGGGGGAACTTTTCTGATCTTCCTCGTGCTTGATCGCTCGGCGAGCTGGCTGGGAAGCTTAAGGGGTGAAGCTGGTCTGCTGGTCTGCGCCCTGGTTATTGCCACCAGCCTACTGGTGGAACGACTGTTTTTCAAAACCCGTATCCGGCAAGCCGTGCAGCGGCTGGGTTTAGGCTACCCCACCCCGCAAGTTATAGGAGTCACATTGCTGGCCAGTTTAGGACTGTTAGCCTTTTTTCCTCTCTTTTCACTCGTCACCGGAGCAGCGGTATCACTGCGGAGTGATTGGATGTGGCTGGCGCTGGGTCTGTTTGCCCAGCACGGCCTGGCCGAGGAGTTGTTGTTTCGCGGCTTTGCCTTTGGACACCTGCGAAGAGGACGCACCTTCTGGCGGGCGGCCTGGCTTTCCCTAATCCCTTTCGTGGCCGTTCACTTGCTGCTGTTGAACTCGCTCAGTTTGCCGCTGGCGCTGACTTCGATTAGCCTGGCTGTTGCGTCATCGCTGCCATTGGCTTACCTGTTTGATCGCGGCCGGCGAACTATCTGGGGGCCAGCCTTACTGCACTTTGCCATTCACGTTATCAAACTGGTTAATATCTCCGAGGCTTTTTATACCTCGGCAGCGCTAGCCTGGATGGTGGTCTGTGCAGTCGTGCCCTATCTTGTCTTTGCCTTTCCGCCAATTTTCTTCACGCCTGACCGCTCCGCTGATAGCGAAGAAGGACCCGCCTGAGTAAGGGAGGTGAAACCATGAGACAGATGCAACAAAATCAAACCAATTATATGACCGTAAACGGTATAATCATTCCCTATATGACCAGGGGGCAGGGGGAACCTGTTGTTTTTGTTCACGGCGCTTTAGCGGATTACCGAATGTGGTTGCCTCATTACGAAACGATGCCGGCCGATTATCAGGCTATTGCCCTGACCCAGCGCTATTTTGGTGAGTCATCTCTACCAACCGAGCCCCATGAGTTTGGCATCGGCGTTCATGCGCATGATCTGGCCGCCTTTATTGAAAATCTCGCCCTGGGGCCGGTTCATCTGGTGGCTTGGTCTTATGGCGCTGATGTTGCCTTGAATGTGGCAGTCCATCGCCCTGATCTGCTGAAAAGTTTGTTTATCTATGAACCCGGTTTTCCTTCCTACGTGGAAAATGAGCAGAAGCTCGAGCAATTTGGCCAGGATGCTCAGGAGATGTTTGGCCCGGTATTCGCGGCTGTAGCTGGCGGTAATATTAGAGAAGGCGTTGAAAAATTGATGGATGGTTCCGCTCAGAAGCCGGGTTATTTTGAAGCTCAATCGGACCTGATCAGGCAGCAGCAGCTTGAAAATGCGCATACGCTCCCCTTACAGTTGTCCCAACTGGCTCCGCCTATCCTGAGAAAAGAAGATTTACGGCGCACAACTCTGCCCGTTTGTGTGTCCTGGGGTGAAAAAACCCGGCCCTTGTTTAGAATTGTCACGGAAGCGGCCGCCGCAAATTTGTCTAACTGCGAACGAATAATCGTAACAAATGTGGGGCACCTTTTCCCGCTGGAAGAGCCGGCTCAATTTGTGGTTCACTTGTTAAACTTTTTGAGCAAAAATAAAAACTTTCCCGGATAATTCAAAAAAAATAAACCTTTGCTACATCCTTTGATGGATGTAACTAGTCAAAATGGGTTTGTACTCAAGCTGGGATACCCGACTACTTCTTTCAAAAATTCACCGCGACAGGTTATTGAATTTGCCCATTAAAGTGACTCCTCATCTTGCACCGGCTACTTAAACCGCTGCACTTACCACGATTTGAAACCGTGACTCCGCTAAAAGCTGAGTACCAATAAACTTTGGGATGGGGGAGCCGTGATGGTCATAACGATTTTACTGTGCATTTTATTTAAGCGATTAGTATTACAGCGCAATGTTGACCACGGCTGAGAGACCAAGTTGAGCCAATTTG
>JAHDWA010000070.1 GCA_023382535.1 Anaerolineae bacterium | reverse complement strand
AGAGGTTGTTTATGTTCAAGCTGCTGCTAAGTCCGCGCTGGCGCAAAGTGCTGCGCGACCTGTGGCTGACCAAAACCCGCACCCTCCTGGTCGTGCTTTCGATTGCCGTGGGAGTGTTTGCCGTCGGCACAATTGCCAGCGCTCAAATTATTCTCTCCCGTGATTTGAGAGCGATGTACCTGGCGACCAATCCGGCCCAGGCCACCATCCTCACGATTGACTCTTTTGACGACGACCTGGTCAAGGCTGTTGATGATATGCGTGAGGTGGCCGAAGCCGAAGCGCGGGGCCGGATCTCGCTCCGGGTTAAGACAGGGCCGGACGAGTGGGTCACGCTCTGGCTCATTGCCGTTCCCGACTTCGACGAGATTAAAATTGACCAGTTTTGGCCGGAACGGGGCGCCTGGCCCCCGCCGGAGCACGAACTGCTCATCGAGCGGGCCGCCCTGGGTTTGGTCAAGGCCCAGGTGGGTGATACGATCCTGGTCAAAACGCCGGAAGGCAAGGAACGGCAGATGCGTATTGCCGGCCTGGCCCACGACCTCAATGCTCAGATCTATGTCTTTGGGGGGGTGGCCTACGGTTTTGCTACTTTTGACACCCTGGAATGGTTGGGCCAGGAGCGAAGCTACAATGAGCTAAGAATCGTCGTCTCCCAGGCCGGGGGCCGGCCCGACCGGGCGTACATCCAGCAGGTGGCTAACAAAGTCCGGGATAAGATTGAAAACAGCGGCCGCTCGGTCTTTTATACCTTTATTTCTGAACCTGGCCAGCCTCCGCTCGACTTCCTGATTCAAGCCATTACGATCATCATGGGTACGCTGGGGGTGTTATCGCTGCTGTTGAGCGGCTTTCTGGTGGTTAATACCATCTCGGCTTTGCTGACCCAGCAGACCTTCCAGATTGGGATGATGAAAGCAGTGGGAGCGCGGCGGAGCCAGATTACCGGCATGTACCTGGTGATGGTGCTTATCTTTGGACTGCTGGCGCTGCTAATTGCCGTGCCGCTGGGAGCGTTGGGAGCGCATACCTTCACCCGCTACATCGCCAGTTTTCTCAACTTCGACATTACCAACTTTAGATTGCCGCCGGAGGTGCTGGGCCTGCAGGTGGCGGTAGGGCTGCTGGTCCCCGTGCTGGCCGCCCTTTACCCGGTCATGATGGGCACCCGGGTTACCGCGCGGGAAGCGATGAGTCCTTACGGCCTGGGCCGGGGACGTTTTGGCACGAGCAGGCTGGACCGGCTGCTGCTAGGCGCGCAGACCGGAAGCACCAAGCGTCCTTTGCTGCGGTGGCGCCTGCCCCGTCCTCTGCTGCTTTCCTTACGTAACACGTTCCGGCGGAAGGGCCGCCTGGCGCTGACGCTGACCACGTTGATTTTGGGCGGGGCGATCTTTATTGCCGTGTTCAGCGTGCGGGCTTCCTTGCTCGGCACATTGGACAACTGGCTGAGCTATTTCCAATTTGATGTAGACGTTCAGTTTGACCGTGATTACCGCATCGAGCGGATCAGGCGGGAGACGCTCAAGGTACCGGGCGTGGTTGAAGTGGAGGCCTGGGGTTTTTACAATACGCGCCGGCAGCGTCCCGACGGCAGTGACAGCGATAACGTCATGCTCATGGCCCCGCCGGCGGAAACGAGGCTGGTCAAACCCACCATCGTGAAAGGCCGCTGGCTCCGGCCAGACGATCAGCATGCGGTCGTGGTCAATACCCTTCTCCTCAGGGACGAACCTGACCTGCACGTCGGCAGTGAGCTGGTGCTAAAGATCGAGGGGCGGGAGGAGAAATTCCACGTAGTGGGGGTGGCGACAGGCGGGGTCATGATGCCCCTGATTTTTGTCAGTTACCCTGACTTTGCCCGCGCCGCCCACAGGGTTGGCCTGGCCGAATTTGCGGTGATTACCACGCAGCAGCACGATTTTGCCTTTCAACAAAAAGTGGCCCGGGCCATGGAACAACATTATGAACGGATCGGGCTGGGTATCGAGATTGTGGAAATGGTTGCCCAGGAACGGGCTGAGGCGGAAGCCATGTTTGAGGTGATCGTGGTCCTGCTTTTGATTATGGCCGTGCTCCTGGCGGTGATCGGCGGCCTGGGGTTGATGGGCACGATGAGCATCAATGTCCTGGAGCGGACCCGCGAAATTGGGGTGATGCGGGCCATTGGCGCTTCGAATGCTTCCGTCCGGCAGATTTTTATCGTCGAGGGGCTGATCATCGGCGTTCTCAGTTGGGCGGTTGGCGCTGTCCTGGCTTATCCTATCAGCAAACTTCTCAGCGACGCCGTTGGGCAGCAGTTCTTGAGCACCCCGCTCGATTACACCTTTTCTATCAGCGGGGTCTTGATCTGGCTGGTGGTCGTGGTTTTCCTGTCTGTCCTGGCCAGTTTCCTCCCGGCCTGGAACGCCTCGCGCCTGACCGTGCGCGAGGTGCTGGCTTATGAGTAATGAATTGATTCCTCCGTCGTTCAATAGAAACCCGGCTCGCCGTTAATTGCTGCTGCTCGGTTACAATGTCGCCAACCTGCGCTACTATGAGCCGGATTTTGTAGTGGTTACTCAAGACGGCGTGCATCACCTGATCGAAACGAAAGGCCGGGAAGATGTGGACGTGAAGCACAAAGACCGGGCCGCGCAATTGTGGTGTGAGAACGCCACCCTTCTAACGGGCACAGAGTGGATTTATCAAAAGGTGTTGCAGAAGGAATTTGAGAAGCTGCGGCCTGACGAGTTTGACGATTTGATCGCGTTGGAGCCGATTACGCTTCTTTGATTTATATCCCCATTAATTACCCCACACCGGCCCAAAAATGAGACAGGATTTACAAGATTATTGTAACAAAAAGCCCAGCCTGTTAATTATGTAAATCCTGTCCGTAATTTGCCGTTGTTGAGCGTGGTGTAGGGTAACAAAGGCCGATTTCTTTTTCAGATTATCTTCAATGAAAGCGTTCAGAAACTATTTCGTTGGCCTGGCCCGCCCCGGCATGAATGCCAGGGCTATGGAACAGCGCCGGGTCAACCCGGCTTTAGCCCGATTAATCGGGCGCTGTTGGATAGTCCGGCGACTTTATCGCCGGACGAGCGCCGGTGGCAAGGTTGCCGCTGCGGCTTTCCGAACGCTCTCTCAATATAATAGGGTCTCCGCCCATAGTCTAGGGCTTTCCCACCAGGGGGCTTTCGGCTCTGCCCGCCCACGAGGGGCTAAACTACCTGAATTGCGCAACCCTATTCAATTGACTCGTTCAAAGATTAAGGCTACCATGAGGTTAACAAACCTCGGAGGCAAAAACCGATGCAAAACTTATCCAAACCCTCTCCTACCTTCCCCGCGGCCCGGCCCCGCCGGCTGCGGCAAAGCGCCGGGCTGCGCCGCCTGGTGCGCCAGACCACGCTCACCCCGGCGGATTTCATCTATCCCATGTTCATTGTCCACGGCCAGGGCGTGCCCAACGAAGTCTCTTCGATGCCGGGCGTCTACCAGCAGTCGCCGGATCAGCTCCCCGCCGAAGCCGAAGTCCTGCGCCAGCTCGGCATCCCGGCGGTGATGCTCTTTGGCCTGCCGGCAGAGAAAGACCCGTTGGGCCGGGAAAATTTCGCCGATGACGGTATCGTCCAGCAGGCGATCCGTACCCTGCGCCAGGCTGACCCGGAACTGGTCATTATGACCGACGTCTGCATGTGCGAGTACACCGACCACGGCCACTGCGGCGTTGTCGAAGATGGGCAGATTTTGAACGACCCTACCCTGGAGATTCTGGGCCAGGTGGCTGTATCGCATGCCCGGGCGGGCGCGCACGTGGTCGGGCCGAGCGCCATGATGGACGGCCAGGTGGGGGCCATCCGCCGGGCGCTGGACGAAGCTGGGTTCCCCAACACGCCGATCATGGGTTACTCCGCCAAGTTTGCCAGCGGCTTTTACGGCCCCTTCCGCGAGGCTGCCGACAGCCCGCCGCAGTTCGGCGACCGCTCGACCTACCAGATGGACCCGGCCAACGGCCGCGAGGCGATGCGTGAAATTGCCCTGGACATCGCCGAGGGGGCCGACATGATCATGGTCAAACCCGCTTTGCCCTACCTTGACATTATCCGCCAGGCCCGCGACACCTTCCCCGATCTACCCCTGGCCGCCTATAACGTTAGCGGCGAGTACAGCATGCTCAAAGCCGCCGCCCGGCTGGGCTGGCTGGACGAAAAGCGAGTCGCCCTGGAAAGCCTGATTGCCATCAAACGGGCCGGGGCTGATATGATTTTGACCTACTGGGCCAAAGATGCGGCCCGCTGGCTGGGTTAGGGTCCACAGGAGCGAACATGAATTTCACCAATTCTGAAAAACTCTTCGCCGCCGCGCAGAAAGTTATCCCCGGCGGAGTCAACTCACCGGTACGGGCCTTCCGGGCGGTCGGCGGGCAGCCGCTGTTTATTGACCGGGCCGAAGGACCTTACCTGTGGGACGCCGACGGCAACCGCTATATTGATTACGTTCTCAGTTGGGGGCCACTGATTTTGGGCCACGCCCACCCGGCCGTGGTCAAAGCCTTGCAGCGAGCGGTGGAGCGAGGCACCAGCTACGGCGCGCCTACTGCCCTCGAAACCGAACTGGCCGAACTGGTCTGCGAGCTTGTCCCCTCCGCCGAGCAGGTCCGCTTTGTCAACTCCGGCACCGAAGCGACCATGAGCGTGCTGCGTTTGGCCCGCGCCTTTACCGGGCGCGACAAAATCGTCAAGCTCCAGGGCAACTATCATGGTCACGCCGACTTTTTGCTGGTTCAGGCCGGCTCCGGCGTTGCCACCTTGGGCCTGCCCGACAGCCCCGGCGTGCCAGCCGGCGCGACCCGCGATACCCTGACCGCGCCCTTTAACGATCTGGCCGCCGTCGAAGCCCTGTTTAACCAGTATGGCGGTGACATCGCCGGGATCATCTTAGAGCCGGTCGCCGGGAACATCGGCTGCGTCCCGCCGGTCGAGGGCTACCTGGCCGGATTGCGCCGTCTTTGCACCCAGCATAACGCCATGCTCATTTTCGATGAAGTGATGACCGGCTTTCGGGTGGCCCTGGGCGGCGCGCAAGCCTATTACGGCGTGACGCCCGATCTAACCGCTCTGGGCAAGGTCATCGGCGGCGGGCTGCCCGTCGGCGCGTACGCCGGTCGGCGCGAGATAATGCAGACGGTTGCCCCGGCCGGGCCGATGTACCAGGCCGGCACCCTCAGCGGCAATCCTTTAGCGATGACTGCCGGGATTGAAACGCTCAAGGCCATCCGCGAGCCGGGCGTATTCGACCGGCTGGTCGCCGGGACCACCGAATTGTGCCAGGGCATCGGCGCAGCCGCCGAAGCCGCCGGCGTGCCTCTCTACCAGACCCAGGTGGGGACCATGTTCTGCACCTTCTTCACCGACCAGCCGGTTATCAATTGGGATACGGCCGCCAAAAGCGATACCCAAAAATATGCCCGTTTCTTCCAGGCTATGCTCCGTCATGGCGTCTACCTGGCCCCATCGCAGTTTGAGTCGGGCTTCTTCTCGACAGCTCATTCCGAAGGGATTATAACGGCTACCATCCGGGCTGCCGAGGCGACTTTTCAAGAAATTGCGGACGAGTAACAGGTTGCAGGGTAGCAAGGTTGCAGGAATTTACTATTCCTGTCCACTATTTTTTGGGAGGGAATTATGTTCAAACGCATCATCGCGGCCATAGATGGCTCTGAGCACAGTCATCGCGCCCTGCAATATGCCAAGGGGCTGGCCGAATGTTTTGGGGCCGACCTGTATCTGGTTCACGCTTTTCCCCAAACATCCGATTTGCTGGGCTACGATGAGTACGAAAAGCTGGTCGCCCGGCGGGAGAGCGCCGGCCAGGAGATTTTGCAGCAGGCCCGCCAGAAACTGGGTGACACCGGTGTCGTCGTCTATGAGGAACTGCTAGAAGGGCCGGAAGCCGAGGCTATCTTGGCGGTCGCCGAAACCCAGCAGGCCGATTTGATTGTTATGGGCACGCGGGGCCTCAGCACGCTCCAGGGTTTGCTGCTGGGCAGCGTCAGCCATAAGGTCATTCGCCACGCCAAATGCCCCGTAACGTTGTGCCGCTAAATAAATCAAGTGACAGGCACTTTTCAACACTAATACGGAACTATTTGTTCGAATTCGCCCAATTTTTAGCCCGATAAGTGCCTGTCATCTTTTACCCTCCCCTTATTTTCCCATTGTCTTCTTAAGATAATCCTGTTATGATAGCTTTATAGACATTTAACAATATTAGAGATCATGTCTGTCTCTAGGAACAGGGGGAAGATGACATGGCCTCAACTCAGCTCGATCTTTCCACAACCACAGCGGCTGTCATTCAAGAAAATAGCGGCCAGATAGCTATCGGCCAGTATGTTGTACAAATTGGCTCGATTCACGGCGGGGTGGTCAATGTGGCGATGCCGGAGGAGCAGGTCCATTGGCAGCCTCGCCTGGTCCCGGTGCTGCTGCGCCCACGCCGCTTTAGCGGCCTGTTGGACCGGCAGAGAGAAACGGGAGCAGCCACAGCAGCCGTTCATACGGCGCAGCCCGTAGAGTTTTACGGCCCGCCGGGTTTGGGCAAAACGAGCCTGCTGCGCCACCTGGCTTACAATCTCCCCTTATCCTCCTGCACCGATGGCATCGTTTACCTCTCCGTTCAGCAGCAGCCGCTGGCCGACCTGCTGCAATTCCTTTTTGAAGCTTTCTATGAAAGCAATATCCCGGCCAAAGCAACCGAGGCTCAAATCCGGCACGGCTTGCAGGGCAAACAAGCCCTAATCCTGCTGGATGATGTAGACCTGGCTCGCCCGGAAGTGGAGGCAGTGCTGGATGCTGCTCCTGACTGCGCCTTTGTTTTTACCTCTGCCGAGCGGCGCTTATGGGGCGAAGGCCAGGTTTTAGCTTTAGGCGGCCTGCCCCTCGACGATGCCCTGGCGCTCCTGGAACGAGAAATCGCCCGCCCGTTGAGCCAGGAGGAGCTGCCTGCAGCAAAGGAACTGTGCCAAATCCTGGCCGGTCACCCGCTCCGGCTGCTCCAGGTGGCCGCCCTGGCCCAGGAGCACGGCCCTTCGCTGGTCGAGCTGCGGCAGCGCTTGCAGCAGGCCCTCCCCGCCGAAGCGCTGACCCGGCAGCTTCTGAACCAGCTTTCTCCCCCGGAACGGCGGGTGCTGGGCATGCTGGCTCTTTTTGGCGGCGCGCCGCTCGGCCACGAACACGTAGTCGCCCTGACCGGCCTGCCCGAGATAACCCCGGTCATCGAGACTCTCTTGCAGCGCAACCTGATCCAGGCACACAGCCCGCGCTACAGCCTCAGCGGCGACCTGGCCCAGCAGTGGCCCTCTGCCTGGGATTTAACCCCCTTAGCCGAGCGAGCGCTTGGTTATTTCACCCGGTGGGCCGAACAGGCTCAATCAACCCCTGACCGTTTGCTGGAAGAAGCCGGGGCCATACGCCAGCTTCTCGCCTGGGCGGTCGAGACGCAACGCTGGCCGGAAACGCTTCGCCTGGTGCGGGTCATCGAAGGCGCTTTCAGCTTGAGCGGGCGTTGGGCCACCTGGGCCGAAATCCTGCAAAGCGGCTTACAGGCCGCCGAGGCGCTCGGCGACCGGGCGGCCAAAGCCTGGGCCTGGCACCAACTCGGTACGCGCGCCCTTTGCCTGGACGACAAGATGGCCGCTCGAACCGCCCTGAGCCGGGCGCTCCGCCTGCGGGAAACGTTGGGCGACTACGCCGGCGCTGACATCACCCGCCATAACTTAAATCTGCTGTTGGGACCCCCGCCGCCGCAATCTCCGTCCACACCGCCGGCCCCCAACGGAACGCCAGGCACACCCTGGCCCTTGTTTGGCCTGATTGGCTTCTCTTTGTTATTACTGTTAGCCGTGGGAGGGTGGCTAGGCTCGACCTTGTTAGCCTCATCCCCCCGTCCGGCCGCGGTTCAGAACGGCCCACCGACGCTGACCCGTGTCTCTGAGGTTAGCTTCGTCCCCACTGCCACCTTCACCCCAATCCCGGCTGCCCCTAACGTCCCCCCGGCCACTTTCACCCCCACCCTGCCGCTGCCCACCGACACACCCACGCCGCTGCCCTCACCCACTCCGACCGCTACTGCCTCCCCTACCCCTATTCCCACCTTTACCTTCACTGTCTCCCCTACCCCTATTCCCACCTTTACCCCTACCGCTACTTCGACGCCGTCATCTACCCCGACCGCCACACCCAGACCGGTGGCCCTGTTGGACCCCATGGATTTGAATTTTGGCTCCATACGGGTGGCCGAAGCGAGTCGAACGGAAACAGTTCGCCTGATCAACACAGGAGGAGGACTCCTGACCGTCTCCAATATCTTTCTTGAAGGAAACGCGGCTAATGATTATCTGCTTGAGTCCAGTAACTGCCTGGCTCGATCCGGCCTTCCGGCTAACAGCAGTTGTATCATTAATCTGCGCTTTAGACCCACTGCTACCGGCGAGCGCCGGGCCAGCCTGACCATCCTGACCAACAGCCTCGACAGCCCGGGCGGTGTCTTTCTCACCGGTTTTGGCCTCGGCGACCCGGCTGCCAATCTCAATCCTGTGGAGTTAGCATGGGGCGAACAGCCTATCGGCAGCACCAGCGAAGCCCAAACGGTGCATATGACCAATGTGGGCCAGGGCGATCTGACGATTAACAGCGTTAACCTGGGCGGAACTCACCTGGATGATTTTACGTTCGAGGAAGGCTGCGCCAATTTTGTGCTGCAGCCCGGCGATAGCTGCCTGATCAGCGTCCGTTTCACGCCCCGCGCGGCCGGCCAGCGCACCGCCGAACTGATCCTGACCGACAACGCGCCTGACACCCCCCAACATCTACCCCTGCGCGGCATTGGCGCGGCCACTCAACCGGACCTGGTCGTCAGCGCCCTGGATTTTAATGGGCCTGCCCAGATCAATCGGAGAAGCGGCGAGATTGAAGTGCCCATTCGCCTGGCGGTTAGAAATCATGGCAATGCCGAGGCCGGCCTGTTTAAAGTCTCAACCGACTATACCGGTCCGAATGGAACTTTTGTGGTTGCCTTTACCGTTCCGGGCCAGAACAACATCTGGTATCCCTTTACCAACACCCCGCTGCCTCCCGGCGACGAGGTTGTCTTTGCCGGTGTAGTGACCTTCTCCGCCAATATGCAAGGGCAAAATGTCTCGCTCACCGGGCTGGCCGACAGTTGCAGCGGCGACGAGTTCATGCCACCTGCCTGCCGCGTCGAAGAGAGCCGCGAAGACAATAACCTGTCTCAGCCTATCTCGCTGGCGCTGCCCACTCCGCCGCCTGTTATAGAATAAGCCAAAAGGAAGGAAAACCCGTGGAAATGCACCAGTCTGACAAGGAAATTCCGTCCAAATCGGTTCCCAGCGGGGGCCAGTCGAGGCTGCCTGAGATCGTGGCCCAGCTTGCTCAAGCCTCCCTTAAAACGGCCAACGACCTTAGAACGGTCGCCCAATTGTCGCAATTATCCATCCCGGCGGTATCCCGCCTCTCTTTGCCGGTGCTGGATGCCGTGGTTGAGCAGGTAGCCCGGCTGGCGCCGGCCGGCAATGTGCTCGGAATGATCCTGAGCGGCCTGTCACGCCTGCCGGAACGCCGGCCGCCACCCAAAACGATCCGGCGCGATCTTAATCTGCTCTTCAAAGGGGTCGAACAGACGCTGGATGCAGCCGTCTTTACCGCCTTTTTTGCCGGACCGGCGGCGGTGATCGGAGCTTATCAGGGGCTGCTTAAGTTGGCCGGTAAAGACCCGGACGAGGCCTTTCCCGAAGGAACCTGGCAGTTCTATGTTGAATTTGCGGCGCGCGAAGATACCGCTCGCCATGCCAATGAAACGCACGGCTTCGATACCTTCCTGCGCCGGCAGGGGCTTCAACTAAGCGCCGTTGACCGGGTCACTGCCCAGGTCATGGCCGCCATCTACTGCCTGCACCAGTACGACGCCCTGTTGGCCAACGAATGGCGCGAGCGGGTCTATACCCGTCTGCTCGCGGAAATCACCCAAAATCAGCCTGACGCCGCCCGCTATGCGCAGCTTTACAGTCAATGGGAAAAGCAGCGGCCCTACGGGCGGACCCCGGCCGGCTTCACCCGCCAGGCCTATCCCGCTTTTCGCCGTGACCGTTTCGACCAATTTCTAGACGAGGCGCTGGGCGTCCTGGAAACCGAGCTGCGCGATAAGTGGCAGCAGGCCGTGCGCCAGGCTGAAGCGGAAGAGCTGCCCGCTTATCAACAGCAAATGTCCATTCTGGCCTACCTTGATCCCGGCCCTTACGGCGAGACCCGCACGCCTGTTCCCTTGACCAAAGCCTGCATTGGCCTGATCCATAAGAATTGTTATTTCTTTATTCCGGCCTGCTTCCCCGGCTCAGAGCGCCCCGCCGATGTCCAGGCCGTCCGGGCGATGGTCGCCTCAATCCTGGCCCAAACCGAGCCTGACCCCAAAGGCCGGCTGCCCCTGTCTTTGGCTCAAATCAAGCGGTCAGCCTGGCCCGACCTGAACCGGAAGTTGGACCAAAATCTCGTCCAGGAACTGGACCGGCTGCGCTTTGCGCCGATTCTGATCAACTGCGACCGCCAGCCCCGCCACCTGCTCCTGGCCGAACTACGCCAGGCGGAACGCGGCCGGGGTGACCACGCCTTGACCATGTTTGATACCGGCGAAACGATGATTTTTGACCAGTCCCATATCTTTTTTGATGGCGCCTGGGGCGCAGCGCTGGGCGAAATCATCACCCAGGAGGCCCTCTCTTGGGCCAATCACCTGGCCGAGATGCCTCCCAACCCCGCGCCGGATACACTCCGGCCGCCGCAGATGCTGCGCTTTAATCTTCAACCGGCTGATTTGACCATGCTCGAGCAAGCCACCCGGGTGAACGTTGAGGTCGGAGCCGAAACAGAGGCTCTGGAATTGAAAGCAATGGTTAATTTGCGCCGGCTCTTCAAGCGGCGCAACGATTTGCTCAAGTTGACCATCAACGATCTCCTGATTCTTTACCGGGCCATCCATACCTTCACCTACCAGCCGGACCCCCAATTGATCCGCGAGTTGGAAGAATTGGCGGGCCAGCCCGCTGCCCGTCCGGCGGCGCTGGCGGCGCTAGAAGCCCTCCATAACGCCGACCCGGTCAATCCAACCATCTTTATCCCGATAGATGCCAGCCAGCGCGCGCCGCGAGACCGGCTCTACCCCATCACGTTTGAAGCGCCTTTAACCCAGTTGGACTTCCTGGGGCTGCACCGGCGGGTGCTGGCCGCCTGGGATGTCTGCCGGCAGGCTAACGACACTTCCGGCCCGGCCTATGATGAGTTTGACCGGCTTCGGCGGGAATATCTGGCGATGCTGGCCGGTTTTGGCGCAATTTTGGGCCAGGCCAAACAGTTCGGCCTGGCCGGGGAAAGTTTGAGCACCGGGGCGATTAAACTGCTGGCCCACTTCCCTGCCCCCTTGCAGCAGATCTTGGAAAGGGTGCCGGGGAGTTTTGATCTCCTGAGCGATCTGCTCAAAGGCCGGGAGGTATTCTCTAACGTCGGGGCAGTGGTTCCGAGCAGCACCCTTACCCGCTTTATTTCGGCCAAAGACGACAACGACAAAAAAAGCCTGGTCTGGGGGGTGATCACCGACGCCCAGGGCGTCATGCGGCTCAGCCTGCGCGATTTCCGGCCTCACGTGGTCCTATTGGCAGCCTGCGGGTATAAAGAGCTGGCCAGCCGCCTGGCTCAACATTACGTGGATACCTATGCGCAGGGATTAAACCAATTCATTCACGAATTGCGCCAGATCACCCAGGCGAGCCGTGAGAATTAATATGACCGACCCAGTTGTAGAAGATAATTTACTCTACCAACAGTTAGACGAATATCGCCTGGAAGCTCTGCTGGGGCGAGGGGGCATGGCTCGGGTCTATCGCAGTTTTGATGTGCGCCTCAAGCGATGGGCGGCTGTGAAAGTGATTGATGCGCCCTTCCGCGACGACCCCGATTATATGGCCCGCTTTGAGCGCGAAGCCCAGGCGGTGGCTCAATTGAATCATGCCCACATCGTCGGGGTATATCGCTACGGCGAGGCAAATGGGCTGCTTTACATCGCTATGGAGTATATCGAAGGCGCCAGTTTAGAAGCTGTGCTGGCCTCTTATCGCCAGGATCATCAACTTATGTCCCCGGCTGAAGCAAGGCAGATCGTCCGGCCCATCTGCCTGGCCCTGGATTATGCCCACAGCCAGGGAGTTATCCATCGTGATGTCAAACCCTCGAATATTATGCTCAACTCACACGGCCAGCCCGTTTTAACCGATTTCGGCCTGGCTCTGCTCGACTACCAGACCCGTGGGGAGATATTCGGCACGCCGCACTATATCGCCCCGGAGCAGGTCATGTCATCCGCCGGTGCGGTGCCGCAAAGTGACCTCTACAGCCTGGGTGTAGTCTTGTACGAGATCTTCACCGGCAGCCTGCCCTTCGAGGCAGACCATCCTTATGATGTGGCCATGCTTCATCTGACCGAGCCGCCGCCGCCGCCGCGCCAGGTCAAACCAGACCTCAGCCCGGATCTTGAAGCGGTCATCCTCAAGGCGTTAGCCAAAGAACCGGCCGGCCGCTATCCTAACGGTGCAGCCCTGGCCGACGCCCTCGACCAGGCTTTGACGGTCAAGGCCTGGGAGGTTTTGAAAACCTCCCAGGCCTCAGAAAAACTGAAAGTATCTCCGGAGCAAGCAATTATGAGAGTTGAACCTCAAGTTAAAAGGAACGACGAGGCTGTCCAGCCGGCACCCGGCGACTCCAACCCGCAGTCGTCCCAAGCGGCTGAGCAGGACCCGTCAGTTCACCCCCAGGCAAAAAAGGGGCAGGTCATCACCACCCGCTATATTCTCAAGAACATCCGCGCTTTATTGACCGAATTGACGGTCGCCCTGACCGAGGAAGAGCTGCGCCAGATTTATTTTGATCTGCCGGAATTCAAGCCGGTCCATCACCAACTGGCCCGCAGCCAGGGTAAGGCCGAAATTATTGACCGCCTCCTCGAGTATGCCGAGCAAACCTTGCAGCTTGACGATCTCCTGGCGCTGGCCCGGGAGAACAACCGCACCCTCTATGAAAAACATCAGCCCTATTACGAAGTTATCACGGCGGCCCGGCGGGACCTGGTGGGGCACGACCTGGGCAAATATCGCCTGGTTAAGCGGCTGGGCCAGGGGGGCATGGCCGATGTTTACAAAGCCTATCAAGCCAGCCTGGCCCGCTACGTAGCCATTAAAGTTATCCACAGCCATTTAGCCGAAGACGAAGAGTTCATCGAGCGGTTTGAGAGCGAGGCGATGGCCGTGGCCGGGCTGCACCATCCCCACATTGTGCAAGTCTTTGATTTTGCCCGCGAGGATGACCTGTATTACATGGTCATGGAACTTGTGGACGGTCCGACGCTGGAGGTGGAGCTAAAAACCTATAAGGAACGGCAGATGCTCATGCCGCTAACCGAAATGGCGGTCATATTTCAGGCATTAGCCAGCGCCATTGATTATGCCCACGAGCGGGAGGTCATTCACCGGGATTTGAAACCGAGCAACATCATGTTCACCCCCCGGCGGCGGGTGGTGTTGACCGATTTTGGCATTGCCCGGATTATGAGCAGGCCCAGCCTGACCAGCAAGAATGCGGTCATCGGCACGCCGGCCTATATGTCGCCGGAGCAGGCCCAGGGGGAAACAGTAGACAAGCGCAGTGATATTTACTCCCTGGGCGTGATTCTGTACGAGCTGGCGACCGGGCAGGTTCCCTTTGAGGGAGACCACCCGATTGCCATTGTGCTGAAACTGGTCAATGAGTCGTGGCCGCTGCCGACCAGCGTCAACCCTGGCCTGCCCCAGGCCGTGGAGCAAGTTATCCTCAAGGCGATGAGCAAAGCCCCCGCCGGCCGCTACCAGACCGCCGCCGAAATGGCCGAGGCCCTGCAGCAGGCCCTGGCCACGCCCGAAGCCCCCCCTAACATTGAACGTTCACCGTTAAACATTCACCGGGCAGCGCCCGAAATAGAGGTCAAACTGCCTGCTCCTGATCCGGCTGGGAATTCATGGCTAAACGAACTGACGAAGGGGGCGGGCGGTCTGGTCACCTTCTCCAACACAGGCCAGTTAGCCCCCGGTGCGCGAAATGTGGTGCAGATTGGGACGATCACCGGCGGGGAGATCTCGCTGAGCGTGGGCGATGCCGGTCCGGTCCCGGGCGAGACCCCACGCCCGCAGATCGAGAGCCACCAGACCGTAGTGCGTGAACAGCTTCGCCAACTGAAAACACAAGTGGCCGCCGCAGCCCCCGCCGACAAGAAAACCGCTGCCCTGGAACGCCTGGACGAGTTAAGCGAAGCCCTGACCGCCAGCCTGCCCGATCTGGATACCCTGGCCTATGTCAAGAGTTGGTTCGGCAAAAACATCCCCCCACTGGCCGAGGCCGTGACGGCAGTGATTGGTCATCCTTCGGTAGGACAATTGATGGCCGCAGCCGGGGAGCCAGTGGCAGGAGAGTACCGGCGGCGGTTTGGGCAGACGTAAGCCGGCCAAGGTGCTGAATGAGGCACATTATTTTATCGCCGCCGGATGCCCGCAGCAGAAATTATGGATACCGTAGCCCAGCTTGCCGCAGGCAGTTGGGCAGCAGCTTGTCCGCACCAAAAGGCACAAAGAAGACACGCTACGATTTACTCAAGCTGCGGTTCCCGCACCGGTTCAGGCGCCAGCAGTTGGCGAACTTCCCCAATCTGTGCCGCCTCGCCAATCAGTCCGACTACATCACCGGCCTGGAGAGCCGTAGCGGACTTGGGATTGGCAATCACCTGCTGGTCGCGCAAAATAGCGATCACCGACGCGCCGGTCAGGACGCGGATGTTGGCCTCGGCCAACGTCTTGCCCACCAAAGGGCTGGCGCCGTTGAGTGAGACCCAGGCCAGCTCCATTCCCCGCACCGTGTGCAGCAACTGGTCGAGCAGGCGATGTTCCTCATGGGTCGAAACAGCTAAATCGTACTGGTCGCGGCGGACCGCGTCGGCGTACTGCTGCACTTCTAACAGCGGGTACCCCAGCGCCAGCAGGGTGTGGCGCAGCACCTCCAATCCACCCTCCAATTCTGGATGGATTACATCTTGCGCGCCCAGCATGGCCAGCCGCGCCACGCCCGAGCGGGTAGCTGCGCGAGCGATGATGGGCAACTGCGGAGCTATCTCGTGGGCCGAAGCCACGATGATCTCCGCGGCTGCTTCATTTGGCACTGTTACCACCAGCGCGCGCGCCCGTTCCAGGCCGGCGTGGGTCAGCACTTCAGAATTGGCTGCATCTCCAAACAGTGTCGGAACCCCCTGCTGCTCAAACTCGGCCAAACGTCCGGCATCCAACTCGACGATGAGGCGCGGCACGCCCAGGTGTCCCAGCACGGTGACAATGTGCTCGCCGACCCGACCATAGCCAACGACCACAATGTGATCGGCCAGCTTCTCGGCAGGAGACTGTGGCGTGGGGCCATGCCGGTCAAGCAGGCGCCACAAAGATGGAAACCGCTGCAGGAACGCTTCGACGGGGGAGATTGCCCGAAACATCAACGGGTTGACCATAATGGATAAAAGCGCGCCGGCCAGGATGAGTGAATATTGCTCTTGCGTCAAAATATCAAGCGAAACACCCGCCTGGCCGACGATGAATGAAAACTCGCCGATTTGGCTGAGGCCGGCGGCCACCACCAGGGCTGTTCGGGCCGGGCGGGGGAACAGGACGCCGAGGGCCACAGTAAGGACAAACTTACCGAGGACGATAAGCGTCGTTAGCGCCAGCACCTGCCCGGCGTTGGCAATCAAATAATTGAGATTGACCAACATGCCAACTGAGACAAAAAACAGTACGGCAAAGGTCTCGCGGAAAGGCAATACTTCCGCGCCAACCTGGTGACTGACCGAGGATTCGCTCAGGACCATCCCGGCCAAAAACGCTCCCAACGCCAGCGACACGCCAAACAGTTCAGCCGAGCCGACTGCCGTGCCCAGGGCAATGGTCACGACGGTCAGGATGAACAGCTCCCGCGAACGGGTGCGGGCAATCTGGGTGAGCAGCCACGGGGCCAAACGTGAACCGGCGAACAGCATTAACCCGACAAAGACTGCCGCACTGAGAACAGCGCTGCCGGCCGTTACCCAAACATTACCACCCCCGGTCGCAAAAAAGGCCGGCATCAATACCAGAATGACAACAGTAGCCAGATCTTCAAACACCAGCCAGCCAACGGCGACCTGCCCATGCGTGGTGTTAAACAATCCATTATCCATCAGCCCACGCAACAAAACAACCGTACTGGCAATAGAAATAGCCAGCCCCAGGACCAATCCGGCAGGAATTGACCAGCCCCACAGTTGGGTTAGACCAAACCCCAACGCAGTCGAAATGAGCGTCTGCATGATTGCCCCGGGAATGGCGGCATCACGAACCCTCCATAGATCGTGGAACGAGAAATGCAGGCCGACGCCAAACATCAAAAAAATTACGCCCAGTTCGGCCAGTTGGCTGATAGTTTCAGTATCACCGACAAAGCCCGGTGTGAAAGGTCCAATAGCGACGCCTGCCAGCAGGTAGCCAACAATTGTCGGCAGCCCAACCCGGCGGGCCAGCAGGCCGCCGATAAATGCTGCAACGAGCGCCGCGGCGATATTAATCAGTAACGGAAGCTCATGATGCATTGCCTGGTCCTTTGCTCACTGTATTAGACGTATTAACCTGGGCTGCACTGATCTGACGGATGCACGATTGACAAAAGATAAACCTTATTGAACTGCGCTTGATTCGGTTTGAGTAATGACCCTGCCTGGGCTGACAAATGAAAAACTCAGCGAACTAATCGTGCCGATCATCACTGCCTCGACCACCGGCTCATAGACTGGCTGCTCGGCGACCCACTCCACAATAAAGTTCGCCCCCAAGCCACCGCTCGTGTCCAGTTCTTCTATAAAAAAATTGGTGGCGACCAGGGGGCCAAGTTGTTCTGGCTGTGACAGGAACTCCCTGACCAATTGCCCCTGGCCATCGTAGTAACGTACGGAAGTCAATACAATCGAATGATTTAAGTCGGTATTATGCACACTTAGCGTGACGGCCAAATTTAAAGTCCTGTTGGAGGCGTAATATATCTCTGAGTAGGCCGGCACATAAATCGTCTGGCCAACGGCAATATCCAAATCCTCAATTTGAATAGTTTCGATTTTATCCGGCGGAAGCGGTGTTTTTTCAGCCGTGAGGGAGGTGCAGCCCAGGAGCAGGGTGAGGGTAAGGACCACGGGCAACCAGCCGAAATGACAAAGTTTTAACACACTACTCTCCTTATTGAACTGGTGAGTTATGAAATGAAATCCGCCGGGCAAGCCTTCATTCCTGGCTGGTTAATCGAACCAGGGCATCTAAGGCTGCTTTCATCTTTTCCAGCTCTTCACCATAGGTCGCCCAATCGCCGTTTTGAAGAGCTTTTTGAGCGGCTTCGTAATGAGTGGAGGCAGTAACGGCCAATTGGTTAATATCCTGGCTTGAGGACACGGCGGGGGGAGTTGGCTCGGTGGGTTCAGTTGCGGCGGTGGGGGGAGGCTCCGTTGTGGTGAGGGCCGGACCAGTCTCAGCAAAGAGTGCCTGCAAGCCGGCGGCCAGCGTTTCGCGCATCACCACCTGATCTCCGGCGACGACAATGACCCGCCTGAGTTCAGGGATCTGGCCGTTGAGCGCCTGGAGGTAAAGCGGCTCGACATAGAGCAGCGAATTATCAATGGGCAAAACCAGCAGGTTGCCCCGGATGACCTGGGAGCCGCTTTGACTCCAGAGGGTAATCTGGGCGGAAATTTCGGGGTCCTGGTCAATCCGAGCTTCGATTTGAAGCGGGCCATAAACCAATTCTTGTTTGGGAAAACGGTAGGCCACCAGTTGGCCGTAATTTTCGCCATCGGAACGGGCGGCCAGCCAGGCAATCAAATTATCTTTGTTATTGGGCGTAAAGGGCTGGGTCAGCACATATTCATTTTGGGTTTCGCCGGGCAGGCGGAGAACCACATAGTAAGGCTCGACCGGCTGGGTATTGCCGGCAAAGGTCTCCATCGGCGTCTGCCACAGGTCTTCTTTGTTATAAAAAACGTTGACATCCCGCATGTGGTAAGTCTGGTACAGCCTGGCCTGAATACTGAAGAGATCCTCAGGATAGCGCAGGTGGGCGCGCAGCCAGTCGGGCATGGCGCTGACAGGCGTAAAGAGGCTGGGGAAAATAGCCGTGTAAGATTTTATGAGAGGATCGTCAGGATCAACCACGTAGAAGGTCGGCGTCCCATCATAGGCATCAATCACCACTTTGATCGAATTACGAATATAATTCAGGTCGCCCATCGGTTCGGAATAAGGGAAACGATCAGAGGCGGTATAGGCGTCGAGCAGCCAATAAAGACGACCATCCTGGCCAATGACGAGGTAAGGATCACGGTCATAATGGAGGAAGGGGGCAATCTGGCGCGCCCGGTCGGTGATGTTGCGGTGGAGCATCACCCGACTGTTAAGGGTGAAATCCTGGCTGAGCAGCATATTGACATCGGCCAGCCGCAGCGCAAAAGCCAGACGTTTAAGGTAGCTGTCCAACACAACTCCGCCGGTCCCCTCATAATTAGTGTAGACATTTTGATCGCCGCTGGGGTAGTTAAACTCACGTTCTTTGGTTTGCACAAAAACGTAATCTTCTGTGCCCTCGCCGTGGTAAATTTCGGGGCGTTCAATTTGCAGCCCCACACTCGACTCCGGCGGCAGGTCTTTAACCCACAACTGCGGCAAGCCGTCGCCGACTACTTCGTTAACCGGATTGACCACCACCCCATAGCCGTGGGTAAATTGTAACCGCTGCGTCACCCAGGTTGGCTCCTGCAACTGGTCTACATCCAGCTCGCGGGCGGCCAGCGCCACCTGGCGAATTTCGTCGTCAATGGTATAGCGGTCCAGATCAATATCCAAAAAGCGATAGTAGAGCCGGATGGCCTGGATTTGCTGGTAGGTTTGCTGCAACGGGCGGTAATCCCACAGCCGGATATTTTTCAAGGTCGCTTCATTGGCCGTCAGCGCCTCGCGGGTGAGCGGCTCAATTTGGGTGAAATCTCGCTCTTGAATTTTATTGAGGCCATAAGCCAGGTTGGTAAAACGAATATTATTCTCGATGTAAGGCGCTTCGCGGACCA
This sequence comes from Anaerolineae bacterium, assembly GCA_023382535.1. The sequence goes on along the minus strand of JAHDWA010000070.1, from coordinate 26,337 downwards.
ATTCGTTGGGTTCAACCACATAACGCTGGATCAACCCCGGTATAAAGCCCCCGCCGACAATACCGGCGACAATCCAAATGAAGATGGCCAGCAAACTGAGAGCCGGACGGCGCAAAAAAATATTGATCAGCAGCATAACCGCCGCGATGACGGCCACCGCTACCATAACCCACAGCGCCGGCATCGAAACATTGATATCGGTGTAGCTGGCCCCAAACGCCACGCCGCGAGTCGAGTACACCAGCTCGAACAGGTCAAGCCAATGGCCGGCGGCAAAGGTCAAAAAGATAAAGACCCCGATAACGGACAGATGTAACTGGACGTGCGGCAAAACGACAACCCGCCCTTCGGCCAGGTTATTCTGCTGGGCCATGGCATAGATAGCCGCCGCGCCAAACAACGATAAAAACAGGGCCACAATTAACCAGCGCTGGGCAAAGTGGTAAACCGGCAAACTAAACATATAAAAGCCGACATCCCTATTAAAAATCGGGTCGGCCAGGTTGAAGTCCTGCCGGTTGACGAAGCGCAAAAGCAAGAGCCAGTCGCTCGCCGCCGTCACGGCCACCAACCAGCCCAATACAAGCCCGGCCAGCCAGATGATCCAGATAATGAACCGCTGGGCCACCAGCGTTTCGTCGCTAAAAAAGAGAACGTTGCGAATGGACTGCCAGCGGGCAATAAAGATGTTGATCCAGAACAGAACAATGACCGGCAGGGCCACGATCAAACCCGCCCAAACCCGCGCCCACAGGCCGGTCAGCAGGACAGACTCCAACTTGAGCTGTTGAAACCAGAGATAGTCTGTATAAAAACCCACCCCAAATTGGACCAGCAGATAAACAATGAAGCCGATAATGAGGAGAGTCCATAAACGCAGGCGATTACCCAGGCTCATAAAAATGTTACTCCAAAAATATTAAACTCACGTATTCAGCTTTTGCCGTAATTCGGCAATCTCTTTTTCCAGATCTTCAATTTCCAGGACAATGTGCGGCGGGGCGGAAATCCCAAACTTGGCCGCCTGCAATTGCAGTGTTTGTAAATAACGAGTCTTTTCGCTAATTAGTTTGCGGAGAAATTCAGTTTCAGCAGGTACTGCTGTTGGGTTGGATGAGGAGATTGATTCAGCCTTCTTTCCACCAAAAATTTCACTTTCAAATTGAGCGTACTGCGCTGGATCTTCCGCCTTAATAACTTCTAATAATCGCGCCATTAATACTTTACGATCACTATATTCAATCAGGCGCTGGATCATTTGATCTTTACCCATACCGCCAGAAAATTGCTCAGTTACAGGGGTAAACTCGGAAAAATCAGTGCAAAACAGGTATAAATCCTCGCCACGCTTAAAGACCGCACTTAATAATTTGCGAATCGCTCTAATATTATAAGCAGGCTGGCTCATCGAGACCTCCGTAGTTGATAGCTGGATGATATACTAAAGTATACCATTTCTCGATTAATCTGACCATTTCTTTTTTGTTTCGCAGGTCTCCCCGTTTAACCAAAAAGCCTCGCTCTTGGAGCGAGGCTTTTTTTCGAACGCCTGTTATTTATCACGCGGCGTTACGGCTAGAACGAACAGCTAATCTTAGTAATCACCATAGCCTTGATCATAACCGCCGTAGCCGCCATCATGGCCATAGCCGCCATCATGGCCGTAGCCGCCATCATTGCCGTAGCCGCCACCATAACCACCATAGCCACAATTGCCGTAGCCGCCACCATAACCACAATTGCCATAGCCGCCATCATAGCCGCAATTGCCGTAACCACCACAATTGCCGTAACCGCCATCATAGGGCCGCCGATAATGGGCATTCCACGGATAAGGATGTCCATCCGTTGCAGGGATACGCAACCACTGACCCGCATAAATCCAGTTGGGGTTATTGAGGCCGTTTACCCAGGCAATATAGCGCGGGTGAACATTAAAACGCCGGCCGATGCTGTACAGGGTATCGCCGTAACGCACTCTATAGCAATTGCCCTGCTGGCACCAGCCCCAGCCGCCGCCATAGCCACCACCGCCATAGCCACCACCGCCCCAGCCGCCGTCTCCATAGCCACCGCCATATCCGCCAGCTCCACTTCCATATCCTTCATCCTGAGCGAAGGCGGCCGGCGCAAAGACCATGAGTAGCAGCACCACTGTGGTAATAATAATGAGATACTTTTTCATTTTTTTCTCCTATAGTTAATGATTTGTTTTCCGCATTCCCATTAAATTACTAAACAGTTCAGAGTTCTTACATAAGATCCTCCTCCCGCCGCTTACGAGCTTAACATATATTCTCTCATTTAATATGTCAAGCTTTTATGTCAAAATCATTATATCAACTCTTGAAAATTATTGCAAGGTGAATTAGACATAATAATTGAATCTCACTTGTCATAATCCGGGCAACTTGACAAGTTGCTTTTTTTATGCTTTGATAAGCGTCTGCTTACGGAGGATCCTCGAAAAGAAACGTGCCATTCATTTTGCTGGAAAAGTTTAAACAATGGTTCAAGGCTAACCCGCTTGACGCTGTATTCCTGGCGGCGTTGGGATTAGTGGGTATAGGAACTGGGTTGTGGGCCAGCGTTATCATTTTGGACGACGCCATGATTACCTTCCGCGTGGCCGAAAATCTGGCCTATGGACGGGGCTTTGTTTACAATCTCGGCGAGCGGGTCCAGGTGACAACCACGCCGCTCTATACCCTAATTTTAGTTCCCGGCGTCTGGCTGTTCGGCTCAGCCCCGCGAGCCGCCCTCGTTTTGAATATTATTCTCTCCGGACTGATCGCTGCCTTAGCCTATGATGTTGGGCGGCGGTTGAGCGGACGCATGACCGGTATCGGCGGCGCGCTTCTTCTCACGCTGGCTCCGCTGCTGATTATCGCCTTTAGCATGGAGAGCTATCTCTATGCGGCGCTATTACTGGCCTCGCTGGATGCCTATGCCGCCCGGCGCTGGCGCATCGCCGGTATTTTGGCCGGCTTGACGGCCCTGGTCCGCGGCGACGGCGTTCTGCTGGGCGCATGCATGCTCACCTACGATTTTTTGGCAACCCGGCGGCTGCGCTGGTCTTTAGTTATCCCGGCTGTCACTATCCCGGCAGGATGGTACTTGTTCGCCGTACTTTACTACGGTTCGCCTTTTCCGGCCACGTTAAAGGCCAAGGCAGCCCAGGGTGAGTTCAACTGGCTGGGCCAACGCTTTGCCGATGGTTTTTGGGCTTATTGGCATGAGTGGATTAGAGAGAACGATTATGACCTGTTCTACCTGTTTCCAATCCTGATGCTTATCGGAGCAGTTTCGATTCTCTGGCGAGAGCGTACCTGGCTGATCCTGATCGCCCGCGATATTTTGTACGTCACTGCTTTTGTCAGCCTGGCCGTACCCGCCGCCGAGTGGTATTACGCCCCGTTGATACCCGGCGTAGCTTTGCTGACAGCGCGAGGGGTTCAGGGGATCGCTGAGGTGGTGGCCTGGTTGATCAGACAGGCCGGGCGGCAAAGTGAAGTACTGGCCAAGCTGGCCCACTTCGTTTCAGTTGGTACTGCCATTGTATTGATTGCCATTCTCTTAAAGACTCTCTACCCGGCTTCTAAGGCTATTGTGCAGGCAAACCCCAACTGGAAAGCCCAAGTTTATCCCACCGCAGGCCGCTGGATTGCTCAAAATACCAACACCTCGGCCCGCCTGGCCACGATTGATATTGGTCACCTGGGCTACTGGTCGGGTCGGCAGATCATTGATATTGTGGGCCTGGCTCAGCCTGATGTGGCCCCGCATATTGCTCAAGGTGACTTTGGCTATGCCATCCGCCATTATCAGCCAGAACTCGTTTTGATTGGCTATGCCTGGCTGCCCGAAGTGCAGGCCGCGCCGTGGTTCCAGGAAAATTACGTCGCCCGCCATTACTTTCAATTCAAGGCACTGGATGCGCCGCTGGTGCTGTTCAGCCGGCGAGTCGGGGTGAAAGTCCAGCCCGCTACCATTTCCCCGGAAGAGGTCCAGCCCATGGCGGTGGATTTCAACCGGCAAATCCGTTTGACCGGCTACCATCTCAACCAGCCCCTCACCCCCGGCGGTGAATTAAAATTGACCCTCTTCTGGCAAGCCGAAGCCCCTATCGCCGTTGATTTTACCGTTTTTGTGCAGATGGTTGGCCCGGCTGACCAGATCCTGGCTCAGAGCGACGGCAAGCCGCAGGAGGGATTTTATCCGACCCTTTCCTGGCAGCCCGGCGAAGCCATCATTGACCAGCACACTTTTCCCTTGCCTGGCGACATCGCCCCAGGTAGTTATGATCTTTTGGTGGGTTTTTACGAGGTTGAGAACGGGCAGCGCTTGCAGATTTTAGACGACGCGGGCGTTTTTCAGAGTGATTATGTGCGGCTTTCCGGGATTCAAGTGCAAGCACCGCAGTAACAAAGAGAAGTTGGATGGATGAGTTAAGCCAATTACCCTATCTTTACTTAACCACAACCGGCTGGAAAAGCGGGCGACCGCACGAGATTGAAATCTGGTTCACCGTGCTGGATGGCCGCTATTATTTAATAGCCGAAAGAGGAGAAGACACTCACTGGGTGCAGAATTTGCGCCGCCGGCCGGCGATCACCTTCCGAGTGGGCGAGCAAATTTTTCAGGGGGCAGGGCGGGTCGTCGAGGCAGCGCTGGAGCCAGAACTGCACCAGCGCGTCAGGCAGCTCTCGGAAGCCAAGTACGGGTGGGGGGATGGGTTGGTGGTAGAGCTAAAGCCAGAGGGAAATTAATCCCCGCCGTTCATCAAAGTTACCAGGCGGGTTTCCAACTCTCCATAACGAACAGGACGATGCTCAAATTCCCAGCCCATTGCCTCGGCGATTGCCCGGGCTTTGGCCAGCAGCTTCTCGGTCGGTTCCTGGCTGAGGTAGACCAGCCGCCGGTAGTTGGCAAAGTAGAGCGAGGTCAGTTGCGGGTGTTTATCCAGGCCCAGGCCGCCAAGGACCGCTTTTTCATACGCCCGCAGCAGCCAGTCGGTTAAAAAGAAGGTGCCGGGTTCTTCGGCCATCATCTGGTCGAATTGAGCCGTGCCGGCATACATCTCATAACAATGCGGCCCGCTAATCCGGACCACTTTGTGTTTGGCCAGTACGGCGTCAATGCCGGTTGCGCCACATTCGCCATAAACTACGATGACCCGCTCATAGTTGGCCCTGAGCTGAGTGAGCATGGCATCCAGGTCGGTGGTAATCTTGAGGGGAGTCATGTGGTGCAGGGCCGGCAGCGCTTTTAAGTCCACCCGCCATTGATATTTGTCAACCAGCTCTTTGGTCTCTTTAGCCAACGCGCCACATGCAATAAGCAAGGTTTTCAAGTTTATACCTTCAGCCAGAAAGGTGACAATCGTCGCCCGCATTGGGTAACTTGTCACTGGTTTTTTCAGGAAATAATGATAATATTATACTGTAGATACAGTCATGTCTAAATTAAGGCAGTCTGTTAAAACATCCGATATTCCTGCGGATGTTTTTAGTTGGGCAGTGTTCAAATGGCGACGTGGTATCGGATTGAGGTTTTTAGCCGAGGTGAATATATTATTAACCATACCGTCGAGGCTCCCGATGCACTGACGGCGATTAATTTGGTTGAAGCCAGGTACGGCGAACCACCCAGGGTAGAAGAAACAACCGTCTATTTGGAGGATGGGAAAAAAGAACACCTGCTGGTGGTATCGGCCTGGCACGGTTACTCGTTTGTGGCCCGCCAAATCAGGAGTATTTCCCTTTGAGGTTGGCTATTCATGCACGTCGCCGTTAGGCAAGATTGCCCCCTCTAACGTGCGCGCTCGTTCATATTGAAAAGTGGTTACATCGGAGCCGGTCAAATTGGTTCTGATGAGTAAAGCGCCCCGCAGCACGGCCCCCTCCATTTTAGCCCCTTCCAAACTCGTTTCCTTCAGATAGGACTCTCTTAAATTGACCCCCCGCAAATCAGCTCCCTTGAGATTGGCGCCCTCCATATCTACCCGGTAGAGGATGGCCTGATCCATAAACGCGCTGCGCAGGTTGGCCCGCAGCAGACTGGCCCCGCTCAGGTCCGCGTATTCCAGAACAGCACTCCGGAGGTAAGCTTCATTCAGCTTGGCCCGCTGTAGATTTGCTCCTTTGAGGTTGGCGCTAAAAAGGTTAGCCCGGTTTAAGTTAGCCTCAGTCAGATTGGCCTGGGCCAAGTCGGTTTCGCGTAAGTTGGCCTCGCTCAAATCTATTCCGCTCAAGTCCACCTGGCTTAAATTCTGAGCTGATAAATCAAACCCCTTGCATGAATAATCTTTTTCACTACCGGCCCACTCCAGGACTTTTTGCAGTTGTTCCTCCCGCGTCTTAGCCTCTATGGGTTCACTGGCCTTTAGCTCGGTGACTTGTTTTTGGATGACCAAATCCCTGATGGCCGACTCGTAGGAATAGCCGGGTAGCCACTGGCCGCAGTGCTTGCAAATGACCGCTTTAACCCGAATCTCTTCATCGCAAAAAGGACAGCGTTTCAATTCATCATCTGACATACCAACCTCCGTCAGGGCCAATTATAACCGATTTTTCTGATCTACGGAAGTGAAAAAGCTCAATGTCAGGCGAACCTGTCTGCCACCGTTATTTGAACATGAGAGGCATCCACGTCGGGATGGCCGGCGTAAAGGTTGCGGTATACGTTACTGCCGCTGAAGGGGTGACAATGGTCCGGTTGGCCGCATCCCCACTGTCTGACCAGGTATAAAAAGCCCAGGCCTTACCCTGGCTATCCAGTTGAACCGGAGCCAGCATGTTAAGGGCGTACCCCTGCCACGAAACCAGGGTTTGGTCGGTAGTTATAGTTGTTCCGTTGGCAATTAAATCAAGTCCTGCCGGTTCAGTTTTAAAGGTGACATTGACCCGGCGAGGTTGCAGCGTCTGGGTGATCGCTGCTCCCAGCCCCCATGAGTCCGTAGCGGTCAGTCGAACCTCCAGGTAGCTTAACGCGGCGGCATGGAGGTCTTCCGGCGCAGGCATAGTCAGGAGTAAATTATTACCCGCAGTTGGTCCAAAGTAGGGATGAGTATGTTCTGTGCCCGGATTGGTCGCGTCAACATGGTGCAGAAGAACTTCCCAAGCCAGGGCTGAAGCGGGCAAATCTCCACCGTCGTCGGTCGCCTGGCCTTGCAGGGTCAAAGTCTGCCCAACCGCGAACCGGACGCTCGTAGTAGGTGAAAAAATGGTAGGCACTGGCGGCGTATTGCCGGGGAAAACCTTCACTGTCGCCGGAGCCGAGACCCCGTTACGAGTATCCCGCACATTCAAGGTAGCGGTATAGACCCCGCTGGCGGTGTAAGTATGGGTAGTGGTCACACTGGCTGTCTCCACCGGCGCTGAACCATCCCCAAAATTCCATAAATAAGTTAAGGGATAATTCTCGTCGGGGTCGCTGCTGCCCGCGCCACTCAAAGTAACGCCCAGAGGCACAGGGCCAAAATTGGGGTTAGCCGAAGCAAGCGCATTGGGCAGACTGTTTGCACCCTGGTAAGCAATGCGGCGAATCTGCCCGCCCCCCGCATAAGTGGTATAATAAAGCGCCTGGGTGCCGTTGAAGGGGCCAAACGTCATGGCAACGGCGCTGCTGTTACCCAGCCCGGTGGCAAAGTCAACAGCGCTGAAGCCTCCCCCACCCTGGGGCACGAGTCGAAAGATTTTGCCGCAAACGAAATCGCTAAAGAGGTAGGCCCCATCGTAGGGGGCCGGCCAAACTCCCGCCGGGACAAAGGCGCCTCCCGTGATCGAGGCGCAGCCGGTGTTACGGCCGTAATCGTAAATGGGGTTGGTCATCCCGGCCGGCGGTGCGCCGCAGTTACTGGTCGAGCCATTCGCGCAGTGACCCTCGCGCACGTTCCAGCCGTAGTCGGCCCCGCTCAGCCCTTCATCTATTTCTTCCCACCGGCCCTGGCCCACATCATTGATGTAAAACTGATTTGTGCCGGGCCGGAAAGCGAAGCGGAAGGGATTGCGCAAACCCCAGGCAAACGTCTCCTGGCATTTCTGCCCGGCCGTCGTCCGGCCAGTAACATTGCAGCGGGCCGTACCCGCCCCCTGAAACGGGTTGGTGGGCGGAATACCGCCATCACGGGTAATGCGCAGCACTTTGCCCAGTAGGATATGCTGGTCGCGAGCGGCGTCATTATTCCCGGCGCACTCACCGGACTCCGGCGGATTGTAGTCACAGCCGCCATCGCCGGCGCTGATATAAAGATAGCCATCCTGGCCAAAGTGCAGGTCACCGGCGTTGTGATTGCCGTTGGGTGAAGGGATATTGTCAATCAGGACGACCTCGCTGGCCGGATTGATCGTATTCGTCGCCGGCAGGGTAAAACGGGCAACCCGATTGACCGGGCTGTTAGGGCTGTTGCTGGGACAACTGCCGGATATTCTTAAGGTGTAGTAAAGATAGATGTAACGATTGGTCGAGAAATCTGGATCTACGGCCACCCCCAGGAGACCTCGTTCAGAGTTGCTGCAGATGACAGAAGACAGGTTGAGCGCCGTCGCCAGGAAAGTGCTGCCCTGATAGACCCTTAAAGTGCCTCCCTGCGTGGTGACCAGCATCCGGCCATCCGGCGTAAAGGCGAGGGCCGTTGGGCTGCCCACAGTTGCTACAAGGGTGTCGGTAAAATTGGGAGGCAGGGCGCTTCTGGGTTGGGCAGCCATCCAACCGCCGGTAAAAAAAACAAGCCCAGGGATCATAAAGGTAAAGGCCAGTTTTATGATTTTCCCCCTTTTTTTACCGGTCATGTTCTTCAGCCAGACCAAAATGTTATGCATTTTATCCCCCCTTCGTTCTGCTTGAACCATTCAAGAGCAAGTGAAATTATTCTTCTGCCCCCTCTTGAATAAATGAAGTCCCAGATTCCAGAAAAAAGATACGCTTACAGCCAAAAAGTAGTACTTATTGCTTACAGATTGGAGCATTTCTGAACTAATATCGAAATGTTGCGAATGTTATTTTATGGTATAATGGGGTAGCTGCGGGTTGAGACCGGGCCGTTCAACGGAAATTCCCGCTTCGTCTTGTTAAACTCAACAACCACCTCACTGCTACTCTCAGATTACTTTTAGATGAAAAGGTTTTTACGAGTTCCCGGTGAACTCTCTTTTTATTTCAGACAACATCCCTCACCTATCGTCCAAAGATTAAGGGTAATCAGACCATGAAAGATCTTATCGGCATCACCTTAGGGCAGTATGAAATTAGAGAAAAAATAGGCCAGGGAGGCATGGCCCAGGTTTACAAAGCCTTTCAACCGAGCTTGAATCGTTTTGTCGCCGTCAAAATACTCCCGCCTATTTTGGCCGAAGAAGCCGGCTTTACCGAGCGCTTCCAGCGAGAAGCTCAAGCCATTGCCCGCCTGCAACACCCCAATATCTTGCAAGTATACGATTATGGGGTCCAGGATAATTATAACTATCTGGTTATGCGCTATGTGGAAAACTCTGTTACCCTGGATAAGCTGATCCGGGAGGGAGCGCCGCTCAATAAGCTGATAGATTACATTATGCAAGTTGCCGACGCGCTGAATTACGCCCATGAACACGATATTATTCATCGCGATGTCAAACCCAGTAATATCCTGATTGATGGCAAGTGGGCTTTACTGAGCGACTTTGGTTTAGTCAAGATGAAAGAGTCGGCGACCCAGCTAACCGGAACCGGCGTCGGGATGGGCACGCCGGCTTACATGTCACCGGAACAGGCCAGCGGGGCCAAGGTGGTAGACCACCGCACCGATATTTACGCTTTAGGAGTAATTCTACACCGAATTCTGACCGGAACCATCCCCCACGACGCGCCGACACCGCTGGCGATCCTGGTCAAGCGCAGCAGCGAGTCGATCCCCTTACCTCGCCAAATTAAACCGGACATCCCGGAGAGCCTGGAGCATGTGGTTCTGCGCTCGCTGGCTAAAGAGCCGGACGCGCGTTACAGCACGGCGACTGACTTTGCCGAGGCTCTCCAAAAAGCCAAAACAGACCCTACCTACCGCGAAGAAGCCGTCTCGACCATTTATAACATTAACGAGGCAACAGTCGCCCACAGCGGACCCTTGCCGCTCTCTTCAACACCAGCACCAACCCCTTCACCACAAAAGAATGTCGGCCTTCGGTGGGGCGCAGCCGCAGCCGGGGTCGTGCTTCTGGTTGGCGCGCTCGTCTTTTTCCTGGTAACCAGAGGCAATACCGGCCTGGCGGATCAACTTCCTACCCCAACCCCGGCCAATCCAACGCCAGCAGATGTCGCTGCGGCCACGCCTACTCCCCGCCCGCCAACCGATACCCCGGCGCCACCCACCGCTACTTCCCTCCCGCCAACCGATACCCCTGTGCCCACTCCCCTGCCGCCAGGTATTCCTTCAGTGATCGCCAAAACAGATATGGAAGTCCGCGCCGGTCCCGGCGAGCAGTATGACCTGATGGGCTATCTGCCCGAAGGGGCTAAAGCCGAAATTGCCGGGCGCGATAAAGAGAGACAGTGGTGGCAAATTAAGACCACCCTGGCTGCCACGGGCATTGGCTGGATCAAAGCAGATCTCGAGCTGGCCGAAGCAAGCGAAACCGATAATCTGCCTATTGCTTTGGCCCCGCCCACCCCAACGGCCACGCCTACTCCCGTCCCCGACACCCCAACTCCGACCGCAACATCGCCGGCTGATACGCCGACGCCAACCGCCACACCTATCCCGACGCGCTCCTCAACTCCTAAACCTGCGGTGGGAACGCCTCCGTCTCCGCCGCCCACTCCGGCGCCGGTTGTCCCGGCTGGACAGATTACGCTGGTCAAGCCGCTTTCATTGGACCAGCCCAGTTTTGGCATGACTGAATTTGAGTGGCAGTGGGCCGGCGGCCTTGCTCCTGATCAGGGCTTTGAAGTGCGCGTCTGGCGCGAAGGCGAGCCGCCGGCAGGCGCTCATGATGCCGTGATGGACAGTAAAAGTGGCCAGATCCAGGTGCTGGGGAATAATACTTACCGCTTGAGCATTAACATCAAGGATGCCTTTGGGGTGAAGGGCCGCGGCGGCGAATATCTCTGGACGGTTGTGCTGATCCAGATTACGCCGGAATATAAAGACCTGGGCATCCAGGCCCCTCCCGGCCGCCTGCGCTTCGAAGCTCCCGGCGGCGGTGGCGGCGGTGGGAAAGATGGTGGCGGCGGTGGCGGATCCACGCTTTAGCCGCATCCTCCACGCACTGAGCCACTCTGTTTAACCCGAAGTTTACAAATTGGGAGGTTATCACATGCGACTTCACAAATTTTGGGCCTTGTTGCTCACAGGCAGCCTATTCTTTAGTTTAGCCACGCTTGCCAGCGCGGACGATCCACCATCCGGCGAAGGCAGTTTTGAGCCTATGCCAATTCGACCCGGTAAACTTGTGGTAGATCCCTCTACCGGGGATGTTATTCAAGCGGAAGTGGCCGGCAGCGGCGAGCCGGCATCCGCTAACCAGGAAACGGCGCCTGTGACCAAACAGGATACAACCGGGCCAGTTTCCCTGCAACTGGCGGGAGGCGGCACTTATGAGACCGGCGGAACATTAAACCCAGGCGATCTTTTGCTGGGCCGCCCAGCGCCGGGAGGCATCAATGCTGCGGCTTCGACCTTTATAAAGATTGAAGATTTTGAAACCGGGTTTCCGAATGCGGGTTGGACGCGAACCGGCAATCTGTGGGATGATGTCAACTGTCATGCCGTCTCAGGCAGCCGGGCAGCCTGGCCAGCAACTGATGTCGTTGATCCATGCCCAGGGAATAATTATCCGGCCGGTACCAGTGCCCGGATGGTTTACGGGCCTTTTAACCTGGCGGACGCCAAATCAGCTTCGCTCGACTTCTTTTTCAGAATGGATAGTGAGAGTGATGGGATCTGCAATCCTATTGCGAATTGCGACTATCTATTTGTGGGAGCTTCGACCGACAACCTTACGTTCTTTGGAGATTTCCACGCTGGTTCCTATACCAGTGGACCCTTTACTGATGGCTACAATTTCATCAGCTTTGATCTGAAAAACTTTATCGGTCAACCTCAGGTTTGGATACGGTTCACCTTTGTTAGCAACCTAAATGGCGTAACCGGACAAGGACCCTTCATTGATCTCATTTCCCTGCGCAAGAACACGGATACGCGGGTCTTCCTCACCAATGAAAATTTTGAGGTGACGGAGTTCCCTAATTCAGCCTGGGAGAGTTTTGACCTGGACGGGCCGACGAACGGCGAAACTTATTGGGATGATGTCAGGCTGGGACAAGGAGGGTTTAACTGCATTCCTCGTTCAGGGAATTGGTCTCTTTGGCCGGCCGATGGCGGGAATAACGCTCTCAATTCCTGTGCCGGAGTAAATTATGCCAATAATATGAAATCCTGGATCGTTCATGGTCCCTTTAGCCTGGTGGGAGCCAGCGAGGCCTGGGTGGATTTTTATTACCGTAATCAAAGCGAAGAAAACTTTGATTTTCTTCTTTGGGGCGCTTCGGTAAACGGCAGCAATTTTTTCGGGCCAGGTGGTGTCAGTGGAACTCAGATTAATGGTCCCCAGGGGAACGGTTACAACCTGATGCGTCTCAATCTGAGTAACGTTTTCACTCTGGGGGACTTGCGAGGACAGCCTGCTGTTTGGCTAGTTTTTATTTTTCAAAGTGATGCTACAAATACGAACAAAGGGCCATTTATTGACGATGTCAGTGTTGTAGTCGAGAGAGCAATATCAGGCCTGGTTTATCTCCCCGTAGTAATTAAGAATCCGCCTCCTACAACTATAAAAACCAGTCTGTTCATAAACAACCGGACCGGAGGGGTGGTAGCAAGCTATCGAGTATTCAGCCCCAAGCTTAACGGTGCGCCTATTCCCGACGTCATCTGTACAAATATTCCAGCCGGAGCAACCAGTTTTAATTGTAACGCCATCTTCGACACAGGTACTTATAAGGTCAGCTCGACCAACACCTGTAATCCCCCGACCACTTCCGGTCAGGTAACCTTTAAACCCGGTAATGATGTTCGCGTGGTCAGGTGTATAAATTAATACAATTTAAAACAAAAAGAGGCTCCACATCTGACGGTGGGGTCTCTTTTTAATCCCTCTCAGCGCTGCTGACACGTCCAACCTCCCGGTCGGCTACCGGGTACTCAACCCTGGCCCGCGCCACGGCCAGACCGTCAACGGCCAGCACGGTAAAGCTGACATCGCCGTTAAAGGTTATCCGGTCATCCTGGCGGGGCGGGCGGCCCAGTTCGGTCATAATCAGGCCGCCCACCGTTTCGACATCGGGTAAATCCTCTTCCTGGCCCAGGTAGACATACTCATCCAAATCTTCCAGCAGGTAGGTACCGGCGACTTCCAGCACGCCAGGAGCCACTTCGATCAGGGGTTCGTTCTCCCGGTCAAATTCATCGCGCACCTCGCCCACCACTTCTTCGACCAAATCTTCCAGGGTGACAATCCCGGCTGTGCCGCCGAACTCATCCAGCACAATAGCCATATGGACTCGCTGGCGCTTGAAAGCAGCCAGCAGTTTTTCGACCCGGTAATTTTCAGGCACGGTCAGGGCCGGGCGCAGAAGCAGCCGGATATCAAAGTTACCTTTCATCCGCACCTGTTGGTAAATCAAATCTTTGAGGTGCAGGGTACCGATGATATGGTCAAGGTCATCCTCATAGACCGGAAAGCGGCTGTGCTGGCTCTGAGCCACCCGGTTGAGCAGGTCGGGCAAAGTCAGATCGTGGGCCAGAGCCTCGACTTTGCGGCGGGGGGTCATTACCTGGTTGACCTGGCGCTCGCCAAAGCTGAAGATATTATGGATCATCTCCTCTTCGCCTTCGTTGAGCAGCCCGCCTTCGGCACTTTCCGCCACGATCAAATCCAATTCCTCCGGGGAGTGAAGCCGGGCGTGACCTTCGGCCGGGGGAATACGGAAGAGACGCAGCAAAAGATTCCCAATGTTGTTAAGAACAGCCACCGGAACGGCAAAGAGAGTCTCGGCCAGGCGCATCGGGCGGTCTATCAACAGAACCATTTTCAGCGGGGTATTCAGCGCCAGCGATTTGGGAATCATCTCGCCGATGACGACATGGAGATAAGTCAGCAGGCTGACGCTGCTGACATAGCCGAGGGTATAAATAACGGCGGCATCAGGGGCCAGGCCCAGCCACAACGCCGCGTAAGGTTCGACGAAGTGGGAAAGCTGAGTCTCGCCATACATGCCTAACCCCAGCGAGGCAATGGTGATGCCCAACTGAGCAGTGGCAATATATTTGTTCTGCTCGGCCGGAGAGTCGAGGATAGCGAGAACATCCTTCGCCACCGCCCGGCCCTGATTGGCTAACTGCTCGACCTGCGTGGGCCGAACGCCGATAATCGCAAACTCAGCCGCCACAAAAAGACCGTTGAGCAGCACCAGCACGATGATCACCAGGCCGGGCACAACCAGGGTTCCCGGGCCGGGAAGTGTTTCGGTACTCAGCAGATACGGCTTGGCCGTACTTAAGGCTAGGCCTTCAGCGGCGACAGTTCCCAGTAAAAAAACAAGACGCGATAGGCTCGGCGCCAGCAGCAGTTTCATGTAGCTTCGCTCCCGGCCCACTCTTCAATGTGCGGGGGAGTATCCTGCGGCAGTTGCAAAGATACTTCGGTTACACTCAACCCTTCCATAGCCTCGACGCAAATCTTCACGGGAGGCGTCCCTACGGTAACTTCATCCCTAACTACCGGCCGGTGGCCTAACTCACTGAAAACAAGACCCCCCAGGGTGTCCACCTCCTCCTCCGGCAGGTTCAATCCCAGGTACTCATTCACATCGCTCACCAGCAGGTCAGCCCGCAGCCGGATACGGCCATCCTTTTCGGCAGAAAGCAAAGGCAGTTCATCCTGGTCAAACTCATCCTGCACCTCACCAAACACCTCTTCGATCAGATCCTCAAAGGTAATCAGCCCGGCAGTGCCGCCGTATTCATCAAACACAATCGCAATATATTGGTGCTTTTTATTCAGGATATTCCATACTTCCGCTGCGGGCAGGCTTTCGGGCACATAAATCGCTTCGCGGACAATACCATCCAGACTTTGCCCTCCCTGGACATAGAGTTGAAACACATCTTTGAGATGGGCAAAACCAACAATATCATCAATCGTAGTACGGTAGATTGGAATGCGGGTATAGCCTTCATGGCAAATTTTTTCCAGCAGGTCGCTTACACTGCTCCTCAGCGGAGCCGCTACCAGCCGGGTACGTGGGACCATAACCTGCCGGGCCGTCAATTCCCGCAGCCGAAAGGCATTGCGCAGCATCTGCTGTTCGTCGTCGTCAAGCAGGCCGCCCTCGTGGCTTTCGGTCACAAGCAATTCAATTTCGGCCGGAGAATAGGCCTGGCTGTGTTCCTGGCCGCGATGAATCCCCAGGAATCTCAAAATAAGATTACTGCTGCCGTTGAAAAGCCAGATGAGCGGACGGAAAACGACCAGTGACCACCTCATTGGGATCACCGTCGCCAAGGCGACCTGTTCCGGGTATTGAATAGCCACGGATTTAGGGAACAACTCCCCCAGAACCACGCTCAGGGTCGTTAAGACAATCAGCACGCCGGTAACTGAGATAGAGTGAGTGGTTGCTTCGCTCCAAGAGGTCAGGTTAACCAGCAGGGGGGTCAGGGCGACTGCTACGGTGTTTTGCCCATAAGCGCCTAACACCAGGGAGGAAACGGTGATTCCTACCTGGCATGCTGCCACATAATTGTCCAAGGCCCCGGTATCTTCCATAATCGGCAGCAGCGCCTTGGCCAGCCGATTCCCCCCGCCGGCCATCTGGTTGACCCGCGTTCGCCGGGCGCTGACGGTGGCAAATTCTGCGGCAACGTAAAAACCTGTTGCCAGGACCATCAGCGTGATGACGAGAATCATGACAATAATGCTTAACATCTCACCTGTTAATTCTACATGTCATTTACGCGCCGCCAAACTTCCTTGGCCAACTCGGTCGCTTTTTCGGCAATGGCAACCTCATCCAGAGTGAGAACCTGGCGATCCCTCATCAACATTTGCCCCCCGGCGATAGTATGAGTGACATGGCTGCCGTCCATACCAAAAATGAGCTGCCAGGGGTAGTTGCCATCAGTCAAGGGGGTATAGGGGACGTAATCGAGCAGGATAATATCAGCGAAAGCGCCGGGGGCCAGCATCCCGACCGGCTTGGGGAAGAACAGGCTGGCAATGGTGGCATTGTTACTAAAAGCCATCTCCATCAGCCGGTCGCCGGGCATTACCCGTGGATCGCCATGGCTGACTTTGTGCAGCAGATAAGCCACGTGAATTTCGGTGAACATGTTATTGCTAAAGCCATCGTTGCCCAGGCCGACGGTAATGCCCCGGTTGAGCAATTTCTCTACCTCCGCCACCCCGACGGCATTATTCATGTTGCTGCGCGGCTGGTGGCTAATTTTGGTCTGGGTCGCCCGGAAGGCATCCATCTCGTAAGCATCCACGTGGATAGCGTGGGCCACCAGGGTTTTTGGTCCCAGAATGCCCTTTTTCTCCAGGCGCTCGGCGACACGCACCCCATACTTTTTGAGGCTGTCGGCTTCGTCGGCTTTGTCCTCGGCCACGTGAATGTGAAACCCGGTGTTAAGTCCCCTGGCTGCATCCACACAGGCGTCGAGCGTGTCGTCGCTGACGGTAAAGGCGGCGTGGAGGCCAAACGACGCACCTAACTTGGGGTTGGGGTTGTTCCGCAGCCGTTTGAGGAAACGGACGTTTTCGGCAATCCCGGCCAGAGTCCCTTCCCGGCCGTTACGGTCGGTGACTTCATAACACAGCCCGACCCGCAGTCCCGACTCCGTTGCCGCTTCGGCCAGAGCATCCAGGGAGCCGTCAATATGGTTTGGGCTGGCATGGTGGTCAATCAGAGTCGTCGTGCCGTGACGAATAGCATCTACCAGGGCCACCAGGGCGCTGTATTTGCTATCTTCGAGGGTCAGGGCGCGGTCAACTTTCCACCACAACTGCTCCAAAATCTGCATAAAATTCTCAGGCGGCTGGCCGGGGATGGCCATACCACGGGCAAAAGCCCCGTAAAAGTGGGTGTGGGCACAAGTCATCCCGGGCATCACAATTTTTCCGGCGGCATCCAGGATTTCAGCCTGGGGGTGCTTCTGCCGTAAATCGGCGGTGCGGCCAACCTCAATAATAGTATCACCCTCATAGTAAACGGCCCCGGAGGGCAAGACTCGCTTATCAGCGCCAAAGGTGAGCACGGTTCCATTGACGATTAACATCTTTTTATGCTCCTGTTTTACAATGAATTAAGTCCCATTTTAACTGTGCGTTGGCGTAAGGTCAATTATGACGAACTGCCGGAGCGTGTGTCGAGGTTACTGACAGCTCAACTTGACCTCCATTTGCGGCCTCTTTGGCCTGAGTTATAATGCGGGTCACAACGTATGAGTCATGCTCAATTCGTACCCCAAACTTTGAGGAAAGTCATGAAAGTCTCGATTGTTATTCCCTGTTTCAATGAGATGCACACGATCGAAGCAATTGTTCAAAAAGTTTTGGAAGTCCCATTAACGCTGGAGCGAGAACTGGTAATCGTTGACGATTGTTCCACCGATCGAACCAGAGAATATCTATGTACTCTTGACAGCTATCCTGAAATCAGAATCGTTTTTCATGAAGTTAACAGAGGGAAAGGAGCAGCCCTGCAAACCGGCTTTGCTCACGCGAGCGGAGATATTATCATTATTCAAGACGCCGACCTCGAATATGATCCTGGCGAGTATCCCAAACTGTTGAAACCTATCCTGGAAGGCAAGGCCGATGTGGTCTATGGCTCTCGCTTTGCCGGGGGGGAGTCGCATCGCGTTCTTTACTTTTGGCATTCGATCGGCAACAAATTACTCACACTGCTTTCTAACATGTTCACCGATCTTAATTTAACGGACATGGAAGTCTGTTACAAGGTTTTTAAGCGGAGCATTTTGGAAAACATCAAGCTGGAAGAAGAGCGGTTTGGTTTTGAGCCGGAATTTACGGCTAAAGTAGCCCGGTTGAAGTACTCGGTCTATGAGGTGGGCATTTCTTATCACGGCCGCACCTACGAAGAGGGTAAAAAAATCCATTGGAAAGATGGCTTGCGGGCCGTTTACGTTATTTTGAAATATGGCCTCATCAAAACAAGAGGGTAACTTATCCAGATTAAATCAAACTTTGGCCGCGGCTGTTGCTCATTGAGCTGATTTATGGTAAGATAGTTCTAAGTTTCACTTGCTGAAATTTTGTCCACTTTCTTCGATTCTTCTATTCTCACGTCAATTTCAAGATAATATTTTTTCGTTAAGGAAGGCTTATATGGCTGCTGAGGTTCCTGATATTGTCATCGGGCGATTGCCCATCTACCTGCGAGCGCTCAATCTATTGCACGAGGCCGGTCAGGAGTTCACTTCATCCCAGGAACTTGGACAAAAACTGGGGATTGGTTCGGCCCAAATTCGCAAAGACTTATCTCATTTTGGGGAGTTTGGCAAGCAGGGCACCGGTTATGAAATCAACTATCTGCGGGAGCAGATCGCCAAGATTTTACATGTTGACCGCGATTGGGCGGTAGCGCTGGTGGGTTTTGGCGATTTAGGTCAGGCTATTGCCCATTATGGTGGCTTTGCGGCCAAAGGCTTTCACATTGAGGCGATTTTTGACAGTGACCCGGCCAAAATTGGCAAAGAAACAAATGGGAAAGTGGTCCATGATATAAAAAAGCTGGCGCAAGTGATGAATCAATTAAAAATAACAATGGCTATAGTAGCCGTACCTGCCTCAGCCGCTCAGTCTGTGTGTGACCTATTAGTCGGAGCTGGCATTAAAGCTATTCTTAATTATGCCCCGATTACCCTGACTGTACCGGAAAAGGTGCAGGTTCAATACATAGATCCGGTCGTACACCTGCAGCGGATGACCTACTACCTGGACTGACTAAAAAAGACCGCGCTCCTCGCGCGGTCTTTTTTAATAAGCATAAAAAGGCGAGGCGGCCCGCTCCAACGCCTCGCGGATTTCTAGACCGTAACCAGCTCCTAACGCCACACATGCTATCGGATTGTCGGCCACATAACAGGGTACACCGATCTGCCGGGTAAGCATAAGATCCAGGTTCCGCAACAACGCCGTGCCGCCGGTCATAATGACACCCCGATCAATGATATCAGAAGCGAGTTCAGGCGGGGTTTTTTCCAATACACTTTTAACCACCCCACTAATCGCTGCCAGCGGCTCACTGACTGCTTCGGTCACTTCGTCTGAGGTGATTCTAATCGTACGAGGCAAACCGGCCACCTGATCCCGCCCTTTAACTTCCATCTCCAACGCTTCTTCCAACGGGGTCGCGCTGCCGATGTTGATTTTGATTTCTTCAGCCGTCTGCTCGCCTATGATCAGGTTGTACTTGCGGCGGATGTAGTTAACAATGGCCTCGTCCAATTTCATCCCAGCCACCCGAATCGAATTACTGGTGACAATGCCGTTCATGGCGATCACGGCTGCTTCGCTGGTACCGCCGCCAATATCAACCACCATATTGCCCGTGGGAGTGTCAATCGGCATACCGGCCCCGATTGCTGCCGCCAGCGGTTCAGGAATCGTGTATGCCTGCCGCCGGGCGGCTTTGCGGGCAGCGTCCTCGACCGCTCGCCGCTCGACGCTGGTGATCCCTACAGGGGTGCTAATCATCACTTCGGGGGGAAAGAGGCGGAAACGGCCAACCAGGCGCTCAATGTAAAAATCGAGCATTTTTTCGGTCACGTAGTAATCGGCAATGACGCCGTTGCGCAGGGGACGGGTAATTTCGATGGCTTCCGGCACCCGGCCTAACATGGCCCGTGCTTCTTCGCCAATGGCTACAATCCGGTCATCTTTTTGGGAGATAGCCACAATCGAAGGCTCTTGCAAGACGATGCCGCGCCCTTTCATATAAATCAGGATACTAAAAGTGCCTAGGTCTACACCGATTCTCTTTTCGAACATATACTATTTTGATAACCTTCCGGGTGAGCAATCAGTTAATTGTAATGTAAATTAGAGATTGAGCAACTCTTTCAGGTCTGACACACTTGGAGAGGCTTGAGGAGTGTCTAAAGTGTACTTTGACACGCCTCATCCTTGATTCTCACAAAAAAGCCAGAAGTCACTAAAAGCAACTCCTGGCCTGGCTGGCGCATAAAATTTAGCCGAAAGAGTAATTAGGAAGAGAACCCATCCCCACCGCGCGTCCGGGGGCGAGACCCGCGACGGCGCTCGGCCACCTTCAGGCGAATCACCGACCGGCGCAGCGCCGCTTCGGCCTGTTCCAGTTCCAGCTCTTCCGGTGCTCTGGTCAAGGATTCTTCGGCCCGCCGCCGGGCGGCTTCGGCGCGCTCTACGTCAATCTCTGCGGCATGCTCGGCGGAGTCGGCCAGCACCACCACATGATTGGGCTGGACTTCCATAAAACCGCCGCCGATGGCAAAGAACTGGTCCTCTTGACCTTCTTTTTTAATCTGAAGCTCGCCAAAGTTCAAGGCCGTGAGCAGAGGGGCATGCCGGGGCAAAATACCCAACATACCCTCGGAACCGGGAGCAACGACCATATTGACTTCGTCATCGAAGACTTTGCGCTCAATGGTTACAATTTCCAGATGCAGCGTCGCCATTAAATATCTCCAGACCTGACAGGTCTTAAAGACCTGTCAGGTCTAATTTAAGCTAATTTTGCGCTTCTCTGGCGCGTTGGAACACTTCGTCAATATTGCCGGCCATGTAGAAGTAGGGTTCGGGGATGTCGTCACATGCGCCATCCAAGATCTTCTTGAAACCGGTCACCGTCTCCTGCATCGGTACATAGCGGCCCTCGCGCCCGGTAAACTGCTGGGCTACAAACATCGGCTGGGAGAAGAAGCGCTGAATCTTGCGGGCGCGACCGACCACCAGCTTGTCATCTTCCGATAGTTCGTCAATACCCAGAATGGCAATGATATCCTGGAGATCTTTGTAGCGTTGCAGCACCCGCTGTACCCCGCGGGCGACTTGATAGTGCTCTTCGCCCACAATCTGCGGATCGAGAATCCGGCTGGTCGAAGCCAGGGGATCTACTGCCGGAAAGATACCCAGAGCGGCAATCGAGCGCTCCAGAGAGATGGTCGCGTCCAGGTGAGCGAACGTGGTGACCGGGGCGGGGTCGGTGTAGTCGTCGGCGGGCACGTAAACGGCCTGCATACTTGTGATCGAACCCCGGCGGGTTGAGGTAATCCGCTCCTGCAATTCACCCATTTCCGTGGCCAGCGTCGGCTGGTAGCCTACAGCGCTGGGCATCCGGCCCAACAATGCCGACACTTCCGAACCGCTCATAACAAAGCGGAAGATGTTATCAATAAAGAGCAGCACGTCGCGGCCTTCATCGCGGAAATATTCGGCCATGGTCAGGCCAGTCAAGGCGACACGCAAACGCACGCCGGACGGCTCGTTCATCTGGCCGAAAACCATGCACAATTTGTCCAACACGCCCGCTTCGTGCATTTCTTGATAGAGTGCCGTACCCTCGCGGGTGCGCTCCCCCACCCCGGCGAAGACGGAGTAACCACCATGTTCACGAGCCAGGGAAGCGATAAGCTCCATGATGATAACCGTCTTACCCACGCCAGCTCCACCAAACACCCCGGTCTTGCCGCCGCGAGTAAAGGGGGCGATGAGGTCAATTACTTTCATACCGGTCTCAAACGGCTCGGCTTTGGTTACCTGATCTTTGAATTCAGGGGCAGAACGGTGAATGGGGTAGTAGGTATCGCTCTCGACCGGTCCCAAATTGTCAACCGGCCGGCCCAGCACGTTAAAAATACGGCCCAGGGTCGGCGGGCCAACCGGAACGCTGATGGGCGCGCCGGTACTAATCGCGTCCTGGCCCCGCCGTAACCCATCGGTGGCGTCCATAGCAATCGTCCGCACCACGTCGTTACCCAGGTGCTGCTGCACTTCCAATATAAGCGAGTCCTGCCCGTCACGGGGGACTTCGATAGCATCATAAATTTCCGGCAAATCTTCCGATTGGAATTCCACATCAACGACCGCTCCCATCACCTGTTTGACGCGGCCTACGGTTCCTTTCGCCATTCAATCCTCCTATCTATCTCCGCACTACATCTGTGCCTGGGCCAGGGCTTCGGCCCCACCGGCAATATCTAACATTTCTTTGGTAATCGCATCCTGACGCGCTTTGTTGTAAATCAGGGTCAGGTCGCCAATCAGCTCGTTGGCGTTCTCGGTCGCATTCCGCATAGCTACCATCCGGGCCGACTCTTCGCTGGCACGCGCCTCCAAAAAAGCCTGGTAAATCTGCAGCTCGGTAAAACGGGGCAAAATAGTGTCCAGCAATGTGTTCGGGTCCGGCTCGTACAAATACTCAGCGGTAGACATAGTCGCTTCCTGCCCCAGATACTGGCTGAGCACCTGACTTTCGACAGCTCCAGGCCGAATGGGGAGCAGCAAGCGAATCGTGGGTTCCTGGGTCAGGGTATTAATGAAGTCGGTGGAAGCCAGGTAAACCTCGTCAAACTCACCCTCCAGAAAACCATCCACTGCAATCCGGGTAATGGGGCTGATATCAAGGGAAGTGGGTCGAGACGGCAAGTCGGTAAACTCAGCAATAACTTTTCGCCCAAACCGCACCATAAAATCACGCCCTTTGCGTCCAACCGTCACCAGGCTGGCATTTTCGTGCTGATTGCTGCGCATAAAGCGGATCGTTGAGCGAATAATGTTGCCGTTGTACGCCCCGGCCAGCCCTTTATCGGATGTAATCAAAATAATGGCGACATTCTTCACTTGGTCCCGATTTGCCAACAGGGGATGCAATTGCTCGACGTTTCCTCTTTGCGCCGCCAGGTGGGTCAAAATCTCCCAAGTTTTGGCCGCATAAGGCCGCGAGGCCAGGGCTTGCTCCTGCGCCCGGCGCATCTTTGAGGCCGCCACCATTTGCATCGCCCGCGTAATCTGGGAG
This sequence comes from Anaerolineae bacterium, assembly GCA_023382535.1. Next base: position 3,282 of record JAHDWA010000070.1, on the reverse strand, counting down.
ATGTTTTTAACGCTTCTAATCCGTTGTCTGATTTCTCGCAGAGAAGCCACAGGTTAACCCTACTAGGAGAAAATTGTGAATTGTGAATTGTCAATCGTTAATTATCAACAAATTATTCACAATTCATTATTCATCATTCACAATTATTTTTTGGGAACTTCCAGGCCCCGAGAACGATTGTACTCGGCTATAGCAGTCCATATAGCTGTATCCGTTTGCTCGGAGATCGCTTTCTCATTGGCAATGGCTTGGCCGACTGCCGGGTAATTCGAGTGCATGAATTGAAGCAGATTGTTCACGTATTCACGAATCTCATTGACCGGCACCGCACGGGCAAAACCTCGGGTCAAAGCATAAATGGATATAACCTGATCTGCCAGCGGCTGAGGCTGATACTGCGGCTGCTTCAACAACTCGGTCAGGCGCAACCCACGTTCAAGCTGGTCACGAGTGGCCGCATCCAACTCGGAGCCAAACTGCGCAAAAGCAGCCAAGGCTCTAAATTGAGCCAGCTCCAGGCGTAATTGACCCGCCACCTGCTTCATCGCTTTGGTTTGAGCATCGCCACCCACGCGCGATACAGAAATACCCACGTTGAGCGCCGGGCGCTGACCGGCATAGAACAAGTCGCTTTCCAGGAAAATCTGGCCATCGGTAATCGAAATAACGTTGGTCGGCACGTAGGCGCTGACATCTCCGGCCAGGGTTTCGATGATCGGCAGGGCCGTCAATGAGCCGCCGCCGTTTTCCTGCGACAGCTTGGCGGCGCGTTCCAGCAGGCGGGAGTGCAGATAGAACAGGTCACCGGGATAGGCTTCGCGTCCGGGCGGGCGGCGCAGCAACAGCGAAATCTGGCGATAGGCCCAGGCGTGCTTGCTGAGATCATCATAGATGATCAACGCCTCTTTACCCTTGTCCATAAAGTACTCGCCCATAGCGCAGCCAGCATAGGGCGCGATGTACTGCATCGGGGCCGGGTCTGACGCGCCGGCCACCACTACGATGGTATGATCCATTGCGCCATACCGTTCCAAGATTCCAACCACCTGGGCTACCTGACCCTGCCGCTGCCCAATCGCCACATAAATACAGATCAGGTCCTTGCCCTTTTGGTTGATAATCGTATCCAGGGCGATCGCCGTCTTCCCGGTCTGGCGGTCGCCAATAATTAGCTCGCGCTGGCCGCGCCCAATCGGGATCATCGAGTCAATAGCCACGATACCGGTTTGGACCGGGGTGTTCACATTGGCCCGCTCGATCACGCCGGGAGCAATCTTTTCAACCGGATAATAACCGTCATTCTGGATCGGGCCTTTGCCGTCTATCGGTTCGCCCACTGCGTTAACCACCCGGCCAATCAGCGCCTCACCGACCGGCACCGAGGCGATGCGTCCCGTGCTTTTGACGGTATCGCCCTCTTCGATATGCTCATAATCGCCTAAAATGACCGCGCCGACCTGGTTTTCTTCAAGATTCAAGGCCATTCCCAGAACACCACCGGGAAACTCGAGCAGTTCGGTCGCCATGACGTTGGTCAGGCCGCTAATCCGGGCAATCCCATCACCAACACTGATGACTGCACCAACATCGGCAATTTCAACGGGCGCCTCAAACGCTTCAATCTGTTGGCGAATTTGGGCCGTAATATCGTCTAATTTCAGAACCATCTAACCTCCAATCCGTTGAAAGTTAAACGTTGAGCATTCAACGTTTAACTTTTTACCCCTAATGCGTTGCTCATAGCGGCGAGCCGGGTTGCTACACTGCCGTCCATCACCTTGTCACCCACCTGGACAACGGCCCCGCCGAGAAGAGCCGGGTCAACCCCAAAATCGAAGGCCAGGCTCTCACCATACTGAGCAGCTAATTTTTGGCGGAATGCCTCTTTCTCTTGCTCGGAGAGCGGCAGGGCGGTGGTCACCCGAGCTACCTGGACGCGCGGACCGCCCCGGATCATGCGCTCCAATTCAACCATAACTTCGCCCAGCAGGCCAATATCGCCATCTTTCAACAAGGTATATAAAAAGTTACGCACCTGTTGGCTGCCGTCGGCGGGAATGATTCGGTCCAACGCATTCTGCCGCTCGCTGAATGGGCGATCTTTGTCCTGCAGCCCTGCCACCAGAGTTGGGTTATTAGCCAGCTCAGCCTGCACAGCATTCAGGGGAGCCAGCCATGACTCGAGGGCCAGACCAAAGACAGCCGTCGCATATTTGTGCGAAAGCTCTTGTGCTTTCACTTGCCATCTCCTAAAGTAGTCAGGAACTGATTAACCAGGGTGCGCTGCGCATTTTCGTCAATAGCTCCGCCAACCACTTTCCGGGTAATCTGCATAGCTAAAGCTGCGGCTTCTTTTTGCAGGTCAGCCGCCACTTGCTGCTTTTCCTGTTCAGCTTCGGCTCTGGCTCGCGCTCTGATTTCCTCAGCTTCCTTCTGCGCTGCAGCAATAATATCCTGGCGCATTTTTTCAGTCGCTTCCGCAGCTTTACGAGCTTCGGCCTGAGACGCTTCGCGAGCTTTAGCCAGTTCCTTCTCAAATTCTGCTCGTTGCAATGCGGCCTCGCGGGCAGCCCTATCAGCCGCCGACAGCCCATCAGCAATACGCTGTTGGCGCTGCGCTAACATTTGGGTGACAGGCTTATACAGAAACATCTGCAACAGCACAACGAGGATGATAAAGTTAACAATATAGGCAATAATCCCAAAGGGGGAAATTCCTAATGCTTCCACGCGTTTATACCTCCCTTCTGACTGAGTCGAATATAAGTGTTTGTAGGTCCAACACGGCTCAGACCACAAACAGGAGGATCAACGAAACCACCAGCGCGTAGATCGCGATAGCTTCGGTAAAAGCAATGCCGATAAACATATTCGTCTGAATCTGACCGGCGGCTTCCGGGTTGCGCCCGATAGACTGCAGAGCGCCCAGCACCAGCAGACCCACCCCAATACCAGGACCGATAGCGCCCAGACCAATGGCCAGGCCAGCAGCTAACAATTTGAAGGTTTGAGCATCCATTTTATCTTAATTTGCCTCCTTGGCGTAATAAGGTAAGAAAAAAGAAGGAAGAAAAAAGAATTAAGAATTAAGAAAAAGGCATTCAGTGTTCTTATTTCTAATTTCTTATTTCTAAATTTTTAATGCTCGCTGTGCTCCTCACCATGCGAATGAGTCGCCATCGAGAAAAAGACCAGGGACAGAATGAAAAAGACAAAGGCCTGAATAAAGCCGACAAATATTTCCAGGCCAAAGAAAATATTCACCACCAGCAGGGAAACCAG
>JAHDWA010000069.1 GCA_023382535.1 Anaerolineae bacterium | reverse complement strand
CCCTATTTATGCAAGTTCGTTGCCACTATTTTGGCCTAAATTTTGGTAACTAATCATTGCATGGGTAAAGGAGAAAATCATGCAAAATGTAATTTCAACCACAACCAGGCCGGCGCGCTCTCTGCCGGTGGCCCGCTGGTCAATTGCGGCAGCCGCCACGGCACTGGTTTTGCTGGTCGCTCTGCACATCCTTAGCCCGGAGCTCGATCCTTCGTGGCGGATGGTCAGCGAGTATGCGCTCGGCCGCTACGGCTGGGTCTTGGCGCTCATGTTTCTGACCTGGGCACTCAGTTGCATCACTTTGTTCTTCGCGATCAAGCCGCACATCTGGAAGGTTGGCGGCAAAATCGGGCTGGGCTTCCTCCTCCTGGCGGCAGTGGGCATGAGCTTGGCCGCCGTCTTCGACGCTCGTCACAACCTACACGGGCTGGCGGCAATCATTGGCATGCCCAGCCTGCCGGTTGCGGCGGTACTGATCAGTATCAGTCTGGTCCGCAATCCGGCCTGGTTCTCAGCCCGGCGATGGCTGTTGGGGACGGCTCATCTGACCTGGACCACCCTGGTGTTGATGTTTGCGGCTGTGTTTATTGGACTTTCCCGGAGTGGCGGCGAGTTCGGTCCGGAGGTGCTGGCGGGCTGGCCCAACCGGTTTCTGGTGGTAGCCTACTGCGTATGGCTGATCACAACCGCCCGCTGGGCAGACCAGTTACACGGGCAGGAACCACAACGCTGAACTTTTCTGGCGATTTCCCCTGTGCCTATTGGCCTGGGGAAATCGCCTCTATAGGGTAAACTTCTCACAAACTTTATATGTGCTCTCGGTCCCCAGGGAAGATCATTGGGAGATAATTGATTTGTCTCACCCAATGCTGGCAACCATGGTCTGGATTGCCTCAATAAAGGGGGCCGGGTAGATGCCCAGCCAGAACAGCAGCAGGGCGAGTAAACTCAGGGCCGTACCGCCGGCCAGGGTCAGCGAAGCGGCCAGCGGCAGCGGCTCGCCCTCCGCTGGGGCAGAATACAGCGCCACCACAATTCTCAGATAAAAAAAGATACTGATCGCGCTGCTGGCGACCAGGCTGCCCACCAGTACCCATTGAGCCGCGTTAATGCCGGCGGCGACTACGTAAAACTTGCCCACAAAGCCGGCGGTCAGCGGCATCCCGGCCAGGGACAGCAAGGCCGCTGTAAACAGGCCCGCTAACCCGGGCCGCCGCCAAAACAAAGCTCGGTAATCGGCCAGGGTATCCGCTTCCCGCTCCGGGCCGGAGAGGACAGTAACCACCCCAAAAGCGCTGAGAGTGGTCACAAAATAGGCAGCCAGGTAGTAAGTGATGGCCGAAACGGCCAGAGCGCCGCCGGCCAGGAATGCGACCAGCATATAGCCAAGGTGAGCAATCGAGGAGTAAGCCAGGATACGCTTTACGTTGGTCTGGAGCAGGGCCAGCAGGCTGCCACCCAACATCGAAGCGACGGCAATGACGGTAAAGACCAGCACGACCGAATCGTAAGCGTAGCCGTTTACCGCCGTAAAATATCGCAGCAGGAGCGCCAGCATCGCCCCCTTGGAGACAGTGGCGATCAGGGCCGTGACCGGGGCCGGTGCGCCCTCGTAAACGTCGGGAGTCCACATGTGGAAAGGGACCACTGCCAGTTTAAAGCCGATGCCAATCACCGTCATCGCCAGCCCGGTTAGCAGCAAAATGTTCTCAGACGGCTCAAACTCGGCCATGCGGCTAAACTCCATTGTGCCCAGGGCAGCGTAGATCAGAGCCATGCCAAATAAGAGGAAAGCCGACGAAGCGCCGGCCAGGATCAAGTATTTAAAGCCGGCCTCCAGGTTAAAGGGATTGGCCCGCACATAGGCGATTAATGTGTAGAGCGAGACGCTCAGGATTTCCAGACCCAGGAAAAAAGAGACAAAGTGATCGCTGATCACCAGAACCGCCGCGCCCAGCGTCGCCAGCAGTAAGAGCAGATAAAATTCTTCGGGCTGGTCGGGATGCTGCCTTAAATAGCCATAAGCCAGCAGGGCCACGGCCAGGCCGGCGGCCAGGATCAGGCCCAGGTAAAACAGGCCGTAGGCATCAACAATCACCAGTGAACTGACCCGGCGCGGCAGGAGCGGAGCGACGATCAACAGACTGGCAAAGCTCAGCCCCAACCCGGCCACAGCCAGGCCAAAAGCCAGGCCATGTCGCCGGTAAAAAGCAATCGCCAGCATGACGATCAGCGCTGCCAGGGCTAAAACAAGCAGAGGCAGTAGGGCAATGAGATCAGTGAGAGTCATGGAACACCTCGGAAGGAAGAGGGGAGGGTCGGGAATCTGGAAGGCTGGAAGGTTGGAGGATTTGTTGCAGTCTTCCAGCCTTCCATTCTTCCATGCCTCCAGCCCACCCCGGCTTTAGATACACTGTCTCCGTTTGGTCTTCCAGCGCCAAGATTTCCAGGGCAGGCTGGGCGGTGTTGAGGACTGGTTGAGGGTACAGCCCCAACCAGACAATTACCACTACCAGAGTGGTCATGATGACTGTATCCCGTACCGACAGATCGGGCAAGCGCCAGCCACGACTGTTGGGGCCGTGGAAGGCGCGCTGGAACAGCCAGAGCGAGTAGATCGTGGCCACAACCAGGCCAATTGTCGCCAGGGCAGTCAGGGGTACGCTGACCCGGTAAGCGCCCAGCAAGACCAGGAACTCGCCAATAAAGTTGCCCAACCCTGGCAGGCCGAGCGAAGCCATCGCAAACAGCAGGACCATCGCTCCCAGCCGCGGCGCGGCGGACCACAGGCCTCCCATCTGCCGCAGGTCGCGGGTGTGAATCCGCTCCTGGAGCAGGCCAACCAGGATAAACAACGCGCCGGTGCTGATACCGTGGGCAATCATCTCCATCAGCGCTCCCTGCAAGGCTAACTCATTCCGGGCAAAAATCCCCAGCAGCACAAAACCCATATGGCTGACGCTGCTGTAGGCCACCAGCCGCTTGAGGTCGGTCTGGGCAAAAGAGAGCCAGGCCCCGTACAAAATGCCGATCACGGCGATGAGCATGGCCAGCGGCGCCAGGGCGGCCGAGGCGGCGGGGAAGAGCGGCAGCGCAAAGCGCAGCAGGCCGTAAGCGCCGGTCTTGAGCAGCAGGCCGGCCAGGATAACGCTTCCGGCAGTCGGCGCTTCGGTGTGGGCATCGGGCAGCCAGGTGTGAAACGGGACCACCGGCAGTTTGACCACAAAAGCGATCACAAAGCCCAGCATCAGCCAGGTGGCGGCAGCGCCGGTTAAGGGAGTGTTCAGCAATTGGTTGTAATCAAAGGTAAAGTTGTTGGTACTCTGGCCGTGGAAAAAGTAAAGCCCCAGGATAGACAACAGCATCAGCAGGCCGCTGGCCTGGGTAAAGATAAAGAACTTAACAGCCGCGTAGACCCGGTTCTCGTGCCCCCAGATGCTGATAATAAAGTACATTGGCACCAGCATCAATTCCCAGAAGAAGTAAAACAGGAATAAGTCTAGGGCCAGGAAAACGCCGATGATGCCGGCCAGAATCCACATCAGGTTAAAGTGGAAAAAGCCGACCCGCTCCTGAATTTCACCCCAGGAGACCAGGACCGCCAGCAGCCCCAGGAAAAAGGTGAGGAGAATCAGCAGCAGGCTCAGACCGTCCAGGGCCAGGTGAAAACTGATGCCCCACTGCGGAACCCAGGGCAGGCTGACCTCCAGCCACCACGGCGACACCGCCGGCTCAACCGAGCCGGACCCTGCCCACACCATCAGCGCCAAGACCAGCCCGGCCGCCAGGGCCAGCAGCGAAACCCAGCGCGCCCCGTCGGGCTGCCAGCGAGCCAGCAGCCAGGCCAGCAAACCGCCGGCCAGCGGCAGAAGAATTAAACCCATCAGGATCATAACAGCACCACCATAGCAATCGTCAAAACTGCGCCCAGGGTCAGCCCCAGCGCGTACCAGCGCACTTGCCCGGTTTGGGTAGCGCTGAGTATTTGGAAAAACGCCTGGCTCAGCCAGGCCAGGCCCCGGTAGAACAGGTCAACAAAATCGTTTTGGTTGATGCGGGCCAGCCAGACAAACGGCCGGACGATCAGCCAATCGTACAGGTCGTCAAAGCCCCAGCCTACAAACCAGAACTGGCGCAGACCCGCCCCCAACCTCGACCGGCTCACCTGCGCGGTATAATCGGGCCGGCGCAGGAAAAAAAGATAAGCCAGCCCCAGGCCGGCCAGGGTCGCCAAGGCGGCCAGGCTTTGAGAGAGCAGTTCGATGCTGAGCGAGGCGTGCTCGCCGGCTTCGGCGGGCAGGGCTGATTGCATAAAATCAGAGAAGAAGTGCAGGCCGCCCAGGGTCGCTGGCAGTTCGACCAGGCCGCCGACGAGCGAGAGGATCGCCAGGATGACCAGGGGGATCAGCATCAGCTTGCCGGGCCGGTGGCTGACCGGCTGCCGGGTTGGACCAAAAAAGGTGATGAAGACCATGCGGAAGGCGTATAATGAAGTCAGCAGCGCCCCCACCAGACCGGCCAGCCAGAGCCAGAAGTTACCGTTCGGCCCCACCCAGGCTTGCAGCAGGATCAAGTCCTTACTGTAAAAACCGGCCGTAATCAACGGCAGCGAAGCCAGCGAGGCTGCCCCCGCCAGAAAAGTCCAGAAGGTAAGCGGCAACTGCCGCCGCAGGCCGCCCATCTTGAACATATTGTGTTCATGGTGCATGGCCAGGATGACCACTCCCGCGGCCAGGAACAACAGGGCCTTAAAAAAAGCATGGGTCACAAAGTGGAAGATGGCCGCGCTCCAGGCGCCCACGCCCAGGGCCAGGAACATGTAGCCAATCTGGCTGATGGTGGAGTAGGCGAGCACCCGCTTGATGTCAACCTGGACGAGGGCGCTAAAACCGGCCACCAGCAGGGTGGCCGCGCCAATAACGGCGACGGCGTTGAGCACCACCGGGGCCAGGCTAAACAGGACGTGCGTCCGGGCAATCAGGTAGACCCCGGCGGTGACCATGGTCGCGGCATGAATCAGGGCGCTGGTCGGAGTGGGGCCGGCCATAGCATCGGGCAGCCAGGTTTGCAGCGGCAACTGGGCCGATTTGCCCAGCGCCCCGCCCAACAGCAGGGCCGCCGCCGCTACGGCCAGGGGCGAACCGGCCGGCCAGTCCGCCGCAGCCCGCTGCATCAACTCCTGGATGTGCAGCGTGCCCAGGCTGGTAAAAAGCAAAAACAGGCCGATGGCCATGGCCGTGTCGCCCACCCGAGTCACGATAAAAGCCTTGCGGGCGGCCTCGGCGTTAGCCGGTTCCTGGTACCAGAAGCCGATGAGCAAAAAGCTGCACAGCCCCACTCCCTCCCAGCCGAGGTAAAGCAGCAGCAGGTTGTTAGCCAGCAGCAGGATCAGCATCATGCTGACAAACAGGTTCATGTAAGCAAAGAAGCGGCTGAAGCCCTCGTCGTCGCCCATAAACTCAGCCGAGTACAGGTGAATGAGGAAGCCCACCCCGGTGACGACCAGGATCATGACCAGGGACAGCGCGTCCAGGCGAAAAGCGATTTCCGGGGTAAAGCCGGCCACGTCCAGCCAGGTCCACAGGCGCTGCTCATACGCCCCCCCGGGCGGCGGTGCGGTCATGAAACTGACCCCGACCAGGGCCGCGACCACTGCGGCCAGGCCCACCGAGCCAATCCCAATCATGGCGCTCACCGGGCGGGGCAGCCGGGGGCCGACGAGGGCCAGAATAACAAAACCGGCCAGGGGTAAGGTGGGTATTAACCAGAGTAGATTTAACATCTTAACCCCTCATCCGGCTGGGCGCGTCGGCGTCCAAACTTTTAAAGCGATGGTACAGTTGCAGCACCAGGGCCAGCCCAACGGCCACTTCGGCGGCGGCCATGGCCAGGATAAACATAAACATCACCTGGCCATCAGCCTGGCCCCAACGCGCCCCGGCGGTGACAAAGGCCAGGCCGGCGGCATTGAGCATAATTTCAATTGACATCAACACAAAGACAATATTGCGCCGCACCAGGACGCCCACCAGCCCCAACACCAGTAACACGCCGGCCACCAGCAGGCCGGCCTCCATCGGTACTCCGTTCATCTTACTCCTTCCCGACCCTGCCTTCCGCCGGAACAGCTTTCGGGGCAGCATCTCTCGAATAAGCCGGACTGGTGGGCAATGTTTCCCGCTGCTGCCCGTCGCCAGGAGACCAGGGGTTGCCTATTTGCAGCGTACGGCTGGGTGAAGGGGTCCCCACTCGGGTTTGGTCCGGCCCCATCGCGCCGCCCTGAGCCACATCAACCCGCTTGCCCATCAGCTCGGCCCGGCGGCCCAGGTGATACGCGCCGACCATGCCGGCCAGCAGCAAAAACGCGGCCAATTCCACGGCCAGCAGGTACGGCCCAAACAAAGCCAGGCCGACTTGCTGCGGGCTGATCACTTCAGTCCCAACCGGCTCGCTGCTCGAACCGAACAGGATATAAACCAACAGGACCAGCAGCAGTCCCGCCAGCCCGGCCGGTCCCAGCCACGACACGCCGTGCAGCCACTGGCGTTCCTGGTCGGTGGCCTGCTCGCCCAGGTTCAGCATCATGATTACAAAAACAAACAAGACCATAATCGCCCCGGCGTAAACGATCACTTCCAGGGCCGCCACAAAGGGAGCGCCCAGGGTAAAAAAGACCAGCGCCATCGCCAGCAGCGAGACAATCATATACAACAGGGCATGCACGGCATTAAGCCGGGTGATGACCATCACCGTCGCGGCAATAGCTACGGCTGAGGAGATGTAAAATACGATGTTCATTGGATACCTATATCGCAGGTTTACTAATTTGTGATACGTGATGCGTGACTCTAAGGTCTTCACGCATCACGTATCACTTTCAGTCCCCCAAACTTTTCTGTAAAAAATAACTGTCTTTGTCCACCTACGGCAGCAGCGTATGCACGTCAACCGGCGGGGCTTCATTCTCAGCTTCGCCTTTATCCTTACCTCCAATCGCCAGCCCGGCCACCCGGTAATAGTTGTAGCCGGGATATTTGCCGGTCCCGCTAATGAGCAGGTCCTCTTTTTCATAGACGAGATTCACCCGCTGGTATTCGCTCATTTCAAAATCGGGGGTGAGCTGGATGGCATAGGTGGGACAGGCCTCCTCGCAAAAACCGCACAAAATACAGCGAGAAAAATTAATCCGGAAGAACTCCGGGTAACGCCGGCCTGTTTCATCCTGGGTCGCCTGCAGGGCAATACAATCAACCGGACAGGCGACAGCGCAGAGATAACAAGCCACGCACCGCTCCGCGCCATCAGGGTCGCGCGACAGAATAATCCGGCCGCGCCAGCGCGGCGGCAGGTAAGGTTTTTCATCGGGGTATTGGACCGTGACCTTGGGCCGAAACAGGTGTAAAAATACAAGCCAGATACTGCGTAATGAACTGAGCATAATCCTTCCTTTTAGCCTATGGCTAACAAGACTCCCCCCGTTACCACCAGATTCAACAGGGCCAGGGGCAGCATGACCTTCCAGCCGTAGCTCATCAACTGGTCAAAGCGGGGCCGGGGCAGAGTGCCGCGGGTGATGATAAAGAAAGCGATCAGGATCGCGGTCTTCAACAAAAACCAGACAATGGGCGGCAGCACCGGGCCGAGCCAGCCGCCAAAAAATAGGGTTACAATCATCGCCGAAACCAGGGCCACGCCTACGTATTCGCCGACAAAGAACATCCCGAACTTCATCCCGGAATACTCCACATGATAACCGGCGGTTAATTCGCCCTCGGCTTCCGGCAGGTCAAACGGAACCCGGCGCGTCTCGGCCAGGCCGGCCACGGTGAAGACGAGCAGCCCCAGGATTTGCGGGATAAAGAACCAGAATCCCCGCTGGGCCTCGACGATGTCGCTTAAGCGGAACGACCCGGCCAGCATAACCACCCCCATCAGCGACAGCCCCATAAAAACCTCGTAGCTGAGCATCTGGGCCGAAGCCCGCAGCCCCCCCAGCAGGGCGTATTTATTATTCGACGCCCAGCCGGCCAGGACCACGCTGTAAACGGCCATGGACGACATGGCCAGGAAAAAGAGCAGGCCGATGTTAAGGTCGGCCACGGCCAGGCCGGGGGCAAAGGGGATGACGGCAAAGGAGAGCAGGACGCTGGCCAGGATAATCGTCGGGGCCAGGATAAAAACCGGTTTATCGGCAAAGGGCGGAATCCAATCCTCCTTGCTCAAAATCTTGATCATATCGGCCACCACCTGGAGAAGGCCAAAAGGTCCCACCCGGTTGGGTCCATACCGCTCCTGGACGAAGCCCAACAGCCGCCGCTCGACCCAGATCAGCCCCGCTGCTGTTGTCAGCACCCCGGCCAACACGCCGACGACAATCAGGACTCCGCGCAGGGTTTCGTTCATAAGCTGGCCTCCCCACTGAGCTGGCCCCAGGCCGGCAGGATCACCGCCGGTGAACCGGGCAGACCTGCCGGTAGCCCGGCCAGGCCGGCCGGCAGGCTGGGATCGAAGCGGAGCCGCAGCCGCTGGGCGACTCCGGCCACGTGGAGCGTCACTTCCTGCCCGGCCACCATCTTCAGGCGGGCCGCTTCGGCGGGATGCAGGGCCAGGTAAGGCTGGGGCGACAACTCGGCGATGCCGGGGGCTAGAGCGCTCTGCTCTTCCGAGCCAAAAATGTGATAGAGGGGGACCAGCAGCAGTTCGTCCTGGCGCGGTTCAAAGGCCGGCGGGGCCTCACCAAAATAGGGCGCTGACGCGCCGTTTGTCGCCGGCTCAATCAGCCGGCGGCCCGGATCGCCGCCGCGCAGGGGACCGCCCACCTCGTCCTGGAACTTGTTCACCGCTTGAATCGAGTTCCAGCCGGGCGCCCAGAAGCGCGGCACCAGCGGCGGAGGCGGCTGGTAGATGTAACCCTCCATCGAGAAGGCCAGCGGCGAATCGGGATCGTCCGGCGGCTTAGGTTCGTGGATGGTCAGGTGAGCGACCATGGCCGTCCGGCCGCTGAAACGGTGCGGCTGGCGGGCAATCCGCTCACCGGCAATGCGGAACCCGGCCGGCGGGGCCAGGTCGCGGACTGGGGCCAGTTGGGAATGAGCCTCGGCCAGGGCGGCGACGACATCGTCCAGGTTGCGCCAGTCCAGGCCGCCGCGCATATCGCGCAGCCAGCGCCAGCTTTCCTGGATGTCGCCGGTTGGGACAAAGACCTGGTAAAACCGCTGCGCCCGCCCCTCGTAATTAACCAGGGTGCCATCGCTCTCGGCGAAGGTGGCCGCCGGCAGGACGAGTTCGGCCTGGGCAGTGGTGGCCGTGGCCAGATGGTCAATCACGATCACGTGCCGGGCTGCGCCCAGGGCAGCCTGGACATCGGCGCCGGCGGCCCGCCGGTACAGGTCGTTTTCCAGGATAATGACCGTGTCAACCTGGCCCCCTTGCAGGGCGGCCAGGGCCTCGTCCAGAGGCGGCCCGCCCAGCAGCCCCAGGCCCATGCTGTTGCACTCCGGCACCGTCAAGGCCAATTTAGCGCCCAGTGCCCAGGCGACATTCGCCGCGGCCTGGAGAACCGCTTCGCTGCCGGAACTCGTACCGGAGACGACCAGGGGCCGCTCGGCCTGGCGCAGAGCGTCGGCAATGGATTGAGCCAGATCGCGGACTTCGGACGAAAGGCCGGTTACAGCCGGAACAGCCGCGCCCAGGAGAGCCGCGACCGCCTGGCCCAGCCGGGCCAGATCATCCGAGGCGGCGCGATAAGTTAACGAAGCGACCTCGTCCAGTTTCGTCGCTGCCGGGGTGGCAATGATCAGCGGGCTTTTTTCTTCGTGGCGGATAGCTTCGCGCACAGCGGCATCGTGCCACTCCGGGATGCCTAATTTCCCGGCAATGGCCTTTGGTTTTTGGTGAATGGATTGGCGCAGCGCCAGGGCCAGCACCGGAGCCACGTTGGTGACATCCTCGCCCAGCACCAGTACGGCGTCGGCCTCTTTTACCTCGCGCAGCGAGGGCGTCGCCGCCGGCCCCTGCCGCAGAATCTGGAGCACACAATCTACCAGACGCGATTCCGGGGCCGACACGCCCCGGTAAAACCGCTTTGGGCCGACCATCGCCTGCAAGGCAAAATTAGCTTCCAGGGAGGCGCGGGGCGAACCGATGCCAATGACCCGCTCCGGCCGGGCCAGCAGCGGGGCCAGGTGCTCCAGCGCCGCCTCCCGGCTGACCGCTTCCGGCGAACTGCCGGCCGTGCGGCGGAGCAACGGCTGGCGAAGCCGCTGGTCGCTGTTGACAAACTCGTAGCCAAAACGGCCCCGGTCACATAAAAAGTAGCCGTTCACTTCGCTGTGGTAGCGGTTCTGAATCCGTCGCAGCATGCCGTACCGCTCGGCGGGGATCGTGTTGCAGCCGACGCTGCAATGGAAGCAGATAGACGGCGCGGTTTGCATGTCCCACTTGCGGGTATAATGCTGGTCCAGCGTTTTATCGGTAAAGACGCCGGTCGGACAAATCTCGGCCAGGTTGCCGCTGAATTCGTTCTCCAGCACCCCATCCTCGTGGCGGCCAAAGTAAACCCGGTCATGCACGCCAAACACGTCAAAATCGCGGCCTCCGGCGTAATCACGGTAATAGCGGACGCAGCGGTAACACTGGATGCAGCGGTTCATTTCGTGGTTGATGAAAGGGCCAAGGTACTGGTTGCGGTAGGTGCGCTTGGCAAAACTGTAACGGCGATAGGTATGGCCGGTCATCAGGGTCATATCCTGCAGGTGGCACTCGCCGCCCTCGTCGCAAACCGGACAGTCGTGGGGGTGGTTAATCATCAGCCACTCGATGACGCTGGCCCGGAAGGCCACGGCTTCCGGGTCGTCAATGGAAATACGGGTTCCATCCGCAGCGACGGTCATGCAGGCCATCACCAGCCGGCCCCGGGTATCGTGCTCGTCTTTGAACTGCTTGACGGCGCACTGTCGGCAGGCGCCCACGGAGCCCATGGCCGGGTGCCAGCAGAAGTAGGGGATGTTGAACTTGAGCGACAGGCCGGCGTGCAGCAGGTTCTGGCCGTTCTCCACCTCGTAGGGTTTGTTATCAATGTAAATGATTGCCATACCTTATCTCCACGGGCAGCGCTTGTCGGTGATGTGCCGCTCGAAATCCTCCCGAAAATATTTCAAGGCGCTCTGTAAAGGTTCCATTGCGCCGGGAGCCAGGGCGCAGAAGGTCAGGCCCGGCCCTAACATACGGGTGTGGAACTCCAGCTTGTCCAGATCGCCCGGCTGGCCCTGGCCGTCTTCCATGGCCTGCAGCACCTTGGCCGTCCAGGGCAGGCCCTCGCGGCAGGGCGTGCACCAGCCGCACGACTCCTGGGCAAAAAAGTGGGACAGGTTGTTGACCATGCCGACAGGGCAGGTCCGGTCGTCGAGGATGATCATGGTGCCGGTCCCCATGCGGCTGCCCGCTTTCTGGATGGTGCCGTAATCCATGGCCAGGTCGAGGTGTTCCTCGACCAGGAAATCGGTCGAGCCGCCGCCGGGGATGAGACCCCGGAATTTGACCCCATCCCGCATGCCTCCGGCATGCTCCTCCAGGATTTCACGGATGGTCGTACCTATCGGCAGTTCCCACAACCCCGGCCGTTTTACTTTACCACTGACACCGTACAGCTTGGTGCCGCTGTCCTCCGACCGGCTTAAGCCCTGGTACCAATCGGCGCCGTGGCGAATGATGTGGGGCACGTTACAGAGCGTTTCGACGTTCTGGACGATGGTCGGCTTGCCCCACAGGCCGCTGACCTGGGGAAAGGGGGGTCGCGAGCGGGGTGTGGCCCGCTTACCCTCCAGAGCGTTGAGCAGGGCCGTTTCTTCGCCGCAGATGTAACGGCCAGCGCTGATATGCAGGCGCAGTTCCAGGCTGTAGCTGGAGCCGAAGATGTTCCGTCCCAGGTAGCCGGCGGCGTAGGCCTCGGCGATGGCCCGGTTGAGCACCTGAGCCGCCAGCCGGTACTCGTGGCGCAGAAAGATGTAGGCGATGTCGGCCTGGATGGCGTAGGCGCTGACCAGCATGCCTTCAATAAGCTGGTGCGGGTCGCCTTCGAGCAGGAGGCGGTCTTTAAAGGTGCCTGGCTCCATCTCGTCGGCATTAGCGACCAGGTACTTGGGCCGCGGTACGTTTTCGTCCATCGGCACAAAGCTCCACTTCATCCCGGTGGGGAAGCCGGCGCCTCCCCGGCCGCGCAGCCCGGAGTTTTTAACCAGGTCTGTGACCTGCACCGGGGTCAACTCGTTGACGGCCCGACGAATGGCCTGATAGCCGCCGGACTGTTCGTAGCCTTTTAGGTCAAGCGGTGGCTGGCCGGGCCGGATATTTTGAGTCAGGGGTCGTTCCATCAAATGTTCCTTATGATTTTGACGAGCAAATTCCGTAAAGTATCCGGAAGGCTGGAGAATTGGAAGGTTAGTTATACCTCTTTATCCAGTCTTCCAGCCCTCCAACCTTCCAGCCTGCTCACGTGTGTACTGCTGAAGCAGGAGGTCAAGCTGCTCCGGGGTCACATCCCGGTGTAAATCATCGCCGATCATCAAGGCCGGAGCGTGGTCGCAGGTCCCCAGGCACTGGATGGGCAGCAGGGTAAACTCGCCGTCGGTGGTGGTCTGGCCGAAGGCAATGCCCAGCCGCTCGGAGAGGTGCTGCCGGACCTGCTCGTAGCCCATAATCCAGCAGGAGACGCTGTTACAGACAAAGATGACGTGGCGGCCGACCGGCCGGCGGAAAATCAGGTTGTAGAACGTGGCCACATTATCCAACTCATCCGGGGTCATCTCCAGGAAATCGGCCAGAGCATGTAAACTCTCATCGGAAACCCAGCCACGGTGCTGCTGGACAATCTTGAGGGCGTCAATACAGGCGGCCTGTTTGTGTTCGTAATGGGCCAGTTCGGCCTCGATCTCACGTTTTTCTGCTTCGGTCAGCATTATTCTCTTCCTTAACGGTCTACATCGGCCAGCACAAAATCAATACTTCCCAGGATGGCCAGCAGGTCGGGCACCAGCAGGCCGCGGGCAAGGAGCGGGATGGTCTGCAGATGGGGGAAGGAAGGTGTGCGGATGTGGGTGCGGTACGAGGCGGTATTCCCATCGCTGACCAGGTAATAGCCGTAGTTGCCCTTGGAGGACTCGATGCTCAGCATGGCTTCCCCCGGCGGTATGGGCGGGCCCCAACTGACATTCAAAAAGTGGGCAATCAGGGTTTCGATATCGTGCATAGTCCGGTTTTTGAGCGGCGGCGTGGTCAGGGGGTGGTCCGACTTGTACGGGCCGGGCGGCATATTGTTGACGCACTGCTCGATGATGCGCAGGCTCTGGCGCATCTCCTCCACCCGAACCAGGCCGCGGGCGTAGCTGTCGCCCTCGGTCGCCAGCGGCACCTCAAAGTCGAACTGCTCGTAGCCGGAGTAGGGCCGGGTTTTACGCCGGTCCCAGGCCAGGCCGCAGGAACGCAGGTTAGGCCCGGTTACGCCCCATTCAATGGCCTCATCCAAAGTGTACCGGCCGACGCCCCTGGTCCGTCCCTGGAAAATCCGGTTTTGCAGGACCATCTTATCGTAGTCGGCCAGGCGGGGCGGCAGGTAGTTCAAAAAGTCACGGAACATCTCCGCCCAGCCTTCGGGCAGGTCGGCGGCCACCCCGCCGATGCGGAACCAGGCCGGGTGCATGCGCGCCCCGGTGACGGCCTGGACGATTTCAAAGAGGCGCTCCCGGTCGGTAAACATATAAAAGACCGGCGACATGGCCCCAATATCCTGGGCAAAGGTGCCAAACCAGACCAGGTGGCTGGAGATGCGGAACAACTCACACATCATCACCCGGATGACTTTGGCCCGGTCCGGCAGCTCGATGCCGGCCAGCCGCTCGACCGACATCAGGTAGGCCAGGTTATTTAAGACCCCGCTCAGGTAATCCACCCGGTCGGTATAAGGAATATAGGTGTGCCACGACTGCCGCTCGCCCATCTTTTCGGCGGCGCGGTGGTGAAAGCCAATATCGGGCACGGCGTCAACAATCACTTCCCCCTGGAGCTGCAGCATAATCCGGAAAGGGCCGTGCGTGCCGGGGTGCTGCGGGCCGAGGTTGAGGAACATAAAATCGGCGTCCTCACTGCTGCGCTGCATGCCCCACTCCTCGGGCCGGAACTTCAATGCTTCCTGTTCGGCCTCAGCCTTGTCGTCCGGCAGGCGGAACTGGCCCATCTCGGTGGCCCGGGCCGGATGCTTCTTGCGGAGAGGGTGGCCCTGCCAGCCGGGCGGAAGGAGAATGCGCCGTAGGTTGGGATGGCCCTCCACTTTAATGCCAAACTTATCCCAGACCTCCCGCTCGTACCAGTTGGCGGCCGGCCAGATATCGGTGACGGTCGGGATCGAGGGAAATTCACCATTGAGGGGCACTTTGAGGCGGACGTCGGCGTTGCGCTCGTAGGAGAGCAGGTGGTAGACAATGGTAAAGTCACTAGACGGCCGGCCGTTATTCTGATTGGCCCGGACCCGCTCGTCAATCGCAGTCAGGTCGTACAATGTCCGGTATGGTTGGGGCACGTCCGTTTTAAGGTGGCGCAGCACGTCGCGGACCTGCTCCCTGGACACCCACAGCGTTGGAATATCGTCGCGCGTGGCCTGCGGCGTGAAAGTTTCCGGGCCGAAGCGGGTTTCTAATTCCTGGAAAATGGTTCCATTATGATTCATACGGCTTTCATTTTAAGTTCAAACATGATGGGGCGGGCGAAGGTCAGTTAACCGCTGCCGTTCCGGCCTTTTGAGATCGCGCATCGAAGGTAGAGGCGGGCGGGCAACCTCCTGGGGGCCGACCACCCAACTCAGGGGCCGCTGCTCATTGCCCACCCTATTCTGAAGCAGGAGCAATCCTTCCATAAACATGTTGGGGGAGGGTGGACAGCCGGGGATGTAAATATCAACCGGCAAAAACTTATCCACGCCCTGGACCACACTGTAAACATCGTACATACCGCCTGAGTTAGCACAGACCCCCATCGAAATGACCCAGCGCGGCTCCATCATCTGGTCGTACAGGCGTTTAATCACCGGGGCCATTTTGATAAAAACCGTGCCGGCGATAACCATCACATCAGCTTCACGAGGGGAGGCGCGAATCACCTCAGCCCCAAAACGAGCCAGGTCGAACTTGCTGGTTAAGGTGGTCGCCATCTCCACATAGCAGCAGGAGAGGCCGAAGTTAAACGGCCACATCGAGTTTTTGCGCCCCCAGGCCAGCAAATCCTGCAACTTAGCCAGGACCAGATTGCGGCGCACGTTCTCTTCCATCTGCTCTTCATCGTCCCGGCCGGCGCCATTCGCCGACGGTTTGCTCAACGACCAGTCCATCTTGTTTCTATCCTCATTCCCTTCGTTCAAGCTGGCGGTTTAGCGTTGACGGCCCCCAGTCCAGCGCACCCAGCCGCCACTCGTAAACCAGGGCCACGACGAGAACCAGCACAAAGGCCAGCAGGCCGGCGTAACTCAGCCAGCCCACCTCGCGGAAAGCTACCGCCCAGGCAAAAATAAAGACCGCTTCCAGATCAAAAATCACAAAAAGAATAGCGACCAGGTAAAAATTCACCGAAAAACGTATCCGGGCCGAGCCGGTAGGAGCCACCCCCGACTCGTAAGGTTCGCCGGTGGCGTGGTCTTTATGGCGCTGCCCCAGGAGGTAGGAAACGCCGAGCATGCCGGCGATAACCACGATCACCAGGGCAAAATAGACCAGTAACGGCCAGAGTATAACGGGGGAGTCAGCCAACGAGTATCTCCTGCAAAGTCCTTTGCGACTATAGTAACAGCCCCGACTGCTCCAGCCTATACTGAGAAGGATGAATTTAACATACCAGTAGAGCTATTAATCTACTTTTCCCCCCTTACCCAGTTAGTAGTACGGGTTGGTTACATCGTCGGTTTCCTTTCGTGGCTGAAAATTGGAAATAAAAACCCGATTGTGGACAACAATCAGGTTTTACAAATTCGTCCGCTGGGACTTCAATTGTCGCCGGCGATATTTGCCAGCCTTCTCTTTATAGCCCAGCGGTTCTTCTCTAACGGGTTGGGGGTTCCATAAGTTATTATCTCCTGTGCGCCTGCCATAATTCCTGCAGCGGTTTGTAGTTCAAAACGATGATACCTTCCTGCTCAATGATCGCCTTGGTTTCAGGCGACATCAAAAACTCAAAATCCGCCCGGCGAACCGGCCAGCTATTGCCAATCGCTTTGAGCTCACCTGTTGCCAGCGAGGGGTGGACCGCCCACTCGGTTAAGCCCGCCGGCAAACTACGCAAACCCTCAAAGTAATAGGCTGGTTTAGCCTGCGTCTCAATCCGATAGCTGTCCAGAATATCATAATCAGGACTAGGCAGGCCCTGGCGCTTGATTTTCTCGATCAAGGGCGGCTCACTGACCCGCATGGCCAGGCCATACTCCCCGGCCAGCCCGACGGTCATATCAAAAATATCCTCGCGCCGGGTATGGATGCCGCAGTGACTGTCCACATGGGTTGGATTTAACCCACCGGCCAACACCGCTTCGATTTGCGCCCGAAATTCCACCTCCAACTCAGCCAGGTTGACTTGAGCCAGAAACTCCGGGATGCGCGCCTCGCTGTAGAAATAGCCCGCCTCATCCACCAATGATGGCACCTTTTCCTTCGATGTCAGCGGCCCCCAGCGGTAGTAGACCGCCTCGCTGACGGCAGTTAAATGCACCCCAAAGGGGATGTCGGGATTTTCCCGGAGCAGGTGCATTCCGTGTAATCCCCAGGGACAGGGAACCATCAAGGTGCAGGAACTGGCTGCTCCTTGGCGGACAGCCTGGATCACCGCCTCGTTGATTGAGTGACACATCCCAAAGTCGTCCGTGTTGAGAATAAGCAAGCGGGCATCCGGGGGATAACCGAGCAGTTTGTTTGTTTGGCTGTTTGATTGCATGATTATTTTCCTTGTCAAAAATTTTTTCCAAGACCCGATAGGTCTTAGAGACCTATCGGGTCTGAATCGTATCGGGCGTTGTTGACCAGCGTGCCATGCGTGGCCTCAACTTTATAAGCGTACTTCAAACCGTGGGGGGCGCTGTCGAACGCGCCTACCGCAGTACGGTCGTTGTAGCAAAAGATCGCCGTTTGTCAAAATCGCGTCGTGTTTAACCCAATTGCGGGCAATTGTCAGGTGAGACAGAAGACAGTATCATAGCTCCAGCAAGAGTGTACTATACTGTAATCCTACCAAATCGGTGCGAGGAAAATGCGAGGGGAGAGCGAGTTCGTCGGCTCGATCCGGCCAGGGTTCGACACCAATGGTTATCTACGAAATACAATCAGACATTAAGGCCATCGAGAAAAACGCTGCTCTCTACGAAGAAACGAACTTTGACAGCCGGACAGAAGCCCTAGATTACCTCGAGTTCAATGTCATTGATCGGATTGAGGGGCTGCTCCAGACAATAAATCCGCCAGAAGAACTGGTCACACTGAAACAGGATGCAGAGAGAGTCAAGCGTCAACTGGAAGACGTTGATGATACCTTGTTTCAACGGCTTCGGGCAGACATCAGGGGCGGCGGGTGCATAGGAACAGCTCTCAGGGATCGGATTGATGAATATGTCGGGCGTGATGTAAGTGGCAGCCGGGGCCAGGATGAGATAGGCTATGACAGCCTCGATCTGTTTGTCAATGGCTTGTTGCTCAGCCAGGCTGTCCCCCCGGAGACAAAAGCCAGAGAACCGGAGATGGTGGCTTATCAACAAACCCCAGCCAGAATCATTTTTGAGCTGGTAGAGCAAGCTCATCTCACGCGAGAAGACGTTTTCTACGATGTAGGGTCCGGCTTGGGTCAAGTTCCCATCCTGGTGCATCTGCTTACCGGGGCGGCCGCCAAAGGGATAGAATTTGAGCCAGCTTACTGCGATTATGCGCGGGCGTGTGCGGCAGAGCTTAATCTTTCAGGGGTCGAGTTCGTCAACGCAGATGCACGAACAGCGGATTACTCCCATGGAACGGCCTTCTTCATGTATACACCCTTTGAGGGGAGCATCCTGCAAGACGTGCTGGAAAAGCTGCGGGGAGAATCACGCAGGAGAAGGATTAGACTCTTCACGTATGGACCTTGTACTCCCCAAGTATCCCGGCAGAGCTGGCTAAAGTGTCTAGACCAAAATGGGGATCATCTCTACAGACTGGGTGTCTTCAGAAGTCTTTGAAACTGGAAGAGAGTAAATCTCCTCTTAAAAAGCCTCTTTGCTACTATATGTGGGATGAGCGCTGACGGGAAGCCACATCTATGTCATTTGTCTACCACTTCTTAGTCATTTGACCCAGGCAGCACCACTCCCCGACTGGTCTTTTGCTCTAGGCAAGATTCGTCTTTGAGCCAATGTATCCCCCATCAAATAGTGGTATGATTTGCTCAGCCCAGGCCAAGAAACATGATTTTCCCGATCGCTCAGCTTAGAGGATTGTGGATTTGTGAGATTCTTTTTGTATCAAAGCTCTTGAGCCACTTATCGCCGTTATGACATTGCTCCTGGGCTAGCCGGCCCGTCAACTGGATGGTGTAGTATGCTTTATCAGGCGGCGTTGTGACAGTAATCCTCATTGGCGCTCTACCAGGACACTCAGAGGAATGAGAAGCGTTCTAAATTAATATAAACCACAAGTTTAGGGTCCCACACGCTCGTGTTTGGTTATAACACCGTCATTTCAAAAGCCTCCCCTCAAAGCTCATCCGCTACACTGGCCCTGGCTCATGTGGCCGGAATGAGCTTCTTGATCTACTTGTTTGCCCTGGTGTACCCTTACAATTTATTCGAGTTATCCCCCTATCCCCGCCTGGCGGTCTACCGCTTTGCCGAAAATAATCCCTGGATGATCGGCTGGTTAGCCTCAGTATTTGTGATCCAATGCGGGTTGTACTGGCTGGGCTGGCGGGTGGCTCAACAGGCCAGAGGCAGAGCAGCATGGCTTACCGTGCTGGGCGGCGCCCTGGCCTTTAGCGTAGTGTTACTGTTTCTTTACCCATTCGATGCCGCCGATATTTTTGATTACATTATGTATGCCCGTATTTCGGGTATTTATGGCGGTAATCCCTTCCGCGAAGTGGCCCAACAGTTTGGGCAGGACCCCTTTTACCCCTACGCTGCCTGGCCTGGCACGCCTTCGGACTATGGCCCTATCTGGGAAGCGTTGGCTGGCGGGGTGGCCCGGCTGGCGGGGGATAGCATCATAACCAATGTGGTGGCCTTTAAACTGCTATGCGGCCTCTTTCTGGCAACCGCTATTGGACTGGTGGCCATCATCCTGCGCCGGGTAGCTCCGGAACGAGCGTTAGCTGGCGTCACCTTATTGGCCTGGAATCCCGTTCTTCTGTACGAAACGATGGGCAATGGGCACAATGACATCGCTATGGCTGTCTGGCTGCTGGCGGCGACCTGGGCCATCCTGTCACGCCGCTACACTCTGGCAGTCCTGGCCCTGCTACTCGGGGCGTTGATCAAATTTATCCCATTATTGCTGCTCCCTCTGATAGGGGTCGTGGCGCTCCGCGATTTAGCAGATTGGCGCGCCCGGCTGCGTTTTCTAACCGTAACCACTCTGGCCGGCGTAACCTTGATGGTCATCATCTACAGTCCCTACTGGTATGGCCTGGAAAGCTTGGGAATTGGCCGCCGCGCTCAGATTTTCACCGCCTCCCTGCCGGCAGCGATCCGGGCTTGGCTTCAATTAAACTGGGGGATAACGGGTATTGACTGGCAAGTCAACGCCGTAGTTGCCAGCTTAACCCTCCTCTTTGTCCTGTGGCAGAGCTGGCGTGTCTGGCGCGAGCCTTCCTGGCTTCGTTTTTGCCAGGCCACTTTGAACATCTTATTATTCTATCTGCTGCTGGCCTGCACCTGGTTTCAGCAGTGGTATCTGGTGTGGCCGTTGTGTGTAGCCGCCCTGTTGCCGCCCGGACCTGCCGTCTATCTGACTCTGCTCTCCGGGAGCTACACGCTCTTGTCCAAACACCTTATTTTTGGGCCCCTGATCTTCAAACTTTACCCTTTACCTGAAAACTTAAGAGAGATTTGGTTTGCTCCGGCGGTTCTGGGTCTGCCCTGGCTTTACGCCACTTTATTATTAAAAGATCGTGCTTTACAGAAGTTTAAGGGAGGAGTGGGAACGCTAAAAGTATTAAGGGCGAGAACAGGTTGATGTAAGCAATTTGCGTACCAGTTCGAATTGAATTGAGGTGATCCGGTATTTCGATATGGAATTCCAACGAGGAACCTATGGTGAAATCCTGCTAACTCCACTCACGGCTGATATGTCTCTGGAAGAAGCTCTACAGGAGATGGTTGGTAAAGAGATGTACCAGAAGATGACATCAGGTGAGCGTGAAGCCTGGTGTGATGAGGCGATCCATTCTATCCACCGGCAAAATCTACAACGGGTGTTGTCAGGAGAAGTCGCCGGTAATGCAAAGGCGATGGTCCTTTACCGCGCAGTGATGCGGGGCGAGCCGTTGAATTTGTACCCGATAGGATTAAAGCGGAAGAATTTCAACTCTTTCACGCCTATCTTACGGCGCGTTGGGGATGAGCAGTGGCAACTGGGCCTCCCTGAAACGGGTCGTTATGCCATCTTAATGGGTCGGGTGACGCTAGTACTTCGACAGGTCTGGCAACTATACCTGGAGTGGATGGAAGCGGAGGACGTGGGTGATGAGGCATAAGTTTAAGCAATTGACATAAAAAGGGGAGGAGAAGATGGCCGAGGCAGAGTTTGTAAATTTGGATCCGGGTTTGAGGCCCCACCAAACCCGGAAATACTTCAAGACCAGGCGCAGGGTGCTGATCCTTGAAGATGACAGGCTGATGGGGCAGATGCTCACCATGATTTTGGATGATATGGGTTTTGAGATCACAATGGCGAACAACGGCATAACGGCTTTTGCAATGCTTCAACAACAACAGCTTGATTTTATCATCTTAGATGTGCTGCTGGCAGAAGCAGCGGGTTTTGAAATCTGCTCAAGTTTACGCCTCAATCCGGCCACAAAAGACATCCCTCTCCTGGTCATCACTTCCAGGCCAGACGAGAAAAACATCGAACAGGCTCTGCAACTGGGTATCCATCATTTCTTGTCAAAGCCCTTTACCGAAGATGAACTTCTGCAGGAAATTCTCATTTTACTGAGGGATCATTCCCAATAATTTGCCGGTTTAGAGACATTCTCCGCCCTTCGATCGCTTTACTGCCACTTTCGCCCTGCCCTGTTCCTACAGATCGCCGTATGTCATTTGACTGTTACTTCTTGGTTATTTGACATTAGAAAGACCACCCCAGGGCAGGTCTTTTGCCATAGAGGAAATTTGTCTTTGGGCCGATGTGTTTTTATCCGAAAAATGATACCCTGTTGGTAAGACGCGGCCAAGTAGAGATTGCCAAAAGATGAAAAACTCAGGGGAGTCAACCTTAATTGTAGCCAGGCCCGGACGGCTGCGGGAGGCGTTGAGCGCTCTGCTGGCCACCATCCCCGGGCTGGGAATTGTGGGCCAGGCGGACGATAGTTCATCGGCGCTGAAAATGGTTACCGAACGCCACCCTACGCTGGTCTTGTTGGATTCCAGCTTGCCTGATGATGAAGTCAAAGCTGTGGTGAGACAAATTAAGGCTCACTGGCCTCAAATCCGCTGTATTGTCCTGGCCGGAAATGCTGAACAGCAACAAATAGCCAAGCATGCCGGGGTTGATGATGTTTTGCTCAAAGGTTACCCGGCCGTGAATCTGCTGGCGAATCTGGAAAAGCTGCTGTGTTGGTCAGAAATGTGACCGAGCGAAAGAAACTATCCCCAAAATGCCCTTATCTCAAGGAACCCAACCCCAAGTACCTTTTCCGGCAATAGTTCTTCTCAATCTTGAAAGCTAAATAAAACAGAAGCCAGGGTGAAACTCGCATCTACCTTGAGCAATCCATTGGACTGCTCTGGAGTAATTATCGGAGGAACAAACCGTGAATAGTCTTTCTAGAGATGAGATCAAAATACTTTCGGAAAAGCAACCCGGTTTATGTGTCTCAATTTTCATGCCCACACACCGGTTAAGCATGGAGACCCGGCAAGACTCGACGCTCTTTGCAAAACTACTGCGGGAAGCGGAGGAACGCCTGGTAGTGGGTGAAGGCGCGTTCCGTTTCAAAAATCTGCTGCGGGAAGCGGAAGAACACCTGGCAGCGAGTGGTACACGCAGCCCGCACGCCAGAGATTGGTTGGGATCGGCCCGGACTCTTGGAGAAGACGATCTCTTCTGGCGGCAACAGAGCGGTGGATTGGCCGTGTTCCTCGGGCCGCAAGATTTTCGCACCTACCGTTTACCCCTGACGTTCGAGCAAAAGGTCGTGGTCGGTCATCGTTTCTATCTCAAGCCGCTCCTGCCGTTACTGAGCGGCGACGAGAATTTCTGCATTTTGTCTCTCAGTCAAAGCCAGGTCAAGTTACTACAGGGCACACGTTACCGCATTGCTGAAATTAAACTAAAAAATGCGCCTGCCAGTCTGGCCGATGCTTTCCAGTACCACAATTCCGAGAAGCAGCTTCACCTGTATTCTCACCCAGCCGGGGGAGTAAGGGGGCGTTCCAACGCGCTTCATCATCACAACAGCGGAAGTGATAAAACCAGGGAGCGACTCTACTCCTATTTTCGCCAGATTGATAGGGGCCTGTGTGAGCTGCTCCAGGATGAAAAAGCTCCCTTAATCTTGGCCGGGGATGATTATTTGTTTTCGCTCTACAAAGAGGCTAATACCTATCCCTATCTCATCCATGACTTTATCCCCGGTAATCCGAATACGCTCAAGCCAGAAACGCTGCAGGCACAGGTCTGGACAGTGTTAAAACCTTTCTATCTAAAATCGCAGCGCCAGGCAGCAGCCCGGTATCGGCAATTGGCCGGCGCCGGACGGACCTCTCATCAAATCAAACAGATTGTTCCGGCGGCCTGTCAGGGCCGGGTCGCCTGCTTGTTTGTGGCTTTGGACCGGCAGCAGTGGGGGTACTTTGATCCTGTTACCAATCTGGTTGAGCTGCACCAAGAGGCGGAGCCGGGTGACGAGGATTTACTAGACTTTGCCGCCGTTCAGACCTTTATAAACGGAGGGACTATCTACGCCGTCGAATCAGAACAAATGCCCGAGGAGACGCCCCTGGCAGCAGTATTCCGTTGATGATTATATCCCCATCGCTTTATTCCCGTAAGAGAGAATCTGCAACAGGAAACTTCGATGAGCCGAATACCGGCCTTCTCTTCACCCTTCCGGTGTCCCGTGTCTGGGGGCTGCATCGAAAGCAGCCATTGCCGACTCGATTGGGTTAGGCAGGCAGGCTGGCGCAGACGCGGCCCGGCAGGTTGATTGATTTCGACCCCTATCTGTTTTTATGCTATCATGACCTTTGACCTTAAAATAATGGCAACCTAAAGGTTTTTATGTCACGCTTTTTCTTGACGGGTTTACGGGGCCGTTTGTTGCTGCTGGTGCTTCTGGCCGTGATCCCTATCGTGGGCTTGACCCTGTACACAAATATTGAACTGCGCCGTCTCGTCGTCGCCGACGTCAAACAAGAAACCCTCCGTCTGGCCCGCTTCGCGGTGAGTAGCCAGGAAGACACGATCAAGGATACTCGCCAACTGCTTTTTGCCCTATCTCAACTGTCCGAAGTGCATGAGGCTGATGCGGCTGCCTGCTCCGTGCTCTTCGCGCAGTTGTTGCGGCAGTACCCTCAATATGCCCAGCTCGGTGTAGTTGCCCAGGACGGCCATGTCTTTTGCAGCGCCCTGCCTGACGATAGCCAGCTAAATATAGCCGATCAAGCCTTTTTTCAACGCACGCTCCAGACGGGCGCGTTTACCCTAAGTGATTACCAGGATTACCAGAGTGAGCCGATCAGCGGCAAAGCGACGCTCAGTTTTGGCTATCCGGTTCTCAGCGAAGCCGGGCAGGTTGAGGCTGTTGTCTTCGCCTCGCTGGATCTGGCCTGGCTTAACCAACTGGCCGCCCAGGCTCAACTGCCTGAAGGTTCAACTTTCACCGTGATTGATCGCAACGGCACCATTCTGGTTCGTTATCCTGATCCCGGCCACTGGGTTGGGCGGACCGTGCCCGAGTCACCGATTGTCAAAATCATCAGGTCTGAGGGAGATGAAGGCACAGTCGAGGCCGTAGGTGTTGATGGAACCCAACGTCAATATGCCTTTACCCCCCTACAGATTACGCCGGAGGAGAGGGATGTTTTTGTCAGCGTGGGCATCCCCACCCCCCTTGCCTTTGCCAACGCCAATCGCGTCCTGACCCAAAATCTGATTGTCCTCGGACTGGTGACCCTGTTGACCCTGGCGGCAGCCTGGTACGGCAGTGACGTTTTTGTGTTACGCCAGGTGAACGGCCTGGTTGCCGCCACCAAGCAACTGAGCGCAGGCAACCTGATGATTCGGACGGGGCTACCTTACAAACACGGAGAGTTGGGCCAGTTAGCCGAGGCTTTTGACGAAATGGCCGGGTCCCTTGAACGCCGCGTGCTTGAGCGAGATCAGGCTGAAAGGGCCTTGCAGGAAAGCCAACGGGCCATGGCTACTTTGTTGAGCAATTTACCCGGCATGGCTTATCGCAGCTATACTGACGCCAGTCGGACCATGCAGTTTGTCAGCGAAGGCTGCCTGGATCTCACCGGCTACGCTCCGGCCGAACTAACCGAGAACGGTAAAATTACCTATGGCCAGTTGATCCATCCCGATGATCGAACCTCGGTTTGGGACAGAATGCAGGCTGCCCTGCAGGGTACAGAACCATTTCAACTGATTTACCGGATTACTACCGCCGCTAATACGGAGAAATGGGTTTGGGAGCAGGGCCGCGGCGTTTTTTCAGTCAAAGGACGCCTCATCGCCATTGAAGGTTTTGTTACCGATACGACCGAGCGCGTCCAGGCTTACCAGATGTTGGAGCAGCGTGTGGCCGACCGGACCCGGGAGTTGTCGGCGCTGTATGAGGTGACTGCCGTGGCCAGCGCCTCCCTGAACTTGACCACAACCCTGGAGCGGTCGCTGGAGCAGGTCCTGACGGTGATGCAGGGCGAGCTGGGGACCATCTATCTGCTTGACCCGGCCCAGCAGGTGCTGCGCCTGGCAGCCTGGCAAGGTCTGCCCGCTAACCTTATGGACGAAATGGTCGCTTTAGCCCCGGGCCGGGACCTGGCCAGTTGGATTATCGAGCATGGGGAACCGCTGGTGGTGCCCCATCTCGCCAGTGACCCGCGGGCATCAAAGTTGGTCCTGACCGGCACTGCTCAGGCTTTTGTGGGAGCGCCGATGCGCTCCAGAGGGCGTGTGTTGGGCGTGCTCGGCGTCATTGGCGCAGCCGGACGGCAATTCGAAATGGAAGAGGTGGCCCTGCTGGCTTCCATTGCCGACGAGGTGGGCGTCGCCGTCGAAAATGCCCAATTGTACGAGGCTGAGCGCATCCAGCGCCATCAGGCCGATACGCTGTTGCAGGTCGCCTCGGTGGTCAGTTCAACCCTGGAATTAAATGAGGTATTAGCCCGTATTCTTGACCAGTTGCGCCGGGTGGTGAATTATGACAGTGCCTCGGTTCAACTGCTCGAAGAGGGTCAATTGCACGTGATCGCAGCGCGGGGTTTTGCCGACCTCCAGCAGGTATTGGGGATGACATTTGCGCCGCACGAAGTGCCTTATTACAGAGTCGTGGCCGAAGGTCAAGCCCTCAACCTGGCTGACGCGCCCAAACTCTATCCCAGCCTCCACCGCACCCCCTTTAGTCATATCCGCAGTTGGTTAGGGGTGCCTTTGCAGGTCCAGGAACGAATGATTGGCATCATTGCCGTAGACCGCCAACTACCCGGTGGCTTTGCCGAGGAGGAAGTACGCCTGACCACGGCCTTTGCCGACCAGGCTGCCCTGGCCTTGGAGAATGCCCGCTTGTATCAGCAAGCTGAGCAGTTGGCGGTGATGGAGGAACGGAGCCGGCTGGCCAGGGAACTGCACGATTCGGTGACCCAATCGTTATACAGTCTCACCCTTTTTGCCGAAGCGGGCCGGCGGGCCGCCGAAGCCGGGGAAAAGGAGCGAGAGTTAGGTTACTTGACCCGATTGGGGCAGGTCTCCCATCAGGCGCTCAAGGAGATGCGCTTGCTGGTTTACGAGTTGCGGACGGCAGCCCTGGAAAAGGAAGGACTGGTGGCCGCCTTGCAGCAGCGACTGGACGCAGTGGAGAAACGAGCCGGCGTCCAGGCTCGCTTACTGGTGGAAGAAACGGTCGAACTGCCGGCTATGGTCGAGGAAGGTCTTTACCGGATTGCTCAGGAGGCGCTTAACAATATTCTCAAACATGCGCAGGCTACTTCCGTCATTGTGCGGCTTAAGGCCAATAGCGATCAGGTGGAGTTAGAAGTAACCGATAATGGCCGGGCTTTTGAGGCAACAAGCCTCAGCAATGGCGGGGGAATCGGCCTGACCAGTATGCGCGAACGGGCGGAACGGCTGGGCGGCTCATTGACGATTATCTCGAAACCGGGCGAGGGCACCCGGGTGATTGCCCAGGTACCCGCGCGGCGGGGTTGGTCCAGACCAACCTTGCCGATAGAAAAGTTGACGGAGGTGTTGCAATGAATGCAGTGGAATGTATCCGGGTGCTGATTGCCGACGATCACGCCGTGGTCCGAGAGGGATTGCGAGCGCTGATGAGCAGCGAGCCAGGCATTGAAGTGGTCGGAGAAGCGGCTAATGGCCTGGAAGCGGTCCGCTTGGCCCAATCCTTGCAGCCCGATGTGATCCTGCTCGATTTGATTATGCCCCAAAAAAGTGGGCTTGAAGCCATTGCCGAGATCAAACAGGCTAACCCGGAGGCCCGCATCCTTGTTTTGACCAGCTTTGCCGAGGATGACAAAGTATTTCCGGCCATCAAATCCGGGGCGCTGGGCTATTTGATGAAAGACTCGTTGCCCCACGAGCTGCTGCAAGCCATCCGCGACACCTATCGCGGCGAGTCTTCGCTGCATCCAGCGGTTGCCCGCAAGTTGGTTCAAGAACTCAATCGGCCCTCCGATCTGCCGCCGGCCGGGGAACCACTAACCGAACGGGAACTAGAAGTGTTGAAGCTGGTAGCCCAGGGCCTGTCTAACCAGGAGATCGCGGACAGGCTGGCAATTGGTGAGCGAACGGCCCGAACTCACGTGGTTAACATCCTGAGCAAGCTGCATCTGGCCAATCGAACTCAAGCGGCGCTCTATGCCCTGCGCGAAGGCTTGGCCAAGCTGGAATCGTAGAAGACCCCACCGGATGAACAGGACCCGATGATTTTACGGTACGCCAAATTTCTTCAGCTCCCGAAGCAACGCCGGTTACAGCTCTGGCCATCGAATCAACTAAAGGGACAGTTCTTGCCCTGGAGCCATTCGCCCGGCTGCTCAGGCTGTACTCATCGCACCAATGGCAGCAGCAAGAGAGCCTAGAAAGGAATACGGATAAGTCATTTGCTATAGTCGGCAGGTCATTTGACTTATGAAAGACCGCATTTAGGGCGGTCTTTTTGTTTAATTCTAATTGGTCTTTGAGCCAATGTATTTTGCCTTGAAAAATGATATGATAAAGCGAACTCCTTAGCAAGGGGCTAAAGAGAAGGATGTCTTTACCGGTCCATTTGTTAACCTAGCCCAAGGCAAGCGGCGAAAGCAGGAACTCGTGTCAGCAGATTTAACGGACGAGCAGAAAGAGTTAATCAGGTGGTTGGCCCACGAGATTGGCGTTGGTAAATTGACCAAGGAATTTAATGTAGTGTGGATTTTTGGGGGCGAAGGCATTCTCTCCAAGACAAATTTTAGCGGTGACAGCCATCCCCCTATCACCAAACCGGCTTTCGACGCTTTAGAGAAGGCTGGCCTTCTCCTTTGTACTCCCTATATAAAAAGTACTATCTCGACCGCTACAAAATACCGTAAACCCAAGTGTCGCCAGCGCGAAACCCATCGAAGATGCGCCCTCACCAGGAAAGCCTATGAAGCGATCATCGCTAATTTTGATTGGCTCCTTCTCGAAACCAGAATCGTCGCTAAGGATGAAAAGTAATCACCTCTACCACCAACAGGGAAGAAGCAGAGAAAACATATGAGGAATGGCTCCGAGATACGCTCAAGCCGTGCTTCCAATTAATGGTCGAGGAAGCAACCAGGCAAAAAGTTGCTTGTGCTCAGGTTTACATGGATTTTCCGGTTGGAAACCTCATTGGAGTTTTTGTCTTTACCGGGTGTCTGGCTCATCGAGAGGCATAACTGAAAATTTGACAGTACCCTATATGCCTCGACAGAATATGAGCTGACCCCAACTCCGGCCAACCCGGTTCTCTTCATCCCACCCGCCTGCCCTTTTGTCTCCAGAATATCAGCGCCGATACAAACCCACCGACTTTGCCCATAACTGAAGGATTTCTGGCTTCCTTAAGTATATGTTATGGATCTATATTAGTCTGTCTGGCCGAGAAACCTATGGAAAACAAAGCCTATGCCCACTTCGGGGGCAAGATCTGGCTGGCTCTATCCCTGGCCGTCACCCTTTTGATGGCCGGCTGCTCCCCTGGCGAGACGACGCCTACCACTGGCCCTCTCGTTACTGAAGTGACCGCAACTGCGACTGCTCTAGCGGGTGCGACGACAAGTGCTGTTCCTCCCAGCACCTCCCGACCCGATCAAACCGCAACTCCCACTCTGACCCAACCTGCCGCCAGCCCTACTGCCACTGCCATGCCCAGTCCGACTTCTTTTACCAGCGAGGGAGATACGCTGCCCTCACTCTCACCCCTCGCTTCGCCCACGCCAGGCACTCCTTCAGCAATCTTCGTTGTCCCCTGCCTAGTCGGCCCTGGCGCCCTTCAATTACGAAGCGGTCCTGATGCCAGTTACACTCCGATCAAAACTTTACCGGCAGGAACGGCTCTCTCTGCCATCAGATATTATAACGCCGCTGATTTGTGGCTGCTGGCTGAAACGAAGCAGGGCGACGCCGGCTGGGTTAAGGCCAGCGCCGTCTCCTGCCGGGGCGACCTATCCCGCCTGCCTCTTGCCGAGGGCATCAACTCGCCGATACCCGCCACCTCCCCAGCGGTAACCTTCCCAACCCCCACCGCCCCACCAACACCCGCAGCCGCACCCACTCCGACTCCCATGCCTGCCGCTAGCCCCACCCTCCCCCCACCCTCCCCGGCCAGTTGGCGCGGTGAGTATTACGACAACCCCAACCTGGCCGGCTCACCGGCCCTGGTTCGCGACGACCCGGCGCTTGACTTTAACTGGGGGCCAGGCAGTCCCGGGCCTGATATTCCGGCCGATAATTTTTCGGCGCGCTGGACCCGCCCCTTTGAGTTTACCGAGGAGGGCGATTACCGTTTTTGGGCGGATGTGGACGATGGGGTCAAACTTTATCTGGATGGCTGGCTGGTCATTGACGAGTGGAATACCAACCCCTACGTCCTCCACTCCGGCATTTTTGCCGACATCAAGCCAGGGGTCCACACCCTCACGGTCGAATTTTTCGAGGCAGCCGGCGATGCTCACATCAAAGTCTGGTTCGAGAAGACCCTCATTTCAACAAACAAGTGGGTGGGCGAATATTACAACAATCCTGACTTCCGCGATACCCCCTTCCTGGTTCGTGAGGACGACGACATAGATTTTGATTGGGACGACGATGAACCGGCTCCCGGCATGAATGACGACAACTTCTCCATCCGCTGGCAAAGGACCATCGTGTTAGATGCGGGCGATTATGACTTCGAGGCTCAGCTCGCTGAAGAAGACCGGGTCAAAGTTTATCTGGATAATTGGCTCATCCTTGAGGAAGACTCAGAGGACGGCGGTACTGTCACCGGCTCCTTTCAGGATATCGGCGCTGGCTCTCACATCATCAGAGTAGAATATCAGGATTTTTCTGGTGAGGCCCACATCGAAGTAGACTGGGATAGGGATGATTGAACTTTTTCAGAGCAGTGAGCAGGACTCTAGCCCCAAAGTAGGGTGGAAAATTTGCCGCTTTTATGCTAAACTAAGAGCGGTAAAAGTTATTGTTCTTTGACAACTGCCCCACAACCGGTCAAGCGCCGTTGCTTGCCGGTTTTGTACCTGGTCGGGTCGGCCAGCTCACTTTGTGGAGCTGGCTTTTTTGTTTGGGTCAAAACTTATAAACCAATCAAAGGGGGAGAAAGCAGGATACCCGGATGCCAGTTCTATTTGCACAGAAAATGGGCCAGACTCTCTGTCTGACCGGCCTGGTTTTTGTTTGTATCGTTATTGGGTCCAACTCCCTTCTCTTACCGGCGCTAGCCCAGCAAGGTGACGCCTCCATTGAGACGGTTACCCCACCGTCTACTCTGCCCGTAGAGATCGAAGAGCCGACCGTCACGCCAACGCTCGCCGCCACACCGGAGGCGACCCTGGAGCCAACTGGGACGCCTTTACCGGCAGAAATTATGGAGCCAGACCCGCCCGCCCCCCTGCCGGCTATCCCGGTCGAAGAGCGCCCCATCTCCCGATCACCCCTGTTATTTGTGGAGAACGTGGGCCAGTTTCCCGCTGCAGCCGGCGGCGAAACCATTCGCTTTCAGGCGAGTGGCCAGCCGGGCAGCCTCTCTCTGACCGATTCCTCCCTCTGGCTCACCCTCCTCGAACCCGCCCAAGCCGATGCTCAGGCTCAGAGTCTGGATGAGCGGGAAACTCTACCTGCCCTTCCCCAGCGCGGCCTCACCCTCAAAGTGAGCTTTGTCAACGCCAACCCTCAGCCGAGACTCGAACCTTTCCAGCGGCTGAATACGACTGTTTCCTACTTAAAGGGGAACGACTCAGCCCAGTGGCAAACCGGCGTGCCGGTGTGGGCGGGGGTACGTTACGTAGACCTCTATCCCGGCCTTGACCTGGAAATCAGCAGCGACAACGGGCAGCTCATCCAGCGCCTGGTCGCTAAAGGCGCAGATGCCGCTGCCCAGGCCACAACTGGCGCATCACTCCTGGCCGGCGTCCGCCTGCAGGTCGAGGGGGCAGCGGCTGCCACCCTGGACGGGGCAGGCGGTCTTCACCTGGCCACCGCCCTGGGCGATGTCACCTTGCCCTTGCTGCAAGTCGTAACCGCCGACGGCGCACCGGTCAACCTGTCCGCAGCTTCGCCTGAAGTTAACGGCTTAGAAGTCGTATCGCCTTTCTCCCCTGCCCCCCTGCCCCTTAGCTCCCTTGTTCAAGCCGCTGGCCCCAGCGATCTTATCTACAGCAGCTTCATCGGCAGTAATACTTACTTCGACAGCAGTGAGGATATTGCTGTAGACAGCGCTGGCCATGCTTACATCACCGGCCGGGCTTACACCACCTTTCCGGCTACTCCAGGGGTGTTCGATCCAAGCATTGATGGCTTTTTCAACGACGCCTTCGTCGCCAAATTGACCCCTGACGGTAGCGGCCTGGTTTACGCCACCTTCCTGGGCGGCGATTCCTATGCTGAAACAGGCTTTGCCATCGCTGTAGACGGAGCCGGCAACGCTTATGTGACCGGCTATACCGTCTCGACCGATTTCCCCACCACCCCAGGGGCATTCGATCCCGACTTGAGCGGTAACCATGACGGTTTTGTGGCCAAGCTCAATTCCAACGGGACCGCCCTGCTCTATTCCAGCTTTTTGGGCGGTAACGGGGAGGATTATGGCTACGACATCGCCCTCGACGGCAGTGGCCAGGCTTATGTGACCGGTTTTACCCGCTCTACGGATCTGGCCACCACCCCCGGCGCATTCTCTCTCACCTTCAACGGCGGCTTCTCCGACGGTTATGCCGTCAAAGTAGCCGCCGACGGCAGCGCCCTGACCTATGCCACTTACCTGGGCGGCAGCGCCGACGAGTCCAGTGACGGCCTTGCGGTTGACAGTGCAGGCAGTGCCTACCTCACCGGCTACACCAGCTCACCCAACTTCCCCACCACCCCCGGCGCCTGGGATACCCGCATGGCCGTGGCCGATGCCTTTGTACTCAAATTGAATCCGGCCGGCAGTAGCCTGGTTTACAGCACCTTCCTGGGCGGCAGCAGGGCCGAGGGCGGCCGGGCCGTTGCCCTGGACAGCCTGGGCAGCGCCTTCATCACCGGCCGGACCGACTCCCCCGATTTTCCGGCCACCCCCGATGCCTTTGATACCACCTATAATTCTGCCGGCAACGATGTTTTTGTAGCCAGACTGACCCCCGACGGGGGCGGTTTACTCTATGCTACTTACCTGGGCGGAAACAATGAAGAGGATGGGCGGGACATAGCGGTAGATACCGCTGGCAGTGCCTATGTGGTCGGCTTTACCAGCGCCAGCGATTTCCCGACCACACCCAACGCTTATGCGCCAAACTGCCAGGGCTGTGCTCCGTACTTCGAAGGTTTTGTAACCAAGCTCAACCCCACTGGCAGGGGCCTGGTCTACTCGACCTACCTGGGCGGCGCCAGTTACGATTACGGCTACGGCATGGCCCAAGATAACAACGGTTACGTTTACGTCGTCGGCGAGACCCAGTCACCTGACTTCCCCACTACGCCCGGCGCATTTGATACCACCCTCAGCGGCCTGGGCAGCGGCTTTGTCAGCAAGCTGTTTGTGGGGACCGGGACCGGAACGCCGCCACCAGCCCTGCCGGCGCAGACCTGCGCTCCGACCATGCTTGACACCTTCACCGTGCAAAATGAGCCGCGCGGCCTGGCTCTTGACTCGACCCGGCAGCGCCTCTACGTCGCTAACTTCGGCAGCGACAGCGTCTCGGTCGTAGATACCGGCAACGACAACGTGCTTCAAACTATTACCGGGATTGACTCGGCCAACGGCCTGACCTACG
This sequence comes from Anaerolineae bacterium, assembly GCA_023382535.1. The sequence goes on along the minus strand of JAHDWA010000069.1, from coordinate 14,466 downwards.
ATGCTACTCACAACCTGATCTGGGTGACAAATTATCAAACCAGCCAGGTGACGCCCATCCAGGCGAATAGCGACGCCACCGGCTTTAGCATCCTGCCGCCGCTGGCCGTCGGCGCCGGGCCGTGGGGCGTGGCTTATGACCCGATCCACGATTTTATCTATGTAGCCAACAGCCTGGGCAATTCGGTCACAATCATCAACGCGGCCAGCCGGAGTGTGGTGGCGACTCTAAGCGACAATTTCAACCAGCCCTTCCATCTGGCCGCCAACCCGGTCACCGGCAAGGTGTATGTGAGCAATTTTGGCAGCGCCAGCGTGGCCGTCCTGAATGGCGCCACAGTCAGTCGTGTGGTCAGCCTTTACGACAGCAGCCAGCCTTACGGTCTTGCCATTGATGAGACGCGCAACCTGGTTTACGTCGCTACGGTCGGTCCCCATCGTATTGTTGTCTTAGGTCCCATCCGGGGCGTGCCCGATCAGTTCCTGGGCTGGGCGGCCTTTAAGCGCGGCTTTGGCAATCCGAGCCGGCCTGTCCCGCTGCGAGGGATAGCAGTCAATCCTGGCCTTGGCCCAACGGGCGATGGCGGCCACCTCTGGGCGACCACTACGACGACAGATGGCAGCGAGACCAATCAAGCGCTGTTTATTCCTAAAGGGTGGGGGGGATATTTCCATACGCCCTCGGTGCAGAATGTAGGCGAGAAACCGGGGGAGGGCATTGCCGTTGACCGGCTGACCAACCGGATTTATATTGCCAGCGGAACCGGACTGGGCACAGTGACCGTATTGGGCGACCATACCGCTATCTGTAGCGGCGCCGCTCCGGCCAGTGTCACCGAGGATACCGATCAGATCAACCTGGAGATCTTCCCTGCTGCCGATCAAACTAACCGTGACGTTACCGGCGATGGCCAGGTGAATATCCTTGATCTGACCTTCATCGCTGCCCATTATGGCAGTAATGACCCCGCCGCCGACCTCAACGCCGATGGCCGGGTGAATATCCTCGACCTGGTGCTGGTGGCCGGTGGGTATGGTCAAAAAGAGGGGATAACGAATTAAAGAGGGAAAGGGCGTTATCTCTACTATACGAACGGATTGGCTGGCACCAACCCGGGCTACCTTCCGCTCAGTGCCGCTGGCAGCAGAATCTGAAATCGCTGCCGGATAGCTGCTTCCGCTTCCGATGGGATGGGCTGCGGTTTGTGGGTCTGTAAAATCTGCCTGGCCTTACGGCGAGCACGCTCCCGCATATCCAGGGCCCCGTCGGCTTCCCAATCCTCGCGCCGCTTCCGGTCGCCGGTATGAGGGTAATAGTATTCTGTATTCATGAGGGCCAAGCTCTGCGGCGTGCCCAGAAAATGGCCCTCACCCCGGCAAACCTGGTCAATTAGATCCACCGACAGGGTTTCGTCTGTGACCTCAATCCCCCGCACCGCTCGCATGATCGAGCCGTTGATATCATCGTCAATGACATACTGCTCGTAGGCCACCGTTAGCATTGACTCTAACAGCCCGGCGGAATGATGGATGTAATTGGAGCCGGCCAGCGCCGCCGCCAAACTGGTAATGCCTTTTTCATAGCCGGCCTGAATATCGGGAATCTTGGAGTCGGCCAGGCCCGCCGAATTGTACACAGGCAGGTTGTAAAACTGGCCTAATTGCGCCGCCGCCGCATGCATCATCGCAAACTCCGTTCCGCCGCCGCTAAAGCTGCCGGTTCGCAAATCGGCCACCGAAGGGACATATCCCAGCACGATGCGGGCGCCGGGTTTCACTAACTGAGTGTAGACGACCCCCGATAGTTCCTCGGCATTGATTTGGACCAGCGTCCCGGCCAGCGCCGCCGGGCTGGTCGCCCCGGCCTGGGGAGCCGAGGAAAGGAAGACCGGAATCTCCTGACGGACAGCTTCGGTCAGCACCTCCACGGTTTCGGGAGCGTAGCGCAGCGGGCTGACCGTCCAGCAGACGGTTAAGGAAACAATCGGGCGCTCGCGCAGGGCCTCCCGCCCCCCGGCAATCAAGGCGGCCATCTCCACTACGTCGCGAACTGAAGGCACACTAAAGCAGTTCACCGTGACGTGTTTGGTCGTATGGGTCGCGGCGGCATAGTAGGTGTTGATGTCGAGCAGATCAATGGGAATGTCACGGGCGACACAGGCCCGCAGGTAAAAGTGGATGTTGTCCAGCGCATCCACCAGGCGGCCAATCCGGGCCACATCGGCCAGGGTTGACTCGCGGACTCGCTGCGTCTCCAAATCGAGCACCTTAACGGCAGCCCCGCCGGTGCCCATATAGACCCGCCGGCCTCCCAGCCGCAGGTCGTGTGTGGGGTCGCGCCCGCACAAGCTGACCTCAGACGGGGCTTTGGCCAGAGCCTCTTCCACCAATCTGCGGGGGATGAAGACACGATTGTGCGCGTCGTCCACCCTGGCGCCGGCCTGACGGAAAATCTCGCGGCACTCCGAAGGCATCACCTCGATGCCGGTCCGTTCCAGCACGGCCAGCGAGGCCTCGTGGATACATTTAATATCTTCGTCTCTAAGCGGCCGGTACCAGCCGCCTTCCAGGCCGGGCGGCGCTACCCTTGGCTGTTTGCGCTCATGGCGTTCGTGCCGTCCCCCACCCTGTCGGCGCTGGCTTCGTCTGTCTTCCATGGACTGTATCACCTCATCAAAATTCTCACCCCGTTTGCCCGAATGGAGAAACCAGGACCGTAGTGAGACTCTTTGACCGGTTCCTATGATACACGCCGCAATGAGGTCTGTCAATTGTTTATCGGCTGGGCCTCTTTATTATCTCTGCCCCTCATGTGTAAGAATACAGAGTTTCGGCTATAATTGTCATTCGATTTGAAGTGGTTGAAACGAATGGGCGTAAAAAATAAGACGGTACGGACACTGAAAATCACTCTTAGGGACAAAAAAGTTGGCGGACTACAAGCTGCTTGTTCTTGACGTAGATGGAACACTGATTGGCAATGGGGCCTATCCCAGCCCCGGTGTTACCGAAGCAATTGCCGCGGCCAAAGCCAGTGGGGTGAGTGTTGTGCTGGGTACGGGTCGGGCGACGGAGGCTTGCTATCACCTCTTGAAACATCTCAATCTTGATGGTTTACACATTTTATTTGATGGCGCTGCTGTGGTGGAATGGCCCAGCAACGAAATTATTTTTTTGCAGGCTTTACCTCCCCGCGCCGCCCAGCGATTGATCGAGCTTTCACGTGAGCATAATCTGTTTTTAGAGATTTATGCCCATGATTTTTATTTCATCGAAAACGATGGCTTATTAGCTCAACACCAGCGTGAAAAGCTGCAAATTAACCCGCTGGTGACCGATCTCATGAGTTTAGTCAACCGGGTAAAAATGGTTAAGGGGCAGCTCCTGGCGGTTGATGCGGAACAAAAACAGCGAGCTGACCTGATTACCCAGGAGATGAGTACGTTGTGTAAAATGTCCTGGAGTTTAGACCCCAGCAACGATATTCATTTTGGCAACGCGATTTCTCGCTACGTCTCCAAAGGCAGCGCTCTGCGGGAGATCATGGATTATCTGGGCCTGGCTGCCAGCCAGGTCATGGCCATTGGCGACTCCTTTAATGATGCTGCCGTCTTTGAGGTGGCTGGCACCAAAATTGCCATGGGCCACGCTCCCGCAAGTTTGAAACAAATGGCTGATTGGGTTGCTCCGGCCGTTGAAGAGGATGGCGTTGCGGTGGCTATCAAAAAATTCATTCTGTAGGCGTTGCCCCCCTACCCTATTTGGAGTTAAGTAATTCTAGAACTTCTAACTATACGCAAAACTTATTTAGAGGAGTTAAATTCACAGTGAGTCAACAAAATGGACGGTATCCCCAAACACGTTGGAATCTGGCTAAGCTTCTTCCGTCAGCAGAAGGTCCGGCTGTTGAGCAGTTAATCGCCGATTTAGAAGCAGCAACGGCCGCAATTGAAGCTTTCCGGCCTCAGCTTTCCCCCGAAATGAGCGGCGAGGAATTTGCCCAGGCCCTCAAAGCAGTCGAAACGTTTGCTGAGGTTGCACATCGCCTGGGCAGTTATGGTCCGCTCTGGTTCGCAGAAAATACCCAGAACCAGGCTGCCCTGGCCTTCATGGGCCGCATGGAGCAACTGTTAACCGAGGCTCAAAATCGCACCCTCTTCTTCAGCCTCTGGTGGAAGGGTCTTGATAACGAAGCAGCCGAACGCTTGTTGGCCTACGCTGGCGATGCCCGCTACAACCTGGAACAGGATCGCCTTTTCAAAGATCACATCCTGGCCGAGTCTGAAGAAAAAATCATCAACCTCAAGGACATCAATGGCATCAGCGCCCTAGTCACCCTGTACGATATGATTACCAGCAAATTTGTGTTTGAGTTAGAAGTTGACGGCGAGAAAAAAGAACTCACCCGCGACGAACTGATGACCTACGTGCGCAATCCTGATCCAGAGATACGAGCGGCGGCCTATCAGGAACAGTTTCGGGTGTATGGCCGGGAGGCGACAGTCCTGGCCCAGATTTACACGCACCGGGTGCGGGATTGGGCCACCGAGAACCTGAACCTGCGGCGCTTTGCGTCGCCGATTGCCGTGCGTAACCTGGCCAACGATATTCCTGATGCCGTTGTTGATACGCTGCTGGATGTCTGCGCTGAACAGGCGCCCATTTTCCAGCGGTATTTCCAACTAAAGGCGGGCTGGCTGGGCCTGCCCAAGCTGCGCCGTTATGACCTCTATGCACCGCTCAACAACGAAGCGACCAAAAAGATTGATTATAGCGATGCCGTCGAGATGGTCCTTGACAGCTTCGACCAGTTTGCCCCGGAGGCAGCCCGCGAGGCTCGCCGCATTTTTGACGACGGCCACATTGACGCCGAAATTCGCCCCGGCAAGCGCGGGGGAGCTTTCTGCGCCGGTATTCTGCCCACCCTGACTCCCTGGGTGCTGATCAACTATACCGGCGAACCGCGCCAGGTAGCGACCCTGGCCCATGAACTGGGGCACGCCATTCATGCCCTGTTCGCGGCTCATCATTCCGTACTGACCTTCCATTCGGCTTTGCCGCTGGCTGAAACGGCGTCGGTTTTCTCGGAGATGCTGCTAACCGACCGCCTGCTGGCCGAAGAAAGTGATTCCAATATCCGCCGTGACCTGCTGGCCGATGCCGTTGATGATACCTACGCCACGGTGCTGCGCCAGGCTTACTTTGTTCTCTTTGAGCGGGATGCGCACCGCTTGGTGGCTGAAGGTAAAACAATGGACGAGTTAAACCAGCATTACCTGGGCCAGCTCAAGCAGCAGTTTGGAGATGCCGTCGAGGTGAGTGAGGATTTTATGCAGGAGTGGATTTGCATTCCGCACATCTATCACACCCCCTTCTACTGCTACGCTTACAGTTTTGGCCAGTTGCTGGCTTTATCGTTGTACCAGCAGTACAAGGAGCAGGGCCAGAGTTTTGTTCCCAAGCTGCTCAAAATTCTAGCCTACGGTGGTGCGGCCAGCCCGCAGCACATCTTAAGCGAAGCCGGAATTGACATGGCCGATCCGGACTTTTGGCGCAGCGGCTTTAAGGTCATCGAAGGGATGATTGACGAATTAGCCCGATCATGACTAATTACCAGTAGGATTAGCTAAACCATGCATTTTGGGGGAACTTACCCGCCTCAGGGGAACACTCTGCAGGTTTACGAAGATCCCGACCTGGCTCGCCTGCAACACCACATCCACACTTTAGTTGAGGAACTGGCGGCGCTGCAGCAGCAAAAGAGTGATATTGAGCAGCAAATCGAAGCGCTCCACACCCGCCACCACCAGGAGTTGCGCTCCCTGGTGGTGGAACTGCTGCAACTACGCCGAAACCGCCAGCCCGCTCCACCTGCTTCTGAGCCGTCAGAACCGGAACCGTCATCCCCCGAGGACGAGACAGAGCCAAATGAGCAGGCCGACATTCCCCATTCAAGACTTTCTCCGGCGGAACGGCACGCGCTCAAAGAGATATTTCGCCGGGCCAGCAAGCTGTGCCACCCCGATCTGGTCCCCGCCGAGTTCAAAGCCGAAGCCAATGTCATTTTTATCGAGTTAAAAACGGCCTACGAAGAGCACAACCTGGAGCGGGTTGAAGAAATCTTGCATCTGCTGGAACGAGGCGAGCGCCTGGCCCTCCAACCAAGCCGGAAGCATGACAAGGACAAACTCCGGGCTGAGATAACCTACCTGGAAAAAAGGGTTCAGGCAACGCGCCGGGAGATCGAAACGCTTAAGCAGTCGAACACTTATCAAAAACTGCTCCATATTGAGGATTGGGACGACTACTTTGACGATCTCAAAGCAGAATTGCAGCGCAAAATTAACCGGTTGAGACGGGTGAGACAGCCCAAACAGCCCCGGTGAACGAGATTATTTCTTAAATGAGAAACCCGGTTTTTGGCAAAAGCTTAAAAACCGGGTTTCTGCGTCCTTATTGATGAGCAAAACAATTGAAGAGTTGCCCTCTAAACTGTCCAGGTGGACGAGATTACTTAAAGATAAGGGGCAGATAGCTATCGTATTGCTGCAGTTCGGCATGCTGTTGATTGAAAAAGGTACAGCTAACGTCGTTGCCCGGGACCAGTTGAATCGTAATGCCGGTGGGCAAAGCGCTGTGACTGCCGCCCGTACAGCTAACATTCGTTAAATCCCAACCAGGAGAGACAACTTCAGTAATGGTATAATTGCCTGGCGTCAGGTTGCTCACCATTTTGCTGCCATCGTCATTCAGATTAAAGCTGCCCAAGTCGCCACTGAAGGTAAAGCCGGTCGCGCCAGCCGGTTCGGATTGTTTGAAGATGGCGATCGAGCCGGTGCAGCGCCCGCCGCTGCTCAGAATGAGATCCGGCTGGAAGCCGATGTTTGGCGAAGTGTCCGTACCGTCACACAGCCAGGGAGTAAAGGTAATATTCTCGCTGACGCTGTTGCCCATGCCGCCGGGATTGCTGCTGTGAGTCGGGCCGGTCTGGCTGCCCCACCAGTTAAGAGTAGCTGTAACCGTCGCCTGCGCCGTATTGATTAAACCGTAAGTATTGGCCGTGATAGCTGAGGAGGCGAGAACAACATGAGTGGGTCCGGCATTGTTTTTGTCCGGTTCACCAAAGCGAATGGCGCGTGTGTTGCCGCTGAAAATGCTGTTGTTAATCTGCACGTTATCCAAAGTGGCTGGGTGAGCGCCGTATGTCGCCCCATCATCACGGGCTTTAATCAAAAATCCCGCGCCGTTGGCAACACCAAGGCCATTGTTGGTGACAACCATGTTGTTAAAGATAAGGTTCTGGTACGTTTCCTGACCTTTTAAATTGATATCGAAGCCGGCATTCCATTGGGCATTGAAGAAACCTGTATTAAGCCCATTATTGTGGACGGTGCAACCGTCGAAGGTGGCATTGGACAGTTTCTCGACATAAATCCCTTTGACGTCATTGTGGCTGAAACTGGTGTTAGCAGCATAAACGTTCGTGACGTTGCTGCCACCCGGTCCCCAATCACCGTGCTTGGCAAAGTACCAGCCGTACGTCAGGTGATCAAAAGCCGAGGCAACTACTCTCAAATAAGACAGGCTGGCATCGGTCGCTACTTTCAAGCCAACCTCCGCTTCCGAATCATTGGTTTCGTTGGTGCCAACCACCTGGACGTTATCCAATTCAACATATTGGATATTGCCGCTGCCAACATTAAAACCGTACACGTTAACCGGCTCAACTCGCAAATTCTTAAACAGCACCGGCGCCGTGCTCGACATGCCAGAGGCGGCGAGAGTAACCACCGCGCTATTGCTCGACTTGCGGAGAATAGTATTGGCGGCCGGGTCATTACCACTACCTGCACCCATAATTGCCACACGCTTGTTGACGTTTATATTCTCGTTGTATGTCCCCGCTTCCACCAGCACCGTATCGCCGGCTGAGGCCACCTCAATCGCTGCCTGGATCGTATAAGCAGGGGCGCTGGCCTTGCAAGGCACAAAAAAGCGGTCATTGTCCAGGTCATAGATGGCCGAAGTTGAAATAGTGGCGGGAAGCGCTTCTACAGCGTTTTTGGCTGCCGTCAGCGTTTGAAAATAAGCGATAGTGGTTGGGGTGGCGGTTCTTCTGACCGTCCAATGAAAATCATTGCTAACGTTGATGTTAGTAATAGGGTCGCTGGGATTGGCAGGCTCGGTATAAAATGGCACAAGCTCACCAAAAGAGTTGGTCCCAGATAGGGTGATATTGCTGGAACCTGCCGGTGGGTAATAAGTGCTGGTGTAAATTGCCATACCTGCCCAGGCATTACCACTGGTGGTAATGTTACTCAGGTTGGCCCCAAGCCCATCGGTGATGGCCAATCCTACCCCAGACACAGCACCGGTGAGAACCACATCAGTGACGGTGATATTATCAACACCGTTAAAATCAATATTGCTTCGCGCCGAGTTTTGCACCGTGACATCTTGAATCGTCACATCGGAGATGTTGCCTTGAATTTTTATCCCATAACTCCTGGCGTTCTGTAAGGTGAAGTTTTGCAGGCTAACATTGCCAGCAGTGACGAGAATGCCGTATGATGAAGCAGGCATACCACCCGCATTAATAAGAGTGGTTTCTCCGGCTCCAATCAGGCTGACTGCCTTATTCACACCGATAGTAGCAGTGGGGGCATACGTGCCTGCCGCCATGTGGACTGTGCCGCCTCCACTGACCTGATTAATTGCGGTTTGAATGGTCTTTTTCGCGTCAGCAAAACTCGTTCCACCAAAAGCGTCATTGCCATTAGCGGCATCCACGTAGCAATCGGTCGTGCATTGAGTCACCTGACCGGAGACGAGGTTAAGATTGTCAATGAGAAAACCGTTACCGGCAGTGGCTGGAGCAGCCGCGCCGCCCGTACGGAATAGGATCGAGTCGACGGTGTGAGTAGGGTTACTCTCGCAGTTACGGAAGTAATCCTCCCAACTGGTGCCAGTATGCATCAGCGCCCCGTCCACAAAAACCTTAACCACATCGTTAGCCGGGCCGTCCACCAGATACATTTGCAGTTTGATCGTGTGGGGAACCGTGCGATCGAGGCCAGTGGCAACTTGGTTCAAAATAAAGTCGTTTCCACATACTTCGGGTGTAGCCGACTCTTGGTAGTCATAGAAATTGATCTCCAGCCCTCCAGGAGTATCTGCCATTTGGATCCAACTCATGCGCGCGCCATCCCCCCGATCCGGACTGGCCACCACTGAGAGACCCGGCTGCTCTGCGTTGGGCACAGTGGAGGCAAAATCCCACTGGGCTTCAAAATAGGGCTGTCGTGTGCCACCCGAAAGGCCATCATTACTGGCTGTAGTCTCCCCCGCCTCATTCACCAGTGATTTCGTAAAGGTGTGATCACTAAAACAGCCGCTTGTAACGGCATTGGAAAGCCGCAGACTCTTCGTACCAAACGAACTATAGCCATAAGTATTGGCGGTAACGGCATGGTCATAAACCGCGCAGCCCGACCCGGCGCTGCCCAGGCTGCTCCAGCCATCTTGTCCATTGACCGATCCGTTGGTATATGCTTCAAAAACAAGGATCATGCTATCGGCCGCAGCCGCCGTTACCATGAACAGCAGCCCTAAAATAAAACTCAAGAAAAGTAGGGGCATGAATAACTTATTCTTCATTTGCTTATCCTTTCTATTCGATAACGGTGGTGAAGATTGTAGCAAACGCGTCCCCCTAAATTGCCAGCCTGTTTTATCAGTGAAAAAATTCACCAACTTTAACCAGCATATCACAAAATGTGAGGCCAAGTATTTGGTTTGTGTAAACGTTTCGTGAACAGAACGTGAGAAATAGTTAGTAAATAGTTGGGAAAGTTTAAAAGCGGATCGCTATCTGGGGTTAGCAGAGGTCAAACATGGGTCAGCAACGCTATCAAAAAAGCGAAGCCATCCCGTTACCGGGCAGAAGTCGTCCAGCGGTAATCCTGGGCCACCGCCTCGCGAAAATCCTCTTGGACGTTGGGCTTGCCTTCGATCCCCCAACCGTCCATATCGGCCCAGCGATAGAGCAGCACCGCCCGAATCGGCTGGTTGCCGGCTTTGTTCCAGCCGTCAATCTCTTGGTAGACATTCTTGACCCAGCCGCTGTTAACGTTAGGCCAGGCTGTGCCATCCGGCTCCCGGCCGCCGTTTGTTTCGGTCAGGTAGACCGGCAGGGTGCGAAATTCGGGCGGAATGATGTTCATCTGGTCCTGATAAGTGCGAAAATGGTAGTGATAGTTGGCAAAGGGAGGATCCATTTTAGCGTCGCTAAAAACTAAATTGGGGTCATAACCGTGGGTATAGGCGTGGATGGCCATGCCGTCCACATTACCTGGACCGATAGCCAGCAAAATGTCACGCAGATAGACCACGTAATCACCGTAAAAGTCGTAAAAGGGGTATTCATTTGGAGCGTCGCCTACTTGATTAGCCGGGTACCGGCCGAGGGGGTCTGCTTCGTAGGATAACTGACCGTTCCAGGGAGCAATCGGCCCGACCAGCACCTGATCGTTCTCGTGGCCCGGCAAGGCGTGGATGGCCTGCCGTACCCGCTGGTAACAGTCGGCATACTGGCGAGGCGTGATTCCTTCACCCAGGCCGCTGGCCAGCCGGCGCGGCCAGTAGCGCTCCGAATTCATTTCAGCGCCGACAATCCAGATGTTAGCGCCCGAGGAATTGGCTACAAAATTAGCGGCGCGCCGGGCAAAGCTGGCATACTGCCGGGGAAGCGGCAGAGTTCCCGCCGAGCCATAGGCGTAGTGGAGCTGGACAATGACCCCGAAGCCCTGGTAGGCCAGATCCGTGTAATCGCTGCCGCTGGTATCAGCCGGGTCATCACCAATGGCCTCGGAAATCAGCAACCAGCCTTTGGCCTGCCCTTCTTCACCTTGCAGCAACGCCTCGCCGCCCCGGTCATTCAAGCCGTAGAGATAAGCCGACTCGGCAAAGGGGGGTGTCAGCAATTCAACGTCGAAGCCGTTCAACACCTCGCCGATGGGGGCCAAAATCGTTTCCCGCTCCGAGCCGGCCACGAGCACGCCAACGGCATATCCTTCAGCATCAACCACCAACGCCCCCCCGTCACCCCCGGAGGAGATGGGGGAAGTCCGCACGGCCCCATAAATTTGCACCGACCCGTTCAGGATCGTAACACTGAGCCGCTGGTCAACCGCTCTGATCTCGCCTTCGGTCAGGCCCGTGGTTCGCCCCAGTTTGCGCACCCGCATACCGAGTTCCGGGTCACGCACACCTCGAATGGGGCCAATCTCTGGGATCACAGTTTGCACCTGAAGGCTGGGCGTGAGCGGGGCTAAGGCGATCATATGAGACGCCGGCATACTCGCCGTTTGGGTCAGCGTCCTGACCGAGCTGGCGACCACATCGTCCGGCGCTTGACCCCCGTCGAAAGGCGCGGGTTGGAGCACCTGGGTGCGGGTACTTGAATCGCCCAGGCTGTTGACCGTGCTGACTAGATAGATTTGCCCGGCCCGGTCCACCACAAAATAGCCCAGTGTCCCCGCGCCTTCCGTCTCGGCCAGGCCAATGCTCAGCCCCGGTCGCAGCGGACGGACCCGGTCCTTGCGAATCGTCTGGGCCACGGCAGTGCTGGTCGCCTGGACTTCGGCCGCCTGGACCACGGCCGACTCAGCCACCTGGGTGGCCTGGGCCAAGGCAGCGGTAGCCGTAGCCTCGACTTGAGCGGCAGCCGCTGCAATCACTTCGGCCATAGCTCCGGTGCGGGCAGCAAATTGCGCATTGAAAATTGCGGCAATTGCCAAAGCGGCCAATATAATCGCCATGACTCCCCCCCCGGTCAGAACGATTCGTTTTAACTTGGCCGCCCGCCAGTTGACATTCGAGGTCTGGATCGGCTGGATGAAACGGTCGTGGGTCAGCTCGTACCAGCGCGCCCCGGCCCGCTGTTCGGCCCGAATCAGGTGATTGCTCTCCAGGGTATCAACGGCAGCATTAGGCACCCCCCCCGTTGCTTTTCGGCCGCGATAGACCAGGCCGCGCGTCCCGGCCGGCGTGATCAGCTCCCGTTCAAACCAGTTGCGCAGCCGCCACTCCAGCAAGAGAGGATCGTGAAAGGGACCTTCCCAAACCAGCTTTTCGCCCAGAACATCCAGCCAGGAACGAATGACCCCCTGATAGGGAATTCCCGTTTCTGCTTCTGGTTCGGCCAGAACCTGCTGCCGCCTTGATCTTCGCGTGGTCCTGGCCTGTTGGATAGCGTTGTTGAGGACTCGCTCGTAAAAGCGGGTCAAAGCCTGGTCTACATTGCCAAACGCCAGCAACTGGACCTGGGTAATTTCAGTCACTTCCGCCGGCAAATCAGCCCAGAGACTTTGACAGACCACCTGCAACTGGACCGGTTCGACAAACTCGCCCGGCGCTTCGATGGTCTGACCTGCCCGGTCTTCCACCCGAATTTTGAGTAGTTCGTCTACCAGCGCTTCGGCCGCGCCGGGGGCAAAGGAGCGGCCCGTACCTTGCAGCGGCCCAACGACGGCGGCCAGGGCCGCCTCTCGCCGCAGCCTTTCCAGCCGGAAGCGGTAGCGAAGGTGTTCGGGCAGCAGCGGCAGGTAAGGATCAAGCTGGGCCAGGTAATCCTCACGGATGACAAACAATACCCGTAATAACGAGTCGCCGGCCAGCGCCTCATTGATCTGGGCGAAAAACTTTTCGCGTTCCGGCCAGCGCTGAGGGTAGAAGGTAAATAACTCTTCAAACTGGTCAAAAATGATAATCCGCAGGGCCGGATACCCTTCCTTGTCACTGCGGTGGGGCAAAAGGTTGAGGAATTCGGCCAGGGAGAGATTGATCAATTCTGCCGGGGTGACGGCTGTTTCCTCGGTCCAGTTCAGCAGGGCATTAAAGGCGTACAGATTCTCGATTTGCTCGGCTTGAATGCCGGCGGGAATGTCACCCCGCACACGAGCGACCGGCAGCACCTCGCAGCCCTCTTCGGCTTCCAGCTTGGGCACAATCCTGGCGTTAAGCAGCGAACTTTTACCCGCGCCTGATTGGGCGTAAAACAGCACCGCCGGATGGGCCACCACCAGGGCCACCAATTCTTCAGCCTCCCAATCACGTCCAAAGAAAAGCTGCCGTTCATGCATCTCGAAGGGGCGGGGGCCAACATAGGGATTCTTGGGCTCTGCGGCAGTCTGGGCGTCTCTTGCCGGCGGCTCAATGGAATTCTGGAGCAAATTTTCAGGGATTTCGTTCATTGAACTCCGTCCAGCGCTCGTTCAGTTCCTTGATAAAATCGAAAGAGCTACCCCAATAGATGCGCACATCGTCCTTGGCCAGGTAATCCTCAAAATACCAGCGGATGTGGTCTATAGTGATCTCAGAATTTTCCGGCGGCTGCGGGCCAAGCTGGATCGCCACGCGGGTGCGGCGTAAACTGCGTTCCAGCGAAGCAATTAGTCCCCGGAAAAGGATACGGAAGCGCCAATCGGTTAGCTCATAGCCGATAAAGAGAAGCGAGGTATTGACCAGAGCTTTTTGGATGCGCCGGGGGATGATCGTCTGGTCCCTGGAAATGTTGACCAAAAAATCAAGATACTCGTCTTCGGTTAAAACCATTGATTCGGGGGTCTGGACATGGCCGAAGAGATGGTAAACTACCGGGCTGGCCGGGCTGATCTCTACCGTCGAGCCGGAATCAAACACGGAAGGATAGTCGCGTACATAGTTATTCCAGCGGCAGATCTCCCGCGTCGCCTTACGCAGCCGGTAATTGAGTGCCTGGACCATGAAATCATCATAGTTGGTGGTAATGTAGAGAGACAGGGGCAGGCCGGCCAGAAAGCTGTGGGGTTCGGCAGCCTCGCGAAAGTTGGGCTTGGTTTTGAGATTCTGCCAGCGCCGGACGATCTCTTCGGCAGGAAAGGCCGGGTCGCGGGTAATGGCCAGGAATTGGGCCACACCCGGCAGATGCTCCTGGTTTCCCAACGGATAACGATGTTCTCCGGCCCAGGCCCGGGCAATTTCCCGGTCGGAGGGCAAAATCCCCTCGGTGAGACCGGGGCCGAGGAAAGGCGTGCAGTTGCCGTCTTTAATCCGGCGCAGCAGGTTGTCCCAATCACGGTCATCCAGCGTTTGAATGCCAGAGCTGCGCCCGCGCCGTTCCACCGCCGGGTCTGTCTCAGCCGGGGCAGTTTTAAGCGCTTCCTCAAGATCGGCAATCGCCTGGCGTTCATCGTGGATTTGGTTGATCAAATCAAGCGGGGCATTAATACCAAATTTAGCCTGGCGTTCCAGCAGTTCATCAAGGTTTCTGTAGCGGGTTTTTAACTCGCGCTGGATAGACTCTACACTGCGCCCTGACATTGGCCGGTCTCTGGATGGAATGGGAAACTGGAGGGAACTCAAGGAACTTGTAGGAACTTAAGGAAAGTTCCATGAGTTCCAACAGCCTCTTTTTCGTTTAATTTTT